>JAPOWQ010000057.1 GCA_026707585.1 Chloroflexota bacterium | reverse complement strand
GTTTGATCACGTTCCCGTAGTGACTCCCGCGCATCATGGCGCGTCCGAATCGTGTGCGAAGAAATGCGTAGACGTAGCTTCTAGTCTCAGGATTGTCGATCTCGACACGGAGCAGATCATGCGAAATCACCCGATTAGCGTGAGCTGAATAGGTAACGATCGCATTTCCGACGGTACCGGAGCACGTGACAAGAATCCAGTCCGGATCGACGTAGCGGCGCGCCAGGTCAGGGGTCTTGCTAGCCGCAAGCCACTTTCGAGGCGTTGGCCAAATGTCGAACGCCTGCGTTGCTGCCAAGAAAGGCACTCCGTGCCGAGGTTCGACCCGAATTCCCTTCAGGCGACTTGGCTGCCAGATTCTCGCGAGTTCCCCGAGTTTTGGATCCTTTCGTCCGGAGCGTGCAATCTCGCGCCGAAAGACAAAGCCGTCCGATAGGAAAACCTCTGCGTCAAGCCGTCGATCCCCAGCCGCAATCTCCGAAATAGGCATGCTTACGTAGGCCGCGTCGCGCAATACAGAGTCCTCTCCAGCCTGTTCAGTGCTGTGGATCACCGAGCTACGAGCCAATCTCGGAATGCTCGAGCGATGTGCCTGGTGTTGTCGTCCTCGATCTTCTGCTTGACTTCTATCGTTCGGTAGTAGGGAGTGCCGTTTTGAACGTCGCGTATCCGCTCTTCAACTGTCTCAACAATCTCGTTGCCTTCAGCGTCGCGCACGTATGTCTTGTTGCCACGCTTGTCATGCCCGATGTGATTCGCAAGAGCCATAAAGACCTCGTAGTGATTTTTTCTACCAGCGGCTCTCTCGAGCTCAATCTCATGGAACGACTTCCGTTCAAGCACCAACACGCTTGTTTGGGTACTGTTACGCGGCTAAAACGCGTCGGGATGCAGGTCGATGCTCGCCAGCACGCGAGTTTGCTCGAAGAGCCACTCGCGAACATAGGCGAGTCCGGGAGATCCCAGGATCCCGTCCGGAAGCACGATGGCTAAACGACCCGTGCCCGGCTTCAGGAACCGTACGCATCGCTCGACGAACAGAATCTCGGGCGGCTGCGACCTTTGCAACTGACGCGGTTCGCGAATGTAGTATCGATCGTTATCGGCATCGAAGTCCCACGTATACGCAAGGTCATACCGCTCCAGAATTGCCGGATCGTCAATCTTGATCTTTGACCCGAATGGTGGATTTGTGAATAGGAGATCAACAGAGTCTTCGAGGTCTCGACTACGTAGATCGCTGCCCCACGTTACGGATGCTGCGAGGGAATTCGCTTGATAAAGCCCCCCGGCACCATCGTTGTTCATGACCATGTTCATTTTCGAGGCCTTAACGAGGTTTGGATTGAGGTCGATGCCAACGATTCGCTGATCCGCGTAATCACGGATCTTTTGGTGGTACTCACGAGACTCGGAATCGCTAGGATTCTCTGGGACGCGCCACCTGAGCTCGGCACGCTCCCGCAGTTTTCGAATGACGTGGTTCATTGCGATCGTCAGGAAGCCGCCTGTGCCGCATGCCGGGTCGAGTACCAAGTCATCCGGTCCAGGATCCAGCATCGCCACGGCCATTCCGCAGATATTTCTCGGGGTGAAGAACTCGCCTCGGTCGCCCCGAAGATTGGAGCCGACGATTTCTTCGTAGGCCTTACCTTTAACGTCGATGTCGCTCTCCAGCAGCGACCAGGTCTGAAGTTGAGAGACGATGTAGGCGAGTACGCGGGGTTCTAGCTCGATGACCTCGTTTGGATTGAATATCGTGCCGTACTTCCGCTGAACGTGAGCGAAGAGATTGGCGATTCGATCTCGCACTTTCAGCCGGCCGTTGAGGCCCTTCATTTCCGAAGATGTTGCGTAGAACGAAATCTCGTCAGACCGCTCATCCTCAATCTTGCAGAAGATCAGTTTCAGTAGTTCCCAAAACGCCTCTGGTTTCTGAAGCCCTTGATTGCCCGCGATATAGTTGTGGCATCGCCTAAATGTGAATAGCAGTGCGTCGCTCGTAGCCGAGCGAAGTTCGTGGAACTTAGGACGCTCAGCCTCATCAAGAGACTTGCCTTTCTCCGGAAAGTCAGCAATGTCAACAAATTGAGCCCTTCCGTCTGCGTGTGTCTTCCGAAAACAAAAGCGCTCGTGTCCGTTCGTCCACATTCCAAACTCGGCATTGACACACGCCGCCATATAGCTCTTCAGCTGGTCAATGCCATGTTGCTTATGGTTCGATGATATTTTGGGCGATTTGCACTCGATGATCGCCCAAGCTTGTTGTTGCTCGTGCTTCGATCCGTCGGGAAAAACGGCGAGATCGGCCCGTTTCGATGTGTGGCCGAGCTTTACTCGATACTCGACTGCGACGTTGTCGCGTCCATACTGATACTCGCGGACTAGTGACTTCTCGATCTCTTGTCGTACGTACTCTTCCGGTGTGTCGTTGCGCAGCTTTCCATCGATGAAATCGACAATCTTGCCCTGCGGGACAATGAACGGAGTGTCCGGCGGCTCGTCCATCGGCTAGCTGGCACGTCCGGACAATGAAGCACGCAGCATGACCCGTCCGCCCTCGGCACGCTGATTCCGCCTGCCAAACCATACCGTCTCGACGGCTTCCATATCGAGGCTGAGAACTCGGAATCCGGAAAATGGGCCGGGTCTCTCTGTGAGTGTGCAGACCGCGACCTGGCCCTGTGCGCCCGGCCGAAGCGGTCCTCAACCCGAACTCGCGGCCTAGCCGCGAGTAAGGATTCTGCGCGTCACGCCGGGCACTAGCTTGCCGATCGTACGCAAAAAGAGTATAATACCTCAGCCAGCCAGTGATGTCTCACCGGTCCGCCGCGCTCGAACCGCGTGCGAACCGGACATGGGACACGATCCTCCTTCATCTCATGCTGGTCCCTTTCCCCGTTCCGAATGCTGGTCACGCCGCTGAGGCGACGTGCTCCATTTCCCTGCCAGCCGCCTACACCTTCTCTGTTGAGCGGCAACACCGGAGTCAACCGTGAACCCCAGCCATCCCGGACCTCGCGTCCGTGCCCTGCTGCCCCGGTCATCGACTGGCACCGCGACGGAACCGGGCGCCCTGCTCCGTCTCGCCCCGTCCCGCGGTCGCCGCGAGCACATTCCCGCCTCGACTGAACACATCCGCCCCGAAACTGGACGCATTCGGCCGAAGACTGAACACATCGGCTCGGACGTCGTGAACACATGCCTCGGCGACAAGAGCCCGAGCCTCAAGCGCGCGAGGACTCACCGATGAGCGACCGTCAGGCCGAATTCGTCGCTCTGGCTCGCCAGCCCGGTGCCAACCGGCGGGAGCTCTGCCGCCGCTTCGGCATCGCGCCTGCCACCGGCTACAAGTGGCTCCGCGAGGCCGAGACCCAGGATGAGTCCTCTGAAAACCCGTCCCTCGACGCCCAACGCGCCATCCGCGACGCCCTCTGGCAGCGCGTCGGCTACAAGCCCTCCCCGGCCCAGCTCGCCGCCCACGACTCGCCGGCCCGCATCCGCCTTATCGCCGGTGGTGAGCGCGCCGGCAAGAGCCACAGCGCCGCCATGGAACTCTTTGGACGCATCCTGCAGGGTCGGCTCTACTGGATCGTCGGCCCCGAGTACGACCTCTGCCGCCCTGAATTCGACTACGTGCTGGACGTCTGCCGCCGCATCGACGCCGTCGCCACCGTCCGCGAGCCGGCCACCGCCCGCGCCGAGCTCATCACCCGCACCGGCGCCCGCATCGTCACCCGCAGCGCCCGCGAACCCGAACGCCTGGCCGGCGAAGCCCCCGACGGAATCCTCGCCTGCGAGGCCGCCCAGCTTCCCGCCGCCGCGTTCCTGCGCCTCCGCGCTCGGGTTGCGGAGCGGCGCGGCTGGCTCTGGCTGAGCGGCACCTTCGAGAGCGCCCGCGGCTGGTACGCCGACAAGTTCCGCGCCTGGCAGCTCACCCAGCCCTCGGAGTCCCGTGCCTTCTCCATCCCTACTTGGGAAAACCTGGCCCTCTACCCCGGCGGCCGTAAGGACCCCGAGATCGCCGATCTCGAGGCCATGTTTCCGCCTGATCTCTTCATGGAACGCTTTGGCGGCGTCCCCTGCCCGCCGTCAACGCTGGTGTTTCGCGAGTTCGACCCGCGCCTGCACGTCAGCGCCGGCGCTGGGCCCAGCGGATCGCCCGTCGAATTGGCCATCGATCCGGGCTACGCCGGCGCCTACGCCGTCCTCGCCATCGAGCAGCGCGGAGCCGATGTGGCGGTGATCGACGAGGTCTACCTGCGCCGCACCATCGCGGGCGACGTCATCGCCGCCTGCCGCCAGCGCCCCTGGTGGCCGCGGGTGCGGGGCGGGGTGATCGACGTGGCGGGCCGGCAGCATCACGCGGCACCGAGCCAGATCGAAGTCTGGGCATCGCTGGCCGGGGTGCGGCTGCGCTCACACGCGGTTCCGCTGCGGGCCGGCATCGATCGGTTGCGCACGTTTCTGCGGGATCCGGCCAGCGGCAAGGCGCGCCTGCGAGTGGCGCCGGCGTGCCGCAACCTGGTGGAGGAATTTGGCCTGTATCGGTTCCACGAGGCGTCAGACGCGAAGCCAATCTCGGAGATCCCGATCGACCGGGACAATCACGCGATCAAGGCGCTGATCTACTGGCTGTACGACCGCTTTGGGGCGATTGAGCGGCCGCCGAGACAGAGTATTCCGTTTCGGATTACGTGGTGAGGCGCGGTTTTCGGGGGCCCGCGGGTGCCCTGTCACGACGAAGCGTCCGGGAGCGGCTGGGTTCCAGGGCAGACCAGGCAACGCCTCCTATTCGACCGTTCGATCCGGGAGCAAACCGATATCAAGATCAAAGTAGTAGTCAAGAATCGCGCGAAAGTGATTTACCGAACTGATGGATGGATATAGCACACTATCCCCGCCATCCGGCAAGTAGAACGCAGCCAGAATCGGGAACTTGGGATAGTCATGATCACGGCCGTGATCCCCAGCAATCACGATGATTGGGTCTTCGTCGCGGTTCTGCAAGATTCCGTCGATCATCTTGAGCGTCAGTGCGTTGATGTGTATGAGCTGACCGGTGAAGGCGTCAGGCACGCTCGGATCGTGACCGTCCTTGAACCCTTCTGGCTCATACGTTTCTGAAACGGAATTTCCAAACTGATCGAATGTTGCCGGTTCGTGAGGCTTGAGAAAGTGCGCAAACACAAACTTTGGTCCATCGGTCACAATGGGACTCGCCAGGAATTCAAACATCTGAATCGCTCGACGCGAGGATCGCCAATCGTATGGGTCGTCGTCATCGATTTGAACAAGGCGACCCACGATGGGACGTAAAGCTGTTGTGTCAATGAGTGAGCGAAGGAATCCGCCAGAGCGCGCCAGCCAGCCCTCCCCTGGCGAGGAGCTTTCAGGAATATAGGTGGCACCATGTTTGTCACCATCGCGTATCGTGACTATGCCGGACGGAGTGAATTTGACGAGAATGTCGGCAATGGACGAGTTGTCAGTATTTGGAAAACGCGAGGCAAGATGTACGTACGTGTAGCCAAGTCCTTGGAGAATCCTTGCTAGTGAATTATTTTGAAATAGCTCTATCATTTCTTCTACTTCATCAAGCTGGCCAGTATAGCCGAGGTCTGCAAGATACGACATATTGATACTTGATGGAATCGATTGGAGGGTGCCCGTGTAATTGCTCGTAGCCTTGGAAGCAACGTAGAAACCGCGGCGTTCCAGCTCAGCAAGAAACTCGGAATTGTCGAATTCGCCGAGGGCGTCATGCCGTGCGTAAGCATCCAGGATGATGTAGTACATGTCGGGTCGGTGGCGACTTACGCTCGGCAGACCCGCTGGAAGCAAGCGAGCCGTATGTTCGTCCTGGAGGACCGTCGCGGGGGCGGGCGTCCGTCCGATTGACCTGGTTAACGGCGCGGCCAGGCTGGCGACTGCGAAGGCCAGCAGGGCCAGGGCCATGAGGTTGAGGAATTGCGTCCAACGGGGAACGGCGCGGCTGCTACTGACGATTTGGCCAACGGCGGCCGCGCCCAGGACCACGGCGCCGGTGAAGAGGACGTGTTCGCCAACCCAGGCATTCAGCGTGCGCTCCACGTGTCCATAGGCGAAAAAGACGACGGTGACCGCCGCGGTAGCAGCGGCCGGCCGATGCCAATCGTGGAGCATCAACCGCAAGCCGAGCACGCTGCCGGTCACAACCATCAGCGCGAGGCCGAGTGGAAGGAGGGCTTCGCCGGCGGCGAAGTGCAGGGGGTTGCTGGTCAGAAAGTGCAGGATCGGGGCCGCCGCGGCCGGCCAGGGATACCAGGGGACCGCAAGGACGCGACCAAAGCCGGTGGACGAGGCAGCGCCGGCCGCCCGCGCGCCCGGGCGAAGGCGACCCGGCCTCCAGGCCGCCAACCCGGGAGCCAGGCGCCGCGCGGCGGTACCTAGGCGTCGCAGTTGGCTGGTGAGGATGGCAAGCGCGCTGAAGGCAACGGCCAGAACAAGCCGGATGCGCTCGGCCATGTCACCCTGAAGTGCGGCGCGCAGCCCGCTCCGGGTATCCAGGTGAGTGAAGGCCAGTGGCCCACTGCCAGCATCAGGAACGCCGTTCAGCATCAGGTTCGGGAGTTCACGTTGCGGATTGGCGAGTCGATAGGTGACGTAGGTGTCTGCAAACTCCGGTCCGACCTGCAGTTGGAGCAGCAGCCGCTGACCCTCGGGTACGACATAGCTGGGAAACGTGACGTCGCGCGGCGGCGGGATGTAGGCGGGGGCCACTTCAATGAGGGTCTGCCGCAGCACTTCGTTCGTGGCTGCGTCAACCAGCGAGGCCTGCGCTGTGAGTTCGCGCCCATCCGGTTCCGGCTCCACTGACACCCAGATGCGAAAGCGCCCAACGGTCCCGCTCAAGGGACCGAGGTCCTGCTGCACTGCCCATCCGCCCCAAGCGACGAGGACATCACCCGCCGGCTGGCCGCTCGAAGCGGTGACGAAGGTGACCTGGGGGACGAGACTTGCCCACAGCCCCAGCGCTATCAGCGCCAGCCAAGGCGATCGAAACAAGAGGAAACTACTCACCTCGCGCACCTAAATGCAGGTGAGTTAATGGTCTGAGTCGCATATCATTTGGTACTTTTCCCTAGTGGGATTCACCCTGTCAGACTGGTGTGACGGTCCTGACGTCGTGTTGACGTATGAGAATCAAGCTCTCCTACCGGCCAATGGTAGGGTGTATGGCATTGATTGGTGTATTCACCAGCGTGTGGCGACGCTAAATGCTGGAGATATTCGTACCGGTGCGAGCTGCTGTGGGCATAAGACGAGGCACGGCAACAGCATGTTAGAGGATGGACGTGTCTTGACGATTGCCGACTCGCTTGATCAGGTCGCATGGCCATCAGGCGAGCAACTAGCGCAACCGTAAACGTCGTCGTAATGTTCCCCTCTCTTTGATTACGGCTGTTTCACAACGAAAGTGTTCTCAATATAAATCATATACTCTACACTTGGCAGCAAATCGGAGCCCGCACGATGGACTTTGTGATCCCCACTATCGGTCTGAGCGTTCTTGGTCATGCAAAAGCTAGCCATACGGCGCCTCCTTTCAATTGAACATTACGAGTCATGAAGATTTTAGCATTCATGTATTGTCATGTCAACAGAATGTCATGAGCCACTAGTCCTTTGCTACTTTCGCCTCTCTTTATATATGCAACTTTTTGAACTTTGGTGTTTTGATTCACCTATCCATATCGATCGGGCCGGCCAGGCGGCGCCCGGCTGCACAGGGCTTCTCCGAGTACGAGGGGTGGCCGTGTCGTGGCACTTGCAGCAGGAGTGGACGTAATCCAACCGTGGCCTGACGCCCGGTAACGAGGGGCGCGGCTCGGCCAGTCGGTGCGGGGGATCGAAAGGTGCGGCGGGGCGACGCGAAGGCCAGCGCGGGTGCGGGGAGCGGGTGCCGCTCTAGTCGACCGGGGAGGCGGCGTCCGCACGGGCGCTGAGGAGCATGACGATGGGCTCGGCGCCGCCGGGGGAGCTGATGGCCAAGCGCATGAAGCCGGCGTCCAACTGCAGGTCCACGAAGGCCAGGCGACGCTCGATTTCGGCGACGGCGGCGGCCTGATCCACCAGCTGGGCGAGGTGCGATTCGGCGCCGTCCGGCCCGGATTGGATGAGGACGCCGCCAGTAGTGGGATCGAGGTCGCGGTCCACGGGGCCGCGCTGCAGAGCCATGACCAAGGTGGTGGCGACATCGCTGCCAGCGCGGTCGGCGATGGCGGCCAGCGCAAAGGTGATGCGATCGGCATCGAGGGCATCGGCCAGATCAATGATGGACCTGGCGGGGGGGGCGCGACGCTCGCCTTTTTCGACGTGACTGAGGAAGGAGTGGGAGATGCCGCTGGCCGCGGCCAGTCGGCGGTAGGACACGCCGGCGGCGCGACGGGTTGCCTTCAACTCCGCCGCGAAGCGCATCCCCTGCCGCGTTTCGCTCATGTTGCGCCATTGTACCCGTGGGGTTGACAATGCGCGACCCCTGTCGTATTCTCTATGTGTACAAGAGGCGCCGCGCCGGGGGATTGATGCATTTGACATCGCTGGCTTGGGCGGACCCCCGGCGCGGGCGCCCTGTCGCAATGGAAGGTTGACGTGCTGACAATCCAGCGCCTAAACGGGCGCGTGACGCTGACGGCCCGCACGCCGGGCCACGATGACGCGGCGGTGTATGAGTTCAGACCCGCCGACTACCAAGCCGCCCGCCGCACGGTGGAGCGGACGCTGCGCGAGGCTGAGCCGTCGCGTTTCGAACGAGCCTGGACGGCGGCGGTGGCCGGGCCGGGCGGCACGAGGGACGTGGCGCCGGCCTACCGACGCTATGTGAGCCAGAGCCTGGACCACGAGGCCGTGCGGCGCGGATTGCTGCTCCGGGCGCACTGGCATTGCCCGCGGTGCGGCGGGCCGGGCAGCCAGTGGACGCCGGGCTGCCTGCGAATCGCCTGCGACAAGCCGGCGCCGGAGTCGCTGGCGCATTGGGACCTGTGCCGCGTGGCATCGGCCGACGAACTGCTGACGCTGATGGTGAGCGAGGGCTACGAACGAATCGGCGCGGCGGCCCACGCCGCGCGGCTGCGCCGCCTGCGGTTCGACCTGACCGCCTTGCTGCGGACGTGCCGACCGGGTCTGGCGCGGCGATTGACGCGCTGGGCCGAGGAGGCTGACGAAGTCCACGCCGTACGCGCAACCGAAATGCTGGACCTGGCGGCTCGGCTGGGCACGCGCCTGACCGCCGGACCTGATTCCACACCCGAGGCCGATCTGACGGCCGCCCTTACCAGCGCCCAGGCCAAGCCGACGGGCGCACCCGCAAAGGAGTACGCATGACTACCGATATTTCCACGCCGGCTGCACAGGCCACGAGCCAGACCGAGGCAGCGGAACCCGCCGATTCGTCGAACGCTGCGGACTCGGCGGACGCCTTTCAGGCGGCCCTGGAAGCTGAGGTCGCGCGGCGAATCGAGGCGGTGGAACGCCGCTGGCAATCGCGCAAGGACCGTGAATTGAACCGCGCCCGGCGGCGCTGGGAGTCCGAAGCCGGCCAGGCCATCGACCCGGAGTTGGTGGCCTGGATTGCGCACGCGGACCCGCGCGAGGTGGGGCAGTGGCTGAAGGCGGGGCTGACGACAGGTGAAGCAGCAGAGGCGCCGGTATCGAGCGGCGTGCAGGAGAGCCGGGCGGTAGCTGCGGCGTCGAAGGTGACGTCCGATACGGCTCCAGGATCAGGGGAAGAGGCCCACGACGTCTCGCAGCCACAGCCCGTGGATACCGGACCTGAAGGGGTCGCCGAGACGGCCCAGGAGCAAGAGGACGGGCCAAACGACGCCGGGGCGACGGAGGCTGCGTCGCCGGCGCCGGACCTGGAACGCGAGGCCGAGGCGCGGGAACGCTTGGCGGAACGGCGCAGCCTGGATCCATCGCCCGACCTCTTTCCGAGCCGGGGCGCGCCGGCGGACGCGTTTCAGCAGATCGAGGCCGGGTTCGCCCGTGGCGAGGTGGACCTGGAGACGTATGAGATTGCCCGGCGGCGACATGGGTTGACGTAGCGGGCCCCTGGTTGCCCGCGTTTGCGCGTAGACACCGGCCTGGTGCTCCGGTAACAGGCCGGTGTCTATGTTTAGGTCAGTTACGTGCGCGAAGTGGGACCCTGCACGTCGCGACACGGCTAATCTGCGCTGACAGCGCCCCGGTCACTGGCTGCGACCTTCGGCCCGCGCCGGGAACTCGACGCCGACCCCCAGAACAGAAAGGCGAATGGCCATGGCAGCGGTATCCAGGATTCACCCGTTTCTGTGGTTCGACGGCCGGGCCGAGGAGGCGGCGAGGTTTTACGTGTCGATCTTTCCGAACTCGAGGATCGTGCACGTGGAGAAGATTGCGACGGGCCCGGCCGAGGGCGGTGCGATCGTGGAGTTCGAGCTGGAGGGGCAGCGATTCGGCGGGGTGGACGGGGGGCCGATGTACAGCTTTACGCCGGCGGTCTCGTTTGTGGTGGAGTGCGAGACGCAGGACGAGATCGACTACTACTGGGCGCGGCTCTCGTTCGGCGGGCAGACGCAGCCGTGCGGATGGCTTGTGGACAAGTTTGGCCTGTCGTGGCAGGTCATTCCGGCGGGACTGGGCGAGATCATGGAGCCGGCGCCCAGGGCGGTGACGGCGGCACTGCTGAAGATGACCAAGATCGACATTGAGGGATTGCGGGCGGCGGCAGAGGGATAGACCGCACGAGTTTGCCGGTCGACGAGCTATCGCGTGCATAATTTAGACACTCGCTCGTGTTGCTAGACTGCACATTGATGGAAACAGCAGTCCGGCGAATCACGTGGCGGCTGGAGCGGGAGGGCTGGTATTTGCAGCGGCACGATTCGAGCCACGACGTCTACCGACACCCGAGTGTGAGCGGCATCATCGTGGTACCGCGACATCGGACGGTTTCACCCGGGGTGGCTCGTTCCATTGCCAAGAAGGCCGGGTGGAAGGAGTAGGCGACGGTGGCGAGGTATCCGGCGCTCATTGACGGGGCCAAGGGCGCGTACGGCGTGGTGTTCCCCGATCTGCCGGGGGTTGTAGCCATGGGCGGGACGCTTGAATCGGCGATGCTCAATGCGGAAGCGGCGCTTCAGGATGCGGCGCTGGAGGCCGAGCGTGATGGCCTTGCGCTGAGTCCTCCGAGCGCGCTGGAGGATGTGGACGTGCCGGTCGGCAGCGCGCTGTCGTCAATCCTCCTGGTTCGCGCCGCACCCGCGCGGCGGAGCGTGCGCCTGAATCTGACGCTGGACGCCGCCGTTGCCGACATCATTACGTCCGAGGCGGACCGGCGCGGTATGTCGCGCAAGCGCTACGTGGAGTGGATGACGCGTCGACTGGCGCAAATCGGGGGATAAGCCGAAGCATCCAGAGGGAGGTTCGTCGCTCCGGCCTGGACTATTGCCTGGCTTCGATGCGGGCAAGGATGTCGCGGATTTCGGTGAGGAGTTGGGTGGCGTCGCCGGCAGTTGCGGATGTCCTGGAGGTGTCTTCGGCCGGTTGGGCGCCGAGCGCGACCTGGCGCTGCCGGAGGATGGCGTTACGGAAAGCGGCGGCGTCGACGACCCCAAGCAGGTTGCCTTCGCTGCTGGCGTGCGGGCCGGACTGACCCGCGGTTTCGACCTTGAGCCCGTGCAGACCGAAGCGGCGCATGAGAGGTCCCTGGTGGAGCTTGAGGTCGGTGATGCGGTTGAGGGGAACGGTGGATTCGCTTCGGGTGAAGACTCCCTTGCGTAGTTCCAGGGCCTGGGTGGTGAGACGGGCGGAAAGACTCTCGAAGTATTTCGGGCCGAACCAGAGGCTGTAGATGAGCCAGAAGGGAATGAACGGGATACCGACGACGGTGATGATCATTAAGAGCGAAACGAGCACTCGCCAATAGGCGATGGCGCTGCGATCGAACTGTGCATCGAGCAAGGTTTTGCCGGTCACGCCAGGTTGGTCGGCTTGCACGATTTCATCCTCCAATTGCCGGATGTCACGGACCACGGGATTCGAGGTGTGGCGGGCGCTAGCCGCGGCTCATTTGTCGCCGACGGCGCGCCACAGGTAAAGGCCGGCACTGCCGGAGACCCAGGTGAAGAGTACGTCCATCCAGGGAAAGTGATTGAGGTGGGACTGGGCGGCCAAGCCAGTTTCGCTCTCCGGGTTCAGCGTCCAGAGCCAGTTCCAGAAGAAGATGATGGTCAGGCCCGTGGCTCCGAGGAAGAGGGCCGTGGCGCCGAGGTACTCGCGGGTGACGGGGTCGGTGGGGCCGCCGGAGAGGCTGCGGACGCGGTGGAAGCTGATGAGGAGTGCAATGACCACGGCCACGGCCATGAACCAGTTCATCACCTGCCACACGGGATAGGTGTCGCCGCCGTCGTGGTAGACGGGGGTGAGCATGAGGTTGAGTCCAACGGCGACGGCGAGGACGATGAGGGCGACCGCGACTACGCGACGAACCTGGTCCATTGGGCCGCTCCTCGTCTATTAGCGCCGACGATCTTGCCTTCCGCCACTCGAAGCGGAGCGTAGCACCCGCGGTTTCTGAGACTGGCGTGCGGGGCTAGCCGAAGGTGCCGTCGTTGCGCTGGTGGAGGATGACCGGGTTGCCTTCGGGATCGGCGATGACGGCGAAGCGACAGGAGCCGGGTTCGACGGGCTCGACCAGGACACGGGTGCCTGATTCGCGGGCCGTCTCAAGCACGGTGTCCAGGCTGTCGCAGGCAAAGGCGGCTGCTGGTCGCAGCCCGGCATCGCCGGCCGCGACCGGCATTTCCTGCGATCCATCCAGGGCAACGGTGACTCCGCCGACGTTGAACTCGACCCACTGATCGCCGTAGGCCTCCGCGGGCTGGAGGCCGAGCACGTCGCGATAGAAGTTCACTGCGCGTTGCATGTCCTTGACGGGGTAATAGAAGAAATCGACACCTCGAATGGGCATGGCGGCTCCCGGAGATTGAACTGGCGTGTCGTCCAGCCTACTGGCCGTTAATGCGGGTTTCAGATGCGTCGACGGGTCGAATGCCAGCGTCGGACAGCCGGGGAATCAGTTGAGGCGGAACTGTTCGGGGGCGCGGGTGAATTTGACCTGTTGACCAGCCGCGAGGATGGCGGCGTCCCCGCCGTTGGCTTCAATGCGGCGCCGCTGGTCAGTCTTGGCCGCGGCGTCGGTAGCACGGGGGTCGCAGATGGCGGCGAGGCGGCGGCGGAAGCCGGAGAGGCGGTCCTGATGGGCTGGGCGGTCAGCCAGGTTGGTCAGCTCGTGGGGATCGGCCTGCATGTCAAAGAGCTGGGGGCCGTGGCCGACCCAGTGGACGTATTTCCAGCGGAGGTCGCGGAGCATGTAGACGGCGGAGCCGGAGCCGGTGGCGTGGTATTCGCTGAAGACGGTGCGGTTGGCGGGTGCGTCGCCGGCGGCAAATGACCAGAGGTCGTCTCCGGGCAGGTCCGCATCTTCGGGTGCGGGTTCGACGCCGACCCCGGCCATGATGGTGGGGGCCAGGTCGACCAGCGACACGGGGCACTCGACGAGATGGCCGGCCGGGATGTCGGGACCGGCCAGGATCAAGGGAACGCCGGCGGCGCTGTCGTACATGACGCTTTTGCCCCAGAGGCCGTAGTCGCCGAGGGTTTCGCCGTGGTCGCTGGTGTAGACGATGCGAGTGTCGTCAGCCAGACCCGCGTCACTCAGCGCGCCGAGCAGGTTTCCGATCAGTTCGTCGACGAAGGAGCACATGGCGTAGTAGACGAGACGGGCGCGACGGATGGCGTGCGCAGAACGGGTTTCCTGCGCCGTCTGTACGCGGGCGTGGCGAAAGTCGACGAGGGGCGGATGCGCGGGCCACTGGTCGGGCGACCAGGCAATTGGCATGTCGATATCGTCCAGCCGATAGCGGCGTTGGTGGTGTTCCGGAGCGGCAAACGGGAAGTGGGGCAGCGTGAAGGAAACGAAGAGGCACCAGGGCTTGTCGTGCGTTGGCGCCTCGGAGTGGAGCCAGCGGACGGCTTCGGCGGCGATGGCCGAGTCGTAGCGGATGTATTCGGAGTCGGTGTCGCCCGCGCGGTCCACGTGCCCGAGCTGGTGGCGGGTGACCGGCATGTTGGCGCGGATACAGCCGAAGACGTCGCCGATGCCGTGCATGACGTGCATGGGGATGCGCTGGTCGGGAAAGCCGATGTCGTCGGCGGTGTTGCGGTAGTGGAGCTTGCCGATGGTGGTGACGGCGTGCCCGTTCTCGAGTAGCCGATGCCCCCAACTGGCGCCCGCGCTCCCGGTGAAGGGCGCGGCGTTGTCCCAGGCTCCGATTTCATGCACGTAACGGCCGGTGGCGAAGCTGGCGCGCGAAGGGACGCAGATTGGGGAGTTGCAGTAGGCCGTGTTAAATGTCGTGCCCGCGGCGGCCAGGGCGTCCAGGTTGGGCGTTTGCACGGTGGGGTGACGGGCGGACCCGAGCATGCGGGGATTGTGTTCGTCGGACATGAGAACCAGGAGGTTCTTGGCTTGCACGGGGGCTCCGGTTTGGGCGTGGCACGGCGTTGGCGTGGGTGGGCGCGCGGAAGCGAGCCTAGCCCACGCCGGCCCTGCGTCGGGCGGCTGGCCGGACTAGCGCAGCCAGCCTTGCGCGCGCAGGGGGCGGCGGATGGCCCGTCGCCCCCTGCGGCGGAGATGCCTGGACGACGCGCTAGCTGGTTGGCCCCACCGAATCAGGGTAGGTGAACCATTCGCTGGCCGCCGTGTGCGTGAAGGCGAGCCTGGTCTCGCCGCTGGCGAAGAGGGTCCGGTCCTGGGCATACGCATTGCTGAAGGCCAGGCCCCGAACGTTGTCAATCTTCAGGTTCACGCTCTGCGGGTGCCAACTCCCCGGACGGCCAATATCCGCCACGGTGTTGCCGGCGTCGCTGCTGCGGCTGAGGTAGACGCCGTTCCTGGCCGTCCCGATCGCGATTGTTCCGTCACGGGTGACGACGGGCGACATGGCAATCACGTTGATCCGGCCCATGACGTTATCGGGATTTTGGAGCACACGGTGGTACTTCTTCCCGCCGTCTGTCGTGCGATAGAGCCCGTGCAGTTCGGAGCCGACCCATAGCGTGGAGTGGCGGCGCCACTCGGGATGGATGCCGACGGTCGAAATACGGAGACCGTCCGGCAGGGCCTTCTTGCCAAGCATGGACCTGAACTTATTGCCGGCGTCGTTGCTGACAAGCAGCGTGGTCGACGTCCAGGCGAAGATGTGGAGGTGATCGGCGCGTCCCAGCGACGTGGCCATGCCGAGGTAGGTGCCGACCGGCAGGCCGAAGGCGGGCTGCGCGGGCACCGCGGCCCAGGTCGCGCCGCCGTCCGACGATCGGAGGAGGCCGACGGCATCGGCGACCGCGTAGTAGACGCCATCACGTTGGAATCTTGGCGAGGTGGCCAGTCCACCGATTCGACTTGCGGGCGGACCGGCGGCCGCCGACCACGTGTGCCCACCATCGGTCGACCGGGCGATGCCGGCGTTCGTGGCGGCCAGTACCACGCCGTCGATATGGACGTTGGGCGACGGCAGGATGGCGTTAACCGTCAGGTTTGGAAGCCCGCCGATGACCTGCTGGAAGCCAGCGCCGGAGCTGTTGGATCTGAGAACGCCGCCAGTGGAGGTGCCGAGCCAGATGGTTCCATCCTGCGCGACAAAGGGCGAGGCCGCGAGGGTCAGGACTTCGCCGATGGCCGCCGAGGTGGGCATGGGCGACGGGGTCGACGGGACCGGCGGCGGGGGCGGCGGGGGCTCCGGCGGGGGGATGGCCCAGGCGAAGACGGCCCGCACATCCGCGCGGTGGTCGTTGCGGCAGCCGGTTTCGGCCTGGGCGCCAAAGACCCGTTGATAGATGCCGACGTTCACGGCATTGCCGAGGTCGGCCTCGACGATGTCGTTTAGGGCCACGCAGGAGGTGGGCCAGGCGAGCGGCGCGGCGGGGGAGGTCGCGTCCGCGCCACCGATGGCCCAGGCGAAGACGGCCTGGACATCGGCGCGATGGTCGCTCTGGCAGGCCTGCTCGGCCTGCGCGCCAAACACGCGCTGGTAGATGCCGACGTTGACGGTCCGCCCAAGTTGGCGTTCGACGGTGTCGTTCAGTTCGACGCAGCTGGTCGGCCATTGGGCCTGCGCGGGCGCAGCGAGAAGCGCCAGGGCAAGGGCCGCAGCCGTCGCGGCGGCGAGCGCCACGCGGAAGGTGGCGCGGCTCAGGATGGGAAGCGTAGCCAGCATCGGCAGCCTCCGGTGGCTATCCGCAAGACCTTCCCATCGTAACGGGGGGCGATACCGAGGGAAAGCCCTTGTATTGCGTCCGGCGCGGGCGGGGAGGGTGGGCGAGGAGGACTTGCGGATCGTAATCGGCTTGTGTACAATAGCCCTGTAGCGCTGCGGATGTGATCGAACTCGCCGGGCGGCGGGACGGTCAGCCGAAGCGAGGCCGTGGCGGCCCGCACCGCGAGGCCCGACCGCCGCCAGCGGCGCCAGGTGATGCACCGCCTGGGGCCGCCGGGCGGGCAGCTTGGGAATCGAGGGGGCGGCGCCGTCAGCGACCCAGTGCGCTTGTGCGGAGTACGGGGACGGCGGATCAGCCGCATTGCCCGATGGGATTTCGGGTGCGGTGCGGACCTGCCGTCCCCCCAAAGGGCCGGAATCGGATCCGGCGTGTTTCGCGAGACGAAGCGCCGGCGAAACGTGGGTTTCGCCGAAGAGGCGCCCGGTCGGCGGCGTCTCCTACCAGCATGGGCGAGCGCGCGCGCTGCCGGCGCTCACCCGGGAACGCGATAGCACTCGCGCCTGGCATGGGCGGGCGCATGAGAGGACAGGCAATGGCGATAACGAAGAGCGACTCGATTGGCGATGTGGTGGACACGGTGATTGCCGAAGCCCGCCGCACGCAGATGCACCGGACGGTGATGGAACCGCTGGTGCGGACGTACCGGGTGGCGCGCGGCGCGGGCGACCGGCTGGAGATTCCCAAGTTCGGGACGGTGTCGGCCAGCGCCCTGACCGAGGGCGTGGACATGACGAACCCGCAAACGCTGACCACCAGCAAGGTCAGCATTGCGCCGGCCGAGGTGGGGGCGCAGATCGTGTTGACCGACCGCGCGCTGCGCACCGCCAAGGAAGACATGGCCCGAGCTGCGGGGCGGGTGCTGGGCGACGCGATCGCCCGCAAGCTGGACACGGATCTGCTGGGGCTGCTGGACGGCTTCAGCGGGTCGCTGGGCGGGGCGGGCCAGGACATCACGATGGGGCACCTGCGCGCGGCGGTTTCGCGCCTGCATGGCGCGGACGAGCCGGCGCCGCAGCCGTTCCACGCGGTACTGCACCCATACCAGGCGCACGACCTGGCGGCGGACATCTCGCCCACGGGCACCTACCCGGTGCCGGCGGGCATTTCGCAGACGGTGCTGGAGAACCACTGGGTCGCGCGTGCGTTCGGGGTGGATGTCTTCCAGGCCGGAAACCTGGAGGTGGATGCCAGCGACGACGCCAAGGGCGCGGTGTTTTCCAAGGAGGCGCTGGTGCTGGTGATGTTCAAGGACTGGGCGGTGGAGCGACAGCGGGACGCCTCGCTGCGGGCCTGGGAACTGAATGTGGTGGCGGACTACGGCCTGGGCGAATACGCGGACGCCTGGGGCGTGGAGATGTACTTCGACGCGTCCACCCCGTCCAGCTAAGCCCGGGCGGTTCCGGAAGGAGGCAGCGGCATATGCACGCTCCCATCATCTGGATCAGGCGCCGCCCAACGCGGCGCCTGATCCACCGCTTCCCGGGCGCGGCGGGCGGACGCCAAATCCTGGTGATTTCGCCCGACTGCCGAGAAGCGCACGACACGGCGCTGGCCATGCGCGAGCGCCAGGCGGCGCGGCTGCGAGACCGCGGCGCCGCAGACCTGGAGGCACTGGACTCGCAGCGGGCGGCCTGGACGAAGCCGGGCGCCGACGGCGGGGAGGCCCGCCGATGAGTGTCACGCGGCGGGCGCTGCGCCATCGGGTGGCCCAGCGGCTGGCGCCGTTTCTGACGGGCACGGCGGAGGGCGGGTCCACCGTGACGCTGGTGGACGCGGCCCGGCTCCAGGATTCGACGGCGTCGGCCGATCTGTGGACCGATAGCTGGCTTCACGTGTTTAGCGGCGCCAATGCCGGCGAGACGCGGCGCGTGGCGGGCTATGACCCGGCGAGCGGGTCGCTCACGGTCAGCCGGGCGTTTCCGCACGCGGTGGACCCGGCGTCGTCCTACGAACTGTCACGGCTGGTGGCGCCCGACGTGATTGACGCGGCCATTGACGCCACGCTCACGCGCTGCTGGTTCCAGACGCTTGTGCCCCTGACCATGCTGGCGGACGGCGGGATGGAACGCCCGGACACGCGGGCCTGGCGAACCCGGAACGCCGGCGCGGCCAAAGTCGCGGCTGGCGCGGACGCGGCCGGCGGAGCCGCAAGCCTGGAAGTCAGCACGACGGCAGCGGGCGGTTACGCGGCCTCGACCAGCCTAGCCGTGCTGGCGGGCCAGCCGTACACGCTGGAGGCGGCGGTGGCGCCGGGCGGATCGACGGCGCGGCTGGCGGTTCACGACCTGACCGGCGGCGTGGACCTGGACGCGATTTCGGCCACGGGCCAAGCCTGGCGGCGAGTCCGCCTGTCGTTCGTGATTCCCGAGGGCTGCGAGGAGATTGAGGTCCGCCTGGGCGCCGCGGAGACGGAGGCGACGACGCGCTGGGACCAGGTGATCCTGCTGGCAGCCGGGCGCCGTCGATTCCCGTTGCCTGCCTGGATCACGCATCGGCAACAGGTGGTGGAGGTCTGGCGCCGGGCGGCGGCTCATCCGCAGCGGGTGATGTCGGCGGTGACCTGGTGGCGAACCACCACCAACCCGGGGCCGGCGGGTCCGGAACTGTGGCTGGAGGCGGATCCGCCGCCGAGCCTGGGCGAGACGCTGCTGATCGAAGGGCTGCGGGCCTACGACCCGCTGGCCGGAGATGACGCCGTGACCGACGCCCCGGTGGACTGGGTGGCGCAAGGCGCGCTGGTGGGGGTCTACCGCCACCTGCACCGCGACGCGCCGGCGGGCGACGTGGCGCGCTATGCGGCTTTGCAACGCCACGCGGCTTTGGAGTTCCAGCAGCTGTCCCGCCTCTACCGCCCGCGCGCCACCCGTCGGGTGATGCTGGGGGGAGGCGGGTAAATGCCGCGCGGCAACCGCCCGCCCTATCCCTACGACTGCATGGTAGACGGGACGGGCCTGATGCTAAACAGCGGGGCCGACGGCACGATGGCCTGGCGCGAGCGCAAGCTGGATTTCTTTGCGCCGCGCGTGAGCCAGACCGACCAGTCCTACGCTCAGTTCCCGCCCGAAGACGAGACGACCTGGGCGGTGGACGA
This sequence comes from Chloroflexota bacterium, assembly GCA_026707585.1. Taxonomy (GTDB): domain Bacteria; phylum Chloroflexota; class UBA11872; order UBA11872; family UBA11872; genus UBA11872. The sequence goes on along the minus strand of JAPOWQ010000057.1, from coordinate 47,058 downwards.
CCTCTCGGGCGGGTATGGCCAGCGGGTGGTCCCGCGCGGCGGGTCGACGGGCTACGCCGCGGGGCTGGCCGACACGCGCATCCCACACCAGGTCACCCTGCCGCCGGAAGTTGCGATAACGCCGATTGCGTCATCGGGAACGATTACGGACCACTTCGAACTCGACGACGTGATCTACGTGCTGGCGGGGTCGGCCATCTACCGTTCGCGCGACAGTCGAAGCTGGACGCTGGCCAAGGCGTTCGAGCCCGGGGTTACGGCGAGGTCCGCCGCGGTCTTCAAGGGGCGCGCGGAGCGGCCGATGGCTTTCGTGGCCGTGGGCGGTTCGGCGGCCGACGAGCCGTTCTGGACGTTCGACGGCACGACCTGGACGCAACACCCGGGCCAGCGCACGAACCCGACGGCGGTGCTACGAACCGGCGACAGCGGCCAGACGTACGCCGATCTCACCGACGCCGTCAGCGACGCCGACGCCGGGACGTACGGGCACCTGGACTCGCTGGGCGCCGCGAATGACGGCGCGTGGCTGCTGGTGGGCGGCAAGGCGCCGTTCGCGGCGGTGTCCATCAAAATGAACTCCGCCGCTAACGGCAATGCGGCCGAACTGGCGGCCGAATTCTGGAATGGCTCAGCCTGGACGAGCATGGACGGGCTGAGCGACGGCACGGCCCAGGACGGCAAGACGCTGGCGCGCGACGGCGACGTGCGGTTCGAGGAACCGGGGAGCTGGCGGCGGGCGACGATCAACGGGGTGGAGGCCTTCTGGCTGCGGCTAACCGTTGGGTCGGCCCTGGATTCGTCAACCCGGATCAACGAACTGGCGGTGCGCGAAGTCCGCAAGGCCGACGCGTTTCGGGTGATCGGCTCGCAGCTGGCACGGCTGAGCAGCGAAGCCGGCGGTGCGAACCTGTCGATCTCAGCTGATGGTGGGGCGGCTTCCACCTGGACGGACGGGGCGCCGGTGGGCGATGGCGCCTCCGCCGCCAATGCGCTGGTGAGCCTGGACGGCACGGCCTTTGTGGTGAAGGAGGACGGCCTCTACGCGCTGCGCCCCGGCGCCGAAGGCGGGGCGGTGGCGGAGCAGGCGTGGTCGCAGCCGGCCCGGGGTTCCGGTCGGCACAGCGGTCGCGGCGCCGCGGTCTGGCGCGGCTACCTGTGGCTGCCGACGTCGCAGGGGCTATATCGATTTCAGTCCGGCGACCTGCGGCCCGTCGGGCCTGAAGGTCTGCGCGAGAACGACTCGGCGATTCGGGGCCGTATCACCGCTTGTGCCGGCGACGCCCACTTCCTGTATGCGGCGCTGCGGAACGAGACCGGGCACACCACGCTGCTGGCCTTGAACCCCGACCAGCAGTCCTGGCATCCCCTCGCGCAGCTTGGGCGGGTGGACTGCCGGCACCTGTGGGTATCGGACCTGCCGGGGCCGAACGCGCGGCTGTACCTCGGGGCTGGCGGATCGCTGGCGACGATGGTGCTGCCGCGGGGTTCGGCCAACCCGCTGCACGATCCCAACTGCCGCTTCGCCGCCAGCGCGGAGGTATCCCTTTCGCGCTTCGACGCGGCGTTCGCGGCGCAGCCCAAGGCCTTCCTGGCCCTGACGCTGAGCGGCGAGCGGCTGACCGCATCGACCTGGGTGGACGCGGCGTACCGGCTGGCCGACGGCGGGCCGTTCAAGCAGCTGGGACGCTTTGCGGCCAGCGGTCAACGCATTGAGTTTGGGTCGGCGGCCGCCGCGACGGCTATCGAACTTCGCCTGGCGCTGCACAGCGACGACCCCGCGGCCACGCCCGTCGTCCACGCGGTGTCGCTGGCCTACGCCATCCGCGCGGACTTCAAGCGGGTATTCCAGTTCGTGGCGCGGCTCGCGGACCAGGCGCCGCTGCGCGACGGGCGCCGGGACCGGCGGTCGGGCCGCGCGATCAAGCAGGCCATCGCCGCCGCGGCGGCCACGCCCGAGCCGGTGGTGCTGGTGAGCCCTGACGGTGAGCACATCGAAGTCCTGGTGCGCGACGCCGAAGCCCAAGGGCGGCGCAGCGAAGCCGGGCGCGACCTGGAGTGGCTGATGCCGGTGACCGCCACGGAATACCGATCAACCGCCGGCATGGGCACCCACAACCGACTGGCGGCCTACGCCCACCAGGCCCAGGCCGCCTATCTGCATACCCAACTCGCCAGGCTCTAGGAGGGCGCGACATGGCAACCACTACGGCAAACCTGCGGCTGACGAAGCCGCTGGGCGCCGAGCGATACGACATCAATGTGTTCAACAACAATGCCGACCTGATCGACGCCGGCTTCCACGCCACGACCGGGCACGAGCACAGTGGCCGGGCGGGCGAGGGGCCGCAGCTGACGGAGGCGGCGCTGGCGGCGGGCGCGGTGACGACCGCCAAGCTGGCGCCGGACGCCTTCCACGCCGAGCAGTTCCACAACGTGCTGCCGAACGGCGATTTCGAATCGTGGTCCGGCGGCGGAACGGCGGCCCCCGACGGCTGGATGCTGGCCGGCAACGGTGCGCAGGTCGCGCGAGCGACCAGCCTCGTCAAGCATGGACGCTACGCGGCGTCGCTGACGCGGCGCGGCGCCGACTGCGATCTGCGCCGCGGCCTGGCCGACGATCTGGGTGGGCTGAGCTACCTGCGAGGGCGTGCGTTCACGCTGGGCGGTTGGGTATACGCGACGGTTCCCAATCGAGCGCGGCTGGAGCTGGGCGACGGCGTGACCACGTCGATCTCGGCCTACCACTCGGGCAGCTCGGCCTGGGAGTGGCTGACGGCGACGATCGTTGCGGATAGCGCGGCGCCGGCGCTGCTGGCGCTCTGCAAGCTGAAGCAGGCCGACACCACGGCGTGGTTCGACGGGCTGCAACTGGCCGAAGGCACGCTGGCGCCGGCGTTTACGCCCAACCCGCTGGACCAGGCCCTGCGCCTGACCAACTTTCAGGACAGCACGCCGGCCAACCACGTAGACCGGGGGCAGTGGCGGGCGGAAGTTGGGGTGGCTTCGGTGGCGGGCGTGACCTCGCAGAACTGGTCGGACCTTGACGTGACGTTCGAGACGGCCTTCCGCACGGTCTACGCAGCCCTGGCCACGCCGCGCGAGGACGTTGGGGGCCGCCGCGTGATTGCGCGCTGCACCAACCTGCGCGTCAACGGCTTCACCCTGCAGGCCGCTACCGGCGACGGTCGCACCTTCAGCAACACGAGCCCGGGCCTGATCTATTGGCTGGCGATTGGCGCGGTGTAATGGGCGTCGCCGACCAGCCTGGCTCGACGGAGCCGAAACAGTTCGACTTGCCGGCCGAGGCAACTCCCGGCCTTTTCATCAATCGCTCGAAGGAGGCAAACGCTTTGGAACCCGAAAGCATCGGCATCATCACGGCCGTGACCGTGTACATCGCGCGCGTGGTACGCAACGAAATTGTGCGCTGGCGCAGCCGCGCCCGCGGCACCGACTCGGAAACCCGCGCGTTGCAGTTGCTGGAGAACATTGACCGCAGCCTGACGACGCACCACACGGAAATGACGCGCTACCAGGCGTCGATCGCGGACTCGCTCGGTCAAATCAAGGGCCGCCTCGCGGCTTAGCGAGCCTGCGTAGCCGACGCGAGCGGCGCCGTGCGCCAATCTCGAGTGGTCGCCCTGGCTTCAATCTGAAGCCAGGGCGACGGCCATTGCCAGGGGCAGGAACCACCGGCTGAATGGCCAACAGCCGGTGCGGGCCGGCTGATCCGGCACCGCATCGGCCGGGAAATGGTCCGGGTAGCGGTCGCGCAGGTCGGGGCCGGAGGCAATTGGGACGAGGCGCAGGTCGGGTTCGTGATCGAGCACATACCAGGCGATGGGTGGGCGGCGGCGACGGTCGGTGACGCGCGGCGACCTGGTTTCAACGGCGCGTGCAGGAAGGTCCGCGGCGGGCTGCCAGCGCAGCAGGGCGGTGCGCTCGTCGAGCAGCGAGCGGGCGATGAGGTCGATCCGGCAGTCGTCGAACTGGCTGCGCAGGAAACCTGCCTCGGCGCTGTCGAAGTCGCCAACCAGTTGGACCGGCGCGTTGCTCATCAGCCACCGTCGCCGGAGGGGCGAACCGCGGGCACCACGGCCTGAATGCTGGGGGCGTCCACGGCACCGGCGCGCAGGATCAGTGGTGGATCTTGCGCCATGTCGATTACCGTGGAGGGCGCGCCGGCGCCTGGGCCGCCATCCAATACCAGGTCCACCAGGGTTCCGACCGCCTGGGTGGCCGCCTGGGCGGTGATGGGCGGCGGTTGGTTGTGCAGGTTGGCGCTGGTGCCCGTCAGGGGGGCACCGACGAGGCGTATCAGTTCGCGCACGACGCCGGAAGCGGGAACGCGCACGCCCACTGTTCGCTCTGGGCCGAGCAGCCGCCGGTCGACGCCCGGCCGGGCGGGTAGCACCAGGGTTAAGGCACCTGGCCAAAAGGCGCGGGCCAGGCGACGAGCCGCTGGCGACAGGTTGGCGATCTGCGCGGCCTGCGCCGCGCTTTCGACAAGAATCGGGATGCCGGCGCCGGGGTCGCGGGTCTTGATGCGGAGGATGCGCGCCACAGCCTCGGGAGCGCGGATACTGGCGGCCAGTCCATAAAGCGTGTCCGTGGGGATGGCGGCAACGCCACCGCCCGCCAGCAGTGCGGCGCAACGAGTGAGAGCGGCTGTTGAGGCCATGCGGTCACTTGGGGGGGGCGCGGCGTCGGACGGGTTGAACGGTCCAGCCATAAGTGTGGGCGATTGAACTCCTCGGCACGCCGAATGGTCAGTCGCCGGTCGCGCATCGACCGGGTGGCAACAGTGCTGCCAGGCCAGATGATATTTCGTGCCAGGCCGCGACTGTCGAGTGCAAGCCGACCCGGGCACCCTGGTCGGGATAGCGCGGTCCGGTCGTGTCGGAGCATCCGGAAACACTGGTATCTGCTAGGCTACGCGAACCTATTCGCATGTTGGCGGTACTGTCGCCCGCATAAGGCCAAATCGTTCTGTCTACCATGCCGATATCGAATACTGAGATTCACGTCTCGGGCTCTGGTGTCGTGGGCGTTGCGGTAGGCAGTGGGCCAGTGGGCAGTGGTGGCCTCGAACTCTGCGCGACATGGGCCGGCGAAGCGCTCTCTGAGCTGATTGTGCACTCGGCCCCCAAGCGTGGGAGACTGCTGGAGCAGGCAAGGAGACGAATCCCATGAGCGTTAGCACCGAGTGGGCGTGGAACGACAACGCCATCGTCGTGACGGCGGATGGCCGAGTGGACGGCACCAACGCCCGCGACTTCCAGAGCGCCCTGGAGGCCGTGATCGAGGCCAGCGACCAGGCGGTGATTCTGGACATGGAGCGGCTCACCTACATCAGCAGCGCGGGGCTGCGGGTGATCCTGCTGGCGGCCAAGTCCCTGCAGCGCAAGGACGCCGCGCTGTCCATCTGTTCGCTCTCGGACCCGATTCGGGAGATCTTCAGCGTTAGCGGCTTCGACCAGATCATTCCCATTCACGCCACGCAGGCCGAAGCGCTCGCCGCCCGCAAGAGCTGAGCCCCGGTGTGCGTGGCGGACGGCGATGTGGCCGATCCGCGAGCGACCGGGCGAACGGCACCAGGACAGCCGAGAGGAATGTCCTGTTAAGTGTCGGCAGGAACTGAGAGACGACGTGAACGTGAACGTGGTGAATGTCACCGGCAGTGGGGTGATGATTGTCGCGATTGAGGGCCGGGTGGACGGCTCCACTGCCCAACGATTCCAGCGCGTGCTGGGTGCCGTGGCCGACGCCGGCCCGCAGGGCATGGTGTTGGATCTGGCGGACTTGACGTACATCAGCAGTGCGGCGCTTCGCGTCCTGCTGGGACTTACCAAGGCCCAGGCGCGAAAAGGCGGCACGCTGACGGTCTGCTCCGTGCCGGATTCCCTCCGCAAGGTCTTTGAGGTGAGCGGATTTGATCAGATCATTCCCGTGCACGACTCCCAGGCCGAGGCTCTCGCCGCATGCGCGCGATAGCGGCCACCAATACACGCGCAACGGCGCCCGGTCCGGGCGCCCTCCCTGCGAGCCTCTGGGCGTGACCATGGAGGTGGGCGCCCCTGCCAAGATCCTGGTTGTTGACGACGAGGCCGACCTGGAGGTTCTGATGCGGCAGCGGATGCGCCGCAGCATCCGCAACGGTCAATTCGAGTTTGTCTTTGCCCGCAACGGCGTGGAGGCGCTGGAGCGGCTGCGGGAGAACGACATCGACATTGTCCTCTCGGACATCAATATGCCGGAGATGGACGGGCTGACCCTGCTCCAGCAGATTCCGGACGTGGACCCTGAGATCCGCTCAGTGATCGTTACGGCGTACGGGGACATCGACAACATCAGGTCGGCCATGAACCGCGGGGCGTTTGACTTCGTCACCAAGCCCATCGACTTCAAGGATCTGCGCGCCACGATCGAGCGGGCCCTGGAACACCGGGCGCTCATGCGCCGTAAGGCGCCAGGCGATGGGTCCGCGGAGGGGATGCCGGGGTCCGGACCTGCCACGTCGGCCGAGTCGCTGGTCGGGTCTCCGGTCTTGATCCACATGGAGCCCGATGGCCTGTACGCCGATGACGTGGAGGGACGCGCGCCGTCTTCCGGAGGTCAAGTCAAGCTGGCCGTGCTGAGTGCAACGCCGGACGGGGTGGTTGTGGTGGCAGTGGAAGGGCGCGTGGACGCCACGACGATCCGGCGGTTCGAAACAGCCGTGACGGTCGTGAGAAAAGCCTGCGAAACGGCGATGATTCTGGACTGCCGTCAGCTCGAATACATCAGCAGTGCGGGGCTCCGCGTCGTGCTGGGTCTGGCAAAATCGTTGCGCCAGCAGGGCGCCGAGCTTGGCATCTGCTCGGTCACCGATGACGTGCATCGAGTCTTCAACGTCAGCGGCTTCGATCAGATCATTCCGGTGTGTGACACCCAAGCCGAGGCGCTGGCCGCGTGCACAAGCAGGACGCCTCTTGCCCCCGTGGAAGCCGATGCGCCTGCTGGGAAACGATAGGGTGAAATCGTGGTAGTCAAGCCCCCTTACAAGATCCTGGTCGTTGACGACGAGCCGGATCTTGAGCCGCTGATGCTGCAGCGCATGCGGCGCAATATCCGGCGCGGTCAGTACGAGTTCGTCTTTGCCCGCAACGGGGTGCAGGCCCTGGATCGGCTGCACGCAGAAGACGACATCGACATGGTGGTTTCGGACATCAACATGCCGGAGATGGACGGGCTAACGCTGCTGCAGCAGATCCCCAAAGTCGATCCGAATATTCGATCCATCATCGTTTCCGCCTACGGCGATATGGAGAACATCCGCACCGCGATGAACCGCGGGGCGTTCGATTTCGTCACCAAGCCCATCGACTTTCGCGACCTGCGGGTGACGATCGACAGGACGCTGCAACACCTGATGGAGTGGCGGGAGGCGCTGGCGTCGCGCGATCAGCTGGTGGCGCTGCAGAACGAGTTGAGCGTCGCCAGCAAAATGCAGCAGTCAATCCTCCCCACGCACTTTCCCCAGAGCGCTCACTATCAGATCTTCGCCAACATGGAGCCGGCGCGCAGTGTCGGCGGCGACTTCTTTGACGTTGTATCGCTGGAGAACGAGCGCCTCGGCATGACGGTCGCCGATGTATCCGACAAGGGCGTACCCGCCGCCCTGTTCATGATGTCGACACGCACCCTGATCAAAGGCGCCGCGATTGGCTCCGGCGGGCCAGGCGACGTGCTGCGCGAGGTCAACAACCTGCTGTACGAAGACAACGAAACCGAGATGTTCGTGACGGTGCTCTACGCGGAGTACAACCCGGAGACCGGTGAGTTCGTCTATGCCAGCGGCGGGCACGACCCGCCGCTCCTGGTGAAACCCGGCGGCAGTTCAACGAACCTTCCGCTGACAGGAGGTATTGCGCTGGGCCTGTTGCCCGACCTGGAATATCGGCAAAACAGCGTCTTCCTGGAACCGGGCGACACCATCGTGCTGTATACCGATGGCGTCAGCGAAGCCATGGACAGCACCGAAGAACAGTTCGGGCTGGAGCGGCTGCGCGCGGCGGTGGCGGCAGACCCGGGGAGCGATGCCGAGGCGGCCAACGAGGTGGTGTTTGACGCCGTCAGCGAGTTCGTGGGCGACAACCCGGCGTCGGACGACACTACCTGCCTGACCTTTCGCCGCACGGGAGGTGGGTGATGGGTCTCACGCGCATCGTGACGATTGAGACCAGGCTTGAAGAACTGAACCGGCTCACCGAGGCCGTGGAGAACCTGGGCGAGGAGGACAACTGGTCGCCGGCCCTGGTGGGCAAGGTCAACCTGGTGCTGGAAGAGTTGGCAATCAACACTATTAACCACGGCCACGACGGCGGGCTGCACGACATCTCGTTCACGTTTAGTTCCACCGAGGATGCGCTGACGATCGAGATGGTGGACGACGGAAAGCCGTTTGACCCGCTGACCGATGCTCCCGTCCCGGACGTGAACGCTCCGATGGAGGAGCGGCCCATCGGGGGGCTGGGCGTGTTCCTGGTACGCAAGCTGATGGACGAGTTGACCTACCGGCGGGAAGAAGGCCGCAATCACCTGACGCTCGTCGCCTATCGAGCGGAATGAACCGAATCGCCCGCTCGCGCAGGGCCAGCCTCCTTGCACTTGGGGTTGGGGGTCTTGCGGCCCTGGGCATCGTGCTCTGGGTGGTGCTGGTCGCGGTCCCATCGGCCGACACGTCGACGTCGCCGCCGGCACTTACCGCCGGCACGCTGGACCCCACGGCCGTCGCCAGTACCGAAGCCTCCTCGTCGGCTCCCGGCGTATCCGCCGAGCGCGTGCTGTTCGGCCAGTCGGCCGCGTTCAGCGGTCCGGCCAGCGAGTTGGGCCTGAACATGCGGCTCGGCATCCAGGCCGCATTTGAGGAGGCGAACGCGGCGGGGGGCGTGCACGGACGGCGCCTGGAGCTGACGACGCTGGACGACGCGTACGAGCCCGAGGCCGCGGTTACGAATACCAAGCAGCTCATCGAGCAAGAAGACGTCTTTGCGCTGATCGGCGCCGTCGGCACGCCCACCTCGCGTTCCGCAGTGCCCGTAGCTGTCGAGGCCAACACGCCGTACCTGGCCCCGTTCACCGGCGCGGGGTTTCTACGCGGCGAGGATCTGCACGACGTGGTGATCAATCTCCGGGCTTCCTATAACCAGGAAACAGAGGAGATGGTGGATCGGCTAACCAGGGACCTGGGAATCTCGCGAATCGCCCTGCTGTACCAGGACGATTCCTACGGGCGCGCTGGCTATAACGGCGTGCAGGCCGCCCTGGAGCGCCGGGGCATGACGCTGGCCGCGGTAGGCGTGTATCCGCGCAACACCACGGCCGTGAAGACCGCGCTGCTGGACCTGCGTGAAGGCCAGCCGGAAGCCGTGATCATGGTCGGCGCCTATGAACCGGTGGCTGCCCTGGTTGCGTGGTCGCGGCACCTGGGCTTCATTCCCGTGTTCATGACCATCTCGTTTGTTGGGAGCAACGCCCTGGCCCAGGAGCTCGGGCCGGAAGGGGCGGGCGTGTTCGTGACCCAGGTCGTGCCCTTCCCCACGGACACGTCGCTGCCGGTCGTTCAGGCCTACCACCGCGCGCTGGCCGCGTTCGATCCGGACGCTGTCCCCGGCTTTGTCTCCTTTGAGGGCTACCTGGCCGGCCGTCTGACCATCCTGGGCCTGGAGCGGTGCGGACCCGACCTGAGCCGTGACTGTTTTCTCAACAACTTGCGCAGCGCCGAGGAGATCGACGGCTTCAAGCTGCGATTCGAGAGCGCGGACAACCAGGGATCCGACGCGGTGTTCCTCACGGTGATTGGCGCGGACGGTCGATATCGCGCCGTCACCAGCTTGTCGAGCATGTAAGCATGCTGGCCCGATTGCGTCGCCTGCTGGAAGCCCGCTATCGCCTGTCCACGCAGTTGTATCTCGGCATTGGCGGCGCCGTCGCGCTGACCATCGCCGCCAGCGTTGTTGGCCTGGCATCGTTTACGCAGGTCGGCGAAGCGCAGAGCCGGGTCAACGAAGGCAGCGTGCCCGAACTGGCCGCCGCCTTCGGCGTGGCTCAGTACAGCAGCACGCTGGTGGCGGCCGCGCCGCGGCTGGCAGCGGCCACAAGTGCCGCCGAAGTGGATGACGTTGCCCAGAGCATTGAGAGTTCGCGCCAGGACCTGGAGGTTCTGTTTACCGTCCTGAATCGCAGCACCGGCGACCCCGAGCGAACCCAACGCCTCCGACGCTTTGCCGACACCCTGCTATCCAATATCGACACCATCAAGCGCGAGCGGTTCGAACTCTTCGAGTTGAACGCAAGGCGGCAGGCCCTACGAACTGAACTGGAGGATCTGCGGAGCAGCCTGGAGGGTGTGATCGTTCCGGCCCTTGACGATCAGTTGTTCTACACGATGACGGGCTTGCGGACGTTGGACGAAGACCCCCCGATCCGCCAGGTGTACTTCTCCGAGCCCGAACTCAACCTCTACCGGCGCCTGGCGGAGTTGCAGTCGGACGTCAACATCGCCACCCAGCTGCTGGCCAGCGCTTTCACCTTGTCCAGCCCCGCCCTGATCGAGCCGTTGCGCGAGCGGTTTGAGGCCTCCAGTCGCCGCATCGAGCGCAATCTCAATGGGCTGGCCGCATCCCCGTTCCACGCCGATCTGGTCCCCTTGTTCGATCGGCTCTTCGAGGTTGGCACGGGCGATCCCAGTGGCTTCGATGTCCTTCAACAGGAGCTCGCGTTGTTGGAGCGCCAACAGGATCTGCTGGCCGGCAATCGGGCCCAGGCCATCGAACTGCTGGCGGAGGTCGACGGCCTCGTGAGCGCGGCCCGCGCCAGCGCGGATGAGGCGACCCAGAGTTCGTCCGACACGATTGCCACGGGACGCTTCCTGCTGCTGGTCATCGGCGCGATCAGCATCGGCGGCGCGCTGCTGATTGCCTGGCTCTTCGTTGGCCGGTTCCTGTTGCGCCGGTTGCAAATGCTGTCCGACTGGATGGTCCGCATGGCCGGTGGCGATCTCGAGACTCGAGTGGAGATGAGCGGCCGCGACGAGGTGGCCGATATGGCCGCGGCCCTGGAGGTCTTCCGCCGTCACGCGCTGGAGGTTCAGCGCCTGAACCTGGTCGAAAAACTGGCGACCGAACTGCAGGACAAGAACGAACAGTTGGAGAGCGTGTTGGGTGACCTGCAGAAGGCCCAGGATCAGATTGTGATGCGTGAAAAGCTGGCGGCGCTGGGTGAGTTGACCGCCGGCGTGGCCCACGAGATTCGCAATCCACTCAACTTCGTGAAGAACTTCGCCGAAGCCTCGGAAGAGCTCCTGGAGGAATTCCAGGAGGTTCTGGAAGAGAGCGGCGACAGTCTGCCGGAGGCGGATCGCGAGATTATCGAGGAGGTCTCACAGGACCTGACCGACAACCTGCAGCGCATTCGATCGCATGGGGATCGCGCCAACCGGATCGTGCAAGACATGCTGTCGATGGGCCGCGGCTCCGGCGACCGATCGTCCACGGACATCAACCAGCTGGTGGACGAATACGCCCGGCTGGCCTATCACAGCGCGCGGGGCACCGATCAGAACTTCCAGCTCAGCATCGAGCGGGACTTTGACGACAGCGTTGGGGAGCTCAACGTCGTGTCGCAGGACCTGGGCCGCGTGTTTTTGAACATGGTGGCCAACTCCTGCTATGCGACCAACGAACGACGCGAAGCGTCCGAGGGAGACGACGGGCAGGAACCGTTCATGCCGATCGTCTGGCTGGCGACGCGCCGGCATGAGGACCACATTGACGTCCGCATCCGCGACAACGGGGGCGGAATGCCGCCGGAGGTCGTGGAGAAGATCTTCAATCCCTTCTTCACGACCAAGCCGACCGGTCAAGGCACCGGGCTGGGCCTTGCGATGTGCAGCGATATCGTGCGCCAGCATGGCGGCCACATCAGGGTCGATGTCGAGGAAGGGGAAGGTACCGAGATGATTATCGACCTGCCGCTGGTGCCGCCTTCGGATACCGCCGAGCAGGAAGCGGATTCCCTGCTGGCGCCCTCGGCATGAGGGACTCGGCGGGCAAGCGCCTGTCGCCTTAGGCCGGCGCTCCGTTCAGCAGCCGTTCGAGGGCCTGCGCCACGCCGTCGTCCTCGTAGCTGCCGGTAATCCAGTCCGCGCTTGCGAGAACCCGCGGATCGGCGTCACCCATAGCGACGCCGATTCCAGCGGCTTGCACCAGCGTCAGGTCGTTGAGATTGTCGCCGATGCCCATCGTCTGCTCGATCGGCACATTGGCCACCTCGGCCACGCGGGCCAGCGCGCGCCCCTTGCTCACGTCGCGCCGTATGAGTTCGGCAAAGCGCGGGTGTGACCGAGTCGCCTGAATGTCGGAGCCGAATTGCTCGTCCAGCGTGGCAACTGCATCGAGCACCCGATCTTCATCCATCACAAACACCAGCTTGGTGCTTCCGACAGCTACGGCCGCGGCCAGGTCAGCGACGAACGTAATTGGAACATCTGAACTTGCCGCGTAGAAGCGGCCTTCGGGTGTATCGGCTTCCATATACAACTCGTCGTCGATATAGGCGTTGACGTGTAGCCCGCGCTGCCGAGCGAACTGCACCGCAGCCTGTGCGGGCTCGATGGGCAGCACGTCGTGCTGGTGCGTGACGCCTGTGACCGGATCTCGAACCAGTGACCCCTGGTAGCAAATGATCGGCAGCGTGACCTGCAAGTCATCGGCAAAGCGGCGCGCGGACCGGAACATTCGTCCGGTGGCGATCGTGACCTCGATCCCGGCGGCGCGCGCGGCGTCGATAGCCCGACGGACACGAGGCGTGATTCCCTGCTCGCCCTTGACCAGGGTGCCGTCCAGATCCATGGCAATGAGCCGGATGCGCGGGCCCTCAGCCATCAGGCGCCCTGTGCGCGCGCCACGCGCGGCGACGATATACTTTTGGCCAATGCCCTACGGCTCCACCCATGTGCTTGGTTCGTCCCGATGTCCGCATAGGGAGTGGGCCAATCTTGGCACGGATTCCGGCTGTCGAGGCTTCTAGATGCGCTCCCGTCGCTGGCTGACACTTGGGATCGGCGTCAAGCGCTACCTGCTGCTCATTTTCCTGGGCACCGTTGTCCTGGCATTGGCGATGGCCATGTTCCTGGCCTTCGTTTACCGCACGATCGATATTCCCGGGCCGGCCGGGACGGTTGTCTATTACCTGACGCTGCAGTTTCTGGCGCACCCGGTGCGCGAGCTGACCGTTGGCGGGCTGGGCCTGCTGATTGCCGCCTCGGGGGCATTTCTGCTTGGGCGCAGCGTCCTGTCCGTGGTGGTGGACCCGCGCGACAATCTGGCGGAAATCCTCTACCAGAATCGGCGCTTGCAGCGCGGACCGCGCATTGTGGCCATTGGCGGCGGCACGGGTTTGGGCGTGCTTCTGCGCGGCTTGAAGGAATTCACCAACAACATTACGGCTGTGGTCACGGTGGCGGACGACGGTGGGAGCTCTGGCCGCCTGCGCGAGGAGTTGGGCCTGATGCCGCCCGGCGACATTCGCCAGTGCCTGGCCGCGCTAGCCGACTCCGAGTCGCTCATGCAGGACGTCATGGAATACCGCTTCAGCCGCGGTCAGGGCTTGCAGGGGCACAGCCTGGGCAACTTGCTCATTGCCGCCATGGCCGACCTGAACCAGGGCAACTTCGAGCGCGGGGTCAATGACCTGAGCGAAGTCTTGCGGGTGCGCGGGCGCATCTTGCCGTCCACCCTGACCGATGTGCGCTTGGCGGCGCAGATGACCGATGGGTCCATCGTGCGCGGCGAATCGCGCATCCGCTCCGCAGGCAAGCCCATTCGCCGGGTCCTGATCGAGCCGCGGTACGTGGCCGCCAACGACGAAGCGGTTAAGGAGCTGCTCGCCGCCGACATGATTGTGCTGGGGCCAGGCAGTGTGCATACCAGCGTGCTGCCGAATCTGCTCGTCGGCGACATCGCGACCGCCGTGCGCGCCTCAAACGCGGTGAAGGTGTACGTCTGCAACGTCGCCACCGAACCGGGAGAAACCGACGGCTACAGCCTGGCCGACCACGTAACATCGCTTTCCTCAAGCGTTGGGCCGGGCCTCTTTCAATTCACGCTGGTCAACAACAACACCAACCTGGGCATACAGCCAGGCAGCGGGTCGCGAGTGGTGGAGTGCGACCCGGCGGTACAGGTCGAGCTGCTGGAAACGGGCGTGCAGGCTGTTATGGCCGATGTGGTTGACCACAATGATCCGCGCCACCACGACTCGGCGACGCTGGCCGCCGCGCTGATGCAACTGTACGAGGAAGCGTCGCAGAAGACGCCAACGCCGTTGGCCGCGGGGGCGGCGCGCTACTAGGGCCACTGGCCCCGACCGTGCGGCCGGCCGTTGACCTAGCGGTCGCGGGTGGCGATGTAGGTTGCCACCGCCTCCAGGTTGCGGCGACCCCAGGCGTTAACGGGAAGCCGCGCCAGCGCCTGGCTGGCCAGCTTTGCGTGGTTGCGAATCTGTTCCTCAGTGAAGCGTCGAGACCCGGCCCGGTCCAGAATCGTCATGGTTGGTACGACGTCGGGCGGCACGCTGCCGTCGCTGAACATGGCGCGCAGGCGTGCCCGGTCCGAACTGTCCGCAGTCTCCAGCGCGTGGATAACGGGGAGGGTCTTCTTCCGCTTCCGGATGTCGGCGCCGACCGGCTTCCCGGTCACCGCGGGATCGCCCCAGATACCCAGCACGTCGTCGCGAATCTGGAAGACGATGCCCAGTTCCCGGCCGTAGGCGCGGCAGGCGGCGCGCGTGGCCGGGTCGTTGCCGGCAAAGATGGCGCCGAGCTCGAAGGCCACCGCGAGCAATGCCGCCGACTTGCGGGCAATCATGTCCAGGTATTCGGCCACGCTGACGTTCGGGGCGGTCTCGAACGCGATGTCCAGGTGCTGACCTTCGGTTACCCGGCGGCATCCCTCCGTCACCACTTCGGCGGCGTTCTTGGCCAGCGTGTCTGAGGCACCGTTACCTCCGCTCCGCAGCACACTGAGCGTCGCCAGCACGTGCAGCAGGTCGCCGGCATCGATGGCCTGGGCGCGTCCCCAGACCACCCAAACAGTGGGGCGGTGCCGGCGCGTCTCATCGTCATCCATCACGTCGTCATGGACCAACGTGAAGTTATGCAGGAGTTCCAGTCCGGCTGCCGCTGGGAGCGCCGCCTCCAGGTCGCCGCCCAGCGCCTCGCACATCAGCAGGCAGAGCGTGGGGCGGACGGCCTTGCCTCGGTTGGTGGTGGCGGGCGATCCGTCAGCGTTGACCTGGCCGAGCTGATAGCGCGCCATGGTGTACAAGGGCAGGTCAGGCCCCTGGACGGCGCGATGGAGTTCCGCGTCGATACGCTCGCGATAGCGGTCGAGAACCGCTGGTGCCGGAAGCGTCGCCGGCGGCCGGGTGCTCAGCGGTCCCGCCTCAGGATCCGACGATCAGTCGTCCCGCGTCGATGCGAACCGCGACCGCGTGGTCGGTGAGGGCGCAGGCCGCGTCGACAATGCCTGACGCGCTGAGGCCGTGCGCGGCTCGAATGCTGTCGGCGGGTCCGTGTTCATGGAACATGTCGGGCATGGCGACCCGGCGCACCTGGACGTCGCCCAGGTCGTTGTCGGCCAGCAGCTCCACGACGGCGCTCCCGAAGCCGCCCATCAGGTTGTGATCCTCGACCGTGATGACGCACCGGGTGCGCGCGGCAAGCTCACAGATCAACTCCCGGTCCAGCGGCTTCACGAAGCGGGCATTGACGACCGCGGCCTGGACGCCCAGCCGCTCGAGACGCTCGGCGGCTTCCATGGCCGGCGCGACACCCCAGCCAACGGCCAGCAGAGCGACGTCGGAGCCGTCGCGCAGCATTTCGGCCCGGCCGATCGGCAGCACGCGGGGCGGCCCCTGGAGCGGAACGCCGACGCCTGAGCCGCGCGAATAGCGGATCGCAAACGGTCGGTCGCTATCCAGCGCCGTGCGGAAGAGGTGGCGCAACTCATCCTCGTCCCTGGGTGCCGCGACCACGAAGTTTGGGATCGCGCGCAGATACGCCAGGTCAAGCACCCCGTGGTGCGTACGACCGTCGTCGCCCACGATTCCCGCGCGGTCCACGCCCAGGATCACCGGCAGGTTCTGGATGGCCACGTCATGCACGATCTGGTCGAAAGCCCGCTGCAGGAACGTGCTGTAAATGCAGACCACGGGCCGCAGCCCCTGCGTGGCCAGCCCGGCGGCCATGGCCACGGCGTGGCCCTCGGCGATACCAACGTCGAAGACCCGCTCCGGCAACTCGCGCTGCATGTCGGCCAGCGCGGTGCCCTCGCACATGGCCGCGCTGATGGTCACGATGCGGTCGTCCTCGTGGGCCAGGTCGGTCAGCGTTCGGGCCAACACCTTGCTGTAGCTCGTGGCGTTGGCGGCCCCAACGGCCTGCGCGGTGCCGGGTTGGTGCAGCGTTACCGGATCGTCTTCGGCCGCCGGCAGACCCTTGCCCTTGCGCGTAAAGGCGTGGATCAGCACGGGACGCCGGCGTTCGACGGCGGCGCAAATCACCTTCTCGAGCTCCGGTCGGTCATGGCCGTCCACCGGTCCGACGTATTCGAACCCGAACGCCGCGCAGAAGTCGGCCGCGTCGGCGTAGGGTTCGGTCGGCTGGGTAGCCATTTGGGTCGCGGTAAAGCGTGCCTGGGCCTCGAGGTCTCCCGGCTGCCAGGTGTCGCGTCCACGACCCATGTTGCGGCTCAGCGCCCCGACGTTGGGCGAGATCGACATGCCGTTGTCGTTCAGCAGCACGACAAACGGCAACTCTAGGTCGCCGGCCTGGTTGAGGGCTTCAAAGACCACGCCCGATGTAAAGGACCCGTCGCCGATGACGGCGACGGTGGCCGACGCTTCGTCTCGAAGCTGGGCGGCGACGGCAATCCCGACACCCGCCGAGACGCCCGTGCCGGCATGCCCGGCCCCCATCACGTCGTGCGGGCTCTCTTCGCGCGCCGCGAAGCCCGACAAGCCACCGGGCTGGCGCAGCGTTGGGAAATCCGTGGCGCGGCCCGTCACCAGCTTGTGCGGATAGGTCTGATTGCTCGTGTCCCAGACGATCTTGTCCTTGGGACTTTCGAGCGCGCGGTGCAGCGCCAGGGTGATCTCGACCACGCCGAGATTGCTGGCCAGGTGGCCGCCGTTAGCGTCGACCGTATCGATGATGACCTGGCGAATCTCTTCGGCCAGGCGGTCGAGCTCCGCGTCCGTCATTGCACGCAGATCCGATGGATCCGCAATCCGATCAAGTATGCGGTCCACCACACTCCCCCTTTGCAAACACCCGATCCGTGGGCGTTGATCGATACTGCCCGTTGAACGGTGATTCGCGCAATACTTGCGTCCCCGTTCCACGAGCTACCTGACGTATATCTGGCATGGATATCGCCGGTTCCACAGCCCTCGTTACGGGTGCCAGCAGCGGGATCGGACGCGCCGTCGCCATCGCGCTGGCTGAGTCCGGCGCCCAGATCGTCGGGCTTGGCCGGGATGTGCCGGCCCTTCGCTCGCTCGCGGCGGCCACCGGCGCAACCGTTCTGAAGGTCGACCTCGAATCCGCAGACGAGCTTGAGCGATTCGTGGAAAATTCGCTGCCCGACCTGCCGCCGGTCGAAATCCTGGTCAACTGCGCCGGATCCGGGCGCTACGGGCCGCTGGCGGAGCACGGCGCGGAGGACATCGACCGGCTGCTGGATGTGAACGTGCGTGCGCCGATTGCGCTAACGAAAGCGGTGCTGCCCGGTCTGGTGCAACGCGGGCACGGGCGGGTGGTAAATGTGGCCTCGATTGCCGGCCGTCTGGGCGTGCCGAACGAGACGGTCTACAGCGCGACCAAGGGCGCGCTGGCAGTCTTTAGCCGCGCCCTGAATGCGGAGCTGGCGAAGACGGGCGTGGGAGTGACCGTCGTCCTCCCGGGCGTGGTTCAGACGTCGTTCTTCGAGCGACGCGGCGCGGCCTACGACCGGGGCTGGCCGCGGCCGTTGCCGCCGGAGCGCGTGGCGCAGGCCATCGTTCGCGCCATTGCCCGCGACCAGGCGGACGTCGTGATTCCGGGCTGGCTACGGATTCCAATCTGGCTGCAGGCCACGGTCCCAGGCCTGTACGGCCGGCTGGAGCGTTGGTTTGGCTAGGCTCGCGCCCTAGCGCAGCGCACTGGTGAGGGCGCGAACCGATTCCCTGGCCGACGACGCCGTGTCCAGCACCGCCGTCGGCTCGTACCCGCAGTGCGCCATGCAGTTGGCGCAGCGCGGATCCTTGCCGCGGCCGTAGGCATTCCAGTCCGTGGATTCCAGCAGCTCGGCGTAGGACGTGGCGTAGCCGTCGGCCATCAGGTAGCAGGGGCGTTGCCAGCCGAAGATGGAGTAGCTGGGGATTCCCCAGGCGGTGCACTGGTAGTCGACCTTGCCTTCGAGGAAATCCAGGAACAGCGGGCTGTGGTTCAGGCGCCAGCGATCGCGCCGCCCGTCGGCAAAGGCCTCGCTGAAGACGGCGCGGGTGCGATCCACGGGCAGGAAGTGGTCCTGGTCGGGCGCCTTCTCATAGGCGTAGCCCGGCGAGATCATCATGCTGTCGACTTCCAACTCGTCGTTCAGGAAGTCCAGCACGGCCCGCACGTCCTGAGCCGAATCGTGGGTGAAGAAGGTGGTGTTGGTGGTGACGCGGAAGCCGGCCTTCTGGGCCGCCTTGATGGCAGCGACGGCCACGTCGAACACACCCTCGCGAGCCACGGACTGGTCGTGTCGTGCTTTCAGACCGTCCAGGTGAATGGCGAACGCAAAGTAGGGCGAGGGCGTGAACAGGTGCAGTTTCTGCTCCAGCATGATGGCGTTGGTGCACAGGTACACGAACTTGCGCCGGCGCACCAGTTCCTCGGCGATGCGGTCGATCTCGGGGTGAATCAGCGGTTCGCCGCCGGCGACGGAGACCATTGGCGCGCCGCTCTCCTCGATCGCGGCCACCGCCTGCTCCACCGGCATGCGACGCCGCAACGTCTCGGTGGGGTGCTGAATCTTGCCGCAGCCCTCGCAGGCCAGGTTGCAGGCGTAGAGCGGCTCGAGTTCGACGATGAGCGGGAACTTGTCCCGCCCCTGCAGCCGCTGACGGAACAGGTACCACCCCACCGCCAGGCTCTGACGCAGCGGAACGCCCATGAAAAACCGTTCACCTTCGAGAGGTGGCTGCCAAACCTACGACGGGAGCACGCGGGCGTCCAGAGACTTACAGACCGAGAACCAGACGCAGGCCGTCATCAATACGCGCCATCAGTCGGGGTGGCACCCGACCAACGAATTCCGAGAGAAAGGCGCGGTCCACGGTCATCAGTTGCGTCACGTTGACCACGGAAGGTCGAGGCAGTCCGGAATCCGACGCCGAAAGCAGGACATTCCCGGGTGCGGCAGCGAGGCGCAGGTTTGTAGTCAGCGCCAGCCCCAGAACCGTTCGAAGCCGGCTACGGTTGAATGCCTCCGCCTGCACGATGAGCACGGGACGTCGAAACCCAGGCTCGGATCCTCGCGGCTCGTTCAGTTCTGCCCACCAGATGTCGCTCCGCTCAACTACCACTCGTCAGCCGCGAGACTACGCCCTTGTATGCGGCGCAGTTCGGGCGCCAGCTGACTCGGCTGCTCACGATAGACCTCGTCCAGCAGCGCCGTGATGTGTTCGTCGCGGCGCCGCGCGAGGTAATCGGAAACGGCGGTGGCGTAGAGCTTGCTGCGAGTTACGCCCAGCTCATTCGCCAACTCGTCGGCGGCCTGGAACAGATCGTCAGGAATCGAAATTGCAGTTTTCATACCGGAATTATACCACGGTAATCCACACACGTCTCGATTAGGCCATCTCCTTGATCGGCTCGAAGCTGATCTTGAGTCGCGTTCCGGCGGCTCGGGCGAACCTCTCGAGCGTGCGGGTGGATGGGTGTGCGCGCCCGCTCTCGAGACGAGCCACGACCGACTGCGTGGTCTGCATGCGTTTGGCCATCTGCGCCTGCGTGAGTCCGGCGTTGGTACGTGCCTCGATCAGGGCACGGGCAAGCCGGAATCCTGGCGCGAGTTCAGCATAGGCCTCTCGATAGGCCGGATCGCGGAGCCACCGAGTGTGCAGGGATTGAACGTTGCTCATGGCACGAGCTTACGGGCGCTTCGCTACGCCAACTAGATCTCTGGACTGGGTCTCCGGCGCGGTGACGCTTTCAGATGCCGTCCTCGTCCCGCCCCACGTTCCTGGCATACCGCCCGAGCGCCATCAATGGAAACAGCAGCCGATAGAGGTGATAGTTGATGTAGAAGGCGCCCGGAAAGCCGGTGCCGGTGTAGAGGTCTTCGTTCCAGTTGCCGTCTTCGCGTTGGGTGTGGACCAGGTACTCGATGCCGGGTTGGATGGCCGGCGATTGGTCGTCCGCCTCCAGCAGGGCCAGCAAGGCCCAGGCCGTTTGGGAGGCGGTGCTGGCGCCGCGACCGATCCAGGCGGGGTCGTCGTAGGAGCGCAGGTCCTCGCCCCAGCCGCCGTCAGCGTTCTGGTGGGTTTCCAGCCAGGCCACGGCTCGACGGAGCGCGGGATCTTTGACTGATGTACCGGCGGCAATCAGTGCCGGAACTACGACGCTAATCCCGTAGATGTGGTTGGCGCCCCAGCGGCCGAACCACGAGCCGTCCGTTTCCTGCTCGGCTCGCACCCAGGCCAGCCCTCGTCGCCCCGTTTCCGTGTCCAGGGCGTCTTCCTGCGCCAGGAAGTGCAGCGCACGTGCGGACACGTCCGCCGCCGGCGGGTCGATGACTTCGCCGAAGTCGCGGAACGACGGCTGGCGGCACAGCGTATTGGTGTTATCGGCGTCGAACGCGCCCCAGCCGCCGTTGCGCGATTGCATGCCTTCCAGCCATCCCCGTGCGCGGACCAGCGCGGCGTCGACACGGGCGGGATCCGGATGGTCGACCCGCCGCAGCGCCAGCCCGACTTCGGCGGTGTCGTCGACGTCGGGATAGTTGTCGTTGGCGAACTCGAAGGCCCAGCCTGCGGGCGCGAGGTGGGGCCGCCGGACGCTCCAGTCGCCTTTCACGCGGACTTCCTGGTCCAGCAGCCAGTCCGCCGCTTGAATGAGGCGGGCATCGTCGCCGGGTGTGCCGGAGTCGGTGAGCGCCTCGATGGCCATCGCGGTGTCCCACACTGGTGACTGGCAGGCTTCCAGGCGACGCGTATGCCCATCGTCAATGGTGAACGTATCAAGGCCATCCAGGGCCCGCGCGATCATCGGGTGGTCCAGCGGATAGCCGCGCAGCGTCAGCGCAATGATCGAGTTGACCCACGCCGGCTGGATGCCGCCCCAGGATCCATCACGCTCCTGTCGCCGCACGATCCAGGCTTCGGCGCGGCTCAGCGCCGCTTGGCGCAACCAGCCAATCGGGCGCTTCTGGTACCAGCGGAGCAATCGGTCGACCTGGTTGAAGATCCCCGTCCAGGTCAGGATCGATTGGTCCATCGGCGGCGTGCTATGCGTCAGTAGTTCGTCGATGGGAAACGGGGCGGGGCACACGGGCTCGTGGGAGCGGACAATCGTCAACGCCACGTAGGTCTGGCGCGCCCAGCAGGCGAAGTCGTAAATATTCAGTGGCCACCAGACCGGCAGCAGCATGACTTCCGGCGGCATGGCCGGTACGTCGTCCCAGGACCACCAGCCGTTGAGCGCAAACCAGAAGCGGGTGAAGGTACGGGTCGCCTCCACGCCGCCCTGCTCCCGGATCCAGGCGGCGGTCTGCCGCATGGGCGCGTCGTCGGGCTGGTCGCCGGCCAGCCGCAGCGCTACGTAGGCCTCGGTAGTGGTGTGCAGGTCGGGCGGACCGCCGTGAAAGTTGGCCCAGGTCCCATCCGGCTGGCGACGCGACCGAATCCAGCGGGCGGTTCGCTCGGTCGTGCCGGCATCCAGGATGCCCAGGTAGCGCCGCAGGAACAGGTCCTCGGCCTCGATGGTGACGTTGCTTTCCAGCTCGCCCTTCCACCAACCCTCGGAGTCTTGCAGGTCGAAGAGGTGACGGCGCGCCCGTTCGATAGCGTTGGCCAGCGCGTTTGGGCGCGCGGAAACTTCAACGCTCATGCGGCCGTCGGGAGGTGCCGTTCGCGGCCGAGAGCCAGCAGCACGCTACGTGCCGCCTGCCGGCCACTGCGCACCGCCCCCTCCATCGTGGCCGGCCAGCCGGTATCGGTCCACGCGCCGGCCAACGCGATGCGCGGGTCGGCAGTGGTTGCGCGCGGACGCAGCCGCAGCGAGCCGGGCGATGGTCGAAAGGTGGCGCGGTGCTCTCGAGTGACATAGAACGCGGTCACGCGCGCTTCGGCGGCCCTGGGGAACAGCCGCGCGAGTTCGGGAAGGAACATCGCGCGCAACTCCTCCGTCGGGCGCGCGGCGTACGCCGTGGCGCCCGAAAGCGAAACGGCCAGACACTGGCCCATAGTCAAACCCGCCGCGCCGCTGCGGTCAAACACCCACTGGACCGGGGTGCCCACGCCGGCGGCGAAGGCGTGGTCCATCACGGGCTGGTCGTAGATCACGTGCAGGTTGACGATCGGGCTGTGCCCCAGGTCGGCGAAGCTCTCGGCGTTCGCATGAACCTCCGTCGGCACCAGTCGGGCCGCCGGCTCGTGCGGCACGGCCAGGACCAGGGCCGACGCCCGGAGGCACTCACCGCCCACGCGCACCTGGACATCCGCACCATCCCGCCGCTCGATACCGGATACCGCGGCGTTGAGTCGCACGTCGACGCCGGCCGCCGCCAGCGCGGCCGCCGCTCGGGCGCCGTGCGCCTCGCCCAACGGCACCGTGGTGTAGCCGAGGTCCGCGGCGGGCCCATCGGTCAGCAGCCCAACCTGGAACACCATGGCGCTCTGCCAGAGCGAGGCCTCGTCGGAGGTCAGGTTCAATGTCGGGAGGACGATCAGGTCCCAAAGCGCCTCCAGCGCTCGCGGCGACGTGCCGAACTTCCGCAGCCAGCCGCCGAAGGTCTCCCGGTCGAGGCTTCGGTCGCCCAGATCCAGCCGCGCCAGCGCTGCCGCGGCGCGCGCCATGCGCAGCTTGTCCAGGCGGCTGAGATGCCGGTAGGCCGCCAGGCTCGGTCCCAGGTGCAGGGGCGCCGGCAGATCTGAGCGAGCCAGCCGGCTGACCCCGCGGTCGGGGTGGATCACCGGGATGTCGAGCCGGCGTTGGAGCGTTACCAGGTCACCGGACCCGATGCGCTCGATGAACGCTCGATAGGCCGTGCAGCAACGCAGAAAGACGTGCTGGCCGTTGTCAAGCCAGAGCCCGTCGCGCTGAAATGAGTAGGTAGCCCCGCCCAGGCGTCCGCGCGCTTCCAGCAGCGTCACCCGCAGGCCCGCGTCGGCCAACGCCAGGGCCGCGCTGATCCCGGCCAGCCCACCGCCAGCCACCACGACCCGCGAGCCGCTCACCCGCCCGCCAGACTTTGCGCCGCCACCAGCGCCTTCTCCCAGGCCGGCAGCGTCACCCGGCCGCGCAAGACGGCCGCCGGATCGCGTTCGATGCGCCGCAGCACCCGCCGGTAGATTCCCGCCATCGCGCCGGCGCAGGCGGAACTGCGCGGGTCCAGCATCGGCCGCAGCCGCAGGCCCTCGTCGAACCACTCGCCGGCGCGTCCGGTCTGGAAGCGAATCATCTCCGGGAACCTTGAGGCGGGCGGTGCGTCAGGATTCAGCGTGCAGTCGAAGCGGCGCAAGTCCTCTCGCGGGAGGTAGATGCGGCCGTTCTGAAAGTCCTCCCGCACGTCCCGCAGGATGTTGGTGAGTTGCAGGGCGACACCGAGGGCGTCGGCCAGCGGGGACGCGCGTTGCATGTTCTCGGCGCCGAACACGCCCAGCGACAACCGGCCGATGGTGCCGGCCACCCGACGGCAATACACCACCAGGTCGTCGAACGTCTCATAGGACGTGCCGCGCACGTCCATCTCCACGCCGTCGATCAACTCGCCGAAGGCCGACAGCGGAATGGGTAGCTGCTGGGATGCGTGCCCGAGCGCGGCGAGCACCGGTTCCTCGGCATCAGGCCCGATATCCGCCAGCCGGTCACGCGCAGCGCCCAGCGCCCTGGCCTTGGCTTCGGTTGGCAGGTCGCCGTCGCCGATGTCGTCAATCTCGCGCGCCAGCGCGTAGACCGCGCACAGCGCCCGTCGCTTCGGCCCCGGCAACAGGCGGATACCCCAATAGAAATTGCCGGCCTGCGTGCGCGTAATGTGTTCGCAGTGGGCGTAGGCCGCGGCCGCGTCCATCCGTTACCAGTCCAGCGCCAGTCGCAACACCCGCAGCGCCGCGCGAGCCTTTGCGCGGGCGCCTGGCCGAGGATTCTCGGTCAGCACGTTGTAGTCGGCGAGGCGGATCGCCTGCAAGGCCGCCCGCCCGCCCTCGATAAATGCCGCGATGGCCATGCCGCGGACGCCGGGCAGGGTCCGCACCAGCGTCGCGCCCTGATCGAACAGTTTCCAGGCGCGGTCCACCTCGAACTGCATCAACGCCCGAAACTCACTGGTTGGCTGGCGTTGGGCGATCGCGTCAAGCGAGCAGTCGAAGCGCTCCAGGTCCTCCAGCGGCAGGTACACCCGGTCCATCCGGTAGTCCTCGGCCACGTCCTGCCAGTGCTCGGTCAGCTGCAGGGCCGTGCAGATCATGTCCGAAAGCCAGAATCGCTCCGGCGTGGCCGCCTCGAAGACGTGCAGCACCAGGTGACCGACGGGGTTGGCGGAGAGTTCGCAATAGGCGGTCAGCTTCTCGTACGTCGCGTAGCGCGTGACCCGTTGGTCCTGCCGGTTGGCGTTGATGAGCGCCCGGAACGGCGCCTCGGGGATCGAGTAGCGCGCCACCGTCGGAACAATGCGCCGCATCACGTCGTGGCTGGGCAGGCCGCCGTTGTAGACGGCATCGACCTCGCCGTCCAGCCAGTCCAGCAGCGCCAGCCGGTCGCCCTCGGCGTAGTCGCCCAGTTGATCGGTCAGGCGGGCGAAGCCGTAGATGTTGTGCAGGTGCCGACGCAGGTGACCGGGTAACAGCCGCGACGCCACGGGGAAATTCTCGCCGCCCGCCCGTTGCATGACCGCGGCCAGGGACGGGACAGAGGTGGGCGGGGACGTAGTAGTCATCGGATCACCGTGGAACGGGTGCGGACATCGGAGCGTTCATCGGTCACACACTTCAGTCCGTAGCTCAAGCGGCCGCCCACCGCCTGCCCAGTCCTGGTGAAGTTTAAGTCACGCGTCAAATGCCGGAGCGCCAGGCCGCCAGTGCTCAGCAAGTCGCGACAACGAAGGGCTGACGGTCCTTTCCTTTCGCTGATCAGCCCAACAGGTAGCTCGCAGCCTCGCCCGACAGGGGGGCGGCGTTGAGTCCGCGCCTAGCCATTCGGTAGCTGCGGTCCGGCGGTCACCAGCGTGTAGGCCGGATCGGACATTACGGCGGCGGTCACCTCTCGCACATCGTCCGCCGATACCGAGTCGATCAGGCCGGGGTAGGCGCCCAGGTGGTCCAGGCCCAGCCCATAGCGCTCCATTGTCAGCAGCATGTTGGCAATGCCGTCGTTGCGTTCCAGGCGCAGCGGGAGCGAACCGATCAGGGCCTGCTTGCTGAGTTGCAGCTCCTCGGCGTCGGGCGGGGTCTCGGCCAGCTGCCGCGCCTCGTGCAGGCTGGCCTCGATAGCCCGGTCCACATTCGCCGGGTTGATCCCCGCCCGGATCGACCAGGGCTGCCGGGTCAGGCCGGGCACCGCGTAGCTGGAGGCGTGATAGGCCAGCCCCTGCGTGTCGCGAACGTTCGAGCCGATGCGTCCGCCCAGGCCCAACTGGCCGAGGATGAAGTTGGCGACGATGGTCGCGTGGTAGGACGGATCTGTGCGCCGGATCCCCAGCCAGCCCAGCAGGAACTCGGTCTGGGTCTTGCCCTCGATGGTCAGGTCTTCGCGCCGCGGCTCGGCAAGCGCGGCCGGCGGTGCGTCGGCCACATCCAGCGCCGTTCGCCAGTCGGCGGCGGTCGCGGCGTCCGGACTCGCGTGCCAGGCGCCTATCGTGCGTTCAACCAGGTCGCGCACGGCTGGCGGATCCACCGCGCCCACCACGGCCAGCACCAACGAGGCCGGTGAGTAGGCGCGCGCGTGAAACGCTCGCAGGTCGTCAGCCTGAAACTCGCGAACGGTTTCCGCGTAGCCGTCTTCCGGCCAGCCGTTAGGGTTGCTCCCGCCGTACAGCAGCTCCCGAAAGCGTCGGGCTGCCCGCGACCCGGGGTTGTCGTCGGCGTGGGCCAGCACCGTCAGCGTTTGCTCGCGCACGCGCCCCACTTCGTCATCGGGAAAGGTCGGGTGCTCCAGGACGTCGGTCGCCAGGGTCAACAGCAAATCCAGGTCCTCGGCCAGCGCGCGGCCGCCCAGGGCGGCGTACTCGGTGTCGGCGTGGAACGCCAGCGAGGCTCCCACCTGGTCCAACTCTTCGCTGAATTCAAGGAACGTGCGGTTGGCCGTCCCGCGGTTCAGGGCGTCGGCCGTCAGGCTGGCCAGGCCGGCGTGCTCGCGCGTCTCCAGCACGGCGCCCGCTGCGTGGTAGGCGCCGATCGCCACCGACGGCGAGGCCGGGTTCGGATAGACCAGCAGCGTCGCGCCGTTGGCCAGCAAGTGGCGCGCGACGCTGTCCGCGTTGATGGCGTGCCGGGCGCCGGACGTCACGCGGCCGCGCCGTTGGCCGCCGCCGGCAGGAACCAGCCGGTGACCCGCGATGCCTCGCGCAGATACGTCCGCGCGACGCGCTGCACGTCGGCCGGGGTCACCCGCTGTAAGTCGTCCGTCAGCGTCTGCGATAGCCGCCAGCTGGCGGCCATCTCCAGCATCCCCAATTGCACGGCCTGGGCTGTAACGCTTTCCAGCGTGATGGCCCGCTTGGCGTAGGTTTGCCGAACCACGCGGTCAAGCTCCGCCTGGCTGGGCGCCTTGTCGTGCAGCCGCTGGATCTCGTCCAGTACGGCCTCCTCAATCGGCTCCGGCTCGCCGCCCGGATGCAGGATCACCACGACCCGATGGAGGGACGGATCGATGTTCACGCCCACGTCGGCGCCGACCGACGCGGCGATTCCCGAGGCGACGAATCGCTGGTAGAGCCGCGACGTGCGCAGCGTGCCGCCGCCGCCAAACGGGCCGCTGGGGGGTCCGGAAAGCAGCGCGTTCAACACCAGCAGCGGCGCGCAGTCCGCGTGCGCGCGTTCCGGCGTGTGGTGACAGAGCATCAGCACCGGGAAGGGCCCGGGATGATGGACTTCCACGCGCCGCGCCTCGTCCTGGGCAGGCTCTGGCTCGGCCAGGCATGGCGGCTGGCCGTTGGCCGCGAACCCGCCGAAGCGCTGCTCGATTCGATTCAGCAGATCGCCCGTGTCAAAGTCCCCGACTGCCACGATCACGGCGTTGCTGGGTCCGTAATGTCGCTGGTAATGGCCGAACAGGTCGTCCCGCGTCATCGAGCGCAGGTCCGCCTTGCTGCCAATCACGCCGTGGCCGTAGGGATGCACCGTGAAGGCCGCGGATTCCACCGCCTCCATCAGCCGGAACATGGGCGAGGCTTCATGCCCCTCGCGTTCGGAGATGATGACCGTGCGCTCGGCTTCAACGTCGTCGGGGTCAAAGACGGCATTGAGCATGCGGTCCGACTCGATCTCCAGCGCCAGGTCCAGGTGCTCAGCCGGGAGGGTTTCGTGGTAAGCGGTGGCGTCCTCGTACGTGAAGGCGTTGAAGGTGCCGCCCACGCCTTCCACCATGCGGCCGATATCCCCCGGGGCCAGCCGCTGGGTACGCTTGAACATCATGTGCTCGACCCAGTGGGAAGCGCCGCTCATGCCTTGGGGTTCATCCCGCGCGCCGACCCGGTACCAGACGAAGAAGGTGGCGATGGGGGCGGTGTGCACCTCGCGGGTCAGCACCGCCAGCCCGTTCGCGAGCGCGTGCTCGCGCACGTCATCCATGCTGGCGCGTGGCTCCCGGTTCGAGGGCGCGGGATGCTATCACAGGGGCCTGGCGACTCCGTGGAGCGTGAGGTAACCGTGGCGAAGCTCACCCCGGCTGCCTTTGAGGACGTGGTCATGGAGGCTATTGCCTCGATTCCCGAAGCGCTGCGCGCCCGCCTGGCCAACGTGGATGTGCTGATCGAACAGTGGCCGTCGGACGCCGACCTGCAAGCCGCTGACGTGCCGCCGGGCTACACCTTGTTCGGCCTCTACTCCGGCGTGCCGCTGACCGAGCGAACCTCGGGCTACAACATGGTGTTGCCGGACCGCATCACGATCTACCGCGGTCCCCTGCTCGCGGCTTTTGACGACGTGACGGAGTTGAAAGACGAGATTCGCGCCACCGTGATCCACGAGTTCGCCCATTTCTTCGGCTTGTCCGATGCCGACCTTGAACGCCTGGGAGCCGCCTAGATGAACCCGCCGGAGCCGCTGCAGCCAACGTCCCTGCCTGACGCGGCGAGCGGCTGGGCGTCGCTGCGAGACCCGGCCCGCGCCGGCGTCTGGCGGCATCGCCCCACCCTTGGGCTTCCGGTGAACATCCCGGAAGTCAGCCTGGGCGAAGGCGACACGCCGATCATTCCGCTGCCGCGCTGGGGCTCCACAAACGGCTTGTCGCGCGTTCTGGCAAAGCTGGAGTACGTGTCGCCGACAGGATCGTTCAAGGACCGAGGCGCGGCGACGGTGATCGCCGTGCTTGCCGGGGCGGGCGTCACCTCGATCGTCGAGGACTCCTCGGGTAACGCCGGCGCCGCCATGGCGGCCTACGCGGCCCGCGCGGGCCTGCGCGCGCAGATCTTCGTGCCCGAGTCCGCGCCGGCGGCCAAGCGCGACCAGATTGCCGGCTACGGCGCCGAAGTGGTGGCCATTGCCGGCACCCGCGAGGACGTGGCGACGGCGGCCGAACATGCCGCCCACGCGCCCGACGTGGCCTATGCCTCGCACGCCCGCCACCCGGCCTTCGTGGAGGGAACCAAGACCTTTGGCCTGGAGATCGCGGCCGCCCTCGTGCGGGATCCGCCGCGGCACATCGTGCTGCCGGTGGGCAATGGCGGGTTGCTGCTGGGCGCGTTCAAGGCCTTTCGCGAACTGGCGGCGGCGGGCTTCCCGGCCTCGCTGCCCCGGCTGCATGCCGCGCAGGCCTCGGCCTGTGCGCCGCTGTCCGCGGCATTCGCCGCGGGCGCGCGCGCACCGGTGACCATTCAGGCGCAGCCCACCGTGGCCGGCGGCGTGGCGGTGGGCCGCCCAGCGCGCGGCGCCGAGGTATTACGGGCCGTCCGGGCCTCGGGCGGGACTATCGTGGACGTCGATGACGCGGCCGCGCGCCTCACGCGCGCCGAACTGTCACGGCTTGAGGGCCTGGACCTCGAATACACCTCCGCCGTGGCCTTCGCGGCGGCCGCGCGACTGCGCGACTCGGGCGAGATCGGCCCCGACGACCGAGTACTGATTGCGGCGACCGGCAGCGGGCTCAAGGACTCCGGCGTCTGAACCGCCACCGCGTTCGCCGACGCCTGGAACTGTCTGGTGTCACGCAAGCGCACCGGTGCGCGGAATGTCTCACGTGCAACAGCCGCCAACCGGCGCCGTATGTCGCTCTGCAAGGCTTCGGTGACCGCAGGCAGCGCGCGTGCGGTCGCCTTCCGACTAGGCCGCTCGCATTGGCGTGTCCGAATCGCCGGGCGTAACCCGGATTACGCGCGTCTGTACGGTGAGGTCGTGGAGACTGCGCCGGTCCGGCCGATGGATTACCACGTACACCAGCAGCACCTGCACCAGGGCCGGCAGGATGGCCCAGCCGGTGGCTTGGGCGACCCCAAGCATGGCGCCCAGGGCGATTTCACGAACCAGGATTCGCAAGGGTCCCGCCGGGCCGCCGTCCGCCGCGACAAGCCGCAATCCCAGCGCCAGCTTGCCCAGGGTCGCGCCAAAGGCCGACTGCACGGACCAGCGATAGAGCACCTCGAAGATCAGCATCCACAGCGCCAGCGACGGATCAATCGCCGGCGCTTCGAGGTCCATGCTGATGATGCCGGTGGCTACCCCCAGGACCGTGGTGGTTAAGGCGACGAGCAATGAGTCGATGACGTACGCGCCGACGCGCCGGTAGACCAGTCCCGAATCGGCGGCGAAGCCTCCCAATCCTCCGGTGGCGGGCGGCCGATCATTGGAATCGGCTGGTTCGGGCCAGTCGCGCCCTGCCGGTGGATCGTCGGGGGATCTGGGCGGCGGCTCGCGGTCGCCTTCAGTCGGATCCCTCACGCCGCCTCCGTTTGCGTTCGGACAACACCGCCCGGCGGCGCTGACCGTGGTATCCCTCGTGGCAGTATCTCACCAGCGCGCACGTGCCGCGCGCCGAACGCGAACTCGCGCCCCGCGTACACTCGATCACGATGCCAATTCGTGGTGTGATCTTCGATGTCGGCGACACGCTCCTCACCCAGGAGCCACTGGTTGGGTCGCCAAGCAACCGGCGTGGGGCCGCCGCCATCGCGCCGCTGGTGCGGCCGTTTCTGACGACGCAGCTCACCGACGAACAGCTGGCCGAGTCGCTGGGCGAAGCCTTGCAGGAGGCGCTGGTGGAGGCGTACCGACAGGAATGCGCCCTGCCCGACGCGCACCGCATCCTGGCCCAGGTGCTCGATGCCATGGATTGGGAGCCCTCCGCCGAGGCCATCGAGGTGCTGCTGCCGGTCTACTTCGAGCCGTGGTATCAGGCCATGCAGCCGCTGCCGCAGGCCGTCCGCGTGTTGCAACTGCTGCGGGAAGCCGGTCTACGCATCGCCGCCATCGCCAACGTGCTCTACGGCGAAGACCTGCTGCTTGAGCGCCTGCGGACCCTGGCGCTGGCCCCGCACCTGGACGCGGTGGTGTTCAGCACGGAACTCGGTTGGCTCAAGCCGCACCCCGCTCCCTACCGGGCGGCGGCGCAGCGCCTGGGGCTATCGCCGCGGACGCTGGTGATGGTGGGTGACGACTGGGAGGTCGACGTACGCGCCGCTCAGCGCCTGGGGATTCGGGCCATCTGGTTGCGTTCGGGGGACGTGCGACCCAGCGATGAGCCTGCCGCGGCCGTCATTGACGACCTGGGCGACCTGATCCCGGCCATCGCCCAGCTGGACCAGCAGGAGCGCGTCGCATGACCGGTCGAACGCGCGCCCGATTGATGGGACTGGCGCGGCGCGTCTACCGAGTACCCAGCCCGACCTACAACCACGCCTCGCACTCCAACCTGCGGCGCTTCAGCAACGCCCTCTCGGGGCCGACGCGGCGCGACGGTGTCCGTGTGCTGAACGTGGGCGGCGGCGGCCGCCAGTATCCGCCCGACACGCTGGACGGGTTCGTACGCCAGGCCATCGTCAACATCGACGTCGAACGCCATCCCGGCGTGCATGTGCTCGCCGACGCGGCGCGGTTGCCCTTCGCCTCCTATGCCTTCGGCGGCGCCCTGTCCACCGCGGTGTTGGAGCACGTGCGGCGTCCGGGTGCGGCTATCGGCGAGATGGCGCGCGTCTGTGCGCCCGGCGCCCTGATCTATATCGAAGTTCCCTTCCTGCAAGGCTTCCACGCGTCGCCGAACGACTATCAGCGCTATACCAGCAGCGGGGTGGCCGAGCTGCTGCGCGACTTCGAGGACGTGGAGGTCGGCGTGTGCGTGGGCCCCAGTTCGGCCCTGAGCTGGGTGCTGCGCGGCTACCTGAAGGGCGTGCTCAGCGGCTTCTCTCGCAGCCGGGTCCGCGAGCGTGCCGCCGAGTTCGTGGCCGCCTGGCTCACCACGCCCGTGAAATATCTCGACCACTTCGTCGCGGACCGCCCCGCCGCCGAAGACCTCGCCTCCGGCTTCTACGCCTTCGCCCGCGCACCAAAGGACTGAGGAGTCCTCCGCGCCGACCTTCCTCGCTTGGCCTAGAGCGCGACCACCCGGCTTTCGGCCGCCGAGGTGTAGGCGGCGTCGATGACGCGCTGGACTTCCAGGCCACCCTCGCCGGTGAGCACGGGCGTGCCGCCGTTGACGCCTTCAACAAAATCGGCGATCAGCGGCAGGTCATGCAGTTCGTGCTCGGGCAGCGTGAAGGTCTCCGAGCGGTCGGGGCGCTCGATGGTGAATTCCTCGCCGCGCGCAAAGGGCACGTTGATATGACCATCCGTGCACCAGACCTCGTAGTCGCCACGCGCCGGGTTGATCGACCAAAGCGCCGAAATGGTGGCCTGCACGCCGGAGTGGTACTGGACGATCACCGAGGTCGTGTCTTCCACGTTGCCCGGGATCACGCGCTGGTCGCTGAAGGCAGCCACACGCGCGGCCGTTCCGGCCAGGCTGTAGAAGATATCCAGTCGGTGGCTGCCCAGGTCCATCAGCGGCCCACCGCCGCTCTGCGCCTGGTCCACGCGCCAGTACTTGGGGTCGTCCGGCGTCATGGTGAAGGGGCCGGAGGTGTTGGCGTGCAGGGCGATCAGGTCGCCCAGCTCGCCGGACTCCACGATCTCGCGCACCCGCAGGTTGATCGGGTAAAAGCGGTGGTAGAAGGCGACGCCCAGCCGCAGGCCGGCGGAATCCGCCGTCTCGACCATCCGTTCAGCCTCGGCCGCGTTCATGGCCATGGGCTTTTCCACCAGCACGTGCAGGCCGCGTTCCAGCGCCGCCAGCGTCTGCGGACCGTGCAGGTTGACTGGCGTCGCCACGTACACGGCGTCCAGCCCGCCCGCGTCCAGCATGTCGTCGTAGCTGGTGTACGCGTTCGTGACCCCAAACTGCCGGGCGTATTGGTCCAGCAACTGTGGGTCGCGGCGGCAAATCGCGACGAGTTCGCTGCCCTCGTGGGCCTGGATGGCGGGCGCGACGGCCCTGGCCGCGATGTCTCCCAAGCCCACGATTCCCCAGCGCACCATTGGCCAGCCCTCGCGCACGGCTACGGAAGGCACCGTACCCGGCGCGCCGCCACGTAAGCAATCGAATGGACTGCCGCCTTCGCCGGTTACGACCCCGCAAGGTGTCCGGCCACTCCCGCGAAAGCCGGAATTCAGGCCTTAGGGCTGTCCCTGTTCGCTCTGCTCAGGCCAGGTCCGGGCCGACGCGAGGTCGGCTGGGAATCACGACGAACGGCTCAAGGCCGCCAGGCGGCTCCACATGCGGCAGCCCAGGGATCCGACGACGATGACGAACAGCGGGTTGATGAATCCCCAGAACGTCCCGCTGTCCTGGCCGCTGAAGACGCCGAACCAGTTCCAGAAAAACCAGAGCGCCAGCAGGATTGCCCCGTAGAACGTGAGGTTCGTTTCCAGGTAGTCACGCCATTGGGGATCGTCCTCCAGGGCGCGCTTGCGGCGGAAGCTCAGACCCAGCGCGATGACAACGCTGACGGCCATGAACCAGTCCATTACGTGCCATGCCGTGTACGGCTCATCGCCGCCCGGATGGTAAAGGGGCGTGATGATGAAGTGAACACCAACCGCCGACGCCAGCAGAATCTGGTAGCCCGCCACGACTCGCAATACCACGCCGGTCACCGCCTTTCGCTCGTGATGGCCTCTGCCTAAAGCTGTCGTCGGCGCTGAAGTATAGAAGCCATCATCACCCGCGCCGACCAGCGCCGCCTACTGCAAATGCTGGAGGATCAGGGTCAGCTCGTCGGCCGATATCCGCCCGCCCACGCGCAGCGCCGTCGTGCCGTCGGAGTTCACGAACACCCAGAACGGGAAACCCCCGAGTCCGTAGGCGTTGGCGATCGCGTCCTTGGTGTCCACCACAACGGGCGACGTCCACCCCTCGCGTTCCAGCCAGGCCTCCGGCGGGTAATTCGCCCGCCCTGAGTCAATGGCTGTGGCGATCGCGTAGATGTCCACGTGTTCTGGCACGCCCCCGGCGTCCACCAAGGCCTGTACCACGGGTACCTCGGCCTGGCAGTGTGGTCACCAGTGCGCCAGGAACACCAGCGCCTTCGTGCGTCCGTCGTTGGTGATCGACACGGCCGTCCCGTCGAACGACGTGCCGCGGATCTCCGGCGCGGGCTGCCCGGCGGCGGCGTCCGGGGTGGGCCGCGCAAAGTCGGCCAGCCGGGCGCCGCTGACTTCGGGATCTCTGACGTCCGAGCCGCCTTCCGCTTCCCCGCAGCCGGCCACGAGCGGCACCATCCCAACCACCAGAGCAAGCGCCACGACTCGCAGGGCCAGCGCGACGAAGTGCTTCAGACGCATCGCTCAGCGTGTCCCCGGTCCGTGGGCTCGCTCAGCATAGCTTTGCGGCGGCGGATCCGTTCCAGCCTCGGCGTCCTAACCCGAGTCACTGGTTTCAGCCAGACGGTTTACGGCATCGGCCAGGTCGGAAAGATCGGCGTCGCGTTCAAACGTGGCATCCACCTCGCGAAACACCTGGGCCGCCCCGCTGTGGAAATCGGGCGTGACGCCCACGTGCGCGAATGTGCTGGCAATCTCTTCCATCTCGCCAATCCAGCGATACGCCACGTTCGGCAGGCGCCGCATGCCCTGCTGCGCGGCGCCCAGGGCGGCAGCCTGGCTGTGCTCCATCTCGGCGATCAGGTCGTCGTACACGTCCAGCCGCTTCGCGGCGACCAGCAGCGCCGTGCGCAGGGCGGTAGTGCCCTTGGTCATGGCGGCATAGCACATCTTGACGGCCGAGGCCTTCCCGATCTCCGGCCCAACGTCCACCACGTCGATCCCACGTCCGTCCAGCTCCCCAAGCATGTGGGCTGCTGCCCCGGAGGCGTAGACGCGCGGACCCTGGCCGTTGCGCGGTGGCCCGCCTACGATTCCGCCGTCAACCAATGTGACACCGCTCCCCTCCAGGTCGGTCTCCATGGCCTGCACCGTCTGCGGCGCGATCGCATTGCAGTCGGCCAGGACGGACGAAGCGCCTGCCCCCCGCGCCGCCTCGCCCACGGCCGCGGCCACGCCACGGGCGCGCGCCGGCACCAGGATCGACAGGATCAGGTCGCAGCGCTCGACCAGCGTGCCCAGGTCAGGGACGTCCTCGATTCCGGCGGCCTGGGCCCGCTCACGTGAGGCGGGGCTGCGTCCGGAAAGGCACGTCAGCACCGAGAGGCCGCTGTCGCGCAGGGCCCCGGCAACGCCAGCCCCCATTTCGCCCGGACTCAGGATGCCTACGGTTTGAACGGTCATGCTCAGCTCCTCGGCCTGGAAAGCGCGATCTGGGGCGAACGCCTGCATGATGCCGGAGATTGACCACGGCGCTCTTCGCCAGGGCGAGACCCGCAGTGTCCGAGCCTGTACGGCGCGGTAGCCCCGCCCGGACTCGAACCGGGGCGCATGGTTTAGGAAACCACCGCTCTATCCACTGAGCTACGGGGCCTTGAGACGGCGCCGCCCAGATAACGATACCGAGCGCCCCTGCATCGCGACGCTGTTGCCGCCTCGCCGGGCCTACAGCTCGATGTCGAACACGATGCTCACCGATACGCGGACCGTAAAGTC
This sequence comes from Chloroflexota bacterium, assembly GCA_026707585.1. Lineage (GTDB taxonomy): Bacteria > Chloroflexota > UBA11872 > UBA11872 > UBA11872 > UBA11872. The sequence goes on along the minus strand of JAPOWQ010000057.1, from coordinate 11,493 downwards.
GCCGGGGGATACCGGCACGCTCGCGCCGGCGGATTCGAACGCAACCGCTCGCTCGAGGCGCTCTGGTGCGAAGCCTCCCGAGGTCTCGGTGATGTGTCGCGGGCTGCCAACCTTGACCCCCAGGCGCTCCGCCAGCTGCTCGGCCTTGGCCACGGCGTTATCCACGGCCGCGTCGCGCGCCGCCTCTTCCAGCGCCTGCGTGTCTTCCACGCCGAAGGTGATGCCGCTGACGTTGTTGGCGCCTGCCGCCAGCGCCGCGCCCAGCACGTCGCCGGTCATGTCCAGGTCCCGCACCCGCACCACGATCTGGTTGACCACGTGGTAAAGGAATTCGCCGGTTGGCCCATCGGGGCCGTACACCTGCTCGACCCACATGTTGAAGCTTCGCGTCTGGATATCGTCCTCATCGATGTCGAGTTCGATCAGCGTCTCGATCACGCTGGCCATTGCGGTCGTGTTTTCGACGATGGCGACGCTCGGGTCTTCGTGAATAGTCTGAACCCCGAGCTCGAGGTCCGCGATGTCCGGGACGGCCGACGCCGCGCCGTCTCCGGTCACGGTGAGGGTGCGCAATGTCGCAGCTGTGGCGTCTACATCCGAGGAGGCGCCAGCGGTGGCGACGACCGACGTCAGCGTCAGAACGGCGATGATCAGTGAAACCCATGCTCGGCGCACCATCTGCAATCTCCTTGGGTGGCCTGGGTGGCTACCTGCCTCATTCGAGAGTACCCCGGCCCTCACCGAACGGTTCCACTTGTGGAGAATTCCTCGGAACTCCTGCACGCACCGTACGCGCGGCGGCGTCCCGCGCGGCCAGATAGCCAGGTCGGCGCGGATAGCCCCGTCGCCCGGACCTAGTCCAATGGCGCTCCCAGGCACAGGCCGGTATCGCGCGCGGCCAGGATCCACGGGTGGTCCAGCGGCACGGTCTTGCGCTGACCGGCCACGGCCGCCACGTCCACCAGCGCCGTGTCCTCGCCGCGGGCCGCCACCATCACGCCCCTGGCGCCGTCGGCCACCGCATCCGCGCCGGCTGTTCCCAGCCGGGTTGCCAGCGTGCGATCGGTGGCCGTCGGGGTTCCGCCGCGCTGCACGTGGCCCAGGATTGTCAGTCGAGCTTCCAATCGCGTCAGCGACTCCAGGCGGTGGGTGAGAGCCAGGGTGGGACCGGCAAACTCGAACGCCAGCCCGCCGGTTGAAGCCTCGTCCGTCAGCCCCAGATCCGCGGGACTCTGTGGCTTCGCGCGTTCCGCCACGGCCACAATGCTGAACCCGTGGCCGCCCATGCTCCGCTGGCGAATCGATTCGGCAACGTATTCCACGTCGTACGGCAGTTCCGGGATCAACACCACGTCGGCGCCGCTGGCCAGTCCCGCGCCCAGTGTCAGCCAGCCCGCGTTATGCCCCATGATCTGCACCACGATGATGCGGTGGTGGCTGTGGGCCGTGCTGTGCAGCCGGTCGATGGCCTCGGTCGCGATGGATAGCGCCGTGTCAAAGCCAATGCTGGTGTCGGTGTGCGCGATGTCGTTGTCGATCGTCTTCGGCAGCGTGATGAGGTTGAGACCGGCGTCCAGCAGCCGCTGCGCGCTGGAGTGCGTGCCGCCGCCGCCCAGGCAGACCAGCGCGTCCAGGTGCAGGTTGGCGTAGTTCTCGCAGACGCGGGCCGTCATGTCGATCGTCTGATCGCCCACCCGCAGCTTGTGCGGCTTGTCGCGGCTGGTGCCCAGGATCGTGCCGCCGCGGGTCAGAATCCCGGCCAGCGACTCCGAGTCCATCTCCTCCACCCGGTTCTCCACCAGGCCGCGAAACCCATCGCGAATCCCCACCACCCGCATCCCATAACGCCCGATGGCCGACTTGCCCACCGCGCGAATGGCGGCATTCAATCCGGGACTGTCCCCGCCGGCGGTCAGGATGCCAATGCGACGGGGAGTCATGGGTGTCTGGCGGCTATCGGATCGCGCGGCGTCGGTGTGCTCCCGGACAGGCTGGCTAGGGCTGCTCATCACCATGGTAATGCTCAGGGCTCTTGGACCGGGCCGTCCAGCTTCGTGAGCGGCATCGCATGGGGGCGTCGATCTGCGGCAAAACGTCGAATTAATATCTACAACATGATCTCCAGCAGAGTCCAATACGCTGTGAAGTCGTATTCAACATATAATCACGTTGTATAGAATAGGCCTGTGAGTCGCGGTGATTAGAACAAATCGACATGCTTTTCAGCACGCCACCGCTTGATGAGCACGAACAGGCTGTCTGCGCGAGGGTAGACGAGCTACGCCGTGCCCTGCGCGGTCAAGTTTCCGAGGACCGTCGCTGGACTGGCCTGCTGCGACGCGTGTCGTCCGCGAGGGCCATTCAGGGGTCGAATAGCATCGAGGGCCTGGACGTCACGCTCGATGACGCCGTGGCGGCTATTGGCGGGGGTGACCCGCTGGACACCCCAGAGGATGTCTGGGCGGCAATCAGGGGTTACCGCCGAGCTATGACCTATGTATTGCAACTCGCCGACGATCCACATTTCACCTATGACACGTCGCTGATCAAGAGCCTGCACTACATGGTGATGGAGTACGACCTGACCAAAGGTGCGGGTCGCTGGCGGCCGGGCGCAATCTATGTTCGTAGCGAGCGGACACGGAAGGTTGTATACGAAGGGCCCGAGGCCATCGAAGTTCCGGGGCTCATGGAGGAACTGGTTGACGAACTCCAGGAGCAGGATCCCGCCGTTCCGGCGACAGTCCGCGGAGCGATGGCCCACCTGAATCTCGCCATGATTCATCCGTTCCGCGACGGCAACGGCAGGATGGCGCGCATACTCCAGGCCGTTGTCCTTGCGCGCGAGGGGGTGCTGGCGCCGGCCTTCGTGAGCATCGAGGAGTACCTGGGCCGGAACACGGATGATTACTACGAGGTGCTGGCCGATGTTGGTGGAGGCATGTGGCATCCGCAACGTAACGCCCGCCCGTGGGTCCGGTTTGTCTTGACCGCGCACTACCGCCAGGCTCAGACCCTGCTGCGCCGGGCGAACGAGGCGGAACGACGCTGGGACATGCTCGAACAGGAAGTGTTGCAGCGGCGCCTGCCCGAACGCTGTGTCGGCGCCCTCTGGGACGCCGCGCTCGGCTTCAAGGTGCGCAACGCGACGTATCGCGATTTCGCTGAGCTGAGCATCGTCGCTGCGGGTCGCGACCTGAAGGCTCTCAGCGACACAGGGTTTCTGGTCGCGCAGGGGCAGGGTCGCGGCCGTTACTACGTCGCGTCCGATGCGCTGAGATCGCTCGAGGATTCGATCCGCCGCGATCGGTCGCCGATACCTGATCCGTTTGAACACGACCCGCGACAGCCAACGCTGCCGCTCATTTCATGACGCGTTCGGTGGATACTGAGGCCGAAGTGTGGCGCTGGGCGCAGGCCAGTTGAGGAGCGCGGGCGACATGCCAGGTTCCGACGCGCCTGAGACCCCTACCGTCCTGCAGGGCGCCTACGCCTGCGACCTGGCGCCGGATGGCAACGGGCGGGCCTTCGGCGCCTGGGCCGGTACGGACTGGGCCGAGGAGGCGCTGTTCGTGGCGCGCTCCAACACCGCGGGCGGGGGCTGGCGGTTCGGGCTGGGTCGGGACGAGCGCGACCTCATGGCGCGCCTGGGCGCCGCGCGGTATCGCGTGTACGCCGGCGAACTGGGTGGAAATGACCTGGCGCCGGTCGAGCTGGCCGAGAGCCACACCGTCATTCAGGACCCGGCTGTGGCCGTGTCCGGCAATCAGCGTCTCGTGGCCTGGGGCGAGCGGTTCGACCATCGGTTCGTCGTGCGGGCATGGACCGGCGCCGAGGTCGAGACAGTGGCAGACGCGCCGGCCTCGCTGACCCGACCCGCCGCCGCCATCGACTCGGACGGCCAGCCGTGGGTTGCCTGGCAGGCCTTCGATGGCGACGGCTGCGCCGTCGTTGTAAGCCATCGGTCCGCCACGGGCTGGACCCCGCCCAGCGTCGCCTCGGTCCCTGGCCAATCGGCCTGGCGGCCGGCCCTCTGCGCGTCGGCCGGCCACGGCGTCTGGCTGGCCTGGGACGCCTGGACGGGACACCACTTTCACGTATTCGCCCGCCGCATCGCGCCCGATGGCGCGCTTGGCCCGGCGGTGCAGGTCAGCGATCTGCCGCTGCTGGCCATGGACGTGGACGTCGCGGTGGACGCGGACGACACGGCCTGGCTGGCCTGGGAGCAGTCGCCGCCCTGGGGCTCGAACCATCGGTTCAACGAGACGCGGCAACTGGTACTGGCCGCGGTTGACGCCGGCGGCGATATCTACCAGCCCCGGATTCCCTGGGGTACCGGGCAGGTCCCGATTCCCATCGAGACCTTCACGCACGTCCAGTCCGCCGAGTACATCGTGCCGGTGTCGCCGCGCCTGCTCGCGGGGCCTCGCGGCATCGAGCTGTTCTTCCAGCGCTTCCGCAGCACCGACTACGTGGACTTCGGCTGGCGGCTGGAGCGCATGATCTACTCCGGCTCGACGTGGTCGGAGCCAGAGACGGTGAGCCCCTTCCACGGCACCCCGGACACGCGCTACGGCGTGGCGGCGCTGCCGGACGGACAGCGCGTCGTGGCGCACAACGCCATGAACTTTGGGTCCATGCAGACGCTCGAGCGTTGGCGGGCCGGACTGCCGTTCCTTCGCGGCGGCGCCTCCCCCGCGACTCGCGAGCGAATCGAAGTCCTGGCGCTGGATCCCCCATCGGCCGCCACAGAGCCCCCGCTACGCGTTGACTTCCCTCGCTACGAAGGCGTTCGCGAGGACACCCCTCGAGTCCGGCGCGGCGGCCGCACAATTACCGTCGGCGACCAGACCTACCACCTTTACTGGGGCGACATGCACCGGCACTCGCACCTCTCCAAGTGCATCGCCGCCAACGACGGGTCGCCCGTGCACAACTTCCGCTGGGCGATCGACCACAACCGCATGGACTTCTGGGCGCTCACCGAGCACCTGGAATACATGAGCTACAACGAGTGGCGACGGGTCGAGGAGACGGTGGCGGCCTTCACCAATGACGGACGCTTCGAGCCGCTCTTCGGCTTCGAGTGGGGGCTGAATCCCGGCCACACCAACATCTTCTACCGGGACCAGCAGCTGGGCGAAGAGCTTCGCGCCCTGACCCTGATGTCGCCCAGCCTCGAGGACTTGATGGAGCGCTGGGACAGCCGCATGCCGGACGGCGCGGTCATGGCGGCCCGTCACTTTCACGGCCACCGGCAGCCGGATGTCTTCGAGGGCTTCCGACCCACCTGGGAGCCCGCCATGGAGATCATGCAGGCCCGCGGCGACCAGCGGGAGTGGATCGAGACCTTTCTGCGCGAAGGCGCCCGCATCGGCTTCATCGGCGCCACCGATCACGGCCGCTTCTGGCACTTCGCCTTCTGCATGACCGGCGTCTGGGCCACCGAGCCGACCCGCGAGGCCATATTCGACGCCATCTGGAACCGCCGAACTATCGCCACGTCGGCCAAGATCCTGGTGCACACCGAGGTATCGGGCATCCCAATGGGCGGCGAAGGCGAAGTCTCCGGCGATCCGCAGCTACGTGTGACTGCCGAGTCGGCCCAGCCGCTGCGCGAGATCCAGGTCTTCCGCAACGGCGCGCTGGCGCACCGGGAGTCCGTCGATGGGTTCAGCCTGGATTGGACCTGGACGGACCGTGGCAACCCGCGCAGCCAGAACTACTACTACGTACGCCTTTCGGCCGAACCGGCCCTGCCCCAGGGCACCCCGGCCGTGGCCTACGCCTCACCGGTCTGGGTTACGACCACGGACTGCTGAGCGGCCGCAGCGTTACGGCAGGCCCAAATCCTCCACGGCCTGGTGCAGGTCCGGCGGCAGCGGCCCGGCCTGGACGGCCGCCACGCTCTCCTCGATCTCAGCCGGGGTGGCGGCCCCGACAAGGATGGTGGCGATGCTCCGGTCGCCGACCAGGTATCGCAGGGTCAGCGCGACCAGCGACAGCTGGCTCTCCTGTTGCAGCTCGACGAGACGCGGGACCCGTTCTTGTTCTTCAGGCGTCATCTCGCCCGCCCAGATTGGCGCTGTCTGAAGACTCTCCGGGCGGATCGCCGCGAGGCGTCCGCGACGGAAGACCCCGCCCAGCGCAATTGCCGTACCGCGCTCGTTGGCAACCGGAAGCAGCTGCCCACGGATGTGGCGGTCGATCAGTCCATAGGCCAGGGCGCTCAGGCAAACATCCACCACGGCGTCGCCCGCCGCGCGCAAAACGTGCGCCAGGTGATCCGGGCTGTTGCCGCTGATGCCGGTGTAGCGGCAGCGGCCCGCGGCCCGGGCCTCTTGCAGCACCTGCATCACCGGCACGTTGGCCACGTCGGGCTCGGATTCCAGGTCCACGAACAGGTCGTCGCTCGGCTCGTCGCTCCACCAGTAGTGATGGTCGGCCTCGTGAATGAGCACGATGTCCGCGCAGTCGCGCCGTAGAAGCCGCAGGTTTTCTTCAAGCTGCGTGTGCAGGGCGTCAGGCGAGCGAAAGCGGCTGCGCTGCGCCAGGTTGCCCACCTTGGTCGAGACCAGGTGCGGCTCCGGCCGCCCCTCCAGGGCGACGCCGAGAATCGCCTGCGCCACCCCGCTGCTATACGACGGCGCGGTATCGAAGTAATTGACCCCTAGTTCCAGCGCGCGCTGGACCGTCGCCACGCCCTCGGCAAACGACACCCGCGGCAACCCGCAGCCGCCCAGGCTGAGGGTGGTCACCTGATCGCCGGCATGCCCCAAGGGCCGCTGTTCGATCCCGCGCATCGCAGAGCCTAACCCGTGTCCTTCCAGAGCGAAGGTCCTGGAGAAACTTACGCGCTAGGCTGACAGCAGCGAACCTCCAACGCCGGTCGGCACCAGGGAGTAGGCGCGATGGCAACCGAGACCAGGCCGGACACGCCCACGGTCCTGCAAGGCGCCTACGTCTGCGACGTGGCGCCGGACGCCAACGGCGGCGCCTTCGGCGCCTGGGCCGGCAGCGATTGGGCCGAAGAGGCGCTCTTCGGCCTGCGCACGTCCCACCCCGGCGGGCACTGGCAGTTCGCACCCGGCCACAGCGAGCGGGACTTCATGGCGCGACTGGGCGCGGGTCGCTTTCGCGTCCACGCGGGCACGCTAACCGGCGACGAACTCAACCCGGTTCAGTTGGCCGAGAGCCCCACCGCCATCCAGGACCCCGCCGTCGCAACCTTCGCCGATCAGCGACTCGTGACCTGGGGCGAGCGCCTCCATCACGGCTTCCTCGTGCGGGCCTGGACCGGCGCCGAGGCTGAAACCGTGGCGCCCACCCCTGCCTCCCTGACCCGACCGGCCGGAGCCATCGACTCCGACGGGCAACCCTGGGTCGCCTGGCAGGGCTTCGACGGCGACACCTGCGTCGTGGTGGTCAGCCGGCGTCGTCGCGACGGCTGGACGCCGCCCGTGGTGGCCTCGGTTGCCGGCCAATCCGCCTGGTGCCCGGCGCTGCAAGCCTCGGTCGGTCAGGGCGTTTGGCTGGCCTGGGACGCCTGGACCGGTCACCACTTTCACGTCTTCGCCCGTCGCATTGCTCCGGACGGCACGCTCGGCCCCGCCACTCAGGTCAGCGACATGCCCCTTCTGGCCATGGATGCCGACATTGCCGTCGATGCCGACGACACGGCCTGGCTGGCCTGGGAGCAATCGCCGCCCTGGGGCGACGATCACCGCTTCAATATGACGCGACAACTGGTGCTGGCCGCCGTCGATCCGGGCGGCCGGACCTACTGGGCGCAGAGCCCGTGGACCCATGGTCAGGCGCCGATTGCGATCGAAAGCTTCACGTATAGCCTGTCGCCCGAGAACATCGTTCCCGTGTCGCCCCGGCTCATTGCGGGACCGGACGGAGTCGAGCTGTTCTTCCAACGCTTCCGCAGCTCTCACCAGAAAGACTTCGGCTGGCGGCTCGAACGAATCGTCTACGCCGGCTCGTCCTGGTCCGAGCCTGAGACCGTCAGCCCATTTGAAGGTATGCCCGATACCCGCTACGGCGTGGCGCCGCTGCCCGAAAGCCGGCGCCTACTGGCGCACAACGCCACCGAGTACATCCCCATGCACACGCGGGAGCGCATGGACGCCGGTCTGCCCCGGCTGCGCGCGGGCAGCGCGCCGGTGGACCGCGAACGGATCGAGATCCTCACCGTCGGGCCGCCGCCCAAAGCCGCGGAACCGCCGCTCAAGGTGGAATTCGCGCGCTACGAGGGCGATCGCCGGCCGACCCCGCAGGCTCGCCGCGACGGCCGCACCATCACCGTCGGCGACCAGACCTACCAGCTGCTCTGGGGCGACATGCACCGGCACTCGCATCTCTCCAAGTGCATGTCGCCCAACGACGGAACGCCGCTGCAGCACTTCCGCTGGGCCGTCGACCACAACCGCATGGACTGGTGGGCGCTCACCGAGCATCTGGAGTACCTGAGCTACAACGAGTGGCGACGGGTTGAGGAAACCGTGGCGGCCTTCACCAGCGACGGCCGGTTCGAGCCGCTCTTCGGCTTCGAGTGGGGCAACAACCCCGGCCACACCAACATCTTCTACCGCGACCAGCAACTGGGCGAAGAGCTGCGGGCGCTGACCCTCACGTCGCCCAGTCTCGAGGACCTGATGGAGCGCTGGGACGCCCGAATGCCCGCCGGCGAGGTGCTGGCAGCCCGCCACTTCCAGGGCCACCGGCAGCCGGACGTCTTCGAGGGCTACCGCGCCAAGTGGGAACCGTCCATGGAGATCATCCAGACGCGCGGCGACCAGCGCGAGTGGATCGAGACCTTTCTTCGCGAAGGCGCGAAAATCGGGTTTCTGGGCGCCAGCGACCACGCCCGCCACTGGCACTTCGCCTACTGCATGACCGGCGTCTGGGCCACCGAGCCAACCCGCGAGGCCATATTCGACGCCATCTGGAAGCGCCGAACCGTCGCCGCTTCCGCCAAGATCCTGCTGCACACGGAGGTCTCCGGGATCCCGATGGGCGGAGAGGGTGAGATTGAAGGGGATCCCGAACTGCGGGTGGTTGCCGAGTCCGCCCAGCCGCTCCGCGAAATCGAGGTCTACCGCAACGGCACGCTGGCCCACCAGGAGGCCCTGGACACCCCCACCCTGGACTGGTCTTGGACCGATCGCGGCAACCCGCGCAGCCGCAACTACTACTACGTGCGCCTGGCCGCCCAACCGGCGCTGCCCCAATCCACCCCCGCCGTGGCCTACGCCTCACCCATCTGGGTGCGCGCCCCAAGACATTAGAGAGTGAGCTCGGAACGATGTCGGCTCAGATTGACGACCAACAGCCTGCGCCTCGTCTCCGCGAAGTCTTCAGCTTTCCCAATCCGGTCAATGAAGTCGCGGCGCGGGTCGTGGCCGGAATGGTCGTGGCCCTATCGCTTGCGATTTTGCTCACCGGCCAGTGGTGGCTGGCATTCCTCCTTGCCTACGGCTTTTTCGCCAGGGTCGCCACTGGACCCACGTTGAGCCCCATGGGTCAGTTGGCGACCAGGCTAGTCGCGCCGCGAATCGCTGAACCAAAGCTCGTGCCCGGCCCGCCCAAGCGCTTCGCGCAGACGGTTGGACTTGCCTGTGTAGTGACGGCCCTGGTGCTGCACTTCATCGCGGGATTGTCGGTGGCGGCAGGCGTCGTCCTGGCCATACTCACCGTATTCGCCGCGCTCGAGTCAATCCTGGGCTTCTGCGCCGGCTGCTTCGTCTTCAACTACCTCATCCGCTGGGGCTTGATCCCCCAGTCCGTCTGCGAGGCCTGCGTCAACTTCGACGCCACACAGCCGTAGCGCCAGGTTCGAGCGAGAAGCTACGCCGGCTTGCGGGCGTGGACGAAGTACATCGGCGTGAAGATGCCCAGCCGACCCGCCTCCACCATGGCAACCGCGCAGAGATTCAGCGTGTGCGCCACGCGAACCGATCCTTGCGGCACGACACGCAGCGCTTCGAGCACTCTCAGCGTGCCGTGGGTCACCGAGCGCCCGATCCGCGAACTGCGAAAGCTTGCGAACGAAATCCCCGAGCCGGCCAGCGACTGATACCAGGGGATTGACGGACCTGTCTGTAACGTCAGATCTCGCGTTTCCAACACTTCGAAGCCCACTGTTCGAAGCGCGTCATTAACGGTCTGGTAGTCGTCGATGATGAGCAGGCCGCCGCCAAGCTGAATGTCAGCTTTGATTCTGACGTGTTGGGCATTAGTCTCGTCAAATCGATCGGTCATACAGTATTCATACGCGCCGAAGCTGGCACCGGGTTTGAGTAGTCGATAAATCTCGTTGTAAATGCTGACTTTGTCTGGTGCGCAGCACGACGCCTCGATGGAGTAGGCCGCGTCGAACGATTCATCCGGAGCCTCAACACTCAGAAAGTCGCAGTGAATGAAGTCCGCCAGGTCGGTCAGCTGCGCCTCGTCTGTGAGCTTCCGGGCGCGTTCGAGCTGATAGGCATTGCTGTTGACGCCAACGATCCGGGCGCCGGAAAAGCGGGCGATCTCCATGAGCGGTCCGCCCACGCCACACCCGATGTCTGCCACGACCATCCCGGGCCTGAGCCCCAGGGTGTGCGCCATGTAGTGCTCGTGGCGCGCCAGCGAAGCCTTGAAGCTCTCGCCGGGGACCCGCGGGGCAAAGTGAAACGACTTGCCCCATCCGTACTCGAAAAAGTCGGTAACCAGGTCGTAGTAGAGATTGTTGATCGTCTTGTGGTCGCTCTGCTCATCGTCTGATCCGCCACGCTCGGCGCTCTTGAATTGCTCTTCGTATTCGCTGACGGCGGAATCGACGGGCGAAGCCTTATCGGCGTTCTTCAGAACGTCAGATAGCTTGATGGACATCGGCGCGTACCCAGGCTGGCTTCTAGCGCGTGCGATTTCGTGAAGCGTAGCAAGAGGCTGTCGAGCCAATAGCCTAGTTGTGGCCCGCATGCCGACGCGAGAGCCCTTCAGCCACGCTGCGTCCAGGTAGCGGGCGGCGCACGCACCCTCACCCGCGGCAGCAGGTCGGCGCACTTGCAGTGGGCGAATCTGCCACCTCTGGGCCCCTGGCTGGTGGCCCGCTCCGCTTCATCGTTCATCCTGGCGAAAACGGTGAGCCAGTTCGCCGATCATCGGAGACGCCACTCGCGCACTCGGTTCCAGTCGTTCCGCGGGTAATCGCCGGTTGAGAGCGCCAGCCGCGGTGTGTACCATCGCCGGGTCTCGTAATGAGACTATATCTCAAAAAGGTCTGCGAGAGGGTTCTCCATGGACGCGCCGAGCAAAGTACCCGTCACCATCCTCACCGGCTTCCTCGGTTCCGGGAAGACGACCCTGCTCAATCGAATCCTGATAGAGGAGCACGGCAAGCGCATCGCCGTGGTCGAGAACGAATACGGGGAAGTTGGCATCGATCAGGCCCTCGTCATCAACGCTGACGAGGAGATCTTCGAGATGTCGAACGGCTGCATCTGC
>JAPOWQ010000033.1 GCA_026707585.1 Chloroflexota bacterium | reverse complement strand
CTGAGGTGTTCACCATGTCTCCGAACACCTGTCTACCATGTCTCCGGTCTGGACAAATGGAGAGGGTAAGAAGGGCGGCCCGTGGATGGGGTGCGGCGAGCGGCTCAGGTTGCTTTGGATTGGGTGCGCGGAAGACCCCTGACCGAATTCGGCCGGGGAAGGCCGATTCTGCCTCTCCCCTTGGAGAGGGTGAAGAGGGGCGGCTCTGGAGGGAGGTGCTGAACTTCGGCTTGGCTGCTTCACCGAGGTAGCCACCCTCACCCCAGCCCTCTCCCTCAAGGGCGAGGGAGGAAGAGGCGGCTTCGGCGAACTGGGGTGGGTGCGCGGGGGAACCCTCTGAAGGCGAGGAGAGAGCGGAGAGAAGTGAGCGGTGAGAGGGGAATGGACGGGGTGAAGAGCGGGGTTGCCACCTGAGGAGCTGAGCGCTGGGTGTCGTGGGTGCGCGGGGGACCCCTCACCGAATTCGGCCGGGGACGACCGATTCTGCCTCTCCCCTTGGAGAGGGTGAAGAGAGGCGGCCCCGGAGGGCGGTGCTGGGCTTCAGCTTGGTTGCTTCACCGAGGTAGCCACCCTCACCCCTGCCCTCTCCCTCAAGGGCGAGGGTAAGAAGGGCGGCCCGTGGATGGGGTGCGGCGAGCGGCTCAGGTGGCTTTGGATTGGGTGCGCGGAAGACCCCTCACCGAATTCGGCCGGGGACGGCCGAGTCTGCCTCTCCCCTTGGTGAGGGTGAAGAGCGGGGATGCGCCCTGAGGAGTTGAGCGCTGGGTGTCGTGGGTGCGCGAAAGACCCTTTCCCTTAGGAGCGAGGAAGGGTGGGGCGTGAGCTGGTGGGTAGGCCTACCGCCCGTGGCAAGGTGCTGGGGCCAGCAGCCACCCTCACCCCAGCCCTCTCCCTCAAGGGCGAGGGTAAGAACGGCGCCCCTTGGATGGGGTGCGGCGAGCGGCTCAGGTGGCCTTGGGGTTGAGCGCGCGGAAGACCCCTCACCGAATTCGGCCGGGGACGGCCGATTCTGCCTCTCCCCCAGGAGAGGGTAAAGATTTGGAGCCCCGGCGGAAGGGAGGGCGGGTGCGCCGAGGACGCTTCACCCTGTCTTCTCCTACTGCAGAGGCTTTTGCGTAATCCGAGGGTGGGTGCCCGGAAGACGCCTCACCGGTTTCGGCCGGGGACGGCGGAACCCCGGATCGAGTCCGGGGCAGGTTCTGCCTCACCCCTTGGAGAGGGTGAAGAGGGGAGCCCCGCGAGAGAGAGGGCGGGGGACGCCGTTGGCTGTGTGGTTTGGCACGGGTCCTTCGGCAGGCTGGGGGCAAGCGAGGAGTGGACACCGACCAGGGGCGGCCCTACCGGGGATTGGCGGCGGGGCCGCAAGAGGGTACGCACAAGGGGCACGCCTACCGGATCGGACGGGCGGGGGCGGAAGAGGGTGCCCACAAGGGGCACCCCTACAGAGGACGGGTTCACCATGAACGGGTTGCGCGGAAGATGGGCGCTTCGCGAAGCGCCCCTACGTGAGATTGCGCGGTCTAGGCGGCTGGCTAGCGGAGGAGGCGGCCTATGAGGCGGGCGAGGAGGGAGGAGAGGCCGAGGGCGAGGCCGAAGGCGATGGCGGCGCGGGTGCCGAAGAGGGCGCGGACGTTGCCGGAGACGTTGCCGCCGACGACGGCGAGGCTGAGGACGCGGTCGGCCTGGACGTTGCCGGCGACGACCCAGCTGGCGGCGACGTTTTCGAGCCGGGCGTTGCCGCTGACGTTGACGCCCATGGCGGCGTTTCGGACCTGGGTTCGGCCTGACGTAGCGCCGCCGAGGGCGCCGCGGGTGACGTGGAGCTGATCGGTGCGGTTCATGAGCATGAGGGAGCGGTCGGCTTCGACATGCTGGGCGTGGGTGTGGCGCACGGTGGCGCGCTGGGTGACGACGCGGTCGGCGCGGACGGATCCGACGGCGGCTTCGGTGACTCGGACGACGTCGCCCTGGGCGCTGGGGACGACCGGGGCATCGGGTTTGGGCATTGGCCGGGCCTTAGTCTGCGGGGTCGGGGCCGGGGGGCGCGGCGGCGCGTCCGGCGGCTCTAGCGGCATCGTACACGTCGCGCCAGGGGACGCCTTGTTCAGCGGCGAGGCGGCGGCAGTCGGCGGCCTCGGGGGCGGCGTCGCGGAGGGTTCCGTGGAGGTAGGAGGCCTTGACGCGGATGTCGCCGTAAGGGGTGGTGACGCTGAAGGAGTGGCGCGGCAGCTTGGTTCGGTGGACCTGGTGGGTGCGGACGCCGAGGGTGGTGGTCTCGGCCAGGATGACGTCGATGAGCGTGGGGGCCGTGTCACCAGAAGCGAGGGCGCTGAGCTGGGTGGCGGGGCGGCCGCCTTTCATGACGATGGGGGCGGTCCAGACGTCGAGCGCGCCGGCGGCGAAGAGGCGGGCGGAGACGTATTCGTAGGCCTCGGGGTTCATGTCGTCGATGTTGGTTTCGATGACGGTGGCGGTGTCGGCCTGGTGCGATTGGGCGGCCTGGCCGAGGGTGACGCGGAGGACGTTGGGGATGGCGAGGCGGGCGGTTCCGGCGCCGTAGCCGGTTTGGAGCACGCGCATGGGGGGCAGGGGGCCGTGGGCGTGGGCGGCGTGGGTGAGGACGGCGGCGCCGGTGGGGGTGAGGAGCTCGAACTTGACCTCTGACCCGTAGGCGACGGCGCCGCTGCCGGCCAGGAGGCGGGTGGTGGCGGGGGCGGGGACGGGGAGGCGTCCGTGGGCGGTTTCGACCCAGCCGCTGCCGGTGTTGATGGGGGATACGACGACGCGGTCGACGCGCATGAGGTGGAAGGCAACGGCTGCGCCGACGACGTCGAGCACGGAGTCGGCGGCGCCGACTTCGTGGAACTCGACGTCTTCGACGGCAGTGCCGTGGACGTGGGCCTCGGCGGCGGCGAGGCGGCGGAAGATCTGGCGGGCGTTTTGCTTGATTGCTGGGTCGAGGTCGGCGGCGGCGATACGGGCGTCGATGTCGGTGTAGGGGTGGTGGTGGTGGCCGCGGGGTTCGATGTCGAAGTCGACGAGGCGGGCCTGGATGAGGCCGCGTTGGACGCGCTCGTCGCGGAGTTCCCAGGGGGGCAGGTCAAGCTTGCGGAGTTCGGCGAGCAGGCGGGTTTTGTCAAGGCCGGCGTCGAGCAGGGCGCCCAGGATCATGTTGCCGCTGGCGCCGGCCTGGCAGTCGAAATAGGCGGTGGTCATGCGGCGGCGCGGCGGGCGATGAGGGTGGCCTGGACGCCGGCGCCGAAGCCGTTGTCGATGTTGACGACGGAGACGCCGGGGGCGCAGCTGGTGAGCATGCCGAGGAGCGCGGCGAGGCCGCCGAAGGCGGCGCCGTAGCCGACGCTGGTGGGGACGCCGATGATGGGCCGGTCGGTGAGGCCGCCGACGACGCTGGGGAGGGCGCCTTCCATGCCGGCGACGACGATGATGGCGTCGGCGCGGTCCAGGGCGGGGCGTTCGGCGAGGATGCGGTGGAGGGCGGCGACGCCGGCGTCGTAGACGCGTTCGACGTGGGTGCCGAGGGCGTGGGCGGTGACGGCGGCTTCTTCGGCGACCGGCTGGTCAGAGGTTCCGGCGGAGACGACGGTTACGCGGCCGTGGCGCTGGAGGGGCTGGCGGCCGGGGGCGGTGAGCATGCGGGCGGTTTCGTGGTGTTGCACGTCGGGGAGCCTGGCCTGAATGGCGTCAGCCATTTCGGGGGTGACTCTTGTGGCCAGGACCGGGGAGCCGCTTGCGGCCAGGCGTTCGGCGATTCCGGCTACCTGGGACGGTGTCTTGCCCGCGCCGTAAATGACCTCGGGGATGCCGGTGCGCAGGGTGCGCTGGGTGTCGACGCGAGCGAAGCCGAGGTGGTCGGTGGGGAAGGTGCGGAGGCGTTCGAAGGCGTCGTCAGTCGAAAGGGCGCCCGTCGCTACGTCGGCCAGGAGCCGGCGAAGCTCCTCGGGGGTCACGTCCAGTTCCGGCGGATGTTGGTAAAGGCTCGTGAGCCGGCGTAGCGGGCGGCGTCGGCGAGGTCGGATTCGATGCGCAGGAGCTGGTTGTACTTGGCCACGCGGTCGGTGCGGGCGGGGGCGCCGGCCTTGATCTGGCCGGCGTTGGTGGCCACGGCGAGGTCGGCAATGGTGGTGTCCTCGCTCTCGCCGGAGCGGTGGGAGATGACGGCGGTGAAGCCGGCGCGGTGGGCCATGTCGATGGCCTCCAGGGTCTCGCTGAGGGTGCCGATCTGGTTGACCTTGATGAGGATGGAGTTGGCGGCCTTGCGCTCGATGGCCTGGCGGAGCCGGTCGGTGTTGGTCACCAGGAGGTCGTCGCCAACCAACTGGACGCGGTCGCCGATGGCTTCGGTGAGGGCGCTCCAGCTGTCCCAGTCGTTCTCGTCGAGCCCGTCTTCGATCGAGACGATGGGGAAGCGGTCGACCCACTCGGTCCACAGGTCGACAAGCTCGGCACCGGTGAGGGTGCGGCCTTCCTGGGCGAGGACGTAGCGGCCCTGGTCGTCGATTAGTTCGGAGGCGGCGGCGTCGATGGCGAGGAAGACGTCGCGTCCGGCTTCGTAGCCCGCGCGGTCGATGGCTTCGAGAATGACCTCGAAGGCGGCGGCGTTGGAGCCGAGGCTGGGGGCGAAGCCGCCTTCGTCGCCGACGCTGGTTCCGAAGCCGCGTTTGGTCAGCACATCGTGGAGTTGGTGGTAGATCTCGACGGAGGTGCGGAGGGCTTCGGTGAAGGAGCCGGCGGCGACCGGCATGACCATGAACTCCTGGAAGTCGGTGCTGCCGGCGGCGTGGACGCCGCCGTTCATGATGTTGAGCATGGGGACGGGGAGGGTGGTGGCGCCGGCGCCGCCCAGGTAGCGGTAGAGGGGCAGGCCGAGGCCGTCGGCGGCGGCGTGGGCGACCGCTAGCGACACGCCGAGGATGGCGTTGGCGCCGAGGGAGCTCTTGTTGGCGGTACCGTCGAGGGCGAGGAGTTGGGTGTCGATGGCGGCCTGGTTGACGGCGTCGGCGCCTTCGATCTCGAGGGAAATGACGTCGTTGACGTGTTCGACGGCTCGCAGGACGCCTTTGCCGCGGTAGCGCTGGGCGTCGTCGTCGCGCAACTCGTGGGCTTCGTGCTCGCCGGTCGAAGCGCCGGAGGGGACGATGGCGCGGCCGCAGCCGCCGCTTTCGAGAGTGACTTCGACTTCGACGGTCGGGTTGCCGCGCGAGTCGATGACTTCGCGCGCGCTCAGGCTGGAAATCAGCGTCACAAAGGGCTCCGGCTGCGGCGGCATGGTGAGTGAGCGTTGAGTATACGAACGGGCACCGATTGGGCGGCGTGGCCGTGGCCATACACTGCGCGCGAGCCTGGCGCCGCGACCCGAGGATTTGAGCCATGGAGTCTGAACTTGTCGTGCGAACGCGCGCTGAAGTCGGTGAAGGGCCGATCTGGGACCCCGGAACTGAGACGCTGCTCTGGGTTGACATAACTGGGTCTGCGGTGCACCGATTCGATCCGGCGACGGGGCAGGACGACTGTATGGACGTGGGGATCGACGTGGGCGCGGTGGCGGTGCGGGCGAGCGGCGGGCTGGTAATGGCCGCGACGGATGGATTTCGGTCGCTGGAAGCGGACGGCTCGCAGACGGTGCTGGCCGAGGTCGGGGCCGATGACCCGAGCATGCGAATGAATGACGGGAAGTGCGACCGGCATGGCCGCTTCTGGGCAGGCACGATGGCCTATGACGAGGCCGCTCCGGCCGGGCTGGGGAAGCTGTACCGGCTGGACCCGGACCTCAGCGTGCAGGTGATGGTGGACAGCGTGTCGATTTCGAATGGGATCGACTGGAGCCCGGACGACCGGCTGATGTATTACATCGACAGCCCGACCCGGCGGGTGGATGTCTTTGACTTTGACCTGGACGACGGTGCGATTACCAACCGGCGCACGCTGATCGAGGTGGATGCGTCCATCGGATTTCCGGATGGAATGACGGTGGATGCGAACGGGGACTTGTGGGTGGCTGTCTGGGGCGGATCGCGGGTGGTGCATTACGCGCCGGATGGCAGCGAGCGGGGCATGGCGCGGTTCCCGGCGAGCCAGACGTCCAGTTGCGCGTTTGGGGGATCGGACGGGCGGGACCTGTACGTGACGTCGGCGGCGCGCGGCATCTCGGAGGAATCGGAGCCGGTGGCCGGGAGCTTGTTTCGGGCACGGCCGGGGGCGGTCGGGCAGGCGCCGAACAGCTTTAGCGGATAGGCGACCGACGGTCTACGGGCTGTTCGACTGACGGCCGACCGCGCTGAAACGGGCCCTTACCGAAGCGCGACGTTGATTCCCTGGCCGGCCTCGTCGATGGGGATGAAGGTGATGGCGTCGTGTAGGGGCTCCGGAATGCTGTCCAGGTCGTGCTCGTTCTGGCGCGGGATCACGATGCGGCGAATACCGCTTCGATGAGCCGCCAGGATTTTGGCCTGGACGCCTTCGGCGCGGCGCAGGTGCCCGTGGGCCGTCATACCGCCGATGGCGAGGAACTCGGAATCCGACGTCCGGTCACGCATCAGCGACACCATGGCGATAGCCGCAGCGAGGGCGAGGGAGCCTTCGTCGCCGGGCAGTTCGCTAGCGGGCAGTAGCAGGTCGGTGTCGAACTCTTCGAGCGACCGGGCGGACACGCCGAGATCCGAGAGTCGCGAGCGCACGTAGGAGGGCACGATCCGGTAGCGTGCGGTCAGGTCCGCACCTGCGGTGTCCAGAATGCGAATCTGCCCGGAGCCCGGCATTTGCACGGCCTCGATGTGTCCGAGAACTCCCCCGCCGCGCCGAACGACGGCAGCCGCGGTCTGCCCGGGCAATTCGCGCCGACGGCGATCGACGCGCAGTCGAGTTGGCCGACCGATCGTGGCGCCGAAATCCTCAATGGCAATGTTTAGCGGTCCAGAGTCCCCCCGTAAGGCTCGATTACTCAGCGCACGCCGAACGACCTGACGGAGCAACCCGTCGAGTTCGTCGACGCCAGGCTCGACCGTGTAGCTGCGGACGAGCGCGGCCAGGGCGTCGTCCTCGATGGTGACGTCGTCCAGCGGGATGTTGTATTCGCGAAGCACGGCCGGCGCCAGCGAATTTCGGGCAATGGCGATCTTGTCGTCGTCCACGTAGCCGGGCATTTCAACGATGTCCAGCCGACTGCGTTCGAGCGGCGGGATGTCCGGCAGCCAGCGGGCGGTTGTCACAACCAAGACGCGCGAGAGGTCGAACGGGACGTCGAAAAAGCGATCGTGGAATTGTCGTCGGGTGGCAGCGTCGGTGAGCCTGTTCAGCAGGGACGCTCGAGTTGCCGACCAGCTTGCGCTTGCGGTCTCACTTGGAGACCCACCTCGGGGCCAGCTTCCCCCGATTGCGTCGAGTTCCTCGAGGACCAGGACGAATTCGGTTTGTCCAAGCCGTTCGATCGCCCCCAAGATTTCGCCCGGGGCTTGTGCGTTTCCGAATAGCTGGTCGGGGGAACCCAGGCGATCGAGCCGGATGGTCGCCCTCGGCAGCCCGAGTTCCTCGGCGATCTGCCGGGCGACGTAGGATTTGCCAACACCGGGTGGGCCGACCAGGCAGAGCAGCGCGCGGGGGCCGGAGGCATCCGGCTCCGCCGCGAGTTGGTGCTCTCGCACGACCAGGTGATCGCATATCAGATCAGCGACCGGCTCGGAAATGGCGAGATCTTCGACGAGATCGGAGTGGAGGACAGCGAACCGCGGGCGGTCCGCGCTCGCCGAGGCCCAGGGCAGGCGCAGGGTGCGAGCAATTCGGTCCTCCGAGTCAGGGCTCCCGCCCGACTGGTCGAGGCGGCGTTGCAGGGCGTGGCCCACACCGTCGGGCAGTGGCGCCGTGGAAAGCTCGGATGCGATTTCGGTGGTGTTCACGGGAATGTCGGCACGAGGGCGTGTCCGATCATAGCGTTGCAGCGTGCCTTGCTGTCGGTAACGAAACTTGCAGGACTTAGACCTGTAGCGTTGACCTGACCGCCTTGCGGCGCGATGCTTGAGCGTAGACGGAATATTCGAATGGTGCCAAACGATGGGTCTGCCTGGATCGCCCGACTTTGACGTCGACATACACAAGGCGAAGGAGATGATCGAGAACGGTGAGGTGGACGTGGTGGACGTCCGCACCCAGTTTCATGCTCCTGCCATGCCCGGGGCTGACTATGTGCCGCTGGACGAAATCCTGGCGCGCCCCGGGGAAGTCATCCCGACCGGAAAGCCGCTGCTCTTCATCTGCAACGTGGGACAGACCAGCGCGGTCGCGACCCAGATGGCGCGAGCGTTGAATGTGACCGAGGCGTACAACATGGCCGGTGGGATGACCGAGTGGGCGGCGGCCGGCTACGAAACCGAGGAACCACCCGCCGGGCATTAGGCGCCGGCATTACCTGGAAGGCCCTTCATCGTGTTCACCGTTGAGCAAGTTCAACGCTACAGCCGCCACATGTTGCTACCGGAGGTTGGGGCGGCCGGGCAGGCGAAGATCCTGAATGCCAAGGTGCTGGCGATAGGCGCGGGCGGCCTTGGCTCACCCGTGCTCTACTACCTGGCCGCCGCCGGGGTGGGCACGCTGGGCGTGGTGGACTTTGACACTGTCGACCGGTCGAACCTGCAACGACAGATCCTGCACCGCGACGACCGTGTCGGGATGCCAAAGACGGCGTCGGCGGAAGCGACGCTGACGGGCCTGAACCCGGACGTGACGGTTGTGCGCCACGACGAGCCGCTGACCTCCGACAACGCGCTGGAGATTCTCGAGCCGTACGACATCGTGGTGAACGGTTGCGACAACTTCCCAACGCGGTATCTGGCGAACGACGCCGCCTACTTCCTCGGCAAGCCGCTGGTGGACGGGAGCGTCATGCGATTCGAGGGCATGGCGACCGTGTTCGAGCCCGGCACGGGTTGCTACCGCTGCCTGTACCCCACGCCGCCGCCGCCGGAAATGGCGCCGAGCTGCGCCGAGGCTGGCGTGCTGGGCGTACTGCCGGGCCTGATCGGGCTGATCCAGGCCAACGAGGTGCTCAAGCTCATCGTGGGCAATGGGACCTCTCTGACGGGACGATTGCTGCTGCTGGACGCCATGGAGATGGAGTTCCGTGAACTGAAGCTGCGGCGCGATCCCGAGTGCCCGGTCTGCGGGGAGGCCCCGACGATCACGGAACTGATCGACTACGAGGAGTTCTGCGGCTTTGCCGGCGGCGACGCGGCTCCGGCCGCGGTGGAGGCGGTGGCCGTCTAGCGAGGACCGTCGGGCCAAGTCGCATTCGGTTGGTTGAGGTTTCGCTTGTCGCGACGTAGGCGGCGGGTGCGGGCGTATGCTGGGAGCGCCCGCTGCCAGGGGGCCATCCGCTGGCTCGACCCGCCAGTCGCACACGTCGCCAGAGCCTCGGCGAATGGCTCGCCGCGGAGAATCGCCGCCGCGGCGGCCTGGCCCGCATCTGGCCGCGCCGGGTCGTTCCCCTTGCGCTGGGTCTGACGCTGTGGGGCGCGGCACTGGTGCTGGCCACAGCGGTCGCAATGCAGCCGTTCGAGCACGGGGCGACGGTGGTACCGGCCGAGCGCGGGCAGTGGCTGATCGAGAGTGTCAAGCCGGGCGGGCCGGCTTGGCGCGCAGGGCTCAACGCCGGCGAGGTGGTGGCCTGGGATGGCCCCGCCGGCGAACCGATTGGATGGCCTGTTGGGCTGCGCGCCGACATCGGCGCAGGGACGCTTGCCGATCCACGGACCGGTCTGGCGATCGCGATCCCAGGCCTGGAGCCAGCCATGCGCGCAACGACGTTGGTGCTTGCGACGGTCTTCGCGGCCGGCGGGGCGGTTGTCGCCCTCTACGGCCGGCGCCGGGTGCTGGGCTCGGCCACCGCCGCCATGTTTGGCGTGGCCATCGCCCTTGCGCTGGGCTCCGTGGCACCGGACGCCGACGGCGCGCTGACGCTGCTGATCTTCGCGACGACGGGGGTGACGGGAGTCGCCTTGCTGTGGTTCGCGGCTGTCTGTCCCATCCGCGGGCCGGCGTTCGTCGTGCCGTTTGTCCCGGCGCTGGCGGTGACCGCCCTGGCCGGACCGGTCGCCGTGCTGGTGGCGTCGTATCAGGGCCGGCCGGAGCTCTATAGCGCGGCCTGGGTGACGCTTGCGCTGCTTCCGGCGCTGGGCCTGACGGCGCTCCTGGCCAAGTGCCTGGTCACGCTGGTGGATATCACGTTCCCGCGTGACCGGCGTGTGGCCCGCGTATTGCTGGCGACGTTCCTGACCGCCGCGCTGCCGCCTACCACGCTATCGCTTGTGCCGGCGGTCGTGAGCGGCACCGAGATCCTGCCCTATTCGGTTTCGCTGCTGGCCATCGCGGCAACCGCGCTGGGGGTGGTGCACGTGGCCGTGCCGACCTGGCGCATTCGATTCCAGCGCGTGCTACGAACACTATTCCTGCACGGCGCGGCCTGGATCTTGCTCTTTACAATCTACGCGCTGCTGGTGGGCGTGATCGGTCGCTACCTGACGGACCGGGCCGGCGCATTACCGGTGGTCTGGACGCTGGCGGCGGCGCTGGTTGGCATTGGCGTCACGATGCCGTTCGCGCGCTGGCTGGTTCTTCGCGTGCTGTCGGGGTGGGTGTACCAGGACAGCTATGACGCGCAGCGGGTGATGCGAACGGCCAGCGTTGCGCTGGCTTCCACGACCTCGGTCGAACAACTGGCCGGGTCCGTGCTGGCTCCCGTGCGACGTGCGATCGGCCTCGACTGGATTGCGGTAACGCGCGCAGCCCGGCCGCACGACCTTGTGGCCATCGCCTTCAATAGCCTGGCTCCGACGCCCGACGACGCCCAGGTGCACTCGGCCGTCATCGCGGCGGGGGGCGGGGGTCGCTCGGAGATCGCCGCCGTGGTTGTTCCGTGCAAGATCGGCGAGTCGGTGGCGGCCTATGTGGTCGCCTCGATCCGCGAAGAGTCGTTTGGCCTGAGCCAAGCCGATGCCGACTTATTGGACGCGCTAGCCAGTCAACTGGCGAGCTTCATGGTGCGCGTGGATCTGTGGGGGCAGTTGCAGGCGCGTTTACGGGAGCTTGATGAGACCACGCAGCACCTGCAGGACAGCCAGCAGACGCTGAGCGACCTATACGACCAGGTCAACGGCATGCTGGAGGCCGAGCGGCAACGGATTTCACGCGACCTGCATGACGAGCCGCTGCAGAAACTGGTGTTGCTGCAACGCGCGTTGCGCTCGGCCGCGCCCGGGCCCTACCGGAGCCGCGACGCGCTCCTGCAACTGGTGGATACGGCCGCAGGCGACCTGCGTGAGATCTGCGAACGACTGCGTCCGCCGGTCCTGGACGACCTGGGACTGGAAGCGGCGTTGCGCTGGCTTGTGGACGAGGCGGGGCGGGCCGCGCCGTTCAGCATTGACCTGCAAATCGACGGCACGCCCGACGATCAGCGACCGGACGCCGACGTGGAGACGAATATCTACCGCGCGGCCCAGGAAGCGCTGAACAATGCGCTTCGGCATGCCCAGGCGTCTCGCGTTCGGATTCGCATGACGCGCGCGGCCGACGCCATTCGGTTATCCGTTCACGACGACGGCCGCGGCTTTGCCGCGACGTCGGATCTGGCGGTGTATGCGGCTACTGGTCACCTGGGGCTGGCCGGCCTTCGGGAACGCTTCAGCCGCCTTGGCGGTCAGGTGCAGGTGGAGTCCCAGCCGGGAGGGCCGACGGCGCTGACGGTGGAGGCTCCGCTGCATCCGGCGGACGTGGCTCGCCCGTGACCGTCAGACGCCCGATCCGCGTTCTGCTTGTGGACGACCACGCGATGGTGCGCGAGGGTACCGCCGCGGTTTTGGCCGATGTACCTGACGTCGACGTGGTAGGTACGGCGGGCGACGCGGCCACAGCGGAGCGTGCCTGCCGCAGCTATGCACCCGACGTGTGTCTGCTCGACTTCCGCATCCCCGGGGGCGGTCCCGCGCTGGCGCGCCGGCTGGCCCACATCGCGCCCGCGACGCGGATCCTGGTCGTGTCGGCTTATGGCCAGGGGGACTATGTTCGATCCATGCGCGACGCGGGCGTCGCAGGCTACGTGCTGAAGGACCTGGATACCGCGGCCCTTACCGACGCGGTGCGCCAGGTCCACGCCGGGCACAGCGTCTTTCAGGAATTGCCGGAGGCGGCGCCGGCAACAAGCGGCGGACGATCAATCCCGGAGCCGCTGACCATGCGCGAACTGGATGTTTTGCGACTGGTAGCCGAAGGCGCGTCCAATCGCGAGGCGGCGGTCGCGCTGGGCGTTTCAGCCAAGACGGTGGAAGCGCACCTCAGCAGCGTCTACGGCAAGCTGCGGGTTCGCTCACGCACGGAAGCCGTGGTTACGGCGGTACGGGGCGGGATCATCAGCGTAGACGGGTCCGGCCCCGACGGGTAGCGGCGTGGCGGCGATCGGGATTCGGCGCCGCGACCCGAGGGCCTCATAGGCCGCGTCGGCAAGCTGGACGGCGCGTAGCCCGTCGTCGATCCCCGCCAGGGGTTTGCCCTGACCCGCGACGGCCTCCGCGAACGCTCGCAGGCTCTCGAACTGCGCCTGGCAAGCCGGCCGAGAACAACCCGCATCGGTACCCGTCAAGCCGGTCGATCGCGATCCTTCACCGGGCAGGTCGCCGTGCGCCGTTTCGGTGATCGTGCCGTCGGTAGCGAGCACGTGCCAGGAGGCGCCGAGGCGGCTGCGGCCGTATTCACCCACGACTACGCGTGCAAGCCCTCCGTTGTCGAACCGAAGGCTGACGGACACGGTGTCCGCAAGATCGGCCCGGCGGGTGTGACGGCCGCCCATGGCCTGGAGGTAGCGTGGTCTGGACCGAATCAGAAAGCTGGCCAGATCCAACGCGTGGCTTCCCAGCAGTCCCATGACGCCGCCGTGCTCGGCCGATCCGGTCCAGGACTCGGACAGCGGATCGACGACGAATTCGACCCGGACGAATGTCGGACGGGGAATGCGGCGACGGATCCTCCGCAGCGCGGGCAGGGCGCGCGCCCAGAAGTTAACGGCCACTACCGTGCCGGCTGCCCGGGCATAGGCGACGACCCGCTGCGCGTCGGGAAGACGAAGAGCCAGGGGCGCTTCCAGCAGAATCGGGAGCCCCAGGTCCAGCGCATCTCGGGCTAGTTGCGCGTGACTGGCGTGCGAGGTGGCGATGACGACGGCGTCCGCACTGGCCCGACGCAACGCGACCGTGGCGTTGGCGCTCCATTGCGCGGCGCCCAATGTGCGGGCGCCCGCTTCCGCTCGACTGGGATCAGCGTCAATGACGCAGCTGACCGACGCACCGCGCAGCGCCTGAATCAGCGATCCGTAGTCACGTCCGCACTTGCCGTATCCGACAATGGCAAACTGCATGCGGGAGTCTTGGACATCGAAGCCAACAGGCCCAGCGTACTCGGTTGCTCCGAGCGGCCACGGTTGTGGCGCCCGTGGCGTAACGTTCGGCGACGACGCTTCGCTCTGTTCTCCGAACGTCGAGCCGAGAGCAAGCGGCGACGCTGGCCTACGGCCTGCGTAGCTATCGTATAGTGGGGATTCTGCTCGACATAACGCCGCATCTTCGCAATGTCATCCAACCCTAGACCCGGGCGGCCGTCTGGGCGCGCGCATCGCCTACGCCGCGCGGAAGTCATCAGCGTCGCTTCCGCCGGCGTCGTGTTCGTTGTGGTGGCTGTGCTGGGGGTCCTGGTGTGGCTTCGGTCTTCAGAATCGGCCGCGTCAGCGGTAGCGACAACGCCGACGGCGAGCGTTGCCGAGCCTGAGCCGGTGACGCCGATCGTGAGCGCGAGAACGACGCTGCCGCCGACGCCAGCGCCCGTGATTGAAACGACGGCGACACCCGAGCCGCCAAGCCCGCTGGATCTCATTGACGACTGGCCCGAAGACCAGCCGTTCAGCGTGCTGTTCCTTGGCCTGGACCGGCGACCCGGCGAGGGAGGCGGCCGTACCGACGCGATAATCCTGGCCCACATCGAGCCGCGAGTCCGGGCCGCAACCCTGGTATCGATTCCGAGGGACATTTGTGTGGCGAATTGCCGTACGGACCCGTTCCGGATCAATTCCGTCTGGCAGGAGGAGGGCCCCGACGCGCTCAGGCGGCGCGTGTCCAACCTGCTGGGCGTGCAGGTGGACTACTGGGTGACGCTGGACTTCAACGGGTTCAAGCGGCTGGTTGATTTCTTCGGCGGCGTGGCCATCGACGTGGAGTCGACCATCTACGATCCGACGTACCCGAACGCGACCGACACCGGTTTCGAGCCGTTGCATGTCGAGGCCGGGGCGAATCATTTCAATGGCGACATGACGCTGCGCTACGTGCGGACGCGACATCAGGACGGAGCGTTTGCCCGTGAAGTGCGGCAGCAGCAGGTGCTGCTGGCGTTGGTGGAGCAGGTGATTTCGCCGCAGACGCTGGTTGACTCGCCGGCCTTCCTGCGCGAACTGAGCAACGCCTTCGAGTCGAATCTGCCGCCGGATCTGGTGCCCTCAATGGCCAAACTGGGGATGCAGATTGGCTCGGATCGGACGGTGTCGGGCACGATTCGCCCAGAGGATGGCATGGTGCGCGCCGTGATCGCGGATAACGGCGCCTATGTGCTGCAACCCAATGTCCCGCTCATCCATGCCTACACGGCCGACCTGATGCGTCGCAGTGAGTCGCTGCCGGCGCCTGAGGCGGGACCGCAGGTTGAGCTGGCCAACCGGCAGCCGCCGACGTCTTAGGGTCGCTGCGCGACGACGTAGAGTTCCGACGGCTCGTAGGCAACTTCAAGGATCCGGCGCAACGCGCCGGCGATCCGCGCCAATTCCTGGCGCGTGTGCAACAGGCCATCGGAGACGCCGTGAATGGCTCGTTCGAGGTCCTGGCCGTAATCGGATTCGGCCAGGCGCGCGGCGACCCAGCGCGAGGCACGCGAGTCCGAGGGGCTGGCCGATGCCGCGGGAGGCGTGGGCGGCTGGAGGTCCAAATCAGCAAGCTCGACGGGCAGACCGCGTTCGGACTCCGGGTTGACCCCGGCCGAGACGGTGCGCAGGCCGGAGCCGGTGGTCAGGAATTCGATCAGCTCCCGGTCGTAGGGTCGCACGTGCGTTGGATCGCGCCAGAACTCGTGGGCGATGGTGGGAAGGCTGCCGGGGTTGGGCGTGGCGATGACGAGGCGGCCGCCGGGCCACAGCCGGTCCGCGACCAGCCGGACGAGGGCCTCGGCCTCACGCACCGCCAGATGCTCGATGACGTGGAAGGCGGTGATGGCGTGGTAGCGGTGGGGGGTGCTTTGGAGGAAGTCGAGCGCGTCGCCCCGGCGCACCGGAAGTCCCCGGGCCTCGGCCAGCATGGCCGGATCGTGATCGAGACCGAGCACGCGGTGACCGGCCTCGGCGGCCGCCGCGAGAAACTCACCCCGCCCACAGCCCAGGTCCAGCAGGTCTCCGGGTTCGGGGATGAAACGCAGGTACCAGGCTCGTGCCCGGCGCACGGTCTCCGTCGCGAACCCGCGTTGTGCGTACCAGTCGGCGCCCATACCCTGCCAACCACGTCACGTGTCGGGCGGCAGGCTATCACCGGATGCGGCGGCTCAACTTAGAATGCGTTCCGGTTTCCCCTGGCAGCGGCGGGCGACATGAACGACGACGTTGAGATCTTTTCGATCGGAACGGAACTCGTTTCCGGCCTTGTGCTGGACACCAACTCGCACTGGCTGGCGGGGGAAGTGTCGGTTGCCGGCGGCGACGTTCGCCGAATCACCGCACTGGCCGACGACCTGGACGCGCTTATCGCGGAGCTGCGCGCGGCGGTGGCGCGCAGGGCACGGGTGGTGCTGACGACGGGCGGCCTGGGCCCAACGCCCGACGACATGACGGTGGACGCGATTGCCGCCGTTGCCGGTAGTGACACGCATACGCCGTTCGCGGTGATCGAAGACTATGCCCGGCGTCGCAACATGACGATCGAGGAGGTGTCGATCCCGCCGCGCCTGAAGATGGGTTCGATTCCGCGGGCGTCGACTGTGCATCTGAACCCGGTGGGCTGGGCGCCCTGCTTCGCAACGGTGATCGACGAGACGACCATCTGGTCGATGCCCGGGCCGCCGCGCGAAGTTGAAGGGTGCTTCGAGACGCATATCCGGCCGGCGCTGCACGGAATGTTCTCCTCCCAAACCGCTCGAATGCGCGTGTTCATCGACTCGTTTGAATCCGAGACCTCGCCGTTCATGCAGCGGGTGATGCGCGAAGTACCCGTGGCCTATCTGAAGGCGTACGTGGGACAGTCGCGGGTGAATGGTCTGCCGGTTGACATCGTGGTGCGCAGCACGGACGGGGGCGATCCCAAGGTCCAACTGGACGCGGCCTATGACCTGTTTTGCGCCATTGCGGCCGAGGCCGGAAAGACCGTGACGCTGGAACCCACGGCGCCACTGCGCGACTGACGGGAACTTCGCCGGTGCGCTCACGCTGGTCGTCGGAGGCCGCCGCCGGACTGGACCCGCTGGCGCTGCGCGTGTACACGTCGCGCCTGCTGGGCGCCGAGCCGGCACTGGTTCTCTTTGGCGGCGGCAACACATCGGTTAAGCACGAGGTTGCGGATCCGCGCGGGGGCATGCGGCGAGCGCTGACGATCAAGGGCAGCGGCACCGACCTTGCGACCATCAATGCCGACGGGTTCGCCGCGCTTGGGCTGGATGACCTCCTGCCGTTGCGCGCACGCGAGGTCCTGGACGACGAGGCCATGGTGGAGCTGGTGACCCTGGCGCTGCTGGACACACGGGCGCCGCGACCGTCGATCGAAACGCTGCTCCACGCCTTCATCCCGCTGGACTGGATCGACCACAGCCACGCCGACGCGATACTCACCCTGACGAACCAGCCTGACGGCGCGGCGCGGGTGACCGAGGTTTTAGGGGACGCCATCGGCCTGGTGCCGTACATCAAGCCCGGATTCGATCTTTCGAAGGCGGCGGCGGATGTGTACGGCGCAGATCCGTCGGTGAGCGGCCTGGTGCTCGACAAGCACGGACTGGTGACGTTTGGAGCGACCGCGCAGGAATCCTACGAACGGCACATTGAGCTCGTTTCGCTGGCGGAAGCGCGAATCACTCGGTCATGGTGTGGGCCGCGACAGCCGACAGCCGAAGCGAAGGGTGACGCGGCCAGGCTGGCTCTCACCCTGCGCGGTCGGCTGAGCCGGCGCGGGCACATGATCGTCCGTAGCAATACGAGTCCCCGGGTGCGCGCCTTTGTCGACCGACCCGACGTGACGCGCATCGCCCGGCAAGGTCCGGCGACGCCGGACCATGTGCTGCGTACGAAGCGTTTGCCCCTGGTGCTGCCGTCCGGCGAGCCAAGGGACGCGCCGGAGGCCGTGGAGCGCTACGAGACGGCATATGCGGCCTACGTGGAGGCGCACGCGGATTCGGCCGACGATTTCAGGCATGATCCGGGCCCACGCGTGATCCTAGCGCCCGGGGTGGGCATGTTCACGGCCGGCCGTACCGCATCCGAGGCGGATGCCGTGGCGCGGGTTTACCGCCACACAATGGACGTGATTGAGGGGGCCGAATCGATGGGCGGCTACGCTGCGCTGCCGGCCCGCGATCTGTACGACATTGAGTACTGGCCGCTGGAGCTTTACAAGCTGAAGCTGGCGCCGCCGGAGCGGAAACTGGCCGGTCGGGTGGCCCTGGTTACCGGCGCGGCCAGCGGAATCGGCCGCGCCACGGCCCGGCGGCTGGCCGCGGCAGGCGCGCATGTATTCGTGACCGACATTGACGGCGCCGGCGCCGACGATGTGGCGAGGCGGATAGGCGGTGACGGTGACGCGGCCGAAGCGCTGACCCTTGACGTGACGAGCCAGCGGGATGTCACCACGGCCATGCGGCGTGTGCTGCTGGCGGTCGGCGGCCTGGACATCGTTGTCTCGAACGCCGGCATCGCCGACGCGGCGTCAATAGCACGCCTGGAGCTGGACGCCTGGCAGCGCAGTCTGGACGTGAATGCCACGGGTCACTTCCTGGTCAGCCAAGCAGCGATCCGCGCGCTGCGTGAACAGGACATCGGTGGGAGCGTGGTCCTGGTGTGTACCAAGAATGCCCTTGATCCCGGCCGCGATTTCGGGGCCTACAGCGCGGCCAAGGCGGCTCAGTTGCAGTTGGGCCGGGTGCTGGCCATCGAAAACGGGGAGCATGGGATACGCGTCAACATGGTCAACCCGGATGCCGTATTTGCGGATTCGCGCCTGTGGAGCGACGACCTGCGGGCGGGCCGCGCCGCAGCTCACGGCGTGGACGTGGACGAGCTGGAGGACTTTTACCGCCGCAGAAACTTGCTGCAAACGCCGATTGGCGCGGATGACGTGGCGGAGGCGGTGCTGTTTCTCGCCAGCGACCGG
This sequence comes from Chloroflexota bacterium, assembly GCA_026707585.1. Classification (GTDB taxonomy): domain Bacteria; phylum Chloroflexota; class UBA11872; order UBA11872; family UBA11872; genus UBA11872. The sequence continues at coordinate 50,335 of JAPOWQ010000033.1, read as the reverse complement.
GCGGGCAAGACAACGGGCGCGGTGTTGCCGGTTGACGGCGGCGTTCGTGGCGCGTTCCCGCGCTGACGCGCCCGCCAGCTTCCGCGCCTAGGGAACGGCGGCGCCCGAGACGAGCAACTCGCCGTCTGTGATCACCAGCGTTTCAATGGCAATGGGAAGTCGCGGCAGTCCGGCGTCTAACGTGCGTTCGGCCAAGGCAAGGACGAGTGAGCGTACGAAGCCGGGCGCATACATTTCGCCGACCTGGAAGCGTGCGATCTCGGCGGTGCGCTGGCTGTTCTCGGCGGAGACGAGGATGTCGAGGCGAAATGGAAAGCTCAATCCCGCGGATTGAAGAACGCCCGTCAGTGTGAGCGTTCGCGGGCGGAAGGTGAGCTGCAATTCGGTTACGGAACCGAAACCATGCTCCTGGCCGGCCCAATCCCGGAGAAGCGCCGTCATCTCGTCGTGGGTAAAGGCAACCTGGGCGGGGATTGCGCGGCCGGCCAGGCGCGCCTGCTCGGACGTTTGGCCGAAGGCGTTGAGTTTGGCCGCAGCGCGCGCGTGCACGACGGAGTCCGGCTGCAGGCGCGCCAGATCCGAGATGTCGACTGAACCGCGCGTTGCGAAGACGCCGAGCACGACGATGACGCCGGCCAATGCAAGGAGCAGCCAGATGCCAAAGACCAGTGCGCGACGCACGCCGACTCCCCCATTTCACCGCGGCGCCGAGACCTATCGGCATCGTGCAATGACTGCAGACGTCAGATCGCAGCGAGGCGCCGTGCGTGATGCGCGGCGGGCCACTTCGCTGGAATGCGTATGCTAGCGTCCGACTTCTGACGCGCCGCCGCCTCGGGATCCCTGTGCCAAGAGTTGTCTCCGCGGGCGCCATACGCAAGGCCGTGGTGCCCGTAGCGGGCGTGGGCACCCGCCTGTTTCCGGCCACCAAGTCACAGCCGAAGGAAATGCTGCCGGTCGGCCGCAAGCCGGTTGTCCAATACGTGGTGGAGGAACTGCGAGCCGCGGGAGTCGAGCAGATCCTGTTGATTACGGGTCGAAAGAAGGCGGCGATCGAGGATCACTTCGACGCGGATCTGGAGCTTAGCCAGGTGCTTCACCAGGCGGGCAGCGTCGATCCGGCGGATCTGCCGATTGCCGACGGGATCCGGGGTGTCTTTTATACGCGGCAGGGATCGCCCAGCGGCGTGGCCGACGCGGTGGGCCTGGCGCGGGACTTCGCCGGGGGGGAGCCCTTCGTCGTCGCCTTTGGCGACACGATTATTCACGGCGGCGACCTGGTGGCTAGGCTGATGGCGGCGCAGACGGAAAGCGGCGCCAGCGGCGCGGTGGCCGTGGAGCGGATAGCGCCAGAGGACGCCTTTCGCTACGGCATCGTGGACGTGCGCGACGTCGACGGCTCGCTCACGGCGGTCGACCTGGTCGAGAAACCCGCCGCAGGCCGCGCCCCCAGCGATCTGGCCATCGTGCCGCGCTACGTATTCGAGCCGACGATATTTGATGCGATCGAGGCGACGCGGCCCGGGTTGGGCGGCGAACGCTGGCTGACGGACTCCATCGCGATCCTGGCGCGTGAAGCGCCGCCGGTGCGCGTGGTTCCCCTGGAGGCGAATGAGCGCCGGTACGACATTGGCAACTTTGCGTCGTACTACCGGGCGTTCATTGACTTCGCCCTCGCCGATCCGCAGTACGGCGCGAGCGTGCGGCAGTACGTCAGCGAGCTCGGCCAACGGCTGTGAGTCCGCGCACGCCGGTCGTCGCGTCGGCGCCCGGGCGAGCCGGGCTGCTGGGCAACCCCAGCGACATGTACGGCGGGACGGTGATTGCCTTCGCGATTCCGCGACGGGCCTACGTGGCCATCGAACCGGCGCCGCGACTGCGTTTGCTGGCGCTGGACGCGAATCTCGATCTCACCGTCGCATCTTCAGACGACCTACGGCTCGCTGCCCCACCGAGTGCGGTGGCGGCGGCCCGGATGGGTCCGGAGGCCCTGGCTGAGGCCCGCCGGGCGACGTATTTGAACGTGCTGAAGGCTGTCGTGGCCGCGCAGAAGATGCGGCATGAGCACGTCGAGTTCCGGTGTTGGAGCGAAGTGCCGCCGGGCGCCGGCCTCTCCAGCAGCAGCGCGTTGCTGGTGGCCGCGCTGCACGCCACGAATACCTGGCTGGATTGCCAGACGCCGATGCATCACTTCTCGGAACGGGCGCGCGAGATCGAGTTCAGCCGCATGGGCATTACGTGCGGATTCCAAGACTTCTACGCCACGACCTTCGGCGGATTGACTTGTATGGACTTCCGAGGCAAGGAGAACTGGCGCGGACCGACCGTCGATCCCCTGGCGACGGTTGAACCGTTGCTCGAGCCCGAGGCGGAGCTTCCGTTCGTGCTGGCTCATACGGGACGCCAGCGTGACTCCGGGGAGACGCACCGACCCCTGCGTTCGCGCTGGGTCGAGGGGGATCCGGATGTTCGTTCGGCCATGCGGGCCCTGGGATCCATAGCTCGGAAGACGAAGCGCGACGTGCTGGAGCGCAACTGGCCGGCGGTAGGCGCGGCCATGAACGCCGCGCATCGTCACATCGCCGCCGTTGGCGGATCGGGACCTGTCGTCGATGCGTTAACCGAGAAGGCGATGAGACTCGGCGCGCACGGGGCCAAGCTCGCCGGCGCGGGCCTGGGCGGCACCATCGTCGCGGTGCATGACGACCCGGCGTGGCTGGCGCGAACCATCGTGGAGCACGGCGCCGCGTCGGCGTTTCCGGTCTCCCGAGCGGCGCCAGGCGTCCGTCTCGAGCCAGACGACGACGCTATGCCGAGTCACGATGCGGCAGCGCGGACGCCGGCATGAGTACAGCTGCAGTCATTGGGCTGGATCTTGGTACCACGGGCGCTCGCGCCGTTCTGGCGGATGTCTCGGGAGCGACGCTGGCGGTTCACGAAGCGCCGTACGACCTGCACACGCCGAGACCCGGCTGGGCCGAGCAATCCGCGGTGGACTGGGAGCGGGCCGCCTTCGTCGCGATGGCGGCGGTGGCCTCGCGGGCTCAGCGGGCGGACGACGTGCGGGCCATTGGGCTCACGGGACAGATGCACGGACTGACGCTGCTCAACCGCGCGCAGCAGCCGCTGCGCGACGCCATCCTCTGGTGCGACTTGCGCACCGGACCGCAGCGTCGCGAACTGGAAGACACCATCGGAGTGCGCACGCTCGTTCGCCACACCGGCAACCTGCCGCTGGAAGGGTTCCAGGCGCCCAAGATCATCTGGGTGCGGCAGCACGAGCCGGATCTGCTTGAACGCACGGCCCACGTGCTGCTGCCCAAGGACTTCATCCGCCTGCGGCTGACCGGCGAATGCCTGACGGACGTCTCGGACGCCAGCGGGACCGGGTACTTCGACTCGGCTACACGCCGCTGGTCCGAGCCGATGGTCGACAGGCTGGGGCTCGATCGGAGCTGGCTGCCCGAGATTCGCGAGTCGCCGGAGACCGCCGGCAGGCTGACGCCTGCCGCCGCCGAACGGCTGGGGCTGCGAGCCGGGATTCCGATCGCGGCCGGGGCGGGCGATCAGCCGGCCGGGGCCGTGGCGGCTGGGGTGGTTGCCGAAGGCGATGCTGCCGTCACGATTGGCTCGTCCGGGGTGGTCTTTGCCGTGGCCGCCGCCTACGGCGCGGCGCCGGATGGACGCGTCCAGGTCGGGGCCCACGCCCAGCCTGGGCGCTGGTACCTCATGGGTGTCACGCAGGCGGCCGGTCTCTCGCTGCGGTGGCTGCGCGACACGTTTCTCCCGGGTCTTTCGTACGACCGCCTGGTCCCTGAGGCGATGGATTCGCCGCCGGGCAGCCGGGGCCTGCTGTGGCTGCCCTATCTGCAAGGAGAGCGAACGCCACACCTGGACGCCGACGCTCGCGGCGCACTGGTGGGTCTGACGACCGCGCACCGCCGAGCCGACATCGTGCGGGCCGTGCTCGAAGGGGTTGCGTTTAGCCTGCGCGACGCCGCCCAGGCCATTCAGGGTGTCGGCGCGGCGGTGGACCGGTTCAAGCTGGCCGGTGGCGGAGCTCGCAGTCCGCTTTGGCGGCAGATCGTCGCCGATGTATTTGATGCGCCGATGCGGGTCGAGCCAGAGGGCCGTGGTCCGGCCTTTGGCGCGGCCATGCTGGGCGCTGTGGCATCGGGGATGTTCGCGTCGGTTGAAGAGGCCGTTCGGGTTACGGCCGTGCCATACGCAACGATTGCGCCGGGCGCCGGAGGCAGCGCCGCGTTGGATGCAGCCTATGCGCGCTACCGAAACCTCTACCCCGCGTTGGCCGAGGCAAGTCGCGCCGCGGCCGCGGCTCAGGCGGGGGAACCCGGGGACGTGTAACCGGACCGGAGCTGCGCCGTTGCTATAGTCGATTGATCGCCCGAGCCCCACCGGCCGGGCCCGAGCACATGCCCATGCCTGTTGACCGATCGACCCCGGACGGCGTTCTGCGCGCCCTATCCCGGCGCCCGCTGCTGTTTGACGGCGCCATGGGCTCGACGCTGAATGACTTTCCAGAGCGCGACTGGGAGGCGCCCGAGGAAGCGACGCTTCGATTCCCCGATCGCATGGCCGGGGTGTACCAGGCATACCTGGACGCAGGCGCCGACGTCCTGTCGACCAACACGTTTGGCGGCAATCTCATCCGACTGCAACGGGCCGGCTTGACGGAAAAGTCCGAAGCCATCAATCGAGGCGCGGCGGAACAGGCCAGGGTCGTGGCCGGCGACGACGCGTGGGTGGCCGGCGACATCGGACAGAGCGGCGATTTCCTCGAGCCGCTCGGGGATGTCACGGAAGCCCGGATGACCGAGGCATTCCGAGTCCAGGCCGAGCAGCTAGCCGAAGGCGGTGTCGACCTGCTGCTCTGTGAGACCTTCAGCGACATTCGCGAAGTGCAGATCGCCATTCAGGCCGCCAGCTCGACCGGCCTGCCGGTGTTCGCCACCATGACCTATGACATCAACCTCCACACCATGATGGGCGTGGCGCCCGCGGACGGCATGCGCGCATGCGAAGAGGCGGGCGCAGCCGTGGTTGGCTGCAACTGTGGCAACGGGCCCGAAGAAATGACGCAGGTGCTGGACCAGATGCTGGCGGCCGGGCCGCGTCGGCCGCTGATGGCCCAGTCGAACGCTGGTGTGCCGGAGTTGATCGATGGCCAAGTCTGCTACCTCTATCCGCCGCAAAAGATGGTCGAATTTGCGCGGCAGTGGATTGACGCGGGTGTGTCGGTGGTCGGGTCATGCTGCGGAAGCACCAACCAGACCACCCGCCTCCTGCGGGAGATGATCGATCGGTTGCCCGTGCGCGTTCCGGCCTGAACGACCCTTGTGGGTTGGCGAGCCGCGCCGCCTTCGAGTGGCCTGCCTGTCTCGGCTACCATTTACTCAGGAGTTGCCGCTTTCCTTGTTTCCGCGGTGAGGTGCTGTGGCTGACGTCTTTCGACACACGTGGTGGGCGTTCGCGCAGGTGTACTACGACTTGCGCGCATTGGCGCTCGTCGGGAACTTCTTTTGGTTCCTGGCAATGCTCCCTTTGGTCCCGATCGTTGGGATCCCGGGCGCGTACGCTCTGCAGCAGGCCGTGCTGCAGACGGATGCCCCGGTCACCGGCCTGCAATTCTTTGTGTTCATCGTTGGCGGCACCGTCGTCGGCGGTGCGCTGGCGGGTCCCGGTGCGGCCGCGCTCTTCCACGTGGCGCACCGTCATGTCGAGTACGAAAACATCGAGGCCCGCGACTTCTGGGTCGGATTCCGGCTGAATTTCGCGCGGGCGTGGCTGTTGTTCGTGGTGGACATGTGCCTGCTCTACGGCTTGATCGTAGGGTTCATCTTCTACACCGGGACGGGACAGCTGCTGATTCAGGCGTTGGGATTCCTCTCGCTCTACTTCGTGGTGTTGTGGACGGCGGCCCAAGCGTATTTGTACCCAATGTTCGTCCGCTACGACATGTCGATCTACCACCTGTTCCGCAATGCGGCGGTCATGGCGCTTAGTTCGCCAGGTTCATCCGTTGCGTTCTTTATCATCGTGGTCGTCAGCATTGTGCTTAGCATGCTGCTGATCTTTCCCGCGGTGTTTCTCATGGGCAGCACTTTGGCGCTGGTGGCAATGCGAATGACGCAAGACCGGCTCCACGCATTCGGCGTGGAGCCCGAGGGGCGAGTCCTGTGACGACTCGCCGATCAAAGTCAACAACAGGCTCGGAGGGGTTCGATGGCTGACGTTCATATTCGAGACGCTCGGGTGATCTTCAAAGAGGACTCTGACCCGGCGGCCGTGATATTTGGACAGATGGGCGGTACGCCCGACGACGAGAAGTCCGACCTGGTGGGCCAGGCCAATTACCACGACGGCAATATCCACGCCATTGACGGCGTTGATCTCGACATCCATGACGGCGAATCCATCGCCATCCTCGGGCCGTCGGGCTGCGGCAAATCCACCATGCTGCGGGTGGTTGCCGGCCTCATCAGGCTTGACTACCCGAACAGCGGGACGATCCAGTACGGCGAGGAGGACTGGACGCTGCTGGGCGCCAAGGAGCGGCGCGTGGGCATCGTGTTCCAGAACTATGCGCTGTACCCCCACATGCACAGCAAGAAGAACCTGGGCTTCTTCTTCAAGATGCACAAGCGGGAGGAGGAAGTTGACGAGCGCGTGGAGATCGTTTCGCAGATCATGGGCGTTGGATTCGATCAGCTCCTGGACCGTCGTCCCAAAGCCCTTTCGGGTGGGCAGCAGCAGCGGGTGGCGATTGCCCGCTGTATCGTGCGCGACCCAACGGTCTTTCTCTTCGACGAGCCGCTCTCGAATCTTGACGCCAAGCTGCGCAGCCGCACGCGGGTCGAGATCAAGCGGTTGTTGCGTCGCTTCAACATCACCACGGTGTACGTGACGCACGACCAGACCGAAGCCCAGGCCATGGGCGACCGCATTGCCGTGATGCAGGCGGGCAAGATTCAACAGCTGGGCACGTACCGCGAGATCTACGACGACCCCGCCAACATGTTCGTGGCCGGGTTTGTGGGCCTGCCGCCGATGAACTTGATGCCGGCGAAGGCCGAACGCGGCGGGGTTCGCGTTGATGGTCACTTCGTTGACCTGCGGAATGACGCGCTGGGCAATCGCGAGGGCGTACCAGTGAATCTCGGCATCCGTCCCGAATCAATCGAGTTGACGCACCACCAAGTGAATGGCTCCGTGCCGGTTGACGTGTACTGGGTGGAGAGTCACTTCTCCGAGCAACGCAAGGAAGTGACCTTCGATCTGGCTGGATCACGGGTCATCGCCAAGCGGCCGCTCGAGGAGGAGTGGGATCGCAACACGACGGTGTACGCCAAGGTGCCCGTGGATGACGCGTATGTCTTCGACGCGGACGAGAACCGGCTGATCTAGCTGTCGGCGTGGTCACGGTCCTGCCGCGGGTTGTCGGATCAAGCAGGGTTACGGAGCGCCCTTTGTAGCTTCAAAGCCACTCAGCCACGGCAGATTCGCCCAAGCGCAACGGGCAGTGCTAAACTGCTGTAGCCGCACTGTCTGCCATGGGCGGGCGAAGGCCCGTCCCTTTCCCGGGGGAGGGAAGCGGTCCAAACGTCCTGAGGAGGCTAATCCGTGCGCAGTGACTTCATGTTGGCGCTGCAGCAGCTTGCCGATGAGAAGGGCATTCAGATCGAGGCGGTCGTTAATGCCCTGCGCGCGGCTATTACCTCGGCCTTCGAGGACTACAACAGCGACTACGACGACATAGATATTGAGATTGACCCGGAAACGGGGGACTCGACCGTATATGCCAACAAAACGGTGGTCGAGGTGGTGACGGACGAGATTCACCAGATCTCACTGACCGAGGCTCGAAGCTACGACGAGACCATGGAGCTGGGGGAGGTCTTTCAGATTGACATCACCCCGCCAAACTTCGGGCGCATCGCCACGCAGAAGGCCCGCCAGGCCATGCAGCAGGCCCTGCGGGATGCCGAGCGATTGGAGATCTACACGCAGTTCATCGAGCATCAAGGTCAGTTGCTCGTTGGACGCGTGACGCGGGTGGAGAATCGCGGCGTGTTTGTTGACCTCGGGCGCGGTGACGCGATTATGCTTCCGGTTGACCAGGTGCCTGGTGAGTTTTATCGCTCCGGGCAGCGCATGCGCATGCTGTTGCTTGAGGTGGCCGAGGGGGGGCGTGGGGCCCAGTTGCGCGTCTCACGCTCGCATGCCGACTTTGTCCGCCGGCTCTTTGAACGCGAGGTGCCGGAGATTCAGAATGGTCTGGTCGAGATAGCGGCAATTGCGCGTGATGCCGGCGTGCGCACCAAGCTGGCGGTACGCTCGCGTCAGGAGGGGCTCGATCCCGTTGGATCGGCCGTGGGCATGCGCGGGACGCGCATACAAAACGTGCTCCGCGAACTCGGACAGGAGAAGGTCGAGATCATTCTTCATGACGAGGAGCCGCGCGTGTACGTGGCGAATGCGCTCAGTCCTGCTCGCGTGCGCAACGTCCATGTCGACTTGAAGCAGCGAGTGGCCGACGTGTTTGTGCCGACGGACATGGTGTCGCTGGCGATTGGCCGTGAAGGGCAGAATGCGCGATTGGCGGCCAGGCTGACCGGGTTCAAGATCACGATACGCGATGCGTCAGAGCCGGCGGAGGCCCTGGGCGTGGCGGTGCCGGAGGGCTCCGTTGACGGAGAAGCGAGTCAGGCCAGCGTGGAAGCGGAAGCGGATGGGGATGATTTCTCGCCGGATACCGATTCGGGGCAAATCGCCGAGCACGCTGGACGCGGCGCCATCGGATCGGGGAGTTGACCATCGCCCGCGCTGAACCTGCGCGCACGTGCGTGGTCACTCGCGTGAAGCGTCCCAAAGGCGAACTGATCCGAATCGTGCGGACGCCCGACGGAGGCGTGTGTTGCGATCCTTCGGGCCGGCGCAACGGGCGGGGCGCGTATCTTTCGGTTGAGCCCGGTTGTGTGCAGAAGGCGCTGAGTCGGGGCATCCTGAGCCACCAGTTGGGAGTGTCCATTGATCCCGTCCAGGCCGAGGACTTGATTGTGCAGGTTGAGCGCGAGCGCCGTGCCCGGATGACCGGGAGCCCGGGCTAGCATGGCGCGCCGCCGACGTACACGTCGACGTCCGCCACCGCGGCCACGGGCCAGACGGCGTCCGCAGCAGCGACCCGGTCCGCCCGCGGAGGAAAAGCCGGCCGAGCCGAAGGAGCCGGCGGTGGTGGATCTGCGCCAGGTGGCCATGCCGGCCTCGGCCTCGATCGCCGACCTTGCCGAGCGGGCCGACATGCCGCCGACCGCCGTCATCATGGAGCTGCTAAACCGGGGCGTGCTGACGACGATCAACGCGGCCATCGACCGGGACACGGCGCGAGCCGTGATGCGCAACCTGGGCATTGCTATCGTTGACGAACCGGAGGCCGACGACTCAACGCCGGCAGCAACCCGGGAACCAGAGCAGCCGGAACCCACGGCGGGTCCAGTTGGGGAACCTCGGCCGCCGGTGGTGACGGTGATGGGCCATGTGGACCATGGCAAGACCACGCTGCTGGATGCCATCCGCAACACCAACGTGGTCGACCGTGAGTACGGCGGCATAACCCAGCACATCGGGGCCTATCAGGTTCCCGTGAATGGCAGCGCCATTACGTTCATCGACACCCCGGGGCATGAGGCCTTTACCGCGATGCGTGCGCGCGGCGCGGGTGTGACGGACATCGCGGTGATTGTGGTTGCCGCCGATGACGGAATCATGCCGCAGACCGTGGAAGCCATTGGCCATGCGCGGGCAGCCAGCGTTCCGATCATTATTGCTGTTAACAAGATTGATCTTGAGACCGCGAACCCGAGTCGTGTGCTCCAGCAGCTTACGGAGCATGAGATCGTGGTCGAGGACTTTGGCGGGGATGTGGTGGCGGTTTCGCTTTCGGCTCTGAAGGGCGAGGGTATCGACGATCTGCTGGAATACATCAACCTCACGGCCGAGCTGGAAGAGCTGCGCGCGCCGGTGGATGGCCCGGCCGAGGGCGCGATCATTGAGACGCGGCTCGACCATAGCCAGGGCCCCGTGGCGACGGTGCTGGTGCAGCGTGGAACGTTACGGGTCGGCGACACCATCACAACTGGCGAGATCAGCGGCCGCGTGCGAGCGCTGTTTGATGAGAGCGGCAGTCGCCTCAGATCGGCCGGGCCGTCGACGCCTGTCCAGGTGATGGGCTTGGACGCGATGCCGGACGTTGGGGATCCAATCAATGTGATTGCCCGCCAGCGCAAACGGCGTCGACAGCAGGGCCGAGCGCCAACTCGCGGCAGTGGCGATCAGGCGATGCGCCTGAGCCTGGAATCGTTTGCCGCCCAGATGACGGCGGGCCGCCTGCAGCAAATCAATCTGGTCGTGAAGGCGGACACCGCCGGGTCTGTTGACGCCGTTGTGAAGTCGATTGACCAACTCGGCGATGAGCGCGCGCGCGCCATGGTGGTGTTCGAAGGTGTGGGATCTGTCACGGAGTCCGATGTGAATCTCGCGTCCGCCGCCAAGGGGCTGGTGCTTGCGTTCAATACGCGCGTTGATGCGACGGCCGCGGCGGAAGCTGAACGTCAGAACGTGGACGTGCGTATGTACCGCACGATCTATGAACTGATTGACGACGTGGATGCGGCGCTGAAGGGCTCGATCAAGCCTGAGCAGGTGGAAGTGGTGGATGGGCGTCTCGAGATTCGCGGCGAATTTCGAACGGAGCGCACGCGCCAGATTGTGGGCGGCATGGTGCTATCCGGACGCGTGTATACCGGCGCGCGGGTTCGAATCCTGCGCGGCAATGAGGAGATCGGCACGGGCCACATTCTCACGGTGCGTCGCTTCTCCGATGAGGTGGACGAGGTTCGACAAGGCTTCGATTGCGGGCTGGCTATCGAAACGACCACCAAGATTCAACTTGCCGACATTATCGAGGCCAGCCACACCGAAGAACGGCTGCCGTAGCTCCGGAGGCCGAACCATCGCTACGCGCCGTGCGCAACGGATCGAAGCCCAAATCGCGCGTGAGGTCAGCGACCTCATTGAGCGTGAGCTGGAAGATCCGGCCATCGGTTTCGTTACCGTACAACGGGTGTCGATCTCGCCTGATCTGGGGCAGGCCGTTGTGTTCGTGACGCCGCTCGGCGACGCGCACAATATCGGGGCATCTGTGGCCGCGCTACAGCGCGCGTCAACCTTCGTACGCCGCGCGCTGGCGGCTCGCATTCGCGTCTATCGGATCCCGCGCATCCAGTTTCAGCTCGACCCCGAGATGCTGACCGCCGAGGCCATCGCCCAGCGCCGGACCGAAGGCGAGGCCACCGACCAGGGGACTGACGTCCTCACGGTTCAACCTTGCGATGGCCGGTGATGGTCAGGCCCCGCCCGATGGCGGATTCGTCAACGTTTACAAGCCACTTGGCGCCGGTTCCACGCAGGTGGTCGGGCGTGTGCGTCGGGCCGTGCGTGTGCGACGCGTCGGGCACTGCGGCACCCTGGATCCATTGGCGTGGGGCGTGCTGCCGCTGGCGATAGGGCGCGCCACGCGGCTGAGCCGCTTCGTCCTGGAGATGCCCAAGACCTACGAGGCTGCCGTGCTGTTCGGCGTGGAGACGCCCTCGCACGACCTGGAGACGGAGCCGACGGCCGAGCCTCGGCCGTCGCCGGGGCCAAGCGCGGTGGAACAGGTGCTTCCCGCATTTACGGGGGCGATGGAGCAGCGTCCGCCGGAGTACTCGGCCGTGCGAGTGGGCGGCGTGCGGGCGTATCGCTCGGCTCGTGCTGGCCGGCGGCTCGATCTGCAACCGCGTCGTGTGCACGTTCGCTCCCTGCGCCTCGTGTCGGTCGCCCGCATCGGGATACGGGTCGATCACGGTCGCCTCCAGTTTGGTGGCGGGGCCGGCTGGAGTGACGCCCTGCTGGCCGGGCTGCGCATCGAGTGCTCGTCCGGCACGTACATTCGGGCACTGGCCCGTGATCTTGGAGCGGCGCTGGGCTGCGGCGCCATGCTGTTCGGCTTGATCCGTACGCGAGTTGGTCCGTTCACATTGAGTGCGGCAACCGAGATGTGGCAGCTTGCCAGCGCCGCCCACGAGGGCTTCCTTGACACGCTGCTCTACGCCCCGGATACGGCGGTCGAACATCTCCCCTCAGCCATCCTGAGCGACATGGATCGCGTTGACTTCGGCCACGGGCGCCCGCTGACGCGCGCCGCCGCCGGCCTGCACCGCCTGTATGACGGTCGCGGTGACTTTCTGGGCCTTGCCCATGGTCGGTGCGGTTGCTGGACGCCCCGCCTGGTGTGGACGACAGCGTAGTGACGCGGGCCCTGAATGCTCGCCGCGTGCGCGTCTTCCGGGAAGACGACGCGTTTGTTCCGCTGGGCGGCGCGGCCGTGACGATCGGCCGCTTTGACGGCGTGCATCGCGGTCATCAGGCCTTGCTGCGGGCAACGTGCACGGCAACGGCCGCGCAAGACGAAGGGCGCGCGATCGCCGTGACCCTGTGGCCGCCGCCCGAGTGGGTGCTGCGGCCGTCCGAACCCCGCCGGCTGTTGACGACACTGGACGACCGAGTGGACTTGCTGGCCGCCTCGGGAATCGACGACGTGATCGTGTTGCGCTTTGACCGTCAGTTTTCGCGCCGTTCGGCCGAAGACTTCCTGCACGATCTGATGGAACGGCTGGACATGCGGACGCTTGTCACCGGACCCAGTGCGGCGATTGGACGGGATCGCGAGGGCACGCCGGATGTCATTGCGGGGCTGGCGCCACGCCTGGGATTCGATCACGTGTCCGTGCGCTATGAGGGTGAGCCAGGCGCTATTTCGAGCAGCCGAGCCCGCGAGGCATTGGCGGCGGGCGCGATAGACCGGCTGCAGGCAATCCTGGACCGAGCGCACAGTCTTTTTGGCGCGGTGACCCGGGGCGACGGTCGAGGCCGCGACCTGGGCTTTCCAACGGCCAATGTCCAAACTCCCCGCTGGCTGGTGCTCCCAGCGGATGGCGTTTATGCGGGAACAGCGCTCGTGGACGGAGACCCCACGCTGTACCGGGCCCTGATTAGCGTGGGCACGCGCCCCACGTTTGGCTCGCGCGTCCGGCTCTTTGAAGTCCATCTCCTGGGATTTGACCGTGAGATTTACGGGCGGGGGCTGCGTACGTTTGTGCATGCGTGGTTGCGCGGTCAGGAGGCGTTTCGCTCGGCGGAGGAATTGGTAGCCGCCATGCACCGCGATCGCACGGCGGCTGAGCGGATCGATCTTGGCGGATCGGATCAAGCGATGCCGTTTCTGCGAGCGCGGGGCTGATCGCGGCATCAGCTTCATGGGATCGCCGACGCCAAGCGACGGTACGGCTGTGCCACCATGTGGGCCGAGCACGGAGGCCGTCAATCCAGGCGCGCCGGCGGCGGCCTGGGCGTCTCAGCCTCTGACGACCTAACTCTTTCGGGCGGAAAGCAATGCGTGACTCAAGGGCACGGCCAGCCGGCCCGCACCCGGATGCCGGGGCGGTGAAGCGACGCTACCTGCAACAGGTTGAGGTTTTTCAAGACCTGAGCGAGACGCAGATCTATGAAGTTGAGCGCAGCACGCGCATGTCGACCGTTGGCCCAGGGCGGATCCTGCACCAGCCGGACGAGAAGTCGGAGATGCTGTTCCTCCTGAAGTCGGGCCGTGTTCAGATTTACCGCATCTCGCCTGATGGCAAGCGCTTCATCGTTTCCAATATCGAGCCAGGGATGTTTTTCGGCGAGATGGCGCTGCTGGGCCAGGCGATGCATGACTCGTTCGCTGAAGCGGTGACGGATTCGACCGTGTGCGTGATCAGCCGACGGGACTTGGAATACCTCATCGGCCGCTTCCCGACCATCGGGGTTCGCATCATGCAGGCGCTGGCCGACCGCCTGAGCGAGGCGGAGTCGCAGCTCGAGGATCTGGCGCTCAAGTCGCTGACCGCTCGACTGGCCACGCTGATCCTGCGTCTTTCGAGCGGCGCCAACGGACGTGTTGCGGGGCTGACGCACAACGACCTGGCTGAACGCGTGGGCACCTCGCGCGAGACGGCAACGCAGGCCCTGAACGAGTTGAAGAACGCGGGGCTGATCGCCATTGGCCGCAAGCGCATTGATGTCCTGGACCGCCAGGGCCTGGAGGACGTGGCCGAGGCGTACTGAGCACGATGGCGATGCCGGCCCGTAGGCCCAGCGGATATGCCACGATGCCTGCGAGCGAGCAAAATGCGACCGATAGCCCATCGCAAGGAGTTAAGCGCTCATGTTCGGACGGCGGCCAAGCGTCACCTCCCGCCGCGGCGTAGTCGCGGCAGCCCATCCCCTGGCGGCGCAAGCGGGCGCGCGCATCCTATCCAACGGCGGCAATGCCTTTGACGCCGCGGTGGCCACGGCAGCTGCACTCAACGTCGTCGAGCCTTATATGTCAGGGCTGGCCGGCATGGGCACGGCCATGGTCTACGCGGCTGCCGAGCGTCGCGTGCGCTGTCTGGACTTTACGCCGGCCGTGCCGCTCAAGTTCGATTCCATCGCGCGACGCTATGACGACCTGACGCGCGGCCCGCACGGCGTGGGCCCGCCGGCCAGTCTGGCCGGATGGATGAAGTTGCTGGACACCTACGGCACGCGCACGAGCGCCGAACTATTCGCCGATGCCATCGATCTGGCGCGTGGCGGCTTCCCCGTCTCCGAGGGCAATGCGCACATGATCGGCGGCCGCCTGCAGGACATCGCCGAGATCTTCGACGGCTGGTCGGAGATATTCCTGGACAACGGCGTAGAGCCCGACGCCGGCTGGATGCTGCATCAGCACGATCTGGCCGACACGTATGAGGCGCTTGTGAGTGAGGGGCCGGACTTCCTGTACCACGGTGAATTGGGACGGGCGCTTGTCAACGAGATCCAGGCGCTAGGCGGTGCGCTGTCCATGGACGATCTGGCCGCCGTAGAGGCCCGCTGGCAGGACCCGATTCGGATCGACTACCGCGGCCTGGAAGTCAACGGCGCGCCGCCGCCTTCCGAGGGCTTTCAGATGCTGATGACCCTGGCCCTCGTGCGTCACCTGGACGTCGGCGCGCTCGAACGAAACGGACCGGAACATCTGGACGCGATGATCCGTGCGATTCGGTTGTCATCCCGAGCACGCTTCCGCCACGCGAATGCGCCGATTGAGATCGTTGAAGAGATCCTGGGCGACGAAAACCTGGATCGCCTGCGCGGCTTGCTGGACTCGGTCGAGGCCGTCAACGGACCCACGGAGCAGATCGGAGCCGCGCCGCCGCCGGGTTCGCGGCCCGATCCCATGCTGGAACACACAACCTCGTTCTCGGTGATGGACGCGGAGGGCAATGCCGTGTGCCTGACGCAGAGCCTGGGCGCCGGGTTTGGCTCGGGCATTGTTGTGCGGGGATACGGGGTGCTGACCAATGATCTGCTGCGGTGGGGCGATCTGAACCCGCTCAGCCCGAATCACCTTTACCCGGGCGCACCGCTTTCCTTGCCGATTGCTCCCACAATATCGCTGCGCGACGGCGAACCGGTCCTGGCGCTGGGCACGCCGGGCAGCTACGGCATCTGCCAAACCCAGCCGCAGGCCCTGGTGCAGCACGTGGACTTTGGGCTGGACGTGCAGGCAGCCATCGAAGCTCCGCGAATGCGGCTGATGGATGGTGACCTGGTGCTTGTGGAATCACGCGTCGACCAGAGCGCGATCGATGACCTCAGCGCCCGCGGCCATGGTGCCGAAGCTACCGACCCGTGGACCATGTCTGTCGGCGGGATGCAGGGAGCCAGCCGTAATCCGGCCACCGGCGCACTCCAGGGAGGCGCCGATCCGCGACGCGATGGGTACGCCATCGGCGTGTGACCGGGAGCTTGGGGTGGTGAGGAATCGGGCGGCGTTGTGCCATATGACCTCGCGCCTGGAACGTCGCTGGTTCACTGCGTCGCCGTATGCAGTCGTGTTTGGAGCGTTGTCCCGGTGCGAATAGTCCATGCAGCAGATATCCACCTGGACACGCCGTTTCGCCGGCGCGACGCGGTGCTGCGTCGGCGACTTCAGGAGGTGGGTCGTCAAGCCTTCAGCGCGCTGATTGCCCTCACGCTTGAGGAGCGTGCCGACGCGCTGCTGATCGCCGGCGACCTCTTTGATAACGAGTGGCTGACCATTGCCACCGAACGCGTGCTGACAAGGGAGTTGAGGCGGCTAACCGGCGCCGGAGTCACGGTGGTGTACGCCACTGGCAACCACGACCCGGGTCGTGCCAACTACCGCGCCGCACGTATCGACTGGCCGTCCGCCAACTTTCACCTGCTCAGCTCTCGGACGCCGCGAAGGATCTCCATTAGTCGCGGCGGTGAACGCGTCGGCTGGGTGGTGGCTGCCGGGCATCAGACAGCCCACGAATCGACTAACCTCGCGGCGGCCTTCCCGCCCGCGCCGGGTCCCCAACCTGCCGTTGGGCTGCTGCACGCCGACGTGGGCGGCGCACAGGGGGCGCCGGATGATGAGGCCGGTAATGTATACGCGCCGGCGGCCCTGGCCGATCTGGATCCCGGCTACGACTATTGGGCGCTGGGGCACATTCACAAGCGCCAGCGTTTGCGTGAGGATTCCCCCGCCTGGTACCCGGGCAACCTGCAGGGACGGGACTTCGGCGAGACCGGCGCCAAGGGAGCCCTGGTCGTCGACCTCAATCCGCCCCAACAACCGAGCGTGCGCTTTCACCCCCTCGCCTCTGTCCGCTGGGAACGGCTCACGGTCTCGAACCTGGACGAGGCCCACGCCATCGGCGATGTCCACACGGCCGTACGCGCGAACTTCGATGGCCTGAGGGAAGCCGACAATGCTCTGCCTGGTAACGAGGAGTGGATCCTGCGGGTGGAATTGTCCGGTCCGTGCCCGCTGGCGGCATTACTCCGCCAAGATGAAGAACGCGATGGCTTGGCCGAGTACTTGTGCGAGTCACTGGGCGCGCTGGATGTTGAGGTTCGCGATGTTGGGCTCTTTCCCCCGATTGATCTGAGCCGCCACACGGGTCAACGGCACGTGCTAGGCGAGGCTTTGGAGCTGATTGAGCAGGCACGCCTCGACGAGGGGCTCTTGTCCCGGCTGGCCCCGCCGGAGTTGGCTCTAGACGACGAGCACGCCGAAGAAGCCGAGCGTCTGGCGCACCTCCGGAGGCTGCTGAGCGGACTTGACGCGGCTGCGGCGGAACGTCTTTTGCGGAGCGACTCGGCGTGAGGATCGACGGCTGGTTGATCGGTGCCTTCGGACCGATAGACCAATGGACCGTGACGGACCTGGCGGAAAACGACGTCGTTGTGGTGCTGGGGCCCAACGAGTCCGGCAAGAGCGCCCTGTTCGAGTTTTTTGCCAGCGCCCTATTTGGCTTCTCGCCCGCCAGGGCCGAGGCGCATCCCTATCGGCCCTGGGACGGTCGCTTTCTTGACGGGCGGCTCGACGTGGAACTGCTCGGCGGTGAGCAGATTCGAATCGCGCGCAGGCTTACCTCACGACCTGAGGGTCGCGTCATTCGTCCTCGCGGCGAGGAGCGGCTGGCCAATCGCCCGATTCCTTCCGTTGGCCTGATGACCCGCGACGTATTCAAGAACGTCTACGCGTTGACCCAGGAAGAAGCGCTTGGGCTCGATTCCCGGGCCTGGCAACACGTCCAGGACCGTGTGCTGGGCGGCAGTTCATTTGACTTCCTGCGTCCGTCGCGGGAGGTCGTGAGCGAGCTCGACACCGAGCGCCGGCGTCTCTGGCGACCTGACCGCCGCGGCCGGCCAGAGGCTCGTGAGATCGCCGCCGAGATCAGGAGCTTGCGGGACGGATTGCGCGAGGCTGCCCAGCGGCGAGCGCAGATTGAGGCAGCTGACGAGCGCCTCGAGCACATCGGGGCGGAGCTCGCCGACAGCACTCGCGAGTTGCAAGGCATCGAGCTGGCCCTGGAGCGTGACGCGATACTGGCGCCTCTGGTGGGGCGCGCGGCACGCATGAGCCAGTTGAGCGGCCAGGCGGACGACCTGGTACCGGAAGGCCTCCTACCCGCGGAAACACCGGACCGGCGCGCTGCCCTCGTCGAGCGCCTTGAGGATCTTGCGGAAGCGAGCGGGTCCCACGTTCGGCAGATCGAAGGCCTCGAACAGCAAACCGAGATCGACGATCTGACCCGTCGACTGTTGGACGAGCGCGTGGCGATCGAGCGCCAGGACCGCCAGCTTGCACTTGCCCGTGCGGATCAGGATCGAATCGACAGCATGAACGCGGAGATCCAGCGCCGCGACGGCGCCCTGCGCGAAGTCGCGGTGCGGGCGCTGGTCGCCGAAACCGTCGATTCGGAAACCGGCAACGCCATTCTCGGCCTATCCGTCGCGGAATTACGTGGACGGCTCAGCGCCTCCACCGAGGCGCGTCGCAGGTTCGAAGCGGCTTCGGACACGCTGCGCTCGGCTGAGGCTGAGCGAACGCGCCTTGAACAGACGCTCGATGCTGCCGACGCGACGCACAGCAGCGCCGAGATCGATTCGCGTCTCCAGACCCTTCACGAGCTTGAGGCAGCGCGCAGATCGCGTGCCGCGACTTCTTCGCCGGCCCAGTCCCTGCCGCTCGCACTGTTCGTCGCCATGGGACTCGTCGGGGTGGTGTTGCTCGCGCTTGGGTTCGGGATTGGTGGTGTGCCTGGCACTCTGCTGGCCATCGCGGGAGCGGCAGGACTCGTTGTCGCGCTCGTACTCGGCTTGTCGGGTCGCGCAGCCAATACGTCTTCACCTGCCGATCTGGACGCCCGGCTCCGTGAACTGGACCTCGACTCCAACATCGATATCGCAGCCGAGATCACTCGTACGCAAACCGCCCGCGACGCCGTGCTTCGGCGGGAGTTGGATGCCGAGCGGCTTGTGCGGATGCAGGAGACCGAATCGGCGGCCCGAGAAGCGGCGCAGGCCGCCGAGGCCGCCTACCACAATGCTCGCGCCGATTTTCTCGGCGTGATCGCCAACGTACCGGTGGCTCCGATCCACCGCGAGGCGCCGTCGGATGGTCTGGCTCGGGATCTGGAAGAGATGCGCCAGACGATCCAGGACACGCGCCGTCTCACGCGCAACCGAGATGATGTGGCGGGGCGGCTGGCGACCTGGCGCGGTGAGGTTGAACGCTTGCGCCAGACCCTCCAGATCGAACTGCCAGCCGATCCCTTCGAGTCATCCCCGGCCGCACGGCGCGCGCTTGGCGAAGCACTGGAAGCCGAGCGAACCGCGGCCGCGGCCGCGGCGGAACTCAGTGAGCTTCGCCAACGTTTCGAGACCTGCAATCAAGAACGCGATACCGCAACGCTCGAACTCGAGCACCTAGACACGTCGTTTGCCACACTTGACCCGGATGGCGCCGAGCCGCTGGTGGGACTTGATAGGTTGCGGCAGGCCTCGGAGCTCCGGGCCGAGGCGAGCCGGATCCTGGCCGATCTTGAACGCGAGACACCGGGATGGCGAGAGCGTGTTACGGAGGCGGAGCGACTCGTCGTCGCCGGGGAGTCTGTTGGCCTGAGCGACGCCGAACGAGTTGAACATCGCCTTCGAGCCGAGGATTTGCGGGCAGCGGGACAGGAGCTCGCCGCCGAGAAGGGCCAGTTGACGACCGAACGCGACCGGCTGACCAGCGAGCCGGGACCGGCGCACATCATGGGCGCCATTCAGGCCGCCGAAGAGCAGCTGAACTTTGTGCGGCGGGAACATGACCGTCTGGCGCTATTGCGACAGGTAGTTCTGATGGCCGAGCACTCGTACCGCGAGCGATACCAGGCGCCGCTACTGCAGGCCGCCGGCGGGCACTTGCGCCGTTTCACGGGCGGACGATATGACTTGCTGACCGTCGATGACGCCTCGACCGGAGACGTCAAGCTTCAAGTTCGCCGGACCGGTGAGGACTTTCCGCAGGATGTGGATACGCCGCTGAGCCGCGGAACGATTCAACAGATTTACTTCGCGTTGCGGCTGGCCATGGTTGATCTCGTGGAGGGCGACGAACCGCTGCCGCTGTTCCTGGACGAGATGTTCGTCAACTGGGATCCGGGACGTACCACCAGCGGCCTGGCGGCCTTGGCCGATATGCCAGGGGACCGGCAGGTCTTTCTGTTCACCGCCGATCCGTTCTGGGCCGAGCGCGCCGTGCAGGATGTGCCTGCTCACATCGTTCGCACGCCTGCCGCCTAGGCGCCTAACTGAGGTCGGCGATTAGCGGCGTGCGTCGGGTCGGACGCGCTTAGGGTGTGAAGTCGGCGTCGGCCGAGATTCGGTTCGCAAACTCGGCCAGTAGCGTGGCGGCTGCGTCGGCGTCGGACAGCGCCACGATTTCGGACGGCGTGTGCATGTAGCGCAGCGGCACGCTGATGAGCCCGGTCGCCACGCCGGCCCGCGTCAACTGGATGGCGTTTGCGTCTGTTCCGGTTCCGCGGCCGGCCGCTTCCATCTGGACCGGCATGTCCAGGGCCTCCGCGGCTTCCACTAGCTTCTCGACGACCACGGGGTTGAAGTTCGGCCCGCGCGAAATGGTGGGACCGCCGCCCAGCGTCACGTCGCCGGCCGTCTTCTTGTCGACGTTCGGATGATCGGTCGCGTGCGTTACGTCCACCGCAACCGCCACCAGTGGATTGATGCCGAACGCGCTTGTTTCCGCGCCGCGCAGGCCAATCTCTTCCTGGACCGTGGCCACGGCGTGGACCGAAGCCTGCAACTGCGCGCCGTCGATTCGGCGCAGCGCCTCGCCGACTACCCAGGCGCCGACCTTGTTATCCAGTGCGCGCCCGGCCACTACGCCGTTGCGCAGGTCCTGTATGCCCACGTCGTAGGTGATCGGGTCGCCAATCTGAACCAGGCCGAGCGCCTCGTCCTTGTCGGCAACCGCGATGTCGATCCAGATGTCCTCGACCTTAGCCGGTTTGCCCCGATCACTCTGGGGCGTGAGGTGAATGGCCCGTCGCCCTGTCACCCCGGCGACAGGACCGTTTCGCGTGTGGACTACTACTCGGCGGCCCGGAATGACGCCGGCGTCATGCCCGCCGATCGTGTTGAAGTAGATGAAGCCTTCGCTCGTGATGTAGTTGACCTGGAACCCCAGTTCGTCGCAGTGCCCGGCGAACATGACACGCGGGCTGCCTTGGGGATTGCGAGTGGCGATAACGTTGCCATGCACGTCCGAGCGGACGGCGTCGGCGAAACCTTCGGTGTAGTCGTGGTAGACACGACGCACCGGTTGTTCGTAACCCGACGGACTTGGCGCCTCAACGAGCGCATTCAGGAATTCGCGTTCGGGAGCGTTCATTTGAGCAGGCTTACGGGCCGTGGCCCCTTAGCCGGACCCCTCTCGCTTTCGCGCCGCCATGGCGATGATCTGCTCCTGGATGTTCGGCGGCGCTTCCTCATAGCGCACGAACTCGCGCGTGAAGCGGCCGCGCCCCTGGGTAATGGAGCGCAGATCCGTTGCGTAGCGCTGGACCTCGGCCTCCGGTGCTTCCACCTCGACGATCGAGCATCCGGGCTCGCCCTCGGCCGGCGCCATGCCGAGCACGTGTCCGCGCTTCGAACTGATGTCGCCGATCACGTCGCCGGTGTTGACATCGGGAATCAGGATTTCGAGCTTGAGAATGGGCTCCAGGATGACCGGGCCCGCATTGGGAATGCCGTCCTCGTAGGCCAGCCGCGCCGCGATGCGGAATGACTCGTCCGATGAGTCGACCGAGTGGTACTGCCCGTCAAACAGCGCGGCCTTGAGGTCTACCACGGGATAGCCCGCCAGCAGGCCGCGGTTGATCGTTTCGACGAGCCCCTTCTCCACGGCCGGAATGTACTGGCGCGGGACCCGCCCGCCTACGACACGGTCTTCGAATTCGAAGCCCGAGCCGCGCGGGAGCGGTGAAAACTCTACGTGAACATCGCCGAACTGGCCATGGCCGCCCGACTGCCGCTTGTGGCGGCCGTGGGCGTTGACGGATCTGCGAATGGTCTCGCGATAGGCTACCCGGGGAACGTCCGCCTGCAACCCGACGCCGAACTTGCGGCGCGCTCGTTCGAGGCTGATGCGCACATGTGACTCGCCCAATCCGGCAAGGATCGTCTCCGACGTCTCGTCGTTTCGGTACGTCTGCAGCGAGGGGTCTTCCTCCACGAGGCGAGCAAGCGCCGTTCCCATCTTGTCCAGGTCGGCGGTGGTCTCTGGGGTGATCGACGCCTCGAACAAAGGCATCGGCATGGCAAACGGTGGCAGGCTGACGGCCTTCGCGTCGGCCGTCAACGTGTCGCCGGTCGTCACGCCGTCAAGCTTGGTGACGAAGCCGATGTCCCCAGCAGCAATCTGGCGGGCCGGCGTTCCTTCCTTCCCCGTCGCGAATTGGATATTTGCCAGTCGCTCGGTCTCGCCGGTGCGCTGGTCCACAAGTTGAGCGTCGCCATCAATCCGGCCAGCAAAGACGCGGAACATCGAGACCTTGCCGACAAATGGATCGGCCAGCGTCTTGAAGACCTGGGCAACGACTGGTCCATCAAGTGGCGGCGCGTTGCCATCCATTAGGGTGTCGAGTCCTTCGGCCGGCGAAGGCGCCAGGGTCGCCAGCGCCTCGAGCGTCTCCCGCACTCCCTTGAGGTCGGTCGCCGCGGTAAACAGAACCGGGAAGATACTTCCCTCGGCTATCCCGCTTCGCAAAGCGCGTTCCAGGTCGGCGCGCGGCAAATCCTCGCCTTCCAGGTATTGCTCGAGGAGTTCGTCGTCGGTGGATGCCACCGCTTCAACCAGTTGCTCGCGAGCGTCTTCCACGGTGTCCGCAAGCTCATCCGGTGTGTCTTCGACCGACGACCCGTTCGGGCCGAAGACGCGAGCCTTTCCGTCCAAGAGGTCCACAATGCCCCGGAATTCGGGCCCGTCACCAATCGGAACTTGGATCGGCGCGACATTCGCGCCGAAGCGCTCTCGCAGGTCGTCGACAACCGACTCGGTGTCGGCGTTGTCCCGGTCCACGCGGCTGACGATCAATAGGCGCGGGCGGTTCAGGTCGGAGGCCAGGCGCCACACGATTTCGGTTCCGACTTCAATACCCGCGGTGGCGTCCACGAGCACCGCCGCGGCATCCGTCGCATTGAGGCCCGAGATCACCTCGCCAACAAAGTCGGCGTATCCCGGTGTGTCGATCACGTTGACCTTAGACCCGTTCCACTCGCAGGCCACGGCGGCCAGATTGATCGACATACCGCGTTCGTGCTCGTCCGGGTCATAGTCGGAGATGGTGTTGTGTTCTTCGACCCGGCCCAGGCGCGTGGCCTTGCCGGTGACGTAGTACAGCGCCTCGGCCAGCGAGGTCTTGCCCGCGCCGCTATGTGCGACGAGGGCTACGTTTCGAATGCTTTCCGTGTCGTATCGATCCATCGTCTCGCTCATCTGCGGCCATGCGGCAACAGGCGCCAGAGCCGCGGGGCGTCATTATAGGCGCGAGTCCGGGTGAGGTCGGCAGTTGTCGGCTTACAATCTCTCCCCTGCCGCTTAGATTGCCAAGGAGCCGCGCGGTGACGCCGCACGCTTCGCGCCGCATCGTGGTGAAGTGTGGGACTCGCCTGCTGGCTGGCGAATCCGGGGTCAATCACGAGTTTGTCGCCAACATGGCGCGGCAGATTGCGTGCATCCGCGCACAGGAAACGCAGGTGGCGTTGGTCACGTCTGGCGCGGTGGCGGTCGGGCGGTCGATCGTCGCACTTGCCGGCGACGCCCTGGTAACCCGACAAGTGCTGGCGGCAATCGGCCAGGCGCCTCTGATGGCTCAATATTCGGAGTGCTTTGCGGAGCAGGGGATGACTGTGGCGCAGGCTCTCTTGTCGAGAGCCGATTTGCATAACCGAACGGGTTACCTGAATGCGCGCAATGCGCTGACCGGCTTGTTTGATGCAGGTGTCGTGCCCATTGCCAACGAGAACGACGTGGTGGCGACCGAGGAGTTGCGGTTTGGGGACAATGACCGGCTGTCGGTGCTGATTGCCAAACTGATTGGCGCCGACCGACTCTATGTCCTTTCGCGCACGGCTGGCCTGTATACGGCGGATCCGGAGGACGATTCGTCGGCTGAGTTGATTCCGGACGCTGGCGCGCTCTCGCGCACCGAACTCGAGCGTATTGCGGGCGGCGCCTCGCATGGCGGTCTGGGTGGCATGCGCTCCAAGCTGCAAGCGGCGCTGGAGGCGTCCGCCGATGGCGTTGACGTCGTGATCGCGGGTGGTGACGAACCAGATGTCATCGTGCGACTTGAAGCGGGCGAACGCCTGGGCACACGATTTGCCAGCCAGGGGCCTCGGCGTTCAAGCCGTGCCCGCTGGCTGAGCTCGAGCGTGGCGCAACGTGGCTCGATTGTCGTGGACGACGGTGCTCGTCGCGCACTGGTCAGCAATGGCAGCAGCTTGCTTCCTGCCGGGATTACACGGGTAGAGGGCGCGTTCGAGCGTGGCGACCTGGTGAGCCTCAGCGATTCCCGGGGCACCGTCTTTGCCCGAGGACTCGTGAACTACGCCTCCGGCGACCTGGCTCGAATTCGCGGACAGCCGTCAACGGCGATCGGCGCTATCCTCGGGGCCTCGAGCGGTGACGAGGCGGTTCATCGCAATAACCTGGTCCTGATCGACCGCGACGCTGAGTGAGCCAAATGACCACAGCTACGCCGACCCGACCATCCGTGGATCTCCCGGCCATCGGTGCCGCTGCGCGCGAGGCCGCCCGGCTTCTGGCGACGCTGTCGACCGGCGCCAAGAACGAGATCCTGTTTGCGATGGCCGAGGCGCTGACCGCGCGTTCCGACGAAATCCTCGACGCGAACCAGGTCGACATTCGGGCGGCCCGGGAGGCGGGGATCACCGACGCGATGATCGACCGGCTCACGCTCACGCCGGAGCGGCTTGCGGACATTGCCTCCTCGGTTGGAACCGTCATTGGTCTGGCGGATCCGGTCGGCAGCGTGGAAGACGCGCGGCGAGTTGGGAATGGGCTTGAAGTCGGCCGACGACGCGTTCCGCTTGGGGTCGTGGCGGTGATCTTCGAAGCTCGTCCCAATGTGACCGTAGATATATCAGCGCTCTGTCTCAAGGCGGGCAACGCCGTGATTTTGCGCGGCGGGAAAGAGGCGCTTCACAGCAATATCGCGCTGGCCGGCGTGATTGCCGATGCGGCGGAGATGGCCGGAGCGCCGCCGGCTGCCGTGCAGCTGATCGACGATCCGGATCGTGCCCTGCTCAACGACTTGCTGCGAGATCGCGAGCACATTGACGTGATCGTGCCCCGCGGCGGCGGAGGGCTCATCGATTTCGTGACTGAGACGGCCACAATCCCGGTTATCGAAACAGGCTGGGGCGTCTGCCATACGTTTGTGGACGCGGGCGCCGACCTTGAAATGGCGCAGCGGATCGTGGTGAACGCCAAGACGCGTCGCCCTTCGATCTGCAATGCGCTGGACACGCTACTGGTGCACCGGAGTGAGGCCGTAACGTTTCTGCCATTGGTCTCGCGCGAGTTGGCGGAGCGTGGCGTAGAACTTCACGCCGACTCCGAAGTCGGCGGGCTCCTTGACGACAACGCGCTGGTTGCGCGACTTGGCGAGGATGATTTCGATACCGAGTGGCTGTCGCTACGGATGTCGGTTGCGGTGGTCGATGGCATGGACGACGCGATCGCTCACATTCGCCGGCACGGCGGCGGGCACTCCGAAGCGATCGTGACGAATTCGCACGGCAACGCGCGTCGTTTCACCGATGAGGTGGATGCAGCGGCTGTGTACGTCAACGCGTCCACGCAGTTCACCGACGGCGGTGAGTTTGGCCTGGGGGCGGAAGTCGGTATCAGCACCCAGAAGCTGCACGCGCGTGGTCCGATGGGGCTGCGCGAAATGACGACGTACAAGTGGGTCGTGCTGGGCGACGGTCACGTCCGTCCCCTGTGACCGCAGATTCTTACAGCCCTGGGCGAGGCGGTTGACATGACCGCGGGCGAGGGACACTTGCGCTGACGCCGTTTTCCAGGGTTCCGCGGCTACCGCTGCCGCACCCGGGACCGGCGCTGCGGCCCCTGGCCATTGTCGGCCTGCTCGTGTTCATCACGCTCGTGGTTGTGGGCCAGGCGGTTGGCGGGCCGCCCGGCCGCTCGGCGCCGCTGCCTCTGCCGACCGACGAACTGGAACTCCGCGTCTTTGACGTAGGCCAGGGCGACTCCATCCTACTGCGGTTTGGTGAAATGGCCTTGCTGGTGGACGCCGGACCGGACCCGGAGACGGCGCGCGAGGTGCTGTTGCCCCGAATGGCGAGGCTGGGCGTTGAGCGACTCGACGGTCTGGTGTTGACGCATGCGGATGCCGACCACATTGGTGGCGCCGCCGACATTCTGAGGGCCCTGCCGGTTGCGACGATCTGGATGGCGTCGTCACGTCAGGATCATCCCTTGCTGTCGGTGATCGAGGCCGCGGCCAGGCACGGGGGCACACGGATTGAAGAGCCAGTTGATGGCCAAGCCTTGGGGTGGCATCCGGCGACTGTCGTTCGGGTGAACATCGCTGCACCGAGCGTGGCCAGCGGCGACAACAACCAGTCAATGGTGTTGCATGTCCGGTATGGCGATTCAGAGATTCTGCTGACGGGCGACATCGAGCGTGCTGCCGAGCGCGCATACGTGGATGCCGGCGTAGAACTGGAGGCCGACGTGCTAAAGGTCGCGCATCACGGAGCGGGCACGTCGAGTTCGCCGGAGTTTCTGGCTGCGGTGAAGCCGCAGGTGGCGATTGTCTCGGCTGGGCTTGGCAATGCGTTCAATCATCCGCGTGACGAGGTGCTGCGAAGGCTCCGGGGTGTAGGCGCGCAGGTGTTTCGGACCGACCTGGCGGGCGACGTGGTGGTGCGAACTGATGGGCATGTGATCACGGTGGCGCTGGAGCGTTCGTAGGTCAGGCGACGGCGATCATCGCGACGCCGGCGGCGACGAGGACCGCGCCGCCGATGCGCTCGCGGCGGAGCGGTTCGCCGAGGAAGAGGACGCCGAGGACCGCGCCGATGACGATGCTGAGTTCGCGGGCCGCTGAGACATAGGGCGTTGGCGCCATGGTCAGGGCAATGAGCACGAGGGAGTAGGCGACGATGGAGAGCACAGCCAGGGTGGCGGCCTGGACCCAAGGTCGGGGCTGCCGAAGTGCGGTCCAGTCAGGCGGGCGAATGGCGAAGATCAGGAGCATGCCGACGACTGACAGGACGTACATGAAGTAGATGTAGACGAGGGGATGGATGACAGATACGCCCTGGTTGTCGATCAGGGTGTAGGCGGCGATGGAGACGCCGGTGGCGGCGGCGTAGCGGCCATCGGGGCGGGCCATCGCCTGGATGGGGGCCAGCCACGAGCGTGACTGGTTGCGCTGGATGTTGATGGTGTAGATGCCGAGGATGACGGCCAGGACGCCGGTGACGCCGAGGGCTGAGACCGGTTCGCGGAGCACGCCGACGGCGACGATGAGGACGAGGGCGGGGCCGAGGCCGCGGGCGATGGGGTAGGCGACGGAGAGGTCGGCGCGGCGGTAGGCGGTGGCGAGGGTGGCGAAGTAGAAGGTGTGAATGATGCCGGTGAGGATGATCCAGATCCAGCCCTGGGGTGGGAAGGGGTTCTGGATGAGGAGGACGATGAAGGGGGCGAGGAAGATGACGGTGCCGGCGACGATGGCCTGGAAGAAGAAGAGGGAACTGCCGCGGTTGTGCTTGGCAATCAGGTTCCAGCTGGCGTGCAGGACCGCGGAGATGAGGATTAGGCCTAGCGCGCCGAGGGGCACGGGGCGCTCCCAGTGGGTTGGCCGCCGGGGGGCGGTCTTGGATTCGCCGGATTAGCCCTCCCAGGGGTTGCCGCGGGATTGGAGCGGGAGGTCGAGGCGACGGCCTTCGAGGTGGCTGCGCTGGGGGCCGATGATCATGTCGACGACGACGGCGGCGTCGTGGATGCCGCTGGCGTCGACGGGCGCCCGGTTTTCGCGGAGGCAGCGGACGAGTTCGGCGCCGATGGTGCGGTTGCTGCAGGCGGTGGACTCGCGGCCGGGCCAGTCGGCCCAGTAGGGGGCGCCGGGGTCGTCGGCGGGCGGCGTCCAATCGGCGGGGAGGAATGGTTCCCAGGCGCCGAGTTCGGGCTGGGGAAAGATGTCGCCCTGCGGGAATATGTGGATGGCGGCGTCGGGCTTGGCGCGGGTGGTGACGACGGCGTTGCGGAAGAAGAGGTCGCAGCCGAGGGCGTCGCCGCCGTTGGAGCCGTCGCCGATAGGCAGGGATTCGTAGGTGCCGATGATGCCGTTGGGGAAGGTGTATTGGGCGTAGACGCGGTCGCCGACCTGCGGGCCGGATTCGTACATCGGGTCGTCGGCGGCGTCACTGAGCTGGGCGGGCGAGCCGTTGGTGAGGACGGTGCCCCAGCAGGACGTGGGGTTGGCCTCGGCGAAGTAGAGCATGGTGTTGAGCTCGTGGGTGCCGAGGACGAGGGCGTCGACGACGCCGCAGCGGTGGTCGCCCTTGCCGCGGGCCTTGATCTGGACGAGGGGACCCCACTTGCCGGTGGCGGCCTGGCGCTTGACTTCGCGGACGGCGGGGTTTTCGCGGCCGCGGTGGGCGAGGACGACGCGGGCGCCGGCGGCGTCGGCGGCGGCGACCATCTGGTCGGCGTGGGCGGGCTGGGAGGCGATGGGCTTTTCGATGACGACGCCCTTGACGCCGGCGGCGATGGTGTCGAGGAAGGCGTCGAGACGCTCCCGGTGGTAGCGGTGGACGGCGATGATGGCGATGTCGGGGGACTCGGCGGCGAGCATGTCGCGGTAGTCGGCGTAACCGGTGGCGGCGCCGGCTTCCTGGCGCCAACGGTCGCGGTGGTCGTCGGACGGGTCGGCGAGGGCGACGGTCTGGACGTCGGGGTGCCGGTCGTAGGTGCGGTGGAGGCCGTGGGAGGGTCCGCCGCGGTCGTTGGTGCTGTCGGTGATGACGACGGCTCGGAAGTCAGGCATGGGGCATCGGCTTGGTGAAGGCGCCGCGGGGATTCTATGCGGACGGAGGCGGTTGCGCTGTGGGGATGGGGGGCGGAAAAGGGCCTCGCGTGCGCAGTAAGAGTTTTTTCCAAAAAACTCTTGAGGCGCCGGGAGGCGCTTTTTTGGTGGGTCTGGCAGGCGTTGATGGCGGATAGGAGGTGGGCCGGGGGGCGGCGAGGGGCGCGAGGATGACGGAGGTGGTGGAGCGGGCGGAGGAGGGACGCGAGCAGGAGGGGGAGGAAAGGGATAGGGGTGGGCATCTGGGAAGAGTTGCAGGCTATTCCCGGATAGTGTACACTATGAGTACGACGTTGGTCAAGAGGGTATCGATCGCGGCGGTGAGGCTGGTCCGGTACGTACTGTCGAGGGGTGACGGGTGATGGGGATGCATGGGCCGGATGCGGGCTGCGGCGGTTCGGTGGATGTCGTGGCTGACGGGCTGATTGGCGCGTATGCGGATGGGTTGGTGGGGCGGGGGGTGGTGCGGTCGGCGGGGGTGGAGCGGGCGTTTCGGAGGGTGGGGCGGCATTGGTTTGTGGAGCGGTTTTGGGTTGGGGAGCGGGAGTACGACTGCCAGGTAGAGGGTGGCGAGGGGTGGGCGGAGGCGCTGGGGGTGGTGTATTCGGACGAGGCGCTGATTACGCGCCGGGACGACGAGGGGAATCCGACGAGTTCGGCGTCGCAGCCGTCGGTGGTGGCGATGATGCTGGAGGCGCTGGATTTACAGCCGGGGATGCGGGTGCTGGAGATTGGGGCGGGGACGGGGTACAACGCGGCGCTGATGGCCGAAATGGTGGGCGATGCGGGGCTGGTGACGACGATCGATATCGACCCCGACGTGGTGGCGCAGACGCGCCGGCTGCTGGCGCGGGCGGGGTATGACGGGATCCGCGTGGTTGAGGGCGACGGGGCGCTGGGCGATCGCGCGTCGGGGCCGTTTGACCGAATTGTGGCGACGGTGGGGTGCTCGGACGTTTCGTGGACGTGGGTGGATCAGCTGCGGCCGGATGGCCTGCTGCTGCTGCCGCTGGATTACGGGGGATCGCATCCGCTGGTGAGGCTGCGGGTGGTTGAGCCCGGGCGGTTGGCGGGGTGCATTGTGGGGTGGACGGGGTTCATGCGGATCCAGGGCGATATGGCGCAGGCGGCGCCGTGGCCGTCGCGGTTTCCGGATTTCGGGGGGCGTGCGCCGGACGAGGTGCGGCCGCTGTTTCAGTCGCTGCGCCAGGCGCTGGCGAAGGAGCCGGCGGATGTGGATCGGCAGACGGAATGGTGGCGGGTTCCGGGCGCCTGGTATGACTTTTACTTTTTTCTGAGCCTGGTTGACCGGCGGGCGTATCGAGGTCCGGAAGGGTTGGGGCTGGTTGATGCCGAAGGGGCGAGCGCGGCGATGGTGAGGCCGGAGGGGGTGTGTGTCTGGGGGCGCTCCGCGCTGTACGAGAGCCTGGAATCGGCGCGTGCGCGGTGGGAGGGGTTGGGGATGCCGGAGCTGGGTTCGTGGGGGATGGAGTTCGTGCCGCGGGGGGCGGGTGTTGCGGATTTCGAAGAGTCGGAGGGGGTGTTTGTGGTGGAGCGGGGGAGGTCGTTGCAGAAGGTGAGGCTTCTTTAAGCCTGACGGAATTCGAGTGGCGTTGGCGGCGGGAGGGGTGAGGGCGATCACGATCGTCGGACCCCTCACCGATTTCCGGCGGGTACACCGGAATCTGCCTCTCCCCTTGGAGAGGGTGAAGAACCGCGGCCCGGCGTAGGGAGTGCAGCAACAGGCGTCGCTGGCCCGGGCGCACGACCCGCGGACCTCTCACCACGGTGCGAGAAGCGGGGAGTGGGATGAGTAGATCAAGAAGATAGACGGGTCGCGTTGGGTGCCTGCAGTGACAGCAATGCAATGAACGCAATCTGCGAATGCGTTGCTGGCGGTGCAGGTAAACCTGGCAAGGATGGCGTGGTGAACGACGGGCCGGCGGAAGGGGGCGGTGGTAGTTCGCCAGGCTCACCATGCCTGGGGAGGCGGAAGCGCGGTGGGATCGGGGGAGCAGGGAAGTGGGGAGAGAAGCGCAGCCCTTGTAGGCGCTGCCAAGGGCCGCTAGTTTAGTCGTAAGAGCGTCGCACCGGCATTGCGGGGGGCGTGGATTCGAATCCCATTCGGTTCACCGGGTTGGACAAAACCAAGAACCTTCGCGATCAGGTTCAAGTTGGCCGAATAACGGCGGGGCTGCATTTGTACAGCCCTGAATGACTGACGAGCTATCCGGCATCCGTGGCCCGTCAAGAGCGGATCTCACGTTAACCAGCAATCGATTTCACCAGCTCTTGTTTTTTCGACGAGGCTCGTTCATTTCGTCATCTGTTGATAGTATTAGAATGTGCACTCACGCAGTTTCGCCTGAGAATCTGTCTTCGTGAAGGAGCGAATGGTCAAGTAGACCTATAAGGGCATGACAAGTTCAGTGCAGGGAGCATTACGTGGGGAGAAGTCCAGCGAGCGCACCCAACAACAGAAGCTCCAATTGGCGCATAGTCGGAAACGAGCTGCGTGACGTTTACGCGCATGCCAAGCAGCTCCACCGATGCGCTGCCTTGAAACCGACTAAGGAGTCTTCGACGTGACGGACAGATGTATTGACCTCGAATCTCTCATACATAAGTCTTGGGGGAATGCCGTGAAGCGAGGGACCGTTTCCGAGGACTGTTCGAACAAGTCTCTGCGTCAAACTCATAAGGACAGGGCTATCGCATGGATAGACTGTATGGGGGAAGGCTTTCAGGAGTACTATTCCAATGAGTATCAACGTGTATTTTGGAAGAACAATGAAGACAACAGAAGAGACTTTGACTTGAATGAGTTATTGTTCGATGTATCGGTCTGTCAGATTGGATGGGTTGAATCAATCGTGCGAGGGAGGCGACTCCCATACATTTCAAATTGCCTCTGGCAAGTGGAGTCCGAGTTCGACAATAGGGACAGCCGTGAGATCACCAAGGATTTTAGCAAGCTTGTCATGGGGCGCGCAGAAAGGCAGATGTTCGTTTCGACTTACCAAGGAGTTCGCCAGAAACAAGTCATGTCCATATGCTCCACGATTGCTAGTTGCTGCAACGGGAACCTGTATTTGTGTTTTGTAGAACATCCAGAAACGTGGTCAAACGGTCCAAAGAGCCCTTCATTGTTCAAATGGGAAGACAATGTCTGGAGACCATATTAGATCTGGTACACGGCCAGACTAGGAGAACGATCAGATAGTTTGGGCACCCCAACTACAAAATAACGAGGTCCACCAGACTTGACACACCAAGAACCTTCAGCGTGAAGCTCGTTCTGACCCCAGAGGTCAATGCTCGGCACCCCTGCTCCAGCGGGCGTTCGCCCCTCGTGACTTGTGAGATCTGTTCCGGCTCGGCTTATCGAGAAGGGGGCGGGTACGCGGCAGCGGCTAGGGTAGAGAGGCGAGAGCCCGGCTAGTCGTTGGCCTGGATGATGACGCGACCGCCGTCGGTGACTTCCACGTACAGGCTGTGGGCACGGAGCAACGCCATGCCTACGAGAGGGGTGCTTCCAACGGCGTCAGCCTCAATGTGTCGTAGCCTGCTGTCCCAGAGCGCGGTAACGCGGTGCACACGGAAACCGACTTCCGAATCGTCAGCCAAGGTAGCCTTGCCGCTGAACACGTAGGGCAACTCCAGCTCCGCGACCAGCTCGGGCGGCAGAGTCAGCGAGCCGCTGTAACCAGTGTCGATCACAGCGTTCACATCCCTCGTCTGTCCGGTAGGGCCATGGAGTACGAGGGTCACGAGGGCTTCGTGACTGGCGTTCACGACGCCCTCAATCATCCGGTTCGCCGCAGGGAACTGCCTCCAAAGGTGCGCAGCGTCGGATACCCCACCCTGACGGCCCAAACATCAGGGGCGGGACGCCGTTTCCGAAGAGCGTCCACTGCGGCAAGGGCAGTCTCAGCTATGGCGTAGTCGCCGGTGCCCACGTCTATTGCGACGACCTCCCCGTGGTGGTCGGACTCGACCTGCCTCCGTATGTCTCGCTCGTAGATCTCGTCGCCCAATCGGGCGGTCTCGTCTAACGAGAGCGTCGGTGCGGCCAGCCTGGGCGCGGGGGGGCCTGCGTCTCTCATGCGTTCCTCGTCACGGCCAACCTGAAGAGTCCCATTCTACTATGTTGTGAGAATGTGAGACGTAGGAGGAGGCCGTACACGTATGGGGAGAATCTGAACCGCGATAAGGCCATACGAGAAGAATCCTGACCAACACAAGACAGTAGGCAAACATTCCCTTCTATAAGATCCATTTGACATCATATCCCGCAAGTCGAGTGTAATAGATCTACAGTGGAAACCTCGTGTCACACTCTACTTTGGTACCGAGGCCGTCGACTCTTTCGCTCTCGGAACCCGCATAGCCAATAGTCACTCTTGCGCCCACGCGTCCATCGTCGGATTCAATGGGAGTAATTCTGAACAAAAGCCTCTGATATATAAGTTACGGGTGCAACTAACTCACGATTGATCTCCACGCTCTTCATCTCTCAAAGGCCCTCGTCAGCCTTCAATACTTGGTGGTTTACAAGAGAGAGTGAGTAGTAACTGTGGGGACATAGGCAAGGAGATTCTGTCAGCGTTCCCGTACCTGGCAGGCAGATCTGCCTTCTTTGCTGTTTAGGTTGTACGCTTTCCTACTATTCAGCGTTAGCCTACTGAGTATCCAGCGTCATCTGCGACCAAGAAGCCTGCCCAGGAGACCGTTGCGTCGGCTGTTGAGGTTTCTGGCGAGGAATTCTTCCAGTTCGGGACGGTTTAGGACGGTTCGTCCGCCGACGCTGGCGTTATCGTCGATCAGGGTGGAGGGGACGTTCTCCCAGTCGAACTCGCGACGTCCGAAAGTGTCGGTCTGCTCGATGACGATGACCTTGTCGTTCTCAAGTATCCAGCCGGTGGGCTGATTGCCCTCCTTTTTCATTCTCGTGGCCCGCCTGAGCAGGTGGTCCACCTGGGCCTTGACCCGCTCGTGGCGCTTTTCGGCGTAGTCGTTCCAGGTGATGGGAACGCACCACCTGGGCGGGCTTTCGCCCAACCGGTCGGCGATTAGCCCTGAGAGGATGCAGGAGGAGAACTTCAGCCAGTCATCGGGCACGGGCGTTTCGTCGAGCCGGGCCAGCGTCCTCTTCAGGTACTCCCGGTACAGGCTGATGGATAGGCCTCGGCGCACCTCCTGAATCTTCAGATGCAGTTCGTGCCGCAGGCTCTCCTTATAGGAGGGGAGGGCCGTGGTGGTGTAGATCATCAGGCTGCGCTTGACGATCTGGTCGGTGAAGGCCTTGAGTTCCTGGTTCATGGAGAGGACGAAGCAGGGGTACTCGGCGACGAGCGGTGGCACCTCGTCCTTGATTACGTCCTCGCCGTGGTTACGTATGGCGGGCCTGCCGATGTCGTCGAAGACGGCGGGAAACCGCCGGTAGGCGTGCTGGATGTCCCGGAGCCGGCGCCTGGTGAACTCCCGCTTGTCCACGTTGTAGGCCCTTCCGAACATTGAGGTCATCAGCGTGTCAATGAGGCTGGACTTTCCGCATGAGGGCTTGCCGTAAACGATGGCGAAGGCCGGGTACCTGAAGATGTCGCCGTCGTGGCCGGCCAGGGTCCGCATGTCGCACATGAAGGGCGAGAAATAAAGCCAGGACCAGAGGATGAAGTAATCCCGCTGGAGTCTCTCCACCCCCATGCCGCCCTCAAAGGTGCCTTCGTAGTTGCTAAAGAACTCCACCAACAGCTGCGCGTCATTGCTGGCAGCGTCGAGGTCGGCTTCCAGTGAGAAGGGCTCGCCGAAGAGAGTGACGGTCTTTGCGTCTCTGTCGATGGACAACTCGCGGTGGTCGGCCTCCTCCTCCGTCTGGACGAACCGGATGCGGCTGGACTCCTTGACGATCCGGCGTCTGAGATCGCGAGTTATTTGCTGCTTTCCATTGCGAGGCGCCGGGATGAGGTTGGCCACCACCGGCGGCACGGCAGCTTTCATCCGCTCTATCCGCTCAATCTGGTGGGGGACGCTTATGTGGACGACGTTGCCGTCCGGTTTCTGCTCCTCGGCCGAGTCGATAACCAGGGTGGCGTGATCGTCAGGGGCCAGGGCAGGCACTTCAACGAGGTTTATCTCGGCATGCTCGATCCGCTCCGTCGGCAGGGGGATCTCGTCGGAGGCCCGGTCTCTGATGGACTGGTACATACCCAGGTAGTGGTCCCAGGCGGCCTCGTCATCATCGAAACAAACCAAAGTCTCGGACTGGCGTCCGCCGAAGGCGGTTTCCGAGAGGTTGGCAGAGCCGATGAGCACGCGGGTGCTGCCGGAATCGGTGTTGTTTAACAGGTACAGCTTGGCGTGGGCAATCTGCTTGCGCAGCACCCGGAACCGGGCCTGCCCCTTGCGTACCCGAGCCAGGATCGAGGCATGGCGCTCACCGGGCAGGTTCTTGATGGCCGCCCTGGCGTCGCCGATGGCGACCTGCTGGAAGGCCATGACGTCTCGAAGGGTATGCAGGACGCTCTCACACCCGAAGACGCACTCGAAGTCGCGGAATCTGTGCTCGTCCAGCAGGCGCACGATAGCGCTCGCGCCCGCCGAGTAGGTAAGGACGCGGATGCGGTCATAGCCGTCGAAGAGCGACCAGGAAAACTTGGTCTCGGACTGGAACTTCGCACGGGCCACCCGCAGGCCTGAGCCGTCGTCCAGGTCGAGGCTCAGGGTCTGCGCGGGTCCGGGATCGCTATGCTTCATGCCCTTTTCCTCAGATACCGCAGGGGCTCGGCCGATTGGCATGGGCTCGGCGGGCGTCGCCTCTCCCATGTATTGGGAAGCCGTAGCTTATTCCCATCGCGCCCGGATTTACCTAGAACAATCCCTCGAAGTTGTCCCGGAGATATTGCCACCAGCGGCGGCCCTGACTGCCGGTGTTAGGCAATCTCCGGTGGCGCCTCGCAGGGGAAGTTTCGGTTGCGGTGCCGGGTGCTTGGGGATAGGAGGACCGTGGGCTCAGGGTGGGTTCTCCGGAAGCGGGTTTCGTGGAGTTGGGGCGCGCGCTCTCCGAGGTGGCTTGGCTGACCTGCGAGATCTTGCCCTTGGGTGCCCACAAGGGGCACCCCTACGGAGTCGAACTCGCCTGCCAATGACGGGGGCAGGGGCAGCATGAGTGGTGGTGGGTTCTCGTTGGGTCGCGTGGAGGAGGCCGGTCTGAGACGCGGCCCCCATTGGGCAAGCTCAGGGCAGGCTCTACGTCGGAGCCGAGAGGATGGCGGCTCGGAGTTGGGTGCGGCATCGACGGGGTGGTTCGACACGGGGCCTTCGGGGACGGCGGTCCGGCTCAGCACGAACGGATAGCGTCGGGATAGTTGCTGCGCGGAGGACGGGCGGGGCGGGGACGCCGCCCCCATTCGGCAAGCTCGGGGCAGGCGCTACGAAAGATGCGGCGGTTCGTTTTCCGACGCCTTGAGTTGGTGGTGGATCCAGGTGGCGGTGGTGGTGGCGGATTCGCGGATGGAGTCGTGGTGCGTTCGGTTGGATTGGGGTGGGAGTTGGAAGGCGTGGTCAGCGTCGGGGATGACGTGGAGGGTGTGGTTCCCCTCGACAAGCTCAGGGCAGGCTCTCCGGGCCTCCAGCGGACTCCGAGCCGGCTCACCACGAACGGATTGAGTGCCGAGTTGGTCGAGGACGGATTGGAGTTGGGTTAGGTCGCAGTATTCGGGGTCGCGCGCGCCCTGGATGAAGAGCATGGGGACGGGGACGTGGGGGAGGTGGGCGACGGTGTCCGGGAGGAGGGCGCGCCAGCGGTTGGGGTAGACGTAGCAGATGAGGCCGCGGACGTGGGGCAGGGGTTCCCGGGCGAGGAGGAGGGACATGACCTGGCCGCTCATGGAGCGTCCGGCGAGGAATAGGGGGAGGTCGGGGGCGAGGTCCTGGGCGGCGTGGATGGCGGCGCAGGTGGTTTGGAGGAGGATTTCGAGGGGGTCGATGAGGTCTTGGGTGTAGCCGTCGTGGAGGCGGTGGCTGTAGGGGTAGTCGTAGCGGTAGGTGGCGATGTGGTGGTGGGCGAGGGCCCGGGCCATGTGGTGCATGAGGGGGGCGCGCATGGGGGTTCCGGCGCCGTGGCCGAAGACGAGGAGGGCGAGGGGGTTGGTGGGTTGGAGGAGGAGGGCGGGGAGGTTGGGGCCGGAGGGGGTGTGGTTCGACTCGACCCGCCGCGGACTCCGGGTCGGCTCACCATGAACGGTTGGGAAGGTGGTTTGGTGGAGTTTCATTGGATATGTAGCGCGGTCGGTTTCGGGCCCAGGCGCTTTGGGAGCCTAGCCTGCGATGGGGAGGGATGGACGGCCGGCGGCTCGAGATGGTTGGTAGGTCGGGGTGGCTCTGGCGCGCCCGGATTGAGCGGGGCGCTGGGTCCCGGCTGAGGCCGCCGGGATGTCGGGACCGGCTGACCACGAGCGGGTGGCAGCCGGGCAGGCACGTCGCGGACGCACGACCGGAAGAGGCCGGTTAGAAACCGGTCCCTACGTCCGGAGCGTGAGAAGACGGCGGCTCGGGGTTGGGTGCGTTGGGGGTGTGGTTCGACACGGTCCCTTCGGCAGGCTCAGGACAGGCTTTCGGGGACTCCAGACCGGTTGACCACGAACGGCACGACTTAGAATCCGGAGCCGGCAACTGGCGAGGTGTGGGTGGTGGTGGGGATTCCGAGGCGGCGGTTGGGGCGGTTTGGGTTGGAGTTGACGGAGATCAGCCTGGGGGCGGCGTTTATTGGGGGGCGGACGGATCCGCTGATGGATGACCCGGAGGCGATGACGCGGCGGCTGGACGGGGTGGCGGTGGCGGCGGTACAGCGGGCGCTGGCGCTGGGAATTTCACATATCGATACGTCGCCGCTGTATGCGCCGAGTGAGCGTCGGATCGGGATGGCGCTGGCGGAGGTGGATGCGCCGGGGTTGACGATCTCAACCAAGGTGGGGACGCACGCGGAACGGCGGTACAGCTATACGGCGGACGATATCCGGTGGTCACTGGAGCAGAGCCTGGAGCTGCTGGGTCGCGACCGGGTGGACATTGTGCTGATTCACGATCCGCCGACGATGGATCCGGTGTTCAGGACCGGGGACGGGTTTGACGCGCTGGACCGGCTGCGGGACGAGGGGTTGCTGGATTGCGTGGGGCTGGGGGCGCGGGATATCCCGTTTCACGAGGCGGCGATCGAGGCGGGGCGGGTGGACGTGATTCTGACGTTTGCGGACTACAACCTGGTGCGGCGGCAGGCGGCGGGGCTAATCGATAAGGCAGCAGCGGCGGGCGTGGGGGTGCTGCTGGGGTCGCCGCAGATGCTGGGGTTGCTGGCCAAGGGCGACCCGCGGGAGACGGCGCGGATGCGGGGGTATGGCTATTTCCCGGAGGAGGACGTGCGCGGGGCGACCGACTGGTGGGAGTGGTGCCGGGAGCGGGAGGTGGAGTTTCGTCACCTGAATATGCGGTATGTGCTGGACCGGCCGGGGATCAGCACGGTGCTGAGCGGGGCGGCGACGGCGGAGGAGATCGAAACGAATGTGCGGGAGGCGCGGACGAGGATTCCGGACGAGATCTGGGATGAGGCGTTGGTGCGGGTTGAAGCGTTGAACGCGCGGGGCGCGGGGTCGGCGTAGGGAGGGACATGTGCGTAGCGCGGGGTTGGTTGCCCGGAAGACCCTCACCCCAACCCTCTCCCAGAGGGAGAGGGAGAAAGAGCGGATTCCGGATGAGATTTGGGATGAGGCGCTGGTGAGGGTGGCGGAGTTGGACGCGGGCTCCCGCTGATATCGCGCGAGGCTGAAGGGTGTGGTTCGACTGGGTCCTCCGGGGACTCCGGCCCGGCTCACCACGAAGGGATAGGGCAGCTTGGCTGACTGCGAACGCATGATGGCGAATTGGGTGGCGCGGGTAATCGGGGATCCGATCCGGCTGCGGAAGATGCGTTGGCATACGGACGTGCCGGCGTGGCAGGTGGATGGGGTGGTTGCGCAGTCGGGCGGGGAGCGGCTGGACGTGCACGTGCCGAAGGGGACGATGTTCGAGATGCCGGGGCGGGAGTTGTGGGTTTCGGACCACGGGGAGGATCTGAGCTTCCGGCGTGGGGCCTGGTCGCACGTGATGCACGCGGAGGCGCCGGGGGTGCACTGGTATTGCAACGTGACGACGCCGACGGTGTACGGGGGCGGCGTGCTGTCGTGGACGGATCTGGGGATTGACGTGGAGGTGTATCCAGGCGGGGACGTTGCGCTAGATGATCTGCCGGAGTTCCTGGAGGTGCGGGAGGCGTTGCCGGCGGGGGAGTTTGAAGCGGCCGTAGAGGCGACGCAAGGGTTGATGGACGATGGGGCGGCGGGTCGCGCGCCGTTTCGGGCTCGGGGTGGACCGCCGGCGTGGATCGAGCAGAAGTTGTTCTGGTTGGCGCCAGGTCTGGGCGATGGGCTGGCGGCGGTTGGTCCAGACGCAGAATCGAGGCAGCCGGAGGTGGTGGGGCGGGTGCTGGAGACGGGAGCTCCGCGCGCGCTGACGGGGCTGGGCGCGGGGGCGCTGATGGGGCTGATGGAGACGGCGGCGCCGCGGGACGGGGTGACGGTGCTGGCGGCGGAGTCGGAACTGGCAGCGGGGTTGGAGTCGGTGCGGCTGTTGTTGCAGGTCTGGGGTCCGGGGTTGCATGTGCGGATGGTGATGGTGCGGAGTGAGCCTGGGGACGTCTCCAAGGAGTTTGAAGCGGCGCTGCGGCGGCCGGAACGGTCGGCGACGCTGCGGTTGGCTGGGGCGCTGGCGCAGGGGTTGCCGGAGCCGCATGGGTATGTGACGGCGCGCGGGTTCGTGGCGGCGGTGTGGCGGTGAATGGGATGTCTGCTGGAAGACGGATCGCAAGATGCGATTGAGTAGATCGCTTGGCGACCTGCTTCATGTTCCGAATGGGCTGGCGCCGGTAGGGCTACGGCTGGTTGGGGCAGAGCAGCCTGGACGGTCGGCAACTATGTTGTGGCCCTGATGTGCCGTTCCCCTGTGGAAGTCGGCCTCGTCCCTGGACTTCCTGCCCTGTGACGATCGTTCGGGCTGCGGTGATTGCCGTGGCGGCAGCGCTGGTGTTGGCCCCTCCTGCATTTGCGCAGTGGCCGACCACGTGTGTGGCGCTTAACGACATCGTGGAACAGCATTTGGGTAACGACCAGAACGTTGGGATTTACCAGCGCGTCTTTGGCGATCAAGCGGAGGGAGGCTGTCAGAACGATCACCGCGACGACGTACGCGCCGTGTTTGCCTGGGCGTTTGAAGACACGGCCGCGACACGGGATCCGAATCCGCCGCCCCTGGCGTGGCCGACGAGCTGTGTGGAATTGAACGACATCGTCGAGGCTCACCTCGGCCACGACCAGAACGTCGGGATCTATCAGCGTGTGTTTGGCGACCAGGCCGAGGCCGGGTGCCGGCGCGACCACCGCGAGGACGTTCGCGTCGTGTTTGCATGGGCATTCGCGTTACCCGGTCTATTGATCTCGGCGGTCTCGCCAACGCAGATCGACGTTGCGTGGACGCTCAGCAATGACGACGTGACGGCCCTCGCGCTGTATCGGGACGGCGAGCTCGTGGCCAATCCCTCAGTGGAGGTGCGGACGTTTCGAGACAGCGACCGGAGACCCAACACTCGGTACACGTACCGGCTGGTGGCGAGCGAACGCGACGGTAGAGAGACGGCCGATGAGGACACGGCGACATCGCTGGCGAATCGTCCGAAGATTGCCGGGCAAGTGGCGACAACATGGACGGGGCTTCAGCAGCCTATCGCCGATGAGGGGAATCCCGACCATACGGAATATCGCGTTGTTCTTCGGCGGGACGACGGCGATACCGCGGTTTCTGACTGGAGCACCAGTAAGTGCCGCGTATTCGACAATCTCAAGCCCGGGAGTCTCTATCGCATTTCGATCATCGCGCGGAATCTCGACGGGATAGAGACCGACCCCGCAAACGAGCTGGCCGAGGAGCATGGCCGAGAGTTTCCTGCAGATTACGTGCACACCAGAATGTACGACGGGACCGACGACCCGTGGGTCAGGGACCGCATCCGAGACGCTGCGGAGGTTTATGGATTGACCGAGGCGGCCGTAGAGTGGATGACGAACGATATTCTCATTGACTGGCGACGCGGCGAGCCAGGGTGGGCCGGATACAACTTTGGATACGCGGGAATCGGGCATAGTTTTTTGGGCACGCTTATGCACGAAGTGATGCACGGATACTGGGGTTACTGGGCCAAGTTCCCGGAACCATGCGATCAGATGAACTTCTATACGTTAAGACGAGATCTGGCGCAGTTTGTTCTCGACTTTCGAGGCTACGATCAATCTGATTCGCCGAACCCGCTGGAGCCCTGGCGGATGTATTACGACATGATGGTGGGATTGCTTTCCAGCGAACCGCTGGAGGGCGAGAGCTTCTGGAATGTCTTGGAGCGAGGAGAGTACGGCAAACTGCTGGGGTTCTACCACCTGCTCGAGACCTCCATGCCTGGCCACGCGCCACGACATCCGGTTCTGATTCCACCCTCACTTCGAAAGTACCTGCATGGATTCGTGGCGGCCGGCGAACACCGAACATGGGAGGAGGAAATCGATTGGTATACACGTCTCGCGGATGAAGATAGATGGTTGTGGGACTTATTCTTTATCAGCCATGAGGTGGCCCATTACTCGCCGCACGCGCATGCACCTGAGTCCGCAGAGCGAACGCGAATCGCTGAGCCGTTGAGGACGTCGCTGCTGCGAACAGACCGACAGTTACTGGTCGACTTCATCAACACGCTGGAGGATCAAAAACCGTGGGAGTGGCGCGGCGAATCACCGCAGTTCTGGTCGTTCTTTGTGAGGATTCATATCTATCGGATTCCTCGTTACAGCTCTGATCTGGGCCCAGCCGCAGGACTAACGTTAACGGAGGCCAATAGAGATGCAATCGTTACGGTACTGCAGGCCCTTAACGAATTGCATTGCGCCCCTGGACACAGGGGCTGCGGATACAATCCGGATTACCGGAGTCATCGAAGCGCCGAAGAGATTTGGAATATCATTTCAAATATCCAGGGACTAACTGAAGTCCAGCGAAGAGTGCTCTCTGAGATGGTGGACTTGGGCGCAGTTTGACGGTTGCAGCCGGCTGTTGCTGATGACCGTGCGTCCTGCCGTGACTGCTTGAAGGCACCGGATGCCGGCGCGTCCGCCAATGAATGTCGTGGCTGGTCGAGTCGAGCGCGCGTGCCTGCTCGGCTGGCCATGACTGCCGTGAGGCTTCGGTCAATCAGTCGAACGTGGGCCTGGCTCGCACGTGCGAGCCCGGGCGTCATCCAGATTCGGTTCCACCATCTTGTGCGCCCTTGTGACGTCGCGGATGGCGCTGCCGGTCCGTCGCGTGCCGAGGCTCTGGGACAGATGTCGGTTGGTTAGGCTGGCGGCAATTCGTGTGTTGGCGGGAGGACGTGATGGGGCGAGTGGTGATTCGGGAATCGGAAGCCGAAGTGTTCGATCGGGGCGGCGGGGTTCGGAGTATTCCTTTGATGAGCGGGGCGAAGGGGGCGCAGAACGTCTCGACAGGGATGACGATCATGGCGCCGGGGGCCGGGCTGCCGCTGCACTTTCACGACACGGAGGAGTGCATTACGTGCGTGGAGGGGGTGGCGACGGCGGAGATCGACGGGGAGCAGCTGACGCTGCAGCCGTTCGACCACGTGTGGATTCCTGAAGGGGCGCATCACAGGTTCTGGAATGACGGGGATTCGCAGATGCGGATCGTGTGGACGTACGGGAAGCCGGAGGTGAGCCGGACGTTTGTGGCGACGGGGCAGACGGTGAAGCACATGTCGGCGGATGATGTGGCGGAGCCGGGGTAAGTGGGACTTACGGCTGGGCGACTTGATTGAGTGGAGTGTGCTCAATCGAGCCTTCGCGTGTCCGAGAGATCAGGGCGTCAGGGAGTTTTCACCCGATAGATTGAGATGAGGCGCGGTTCGACCCTCACCCCAGCACTCTCCCTGCCAGGGAGAGGGAGCAAGAGCGGCACGATCCCTCACGGGCCTGGTTGCCCGGCGGACCCCTCACCGATTTCCGCCGAAGACGGCGGAACCCCGGATCGAGTCCGGGGCAGGTTCTGCCTCTCCCCTGGGAGAGGGTGAAGAGCGGCGTCCCCGGGAAGAGGAAGAGTTGCGTCTCCGAGAAGAGTCTGACGCCGCGCAACGGTGCAGGCGCGCAAGGGTGTGGGCGAGAGAGCGTGACCCGAGTTGGTGGTTGGGCTTAGCTGCGGGTGGTGGTGAGTTCGAGGACGGCGGAGGAGGTTTCGCGGGCGCGGCGTTCGACCTTGATGAGGAGGTGCTGGGTGCCGTTGGGACTTTCGTATTCGAGCTCGCCGCCGCGGGCGCTGAGTTCGGAGCGCGAGAGTTCCTTCCAGCCGAGGGCGGGCATTTCGTCCAGGTAGAAGTTGAGGACGTGGCCGGGGGTGAGCTCAGAGAAGTAGACGGCGCGGTCGAAACGACCGGTTTCGGTGCGCTGCTCGAGATGGTCGGTGCGGCCGGCGCGCATTTCGGGCATGGCCGGCAGTTGAGCGGCAAGATTGTCGCCGAGGGGCTCTTCGGTGATTTCCGGCGCCGGCGTTGGTTCCGGTTCGGAAACTACCTCGCCGCACGCGGCCAAGGTGAGGGTGAGCGGGGCGGCGAGGCCAATGAGCCGCACCAGGGAGCGGCGCGAAACGCGGGTGGTGGCGGTAGAGGTCCTCAAGGGACGATCCTTGATCCGGTGCGATACTCCGGCAGTTCGTATCCAGTATGGCCTTTGAGCCGGCGGTTGTGCAGGTGGAAAAGGCTCCAAGTCTGCGGATTGGGACGCGTGAACTGGCGTGGGGGGCGCGGACGTATGTGATGGGGGTGCTGAACGCGACGCCGGACTCGTTCAGCGGGGACGGGGTGGCGGCCGATCGGGAAGCGCTGGAGCGGCGGGTGCGGGTGCTGGTGGACGAGGGTCCGGATCTGATCGATATCGGGGGGGAATCGACGCGGCCGGGGGCCGCGATGGTGGACGCGGAGACGGAGCTGGTGCGGGTGCTGCCGGCGATCGAGGCCGTGCGAGCGCACGATCTGGACATGCCGATTTCGATCGATACGCGGAAAGCGGCGGTGGCGGAGCGGGCGATCGTGGCCGGAGCCGACGCCATAAACGACGTGAGCGGGATGCGGGACGATCCGGAAATGGCCGAGCTGGCGGCTGGGACGGGGGTTCCGGTGGTGCTGATGCATAGCCGGCGGGCGCGGGCGGTCACGACGAAGTTGGGCGGACAGTATCGAGGGGTTCAGTACGACGACGTTGCCAGGGACGTGATGCGGGAGGGGCTGGAGCTGGTGGAAACAGCGCTGGCGGCGGGGGTTGCGCGGCAAGCGCTGGTTTTCGATCCGGGGATAGGTTTCGGGAAGACGCCGGCGCAGAACGTGGAGTTGTTGCGAAAGCTGGAAGTCCTATGCGAAATGGGGCTGCCGCTGCTGGTGGGGGTGTCGCGGAAGTCGTTTATCGGGGAACTGACGGGACGGCCGCCGGACGACCGGCTGGAAGGGTCGCTGGCGGCAGCGGTGGCGGCGGTGGCGACGGGGGCGGACATGGTGCGGGTGCATGACGTGGGGGCGACGCGGAGGGCGATGGCGGTGGCGGATGCGTTGTATCGATAGGCGGCGCGTGCGGGGTATGGGGACGAGGTTGCGCGCAGCCCGGGCCCACAAGGCTGGCGTTGAAGGGGGAGGGTGGCGGGCGTATGCTTTTTGGCCGCCCG
Organism: Chloroflexota bacterium; assembly: GCA_026707585.1. Taxonomy (GTDB): domain Bacteria; phylum Chloroflexota; class UBA11872; order UBA11872; family UBA11872; genus UBA11872. Next base: position 5,372 of record JAPOWQ010000033.1, on the reverse strand, counting down.
AGCCTGGCCTTGGGTTTCGCGTGCCATCTGTGAGGTTTGACTTCCTGTGAATACTGTTTTGCGAGGCCGTGATGGGCTGGAGGTCGTGGTCAGCCGCGAGGGTCCGTTTACGCCGATTGGCGAGCGCCTGAACCCGACGAACAAGCCGCGGCTGCAGCGGGCGTACGACACGGGGAACTGGGCCTACGTGCAGCGCGACGCCAGGCGGCAGGTGCGGGCGGGGGCGCGAGTAATCGACGTGAATACGGGGGATCCGCACCACGACATCGAAGAACGAAAGATGCGGGACGCGGTGCGGGCGGTGCAGGAGGCGGTTGAGGTTCCGGTGAGCGTGGACAGCTACACGGTGGACGTGCTGCTGGCCGGGCTGGAAGTGGCGGAAGGCCGGCCCATCGTCAATTCAGTGCCGTTCGAGGCCGAGTACATGGACGAATTGCTGCCGGCAATCGCCGAGCACGGCGCGGCGATGATTGGGATGTGTACGAAGGGCGGGGCGGCGATGCCCGAGAATGCTGCCGAACGCGTGGAAAACGCGCGGGACCTGATCGCGGCGGCGGGCGAGCACGGGGTGAAGCCCGAGGACATCATCATCGACCCGGTGTGCCTGCCGATCGGGGCGAGCGACACGTATGGCCCCGGCCTAATCCAGGCGATTCACATCCTGGCGGAAGAGGACGGGGTGAACATGAGCATCGGGCTGAGCAACGTGTCGTTCGGGCTGCCGAACCGACGGCCGCTGAATGCCGCCGCACTGCTGATGGCGATCGAGGCGGGGCTGACGGCGGCGATCCTGGACATGACGCACAAGGAGACGCGACACGCGGTGCTGGCGGCGAACCTGGTACACGGGCTGGATGAGTTTTCGTCCGGCTGGATTCGGAATTATCGCGATGAGGAAGCCCGGAAAGAGCGGCTGGAGCAGCGGCGGGCGGCGAGGCCTGGGAAGACGGCGGCTCCGCCGCCAGAGCCGACGGGGCGGGCGCCGTTGGAGTTGTAGTTCAGGCCCTTAGCGCGCTTGACCTGTCTGAGCCGAGCGCCTGCGGGAATCCTTCGCGTAATCCGAGGCTGGCTGCCCGGAAGACCCCTCACCGATTTCGGCCGAGGACGGCCGAATCTGCCTCTCCCCCAGGAGAGGGGAAAGACCGGCGGCCTCCTGAATAGATTGACACCGAACACGGTTGCTTTCCCCCGTGGAGGGAGTAAGGGCGTTCGCGACGTCTAGGACCAAGGGAGTTGTGCAAGGGACACTTCAAGGGAGACTGCAGGTTCGGCTGGCGGCGGCTAGGACTCAGATAGGGCGTCGGCGATGGGGCCAAGGCCGAGGCCGTTGCTGGCTTTGAGGAGGACGGCGTCGGTGGGGTGGAGGGTGTCGCGGAGGTAGGTCTGGAGGGATTCGCGGGCCGAGTTGAGGGAGTCGGCGTCGTTGAGGGTGGCTGAGAGCAGGACGATGCGGTCGCCGGGTAGGCCGGCCTCTTGCGCGCCCTTGACGATTTTGGCGGCGTCCTGGCCGATGGCGATGAGGATGTCGGATTCCACTGCTGCCCGGCCGACCCGGTGGTGGTGGCGGGGGGACTCGTCGCCGAGTTCGAGCATGTCGCCGAGGACGGCGATGCGGCGGCCTTCGACCGGGAGTTGGGCGAGGGTGTCGAGGGCGGCGAGCATGGAGGCGGCGTTGGCGTTGTAGGTGTCGTCGAGGAGGGTGGCGCCGGCGGGGGTGCGGCGGAGGGTCATGCGGTGGGGGGCGGGCTGGAAGGAGTGCAGGGCGTCGAGGGCCGGTTGGAGGTCGAGTCCGAGGGCCTGCACGGTGGCGGCGGCGGCGCCGAAGACGAGATCGATGGGGCCGGCAATGCCGGGGGCATGGACCTGGCCGGGTCCCTGGGGGGTGTCGAGCGAGATGGTTGTTCCGTCGAGGGTGACACGGCCGTTCACGACGATATCGGCTGATGGGTCGCGGCCGAAGGTGAGGACGGGGCCGGGGGCGCGGGCGCGGAGTTGGGGGAGCCAGCGGCTATCGGCGGGGAGGACGGCGGGGGCATTGGCGGACAACCCGGTGAGGAGTTCGGATTTGGCCTGGACGATGTTCTCGATGGAGCCGAAGAGGCCGATGTGGGCGCCGGAGATGCTGGTGACGACGGCGGCGTCGGGAGCGGCGACGCGGCAGTAGGACTCGATTTCGCCGCGGACTTGGGCGCCCATCTCTATGACGGCGAAGCGGTGGTCGGGGCGCAGGCGGGAGAGGGTGGTGGGGACGCCGACGTCGGTGTTTTCGCTTCGGTCGGTGGCGAGGGTGCGGCCGTGAGCGCCGAGGGCGGCGGCCAGGGCCTGCTTGGTTGAGGTTTTACCGTTGCTGCCGGTGACGCCGACGAAGGTGGCGCGGGAGCGGTTGCGTAGGCCGCGGGCGAGTTGCTGGAAGGCGGCGAGGGCGTCCGGGGCGGTGACCTGACGCCAGGCCGGGTGCTCAGCAACGGCGCGGCTGCCGAGGGTTGCGGCGGCGCCGCGGCTGAGGGCGTCGCCGATGTAGTCGTTGCCATCGACGCGGGCGCCGGGCAGGGCGACGAAGAGCATGCCGGGCTGGATGCGGCGGCTGTCGAAGTGGGCGGCGGGGATGTCGGGGTCAGGAGTCTCGGGCGGGAACGGTTGGCCGGCCGCGGCGTAAACGTCGGAGAGCTTGAACATGGAGGTCAGGCGTTGGGACGCAGGGCGGCGACGGTGGCGCGCAGGCGGTCGCGGGTTGCCTGGTCGCGGATGAATTCGGTTGCGGCCAGGTGGAACCAGTCGAGGTAGACGGGGAGGCGCTGCTGGTAGGCGTGGGCGAGACGTGGGTTGGCGGTGCTCAGGCGGTGGCTGCGGACGTGGGCGGTGGCGGCGTAGGTGAGGGAACGTTCGGCGGCGGCGGCCCAGAAGGTGTCGAGCCGCAGGCGGTGGTCGGCGATGACGGCGGCGGATCGGTGGGCCATGCGGTCGGGTGAACCCCAGCCGGGGAAGGTGAGGAGGTCGGCGAAGTCGATCTCGGGCGGGGCGACGGCGAGGGTCTCCCAGTCGATGACGACGAGGCGGTCGTCGTTCCAGATGAGGTTCAGGGGCGAGAAGCCGTTGTGGACGATGCGGCGGGGGCTGTGAAGGAGGGGCTGGACGAGGGTGTCGACCAGGTCCCAGGGCGCATTGGGGGCGGTGCGGCGGGGGGAGGCGGTTGGGGCTGGGCTAGCGGTGGGGTCGGGCAGGCGGACGAAGGCGGAGGCGTAGCGGCGTTCGAGGGTGCGGCGGGTGATGCGGTCGAGGTCGGACTGGTGGGCGAGGGCGCGGAGCATGGGGCCGAACTGTCGGGTGACGTCGTGGAAGCGGCGGTAGGCGGCGAGGGAGGTGTCGAGGGCGTGGTTCCTGTCGGAGACGGAGGCATTGGGTAGGCCGTCGGCGAGGGAGCGATGGCCGACGTGTTGCATGGCCAGGGAGGCCCACTGATTTGGGGCGTGGGCGGCTGCCAGGGGTTCTGGGGCGAGGCCGGGGGCGTAGCGATGGAGGAGATCGAGGACGCGTTCCTCGCGGCGCCAGCGGTGGGCGTAGTAGATGTCGATTTCGGGCAGGTAGCCCTTGACGACGACGGGGTGTGGTTGGGTTGCGACGAGCCACATGCGGTGGCGGCCGTCGGTGGCCATGGGGCGCCAGGGGGCGGATGCGTCGCCGAGTCCGGCTGCGATGGCTGCGCGGAGATTGGCGGGGGCGTCAGGGTGCGGCATTAGGCCGGGGGCGGCGGATTTCGTCGATCCACTGGGAGAGGACGTAGGCGTTCTTGGGGTGACAGGCGAGGTCGGTGCGCACGGCGAATTCGGCCAAACGCCGGTCCCGGATGGTCTTGAGACGCCGGTACAGACGGAGCGGGCCGAGTTGGAGCGGGCGGCCGTGCATCACGGAGACCGAGTCGCCCTCGACGTGGAGGAAGGCGGGACGCAGCCACATGGCGCCGAGCCAGAAGGCCAGGCCGACGGCGCCGCAGAGCGCGAGGGCGAGGGCGGTGACGGCGGATAGGTGGACGGCGACGACTCCGGCCGCGGTTGCCAGGAGCGTGGTGACCCAGAACAGGAGGACGATCGAGCGGCGGTCGAGTCCGAGGAGCTCCCAGTGGTAGTGGAGCGGCACGGCCAGCAGCGGAAGCGAGAAGCACTGGTGCGGGAGCGGATTGCCATCGGGGTCGCGAGGGTCGACCACGCGGCGAATGAGGGGAATGAGGATCTTGAACTGGATCAGCGACGAGAAGCCTTCGAGCAGGAGCGGGGCGGCGATGAGGGGCCAGAGGAGGTCGTAGCCGGCGACGATGGCGGCGACGGCCATGGTTGCGCCGAGCATGAGCGCCCCGCTGTCGCCGATGTACGCGCGGGCGCGGCGCGGCCTGTCGCGGGTGGATGGCGACCAGCGGGACGGGAGGTTCCAGATCAGGGCGCCGCCGGCTCCGGCGGCGGTGAGGCCGGCCCAGACGCCGGTGACGGGGCCGGCGGCGAGCCAGAGTCCGGTCATCAGGATGGTGGACGTGCCGGCGGTGAGGCCGTCCATGCCGTCGCTGAAGCCGGCAGCGAGGGCGGTGCCGAGGATCAGGACGGCGTACCAGACGCCGAGTGTCACAGCGGCGTCGGTTCCGATGTGGGTGGCGAGGGCGAAGGGCGTGAGGGTTCCGAGATCGTGGAAGTCGCGGCCGAGGATCAGGAGCGCGGCGGCGATGGAGAGCAGGACGATGACGGCGAAATAGAGGCCCTCGCCGATGCCGCGTCCGCGGTGGGCCTTGGCCAGGTCATCGATGAGGCCAAACGCGAAGAAGCCGGCGACGGCGGCCAGGGGCCAGAGGGGGGCGTCCGGGTGGAAACCGACACCGATGGCCAGCGCCAGGGCCATGACCGGGCCGCCGACGAGGGGGAGGCGGCTGCTGGTGCGGGTGGCGAAGGCGACCTGGCTGGATTGGGGCTTGGACTCGCGGGAGCGAAAGCGGGGGAAGAGGGCGAGGGCGACGGGGGTGAGGGCCGAGGTGAGCACGAGAGGTACCAGCACGAAGGCCAGGACGAGCACGATTGCCATGGCCAATTGTCCAGGCTGGGTTGCGTCGAACTCGATCTTGGTCGCCCGAGCGGCTCAACAGGGGGAGTATATGGGTGGAGGCGGCGCTCAATGACGGGCGCTGGCATAAGCGATCAGGCGAGCGCGAGCACCGGCCCGAGCGTTCGAGTTTGGGCCGCTACCGACCCTCACCCCGGCCCTCTCCCTGGAAGAGACTTTTGCGTAACCCAAGGGAAGGTGCGCGGAAGACCCTCACCCCAACCCTCTCCCTCAAATGTGTGCGGACCGGGGACATCATGAACACATGTTCGGAGACATGGTGAACACATTGG
>JAPOWQ010000006.1 GCA_026707585.1 Chloroflexota bacterium | reverse complement strand
ACTAACTTTCTTGTGGGACTTGACTTTAGCGACCGCACATTACGTCAATTGGATGACTGAGACTCTTTGCTTACACTCAGATTTCAAGCGAATCCAGAACTAATCTGCACACGTTTGCTTATTGACGCTTGTCGGATCTATTGCCTCTTAGCCCTGCGAACTCCAACTCCTTCGCCGGTTCGACTCCAGCACCGACTAATGCCCTCGCCGTCTGCTCCCGCTCACTGAGCGACCCGAGTTGCAGCCGTGTACACGGAAGAGTACCGGCACCTCTGGTACCGCCTCAAAGTCCGCTTCGATCAGCGTGGCGAATGGCAGGAACACGAGATTGTGAAGCCTGCCGAGCAACGGTCACTCTTCCGCCTTCGGAGTTTTGAGGCATGATCCCCATGGCGCAGCGCGGGCCGTGGGCGGACCAATCGCTCAGTGTTTTCGTCTCTGCAGCGACTTCGGGGGACGGTTGCGTCGTAGCCGTATGGCCGTTGCCGTGGTTCCAGGATTGTGGGCCAATGTGAACCGGAGGGAAGCCGATGCTTGTACTGCGCGAGAGCTACTTCATCTACGTCCGCAACCTGAAGACCTGGCTGGCTCAGCCCTGGATGATCGTGGCGGCGGTGCTGTCGTCGGCGTTCATGTTCCTGTTCTTCGGCGAGCCGTTGCGTGGCATCACCGCACTGCCGGGGTTTCCGGCCGACGACTACCAGGCCTTTCTGGCCGCCATGGTGATCGTGATGGCGGTGGTCTTCAGCGGCAGTGACATGGCCATGGTGCTGCTGACGGACATGATGTCGGGCTACGTGGACAAGCTCCTGCTGTCGCCGGTCAACCGCTTCTCGATCCTGCTGGGCACGCTGCTGATCGGCGGCACGCGCGCCATGGCGCAGGTGCTGGCGATCATCCTGGTGGCCACGGCCATCGGCGTGCGCTTCGAGGGCGGCGTGCTGGGCATTCTTGCGGTCATCGTCGGCACCACGCTGCTGGGCGTGGCGATGGGCTGCGTGGGCCTGATCGTGGCCATGCGCACCCGCAGCGTGCAGGTCACGGTCAACAGCTGGCTGCTCTTCATGCCGCTGGCGTTTCTCACCTCCGCCTTCATGCCGCGCGACCTGCTGACCGGCTGGTTCCAGGTCGCCGTGGGCCTGAACCCCATCGAGTACATCATGGTGGCCGTGCGCGCCGTGATCATCGAAGGCTGGATCTGGGACAGCATCCTGCCGGGCATCTGGGTGCTGCTGGCCACCACGCTGGTGCTGGTGGGCGCGGCGACCTACGAGTACCGCCGGGCGACGAATTGATGCCTCGTCCGCGGCAGCATGACGAGCTGCTGAGTGCCCGAGCTCCGCGCTTAGGGGACTACCGCTAGTGGCTGCCAGCCGCCAGGGCGTCAACATGATCCCTGCGCATCCCGGTGACTTTGTCCGTACCGAGGTCATTGAGCAACTGGGGCTGAGCGTGACCAGGGCAGCAGAGATTCTCGGAGTCCGGCGGGCAACGCTATCGGACTTGTTGAATGGCCGTGCGGCACTCTCGCCGGAGATGGCGCTGCGCATCGAGAAGGCCTTCGAAGTGCGCATGGACTTGCTGCTGCAGATGCAGGCCTGGTACGACGCCGCGCGGATGCGCACCCGCGCCGGCGAAGTCAGCGTCCGTCGCTACCAGCCCGCCTGACCGCAGGCTGCCTGCCAGTCCAACTGTCGATGAGTAGGCGGATCGGGCGGGCTCGGAGGTCGCGAGGAGACCGCCCTCGAAGCGACGTAGCGAACGGGTACGGCTCGGGGACGCCGTCCAGAAGCTGGTCAGTTCCTCGATAGTCGCTCTCGCAGCCTGGCCACGACCTTATCGGCGGACTCCACCTGGCCTGCGGCAATCTGACGATTACCCAGAGCCAGAATCTTGAGAAGCGCCAAGGTCGCCGGTCGTTTCGGATTGGCAGCTTGCGGCTCGGTGGGACGTCCCGGGTCTTGATCGCTCACGCCTTTACCCGTCTACCAGCACCATCTGATGGCCTGCCCATCCGCTCGCGTATGCCGTGACTGCCTCCAACCGGCGGCCCAGCCGGTCTTCGGCGGTCTCCAGGTCGAACTGACTCTGCAAGCCCATCCAGAATGTCGCCGAGTTCCCGAAAAAGCGCGCGAGCAGCAGCGCCGTCTCAGCTGTGATGGCTCGCTGGCCATGCACGATCGCATGAATCCGGCGTGGATCGACGCCAATGGCTTTGGCCAGCCGGTACTGGCTCAGATCGAGCGGACGCAGAAACTCCTCGTTCAGAATCTCGCCAGGGTGGATAGGGCAGAGCCTCGCCGGCTGGCGTGCCGCCGCTATGCCGTTCGGTTTCTTTCGCTCCGTCACGTCGTGCTCCTGGGGGCGACTCGCGGGTTCGCCCGCGCTACACCCCTCCCAACGTAACCGTCTGCGTCTGTCCCGTATCGGAAGCCCGCCGGGCCGCCCACGCGGTCTCGTGCATCCAGAGGGCGTCGTCGGCGCTGACGGGCGGTTCGCTGTTGCCCAGGCAGGCCTGGAAGAACTCGTGCTTGAACTGGTCGAACCCGCCGCTCACGCCGGTATCCGTGAAGCTGAGCCGGCGTTGGGGCGCGGTGACGCCGGTGCCCTCGCGCGTGAACCACTCGAAACCGTCGTCGGCCTCGGGCGCGAAGCGCAGCCAGCCCCGGCTGCCCCAGATTTGCAGGCCGTCATGCTTCTGCGATGACGGAGTCATGAAGCCGCCGCTGAACGTGCCGACCATGCCGTTGTCGAACCGCAGGCTGACGGCGTAGGCGTCTTCGGCGTTGATCGGTTCGCCGCCCACGTTGTCGGCGAATCCGGCCACCTGGCGCACGTTGGCGCCGGTGATGTAGCGCATCAGGTCCAGGTAATGGCAGCCCAGGAAGATGAGATGCCCACCGCCGCGGTCGCGGTCGTACATCCAGCCGTCGGCCAATTCTTCCCACAGCCAGGTGCGCGGGTGCTCGGCCACGTAGTGCACCTGCATGCCAAACAGCCGCCCCAGCGCGCCGCTCTGCACCACCGCGCGGGCTTCCCGCACCGCCGCCAGGCCGCGCATGTTGAACGCCACGCAGAGGTGGGCCGCCGAGCGGTTCGCCACCTCGACCACCCGCCGGTAGTCCTCGATGCGCCCGCAGGCCGGCTTCTCGTGGAAGACGTGCACGCCGGCTTCCAGGCAGTCGATCAGCACCGGCGGCATCTTTCGCGGTTCCATGGTCACCAGCACGGCATCCGGCTTGAATTCGTCCAGCAGCCGGCGATGGTCGGTGAAGCTGGCCACCAGCTTGTCGCCCAGGATCGCCGCGGTGTTGACCTCGCGCCCGTGCCTGGTCCAGCCGGGCGGCGGGCCCGAGCCCGGCTCGTGCTCGCGGGCCTGCCAGTGCGGATCGGGCGAGGACCCGGTAATGGGACGAAACACGCCGGCCACCTGGCCGGTGGCGTCGGCAACCGCGACTTCGCCGACCTCGGGATGTTCGGCGCAAACCTTGATCAGGCCGTCCAGGTGCCAGCCGGCGGGCTCGGCAATCAGGCCAACGCGAAGCATTTCAGACATAGCGAAATCTCAAGCTTGGCGGTGAGGCCGGATTGTAGGTCGTCGGCACCCGTGACCGGATGCGGCGCGCCCTCGTCTACTGCGAGGCGGCGACCCTTGCACGGCGCCGGCGGCGGCTGCGGCGGCGCGGCCTTTCCGACTCGCCGTTGGCCGACGGGCTCCGCTCGCGTTCCGCCGGCGGCCGGCTCGCGCGGCGATTGGCGCTCAGGCGCTCGCCGGGCAGCACCTTGTGTCCACCGGCACCGACCGTCGCGGCGGCGGCCAGGTCGCGCGGCGTGTGGCCGTTGGTTGCGCCGTTCTCGCCTTGGATGTCTCGCCACCTGCGCCTGACCAGCTTGCCGCCCAGGATTCGTTCGATGGCGTTCAGCGCCCCCAGGTCCGCTCCGCTGACCAGTGTGATCGAGCGACCCAAGCCGCCCATGCGGCCCGTGCGCCCGGTGCGGTGGGTGAAGAGGTTCGGGTCTTCCGGCACGTCGTAATTGATCACCTGTCCCAGGCCGTCGATGTCCAGCCCGCGCGCGGCCACGTTGGTGGCCACCAGCACGTCGATGCGTGAACTGCGCAAACGTTCGATCACGCGGCTGCGCGCATTCTGCGCCATGGCGCCCTGGATCGAGTCGACCCGTATCCCCGTACTTTTCAGTCGCGCGCCCAACCGCGACACCTGGTGCCGCGTCCGTCCAAACACGATCGTCGGCGTGCCGCGGGTCTCGTCCAGGATGTGCTGCACGGCGGCCAGGCGCTCCACCTCCGGCACGATCCAGACCTCGTGGTCGATGTCGGGCCGGTCGTCGGGCGCGGTGTCCAGCTCGATCCACTTGGGATCGCGCAACTGACGCTCGGTGATACGCCGCACCCACTCGGGCACGGTGGCCGAGAACAACGAAGTCTGCCGGTCCGCCGGTGTATGGCGCAGGATGGCTTCCACTTGTGGCGCCATCCCGATGTCGAACATCAGGTCGGCTTCGTCCAGCACCACCACCGAGATGGACTGGGTACGCAGGCTGCCGCTCTCGATCAGGTCCAGTGCCCGGCCGGGCGTGGCCACCACGATCTGCGCGCCGCCGTCCAGCGCCTTGCGCTGCGGCCCGTAGCTCACGCCGCCCAGGATCCGGACGACCCGCGCGCCCAGGCGGGCGGCCAGCGGTTCGGTGACCGATGCAATCTGCTCTACCAGCTCGCGGGTGGGTCCCAGGACCAGGGCCTGCTGCTTCGGGCTGCCGGCATCGATCCGCTCCAGCAGCGGCAGCACGTAGGCCAGCGTCTTGCCCGACCCGGTGCGTGCCTGGCCCACCACGTCATGTCCGTCGAGCAGGAGAGGGATACAGGCGGCCTGGATGGGTGTGGGATCGGTTATCGACTGGTCGGCGAGGTCGTCGGCGAGATCTTGGCGAACTCCGAGGTCAATGAAACTAGTAATGGGGAATGCTCCCTGGATCAGGCACGCAAGCTCAACATGGCCATAGGCGCGCAGTTTCCGATGTTCGCGCGCACTCGTTTTTCTTCTGCGCGCGGTGGCTAGCTATGTTTCAACCATACCCTACAGCCCACGCGCCCGGGTCGGTCCCGGCCAAGTGGCTCAGGCAGCGGGGCGGATGGCTGACCGCTAGCCTTCGTCCGACCACACCTCCTGCAGCGCGAACCAGCTGGGATACGCGCGCCGGATCAGCACCGTCAACGCGTCGGCCATGCGCTGCACGCCGACGGCAATGCCCTCGGCGTCGGGCTTGAGATCCGAGAGTTCGACCTGGTCCAGAAACTCGACAAAGACCGTGCCGTCGGGCTGCCGTTCGATGGCCGTTGGGAGCATGGGCGCGCCATTGCGCAGGGCCAGCCAGACCGGACCGACCGGCAGACGCGCCAGGCGGCCGCACAGTTCAACATCCACGCCGGGACCCGCTACCGCCCGGTCGGCCACCAAACCAATAATGTCCCCGTTGCGCAGGGCACGGAGCAACGGTCGGGCCGCGTTCATCGGATCATAGAGGCGTGTGCCGGCGCCCCGGCGAACGCGGTTACTCAGGAGGCCCAGCCAGGCCGGCTCCACCGACTCGCCGGCGCTATGAAATGCCCCATAGCGCCGCGCGCACTCCGAGGCGGCCAGATCCCAATTCCCCGCGTGAATGCCAAACAGCACCACGCCGTTTCCCTGGCCCTTGGCCTCCCGAAGCGTAGTCTCGTCAACGACCAGCCGGCGGCGGCGTCCCCAGAGATCGGGCCAGTGCATCGTGAAAAACTCCGCCAGGTACTGCCCATACGCCGCGTAGACACCCTCGGCCAGCGACTCGACCTGCGAGTCTGGCGCTTCAGCGCCTACCACCACCCGCAGGTTCGCGCGCAGCCGGTCGCCGCGGCCGCCCGCGCGGCGATAGACCAGCCGGCCGACCCGCGCGGCGAGAGCATCGACCAGACCCGCGGGTACGAGCGCGACCAGGCCGGTCCCCAGCAGCGCCAGACCGTAGAGCGTCGTGTCGCGAAGCGAGCGCAGCCGATCCGGCATTAACGGGCTTCCGTCGGCTACGACCAGGCTGCCAGCAGGCCCGTCATGAGAATGATGCCGACGAGGTGGTAGGCGTTATTGAAGGCCCATAGCTTCAGCCCACGCCCGGCAAAGACGTACACGCCCAGGCTGGTCGTGGCGATGATCCCGACCAGGAGCCAGAGGCCCAGGATCACGCCTTCGCCAAACCCGGCCGCACCCGTCATCTTGACCACCAGCGCCAGCACGTAGGACTGCACCACCGCGCCGATGAGCGTAAGGCCCATCGCGGCTCCCGACCCGCCGCTCTCTTGAATCTCTTCCTGGGTCATGCCGATCAGGTTGAGCCAGATGTCGCCTAGCCCGAACTTCGGGGCGTACCACCACATGCCGAGCGCCATGGGGATGAGCGCGGCCACGATCACGGCCACGTAGTTGAGATCGCCGGTCCAGAGGGTCATCTCGATCTGCCTTTCCTCGCGCGGAGGCGCGCTGCCGGTCACGGTTTAGTCCGCACCCAAGCCAGGCGTCAAGCGGCGGCGGCGCTCGCCTTCCTTTTCGCCGGTCGCGACGGGCTGAGAAGCGCGATCCGGTACCCGGCCTTAGTATCCTGTCCACCAGTCCGGCGCGTGCCTAGGCCGCGTTCGGACGCGACGCAGATTCACCACGAGCCGCAGCTAACGGGCGGAGCGCAGCTCTTCCCGAAAGGTTGTGGTGTGGAGCCCCGCTGGCTTACGGCCGTCGTCGCGCGCTGGTGGTGGGTACTGCTCATCGGCCTGGCCGCGGGCGGATCCGCCGCCTGGGGTGTCTCAAAGCTGGTGAGCCCGACCTACCGCGCCACGGCCACCATCGTCGTCAACCAGTCGGCCGCGCCCGGAACCGTTACGTACAGCGACGCCCTGCTCAGCCAGCAACTGGTCAAGACCTACGCCCGCATGGCGACGCAGCGGGTGGTCCTGGAGCAGGTTGCCGATGACCTCCAGCTGGCCATGGGTCTCGACGATCTCGACGACCTGACTGCCGGTATAGCTATCGCCCAGACCCAGCTACTCGAGATCCGGGCCGAGACCCCGGATCCGGCATTGGCCCGCGACCTGGCCAACGCGGTTGCCCGAGTCTTCATCGCCCAGCAGCGGCCATTCCTTCCACCCGGCCGCGGCGAACGCGCGCTGCGAATCGCCCAGCCGGCCGTTCTGCCAGCGATTCCGATCGCGCCGCGCATTCTCCTCAACACCCTGCTCGGCGCGTTCGCGGGTCTCCTGGTTGCTGCCGGGATCACGACCCTTCTCGAGTACCGGGACGACACCGTCAAGTCACCGAACGACCTGCGGCGCCTGGGCCTGGCATCGCTGGGCGTCGTCGGGGAGCTGGCGAGGGCCCAGGAGGGTCGCCCGTCGGCGGGCCAGGTGGCGCCGCCCGATGCGGAGGCATACCGGAAGATCCGTACCGGCATTGACCTGTGGGGCCTGCCGCGTCCCCTGCGCTTGCTGGTCACCAGCCCCGGCCAGGCTGAGGGCAAGTCAACAACCGCGGCCAACCTGGCCATCGCCTTCGGCCAGGCAGACCGGCGGGTGGTTCTAGTGGACGCCGACCTGCGGCGGCCGCATTTGCATCGGCTGTTCGACCTGCGCAACACCCGGGGCCTGACCAGCCTGCTGATGAACCGCCAGGCCGACGCGTCGGCCACGCTAAGTCCCTCTGGCTTCAGGAACGTCTCGCTGGTGTCGGCCGGCGCGTCGCCGTCGACCGCCGCCGAACTCTTGGCCTCCGCACGAATGCAAGACGTCATGAACGAGCTTGCGCGCCTGGCCGACATCGTCATCGTGGACAGTCCACCGGTGCTCGGCGTGGCCGACCCGGTCATCCTGGCGTCCGGCGGCGGGGCCGCGCTGCTGGTTGCCCGGGCCGGTGTGACGCGGCCGCAGCGTCTGGTCAGGGCGCGGGACGCATTGCTGAGCGCCAATGTCGCGCTCCTGGGTGCGGTGATCAACGGCGCGCACGGGCGAATCACCGCGGAGTACTACGGGAACTACGTGTACGGCGAGTCCGCGCGCGAGCCGACCGGCGCCAAGGCCAGGGACCCGTCGGAGCGTGCCTGAGGGCAAGGCGCGGTGCGGCGTCGACAGCCCCCGTCCCACACGCATGCGTCGTTCACAGATTGCACGCGCCCTGGCCTTGCTTCTCTGTGGAGCGCTCCTCGGATTCACGGCCCGCTGCGGGCTCTCCGCGCTGTTCGTCAACGTGGGGAGCCTGGCCGTGCTGCGCGGGTCGGATGAACTGGCCGCCTCCGCATTCCAGTCGGCCGTCGCCGTCGATCCGGCCAGCGATGCTGCAGGCAACTATCGGCTGTCAAAGGCCCTCGTACGGAGTGACTACGACGGCGCGGCCGACGAACTGGCCACGCTTCGCTCCCGCGGGGGCACGCCACGGGGAGCCGCCGCTACCTCAAGTGTTCTCTTGCACTTGGAAGCAATCCTGGCCCAGAGGACAGGCGACCCCAGGCGCGCACTGTCGCTTGTTCGCGAGTCGGTCGTCCGCGCAGGTGTCAACGCGCCGGATGCAGCGCTGCGGCTCCTGGATGAACTCTCGCAGGACCTCGCCGGGCCGCCCTACGGTCCCGCCCTGGCGACCATCGAGTTCCCGGTCGATCCTCGCCGCGACACGTGCGGCAACGGTCGACGCCTGACGCGGGTTCAACTGTGGCGCAACGACATTCACAGAGGCGGGTCAGTGCGCGCGGAACTGGACTGGCAGGCCGACGACGGCTCGCCAGCCGACGAGGACTCGCGCTTGCTGCGCAATCTGGCGCCCAACGGCCTCTTCACGTGGGGCGTGACAAGCGCCGGCCTGCCGCTGGGGTACGCCGCGCACCCTCCAGCGCCCCCTGGCAGACCATTCGCGACGGGTGCCAGCTACGTGGGCTTCGCCGACCTGGCCGGCCGGCCGGTGTCCGCCCTGGTGATGGACAACCTCGATGGACCGGCCCGCACCACGCGTCTCCGCAGCGCGTGGATTCCAGCGGCGCCAGGCGCCTGCTACCTCTTCGCCAGTGAAGTCTGGGTAGGCGGCGGCCAGCCGCACTTCGGACTCTACGTCCGGGCGTCCGGGCGTGCCGACAATGCAGTGTTTGGTCTGCAGGGCGGCCTGCCGAACGGCTGGCGGCGTGAAGCGCGAATGCTGCGACTACCGCCCGACGTTGAGGCCGTCCAGGTCTTCTTGTGGAACTACCGCAGCAGCGGTATGGCCGCCTTTGCCTTGGCCTTCGTGGCCCCGATAGAAGATTGACCCGGTCGGAGTCGCCCCCGTTGCCCACTGACGCCGCCCGCGGCGGCGACCCACTGGTCTCGTTCGTCGTGCCCGCCTACAACGAAGCCCATCATGTCGCCGACATCCTTGAGTCGATCCGCCGCCAGTCGCACCAGCGGGTTGAGCTCATATTCGTCGACGACGGCTCGTCGGACGGCACGCTCGACCGCGTGACGGCGCTGGCCAACCCCCGGCGACTGTCAACCGTTCGACATCCGCATCCGCGTGGTGTCGCCGCCGCTCGAAACAGCGGCGCCCGGATCGCCGCGGGCGACGTCCTGGTCTTCATGGACGCCGACCTCACGCTTCCCTATGACTTTGCCGCCCGCATCCTGGCCCACTATGTCGCGGGTGCCGACTACCTACTCGTCGGGTCGCGGCTGGCCGACCGGCTGTGCGCGCCCTCGCGTTACCTGCAAAGCGAATACGAGTTGGTCATGGCCCAACCGGAACTCCAACGCAGTTCGCAGGCTTTCTCGGTACGCACGCAGGCGCTTCGAGCGGTCGGGTCGTTTCGCGAAGATCTGCCCCGCGGCGACGACTCGGAGTTTGGTGAACGCATGATGGCGGCCGGCTACCGGCGCGTCGAGGATCGGTCGATACAAGTCGTGCATGACCGCCCCAGAAGCTGGCGCGCATTCCTGGCCCTTCAGCGCCGTCGCGGCCGGAACTTCGCCTACAGCCGCCGCAACCGGCGCGGTCATGGCCTCGTCCACCTGCTGGCGGCGGCGCTGGCGCGAACCGTCCTGTCAGCGGCGGAGATCGTCACGCTGGCGATTCCGCTCCACAGGTCCTGCTTCCTGGCGGCACGCTCGCCGCACGGGAGTGCCGATCTGGCGACCTTCGTGCTGCTGGACGCTTCCGCTCGCGCGGCGCGCGCCGTGGGCGTGTGGCAGGGCGTGCGCGAGGTCCTGACCGGGACCTACAACCCCCGTTGAGCGCGAGCGCCGCCCGCGAGCTGCGCCGCGAACGTGATCAATACCAGCAACCCAAGGCCGACCACCAGGGATCGGATGGCCTGCACGTACACCGGGATAATCTCGGCATTCACGAAGACAATCCTCCAGAACAGCGCCAGGTAGAGCACCGCGCCCACCGCCCCGGCGCCTGGTCGGTCGACCAGCCAGCCATAGATCAGCCGATAGAGCAGCCCCATCGCCAGGCTGCCGATCACGACGCCGGGTAAACCGTGGCGCAGGTACAAATCACCGGTATGCGTTATGCCGAACGACGTCCGGTTCCCCTCCACGCCTCGAAACGCGCTGCTGACCTTCGGCGAGAACGGCGTCGGTTTGTCCGGCCAGACCGCACGC
Source organism: Chloroflexota bacterium (assembly GCA_026707585.1). Classification (GTDB taxonomy): domain Bacteria; phylum Chloroflexota; class UBA11872; order UBA11872; family UBA11872; genus UBA11872. The sequence continues at coordinate 244,911 of JAPOWQ010000006.1, read as the reverse complement.
GGTACGAAAGCATAGGCCGGAATCAGCGCCAGGTCCGCTCCGGTCACCTCCAGGTCCACGCTGTCGCCGTACGCCAGGATCGAAGCCACGGTCTCGCCCGCAGTGTGCCGGTTGGCCAGCGTCCGCATCGCCGCCTGCACAAACTCACCAGGCCCTCCCGCCAGAAGCTCGCCGGCGAGCGCCGCCGGAGCGGTCACTAGGCTTGCGACATCCGATGGTCGTTCAAGCGCGCCCTGGTGGATCCGGTCTCGGTAAATCGTCACCACGCCAAACATCACCACCACTACTGCCGCAACGGCCGCCGCGAACCCCAGGCCGCCCAACCGCCGAACGCGGTAGTTGTAGAGACCCGCGAGGGCCACCATTAGAAACGCGAACACGTGCTTGGCCCCGAAGGCGACGGTAAACGCCATCTCAATCGGCGCAATCACCGCCAGCACCGCCGCAAGCACCCCGGTCCGAACCTGGCTCCGCCGAAACGCATAGACGCCGGCCAGCAGCGCGGCAAACTGGCTGAAGCTGCCGGCCTGCAGCAGGAGGTTGAAGTCGTCGGTCAGCCGGTTCTGGAGATCGAGACTGGCAAACGTGGCCTCCCGATCCAGCAGTAGCACGGCTCGCGCAATCACCCCCACCGTGTAGACCAGTCCCAGGACCATCCACGGCGCCGTCGCTGGCACGGACAGCGACACCTGTGGGAGCCGCCCCACCGCACGCCGCCACCACGGCGCGTAGTAGCCCAGGTAGATCAGCCCCAGCGCCAGCATGGCCAGCGCAATCGCTGGCGCGCGAGCATCGTCGATGTTCACGAACACGAACGGCTCCGCGAGCTCGCTCCCCGCTTCGACCAGCAGCGTCCGCATGCCGAAGTCGAGAAAGAAAAAGAACCCGATCAGGACGATCGGCTGGAACAGGTCGCCGCGCCTGATCAACGCGTGCCCGGCGGGCGCCAGGGCCAGTGCCGAAAGGGCCAACGCCAGCAATGGAGCCGCCAGGCCCTCGGGAAGCGCGCCAACAGCTAGCGCGACGGCCGCCCCCGCCGCGGCTGCGCCCAGCGCGCCCAGGAGGGCAACGACCAGTTGACGCGAGACGTCCCGGTCTCGAGTCAGCGCGCGGCGCAGGTCAACGAAGTCCACTCGGGCAGAAGACATGCAAGCGTGCCTTCCGCCGAGCTACGCCATTCGCTCCACCTGCGCGCGCGAAATCTCGTGCTGCAGCGGCTCGCCCGCGAAGTGGCGGGCAATCTCGGCCACCATCCGGCCCATCTGCCGCGCCCGAGTTTCCAGCGTAAAGCCCGCGATATGCGGTGTGAGGACCGCGTTGGGTAAGTCGCGGAACGGCGAGTCGGCCGGCAGCGGCTCCTCGTCGAAGACGTCCAACACTGCGTCGATCTTTCCGGCGGCCAGCACGTCGAGCAGGGCGTCTTGGTCCACCAGCCAGGCCCTGGCGCAGTTGACGAACAGCGCCCCCGGCTTCATCAGGTCCAGTTCGCGCCGGCCGATCATGTGGTGGGTAGCCGGCAGGATCGGCGCGTGCAGGGTCACCACGTCGCTGGTGCGCATCAGCGTGTCCAGGTCCGCCAGTTCAACGCCCAGTTTGGCGGCTTCTTGCTCGTCGACGAACGGGTCGTAGAGCACCACGTCGGGCGTGAACGCCCGCACAAGCGGAATCACCCGGCGCCCGACCATGCTGGCGGCCACCACGCCGACCCGCCGCTCGGCCAGCAGCCCACCAACGTTCGAACCGCCGCTGGATTGCTTCCAGGCGCCGGCCCGAAGGGTCTCCTGGTGACCGATGAAGCCGCGAAGGGCCAACAGGATGGCGCCGATGGTGTACTCCGCCACCGCCTCGGCGATCACGTCGGCCGCGTGGGTTACGCGAACGCCGCTGTCCCAGGCCGACTCGTCCACGTAGGGCCGCACGCTTCCGGCGGCGTGCGCCACGATCTCCAGATTCGGGGCGGCGGCCAGCGCCTCCAGGTCCACTTTTGGACTACCCCAACCGGTAATGACGGCCCGCACGTCGGGGTCCAGGTGCTCCATCAGGTCGTCTTGCGTCCAGGGTTCGTCGCCGTCGTTGCTGACCACGTGCGCGGCCAGCGTTGCCAGCCGGGCTTCGTCCTCGGGCTTCAAGGTCATGTCGCGCAGTGGCCGATGCACGGTCACCACGATGGTTCCGGTAGCCATGGGGCGGTGTCTTTCCCTTCCACGCGGTCGCTCGAACCCTACCGCGCGATGCTCGGCCGCGCTCATCACGTTGCGGCCACGCTTGCATAGATTTCGGCGAAGGCGCGAGCGGTTCGGTCCCAGCGAAAGCGCTGAACCAGCGCCAGCCCGCGAGCTTGAGCGGATTGACGAGCCCCTACGTCTTGCAGCAGCCGCGCCGCCGCGGCTGCCAGCCCTCTGGTGTCCGTGGCCGGGGCTTGCAGGGCCGCCCCACCGGCGGTCTCGCGAAACGCCGGGCAGTCCGAGGTGACGGCGGGCGTTCCGCACGCCATGGCTTCCAGCGCTGGCCAGCCGAAGCCTTCCCAGTGCGACGGCGTCAGCAGCACCTTGCAGCACGCATAGAGCGCCGGCAGATCCGGCTCGGGGACATAGCCGGTTTCCACGATCCAGGGATCCAACCCCAGGCGTTGCGCCAGCCGTCGCTGCTCGGTCGTTAGGCGTTGGCCCGCCTTTACTAAGGCGCAGTCGATGCCATGCGTCCGGCGTAGGGCGTGGACGACCCGCACCGCGCCTTCGATGTTCTTGTAGGCGTCTGCGCCCCCCACGTGCAGCACCAGGGGGACGCTCGGGAGCCCAAGGCGACGGCGCAGGTGCGCCGTCCGCTCGGCAGGGGGCGCCCGAAAGTGGTCCGCTACTCCGCTATGCACGACGTGCAGCCGGTCTGGTTCGCAGTCCAGGTAACGACGCACGTCATCGGCCGTCGCTTGGCTGACGCACACCACGCCGGCGGCCCGCGGGAGCTGACGAACCGCGTAGCGAAAGGCCAGCATCGCAATCCGGGACATCCGCGCTCCGGGAATGTGACCGTTGGCCACGCGCAGCGGCATCAGGTCGTGGCAGGTCACCACCGTGCGTCGCGCTCCCAGCGCGGGCGCCAGGTGGGCGTAGGAGTGGTCGATTACGTGATGCACAGGGGCGGACGCGCCGGACACGCGGCGCGGGTAATCCCCGTAGCGCACGCGGTACTTGCCCACGTTCTCTGCCAGGCGGCTGAAGGGCCCGTCGTCGCGCTGCGGCCACGGAGGCGGGGTAACGGTGTGGACGTCCACCGGCGGATCGAGATACCGCAGGGCCCGCTCCAGCGTCCGGCCATAGCGGTCCATGGACGGCCGGCATTCGCTGGGATTGACCAGATACAGATTGACGCGCAGCGGCGCGCCGGACCTGCGGGCCGCCGGCTCGCGGGTGCTCATCGCTTGCGAGCCAGGACTTCCCAGCTGGTCGCCCAGAATTGATCCAGGACCGGAATCCGCAACAGCCATGGCGCGGCCCTGATCAGCCCCAGCCGCGCCAGCAGCGGCAGCGGACCCATGCGATCCACGCGCTCGATCTGGAATCCCGCGTCCATGAACAACAGGCGAATCGCGTCGCGGGTAAAGCCGCGGCGGTGCGTGTAGTCGTTCCAGACCACCCGCGGCCGTGCCATCGGAACCGACACCAGCGCCAGCCCGCCGGGCCGCAGCACCGCGCGCATCTCCTGCACGGTGTCCCAGGGAAGGTCCAGGTGCTCCAGCAAGTCTCTGGCAACCACGGCGTCGAACCGGTCTCTCGGGAACGGCAGGCGCCGTCCCGCCGCGGCGTCCCAGACCGCGACTGAACCGAATCGACCGGCGAGCTCAAGAGCGCCGCGGTCGTGATCGACGCCGATCACACGAACGCCGCTCGGCGCCGCACGGGAGACCCCGCCCACGCCGCAGCCCAGGTCCAGCACCAGTACCAACGGCCCCAGGCGGCGAAAGTACTCGCCGACGACCTGCGGTGGCACACCTGTCGCCTGGTAATACGCCCGCTTGCGAATCGGCGCCGCCGCCTGGACGCTCATGAGTCGTGCCGCGTCGCCCGGCGGGTGCGGACCCCTTCCAGGCATTCCGCCAGCCGTCGCGCCACCACGGCGTGCGTGAAGTGGCGCTGGACGCGAGCCCGTCCGCTCGCGCCGAGGCGAGCGCGCAGATCAGGACCGTCGATCAGGCGCCGCAGGGCTGCTCGCAGCTGCCTGATGTCGCGCTCGGGCACCACGATGCCGGCATCGCCGATCACGTGCGGAATCTCGCCCGAGTTTGTCCCCACCACCGCGCAGCGCGCGGCCATGGCTTCGATCAGCACGTGCCCGAACTGCTCCGCCCAGTTCACGGTGGTGAAGGACGGCAGGACAAGTACGTCTAGCGCGGCCAGCAGGTCGCACACCCGACGGTGATCGGCGTCCTCAATGAACCGCAGTCGTCCGGCCAGACTGGCGGCTCCAAGGCGCAGTTCGAGCGCGTGGCGCAACGGTCCCCGGCCAATCGCCAGAAACGTCCAGCCCAGGCACCCAAGTCCACTCAGCGCCTCCGCCAGGTCCAGCACGCCCTTTTCGGCGATCAGGCGCCCGGCAAACCCTACGACAGCACCGGATACCCCGAGTTCGCGTCGCACCTGCCGTCGGGTCAGACCCGGCCGGTCCGGCAGATCGACGCCTACCTGTGGAATGCGATGGATTGCAGAGCCGAAACCTGCTGCGCGCAACTGCTCGCCAGCCGCATGATTCCCGGCAAAGGCCACCCGGGCGGCGCTTAGCGTGCCCCGTTCCAGCACTCGCAGCGGCAACGGCCGGCGACGCGTAGGTCCGCCGCCCCAGGTAAAGAACGTGAACGGGGGACGCCCTGGCAGCACCTGGGCCAGCCAGCGACCCTGTAGGGCCAGCAGCGAACGCGGCTCCTGTTCCACCAGCACGATGTCCGGCCGGAAGCGCCGCGCCACCCACGCAAGCCGTGGGTCAACGTGAACTGTCAATGTGCCGTGGCCGTGAAACAGCGCACGCGTGACCCGCACGCGCACACGCGGGTGGCTGGAAGGCTCCGGACACACGGGGCCGAAGTGCGGATCCCGCCAGCCATTCGGCACGACAAGCAATGCGACATGGCGCGGCGAGAGGTCGGCGAAAGCCTCCCACTTCCGCTGGTTGAACCGGCGCAGGTAGGTATGACCCGCCACGAGGACACGCACGCCCAGTCACCCTTCCTTCGGCCGGGTGGCTGTCCCTGTTTGAGGTCGGGCCCGGCGCGCTCAAGACACCGTGAGCGCTGCGTCTCGGCCCGCCGTGGGAAAATACGCGCGCGTAGCGCGCCCCGCCGCGCAGCGCCCTTACGGTAGCGGTCTTGTGCCCGTTCTGTCTCCGGCGGTTGTCGGAGGCGCAGGGCCGGCAGGGCTGGCAGAGCGCACCCGGGCCGGGATCATGGCGGGAGACCCTGAATGACCGGCTGGCCAGCGATGCAAACGCCCGACATCCGTGACCTGCTCAAGAGCCGCTTCGGCTACGACGAGTTCCGCCCGCTCCAGGCCGACATCATCCAGACCGTCCTGGCCGGACGCGACGCCCTGGTGCTGATGCCCACCGGTGGCGGCAAGTCCCTCTGCTATCAGCTCCCGGCCCTGTGCCTGGAGGGCCTGACCCTGGTCGTTTCTCCGCTCATCGCCCTGATGAAAGACCAGGTGGACGCCCTGCGCGCCAACGGTGTGGCAGCGGCGTACATCAACAGCATGGTCCCGCCGCGGGACGCCCGCGCCATCTACCGAGACGCCAGCTTAGGACGTCTGAAGATTCTCTACATTGCACCGGAGCGCCTGCCCGTCCCGAGCTTTGGCGACTTCCTCAAGTCGGTCAGGGTCAGCCAGATCGCCATCGACGAGGCCCACTGCATCTCGGAGTGGGGCCACGACTTCCGCCCCGATTACCGCAATCTGCACGTCCTGCGCGAACGCTTTCCCGACACGCCGGTCATGGCCCTCACGGCCACGGCCACCGCACAGGTTCGGGACGACATCGTGGAACAGCTGGCCATTCCGGACGCGCGGCGCTTCGTCGCCAGCTTCGACCGGCACAACCTCACCTATATCGTGCGGCCCAAGCGTGGCGCCTTCGAGGCGCTGCTGGCCTCGCTGCGGCAGCACGCCCACGGATCGGCCATCGTCTACTGCCTCTCGCGCCAGGACACCGAGAACCTGGCGGCAGACCTCACCGCCGAGGGCATCCAGGCACTGCCCTACCACGCCGGCCTCGACCCATCCGTACGGCGGACGACGCAGGACCAGTTCATCCAGGATGAGGTTTCGGTCGTCACGGCGACTATCGCCTTCGGCATGGGCATCGATAAACCGGACATCCGGCTCATCGTTCACTATCGCCTGCCAAAGACGCTGGAGGGCTACTACCAGGAAACCGGTCGAGCCGGTCGGGACGGTCTGCCCAGTACCTGTGTGCTGTTCTTTGGAGCCTCTGACCGTCATGCGCTGGCGGGATTCATCGAGCGGACGGAGGACGAGTCTGAGCGTGTCCGCGCGAGGCAGAAACTGCAGCAGATGGTCAAATACGGCCAGCTGCAAACCTGTCGTCGCGCCTTTCTGCTCGAATACTTTGGCGAGGACTACGACCAAACAGCTTGTGGCGGTTGCGACGTCTGTCTGAGCGAGCGCGAAGACTTTGACGCTACCGAGATCGCCCAGAAAATCCTCTCGGCCATCATCCGCACCGGCGAACGCTTCGGTGCCGCGCACGTGATCCAGGTGCTGCGCGGCAGCCGCGCCCGCCGCCTGCGGGATCAGGGTCACGACCGCCTGTCGGTCCACGGCATCGCCCGCGACCATGATCGGGTCGAGCTCTACGACATTGTGAGTCTGCTCGAAGACGCCGGGCTGGTGCGGCACAGCGGTGACCGCTACCGGTCCCTCGTCGTGACACGCCAGGGCCGCGACTTTCTGCGCCGGCGCGAGCCGCTGACGCTCACGCGCGTCAAGCGCGAGGACGTCGACCCGCCCCAACCGCAGCCCGCTGTCGTCGACCTTGACTTCGACCGCGACCTGTTTGCCCGCCTGCGCGACCTGCGGTTCCGCCTGGCTCAAGCTCGCAGCGTGCCGCCCTACGTGATATTCGGCGACCGGTCGCTACAGGAAATGGCGCATTACCTGCCACAGACCCGGCAGAGCTTTTCCCACATCTCCGGTGTCGGCCGTGTGAAATTGCACGACTTCGCGGACGACTTCCTCCAGGTCATCGGAGACTACGCCGATTCGCGCGGCCTGGCCGAACGTCCGCGGCCACAGCGTCGAACGAGGCGCACCCGTTCGACCACCCGCGCAGGTCCCACCCACCGCCAGACGTTGGACCTCCTTCGCAGCGGGCTTTCAATCTCCGACGTCAGCCGGCGGCGCGGCCTGGCCGAGGCCACCATCATGTCCCACCTGGAGCACCTGATCGCCGCCGGCGAAACGCTCCCGCTCGACCGCGAACTGCCGGCCCCGGAACGAGTGACGCGGATCTCGGAGGCATTTGCGCGAACGCAGTCCCCGGCCCTCGCGCCGGTCAGGCAGCTACTCGGCGACGACTACGCCTACGAGGAACTGCGGCTCGTGCGTGCCTGGCTGGACCAGCAACGTCGGCAGAGTCCGCCGGAATCCGGTCCGAGTGCCGATGTCCCGCCGCCCTGACGCACGGCATCCGCCATTCGTGCGAAGCTCAGGGTGGACACCCCGCCGCCCCGGTTGACGACCCCATGACCGACCTGCTGGAAGACGAATTCGGCGACATCATCGGCAAGGCCCGGTTCGGGCTGAACCTCTCGGCGCGCGACGTCGCCGGCCGGCTCGGCATCTCCACCGACGATCTCGCGGCGCTTGAGGACTGCGCCCGCAGCCCCACCAAGGCCGAGAGCGACGCCCTGGCGGCGGTGCTGAACCTTGATCCGGAACGACTGCTGGCCGTTGCCCAGGACGCCTACGTGCCCGATCCGGTGGCGCTGGACCAGGGCGGCGTACGCATCCGCGTGATCCCCTATCCGCCCATGCGCGTCTACCAATACGTCATTGGCGACGTTGAAACCGGCCAGGCCGTGGTCGTGGATCCCGGCGCCGTGCCGGACCAGATTCTCGGCGTGCTGGCCGACGAGCAGTGGACGGCGGTCGCCGTCCTCGTCACCCATGCCGACGCCGACCACATCGACGCATTGCCAGCGATTCACGCGGCGCTCAGCGTCCCCATCTGGCTCCACCCAAACGAACAGCCCCGGCTGCCGGCACTCGCAGGGGCCGACATTCGCACCTTTGACCACGGCCAGCACTTCCGGGCCGGTCCGTTCCAGGTCCAGGCTCGCCGAACGCCCGGACACGCGCCGGGACACAGTTCATTGGTGCTACGCGACCTCGTGCTGGTGGGCGACGCAATCTTTGCCGGATCGCTGGGCCGCACGGCCTTGGGTCCGGCCTACTACGCCGAGCACTTGGCAGCCGTTCGTTCCCAGATCCTGTCCTTGCCGGCGGCCACGCGCCTGTTCGCCGGTCACGGGCCGCCGACAACGGTTGGCGAAGAGTTGGCCAACAATCCATTCTTCGCAGCCTGAGCCGCGAATAGCCGAAGCTCACCCAAATAGGCGAGAATAGGGGGAGTTCTTCAGCGACGGCCTGCCTGCGACCACGAGCCCTGTATGTTCGCCTTTGACATCTCAACTCGATTCGCGGGCTCCAGCCTGCTCTTCCGCTCGCTGTCCTTGGACGATGCGCTCAGTTCACTGGCGCGGACCGAGCTGACGTACGTGGACCTCTGGGCCACGCCGGGCGTGCTTGAGCACGTGGACCCCCTGCGCGACTCGCCGGCCGACGTCCAGGCTCGGGTCGAGCACCACAACCTCCGGCCCTCTTCGATTTCGGCCTACGCCACCTTTGGCAACGACCTGGTGGCGCGGCTGGAGTTCGCGGCCGCCATCGGCGCCCCGCTGGTCATCGGCACGGCGCCCGAGCGCGAATACGAACGGCGCGAAGCGGCCGACGACGTGCGCGCGCTGGGCCGCGCCGCCCAGGACCTCGGCGTCACCCTGGCCCTGGCCAACCAGGTGGGCACCTGGCTGGACGAGCCCGCCGAGATCGCCAGCTTTCTGGATGATGTTGGACACCCGCGCGTGCAACTGAGTCTCACGCCGCCGCACGCGCGTTTAGCAAGCACCACCCTTCGCGCCGTGGCCGACGCCGCCGACGGCCGCGTCGGCCATACCTGCCTGTGGAGCGTCAGCCCGGCCATGCGCGATGCCGACAACCTCGGGCCGGCCGAGGACCAGGCGCCGGGTCGCGGCACCGTGGACTTCCGCGCGCTCACGTCCATGCTCGATGAGCGCAATTACTTTGGCATGTTTACCTTCATCTGGGGCAGCACGGAGAACGTCCCCGCCCAGCAAACCGTGGCCGCCGTCGCCGCCGCGCGCGCTCACGTGCTGGACGTTTCCACGCCATCCTGACCACCGCCGGCACGACCGCTCGACAAGGGCGCACACGGGCCCTCGTGCTACGCTTGCCGCCGCTCACGAGATTGTGAAACGGTGCACAAAGCCCGGCGACGCGTGACTCGCGCAGACAGGGACGAGAGCCGTCCCATTCAAGGGCGACGCAGCACACCATTGACCCGCAACCGCCGCTTCTCCGCCGCGCTTCTGGCCCCCGCATTGGCCGTGGCCGTCTTGGCTTTGGCCGCCTGCGGCGTAACGCCACAGACCACGCTGGAACCGACCACGGAAGCGGCTCGTACCGCGCGCGACCTCCTCATGTTCGTCTTCTGGGCCATGGTCGTCACCTTCGTGCTCGTGGAAGGCGCGCTGCTCTACTGCCTCATTCGATTCCGACGGCGCAGCGGCGACGGAATCCCCGCCCAGACCCACGGCAACACGCCCCTTGAAATCGGCTGGACCATCGCACCAGCCATTCTGGTCGTGGTCATCGTCGTCCTCACCGTCCCCGCGATCTTCTCCAACGCCCGCGCCGCCGGCCCCGACGCCCTGAAGGTTCGGGCCATCGGCCACCAGTGGTGGTTCGAGTTCCAATACCCCGACCTTGGGGTAGTGACCGCCAACGAGTTGCATCTGCCGGTCGACCGCGAAGTGGAAATCCAGCTCGAGAGCAACGATGTGCTGCACAGCTTCTGGGTCCCCAGCCTGCGCGGCAAGCTGGACATGGTGCCGGGCCGCGAGAACAAATTCACCATCAAGCCCGAAGTCACCGGCATCTTCCCCGGCCAGTGCGCCGAGTTCTGCGGCACCGCCCACGCCCTCATGAAGTTTCACGTGGTCGTCGAGACCCAGGCGGAGTTCGACGCCTGGGTCCAAAACGAACGCACCGACCGCGTTCCGCCCGCCACCGCTCTGGCCAGGGAAGGCGAAGCCAACCTCACCCTCGGCGGCTGCGTGGCCTGCCACACCATTCGCGGCACCGATTCGGCGGGCATCCTGGGACCGGATCTGACCCACATGGGTAGCCGCCAGTACATCGCCGCCGGACTCCTGCCGAACACGCCGGAGAACATGCGTGCCTGGCTCAGCGATCCGCAGGGCGTCAAACCCGGCAACACCATGGTGATTCCCGAGTTGACCACCGAACAGCTCGACGCCTTGGTTGCCTACCTCGAGGGCCTAAAATAAGCATGCGCGCGCGACGCGGCGCGGCAGTGCCGGACGGAGGGTGATCGGATGGCGACGGTAACGGCGACCGCCCCTGACACTCGCACCTTTGCCGGCACCGCTTGGAGTTGGATCACCACGGTCGACCACAAGCGCATCGCCGTGCTTTACCTGGTCACCTCCCTCGCCTTCTTCATGCTCGGCGGGCTCGAGGCGCTGCTCATGCGCCTGCAACTGGCCACACCGGAGTCCGACCTGGTGTCGGCCGAACGGTTCACCGAGCTGTTCACCATGCACGGCACCACCATGGTCTTCCTGGCCCTCATGCCCCTCAGCGCCGCCTTCTTCAACCTGCTCGTACCGCTGCAGATCGGCGCCCGCGATGTGGCCTTCCCCCGCCTGAACGCCCTCAGCTACTGGATCTACCTGTTCGGCGGAATTTTCATGAACATCAGCTTCGTGGCCGGCGGGGCGCCCAACGCCGGCTGGTTCGGCTACGCCCCGCTCACCGACACAGCCTTCGAAGCCACCCACGCCATTGACTTCTGGGCCTTCGGCCTCCAGATCCTGGGAGTCTCCTCGATCCTGGCCTCCATCAACTTCATCGTCACCATCATCAACATGCGCGCGCCCGGCATGACGCTGAACCGCATGCCCATGTTCGTGTGGATGAGCATGATCACGGCCTTCCTGATCATCTTCGCCTTCCCGGCAATCACCATCGGCCTCGTGCTGCTGCTTTTCGACCGCTACATAGAAACCAACTTCTTCATTCCCGAAGGCGGCGGCGACCCGGTGCTCTGGCAGCACCTGTTCTGGGTCTTCGGCCACCCCGAGGTCTACATCCTCATCCTGCCGGCCATGGGCATCGTCTCCGAAATCCTGCCCACCTACTCGCGCAAGCCCCTCTTTGGCTACGCGGTCGTCGCCTACTCCGGCGCGGCCATCGCGCTGGTCGGGTTCGGTGTCTGGACCCACCACATGTTCACGGTCGGCCTGGGCCCCATCGCCGACACCGCCTTCGCGATTTCCACCATGGCCATCGCGGTGCCCACGGGAGTCAAGATCTTTAACTGGATTGCCACGCTCTACGGCGGCTCGATTAGCTTCAAATCGCCCATGTTGTTCGCCGTCGGCATGGTCTCCATGTTCATCATCGGCGGGCTCAGCGGCATCATGCTCGGGTCCCCGCCCATCGACTCACAGGTGCAGGACACCTACTTTGTCGTCGCCCACCTGCACTACGTGCTGTTCGGCGGCACCGTATTTGGCTTGTTCGGGGGCATCTACCACTGGTTCCCCAAGTTCACCGGGCGCTTCATGCACGACGGCTGGGGCAAGGTGCACTGGCTGCTGATGCTCATCGGCTTCAACCTCACCTTCCTGCCGCAGCACATGCTGGGCATTGACGGCATGCCGCGCCGCGTGCATACCTACGCCGCCGACATGGGCTTCGACCTCTGGAACATGATGTCCACGGTCGGCTCCCTGATGATCGGCTTCTCGTTCCTGATCTTCATCATCAACGCCGTACGCTCCATCCGCCACGGCGAACCGTCCGGCAGCGACCCCTGGGACGGCGGCACGCTGGAGTGGACGATCCCCTCGCCGCCGCCCGTCTACAACTTCGCCCACATCCCGATCGTCGATAGCCGCTACCCGGCCTGGGACCTCAAGCGCGGCGGCGGCCACACTGGCGCGGTGGCCACGGCCCCCGAGGCTGACGCGGAAGCCGATGAGCCCGACATCCACATGCCCAACCCGTCCTACTGGCCGATCGTGATGGCCGCCGGCATGGTGCTGGCCGCCTGCGGCCTCATCTTCCACCAGGCCTTCATCCTGCTGGGCGCGGTGCTCTTCGCCATCTCCCTCCTGGGCTGGATCGAGGAACCCGCCGCATGACCGCGGACGCTCACGCCCACCACGAGGAACACCACAGCTCCACCGGCCTCGATAACCGCAAGCTCGGCATGTGGGCCTTCCTGGGCTCCGAGACCATGTTCTTCGGCAGCCTCATCCTGGTCATGCTGATCAACAAGCACAACACGCTGGGCGGACCGGGGCAGGAAGTCCTGGACCTGGTCCTGACCTCGTTCACCACCTTCGTGCTGCTGACCAGCAGTCTCGCCATGGTGCTCTCGCTGGCGGCGTTTCGAAACGGCTCGCTGCTCTGGGGTCGCATCTGGCTCGGCATGGTCATGCTGATGGGGTTGGTCTTCCTCGGCGGGCAGGTCTATGAGTTCACCGAGTTCGTCACGCACAAGGACCTCACGCCCTCCACCAACCTGTTCGGCGCGTCCTTCTACACCCTGGTCGGCTTCCACGGCGCGCACGTCGGCATCGGGGTCCTCTGGCTCGGCACCGTGCTGGCCTACTCCTGGCGCGGCCGCTTTCAGCCCGGCATGGACATGTGGGGCATCGAGTTGGTCGGCCTCTACTGGCACTTTGTGGACCTCGTCTGGGTCGCCATCTTCACCCTCATCTACCTGATCTGATGAGCGACTCGCACACTGCGCACGCCGACCACGGCGGCGACATGGCGCACGACGCCGAGCATCGCCACGGCTACTCCAAGTACGTCGTCGTCGGCGTCATCCTTACCATCATCACCATCGTCGAAATTGCGATCCCCAGCGTCCCGGCCATCGCCGATGCCTTCACCCGTCCCGGGGTAGTGGCCTCGCTGCTCATCCTCTCGTTCGCCAAGGGTGCCGGCGTCGTCGCCTACTACATGCACCTGCGGGACGACAACCGCCTGTTCACCGCCCTCTTCATGTTCCCCTTCTCCATCGCCTCCATGATCGTGCTGATCCTCTTCCTCTTCTTCAGCCTCACGGGCGGCTAGGCTGGAAGGTAGGAACTAGCAGACGCTGCCGGAACGATGGCAAGCGCGGTGTTGCGATCAGCGGACACGACAGGTGAGGAGGCGCTGAACTGACCTTCTACCTCGTCCCTGAAATCACCCTTGGCGTCGTCGTGCTGGTCGGCGCCTACGCCTACGCGGTCAGCCCCTGGAACCCCGATCGGCCCGGACGGGTCAGCCCCTGGCGCATCAGCCTCTTCGTTATCGGGGCGGCGCTCGTCTTCACCGCTCTACACCCACCCATCGACACGCTCAGCGCCGAATTCTTCAGCATCCACATGGTCCAGCACCTGATGGTGACCTTCATGGCGCCGCCGCTGCTGCTGTTGGGCATCCCCGCCTGGATGGTGACGCCCCTGCTCCGCTGGCCCATGGTGCGCGTCGCCTTCCGCTGGATCACCCGTCCGCTGGTCGCCGGGCTCATTGGAGTGGCCGTGTTCTGGGGCTGGCACCTGCCGACGCTCTACGAGGGCGCGCTGAACGACCGCATCCTGCATGACACCGCGCACGTGACCATGGTGGGCTCGGCGTTGCTGATGTGGTGGCCCGTGGTCAGTCGCGTGCCGGCCGCCCCCGCCGCCAGCGTGCCCATCCAGATGTTCTACTTGTTCCTGTTGACCTTGCCGTCCGGGCTCTTGAGTTCGCTCTTTGTCTTTGCCGGAGAGCCGCTCTATCCGGCCTACCTGCTGGCCGCCGACCCGGGCGGACTCTCGGCGCTGGAGGATCAGCGGATCGGTGGCCTCATCATGAAACTCGGCGGCACCGCCCTCCTGTGGACCGTCATCACTGTCAAATTCTTCCGCTGGGTCTCGGAGACGCCGGGCGAACGCGAACTGCTGGGTCGCGCCCCCAGAGGCGGCTAGCTCCCGGACCCCGCCACGATGCTGGCCCGCGCGCCGCGCACCGCGTGGCCCGGCGTCGGATCCAGCGCTTCATACGTGCCCGGTTCCAGGTCCGCTTCCAGGTACCCGGTCTGTCCTGGCCCGATCCGCGGCGAGTTGACCACGCCGCCTGGCAGTCGGATCTCCAGGCTGTGCGTGTACGCGCCGATGTTGGTAATTGCGAACCGCACGCGCGGTGCGCTCGTCCGAATCACCGGCGGCAGGATCGCGAAGTCCCCAATCTGCACCGCCAGCTCCTCGCAACTCGGCGGTGTGCAGGTGGTCGGCAGTGCCGTCGCCGGATCCGGCGTCGGGTTATCGATAGCCGTCTGCATCGCGCCGACCTCACAGCCGGCCAGTATCACGGCGGCGGCAACCAGCGCGGCCAGGCGCGGGGCATGCAGACGGACTCGGGACATGCGGTAGCGGCGATCCGTGACTTTCGGGACTGGCCCAAAGCTTAGAAAAGCCCGCCACCCCGCCGCAACACCAAAGGTCGCTAGTGGTCAATAAGCTCGCCCGCGCGATTCAGCCGAACGCCGAAATATTTGCGCGCGACGCCTTGTCCAACGACAAGCCGCGTACCAGACTGCCTGCCGCGAATACGCACAGCGCGCGAGTGCTCCGGAATCCAACCGCGACTCAAGTCGCACTGGTACGGTCCTGGCGAGGTGCCAACCAATTCCCAGACTTCAGCACCTGCAAGCCTCTCTGCCTCATCTACCCAAAGTGGCATAACGGCCTCCCATAAGCGACGCGGATTGACAACCTCCCCGCGCCTCACGCATTCACATTGCGCAGCGTCTCGAAACTAATCGGCCGACAGCATCATCCCGCCGTCGTCTCATGGGGGATGTGTCTCAGCCCAAAGAGCTTGCGGTCTGAGTATCAGAGAACCGGCTCGTCGCCGCGGTTACTCAGGCTAGCCTACGCCGAGAGCCATGCAACCTAGGGGCAGATTGTCGACGCCTTGGTGTTGAAGCGCGGCTGCGGGTCGCTGAACCAGACGGATTGATTCCCTGAGGGGCGCTACTCGCCCGCGGAGATGAACCGCTGCCGCCGGACTTTCTTGGTGTCCGTCGGCCCCCGTGCACGAACTTCATGCAAACGGCTTGAGACGGCGACCGTCGCGCTTGAGCGTGCCTTGCTCGACTAGGCGGCTGACCAGGTAGGCCTGTTCGCGGTCACCCTTGATGCGGTTGCAGTGCGAGCAGAGCAATTGCAGGTTCTCAAGGTGGTCTGTGCCACCGCGTGACCGCGGAACGATGTGGTCGACCTCAAACATGCGGAAGGGGAAGTCAACCTGGCAGCCGTTGCAGCGGCCTTCCTGTTTCCCAAACAGCTCGTGGACGCGCTTCCGGTAGGGTCCAGGTGCATCGATGTCCGTCCGCCGTGGAATGTCTGTGCGAACGGTGACGTAGCCGTGATGAAACATTGGACCGATGCCCAATGGCGGCGCTTCCTGCAGACGATGGTTTACGAGTTGCACTGCTTTCGGCGAAATGTCGATTCCCGCCCATCGGCGTTCGAGAAGCTCAGCGGCCACGCACGCCGTGGCGCAACCGCAAAAGGGATCGAGCACCAGATCGCCTTCGTTGCTGGAAGCCTTGATGATTCGATCGAGCAAAGCGAGGGGCTTTTGGGTCGGATAACCTACACGCTCCTTCGCGCGCGAACCAATAGGCCGGATATCGGTCCAAATGTCCTGCAAAGGCACACCTGGCATTTCATCGAGATATCTTTTGTATGCTGGAACCGCACCTGGCTTTGACTGCACGACTCGACCTTCGGCAATTAGCTCGGCCATTCGCTTTTCGCTGTACCGCCAATACCGAGTTACGCCCATAACTTCGTATTGCGGATTGCCTTTTGACGCTCCACCTGGACCAGTCAGGTCGCCAAGGCGATATCGTCTCCCCGTCCCAGGCTCGATGTAACGATAGAATCGGTCGATATAGTCTTGATCATACGGTGTATGAATCATATTCCATGTCCAACGATCTGATTTGGTGTAAAAGAGAAGAATGTCGTGTATTCGTCCGTGTTATCTCCGACCTTGTCGCGCGTCGCTATGCGCACTGGAACGCTTCCAGATAATCTCGCTCCTGAACGAGTCAGGATCGAAAATCGCATCCATGATAGATTTCAAATAGTGTCCGGCAGTCGGGTCGCAATGGAGATAGACGCTTCCGGTCTCTTTAAGAACGCGGTGCATTTCAAGCAAGCGCACCGCAATCATGCAGAGATAGGACTGCATGCCCTTCCCGTGGGCTCGGCCCGCGGCCTCGATCACCGCGTACATGCCCGGTTGCTCGTCGGCGATCAGGCCCATCCAAGCCACGTCTAGGTCCGAGAGGGTCCAGGCGTCTTTGAAGGCCGCGCCGGCTGCCTGTGATCCCACCGGCGCCTCGTAGGTGCGGTTGGAATTGAACGGCGGGTCGAGGTAGATCAGATCCACGCAGGCCGAGTTTATGCCCCGAAGAATGTTGAGGTTGTCCGCCGTCCAAAGCGTCTTGTTGGCGAAGTTGGGCTGGCCCTCGGCGGTCATCGCTGCCGCAGGAACACGAGGCGTTCCCTGCCCATGTCGACATTCCTGGTCTCCCACCCTGCTGCCAGCCAGCCGGAACGTGCCTCAGGATGGCTGGTGCTGTTCGCCCACCATGCCCGATGCTTACGGGCCGAAGTGCACAGCGTGAGTCCAAGGACATCCTCGACGTCGGCGAATGTTGCCCGCCACTTACCCTCGCGGCGGTCTGCCAGGAACCGGCGCAGTGGTTGGTACTTACTCACGGCAGCCACGCTAGGAAACCGAAGTCACCGCAGAGTACCCCAAGCCACCTCGCGTCGATGCCAATGACGCTGAGCGCGACATTGCGGAAGCGAGCAAGAGTTCACGAACTCTGTCACGGGCATCCAAGTCGCGGTGGGCAAGCGGAGAGCGGATGGGCCCTACGTTCAACGGGTGCTGGACTGGCCGAACCGAAACTCTCACAAAGGACATACGGACGGCTGGTTGGTTTGAAATGCTTGGGCGTCCGATCGGTAGCCTGTGACACCTGCACGCGGCCTGGTGAGATGCGATGGCAAGCACTGGCGACTCGTCAGCCCCCCTCGTCTTTGTGAGTTCGACGGTAGAGGACTTTCGAGACCTCCGCTCGGCGCTTCGATTCTGGCTCGACTCTCTGGGCTATCGCCGGTTCATGAGCGAATTCAGTGGGTCCGAAAAGATCCTCGGACCCGGAACCTACGACGCTTGCTTTGAAGCGATTCACCGGGCCGATCTCTATGTTCTGCTCATCGGGATCCGCCGGGGGTCTCTCATCAGCGAAGAACCGAAGCGTAGCATCACCGAGGCTGAATACGACGTCGCCTACCAATCGCGTAGGAAAACTGGACGTCCAAAGCTACTGTTCTTCGTTCGTGACGAGGTTGCCGGTGACATCAGGCGCTGCAATCCAGAGCTCAAATACCAGGACTTTGGGCACACCCGAGCCTTCATCGACAAGGTGGAGCGTGTTGCCGAGACGAATGCCTCTCGCGAGGGAAAGAATGATCCTCCGGCCGACAATTGGCTACACTGCTTCAAGGAATTCGCTGATATTGCGACCGAGATCGATAGCGCACTCGGGATAACTGGAACCGTCAGGGAAGCCCGACAGCGAGACCTAATCCGGGAAGAACTCGCAGAGATCCTTCAGAAGTTCGTCGGAGTGCGCACTCTGAGACTTCAGGAAGGCGTCGACACGGTGCCCGGAAAACGCAAGCGCATCGAGGAAACGGTGGGTGGTCCGATTCCAGAAGCGCTGTTGAACCAGGAGATTAGATTTCCAGATATCCGCCACAGAGTCGCAGATGATCTATTTGGACCACTGGTCAATCTAGACGCTGATCAGATGGGCTCAGTAACTCTGGCCGATAGCGGCGTGGCAAATCGAATTGCGTCGTTCTCAATGGTGGCGCGTGCGTACGGTGCAGTCGATTTCCCTCGCCTGGATGAGGCGTCCCGAATCGGGGTTTTTCGTCGCTACGATGCGAAGTCGCGCACCACCGTGGCGACTGATCTGCAGCGTGCAGTAGACCACGCCCAGCGTGCCCTCCAGAAGATGCAGTCGAATGCCAGCGATTTGGAAGAGGGGCCAACACGTGTGATCTCGGCTCTAGCCCCTCTCTCTAACGGGCAGTTTCCCACTGCGGAACTGCCCAGGATTGATGTTGTGTATCTGGCAGGACTCCACAATGCCGTTCACAACGCCTTCGTCCGGCTCGTCGCGCTCTTGCGCGCTCTACAGGGTGCCCAGGATTCGCCCCTTCCCAAAGACGAGGATCTGCGGCCAACCTCGCCCTTTCCCGGGATGGACAAGGAGGTTGCCCGCGAGAGGGCAACGTCCGATGAGATTCTGGAGTGGGCAAGTAGAGGAATGCTCGAGTAAGCGGCTGAGGGGTGAGCGTGTTCCTCTCGACGTCCGTGAGTTTCGGGACAAGCTCAAGGATTGGGGAAGCCCCCGGCAACAGATAGTGGGCAACGTAGATGGGCGTCCGTTCGGGAAAAACGGCTCGGGTCAGTCCTGGCACGGATACTTCATGCCCTAGGCCGCCGCGGCCTCGACAATGCGGAATGCCGTCTCGTTCAAATGGCCAGGCTGCGGTCAGTCATGCCCCCAACGCCACAACGAGGGTCACCAGCGTACCGATCACATTGATCAGGATGAGAACCAGCACGCCGGCAAACCACTTAACCATCTCGGCCTTGAGATTCGCCAGATCGGCCCTTGTCGCGTAGTGCTGCAAGGTCCGATCGAATTCGCGGCGCAATTCGCTCCGCTCGTCGCGCAGTTCGCGCCGCAGATCTTCCAGTGTTAGCGGCCCGCTGTCGGCGGTCATAGCCTCCATCCCCACTCCCGCCCGGAGACCGCCCCGATTTCTTTGATTGTTGCAGCCGGTGTCACCGCTCGCAATGTGAAGCGACCGTCGCCAGGTCGCCCCTGGCTCTACCCTCTGAACTTGCCTGCTACCTGCCCGCCGGATCGGCGTATACTCGGGTAGGCGGTGACTTGCGCACCGCTGGGTCGGACGATGCGACGCGCGGGCGTTCTCGGCACAAGCGCCTACCGCTTCGACAGGCGAACCATCCCTGTCCACTTTGCAGACGCAGCCGCGCGACATCAGGCCGTTGGGGAACGCGTAGCCCGCGTGGCGGGTGCGCGTGTGCCTTCAGCGGTGGAAATCCGACGGGGATGAGGGTTAGATTCGGGGAGCGCCAGGCACCAGGCGGGCCGCAAGCCCGTCAGGCATTGCCGCAGCAGGGGGATGGTGAACGATCCGTGGCGGTTGAAGTCGCACTACATCTGAACGAGGAAACGCTAGAAAACGCCCTGGCCGAGCTTGTCGCCCTGGGCTCGGATCCCGGCTTTCTCAACAAGTCCGAGCTCAAGAAAGTCCTGCCCGATGAGGCGCAGATCACGACGGAAGTCGAGACCTGGTTCCGCATGCAGCTGGCTGAGGAAGAGATCGAGCTGCGCGACGAGGAACCGGAAGACACGGAAGGCGGCGACGCCTCCAAGGTCACCACCATCCAGTCCCGTCGCGAGCGTGACCTGGAGCTCGAGTCCGCCAGCCAGGACACCGTTCGCAGCTACCTCAACGAGATCGGCCGCATCTCGCTGCTCACGGCCAAGGAAGAGGTCGACCTGGCGCAGCGCATCGAGCGCGGCGACGAGTCCGCCCGCGAGCACCTCATCACGGCCAATCTGCGCCTGGTGGTCAGCGTCGCCAAGAAGTACACCGGCCACGGCATCCCGTTGCTGGACCTGGTGCAGGAAGGCAACGCCGGGCTCATGCGCGCCGCCGAGAAGTTCGACTGGCGCCGCGGTTACAAGTTCAGCACCTATGCCACCTGGTGGATTCGGCAGGCCGTCACGCGCGCCATCGCCGAGCAGAGCCGCACCATCCGGCTGCCCGTGCACGTGCACGAGAAGCTCACCAAGTCCTACCGGGTGCAACGCGACCTGCAGTTGCGCCTGGGGCGCGAGCCGACCGACGACGAGATTGCCCACGAAATGGAGATGAGCGAGGAACAGATCGGCGAACTCAAGCTCGCCGCCCGCCTGCCCATCTCCCTCGAGACCCCCATCGGCGAGGACGGCGACACCGAAATCGGGCACCTCATCCCCGACGACGACGCCGTGGAGCCGGTCGAGGCCGCCACATCCCAGATGCTCACCGAGCATCTTGAGGGCGTGCTGGAGATGCTGGACCCGCGCGAGCAGAAGATCCTGCGCATGCGCCACGGTCTCGACGACGACACGCCGCGCACGCTGGACCAGGTCGGCCAGGAGTTCGGCTTGACCCGCGAGCGCATTCGCCAGATCGAGTCCCAGGCCCTCCGCCGCCTCCGCCACCCCCGCCTCGCCCGCAAGCTCAAAGACTTCCTGACCTAGCCGTCGGCGAAATCGCCGACCGACGCAACAAGCCCCGCCGGCGACCGACCGGCGGGGCTTGAGTGTTTCTCGAAGGGTGAGAGCTAGAAGCCGCCCATGCCTCCCATTCCGCCCATGTCGCCCATGCCACCCATACCTCCCATGCCGCCCATGCCCGGGTCGGGCGGCATGGCCGCGGCGGGCTTCTTGGTCTCGGGCGCGTCGGCGATCAGCACTTCGGTGGACAGCAGCATCATGGCCACGCTGGCCGCGTTCTGCAGGGCGCCGCGAACCACGGTCAGGGGGTCCACCACGCCGGCTTCGCGCAGGTCCTCGATCTGGGCGGAGTCGCCGTTCCAGCCCATGGCGCCGTCGGCGTTGATCACGCGCTCCACGATCACGTCGCCGACCTCGCCGGCGTTGGCCGAGAGCTGCCGCAGCGGGGCCGACAGGGCATCGCGCACGATCCGCGCACCCATGGCCTGCTCGCCGTCAAGCGTTTCCAGCAGCTCGTCCACGGCCGGAATTGCCCGGATGTAGGCCGTGCCCGCGCCCGGCACGATGCCGTCGGCCACGGCCGCCTGCGTGGCCGACAGGGCGTCTTCCACGCGGTGCTTCTTCTCCTTGAGCTCGACCTCGGTCGGCGCGCCGACCCGGATCACGGCCACGCCGCCGGCCAGCTTGGCCGCCCGCTCTTCCAGCTTCTCGCGGTCGTAGTCGGAGTCGGTCGTCTCGACCTGCGACTTGATCTGCGCGATGCGCCGCGTGATGTCCTGGCGGGTGCCGGCGCCTTCCACGATCGTGGTGTCGTCCTTGCGCACCACGATTCGCCGCGCCTGCCCCAGCACGTCCAGGTCCAGCTCCTTCAGGTCCTGCCCCAGGTCCTTGGAAATGACCTGGGCGCCCGTCAGGATGCCGATGTCGTCCAGGATCGCCTTGCGGCGGTCGCCGTAGGCCGGGGCCTTGATCGCGCAGGCGTTGATCGCGCCTCGCACCTTGTTGACGATCAGCGTGGCCAGCATGTCGCCTTCCACGTCCTCGGCCACGAACAGCACGTCGCGCCGCCCCGACTGCACGATCTTCTCCAGCAGCGGCAGCAGGTCCTGAGCGCTGCTGAGCTTGTCGTCGGTGACGAACACGGACGCGTTCGCCAGCTCGCACGACATTGAGGTCTCGTCGGTTACGAGGTAGGGCGAGATGTAGCCGCGGTCCAGCTGCACGCCATCCACGAGTTCCAGCTCAAGCGCGTTGGTGCGGCCTTCTTCCACCGACACCGCCCCGTCCTTGCCCACGCGGTCCAGCGCCGTGGCGATCTGCTTGCCGATGGCCGGGTCGCCGGACGAGATCGCGGCCACCCACTCCATCTCCTGCGGCTCGCTGACTTCGCGGCCCTGCTCGTTCAGCGCCGTCTCGGCCGCCGCCACCGCCTTCTCCATGCCCCGCTTGATGATCATCGGGTTCATCTCGGCGGCCACCGCGCGCAGACCATCCTGGATCATGCGCTGCGCCAGCACCGTGGCGGTGGTCGTGCCGTCGCCGGCCACGTCGTTGGTCTTGGTCGCCGCTTCCTTGATGAGCTGCGCGCCCATGTTCTGGAAGTTGTCGGGCAAGTCCACGTCGCGGGCGACGGTCACGCCGTCGTTCGTAATGATGGGCGACCCGAATTTGCGCGCCAGCCCGACGTTGCGTCCCTTGGGGCCCAGCGTGACGCGCACCGCGTCGGCGACCGAGTTGACGCCGTTTAGCAGCGCGCTGCGCGCGGTTTCGTCGAATATCAGGTCTTTAGGCATGCCGGCCAGACTCCTTCGTGGCGGTCTCGCACTCCAGCGGTTGAGTTAGGTGGGATTAGGCGCGGTGCGCCAAGCGGCACGCTACCGCGTGCCGACAATCGGTGCGCAATTGTAACCCAGCAACGCTCCAAAGTGGGCGTGAATACCCGGCCAGCGACTAATCGACTGCGCCAACTGCTCTTGGCGCGTCGGTCTACCGAGACGCCGACCGCGAACGCCGGTCGCTGGCCTAGCGCCCCTTCCAATAGGGGTTCGGCGACCAGTAGCGCCGGTTCTTGATCCCCAGCGCAAACGTCGCCTCCGTGCTGAACCGGATCGACGACGTCAGCCGCGTCAACGCGTCCTCGCGGCTCGCCGCCCCCATGGCCCGGTAATCGCGCCCATCGATCACGGCGTTGGCATTCCAGCCGGCCATGCCTTCCCAGACGCTGACCTCAATCTCGACGTCGTCAAACTCGATATACGTGACCTCGCGGTCGTCGCTTGTGGTCGGTTCGGATGACACGGCAGTCCAGGGGGGTGGCGGATTGGTCGCGCGATTATACGGACGCGCCTGGGCCCGCAGTCGCTCCGGCTCAGTTCGTGCCGGAGGCGGCGGCCAGACCAGCGCCTCGCCGCCTCACGCTGGACACATCGACTCGGAAAGTGGACACATTGGTCCGAAAAGTGAACGCGTTCGGACGGATTCGGGCCGAACACTGGACACTATCGGGGTGCGAGGTGGACACATCGTCGGAAACACGCTGAGCATCTGCCTGCCCGACAAGGGCCCGCGCTTCCCCCGACTTCGGCGCCCTGCTGACCAGCCATTCCGCCAGCCGCCTCGACGACCCGCCCTGGCAGACCCTGCGCATTCCGCCCCTGGGCCTCGGACTTGCCTGGTGTAAGCGACGGGAGTACAATCGACCCTTGTTTATGCGCGTCCAGCCCCGGAGCCGTCCATTCCTGTCTCCCTTGTCCGCCTGGTGTCTCGTCTCATGCCCTGGCTCGGTTCGTGGTCCCCGCGCCGCCCGCGCCTCGGCCACCCACAGCCCCGGCGCGCCACGCCAGGTGCAAGGGCCCCGGGTCGTCCTATCGCCTCGCCCACCGATTCGTCCCTATCCTCCGCCAAAATCCGGCCCAAGCTGTCTCTGGCCAGCGCCGCCCCCTTTGGGGGCGGCGCTGGCCAGAGACAGCTCCCCCCTTCACCCCCCACCCAACCTCGCCCCGGCTGGCGGACTCCCACCGCTGAGGCGTGGACCGGCCACACCGGCGAGCGTGACAATGCGGACGAGCCGATCCGCGCGGCCTGCCCCATGACGACAGACATCTTTTTCCAAATCGCGACGCCGGCTGAGGCGCTGGCGCGCCTGTTCAAGCATCTGCCCTTCACCCCGAGCAGCGAACGCATCGGCTTGGACGCTGCCTTGGGTCGAGTCACCGCCACGCCGCTCATCTCGCCTGAAGACAGCCCGGCCTTTGCCCGCTCCGCCATGGACGGCTACGCCGTCCGCGCCGCCGACACCTACGGCGCCTCCGAAGCGCTGCCCGCCTTTCTCACCGTGGACGGCGAGGTCCCGATGGGCGCTGCCGCCACGCGGCCCGTGCAGCCAGGTACCGCCCAACTCATCCACACCGGCGGCATGCTGCCGCCCCGCGCCGACGCCGTTGTGATGGTGGAGTACACCCAGCCGGTCGACGAAACCTCCGTCGAAGTCCTGCGCCCAGCGGCCCCCGGCCAGCACATCATCAAGGCCGGCGATGACCTGGCCGCCGGCGACCCGCTGCTGCCGGCCGGTCATCGTCTGCGCGCGCAGGATCTTGGCGTTCTAGCCGCTCTGGGCATCACGGAGATCCAAGCGGCGGTACCTCCGGTAATCGGAGTGCTCTCCTCGGGCGACGAGATCGTTCCCGCGGACGCCCAACCCGCCCCCGGCCAGGTTCGCGACGTCAATGCCACCACGCTGTCCGCCCTGGCCCGCCAGGCTGGTGCAGACGTGCGCGAGTTCGGCGTGGCGCCCGACGACCGCGCGAAACTGGAACGGCTCACTCGCGCCGCCCTCGCCGCCTGCGACCTGGTCATCATCTCGGCCGGCAGCTCCGTCAGCACCCGCGACATGACCGCCGAAGTGATCGGCGGTCTGGGCCATCCCGGTGTGCTGGTCCACGGCATCGCCGTCAAACCCGGCAAACCCACCATCGTCGCGGTGGCCGACGGCATACCCGTCTTCGGCCTGCCGGGCAACCCGGTGTCCGCCATGGTCGTGTTTGGGCTAGTGGTCGCACCGACCATTCGACGACTGCTCGGCGCGGGCCCAGCCGACGATCCACCGCGCCGTCGGGCGCGACTGGCACGCAGCCTCGCCTCCCAGACCGGACGCATCGACTTCGTGCCAACGGCGCTGCAGGAGCGCGATGGCGAGTGGTGGGCAACCCCAGTCCTCGGTCCCTCAAACCTGATCGCCACGCTGGTTCGGGCCGCAGGTCTCATACGCATTCCTCTGGACGCCGGCGGGCTGGCGGAAGGCGCCTGGGTTGACGTTGAACCCTTCTAGCTCCCACCAGCGCGCCGTCTACCTGACCGACGTGCCCCTGGCCAACGCGCGCGAACGCCTGGCGACGGCGCTGGCCGAACTCCCCGGCTGGCCGCCCCGCCGCACCCTCCGGCTACCGCTGGACCAGGCCCTCGGCCACGTCACCGCCGCACCCGTCTGGGCAGCCCTCTCCAGCCCGCACTTCCCCGCCGCCGCCATGGACGGTGTAGCCGTAGCCGCCGCCAGCACCGTCGGTGCCGCCGAGACCTCCCCGCGCCGGCTCGAGCTGGACACCCAGGCCATCTGGATCGACACGGGCGACGCCATGCCGCCAGACACCGACGCCGTGATCATGATCGAGGACATTCACGACCATCGCGACGGCACCATCGAGATCACCGCCGCCGCGGCGCCCTGGCAGCACGTGCGGCCCATGGGCGAAGACATCGTGGCCTCTGAGCTCGTGCTGCCCCAGGGCCGCCGCCTGGAGCCGCGCGACCTCGGCGCCCTGGCCGCCGCCGGGCGCGCGGAAGTGGACGTGGTCGAGCCGCCCCGCGTGGCCGTGATTCCGACCGGCAGCGAACTCGTCCCCGTAGGCCGCAACCCTCAGCCCGGCGAACTCATCGAATTCAACGGCCTGATGCTCGGCGCCCTGGCCGAGACCTGGGGCGCGGAAACGCTGCGCGGCGACATCGTGGCCGACGACTTCCACGCCATCGGCGACGCCACCGAGGCCGCGCTCGAATCCGCCGACATCGTCGTCATCAACGCCGGCTCGTCCGCGGGCCGCGAGGACTACAGCGCCCGCGTCATCGCCGACCTGGGCCGCGTATTCGTGCACGGTGTCGCCGTCCGCCCGGGCCACCCCGTGGTCCTTGGCGTCGCCCGCGGCAAGCCTGTCCTCGGAATCCCCGGCTACCCGGTCTCCGCCGCCCTCACGTTCGAACTCTTCGTCCGCCCGCTAATCGAGCAATGCCTGGGACGTCCCGTCCCGCCGCGCCGGACCGTCAAGGCCGTCACGCCGCGACCGCTCGTCTCCCATGCTGGTGACGACGAATTCATCCGCGTGCGTGTCGGCCGCGTCGGCAGCCGCATCGTCGCCGCCCCGCTGGAGCGCGCCGCCGGCGTGATCATGTCGCTCGTGCGGGCCGACGGCTTGGTCACCATCCCGCGCTTTTCCGAAGGAATCGCGGCCGGATCCGAGGTCGAGGTGGAACTCCTGGGCGAAGCCGAGGGCATCGAACACACGGCCGTCGCCATCGGTAGCCACGACCCCGCCCTGGACCTGCTGGCCAGCGAGCTCTCCCGCCGCTCGCCACCCATGCGGCTGGCCTCCACTAACGCGGGCAGCTACGGCGGCCTGGTTGCGCTGCGCCGCAGCGAGGCCCACCTGGCCGGCTGCCACCTGCTGGACCCAACGACCGGCATCTACAACGAGACCGACGTGCAGCGCGTCCTACCCGGCCACGCCGTCACCCTGATCCACTTCGCCCAACGCGAGCAGGGCCTGATCGTCCCGCGCGGCAATCCCAGGGGCCTCGGCACGCTGCAAGACCTGACCCGCCCCGACGTTCGCTTCGTCAACCGCCAGCGCGGCGCCGGCACCCGCATGCTGCTTGACCACCTGCTGGCTACCGAGGGCATCGACCCCGCAGCAATCGAGGGCTACGACCGCGAACAGTACACCCACCTGGCCGTGGCCGCCGACGTGGACAGCGGCATGGCCGACGCCGCCCTGGGCATCCGCGCCGCCGCCCGCGCCCTCGGCACCGACTTCATCCCCGTCGGCACGGAGCAATACGACCTCGTCGTTCCCAACGAGCACTTGAAGCACCCGCCTGTCGCCGCCCTCCTGGAAATCCTCCGCGACCCGACCTTCGCCAAGGCCGTCCACGCCATGGGCGGTTACGACACCGCGCGCATGGGCGAAGTCATGGCCGAACTCGGCGGAGATCGCTAGTCCCCGTGGCCCTGCCGGATCCCCAGGCCACACAGCCCGCCGGGTTTCCGTCGGCCACCGCCGAACGCGCCGACAGCCGTCGAGGTCTGGGCCTGCTGGCGGTCACGGCGGCTGCCGCCGCTCTCGTCTTCAGCATCATGTTGGCGGGCACGCGAGCCACGCCCGAGCCGGCCCCGACGTCCGCAACGACCCTTGGCACGTCGCCCGTTTCCGAAGCCACCGGAACCGTCGCCGTCAACACGCTCGCTGCGGACGACCTGGCCGCCCGGCTACCAGGAGTCGGCCCCGCCTACGCCGCCCGAATCGTCCACGCCCGCACGTTCTTCGGCCCGCTGGGTACCGCCGCCGACCTCCGCGCGCTGGGCATTCCAGGCGGAACGGTCGAACGCGTCCTGCCGCGTATCAGCTTTCGAGCACCGGATCGTCCGGGGATCGCGTCGCCCGCATGACAAGCAGCGCGACGATCAACAGCACCGCCTCGATCACGATCGGTAGCAACGGGCCGACCTCGCGCACCCAGGCAATGACGCTGATGGTGATGGCGACGAAGAACAGCCAGAAGACCCGGCGCAGGTTGCGTCGCAGCGTTGGCGTCAGTCGCCGACCGCGCAGCGCCAGCAGCGCCATCGTGCCAACCAGGATCCCCTCGACGAGGATTGGCGCCGGCCCCGACTGCAGCGACCAAACAAAGACGATGAGCGTGATGAAGAAGATGGAGAAGAGTGCGGCAAACAGGGCGCGTTGGCGGCGTCGGTCCATGGCGTCTTCCGGCATTGAGGCTGGCGTCGCAAATCATACGGGGCGGGGCTGGGGCCAGGCGCCCTGATCGCCGGCGCGGGCGCCGCGCTGCTCTTCGGTGTCGCCGCGACCGCCTGGTGGGATCCGGCTCCTGCCTGGTTCACGGCCCTTCTGGCCGTTGCACTGCTTGCGGTCGGCCTGGCCCGCCCAAAGTGGCTGGCCGCCCTGCTGATCCCGGCTGCCCTGGTGCTCGGGCTGGTCCGTGCGGCTCACCACCAGCAGTCCCAGGCGCCCCTCGTGCTAGCGCCGCCCGGCGTTGAGCTTCGTCTCGAGGGCACCGTCGTCGACGCACACCCCGGCTCACGCCGAACGCTGCACGTCGAAAGCGCAGGGCCGGTCGGAACCGAGTCCAGAGCGGCTGCCGGCCGCGTGGAGTTCTTCGCCCCCGGCGGCGCAGCCCCACCCGGCGCCCGCGTGGCTGTAACCGGTGCGTTCGAACCGACCCGGCCCCGCGGTGCGTCAGGGCTCCGGCAGACCGACGAGACCTTCGCCGGGCGCATCGACACCCAACAGGTCCGCATTCTCTCGCCGCCTCCTCACGCCGACGAGCCCTGGTTGACTCGGCTGCGCGAGCACATCGACCGCAGCGTGCGCGGCGTCCTGCCCGAGCCGCATGGGGCACTGCTCTCGGCCATCCTGGTCGGCAAGCGCTCCAGCCTGCCGGGCGACCTGCGCAACGACTTCCTGGCCTCCGGCCTGATCCACGTCGTCGCGATCTCCGGCTTCAACATCACGCTCGTCGCCCTGGCCGTGCGCCGCATGGCCGGCTGGCTGATCGGCCGCTACAGCGTCCTGCTGGCCATGCTCGCCCTACCCCTCTACGCGGCCCTGGCCGGCGGCGAACCCAGCGTCGTGCGAGCCACGCTGATGGGCGAACTGATCCTCTTGGCCTGGCTGCTTGGCCGCGACAGCGACGCCCTCGTCGCGTTGGCCGTGGCGGCGCTCGCAATCGTCCTCGTGGATCCATCAGCCCTAGCTGACGTGGGATTCCAACTGTCCTTCGCCGGCACGCTGGGCCTGGTCGTCATTGCGCCGGGTCTCTCCGAGTGGCTTGCCGGCAAGGCGCGCCTCCCGCGCCTCGCCGCCGAGCCGCTGGCTGTCACCGCCACCGCCAGCCTGATGGTCACCCCGATCATCGCTCACACCTTCGAGCGCCTGCAGCTGGCCGGCATCCCGGCCAACCTGCTGGCCCTGGCCGCGCCGGTCTGGATCATGGCCACGGGCGCACCCGTGGCCGTCTGGGCGGCCGCCGGCTGGCCGTTCGGCGACGTGCTGGCCTGGGCCGCCTGGGTTCCTTTGGAATACCTGATCCAGGCCGCCCGCCTGGCCGCCACGCTGCCCGGTGCATCCGTCCCGATCCCCGGATTCAGCCTCGGACACGCCGCCGCCGTCTACGCCGCAATCGCGCTGCTGGTCCTGGTCGGCGGACGCCAGTCGTGGCGAATTCCGCAGGTTCCCACGCGCCGCATCAGATCTCTCGCCGTCGGGCTGGGCGTCGCCGCCTTCGCGCTGCCGCCCGTCCTGGCCGTGGTCGTCGCGCCGCGCCTATTCCACGACGCCGCAACCCGGCTCACCGTTGACTTCGCCGGTGCCACACCCACGGTCTACGTCCGCCACGCGGACGCAAGCCACGTCGTCGCGGGCGACCGCCTGCGGCCGTATGTCCTCGACGCCGCCCTTCCCGCCTGGGACCCAACGGTCGCCCTTCTTGCCGTGCCAAGCAGTGACGGCCGCGCCAGCGCGACGGCTCTTGGCCTGCTGCGGGAGCGGCCGGTGACGCTCGTAACGGCGCCAGTCCAGCACGGATTAGGACAGGCCCTCGTTTCACGCGACGCCGCACGCCGTGCACCAGTTGAGGCGACGAATACGGTCTCGCACCCAGGGCTCACCATGGGGTTTCTACACGACGCATCCGGCACCTGGACGCACATTGCAACGGACGACCTCAGAGTCCTGCTGGCGCCCCCTGTCGCCTCCCCGCCACCGTCCGGCTCGCAGGCCGACGTCCTGGTGCTTACCCGACGCAGCACCCTCGGCCCGTCCGACTTCGAAGTCCTCGGCGCGGCAGGCATCCGCCTGCTGCTGGTCCCCCACCCAACCCGCGCCCAATTCGCTGCCGCTGCCCTTGACCCAGCGGGACGGCCCGCCATTCGCGAAGTCGTGGAGGGCACGCTGGCATCGATCCGAGCGGAGGCAGGCGACATCGAGGTCCGCCGGCCAGGCTGACACCTCGCACGGGGTACGATCCTTCCCAGTCCAGCCACGAAGAAGAGCGCACCAGTGCATACAGCGGTAGTCGGCGGCGGGGCCATGGGTGCGGCCATCATTCGTGGCCTGATCGCGCGGGGCGGACTCGAGCCGGCCGACCTTATCGCGGCGGAAGTCGTCGCAGAACGCCGCGCGGCGCTCGCCCAGGACTACGGCATCGGCGTCACCGGCGAAGCCGACACCGCCGTGTCTGGGGCGTCCCTGATCATCCTGGCCGTCAAGCCCCAGAACTTTCAGGACCTCGCCCCCACGCTCCGCCCGTCCCTTGACGACTCGGCGCTGGTCATATCGATCATGGCCGGCGTCACGCTCGAGACGCTGCGCAACGGCCTGGGAACCGACCGCGTAGTGCGTGTCATGCCCAACATCGCCGCCCAGGTCGGTCGCGGCGCCTCCGTCTGGACGGCCGACAGCGGCGTTACGTCCGCCGATCGCAACCGCACGCGCGCCGTGCTGGGTGCGCTGGGAATGGAAGTTGAACTCCAAGACGAGTTGCTGATCGACGTCGCCACCGCCGTCCACGGCAGCGGCCCCGCCTACGTCTACCTACTGGCCGAAGCCTGGATCGATGCCGCCGCCGTGCAGGGGCTCGACCGCGACATGGCCACAGAACTGGTGCGGGAGACCATCGCCGGATCGGCCGCCCTCTGGCAGGCCACCCGCAGCCAGCCGGCCGCCCTGCGCGAAGCCGTCACGTCGCCCGGCGGCACAACGGCGGCCGCCCTGGCGGCGCTTGAAGACTTCGACTTTCCCGCCGCCATGCGCGCCGCTATCGACGCCGCAACCCGAAGGGCTCGGGAACTGGCCTAGGCGCGGCCCGGCACGCCTCTGCTAGCGTGCGCTCGAACGCATCCGGAGACCCTGCCCCATGGCCGCCACCCTGACCGACGCCCAACTTGAGGAACTCAAGACCTTCGACTCGGCCACCATCGCCAACGCCATAGAGCCCTTCAAGGTTCGCGACCAGACCCTCGGCTACGTGGGCTCCAACGTCCGCGCCCTGTTTCCCAACAAGACGGAGCCAATGGTCGGCTACGCCGTCACCGCCAAGGGCGACAGCACCACCCACGCGCGTCGGCGCGACCCGGCCCTCCAATTCGGCCTCTGGGAAGCGATGGACCGGTCGCCCCGGCCTTCCGTGGTCGTCGTCCAGGACGCCGGCAACAACCCGTCCAAGTCCTGTCATTGCGGCGACGTGATGGGCACATTAATCCGGGCGCTGGGCGGGATCGGGCTGGTGACCGACGGCGGCGTGCGCGACCTTCCCGAGGTCGAGGACCTGGGCCTCCATTACTTCGCCCGCGGCCCCGTGGTCGCGCATGGGACGGCCGTGATTTACGACGCCGGCGAGCCGGTGGTCATTGACGGCGTCCCCATCCAGACCGGCGACCTGCTGCACGGCGACGTGAACGGGCTGGTGGTCATCCCCTCCGAAATCGCCGCCGAGGTGGCCGATGCCGCCCGCGAGGTGATTGCCGACGAAACCCGGCGCAAGGAGTTCGCGGCTTCGCCCGAATTCACGCTCGAGGGCTACCGCAAGCTGCTCGGCTTGTAGCGCCGCGGCACCCCCGCCGTGGCGCCCGCCGAGCCGACAGGCACGGGCGCTGGCGACGCCGTGGGCTCTGCCCAGGCGGTCGGCATGCGTGTCGCCGTGGATGCTGTTGCCGCCGGCGCCGGACTGCTGCCCGGAGCCGGCCCGTTGCGCCACACCACCGTCAACCTCGTCGGCGCGCTGGCCGACCTGGCACCGCACTGCTCATGGCATGTTCTCTGTCCCGCGTTCGCGCCGCTGCACGAACTTTCCAATAGGCCCAGCACCAGCGTTCACTCGGTACGCTTCGCGGCTCGGATGCGCCCGGTTCGCGTCCTCTACCAGAACTCCGGCTACGCGCTCGCTCTTCGACGTCTTCGCCCGCACGTCTCCCTCCACACCGTCAACGTCGCACCGCCGTTCGGCCCGCAACCGCGCGTCGTCATGCTGCGCTCCTTGCAGTGCTTCACCCACCCGCGCCAGTTTGGCTGGCTGCGACGCATGTACCTCCAGTTCGCGTTGCGTCGCTCGCTGCTCGGCGCCGACCGAGTCGTAGCGGGCACGACGGCGGCCGCCCGCGACGCGCAGCGCTTGCTGGGCTTAGCTCCAGGCCGCCTCCGCGTAGTTCACCACGGTCTGGCCCCGCACATCGCAAGCGCGCTGCACAAGCCGCCACCCGCCCGTCGAACCGAGCGCCCCTATCTCTTGGCCGTCTCCACCTTCTACGGCCACAAGAACTACCCGCGCCTGCTCCAGGCATTCGCGTCGCTTCGGCGCCGCAATGCGATTCCTCATCACCTGCGCATAGTCGGCGCGGACGCCGACCACACCGCCGCCGACCTAAGGCGCGTGGCGACCGAGCTTGGAGTAGGCGACTCCGTGTCGCTGCTCGGCCCCGTTCCCCACGACCAGATCGGTCCCCACTACCAGCAGGCCGACGCCCTGGTCTACGTCTCGCTGGCCGAGACTTTCGGCCACCCACCTCTCGAAGCCATGGCTCTCGGCTGCCCCGTCATCGCTTCCAACACGACTTCCCTGCCCGAAATCACCGGCGGGGCGGCACAGCTTGTCGATCCGACTGATGTCCAGGCCATCGCGTCAGCCATCGAGAGGGTTGTCACTCAGCCACAGCGCCGCGCCGAACTTGTGGCTCGCGGCAGACAACGTGCCCGCGACTTCACCTGGCCCCGCGCCGCCGAAAGTTTGCTGAGTGTCCTGCAAGAGGTCGCCGACGCGTCGGCGTCGACCGCTCCCTAACCGGTCGAGTAGCCCCGCCGCTCAAGCTCCGCGGCCATTCGCATCGCCGCCTCAACCCGATTCGGACCCTTCTTGTTGTAGAAGATCACGTAGCTGGCGGTGGCGGGCTCGTGTCGGGCGGTCACCAGATCGGCCAGTTCTGCAATTTCCGCGTCCGTGTAGGCGTGCTCCGCTCGCAACGCCCGGCGCTCGCGAGCTGACACCTCGCCCGCGTTGTCGCGTCCCATGATGCGGTAGTACGCCAGCGCGGGCGCCGTCAGCTCATCCACGGGCTCCGGCAAGCCGACCGCCGCCGCCCGCGGCTCGTCGGCAATCACGGCGCCTAGCCCAAGCGCACGCAGCCGCTCCAGCGTCTCTGCTCGCATCTCGTCCAGCCAGGCCAAGTGCCGAAGCTCGATGGCAATCGGATCGTCACCCATTCCGGCGCGCAGCAAGGCCAAGTGCTCAAGTGTCTGCGGCTTCGGTCGCACATTTGCGCCCAACTGCACCAGGAACCCGCCGAACTTCCCCGCATCCCGGAGTGGCTGTACGTCCTTGAACTGGTTCGCGATGTACTCGGCGGCCAACTGCGGGTCTCGCGGCGGGTTCGCCACTGCGCGGTGCGCCTTGACCAGGAACGTGAACGCCTCCGGCGTCTGCCTCGCCCACTGCGCATAGACGCCGGGGTCGATTCGCCGGTAAAAGCTGGCATTGACCTCGACAACCCCCAGCCGCGACGCGTAGTACGCCAGCCGCTCGCCAGGCTTGGTGCCCCGCGGATAGAAACCCGTGTGGTCCGACCAATTGGCCGTGCCGACAGTGATGCGACCGACGCTCGCGTTGGACATTGCGTTCCGCTTCCTCCCATCGGCGAGCCCCAATGCTAGACACCGGCTGCGCGGCGGGTCCGGCAGCTGCCACTCCACGCCGGCGCCCCGTGAACCGCGCGGAGGAGGTCCCGACGGCGCGAAGGAGGAACAGCCGCCGGCTGCTCAACCACTCGCCTATCGGTCTCATCGGCCGCCGCGGCAGGGGGATTCGCGCGGCCGCGAGACTTGGGACGGCTACTGGCCGTCCGCGGGGAGCGAGGGCTCGGCTTGCCGGCTTGTGGGGATGCCGCGCCGTCGGAACCTTCCTCACACGGTCGGTTCAATATACCGTACAAAAAGCGAACGTCAAGATCGAAAGCCGCACCTGTCCCTCCATTGCTACGATGCGGCACCAGCTTCAAGGTGAACCCCATGGCCCGTCCCAAGGTTCTCGTCACCGGCGCCGCCGGCTACGTGGCGGCCCAGATGCTGCCCACCCTGCGCGAACGCTACGACTACACCCTCATCGACGTCACCACCACCGGCCGCGGCGGCTCCGAGGTCCCCGGCGTCCAGGTCCAGAGCCTGCTCGACGACCGCGAGACGCTGCGCCCGCTCTTCACCGGCTGTGATGCGGTCATCCACCTGGCCTTTATTCGTCGCACCGAGGACGTCCGCGAGCACTTCGACGGCGAGATGGACAACATCCGCATGGCCTACAACGTCTTCCGGCTGTCACTGGAAGAGAACGTGCGCCGCGTCGTGATGGCCAGCTCCAACCACGCGGCCGACTTCTACGAACACCTGCTGCGCAGCCGCGAGATGGACATGCTGCAAGCCACCAACGACATCCGCCCGCTCTCCGACAACTACTACGGCTGGGCCAAGGAGTCCTACGAGCACCTGGGCTTCGTCTTTGCCACCGGCACGCTGGGCCGCAAGCTCGAGAACGTGCATATCCGCATCGGCGCCCCGCGCCAGCTCGATCCCACCGCGCTTTCGGGCGACATCCAGGGCTATCCCGTCCGCCGCAACCTGGGCGCCTACATCAGCCCGCGCGACCTGACCCAGCTCTTCGTCAAGTCAATCGAGACCGAGAACATCGACAACGAGTGGGGCATCCCCTGGCAGGTCTTCTACGGCATCTCCGACAACACCCGCTCCTTCTGGGGCCTGGAGAACGCCCGCCGCGTCATCGGCTACGCGCCGGAGGACGACTCCGAGGTGTCCTGGGCCCGGGAGGTGTACGACAACCTCACGTCGAAGGGCGTGCTCGGTCGGGTCGGCAAGGCCCCATAACATGGACGCACCGATCGAGCGTCGCTGGGAACGCTGCCGTCCCCAACAGATCTGGGACGCGCTCGCCGACTTTCCCTGCGTCTACGTGCCCTCCGGCCCCCTGGAGTGGCACGGTCGCCAGAACGCGGTGGGTCTGGATGCCGTGAAGTCCACCGCCATCTGCCGCCTAGCCGCTGAACGCATCGGCGGGCTGGTCTATCCCACCGTCTTCCTGGGCGCGTGGGAAGTGCCGTCGCCGCTGGGCATGCCGGCCGCGCCTGACCTCATCCAGTCCAACACCCAGACCGTCCTCGACTACCTGGCGCGTAACGGCGCCAAGGTCGTGATCTGGCTGGGCGGACACGGCGGCAGCGAGGACTACCTGGCCTATCGCCGCGCCGCGCTGCAAGCCATGCGGCAGTCGGACATCCTGGTGCTCGCCGCCGTCGACGCGCATCTCCTGACCGACTTCGAGAAGCCGATGGACCACGCGGCCGCCATCGAGACCTCAATCATGATGTACCTCGAACCTGAGACGGTTGACCTGGACGCCCTGGACCCCGCACCCGACAGGTGGCCCGAAGGGGTCGGCGGCGAGGACCCGCGTACCCATGCCAGCCGCAAAAAAGGCGAGCACTACGCCGCGACCCTGATCGACCGCGTAGCCGCCGCCGCACGTCGCCTCGTGGCGCTGGACGACCCCATCGAACGCCGCAAGCATCGCCAGTGCGTGGCGCAGCAGGTCGCCTTGGACGACATGGTGGTCTTCGGACGCGCACATTTGGCCTCGGCCGATGCGCCCGGCAAAACACCGGATGCTTCCTGGGACGAGCATCTGGAGGCTTTCCGCCTGGGCGACTACGACCGCGCCCTGCAGGCCGGCAGCAAGTCGATCGAGGCCGCCCGCCAGGCCACCGCCGGCCGCCGCCCCGCCGGCTTCGACGGCGAACGCATCGTCTGACTTCGCCCACGAGCCGGTTTCGTCGAATAAGATAGGGCCGCCCCAAGAGGCGACTACGTACCGACCCGAACCCACCGGCCCGCTCTAGCCGCGCGCCGCACTGTCCACACCGACCAAGGGAGCCACACGACCGCCATGGCAAGCGACAAGAACCTCGACGACCTCGGCCTGACCCACACCGGCGACATTCACTGGAACCTCAGCACCGCCGCCCTTTACGAGCACGCCGTGCGAAACGGCGAGGCCGAGCTCAGCCACTACGGCCCGTTGATCGCCATGACCACGCCGCACACCGGGCGCTCGCCCAGCGACAAGTGGGTCGTGCAGGACGCCGGAAACATTGACGACGTGTGGTGGGGCCCGAACAACCAGCCGTTCGACGAGGCCAAGTTCCAGCCGCTGTTCGCCCGCGCCTGCGCCTTCGCGCAGGGCCGCGACCTGTACGTGCAGGACCTCTACGCCGGCGCCGACTCGCGTTACCGGCTGCCCGTGCGCTTCGTCACGGCCTATGCCTGGCACAGCTTGTTTGTCCGCAGCCTGTTCATTCACCCCACGGCCGAGGAACTGGAGAACCACGACCCGCAGTTCACCGTGGTGAACCTGTCGCCGTTCCAGGCCGACCCGGCCGTGGACGGCACCGGCACCGAAACCTTCATCGTCGTCAACTTCGCCCGCAAGCTGGTCGTCATCGGCGGCACCCGCTATGCCGGCGAGAACAAGAAGTCCATCTTCACCGTCATGAACTACCTGCTGCCCCAGCAGGGCGTGCTGCCCATGCACTGCTCGGCCAACGTGGGTTCGGACGGCGAGACGGCCCTCTTCTTCGGCCTGTCCGGCACCGGCAAGACCACCCTCTCCATGGACCCCGACCGGCCGCTGATCGGCGACGACGAGCACGGCTGGAGCGACGTGGGCATCTTCAACTTCGAGGGCGGCTGCTACGCCAAGACCATCAAGCTCTCCGCCGAGAACGAGCCCGAGATCTACGCCACCACCCGCCAGTTCGGCACGGTGCTTGAGAACGTGCCCATGGACCCGGACACCCGGATGGTGGACCTGGACTCCGAGGAGATCACCGAGAACACCCGCGGCGCCTACCCGCTGACGCAGCTGACCAACGTGGTTCCCGACGGCCTGGGCCGCCACCCGCGCAACGTGGTGTTCCTGGCCGCGGACGCGTTCGGCGTGCTGCCGCCCATCTCGCGTCTCACGCGCGACCAGGCCATGTACCACTTCCTGCTGGGCTACACCGCCCGCGTGGCCGGCACCGAGCGCGGCGTCACCGAGCCTGAAGCCACCTTCAGCGCCTGCTTCGGCGCCCCCTTCCTGCCGCGTCCGCCCAGCGTCTACGCCGAAATGCTTGGCGAGAAGCTGGACGAGCACGGCTCGACCGTCTGGCTGGTCAACACCGGTTGGACCGGCGGCCCGGCCGGCGAGAGCGACCGCATCTCGCTGCCCTACACCCGCGCCATCCTCGGCGCCGCCCTGTCAGGCGATCTGGACGACGTGCCCTACGTGACCGACGAGGTCTTCGGCCTCCAGGTGCCGACGGCGTGCCCCGGCGTCCCCGCCGAGGTGCTGGACGCCCGCGGCCAGTGGTCCGACCCGGCCCGCTACGACGCCCAGGCCACCGAGCTTGCCGCCCTCATGCACAACGCCTTCAAGCCCTTCGCCGCCGGCGTATCCGCCGGCGTCCGCGACGCCGCTCCGTTGGCGGCGCGATAAGGGAGTTGGATCGGAGGACGGCCCGATGAGCAACCAGTACTTCGCCTTCATCGGCACTTACACGACGGGCGCCAGCGAGGGCATCTATACGTACCGGTTCGATGCGGGCACCGGCGAACTGGAACGTCTGAGCGTTATCGGCGGCATTTCCAATCCGTCGTGGGTGGAAGTGTCGCCGTCAGGACGGAACCTCTACGCCGTCGGCGAGGAGTCGCACGGCGTTATCAAGTCTTACGCCATCGACGGCGCCACCGGCGAGTTGACCTACCTGAACGAGCAGCTCACGGGCGGTGAAGTCCCCTGCCACATCAGCGTGGATGCCACCGAGTCGTATGTGCTGCTGGCCAACTACGGCAGCGGCAGCGTGGCCATGCTGCCGATTCAGGCCGACGGAAGCCTGGGCCCGCACACCAGCTTCGTTCAGCACGAGGGAACCAGCATCCATCCCGTGCGGCAGCTGGGACCGCACGCCCACTCGATCATCCTGGACGCCACCAACCGCCTGGCCTTTGCTCCCGATCTGGGCATCGACAAGCTGCTGGTCTACGACCTCGACCTGAAGAACGGCACGTTCGCGCCCCACCACGTGCCCTGGGTGCGCACTCCGGCCGGCGCGGGGCCGCGCCACTTCGATTTCCACCCCAACGGCCAATTCGCCTACCTGATCAACGAGCTGGCCTCGTCAATCACCGTGCTGCACTACGTGGCCGACCAGGGAATCTTTGGCGAAGTCGAGACCGTCAGCACCCTGCCCGACGACTTCGACGGTGAGAGCACCTGCGCAGATATCCACGTCGCGCCGTCGGGCAAGTTCGTCTACGGCTCCAACCGCGGCCACGACAGCATCGCCATGTTCGCCATCGACCAAGCTACCGGCCGCCTCACCAGCCTGGGCAACCAATCCACCCAGGGCCAGACCCCCCGCAACTTCGCCATCGACCCCTCGGGAACCTGGCTGCTGGCCGCCAACCAGGACACCAACACCATCGTCACCTTCCGCATCGACCCCCAAACCGGCCACCTCCACCCCACCAGCCACACAACCCAAGTCCCCAATCCCGTCTGCATCAAGCTGCTGCCGGTCAATCCCTAGCTGGCTTCAGCGAATCGGACTGGGAGCGGCGGTTGCCTGCCTTGCCCTACGGATCCCAGGGCTCGGTTCCAAATACGGATGCCAACTCCACAACGACTCGCTCACTGAGTTCGACAACAAAGTTGAAACTGAAGCCTTCCGCAATGGGATATGCGACAGCGAACACCGCCTCGGACGCACGCTCGCTGCTGGGACTGCCAGACTGAGCCCACGGCTCGCCGCCGGCGGCGATGGCCGCAGCGGTCGCAATCAGTCCAAGCAACACGGCGGTGGCGGCCCCGACCGCCCCCAACGCCACCAGTGTGCGTCCAGCACTTAATCCCAGCGCCTGGCGCATGGCAAGAAACGTGGCTACCGATACCCAGGCAGGTGTGACGGTGTAGGTGACGTTTACCGTCTCTTTAAGAAGCGACGTGAGATGTTGAACGTCGTTTGGCTTCAGCACGTAGATGGCTTGGCTGCCCACGGCAAACCAAGTCGCCATCAGCAAAGCTATAGCGATTACAGGAATCAGAGCCGGCACTTGTGCGAACGCCAAGGCGCGCGTGACATGTCCGAACCACGGCGGCGAGTGGTTTGGCTTCGACCAGCGAGTACCTAGCAGCCAGAGCCCAGCCGCCCAGACCGGCCAGGCAACCACAAGAGCGGCAGTCCTATAGCCGGCCAGCGGAATCGCTGACTGAAGGATCGCGCCCAAGTCCGCCGTGTGTATCCATCCGTCCCAGCCGTCTTGCAGTCTCCACGCCCGGCGTAACTCGGGAATGTCGACCCAGTACAGGATGAAGCTGGCGATCCAAGCAAGGCTGGACCCGGTAGCCACGAGCAGCACCACAAGCGCCGCCTGCCCATTGCCCGCGTCGGACGTTGCGACCTCGCGGTAGAGGCTCACGTCCAGCCGCAGGGCGCGGAGCATCCGGCTGATCAGACCGTGGCCCATCGCCGCCGCTCCTTGCTACGCGACGATCTCGAACGCGGCGGGCAGGACGAGGCGCATCACCATGTCGATCAGACCCAGGCCGAGGTTGAAATCAAACAACCCATACGAGGTCAGCGCAACCATGGGGCCCATCGTCACCTGGGGCCACAGTGCCCAGACGGATACGAATATGATTGCGGGTCCCAACAGCACCGCAATGGCCGCACCCACAGCGATCAGCACGCCCAGCGTCCGACCGTTGCTCAGCCCTACCGACTCGCGAACGGCGAGGAAGGTCCCGACTAGCACCCAGACGAAGACCAGAGACCGAACCGTGCCCGCGAGAGGTCCCAGGGTCACAAAGAGGACGGGGCCGAGCGCGAAGAACACGCCCGGCGCCTGTGCAACCGCGATAGCGCGAGCGACTTGCCAGAATCCCGACGCCTCGCCATTTGGCGCTTTCAGTCGCGCGCCAATTAACCAGATCCCTAAGGCCCAGGCCGGCCAAGCGGCCACGTGCGTTAGGGCTATGAGTCCAGCGCCGCTAGCACTCACCCAAAGGCCCTCGGTGCCGGCGGCCGCGGCCGTAAGCAGAACCACCAGTGCTGCCTGCCGGGTATCGCCGTCAGCGGCCGACACCTCGCGGTAGAGGCTCGCATCCAGCCGCAGGGCGCGGAGCATCCGGTTGATGAAGCCGCTACCCATGGTTGCCGGCCTCGCTCCCGCGCCGCCTCTGGCCGTCAGTCTGACACGAGCCGCCTCAGAGCGTTAGGCCGCCTCGCCCAGCCTCCGAGCCTGCTCAATGATGTTTACGCCAACCGTTTCGCTCCAGGCGTCGATGAGGCGGGCGAAGAGGTCGCCGGGGTGGCCGGTGCCGACCTGGGTGCCGTTGACGCGGGTGACGGGCAGCAGGCAGTAGGGGGTGCTGCTGAGGAAGGCCTCCTCGGCGTTGAAGACGTCGTAAAGAGTCAGGTCGGCCTCGCGGACTTCCACGCCCAGGTCCAGGCTCAGCTCGCGGACGGTGGCGAGGCTTACGCCGGCCAGGCCGGTGCCGGTGCGCGGGGTCAGGATGGCGCCGTCGGACACCAGCATGAAGTTGGCGCCGGTGCCCTCGGCGATACGCCCTTCGTCGTCCAGCAGCAGCGTGTAGGCGCCCGGCGCCAGGGCGTTGACTTCCTGCTCCGCCAGCGCCAGGAACATGCGGCTGCGCGTCTTCATGCGCGGATCCTGGGTGGCGATGCTGACCTGGCGGATCGAGGGCGTCACGCAGTGCGCGCCCTCCTGGTAGTAGCGGTACCAGTACTTGAAGCCCAGCTCGTGCGTCCACACCAGTACCGAGGGCCCGGCGTCGCCGCGCCCCACGCTCGGGAACTGCGGGTGCGTACCACGGGTTATGTTGTGGAAGATCCAGGTGTCGCTGCCCTCCGGCAGGTCCGGGCTGTTGCGTTCCACGACCTGCAGCGTGACCTCGGTCAACTCTTCGGGCGTCAGCCCCGGGTCCAGGCGGCAGTAGAGCAGCGAGCGGTAGAGCCGATCGATGTGCTCCTTGAGCTTGAAGGGCTGGCCGCCGAAGGTGCGCGTGGCTTCGTAGACGATCTCGCCGTAGATGATGGCCAGGTCGTTCGGCCAGTAGCGGGCCTGCTCCAGCGGGACGATCTCACCGTTCGAATAGGCCCAGGTGCTCGCGCTCATATCGAGGAATCCCTACCGGCGACTCGCGCGAGGGAGCCTAGCACCGGCTGAATCTGGCCCGATGCTCCACGTGAAACATTGCGAGCAGCGGATCTACGGCAGCGGCTTGCGCAGGCGCCAGAAGACGGCGTTGATGGTTGCGTTAACGGTGCGGGCGTAGAAGGCGTACGGGCCGGCCCCGTAGATTACGCCGACATCCACGCCCCGCGCCCGCAGGTCGGCCAACGCACGCTTCAGAAGGACAGTCCCCACGCCCAACTTCCGAACCT
This sequence comes from Chloroflexota bacterium, assembly GCA_026707585.1. Lineage (GTDB taxonomy): Bacteria > Chloroflexota > UBA11872 > UBA11872 > UBA11872 > UBA11872. Next base: position 203,282 of record JAPOWQ010000006.1, on the reverse strand, counting down.
CCGGCGAGACCCCCATCGGTCCCAGCCGTTCGGGCGCGGCCACGTCAGTGACGGCGAAGCCACAGAAGTCACCGTCCTTCTCGGCCATCCAAAGCGTCGGCGGGTCGAGCTTCAAGCCAGAAGTCGTCAGGTAGGCCCAGCGCCGTCCGACGGGTTCCGTTGCCAGGGCGCTGGGGTACTCGAACTCGCGCGCCACGTAATCCCAGGCTTGCTGGTAGTCGTCCATCGTCAGCCGACGCACCCGCAGGCCGTGGTCGCACGCCAGTTCCGCTTCCTTCGCCGCGGTGTCCAGCGGCGTGTTGCGCAGATCCACGTCCATGTCCATGCCGTCGCCCGCGCGTTCGTAGCCCCGCGCCTCCAGGAAGCACAGCGCCTCCGTGTAGCGCAGGTCCAGGCCCTGCATGAAGCGGTTATTGCCGGCGATGATCGCCACGGATTCGCCGGCGCCCAGGCCGGTCAGCCGGTCCTCGATGTGGTCGAACAGCCCGGTCGCGATGCCCCGGCGGCGAACGTCACTCGCGACGGCAAACAGCTTGACCCCGCCGGCCGTCTGCAACTCCTCGCTCGGCGGCGCGCCGCAGGCCATGGCAACCAGCCGCTCGCCCTGCCAGACCGTCGGATTGAGGTCCGGGTCGAAGTCGGGATCGTCGAGGATGCGGTCCTGGAGGATGGCCTCCGAGAACGGCAGGTAGGCGATCTCGCGCCGGCAGAGCGCCGCCGCGGCGGGCAAGTGCCGAGCTTCGAGGGGGCGCGTCTCCAGGTCCGTCACAGCGCCTCGATCCAGCGGCTCATAGTCTCGAACTCCCGTTCAGCCAGGGTACGCCCCGTCGGCACGCCGGGTCCGACTTCCGTCTCAACAATCAGGTGGCCGGTATAGCCGCGACGCTTCAACTCGGCCAGCATCGACGGCCAGGGCACGTGGCCTTCACCCAGCGCCCGCTTGGCAAACCAGCCGGGACCCAGTCGGCGGCGCGGCGGTTCCATGCGCTCGATCCAGCTGCCGATGTGATCGAGATAGAGGCGAAACGGGTAGGCCCCCAACTCATTGGAGCCGACGATTGAGTGATCCTTGACGTGCACGTGCAGCAGCCGGTCCCACACCGGCCCAACGCATCGAGGCCCGAACGGCGTGGGCGTCTGCATCAGGTTGGCCGGATCGAGAATCAGCCCAACGGCCAGCCGATCGATCTCGTCCAGCAGCCGGTTGGCGCCGGCCGCCGACTCGGTCAACGAACCGTGGTGCATTTCAAGGGCCACCATCACGCCCAGGTCGGCCGCCGCCTCGGCGCACCAGCGCAGGTGACGCGCCGCCCGCACCCAGTGCTCGGGCTCCGCTTCCGGGGCCGCCACCCAGCCCGGCCAGACCCGCACGCTGCGAGCCCCCAGCACGGCGGCCCATTTCATGAAGCGGTGCGCGGTCTGTCGGGCTTCGAGCGCTTCTGCCTCGCTCAGCAGCGCGAAGTTACCGGCGTGGGAGGCAATGTTGGCTATTTCCAGCCCCTCGAAGAGCTCCCTCAGGAGATCGAGGCGCGCGGCATCCGCATCGGGCGGCAGCTGGTGCCGCGTGCCGCGGAGCTCCACGTTGCTGTAGCCGATCTCCCGCGCCGCGGCGGCGAACTCGGCGGCCGAGGTGTGGTCAAAGAGCAGCCCAGACAAGGCCAGCCGCATGCAGTCCTCGCTATCCGCGCGGCCGATTTCCAAGTGCACCGTACGTCACTTGGAGTTGCCCGTGTGTCTCGGGCTTCGGTGGCGCTTACGATGCAGGGTGATGATCTCCGCCACCAACCCATCGTGCGTCCGCGCCTGAGTCGGCGCGCGGTGCTGGCGTCCGGGCTGGCGCTTGGCGCCGCCGCGCTGCCGGGCTGCGCCGATCCGCCGGCCCCGCCGCCGCTGCCGCTCGCGGGAGCTGATCGCGGCAATGTGACCTATCGCACCGCCGACGGCATCCAGGTCGTCGCCACCTTCACGCCCCCGGGCACCACGCCTCCCTGGCCGGCGGTTGTCCTGATGCACCAATACCAGGGCACGCGCGCCCAGTGGGACGACCTGACGCCCGACCTGCTGGCGGCCGGACTGGCGGTGCTGGCGCCCGACGCGCGCGCCCACGGCGAGAGCCTGCGACGCGTCCGCGAAGACGGCGGCTACGACTTCGAGACCGACCGGGCCAACACCCTCGATGGCTGGCCGGACGACGTGGCCGCCGCCGTCGCCTGGCTCACGGCTCGCGGTGACATTGACTCTGGGCACCTGGGCGTCGGCGGCGCCAGCGTAGGCGCCAACACGGCCTGGATCGCGTCAGCGGTGCTGCCCGAGGTGCGGCGGGCGGTGGCCGTCAGCGGACGCTTCGAACCCGGCCGCCTGCTGATGGGCGAGGACATCCCCAACTTCCAGCCCCGCGGCGTACTCTTCCAGTCCGACCGGGAAGAGGCCCTGCAATCGCAAGCCCTCTACAGCCGCACCGCCGAGCCGCGCAAGGTATCCGTCTACGACACCCCCGGCCACGGCATCGAACTCCTCAAGCACCCCGCCCCCCGCCGCGACTTCGTCGCCTGGCTGGCACAGGGGCTCTAGACGGTCGCGCACCGCGACGCGCGACGATGCCTGCGCGCCCTACTGAGCTTCGCCCCGTGGTCTAGTTCGCGGCTACCCGCAGTCGCTGTAGCCGCAGGACACGCACTTCATGCAGCCTTCGGCGTAGTGAAGCTGGCTGCCGCCGCAGGAGGGGCAGGCGCCCACGAAGCCCTGGTCGCGCGCGGCGCCTTCGACATAGGTCTCGGCCGCCGGCGCCGACCCGCTGCCGAAGGTCGGCGCGGACTGCCGGGTCGCGGATGCGGTCGTAGCAGCGGGCTGCTCGGCGGGGGGCGTATACGTTCCCTCGCCCTGCAGGTCCACCATGGGGACAAAGTCGCCGTTCTCGACGTCGATCCGCTTGGCCATGGCCTGCGCGATCCCGTCGCCGCAGGAGAGCACTCGGTCGGAGCCGAACCCTGCGGGCCGATGGCAGGTGATACCGCGCAACGTCTTGTGCACCTCTTCCACCGGTACGCCTGAACGCAGCGCCAGCGACGCCAGCCGGCCGATGGCCTCGGTCTGCGCGGCCGCGCAGCCGCCAGCCTTGCCGAGCGTCGCGAAGGTCTCGAACGGCAGCCCGCGCTCGTCGTCGTTGATCGTGACGAAGAGCGGACCGCAGCCCGTGCGGATGCGGGTGGTGGTGCCGTGAATCTGGTCTGGCCGCTCGCGTTCGACCGCCGCCACGATCGGCAGCGGCGTCTGGTCGGCGTGTCCGTTCGAGGCGCCGTTGGGCGCCGGCGTCGGCGTGAGCTCGGGCGTATGGCCGCTGCTGTGGCCGCTGACGGAGGCGGCCGCCGCGGGCGCGGGAGCCTCGTCAACCGGGGCCGGAGCCTCGGCGGCCTGCGGCTCATCGGACTCGTCGCGCCGCGTATTGTCGCCGGAGTCGCTGGTGGTCAGCACCTGGAAGTCACGGCTGCCGTCGCGGTAAACCGTGACGCCCTTGCAGCCGAGTTCGTAGGCCCGCCAGTAGCCGCGCTCCACGTCCTTGCGGGTGGCCTCGTGCGGGAAGTTAATGGTCTTGGACACCGCGTTCTCGGTGTGCGCCTGGAAGGCGCTCTGGATGCGGATGTGCCACTCGGGCGACACGTCATGAGCCGTCACGAAGATGCAACGCGCCGACTCCGGCACGCCGTCCAACACCTGGCGGGCGTCATCTGGCGTCTCGTCGGTGATCCGCAGGCTGCCGTGGTTGGCCTCGATGGCGTCCACCAGCGCTTCGCTGAAGAAGCCGCGGCGGCGCGCGTAGGTTTCGAAGATCGGGTTCACGTAGCGCAGCGTGGTGGCGGCGTTGTCGTCGCTGTCGCGCATCACGTTCTTCCAGAAGATCAGCGCGAACAGCGGTTCGATGCCGCTGGAGGCGTCGGCGATCATGCTGATCGTGCCAGTCGGCGCGATGGTGGTGACCGTGGCGTTGCGCCGCTCCGCATGGCCCTTGCGGTCCCAGGCCGAGTTGGTGAAGTTGGGGAACGCGCCGCGTGAGGCGGCCAGTTCCTCGGAGGCGCGCCGGCCTTCGTCGTTGATGAACTGCATCACGTCGCTGGCCAGCGCTTCGGCTTCCGGGCTGTCGTAGGGCAGGCTCAGGTGGAACAGCACGTCGGCCCAGCCCATCACGCCCAGCCCAACCCGGCGGTTGCCGTGCTTGACGATGTCGTCGATTTCCTTGAGCGGGAAGTTGGAGGCCTCGACCATGTCGTCCAGGAAGCGGACGGACAGGTGCACGTCCCGCCGCAGCGCCTTCCAGTCGATCCGCGTGCGGTCTTCGGTCAGGTGCCAGTTCAGATTCAGGCTGCCGAGCACGCAGGCCTCATAGGGCAGCAGCGGCTGCTCGCCGCAGGGATTGGTCGTGTCCTGTAGCGCCACGTCCGGCGTCGGGTTGGTGCGCTCCAGGCGGTCCAGGAAGATCATGCCCGGTTCGCCGTTCAGCCAGGCGCCGTCGACCAGACGGTCCCAGACATCCCGAGCTCGCATCCGCTTCGTCACTTCACCGGTGCGCGGGTTGACCAGGTCGTAATCGGTGTCGTCGCGCACGGCCTGCATAAAGGCGTCCGTGATGCCGACGGAGATGTTGAAGTTGGCGATGCGGCCGTCCTCGGTCTTGCACTCGATGAAGTCGAGGATGTCCGGGTGGTCGACGTTAAGGATGCCCATGTTGGCGCCGCGACGGGTGCCGCCCTGCTTAATCTCGCCACAGGAGTAGTCGATCATCGACATGAAGCTGATCGGGCCGCTGGCCACGCCGCCCGAGCTGCGCACGAAGTCGCCGCGCGGCCGGATGCGCGAGAAGTTGAACCCGGTGCCGCCGCCGCTCTGGTGAATGATGGCCGCGTGCATGTCGGTGGTCTTGATGCTGAGCAGGTCATCGTCGATGGGCAGCACGAAGCAGGCCGCCATCTGCGCGTAGCCCTGGGGCTTGCCCGCGTTCATCAGGCAGGGGCTATTGGGCACGAAGCGCAGACCGCGCAGCAGGTCGTACATCGAGTCGACGATCTCGGCGTGGCCGTCGGCGTCCACCCAGCCGCGTTCGCGTTCGACGTCAACGACGCCGCGAACCACGCGGTCAAAGAACTCGTCCGTGTCTTCGATGGGGTGGTCGACGCGATCCTTCAGGAAGTAGCGCTTGCGCAGCACGGCCAGCGCGTTATCGGACAGGTCCGGATACGTTCTGCCGCTCTTATGCATAACGCGTCTTTGTTGGGACCGAGAACCTGTAGCTCGGTCGCCACCCTCCCCACGTGGCGGAAGGAATCTCGACCAGAGACCCGTCCTCAGTATTACCACGCTCGAGTTCGGTGCGGATTTGCCCCAGACCCTCGCGCACCAGCGCGTCGTGCGCGCCCCAGGTGCTGGCGGAGTCGTGCGGGAAGGCCACGCCCATTGAGAACTCCGTTTCCGCGTGCCGCAGGCCGAAGAGGACGAGGTCATAGGCCCCGGTCGACGGAATGACCTGCGCGAAATCTATGGCGAACTGCCGACCGTCGCGCGTGCGGTGCAGTTCGCCGAGCAGTCTGATCACCGCAACTCCCCCATTCCGCATCGCCCCAGCCCACCGCCGCCGAAGGCATTGACTGGAAGATCAGCGGCGAGGGCGACCAATGGGCCTACATACTACATGTAGGTGGGGGAGCATGGTGACATCCCCTATCTTGCGTGTCAATTTCCCCCTTATCAAACATCTGGACAACTCGTTCGCTAGACGTTCGGTTCGCGATAGCCGCGCGATTTCGCGTCCCCCGAGCAGCGGGCGCTCGAATAGATTCCGGGCGAGCTCTCGGTTTGACGACGTGAACCGGTGCCCCGCTTCACGAGTTACACAACGAGTCCACAGCGCATCCACAGGCCGTACACGTGCCTGGAAGCGGCGGCTCAGCCGGCGGCGGTCTGCAGTTCGGCGATGCGGCTGTCGCGACCGACCACAATCAGCATGTCGCCCTCCATCACGCGCTCGGAGAGCCCGGGAGTGACGATCAACTCATTGCCGCGCTTGATCACCAGCACGTTGACGCCGTACCGGGCGGCCAGGTTCAAATTGGCCAGCGACTGCCCGGCAAAGGGGGTGCCGTCGATCTCGGTGATGCCGAGGTGCGGCAGCAGTTCCAGGTAATCGAGCATGCCGGGCGTGGACACGCTCTGGGCCAGCCGCAACGCCATGTCGCGCTCGGGAAACACTACGCGGTCCGCCCCCACGCGCTCCAGGATCAGGCGGTGCACCTCGCTGGAAGCCTTGGCGAACACGCGCGGCACCCGCAGGTTCTTCAGGTGCGTGGTGATCAGCACGCTGGCCTCCACTTCGGCCATGGCCACCACGGCCAGGTCCACGTCGTTCGCCCCAACCTCGCGCAGCACGGCCTCGTTGGTGGCGTCGCCCACGACAGCCTGGTCGACCACGTCGGTGGCCATCTGGACGGCCTGCTCCGACGTGTCGAGCACGATGACTTCATGTCCGGATTCCGCTAGCGTGCGGGCCAAGCTGCTTCCGAACCGGCCGAGACCGGTCACCAGGATCTGCATGGGTCGGGTCGGCGGTTAACCGACCTTGATGGCCTCCTCCGGGTAGCGGACCGCCGGCTGATGCTCGCGCGTGACGAGCGCCTGGGCAAGGGTCAAAGCCCCGAGACGGCCCACGAACATGGTTCCAATGAGCACGAGTTTAGAAGCCACCGTCAGATCGGCCGTGATGCCCGTCGAATAGCCAACGACGGCGAAGGCGCTCACGGCCTCGAACAACAGGTTCGACAGCACCGTTTCGGAGCCGCGCTCCGCGATGGACATGAGCACCGTGGCCAGGAGCACCGCGACACCGGACAGACCCACGACGGCCAGCGCACGCATGACGGAGTGCTGGGCGATGCGTCGGCCAAACGCCTCGGGATAACGGCGACCGCGTATGTGCGACACCATCGCAATGAAGAGCACGCTGAAGGTATTGACGGTGATTCCGCCGGTGACCGCCGCCGAGGCGCCCCCGATGAACATCAGGACGATCAGAACGATCAGCGTGTCGGTGTGCAGGCGACCCATGTCGATGGTCGAAAAGCCGGTGGTGCGCCAGACGGCGTGATTCAACGCGGCGTTCGATCGCAGTCCGAAGTCGTCCTCCGGCACCGCACCGCCAAAGTCGGGCGAGAGCACCATCAGCAGGACGAACCCCACAACCAGGAGCGCCGGCATGGCCGTCAGGACAATTCGAGATTCCAGCCCCAGGCGCCGCCAGAGCCGCCGGCGGATCACGTCGAATATGACCATGAACCCGATCGCGCCGATCATCGCCAATGCCGCCAGGATGCCCAATGTCGTCGGATCATCGACCAGCCGCGCGAAGCTGGCGGAACCCGGCTCGACGTCGAACCCGGCGTTGGTGAACGCCGAGACGGCGTGAAAGATCGACCACCAGTGCGGATTCTCCACCGCTGAGTCGTCACGGACCCGGAGAAACAGCAGCACCGCGCCGACACCCTGCAGGAACAGCGTGAAGATGGCGATGCGCCAGAACAACCCCTTCAGGCCGCCGGGTTCGCCACGACCAATGTGCTGGCCGAACATCAGGCGTTCGCGGGTTGAGGTGCGCCGGCCGGCCAGCGAGAAGATGACGATAGCGCCGACGATAAAGCCCAGGGCACCAGCCTGGATCAGCGCCAGGATCACGATCTGGCCGAACAGCGACCAATGGTCGTGGGTGGAGACGACGGTCAGACCGGTGACGCACACGGCGGAGGTCGCCGTGAACAAGGCAACCAGCAGGTCCGGCTCCTGGCCATCGGCCAGCGAGAGCGGCAGCGCCAGCAGGACCGTGCCCAGGAAAATCAGGCTGGCGAATGCGGTGATGAGGATGAGACCCGGCCGGAAGGGACCGCGACGCGCCAGGGTCGTTTCCACCTGCAGGTTCATGGACACGCGTCTCGGCACGCGCACGACGCGATCGCCAGCGCCAAGCGGGCGTGGGGCGCCGTGGTGCCGGCGCCGCTCCGCGGTCATCAGGCCCGCCCGGGCTTTAGGCCGTCACGGACCGGGCGAGCCCCGGCGCGCTCCAGTTGCGTCAACCTGCACCGCATCACAGCCGGGCAGTGTAGACCCGCGTTGACGCTCCCGCGGGGTGGCCCCTAGGCTTCGGCGACCCGCTGCCGGTCTTGAATACGTATGCCTAAGCAAACCCCCGTGCGAGTCGCGTTCATTGGCGTGGGTGGCATCGCCTCCATGCACCTGGCCAATCTGCTGTGCATGCCGGAAGCCGACGTGGTCGCTCTGGCTGACATCGATTTGGCGCGTATCCCGGACACGCTGCGGCTAGCCACGGCCAGGATGTCACCGCCGGTCGAGCCGCCGGCAATCGAGACCTTCGACGACGCAGGTCGGATGCTGGCTGCAGCCGCGCCCGACTGCGTATTCATCACGCTGCCGCCGTTCGCGCATGGCGAGGTGGAGTACCAGTGCATCGAGGCCGGGGTGCCCATGCTGGTCCAGAAGCCGGTGGGGCTGGACATGCCAACCGTGCGCGGGATCGAGCGGGCCATCGCCGAGCGCGGCCTGATCACCGCGGTGGGTTACCAGACGCGCTACAGCGAGGCGGCCGACACGGCGCGAGAGCTGCTGGCAGACCGAACGGTGGGCATGGCCATCGGGACCTACCTGGGCGGCATGCCCCGCACACTCTGGTGGCGCATTCAGGAGCAATCCGGCGGCCAGGTTGTGGAGCAGGCAACGCACGTTGTCGACTTGCAACGTTACCTCGTCGGCGAAATCGAGAGCGTCCACGCCGCGGCTGCGACCCGGCTGATGACCGACGCGCCGAGCCTGAACATCAACGACGTGTCCGCGGCTACCTTTCAGTTCGAGAACGGCGCCGTCGGCACGCTGCTCAACACCTGCGGCCTCAATGGCGTTCCGGGTGAGTCCTGGGACCACGGCGTCACGATCGTGGCGCGCGACCTGTCGATGTGGGTATGGCACGAAGGGGGACGCATCGCGCAGCCCGGCGAGGTCCGGGAACTCACCAACAGCACCGACTGCAAGTACCTGCTGGACGAGGCGTTTGTCCGGGCGGTGCAGTCAGGCGACGCGTCGAACGTCCGCTCGACCTACGCTGACGCCGTACAGACCCTGCGGGTCACGTTGGCCATTGAGGAGTCCGCGCGCACGGGAGTTCCGGTGCGTCCCGCCGATTTGGGCTAACGGACGCGGTCGGTCGAAGTTACCGGGGGCGTCGTCTACTCGTAGGCGAAGTTGGCGCGCACGGTGGCGCGGATACGCAGCTCGCCGGCTTCCACCGGGACCGCGGCCGCGGCGGGCGCGGCTGCCATCGGGCGCGCCATGGCGAACTCGCTGCGCGCCACGGGCACGTAGATGCTGTCTTCGTGCAGCGAGATCACGCCGCGCACGCTGCCGCGCAGGGCGTCGGCCACCGCGCGCGCCTTGGCGGCGGCGTCCAGCGTGGCCAGACGCAGCGCCTCGGCCTTGGCCGGGCCGTCGTCCTGCAGGGTGAAGCTGATCGAGCGCACGCTGTTGGCGCCCGCGCTCAGCGCCGCGTCCAGCACCTTGGACGTTAGTTCAATCTTGTCGATCGTGACGGTAACGGTATTGGCCGAGCGATAGCCCACAGGGTCGGCCGACACGGTGCGCTGTTCGGGCGCGGCCGGCGGGAAGACCGGCGACAGGCTGAGGCCGGTCGTCTGGATCAGGACTTCGCTCTCGTTTGAGCTGACGCCGCGAATGGCTTCGATCAGCTTCTCGGCCGTCGAGTTGGCCTCGTCGGCCGCCTGGGCCGCTGTATCCGCCGAGGCCTCGACGCCCAGTGTCACGATTGCGCGGTCCGGCGGAACCACCACCTCGCCCTCGCCGATGACGTGCAGGCCAAAGGGGCGCTCGCCCTGCGGGATCAGCGTGGCCGCACCACCCACGTCGACCGACGTTGGTTCCACGGAGACGTTCGGATCGCCGGCCTGGAACTGGCGCAGGGCCAGGAAGCCGATGACGATCAGGATGGCGACGATCGTGAAGATCGTCAGCAACTGCGCCTGCCAGGGGGCGCGCCGGTACAAAGCAAACATGCGTCAATCCTAGCCCGTTTGACCTACACCATTCGTGCGAAGAGCCGGCGGCTCACGACCGGGCCGCCGGCTCTTCGCAGCGTTGGGTTCGGTTTAGCCGAAGCGGCGCTCGACCTCTTCCCAGTTCACGATGTTCCAGAAGGCCGCGATGTAGTCCGGGCGGCGATTCTGGTAGTTCAGGTAATAGGCGTGTTCCCACACGTCCAGTCCCAGGATCGGGACGCCGCTGCCGTCCATGAGCGGGCTGTCCTGGTTGGGCGTGCTGGTAACGGCCAGCGAGCCGTCGGCCTGCTTGATCAGCCAGGCCCAGCCGGAACCGAAGCGGGTGGTGGCGGCCTGGGCGAACTCGGCCTGGAAGGCCTCCAAGCTGCCAAAGGCCGCGTCCACGGCTTCGGCCAGCGCGCCGTGCGGGTGCCGATGGCTGTCGCCGCCGATCACGGTCCAGAACAGCGAATGGTTGGCGTGTCCGCCGCCGTTGTTCTGCACCGCCGTGCGGATGCCTTCGGGCACGGCGTCCAGGTTGCTGATCAGGTCTTCGATGCTCTGCGCGGCCAGATCGTCATGGCCTTCCAGCGCGGCGTTCAGGTTCATCACGTACGTCGCGTGGTGGCGGTCGTGGTGGATCTCCATCGTGCGCGCGTCGATGGTGGGTTCCAGCGCGTCGAAGGCGTAGGGAAGGTCCGGTACTTCGTAGGCCATGCCGCAGGTCCTTTGCTAGCGTCGGCGCCGCCGACGATCCGGCGGGTCGAGGGCTTGGCTCAATCCTAGCCCGTTGCGGGACAGGGCTAAAGCGGCCGACCGAACTTAGGGGACGGAAGACGACGCCGCCCGCCATATAATCGGTGGCGCCCGCGCTCGCGCGGGCGGTTGTCTGTCTGTTCGGTCCGTTCGAGCACTCCAGGGGGAAGTGTCGGAACTGGTAGACGAGCGTGACTTAGGATCACGTGGAGATTTCTCCGTGAGAGTTCGAGTCTCTCCTTCCCCACCCGCCCCGAGCTTGGCTGGTGGATTCCGCCCAGAGGATTGGTATGCCCGCGACCGCTGAGAAGCTTGACGGCAGCCGCGTTCGGCTCGCGGTTGAAGTGCCGCCCGAGGACTTGCAGAAGGAATACGGACGAGCGATTCAACGCGTCGGACGCCGGGTCAAGATTCCCGGCTTCCGTCCCGGCAAGGCGCCGCGCCGCCTGGTGGAAAACGCCGCCGGCGTGGCCACGGTGATGCAGGACCTCCTGGAAGCCGTGGTGCCCCGGGCCTACACCTCGGCTCTGGACGAGACGGGGGTCACCCCGATCGACCAGCCCGAACTGGATGTGCCCGAACTCCCGTCGCTGGACGCGCCCTTCCTGTTCTCGGCCGAAGTCGCCATCGCGCCGACGGTTGAACTGGGCGACATGGACGACGTGTCGCTTGAGGTATCGGTTGACGAAGTCTCCGAGGACGAGATCGAGGCCGAAATCGAGCAGTTGCGCACGACCCAGGCCTCCTGGGAACCGGTGGAGCGTCCCGCAGTTGCCGAGGACATGGCGCAGACCCGCATCCGGATCGTCGGCGACGAGATCGAGCCCGAAGACCCCCAGGCCTACAACGTGCTGGTTGGCAATAACGGCTTCCCCGTGGGCTTTGACGGCGCCGTGACCGGCGCGGTGGCCGGCGACCAGGTGTCGTACGACGCCCGAATCCCGCCCAACGACCCCAACGAGGCGCTGCGCGGCAAGAACGTGACGTTCGAGATCCAGGTGGACGGCGTCAGCGAGCAGCAGTTACCGGACCTAGACGACGAGTTCGCCCGCAGCGTGGGGCCTTTCGAAACCCTCGAAGGCATGCGCGAACGCATTTCCGGGGCGCTGGGCGAACGCAAGGCGCACGAAGCGCAGCACGAACTCGAAGAGCAGGCAGTGCAAGCCTTGATCCAGCGCGCCACGTTCGAGATTGCCGATGTGCTGATCGACCGCGAAAGCGAGGGGGTGCTCCGCGAGCGCACGGACTTGCTGGTGCGCCGGGGTGTTCCCGTGGACACCTATCTGGCCATGCGCGAGCAGACGCGCGACGAGTGGGAGGAGGAAGCGCGTAGCGAGGCGCTCAACCGCATTCATCGCGCCCTGGTCCTGGACGCCTACGCGGACGCGCACGACATCACCGCCGAGGTAGAGGAAATGCGGGCCGAGATCGACCGCGTGGCCGAGTACTACCCGCAGGAGCGCCGCAACATCATTCGCACCAACCTCATGCGCGACGAGGCCGGCCAGCACGTCGCACGGAGCGTTCGTTCACGGAAGGCCATCCGGGCGCTGGTAGCCGCCGTCACCGACGGCGCGGCCCCGTTGCACGACCACGACCATCGCCATTCCGAGCCCCCACCCGAGCTGGCGGCCGCCGCCGAGCCGGAGGACGACCCGGAAGCCGAACAGGCCTAGCGCCGCCGGCAGGGAAAGGACTTTCGCATGGGCATTCTCGTCCCGTACGTAATCGAGCAGACGGACCGCGGTGAGCGCGGCATGGACATTTACTCGCGCCTGCTGCGCGACCGGATCATCTTTCTGGGCACGCCCATCGATGACGCCGTGGCCAATACGGTCATCGCCCAGCTGTTGCTCCTGACCAGCGAGGACGCCGAAGCCGATATCAACATGTACATCAACTCGCCCGGCGGCAGCGTGAGCGCGGGGCTGGCCATCTTCGACACCATGCAGTATGTGCCGAACGACGTGGCCACCACCTGCGTGGGTCTGGCGGCCAGCATGGGCAGCGTGATCCTGGCCGGCGGCGCGCGCGGCAAACGCTCGGCCCTGCCCCACAGCACCGTGTTGCTGCACCAGCCGTCCCAGGGGTTCGAAGGCTTTGTGCAGGCCGCCGACCTGCAGATTCGAGCCCGCGAGATCGGCAAGGTCCGCGACCGGATCGAACAGATCTTTGTGGACGCGACCGGCCAGGCGAAGGACCGGATTCACGCAGACTCGGACCGCGACTTCTACCTCACGGCCCAGGAAGCTAAGGAGTATGGCCTGATCGACCAGATCGTGACGCCGCGCTCGGCCACCGTGGGACAGGACGGCCACGACACGGACTAGGCGAAATGGCCCGACCTCGGTACGCTTCCCGGACCTTCGTCGCTTGGAGCCGTCATGGCGCGTAGTCGGTCTAACCGCGCGAGTTACCGCTGCTCGTTTTGCGGAAAGACCCAGGACCAGGTCCGCCGCCTGATCTCGGGCTCGGCCGGCGTCTACATCTGCAACGAGTGCGTTAACCTCTGCCGCGACATCATCGATGAGGAGCAGACCCGCACCCCAAGTCCGCAGGCCTTCGCGGGCCAGATTCCCACGCCGGAACGCCTCTTTGAGCTTCTCAGCGAATACGTGATCGGGCAGGACCGAGCCAAGAAAGTCGTCTCGGTCGCCGTTTACAACCACTACAAGCGCGTCGCGGCCGGCGCGTCGGACGACGAATTCGAGCTACACAAGAGCAACATCCTGCTGCTGGGACCCACCGGCGTGGGCAAGAGCGAGATCGCCCGCACCCTGGCGCGCATTCTCAACGTGCCGTTCTGCATTGCCGACGCCACGGCGCTCACCGAGGCCGGGTATGTGGGCGAGGACGTGGAGAACATTCTGCTACGCCTGCTGCAGGCCGCCGACTTCAACGTCCCACGCGCCCAGACCGGCATCATCTTCATCGACGAGATCGATAAGGTCTCCCGCAAGGCCGACAACCCTTCAATCACACGCGACGTCTCAGGCGAAGGCGTCCAGCAGGCGCTGCTGAAGATCATCGAGGGCGCGCAGGTCAACGTACCGCCCCAGGGCGGGCGCAAGCACCCGCATCAGGACTTCATCCAGATGGATACGCGCGACATCCTGTTTGTGTGCGGCGGCGCGTTCGAGGGCCTGGATCGCATCATCGCCCGGCGCATTGGCCACGCGGCCGGCGTGGGCTTTGGCAAGCGCGCCCACGGCGAGAAGGCCGAGAGCGTGATGCACGAAGTCGCTTCGGACGACCTGCTGAAGTACGGCCTGATCCCCGAGTTCGTCGGTCGCCTGCCGGTAGTGGCCGCCCTCGACGAACTGGACGTGGAGGCCCTCGTCGGCATCATCTGCGAACCCAAGAACGCGTTGCTGCGCCAGTTCCAGAAGCTGTTTGAAATGGACGGCGTGGAACTGGAAATCACCGACGACGGCCTGGAGGCCATTGCCCGCCGCTCCCAGGAGACCAACACCGGCGCCCGCGGCCTGCGAACCACTCTCGAGGACCTCCTGATGGACACCATGTTCACGCTGCCGTCAAAGACGGGTGTGAAAAAGGTCGTGGTGACCCGCGAGACCGTGGAATCGAACAGCGCCCCCATCCTGGTCACCCAGCCCGGCCTCGCCGAAGCCCAAACGCAACAAGCCGAAGAAACTGCCTAACGTGGACTCGGTGCTCTAGGAACAGTCCCACCACAGCGGTTTGCGCGTCGGATCAACATAGTCGAATAGTCCCACAGGAAACCGACAGTCCGGGAGCGAGTAAATGACGAAACTGGCGGCCTGGAGCTTCGACGCGCAGCACGGCGAGGAAGGCCTACAGCCTTCGCAGCCGCAAGGCCTCGAGCGCTCTCATATTGAACTTGAGCAACACCTCGAGGACTGGATCGCAAAGGACATGACGCTGATCGGGGAGGGGTACACCCTGGTCGGCCGCCAGGTGTCAATCGATGACGGACGTCTCGATCTGTTGGCTATCGACTCGCAGGACCGCTGGATCGTGATCGAGATCAAGCCCGGCAGGCTCGACTCCGGCGCCCTGGGACAGGCGCTCTACTACGCCGCGTCGCTGGCCCGACTCGACGCGGATGAAGTCTACGAGAAGCTCAAAGGACGCCTCGGCGAGTTCGGTGATGGTGATGAGGAAACGCTGTCGGAGCGAGTGAAGCAGCAACTGGCCGGCGAGGCCGAGGAGCGGGAGATCGCCGTGTTGCTCGTCGGCGTCGGAATTCACGCTGGACTGGAACGCATGAATGAGTTCCTCGCGCGCTTCGGCGTCCCGATCAGCGTCGTCAGCTTCGAGGTGTTCGAGTTGGAGGGCGGCGCGAGATTGTTGGTTCGTGAGGTAATTGACGAACCGGTCAAGCCGCCTGCCCCTAAACGACGGTACACGGTTGACGCGATTCGTGATCTAGCTGGCCAGGCGGGCGTTCGCGAGCAATTCGATCGCTTTTGCAAGATGTCTGAGCAGGCGGGCCTTCCGGTGCAGCCGCAACGGGCATCTGTGAGAATCGCGCCGCCGGCAAACCGCACCCGCTTCCTGATGTACGCGACGCCGCGCGCCGGTGCGAACGGCGGAGAGTTGGGTATTTGGGTCGGTCCGTGGCACTTCGCCGAGTGGTTTCAACCCATAAACGAAGACGAAGCTGTCGCCGCGCTTGGTACGTACGAAGACGGCGGGTACCTAACCGGCAAGGAGCTCGACGACCGACTCGACCAAATCGAGGGCTTCCTGAAAGAACACTTCCCACAGCCTGACTAGAGACCGTAGTCGCGTCCGACGGCTCGGAGCGGCGGCCGTTAGCGAAAGTGACCCGGTCAACCACTCCAGCCAGGCCTCTGAATGCCTTCGCGGCGCCCCGTACACTCACGCGCCCACCTGCCTGCCGGAGCAACCCCCATGCGCGCCGTCGTGCTTTCCTACAGTCATCACGGGTTTGGGATGGGCCGCACCGCCATCCAGCTTGGGCACGAGTTGGTCGGCGCGTTCGACCCGCTGGAGTCCGAACGCACGACCATGGCCGAGACGTTCGGCTGCCCGGTCTTCGACACGGCCTCCGAGTGCCTGGAAGCCGTGAAGCCCGATGTGGCGCTCGTCTCGGGCCGCCACACCCTCGCGCCCAGCTACCTGCAAGCCTGCGTGGACGCCGGCGTGCCCTCTCTGTTCGACAAGCCCTGGGCCGACTGCGCCGACCGCCTGCGGCCTGCGGTGGACGCCGCTGAGGCCGCCGGCCTGTGGGGCGCGCTCACGCTGCCCACGCGCGAGCTGAGAGTCTTCGAGGTGATCGGCCGGTCGCTGGCGGACGGCACGCTCGGGGACCTGGCGCACTTTCACAGCCGCCTCAGCACTTCAACGCCCGCGCGCTACGACAACATGCCCTCCGCCTGGCATAACGACCCGTCAATCTCCGGCGGTGGCTGCTGGGCCGTGGAGTGCCAGCACGGCATCGACATCATGCTGGACGCCATGGGCGGGCAACCCGTGCAAGCGGTGGCCGGCGTGATCTCAAACGCCATGTTCCAGCGTCCCTTTGACGACTACGCCGCCGGCCTGTTCCGGGCCGCCGATGGATCAACGGGGCTGGTGGAATGCAGCTACGCCTACCCACTGGGCGTCCACTCCGGCGAGTACGTCATCCGCGCGGTGGGCACCAACGCGATCATCCTCGGCCAGTACACAGCCGACCTCGTCGGTCAGGTCCAGGTCCACACTAGCCAGGGTGTACGGGTCTACGACGAAACGCCGCGGGCCGACATGATGGCCAGCATCATGGGCCGCTCCATCCAGGCGCTGGAAAACGGCGACCCGCCGCCCATCCCCCTGCGCCAGGCCGTCCGCGTCCTGGAACTCCAGGACGCCGTCTACGACCTGGCCCGCCAGTCCTCCGCCACCAACGGGCCGCACCTGATGGCGGCGCCCGCGCCGCGACCCTAGGCCCCTCCAGGCGTAGCCTGGGCGGCGTAGAGTCGTTGATAGGGGCCGTCGGCTGCCATGAGTTGGTCGTGCGTTCCGGCTTCCGCAATCCGACCGGCTTCGAGAACGAAGATGCGGTCGGCGTTGCGCACGGTGGACAGGCGGTGGGCGATAACCAGCACCGTGCGGCTGTCCGAGTCGGCCAGCACGCCGTCGTAGACCTCGCGCTCGGTCACCGAGTCCAGGGCGGAGGTCGCCTCGTCCAGGATCAGGACGTCCGGATCGGTCAGTAGCGCACGAGCGATCGCCAGGCGCTGGCGCTCGCCGCCGGAGAGGTGCGAGGCCCGCTCGCCAATCTCCGTGTCGTAACCCTCGGGCAGCGACTGGATGAAGTCGTGAATCCGCGCGATCCGGCACACCCGCTCGAGGTCGCGATCGTCGACGTCGGCGAGCCCGAACGTCAGGTTCTCTCGGATGCTCGCGCTGAAGAAAGACGGATCCTGCGCAACCAGCGCCATCGACCGCCGAACCCTGGCGCGGCTCAGCGACTGAATCGGACCACCATCAAGTTCGATCTGGCCCGCGTCGACATCGAAGAACCTGGCGAGCAACTCCGCCGCGGTTGACTTGCCCGAGCCGCTTTCCCCAACCAGAGCGGTGACCTGTCCAGCCTCCGCTTCGAGACTGAAGTCAGCCAGCGGCTGCACATCGGTCGAGCGGTGACGGAATGCGACGCCGTCAAATTCCACCGCGGGCGGACGCGCCAGGTCGCGATGTTCCGACTCGGTCTCATCCTCAGTCGGCAGGCTCAGCGTCTCGTTGAGCCGGCGCGACGCGGCGAAGATAGGCGCCAACTCAAACCAATAGACGCTGGCCACCATGCTGATCTTGACCAGAGCCAGCAGCAGGCTGATCAGCGCGGTGATATCCCCCGTCGTCAGCCGCCCGTTGAGGTATTCAATGCTGCCCAGGCCGAACACCAGGATCGGCGCCGTCAGCCAGGCGAGCGCAATGCCGACGTCGCCCGAGGTACGGCCGGCCAGGAACTCGCGCAGGTGGTCGCGGCTCAGCCGCTCCGCCAGGTCCGAGAACCGTCCCGCCTCGCGGTCCTCGGCCCGGCTCGCCTGCACCAGGCGGGCGGCGCCTAAACGCTCCTGGGCGAAGGCCGCCAGGTCGGCCTGCGAGACCAGCCGGTCGTAGGCGGCCAGGCGGCGCAGGCCATAGCCGAACCGCCGGGTCAGCACGAAGTAGAGCGGCGTAACGATCACCACAAGCCCCAGCAGGCGCCAGTTGATGATGGCGCCAGTTATGACCGTCGCCAGCCCAAACGCCAGGGCGAACACGCCGGCGCCGGCGCCCCAGCGTGCCTGCCAGGCCAGTTCGCTCGGATCGTCGATGACCCGCGCGGTCAGTTCACCGGAGCGCATGCCGTCCAGCACATCCATCCGCACCCGCTGGACGTGCGCGAAGACCCTCTCTGTCAGCCGTGCGCTGGCTCGGAAGCCCAGGCGTTCCGCGCGCGCGACCAGCACCCAGCCGGTCCCTACCGCCAGCGTGGGGCCGGCCGCGGTCAGGACCAGCGCTCCGAGCGCGTCTGGGAAACCTGCGTACACGCCCTCGTTCACGAGATCGCGCATTGCCAGGGCGCCGGCAACTGCAAGTGCAATCGTCAACGACGCGAGCAGCACCGTAATGGCAATCGTCGTACGCGTTGGCGGTGCGGCGCCTATTGCCTGCCGCAGTTCGCGCCAGCCGCCAGCTTCGGCCGAGTTCTTGCCGGCCACGCTAGGCCCCCGCCGCCGCGAACTGCGTGTCGTACATCGCGCGGAATAGCCCGTCTCGCTCTCGAAGTTCGCGGACGGTTCCTTGATCGACGATGCGGCCGCCGTCCAGCACCAGCACCCGGTCGGCATTGATGATGGTCGCCAGCCGGTGGGCGATGGCAATGACGGTGCGACCCTGGCTGGCCCGATCCAGCGCGGCCTGGATGCGCCGCTCGGTCAGGCTGTCCAGCGAGGACGTCGCTTCATCCAGGATCAGCAGCGGCGGGTCTTGCAGCAGCACGCGGGCGATCGCCAGGCGCTGACGCTGCCCGCCGCTGAGCCGAACGCCGCGGTCGCCGATCACCGTGTCGTAGCCGTCCGGCAGCGAGGCCGCGAATTCGTGAAGCTCGGCGGCGCGCATGGCCTCGGCCAGCGTCTGGTCGTCAGCGTCCGGCGCGGCGATCAGCAGGTTCTCCCGGATGCTCTCGTTCAGCAGCGCCGTGTCCTGCGGCACGATGCCGACCACGCGCCGGAGCTCGTGCGCCGGCAAGTCCGAGACGTCCAGGCCGTTCACGGCGACCGTGCCCGACTGCGGCGTGTAGAAGCGCATCAGCAAATCGGCAATCGTGGTCTTGCCGGATCCTGTGGCGCCGACGACGGCCAGGAATTCGCCCGGGTCCACTTCAAAGCTCACATCGCGCAGCGGCGCCTCACGGTCGTCGGTGTAGGCGAAAGACACGCTGCTGAAGACCACACCCGGAGCGCCCGAGCGGACTGGCTGGCGACCGGCCGGCGCATCCGGCGGATCCTCCAACAGCGGCGCCACCCGCCGCCACGGCGCCAGCAGCCGGTGCAGCATCGTATAGAAGTCCAGCATGAACCCCAGCGCCGAGTAGAAGTGCATGGCCGTCAGCACAAAGGCGGCCAGCGTGCCCGGCGTGGTGCGGCCACTGGCGGTTTCGGCGATACCCACGGCAAATACCAGCAGGAGGCCGATTCCGCGCGCCGTCATCCACATGTTGTGCTGGTAGCTCGCCAGCGTCGTGACCCGATACGAGCCCTCGGTCAACAGCCGCTCGTTCAGTTCGCGCAGGCGCCCCCGGGCATGCTCTTGGGTCTGCGAGGCGCGGATAAATCGGCGGCCCGCGATGGCCTCCTGCGCGAACGAGCGGACGGCGCCGGAGAGCTGTCGCTCCGTTTGCAGCGCGGCCTGTTCGCGCGGCGTGATGAAGCGCCGGATCACCAGCAGGACCGGCGCCAGCGCCAGCATCGCCGCCGCCATCCGCCAGTTCAGCAGAAAGGCCGCAATCAGGGGACCGGCAAGCTCGATCGACCCCAGGAACCCCTTCATGACCAGGTGCTGAGCCCAGTGACTCGCCGCCTGCGTATCTCGAATCAGACGGTCGGTCAACTCCCCGCTGGTCTGCCGGTCGAAAAAGCGCCCATCGCGGCGAATCGTCCGGGCAAAGATGTCGGTGCGCAGATCCTGGTTCGTGCGCACCAGTCCGCGCTCCCGGCCAATCCGGTTCGCGATGACGGTGAAACGATGGAAGCCGTGGGCGCAGCCGATGGCCAGCACCAGGACCACGACAAGTCCGATTTCCCGGGTAGGCAGCGCGTCGTCCAGCAGGGCGCGGACCAGGAACGGAACTGCCGTCTGCACGGCCACGCCGGCCGTGGAGATCGCCCACAGCAGCGCGTACATCCGCCAGCGCTTGAACATGTAGCCGGCAAGAAGGCGAGCCCCGGCCGGGATTCTGTGCGTCATCTCGCAAGCGCCGTTGACGCACAGGACACCATGGTCAGTCCCCCATTACCAATTCGTAACCGACCCGTCGGGCCGGGTGAGGTGCGGGGCCTCCCAGTGGCTGACCGGGAGTTCCTTGACGACGTCCAGGTCGATGTCCACGCCCAGGCCGGGCGTGTCGGGCACGGGGTACCAGACGCCGTCCAGCTTGTGCTGGACCGGGAAGAGCTCATCGGAATAGAGCCGTCCCAGGTCCGGGCCGCGATCTTCAAGCCAGGCCCAGTTCGGCACGGCCGCGCCCATGTGCACGCTGGCCGCCGTGCAGACCGGACCCAGCGGGTTGTGCGGCATCAGGTCGATGTAATGGACCTCGCACCAGCCCGCCACCTTCATGGCCTCCGTGAAACCGCCCACGTTGCAGATGTCAACGCGAGCGAAGTTGGTCAGGCCCTGCTCGATATAGGGCGCGAACTGCCACTTGCTGGAGAACTCCTCGCCGATCGCGAAGGGCACGTCGGTCATCGTGCGCAGGGTGGCGTAGGCGTTGGGGCTCTCGTCGCGGATCGGTTCTTCCAGGAAGTCGATCGTGCCCGGCGGCATGCGCTGGCAGTAGGAGGCCGCCTCGGCCACGCTCAGCCGGTGGTGGTAGTCGGGGCCCAGCACCGGGCCCGGTCCCACGGCCTCGCGCAGCGCCGTATGCCATTCCGCGGTCACGGCCACGGACTCGCGCGGCTCGAAGCGGTTACTCCCGTCGCTGATCCCGGGACCGTACATTGAGGTGCGGATGCACTCCCAGCCGTCCGCCACCAGGCCCTTGACTTCCGCGATCAGCTCGTCCAGGTCGCTGGAGCGCGTGGTCACGAAACAGGGCACGAAGTCGCGCTGCTTGCCGCCCAGCAGCTGGTAGACCGGCACGCCGAGACTCTTGGCCACCAAGTCGTGTAGGGCGATGTCGATGGCCGACATCGCCGAGGTCAGCACCCGCCCACCCTCGAAGTACTGGCTGCGATAGACCTCCTGCCAGATACGCCCGATCTGGCGCGGGTCCTGGCCGATCAGGAAGTCCCGAAAGTGGGACACCGCGCCGCCCACCGCCAGGTCGCGGGTGCTCAGGCCGGCCTCGCCCCAGCCGTAGTAGCCGTTATCGGACTCGATCCGCACGGTCTGCACGTTGCGAAAGCCCGGGTTGAAGGCGTGAAACTGGATGTCGGCGATTTTCATGACGGCGCCTGGCACGGTGGCGGACGGCACACCTCATGGTGCCAGCCGGCGGCGCCGTCCGGCGCGTGAGTCGCTATTCGGTTGCGACGAACCGCATCTCACGCGGATTCTCAACAACGCGCGATGCGTCAAGGACCTCAAAGCGCACGACCTCACCGGCCGAATCAAAGTCCGCGATCACACCCGGCCGAACCTCGTCGCTCTCTTCAATAGCCGAATCCCGCAGGCTAACGACCACCGTGTCCGCCTCGGGATCATAGGTCACTCTCACGCCCGTTCGCTCCCGAGAGAGACTTCTGCAATACGCCCCTCGTCTTCCCAGGTGCGACCGCTCCTACTCCCGCCCCGGGGGATAGCAAATGTGTTTGGTCTCAATCCAATCAAGGGGACGCCGTTCTTCACCCTCTCCACGGGGAGAGGCAGATTCGGGCGTCTTCGGCCGAAATCGGTGAGGGGTCTTCCGGGCACCCGCGCTCGGGTTGCGCAGAGGTTCATATAGCCGTGGAAAGTCTTGTGCATCCTGCCCACGACGCTCAGAAGTTCGTAACGGACCCGTCCGGTCGAACCGTATGCGGGGTTTCGGTCTGGCGGGAGGGAATCTCCTTGATGACATCCAGGTCGATCTCCACGCCCAGGCCGGGAGTGTCGGGCACCGGATACCAGACCCCGTCCAGCTTCGGTTGCACGGGAAAGATCTCGTCCGAGTACAGCCGGCCCAGGTCAACGGTCCGGTCTTCCAGCCACGCCCAGTTGGGCACGGCCGCGCCCAGCTGTACGCTCGCGGCGGTGCAGACCGGCCCCAATGGGTTATGCGGCATCAGGTCGATGTAGTGCGTCTCGCACCAACCCGCCACCTTCATGGCTTCGGTGAAGCCGCCCACGTTGCAAATGTCCAGCCGGGCGAAGTTGGTCAGCCCCTGCTCGACGTACGGCGCGAACTGCCACTTGCTGGAGAACTCCTCACCAATGGCGAACGGGATGTCGGTCATTGACCGCAGGGTGGCGTAGGCCGCCGGCGTTTCGTCGCGGATCGGCTCCTCCAGGAAGTCGATGGTGCCCGGCGGCATGCGCTGGCAGTAGGAGGCGGCCTCGGCCACGCTCAGCCGGTGGTGGTAGTCGGGCCCAATCACGGGACCCGGCCCCACGGCCTCGCGCACCGCCGTATGCCACTCAGCGGTGATGGCCACGGACTCGCGCGGCGCAAAGACCTGCCCCTCGGTCTCCCAGAGACCCCAGACCAGGGTGCGGATGCACTCCCAGCCCTCCGCCACCAGGCCCTTCACCTCCTCGACCAGGTCGTCCTGGTTCCGTGAGTTTGTGGTGACGAAGCAGGGCACGAAGTCGCGCTGCTTGCCGCCCAGCAGCTGGTAGACGGGCACTCCGAGGCTCTTGGCCACCAGGTCGTGCAGGGCAATGTCGATGGCCGACATGGCGCTGGTCAGCACGCGCCCGCCCTCGAAGTACTGGCTGCGGTAGGTCTCCTGCCAGATCCGCCCGATCCGCCGCGGGTCCTGCCCGATCAGGAAGTCGCGAAAGTGTGACACGGCCCCGCGCACCGCCCGGTCCCGCGAGGTCAGGCCAATCTCACCCCAGCCGTAGTACCCGTTGTCCGACTCGATCCGCACCACCTCCAGGTTCCGACGGCCCGGATTGAACGAATAAAACTGGATATCGGCAATCTTCATGGCAGCGCCTGGCACGGGAGCGAACAACCAACCGCATGGTGCCAGCCGGCCACCCGCAATGACCGCCGCCCGCGCCTACTCGATGACGCCCCTGACTCGAGCCGCAACCTCCGCGCGCTCCTCGTAGGGCATCGCGGGACCCCCGGCCGGGTTGCCGGACGCCGGACGGCGAACCACTATCACAGTCCGGCCGGTCGAGATATAGGCTCTGTTGAGGGAGACACCCAATGGATCTGGTAAATGGCGTCCCGCGCAGTCCGTACGAATCCATGCACGGGATCGTGTTTCTACCGCGGGCCATCGACAAGGTGCGCGCCGAGCTCGCCGGTGCGCTCGGGGAGTACATCTCGCGTACCTTCTTTTCCGGAATGCTGCTGGAATTCCTGGGAATCGAACCGCAGGACTTCGTGGACGCCGTCGCCGCGCGCGACAGCGACGAGGACGTCTGGGCCTGGATCAAGGCGCGCATGCGGCCCCGCTCCGCCACCGAGATCATGGCCTTCAACCACGAAATGATGACCAGGACCCCCGACGACGACGCGGCCCGCCAGCGCTTCTGGCAATTCATGGCCGACATCGGCCAGTCCCACCGCACCGACGTCAGCCGCCAGTTCGACCGCCTGGACCTGGACGAAGGCCGCGACGTGCCGCTGGGCGGCCGCCAGTAGCTCCTGGTTCGTCACCCGCGCCGATCATCGAGGGCCAGGGCGCCCGCTCGCCGCTCCGAGCGGGAACGGCCGAGGCCGCCTTCGTTGGCCGGCAGGCAATGGTCGACGGTGTGCGGCGCCAATGGCCCCGCCGCGCTTGCTCTCTCTTCGCGGGCGAGAGGGCTGGAGCCTGCCACAGACTCAGCCCGGGGTTAGGGGAGAGGCGCCAAGCGCCAGCCGGGTTACGCCGAGCCGGCTACACGGAGAGAGTCTTCGGGGGATTGAGGGCCGCGCGGGGCCGGTGAGCTGCCGCGCGTTCGTAGGTGGAGTGGGTCTCTACGAACCGGTTCGTGGTTCTCCCTGAGCGGGTGGGCGGCCGGCGGGGAGGCGGATTTCAAACTCGGCGCCGCCGAGGTCGGCGCCGCGGGCCTGGACGCTGCCGCCGTGGGTTTCGGCGACGCTGCGCACGATGGTAAGGCCGAGACCGGTGCCGCCGCCGGCGCGCGAGCGGGCGGGGTCCGCCCGATAGAACCGGTCGAAGACGTGTGGGAGATGCTGGGTGGGGATGCCTGGGCCGTTGTCGCTGACGGTGAGGGACGCGGTGCGGTCGCGGACCGTGAGTCTGACCTGAATGGCGCCGTCGTCCGGCGTAGCGGTAATGGCGTTCTGGACGAGGTTACGGAGGGCGCGTTCCAGTTTGTCGGCGTCGCCGAAGACCCAGGCGGCGTCGGAGCCGACGAGAACGAGGGAGCGGCCGGCGGCCACGGGGCCTAAGTCGGCGAGGACACTCACGACCAGCGCGCGGAGGTTGACGAGTTCGAACTTGAGCTCGCCGGGCGCATCGAGCTCGGCGACGGCGAGCAAGTCGTTGACGATGCGCTGCATGCGGTCGGCCTCGCGGGTGATGGCGGCGGCGGCGGGGGCGTCGACTCCGGCGGGATCGCGGCCGAGGAGTTCGGCGTTGCCGCGGATGACGGTGAGGGGGGTCTTGAGTTCGTGGGACGCGTCGCCGACGAAGCGGCGTTGGGCCTCCACGCTGTCCTCGATATGGTCGAGCATACGGTTGAAGGTTCGGCCCAAGGCGCTGAGGTCGTCCTTGCCGGCGCCGATGTTGATGCGGCGACTGAGGTCGCCCTGGCGATAGATGGCTTCGGCGGTGCGGGTGATTTCAGCCACGGGATTGACGGCCGTGCGCGTGAGATAGAGGGCGCTGAGGGAGGCGACGACGAAGACGACGGCCGCCCCACCGATGAGGAGATTGCGCGAGCGTTCGGTGGTGCTGTCGGCGAGCTGGAGCGACTGGGCGCTTTGCAGGACGCCGACCAGATCGTCGCCGCGCAGGATCGGGACGCTGAGCAGACGCAGGCGGAAGCGACCGGCGACGTTGATGGTCTCGATGGCTTCCTCGTGGGTGTCGATCACGTGCCTGGCGCCATCGGTGACGGGCAGCGACTGTCCACGCAGGTTGACGGACGCGACAACGGGTCGACCCTGCGGATCGAGCACCTGGAGGTAGACCTCGCGTTCGCGGAGCTCATCGACGGGAAGCTCGATGAGCATGCCGACCTCGGGACGGACGCCGGTGAGACCACCGCTGACCTGGGCAATGCGTACGACTTCGCGGGAACGAGCGCGGAGGGTCTCGTCGACTTCCGTATCGACGTGCGCCATGAGGAGGAGTTGGAGCCCGATGCCGAAGACGGTAATGGTGACCGCGATGCAGGCGAGGTAGAGAAGCCGCAGCTTGAGCCGGATGCTCATGCGCCGTCCTCACGCAGCACGTAGCCGGCACCGCGGACCGTCCAGATGAGGCGGCGACGACCGTCGGCTTCCAGCTTGCGGCGCAGGTAGCCAACGTAGACGTCCACAACGTTGGAGATGGTGTCGGGCGCGAAACCCCAGGCGGCCTCCAGCAGGCGCTCGCGGGATAGGACGCGCCGGGGTTCGCGCAAGAAGACGCGCAGCAGGTCGAACTCGGTCGTGGTCAGCGGGACGACGATGCCGGCGCGAGTGGCCTGGCGAGCGGATTCATCCAGTTGGAGGTCGGCGAAGACGAGCCGCTCGGATTCCGGCGTGCCGGGGCGGCGGAGGAGGGCGCGGATGCGGGCGACAAGCTCGCCAAAGGCGAAGGGTTTGGGCAAGTAGTCGTCGCCGCCGGCGTCAAGACCAGCGATGCGGTCGCGGACACGCTCACGGGCGCTGAGGAACAGGACGGGGACATCGCTCGTCTCGCGAATGCGCTGTATGACGGCGAGCCCATCGAGGCCGGGCATCATGACGTCGAGCACGACGACGTCGGTGGGATGCTCCGCGAGCGCCTTGAGGGCGGCGTCGCCACTGGATGCGACGCGAACGTCGAAGCCCTCGATCTTGAGGCCGCGATCCAGAAGGTCCAGGATCTCGGGATCGTCGTCGACGGCGAGCAAACGCGGCTTCGCGACAGGCTGGTCAAGCGCCATGACGGGAGCCTACATGCGGCAGGGGTCGTTTTTCGCGGTAGATTGAACATTGGAGATGTTTGCAAGACACCGTTTACCAATCCGGACGCGGCTGCGCGCCTTGGCGCCGATGGCCGGTGTGGCGCTGGCGCTGGTCCTGGTTGCCTGCGGGCCGGGCGAGCCGGAATCCGACGAGCCGTTTGTGCTTGACGTGGCCGACAAGGCCCAGGTGACGATCGAGGCCGAGTTCGCCACGACCAAGGTCCAGATTGCGGGACGGCAAGAACTGTGGATTACACGGTCGTCCGGGTGGGATCCGTGCCCCGAGGTATTGGGGACGGAGTTCCAGCCAGAGACGTGCTGGATCCGCGCCTACATCGACGAAACGCTGATCGCGACGTTGCTGCCGGAGCCCAATGGGACGCTGGGGCCGTATGCCATCCCGGTGCATTTCGACGTGTTCGAATTCGCTCCAGGGCATCACTTCTTGCGACTGGTCCAGGTGGGCCGGTTGGAACTGCGTTACACGGACGCGTCGCCGCTGGAGCTGGAGTTGCCGGCGGAGGAGACGCCGACCCCTGCAGCCGGAACCTAGGGCTCCTCGGACCGCGGGGCGGCGCGCTGCGCCTGCCAACCCCCGGAATCCAGGGCTGGCCAAACCTGAAACCCGGTTAGATTCCTCAATAGATCCCGCGCCTGCCCGCGTCAGGCCGAGACTGCCGACGCGGCGAAGCTTGCCGGGAGCATGGCGGGTTTTGGTGGGTTCCTGAGCAGGTGAGACCCTGCGTTGGAGGCCGCGCCTGCCGGCGAAGCCAGTGAGTGGCGGGACCAGGGGTCGCACCTTCGGCGCCGGCGCGAGGTTCGCAGGCAAGCCGCGAGGCCTGGGTTACCCACGTGGGATTTCCGAGGTCAGAACCGCAGAGGCGAGGTCGACATCGTCCAGCAGGTCAACAGTGGTGTCCTGGTCGGCGCGCGCGATCTGCAGGACCAGCACGAGGATGTCCGACTGCTCGGTAATCAGCAGGCGGGCTTCAAAGGCGTCGGTCCCGCTGACTACGCGGGTGCGGGCGGCGGCGGAGCGCTCGCCAACGGGCGGAGGCGCCTGCACAACCAGGGCCACCACATCAGCTGGACGCTCCGAGGTTTGAAACCCTTCGACAAGGCCGCTGGCCACGGTCTCCAAGAAAGGACCGGGCGCGTCGAGGAGGTTGTCGGCCAGGAACTCTTCCGCGCTGGAGGCCGTCTGGCCCACGAACAGAAGTGCGAACAGAAACGGATCAGGACGGCGGATGATGAGCGGATCAAGAAACTGGCCCTGAAGGCCGAAGTTGGCCGCGGTGATGTCTTCGTCGGCGCCACGGACCACGGGCACACCGAGACGGTCCGATAGCACGGTGGGATCAGGCAGGCGCGCCTGTAGTTCTTCGGTGCTGTAGCGCGCCAGTTCCTCGGGCGAGGCGGTGGGCGGGGGCGGCGTTGGGCTCGTCGCGGGCGCGTCGGTCGGCGGCGAGGGCTGTGGCGCCACGGCCGTGGCCACGGCCACGACGGTCGGCGCCTGCGTGGGGGTGGGCGTCGGACGGGGCGTGGCGGTGGCAAGGGGAATGGGCGTCCAGGTAGGGGACGGTGTCGGCGTGGGGGGCGCGGCGGGAGCGACGCTGCGGGGCGCGGCGCAGGTGGCGGCGGCCAGCGCCAGGGCAATCACAGCGGCGGCGGCCGTACGGGCGAGGCGCATGCCAGATTCGGTCACACCGCCAGTCGCCCGTCCTCGATGAGCGGCGTGTCGCCGGCCATGATCGTGGGCCGGTTGAGGACGCCGTCGCTGTGGAACGGAACATCGGTGGCGCCGCCGATGTGGAGGCTGTTGCCGAGCGCCACGTGGGCCGTCCCGACGACCTTTTCGCATTCGAGGACGTTGCCGCTGATGCGGGTGGCGGGGTTGGTGCCGATGCCGAGTTCAGCGATGTTGCGGGCGTCCTTGCCCAGGCGGTCGAAGACAGCTTGCAGGTCCCGGGCACCGGGGCCGGTGACGTTGTGG
The DNA here is from genome assembly GCA_026707585.1 of Chloroflexota bacterium. Taxonomy (GTDB): domain Bacteria; phylum Chloroflexota; class UBA11872; order UBA11872; family UBA11872; genus UBA11872. The sequence goes on along the minus strand of JAPOWQ010000006.1, from coordinate 174,983 downwards.
GCGAGGCCGTCGCGCACTTCGATCAGCATTGGCGCGCTGGCCACGGCGTCGTCGGGGTCGTCCACCGGCAGGGCGGCGTCAAATACGAGGGTTCCATGCGCACGGCCCTCGAGCGGTGCGACGAAGGCCTCGCCGGCCGGCAGGTTGCCGAACGCGCCGGAGGCGGTGAAGACGCCGGTGTCGGCGAAGCCCTGGCGACCGTTCAGGTCCAGGTAGAGGTCGGTCCCACCGGGGGCGGTGAGGCGCACGGCGGATGCGGCGGAGAGCAGGTCGGCCAGCGCCTGGGAGGTGCGGGCAATGGCGGCGTAGTCGACCCGTAGGGTGCGCATGGCCATTTCGTAGGTGATGGAGGGCATGCTGGCGACGCGGGCGCCGGCGGCGCTGGCGTTCCGGCGCGCGTGCGTGTGGCTGAGGGACTTGCTGGTGGGCAGGAAGCACACATCGGCTTCGGCCATCGCCTCGGCGACCCGCGCCGGGGGTTCGCTGCCGTGGTCGGGCGCCGCGGGCATCAGCAGCAACTGCACGTTCCGCGTAGCGCGCAGGGCGCCACGGGCGAAGAGCTGGCCCAGCGAACGCTTGGGGGGATCGGTAACCACCAGGACTCGCTCGCCGGCCTGCACGCCCAGCGACTGGCCCATGACGGCGTCCAGCATTTGCGCTTCGTCGGCGTCGAGCAGGCGCGGCTCTATGGCGTCGGGTCCGAGTTCCAGGACGGTCATATGAGAGATTCCTCACGTCGCGGGTTGACGCAGTGTGACATCGTGTAGGCGCGGCCTTCCGCCACGCGGCACGCTGAGGCCAGGGAAGCGATTTTGTCGATGGGTTCCGTGTACCAGGGTATGCACCGGCGCCGGCTGCCGGGGCGGCTGGCGTACGTGCCGCGACCACGCGTGAACCCAGGGCGGTTGCTGCTGCGGATTGGCATTGGCGTGGTGGCGCTGGGCGCGCTGACTTTCCTGGTGCTGTCGGGCCTGACGGCCTGGTTTCTGACCCACCCGCCGCAAGCGAATGACATGACGACGCGGCTGGACTATGACGTCGGCTGGGTCCGGCTTGACGTTCCCACGCGCGACGGGGCCAGCCTGGCAGCCTGGTACGGCCCGGTGCTGGATTCGGCGGGGACGGTGATCGTGACGCACGGAATTGCAAGCACGCACCGCGACATGGTGGGCAAGGGGAACATGCTGCGGCGGTTGGGATTCAACACGTTTATCTTCGACTTCAGGGGCCACGGCCTGAGCGATCCGGGCGTGGTTACCCTGGGGGCGCGCGAAGTGAACGATCTGATTGACGCCGTGGATGTGGTGGTGGGGCTGCCCGGGGTGGATCCGCGTCGGGTGGCGGTGATTGGCGATTCGATGGGCGGCGCGGCGGCGATCATGGCGGCGGCGCGCGACCCGCGAATCGCCGCGGTAGTGGCCGAGTCGTCCTACGCGCGGCTGCTGGAGACCACGGACGAGTCGTTCGAGGCGTTTCTGGGGGTTCCGGCGTTTCCGTTCGCCGGCCCGGTGCAGCTGATGGCGCGGATTTTCAGTGGGGTGGACCCGGGCCGGGTAAACCCGGCGGACGACATCGGACGGATCAGCCCGCGTCCGGTCTTCATCATCCACGGCAAATCCGACCGGTATGTGCCGGCGGAGGTGGGGCAAGCGCTCTACGAGGCGGCCGGCGAGCCGCGCGTGCTCTGGCAGCCGCCGAGCGTGGGGCACGTGGGGGCGTTCTCTCAGCGGCTGGGCGAATACGCCGTGCGGGTCAACGCCTTCCTGCGGCAGGCGTTGGGCCGACCGAATCCAAGCGCTACGGCCGTGGCGGCGGCCTGAGTCGGTGCTAACATCGCGCGGCTTCCGCCCGGTGCGGAACGCACAGGGGTCTTAGCGTGGAACGTAGCGGTTCAGCAGTCACCGACACCACGATTGTCATTTTGGTCATCCTGCTTGGCGGAATGTTCTGGCTGTTTACCTGGCTGCCGTCGCTGGGCCTTCGGCAGGAAGTCGAAGAATGGCTGGTGCCGGGACAGTTCGAAGTGCGGGACAATCCGCTGCCGCTTACCGAGGCTGTGCTGGTGCGGGCCCACCATCAGTATCGGTTCACCTGCGCGAAGTGCCACGGGCACCTGGCGGACGGCAACGGTCCACAGGTGCAGTTGCTGGTGCCGCGGCCGCGCAACTTCTCGCATCCGGAGGTTCAGAACCAGACGGACGGCTCGATTTTCTACAAGATCTTTTTCGGCCGGGGCGACATGCCCGAATACGGCTCGCGGACGTCCGAAGATGAGATTTGGGAATTGGTGTGGTACGTGCGGGCAGCCCCGCACATGCCGGGCTTCTACAACGAATCGAATCCCGACGACATGGTATTGAATCCGGGCACCGTGCCGACGGTGCCGGCCGACACGACGCTGACGCCAATCCCGCTGATCGCGCCGGACCGCTAGGCGGCGGACGGGGAGGTCGAAGGTGGACCTCGGCGCGCTAACTTTCGCCTCGGCGAGGGCGATTGCGACGGCGGTCCGCGAAGGCCAGGTGAGCGCGCGCGAGGTTGTTGAGACCTCGCTGGAACGGATTGCCGCCACCGACAACCGTCTGCGCGCCTTTCGCCACGTGGACGCGGACGGCGCCCGCGCGGCGGCGGCGGCGCTGGATGCGGCGCGTGCGCGGGGAGCCGCGCTGGGTCCGCTGGCCGGGGTGCCGCTGGCGGTGAAGGAGCAGGTGGCCGTGGCCGGGCTGCCGCGCGAGGTCGGATCGCTGTTGATGAGGGGGAATCGCGAGGACACCGACGGGCCGGCGGTGGCGCGGCTGCGGGCGGCGGGCGCGGTGATCATGGGCATGACCGCCATGCCGGAGTTTGGGCACCTGGCGTTCGGCCACAGCCCGCTGGGTCCGGCTACACGCAATCCGTGGTCGGCCGGTCATACGCCCGGAGGTTCAAGCAGCGGTTCGGCCGCCGCGCTGGCGGCAGGACAGGTTGCGCTGGCCCTGGGTACCGACGGGGGCGGGTCGATTCGTATTCCGGCCTCATGCTGCGGGGTGGTTGGGCATAAGCCGACGCTGGGCCGCGTGCCGCACGCACCGCTGCGGTCCGGATTCTCACCGATGTCGCACCTGGGGCCAATGGCGCGGTCAGTGGCCGACGCCTCGCTGCTGCTGGACGTGATTGCCGGGCAGGATCACGTTGACCCGGCGTCACTGCCGCCGGAAGACGTGAGCTATTCGGCCATCGCCGACGATCCGCCGCTGTCAGGGCGGATTGCCTGGGCGCCACGGCTTGGACGAGCGGAGGCTGATCCCCAAGTGGTGGAGCCGTGCCAGGCGACCGTGCGGGCGCTGGCGGACGACGGGTTCGACGTGACTGACGTGGATCCGTTCCTGGACGACTGGACGGAGGCGTGGGCGGTGATCTTCGACGTCTCGCTGGCGCTGAACGTGGGGAGGCCGCCAGACGAGATGCGCGGGATTTCGGATGCCACGCTGGTGGCGCGGGTCGCGCACGGGCTGTCGGTGAGTGCCGCCGAGTTCCTGGCGGCCGAGGCGGCACGACGCGACGTGTGGGCGGCGTTTGAGCGCCTGTACCGGGATTATGACGTGGTGATGACGCCGACGCTGCTTCAGCCGCCGCTGCCGGTGGATCCGGCGACGGGTGTGACCGACAAGCCGGATTCGTGGGTCGAACGCTGGTTCCAGCACATGTATCCGTTCAACCTGACGGGCCAGCCGGCCGTGACCATCCCGGCGGGGCTGACGGCGGAGGGTCTGCCCATCGGGCTGCAGGTGGTTGGTCCGCGTCTCGACGATGGGGTGACGCTTGGCTTTGCCGCGGCGGCGGAACGCCGAACCGGCTGGGACGGCGCGCAGCCGACGCTGTAGGCGCGCAGGCCGAGGGTTCGTCCGGCTCGCACGGAGCGACGCCACTCACGCGCCGTGGGCCTTCGGCATTCTGACCGGCACTCGGGCGAACGGCGGCGCCCGGCCCATCCTTGAACTCGCTGCCGGGCCCCAACCCGGCGTGGGAACCCAGGGCGTGCGGAAGCTGAATCCCACCGGGGATTCCTGGGAAGCATCGCGGGCCCGGCCGAACTTCGCGCAGGTCTCCCGCGGCGGCGCCGCACGGCGAACCTGTTCCGACTTGTGCGTACCCCCGGGGCGACTGGCCTCAATGGCCTGGCAGCTTGGGCGTTTATCCAGAGGCGTGGGTGGGATAACGAACGGCGCAGGCGGCTCGGGTGCCGGGGGCGTTCATGGCTCGATCCGGCTCAGCAGCAACGGAGGAGCGGTGTCTGGGCCGTCAACTGCCGCGGCGGAGGCCCCGGAGCTCGTGGCTGAGTTCGCGAGCCATGAGAACCTGCCCGGCTTCGGCGACGGGAAGGCCGTTGAACAGGGCTTGGTTGATGAGTTCGACGATGGGCATCTCAACGCCAAGGCGGCGGGCCAGGGCCAGGGCGCCGCGGGAGGTGTCGACGCCTTCGGCAACCATGATCATGCGGGCCTGGATGTCGGCCAGGGTGCGGCCGGCGGCCAATTGCTGGCCGACGTAGTGGTTACGGGAGTGGGCGCTGGCACAGGTGGCGATCAGGTCACCCATGCCGGCCAGTCCGGCAAAGGTCAACGCGTCGGCGCCGGCGATGAGCCCCAGGCGGGTCATTTCGGCCAGACCGCGAGTCATCAGGGCGGCTTTGGCGTTGTCGCCGTAGCGCAGGCCGTCGGCCATGCCGGCGCCGATGGCGATGACGTTCTTGATGGCGCCGGCGAGTTCGATGCCGATCACGTCGTCGCTGACGTAGGTGCGGAAGGTTGGAGCGCTGAGGCGCTGCTGGACGTTGCGAGCAATGTGGGGCGTGCGGGCGGCGATGACGGCGGTGGCCGGTTCGCCGGCGGCAATTTCGCGAGCCAGATTGGGTCCGGACAGCACCGCCAGGCGGTTCAGGATTTCGTCGCCGGCCCAGCCGGCCACCAGTTGGCTGACGCGCTGCCCCGTGGCGGGGTCCAGGCCCTTGATGCCGCTGACGATGGCGGCATCGGGCTCGATGAGGTGGCCGATGGCATCCCAGTTCTCGCGCAGCCGGCGCATGGGCACGGTGACGAGCACCAGGTCGGCCCCACGTAGCACCGCGGCGGGATCGTGGTCGATGTGGACGGTGTCGGGCAGGGTGACGCCGGGGAGGAAGCGCACGTTTTCGCGGCGCGCGGCCATGTCGTGGGCTTCGGCTGGATTGTGGGCCCAGAGGGCGCAGGTCCCGTGGGCTTCAGCCACGAGCACCCCCAGGGTGGTGCCCCAGCTGCCGGAGCCGACAACGGCGACTTTATTCACAGCTCGAACTCATGGACGCGCCGGCACCTAGTCTAGTGGGGAACCGGGACGGGAAGCCCCGGGGCCCAACTACGACGTCGGCAATGCCCTAGCCTGAAGACCCTTCCTCGGCGAGGCCGGGCTGGCCCTTGTACATGCCTATGCCCAGTGTCAGGAGGCAGATGGAACCGAGGAACAGGAAGATGTTGTTGACCAGGAGGAGGCCATTAGGATCTTCCACGCCTGCGAACATGATTATCATGAAAATCAAGAGGCCGCCAAGTCCAAACAGGGCAAGTCCGTAGGAGGCGATCTTACTTGCATTGAGGTCCTGAAACCGGCTGATCAGACCGGCGCCGAGGAAGAACGAGGCAAACGGGAAGAGCGTAAGGAACACCACGAGAACCGCGGACATACTTGTGTGAACCATGATGGCGGTTTGCTGCAGGGTCGCATGGAGTTCCGAGCCGGCCGGAGCCTGGGCGGCGCGCTGGGCGAGGTAGATGACGTAATGCCGCATTCCCAGGCCGACGACAATGCTGGACCATTCAACGATCGAGACAAAGACTCCGAACCTAAGGAAGGTACCGCTAAGGCCTCCTTGACTGGTGGCAAGCGGGAAGAGAGCCAAGACACCGAAGCTCGTGAGAATCATCCCGAGAATATTCAGGATGGTCATCAGATGCGAGAGGGTGGGCGCATCGCCCATTGCGCCAACGGCGGCCAAAAAATCGGTTTGGTCGACGGGATTGATGAGGGCGATTCCCGGGTGGAGCAACGAGGAGACGATGGTGAGAATCACACCGACGATCAAGGACATCCCCGAGTACCTGGTTACCACTGTTGATCCGCCCTTCTTATAAGCCCAGCGTCAGCCCGTCCGATTCCCGTCTTATGGCGCGGAGCCTATCACCTACACCCGACCGCAACAACAGCAGGCAGGGCGCCCAGACTTCGTCTCGATTGAATCGAATTTCCGGATAGGGCGCGTGCAGACAAAGCTCCGGCTATTGAAGACCTGCGGTCAAGGGTCGTATGGCAGGGGCCAGCAGGCGTAGACTCCTGGTGCGGCGCGCTCACGCGGGGTGGAGGCAACGATGGCCGAGCCAAGGATCGCGGTGGTGGGGTGCGGGGGCATGGGACACAACCACACGCGGGCGGCGGTGCAGGAGCTGGGCGCGCGGGTGGTGGGCGGCTGCGATATCAGCCCAGAGGCCCGAGAACGCTACCGACAGGCGTGGGGGACGGACGCGGTCTACGAGTCCTGGGACGAGTTGTACGACAGGACGCGTCCGGACGTGGTGTTCGTGACGACGCACGGGTCGTACCACGCGCCGGCCACGATTGCCGCGGCGGAGGCCGGCTTAAACGTGTTTTGCGAGAAGCCAATGGCGCTGTCGCTGGCCGACTGCGACGCGATGATCGAGGCCTGCGACCGGAACGGGGTGAAGCTGGCAATCAACCACATCAAGCGGGCCAGCGGCTACAACGGGCTGGTGCGGCATTTGATCGCCTCGGGCGATATCGGTGAGGTATTCGCGATCCAGGCCTACAACAAGGGGGCGCGTCCGTCGGCCACCGAGATGACGGAGATGGGCACGCACATCGCCGACTGGGCGCGGGTGTTCGCGCCGGACGTGCAGTGGGCGCACGGGCACGTGACGGTGGATGGCCGCGAGGGCACGGCGGCGGACATCAGGCCGAGTACGGAGATTCACGGCCGGCACGTTGACAGCGGCACGGTGATGGGCGAGCGAATGTTTGCTACCTACGGGGCGGCGGGCGGGATCAACATCAGCATCAATTTCTGGATGGAGGCGGACAACGACGACCGCTCGTACGGGCTGGATATCTTCGGCACGCGGGGACGCTATGCGCTGCGGCAAAGCGTGGATACGAACCTGTACCGGCACTACGGCTCGCACATGTCGCCCGTGTACAACCACCAGTGGGAGCACGTGCCGATGTCATCGGAAGACGCGCCGCACGGCGTGCCACTTACCAAGGCGGAGTCGCGCGACAGGTTGCAAGGGATCATGTTCCGGGAGCTGTGGGAGGCTATCCAGGAGGATCGGGATCCCGAGTCGAGCGGGCGTGAAGGCCGGACGGCGATGGAGATGATGCACGCGGCGTGGGAGTCGCATCGGCGGCGGGCGCGGGTGGACCTGCCGATGACGGTCCGGGAGAACCCATTGGACGTATGGGCGGCCGACGCGGCGCGGGACACCGGATAGGAGCGACTTGCAGTGACTCCGTCCGTCGACCTGGATTTCCGGCCGGAGGTGCCGGCGCTTGATGCGAATGCGGCGCTGGGGCGGCGGCATGATCGGCGGGTGGCGGTGGACGACGCGGCCGGGTTGCTGGCGGAAATGGATCGGGCCGGGGTTGAGCGGGCGCTGGTGTACGCGCCGCACGCGGCGGCATTCGACTCGGCAGAGGGCAACGCGGGGCTGTTGGAGGCGATTGGCGACGAGTCGCGGCTAATGCCGCAGTTCGTCTGCAACCCGACGTTCGACGACCTGGACGAGACCGCGGCCCAGATCGAGGCGGCCGACGTGCGGGCGGTTCGGATGGTGCCGACGCTGCACCACTACCCGTTCAGGTCATGGGTGGTGGGGGAGTGGCTGGAATGGCTGTCGGCGCGCGGCATCCCGCTGTGGCTGCCGGCTAGCTACGAGACGAACTGGCACGACGGCGCCGACCTGGACCCGCACGCGGTTCACGAGACGGTGCGCCAGTTCCCGGATCTGACCGTGGTGCTGTGCGAGGTGCACTATGTGCAGGCCTCGTGGGCGCCGCCGCTGTTGCGGAGCCTGTCGAACCTGTCGATCGAGGTGTCGCGGTACGTGATCGCGGATGGGATCGCGCAGTTGCTGGGGATTGTGGGGCCGGGACGGGTGCTGTACGGGTCGCGCTTCCCGGAGCAGGCCATCGCGCCGCAGCTGTATCACCTGCACCGGCTGGGGCTGAACGAGACCGACCTGCGGGCCGTGTGCGGGGGCAACCTGGCGCGGCTGTTGAGGATGTAGCGCGATGGACACACCGGTCATCGACTTTCACAGTCATGCGGGCAGCTGGGGCAGGTACGGCGTGGATGCCGACTGCGACCTGTACCTGAAGGTGATGGACGCGGCGGGGGTGGACCGGACCTGTATCAACTGCATCTGGTTCGGGGACGCCCGGCGCGGCAACGACCTGGTGATGGAGTACGTGAGACGGGCGCCGGACAGGTTCATTGGGGTTGCGTTTGCGACGCCTCACTATCCCGAGGAGGCGGTGAAGGAGCTGGAGCGGGCGGTGCACCAGTTGGGCATGGCGTACGTGAAGATCTACCCCGACTACTTCGGTCGGCCGAACGACGATCCGGCCTATTTCCCGATCTACGAGTGGGTGGACGAGCAGGAGATGGCGGTGATGTGTCATGCGACCTACCCGTTCGATCCGCCGGGGACGACCATCCAGGGCCGGTTCACGGCGCTGAGCGATCGCTTCCCCAACATGCGCTGGGTGATGGCGCATACGGCGGGGACGCTGGACGCGGACGCCGCGGAGACCGCGCGGGTGCTGCCGAATGTCTACATGGAGACCTGCAGTTCGCGCACGGCGCTCGGCGCCACCGAATTCAACGTGGAGCGGGCGGGCGAGGACAAGGTGCTGTACGGCTCGGACATGGCGCTGATGGATGCGCGGCAGCAGATTGCGAAGGTTGTGACGGCCGACATTTCGCGGCGGGCGAAGGAGAAGATCCTGGGGCTGAATGCCATTCGCCTGCTGCGGTTGGACGGTCCGGCTAAAGGGGGAGTGGCATGAACGAGCGGATGGCTGCGCAGACGGGCGAGGCGGCGGCGATGCTGGACCTGGGGGCGACCCACGACTTTGGCGACGACGACATTGCGGCGGTGGCCGAGGTGTTGCGGTCGGGCCACGTGGGGCTGGGGCCGAAGGTGGTGGACTTCGAAGAGGCGTTTGCCGCGAAGCACGGAGCGAAGCACGCGGTGACGGCCAGCTCGGGCACGGCGGCGATGCACGTGTGTATCGGGGCGCTGAACCCGGAGCCGGGCAGCGAGATCATCGTGTCGCCGTGGACGGCGGGCGGGTCGATCATCGGCGCGATCCTGCACAACTGCGTGCCGGTGTTCGCGGACGTGGACGACACGTACACGCTGGATCCGGCGGACGTGGAGGCCAAGATCACGCCGCGCACCCGGGCGATCATGGCCGTGCACCTGTTCGGCAACCCGTGCGACATGAATGCGCTGCAGGCGATTGCCGACCGGCACGGCCTGGCGCTGATCGAGGACTGCTGCCAGGCGCATTTCGCCGAGTCGCAGGGGCGGACCGTGGGGACGGTGGGCGACATCGGCGGGTTCAGCTTTGGCGGCAAGCACCTGTCGGCGGGCACCGGCGGGGCGGTGGTGACGAACGACCAGGCCCTTTGGGAACGCGCCATCCTGTTCCGCGACGCGGCGCTGCCGCGAGACAACGGGCCGCTGCACGGGCAGCCGTATGCCAACTATTTCCTGGCGCCGAACTACAAGATGGGCGACCTGATGGCGGCGGTGCTGCGCACGCAGCTGGAGAAGGTGGACGGATACATCGAGCGGAAGATCCAGACGGCCGAGGCGATCATCGACGGGCTGTCGGACATGGACGAGATCACGCCGCAGCGCGTGCGGCCCGGCGACCGCCACACCTACTGGGTGCTGGGCTTCACACTCGACACGGACACGCTGGGGTGCTCGGCCTGGGAGTTCGCGGAGGAGGTCAGCCGGGCGGGGGTGCCGCTGGGCGGGCCGTACGTCGGGTCGGGCCGCCACGGGCCGCTGTACCGCAACCCATTCCTGGCGAGGCCGCATGGCTACGGCCAGAGCCGGTTTCCGTTCGACTTCGAGCGCGAGACGCCGATGGACTACTCGCAGGTGGAGTGCGCGCGCGGCGAGGACATCATGGGGCGCGGGGTGTCGCTGCAGATGACGCCGAACATCAGCGAAGAAGCGGTGGAGACCATCGTTTCGACCGTGAGGAAGACGACGGCCGCGTACCTGTCGCGTCGCTAGGTTGGTGGGGTGGGCCGGTTGGGCCCGCGCGGGCGGCCTGGAGGGAGCGGCGTGAAGACGTTTGTGTACGAGTCGAGCCTGTGGCTGCCAAGACCGCTGGACGAGGTGTTCGCGTTTTTTTCGGACGCTTCGAACCTGGAAGTCATCACGCCGCCGTGGCTGAGTTTCAGCGTGGTGACGCCGGCGCCGATCGAGATGCGGCCGGGGACGTTGATCGATTACCGGTTGCGGTTTCGCGGGCTGCCGCTGCGGTGGCGGAGCGAGATCACGAAGTGGGACCCGCCGTACCGGTTCGCGGACGCGCAGGTGAAGGGGCCGTACCGGCAGTGGATCCACGAGCACACGTTCGTCGAACAGGACGGCGGGACGCTGGCGGGGGATCGGGTGGCCTACGCTGTGTGGGGCGGCGCGCTGGCGAATGCGCTGGTGGTGCGCCGCGACGTGGAACGCATCTTCGACTACCGCAGGCAGACGCTGACGGCAATGTTCGGCAGCGGGGACGATTCATGAGCCTCCAAACGCAAAGGAGCCGCTGAGCGTGCGACTGGCAATCATCGGGGCGCAGCACGGGCACGTACTGGGAATTACACGGCAGCTCATTGCCGAGGACGGCGTGCAACTGGTGGCGGTGGCGGAGGCCGAAGCATCGGTACGCGATGAGACGGCGGCGGCCTTTGGCGTGCGGGGAATCGCGAACTACCGGGAGCTGCTGGACGGGTCCATCGAGGCGGCGGCGCTGGCGCCGATCAACAACGAGAAGGGCGACGTGGCGGTGGCCTGCCTGGAAGCTGGCGTGAGCGTGCTGCTGGACAAGCCGGCGGTGACGACGCTGGACGACCTGGACCGGCTGGAAGCCGCGGCGGGCGGGTCGGTGGCGCTGAGTTGCGCGCTGACGCTGCGGTTCAGCGGTCCCTACCTGGCGGCCCAGCGGGCGATCGAGGCGGGCGAGATCGGGCAGGTGGTGTCGTCGATGGCGCAGCGGCCGCACAAGTGCGGGCCGGCCCGGCGGCCGGCCTGGTTTTTCGACCGCGAGCTGAACGGCGGCGCGCTGGTGGATCTGTGCATCCACGACGTCGACGCGGTGCGCTGGCTGCACGGGTGCGAGCCGACGGGCGTGGCGGCGCAGCATGGGGCGACGCGGTTTGCGGAGTACCCGACGTTCGCGGATCACGCGGAGGTGTGGCTGCGGCTGGAGGACGGCGGGTCGGCGTTCCTGCGGGCCTCGTGGTTGACGCCGGACAGCGCGCCGTATCACGGGGATTGCCGGATGTTGATCGAGGGGACGGACGGGTCGATCGAGATCCGGACGACGGCGGAGGACTCCTGCACCATCGACAAGGGCGGGAGGCAGCGGACGCTGACGGACTTCGAGGGACCTTCACTGGATACGCCCACGGCGGACGCGCCGAACGCGCTGGCGCGCGACTTCATTGCGGCGGCGCGTGGCGAGACGGACCTGGCGATTACGGCGGGGGACGTGATTGCCTCGCACCGCTGGACGCTGCTGGCGCGGGACGCCGCAGATCATGGGACGCTGGTTACCGGTTCGTAGAGTCCGGCGGCTAAGGTTCAACCAATCACATTTGGCTGGTAGATCACAGGGGAGCGCGTGATGGCCTGGAGTTTTGAACAGATCGACGGTCCGTACGGCAATGTCACGGAAGGTCCGGCCTGGGACGGCGAAGCGCTGCTGTTCACGAGCATCCAGCAGAGCCGGATCATGCGCTACGACCCGACGACGGGTGAGTCGACGGTTCACCGCGAGGGCACCAACTACTGCAACGGACTGATGTTCGACCCCAGCGGCGTGCTGTACGGCTGCGAAGGCGGCGCGCGGCGCGTGGTGCGCTACAACGACGACGGGACCGCGACCGCGCTGACGGACGGGTTCGAGGGCCAGCGGCTGAACATTCCGAACGACCTGGCGATCGACACCGTGGGGCGGATCTGGTTTACCGATCCGTACTACGAAGGCGCTGCGGGTGACTGGACCGAGGATCGCCGGAACAAGGACCTGGACCACGATTCGGTGTACCGGCTGGATCCGCAGGATGACGGGTCGTGGGCGATCAGCCGGGTCACGTTCGACACGACGCGTCCGAACGGGCTGCTGTTTTCGCTGGACCACTCGGTGCTGTTCGTGGCGCAGAGCGGGCGGCGTGAGGACGAGCACCGGCAGCTGCGGTCGTACCCGGTCAATGCCGACGGCTCGCTGGGCGAGATGACGGTTCTGCACGACTTTGGCGCGCACCGCGGGATCGACGGGATGGTCCTGGACACCGAGGGTTACATCGTGGCGACGGCGGGTTGGGACCAGGGCGGGCCGGGTTCGTCGGTGTACGTGTTTGCGCCGGACGGCGAGGTGATCGAGCGGCACCCGGTGCCGGTGGCCAATCCGACCAATTGCACGTTTGGCGGGGATGACCTGTCAACGCTTTACGTGACTAGCATCGGCGGGTACCTGCTGCGAGTGGAGACGGAGCGGCAGGGGCGGTTGCACTACCCGCCGGTGGGGTAGCGGGCATAGGCGCCGAGGGCGGCAGCGCGGGTGTTGATTCCGGATAGGGCCGAGCCGGTGAGTGTCGGAAACCTGCGGCGGATCGTGCTGGTGGTCGCCGCCGGCGTGGTGGCGCTCAGTGCCTGCGGAGAAGGGGGCGCGCGGACGACCGCGACGCCCACGCCGCCGGTCGCCGTCGAGTCGACGCCAACATCCGAGCCGACGCCCGTCGAGACTCCGCCAGCTACCCCGGACGCGACGCCGGGTCCGGCACTGCCGCCGCTGCCCGGCGCGGGGGCCGATGGGCAGCCGATCAAGACCGAGGCGTATTCGCTCGAGGACTACGCGACGGATGTGGGCAAGGACGGCAGCCGTACGAGGCGCGGGCAGGGCTCGGAGAGTTCAATCGTCTCGCTGACGCCGGGTGAGAGCTTCTATGTGACGTTCAGCGTGACGCTCAACTTTGGGATCGTGCAGATTGCCTGGAGCTCGGTTGGCGGCGATTCGAGGAACGCGACGCCTGAAGCGGGCCGTACGCCGTCCGGTGAGCCTGGGACAGTCGCCAGCGGAACCGCGCAGATCGCGTTGGACGAAGGGACCGCCTTGATCGGTCCGGTCAGAACCGCAATTGCGCTCCAGATTCAGTCGAGTGACACCGGGTCGCGGTGGACGCTGAGGTTTGGCCGCGTCGAGCGCCAATAGGCGTTGTTGCGAAAGAGGCTGCCGAAACGTCTGTCAGCCGTCTTCGCCGTGGAGCCAGCGCAGGCCGCCGGGCCAGCCGGCGGATGACTGGGTCAGGATGGACAGGTAGTAGGCGTTCGCCCTGGACTCTGTGAAGTCGTAGGTGGACGCCTGCATCGGGTTGTAGTTGACCAGAAAGACGGCACGAAACAGGCCGTTCTGTTTTCCCGATGAGGTGCGTCGTTCGCGCATGACGTCGAGTGCCGATGCCGGTGTGCCGTCGCCTTGCTGGTATACGAAGCCGTTGACGGGATCCGCGCACACCCAGGATCCCTCGACATAGGCCTCGATTACCTGGTGTCCGGAATAGGCTCGAACGGTGTCAAAGAGGCACACGATACGGGCGGCGGCTCCGGCGACGTGCAGCATGACGCAGGCGGCGCGGGCAAGGTCGGTGCACCAGTCGGTTGGCCTTGCGATGATGCGCTCCTCGGTGCCGCCGAAAACCAGCTCGTCCAGGGGAACGTCGTCGGCGCTCGATGCAATGTCTGCCAGGTAGGTCGTGATTTGGCGCAGCGATTCGAGGGTCGCGACGTGGGACTCCAGATTGGGGATCTTCAGGGCGCGCCGAACGGCTGTCTCCATTCCAGGACGTGAGCCGGGTTCGTAGAGTGCTTGCGTCGGTGTGTAGTCGCGATAGAGATAGTCGGCGCTAGCTTCCGTCAAGCGGATCATCTGGCTGATCAGCACACGGTCGACTGAATTGGGCGCATGGACGCCGCGTTGGAGCATGCGCTGGTAGGCGATCGGCAGGCTTGCCGGTCCCTGTAGAAACGCTAGTGTTGACGATCGAGTCACGGACTCATCCGCGTTCAGGCCGTCGTCTGCCGGTTGATCGCCGGCCACCACCAGAGGCTCAGCTAGCCTCCGACGGGCTGGAGCGTAACCGTCCACTCGCCGGTGGCTACCACGTCCAAATAGAAGTGCTGCCGATCTCTGACGGTTGTTGTCGTCTGCCAATTGCCGGATGCGGTAACGGCTTCCACCAGGAGTGAGGGGTGTCCGAGGGCCGCTGTGAAGAGCGTCACAGTGACGCTCTGCGCCGTCCCAGACTGATCAGTGTTTCCGCTGACGTTGATCGTGGCCCGGAATTTCCCGGGTTCCAGAAGGAAATTATCCGAGACAAATTCACCGCGGCCTTCCACGGTAAACGGCATCTCCGGCGGTGCAGACCCGGTGGATCCGGTTGACGAGTCGCCTGACGAAGTCGCGCAGGCACCGAGTGCGACGAAGGCAACTACGAGCACGTCGGCAATGTATGTAAGCGGTGGGTAGGTTCGCGGTTTTGCTGCGCTGGGAAGTCGGGCTCTACCGCAGGCTGTACTCATGGGGTCCTTGATATGTGCGCCTGGCTTAGTGAGGGTCTTCTGAGCCACGTTAGTCACGCTTGTCCCTGTGGACGTCTGGCACTTCGGGGATGGGTGTCCTGATGAGGCCTGCGGCGACGTGGCCGAAGTCGCCCCAATACGGCTCCCGCCAGCTTGAGAGGCGCCGGATCGTATCTGGGCACCGGGGGCCGTCGGATCGGCCGTGCGCTCGGCAGATCGGTCATCCGCCTAAGGTTGCGTGTTGCCGCGCGACCGACGTAGCCGGTGAGACGAACGGGATCAACGGCCGTTGGGACGAAGCGGCCGAGGCGCTGTCTTCGTAGGAAGGTCTGGCCTCCGACCAGCCAGCGCTTGAGCCACAGCATCCAGAGCGTAATGACAAAGCCAACCAACGCGAGCACCCAGACAATGTGATAGCCCCACTGGAACTCGGTGCCGGGCATGTTCTGAATGTTCATTCCGAAGATGCCAGCGATCAGGCCCAGGGGCATAAAAATCGTGGCGACTATCGAGAGGATCTTCATAATCTCGTTCTGGCGGTTTGAGACGGCCGAGAGATAGGTAGCTAGCGCCGTGTCGGCGCGCTCCCTGATCGCGTCATTGGCGGCCTGAACGCGCAAGAGGTCGTCAAAGAGATCGCGGAAATACAGATCGACGCCGCTGCCAATCAGCTCAAACTCTCGCCGACCCAATCGATTCAGCACATCCCGCTGCGGCAGCAATGCGCGATTCAAGCCGAGACTCGACCGCTTGAGCGCCATGAGCGTTGCGAGTGCCGAGTCGTCGGGGCTGGTGAGGATCTGCTCTTCGATGGCATCCGCGCGATCGCTCATGCGCTCCAGGGTCGGCAGAATTGCCTGGATCAGGGCGTCGAAATGGGCGTGAGCCAAAAAAGCCGGTCCCTTAGCAAGGGGTCGTCCGTCGATTTCCACGAGCCCGCGAATGGCTTCGACGCTGGGCATCGCGACATTGTGAATCGTGACAACATAGTTGGAGCCAATAAACATGCTGAGATTCGTTGTCTGAAGTACGTCAGATTCGAGCGTATAGTCGATGCTGCGAGCGTTGACGAAGACATAGCGTCCGAAGTCTTCCACACGAGCTGCGCTTGGTTCGACGTCCAGGCTGGTGTCGACGAGCAGGGGATGAAAGTCAAATTCGTCGAGCAAGAGCGACTGGTCGCTTTGCTCCGGACTGTCAATGTCAATCCAGAGTACGCCCGTGCTTCCCTTGAGGGTTGACTTAATTTGATCGTGCTCGAGGGCACGATGTAGATCGTTGCTGGAGTCTAGATAATAGGAATTGTACGGCATGATCTATTTTTGGCTAGTCCGGCAGCTAGCGATGGGCAATGGTCGGAACTGGTTGCTGCTCAAGATTGTGCCAGCCAATCTGTCAAACCAGGACGAACTTGTCTTATGACTTTATCATTTTCAAGGCGATTCGTCGCTAAGCCGGATCGAGCGGTAGGTGGCGGTGGCGCGCTTGGATTCCACGTGCGGCTGTCTGAAGGGCTAGGACTTGGGGGTACCTGGCAGGATGGCTTCCAGCGCGGCGTTCCTAACGCGGGTTCTTGAGTCCTCGGAGAGGTCGGCGGAAGCCTGTACGGCGACCTCGGCGGCATAGGCGACGGCATCGTGCTCTGAGAGGCCCAGTTGGGGAGCGGCGGCACGGGTCGCTTCGATGGCGTCGGTGGCGACGGCGTCCATCGACAGGCCGGCGTCGTTGCCGCTGTGAATGGCGCCCTGAATAGCGCCCCGCAGAATCGTGCGGGGATCGTCGATGGCCTCGGCCGTCGCGTCCAGGAGTCCGGAAATCGATTCCTGGACCAGGCGTTGGGCGCCGACTCCGGATTCCGCGGCAACCTGGACGGCGCCCTGCACGGCGCCGAACGCCAGCGCGGCGCCTTGCTGCCGGACGTTGTCGCTTTCCTGGACGGCGCGAGCGATCGTCTGGTTCACGCGCGATTGCAGCTGCCTTGCCGTTTCCCCGCTGCGTGCGGCGGTTGTGGCGACCGATTGGATCGAAGCAGCCAGCTGATAGGCCGTAACGCCCGCGGCCACGTCCAGTCCGGCGACTGCCGGCACGAAGCGGCGCCGACCGAGCGGCAGGCTGCCGACCAGGTTCATGCCGGGGACGGAGTTCAAGACTCGCAGGTTTTCGCGGGTCTGCGCGGCCAGTTCGCTCATCACGGCCTCGCGGTTCGACTCGCCTTCTTCGCGGACGCGTCCCAGAACGCTGAGCGTGACCAGGCCAAAGAGAAAGGCCAGGGCGAACAGGAAGTCGTAGCCGGTCAGGAAGACCGCGGGGAACTCAACGGTTCGGGCGGGGTCGACCCACTCGATGGAGATTTCGAAGCGGCGAACGCTGAAGAAGTCAACGAATATGCCGCCGAGAATGGGGCCGATGCCAGCGCCGAGACTGGCGGCCAGGGATGCGCCCGTGAGATAGGAGGTTGACTGCGCCTGCGGCGCCATCTTCATGCGAATCGTTGTCGACGCCAGGTTTATGCCCGCGCTGGCGATGCCGATGAGGAAGTGCAGCACGATGAGCAGCGGAACGGTGAGCGCGTGCGGGTCGGGCGTGGTTGTGAACGTCCAGCCGAGGACTACGAGGAGATAGAGCGACGAGCTGATCGAGAGAACGACCTTGCTGCCGAAGCGATCGACGTAGCCGCCCCAGACGTTGACGAACAGCACGCTGGTCGCCTGGCTGAGCACGGCCAGGCCAACGACGGCCGACAGGGGCATCTCGAGCTTGGTGAGCATGTAGACGGAGAAGAACGGGACGGCCAGCTGTGAGGCAAGGCTCCAGACCATCAGGAAGCTCATGAGCTGCCGGTAGTTGGCGTCCCGCAGGGGCGCCGCCAGCATCTGCAGGATCGTGGGCCGCTGGCCCTCCGGCGCCACCATGCGCGGTTCCGGCATCCGGGCCATGAATCCAACCGCGCCAAACCCGAGCAGGATGCTGCCGAACAACATGGCGTAGGAGTAGCCGTAGATCTGCTCGGGCTCGGGCACGCGGCCGGCCCACCAGTCGATGTAGAAGGCCCCGATGAGTCCGGCCACGGCGGCGGCGATGGTGGCGATGCGCATGCGCTGGGAGAAAAAACTCCCCATGACGTCCTGAGGGACGATGTCGCGCATCCAGCCGATCCAACTTGGATTCAGAAAAGCCTGGGCAATGCCGCGAAGCGCGACGAATACGAGCAGCAACGTCACAGCGCCGGCATGGGGAATGTCAAGGACGAAGGGGATCACGGCAACCGGAATCCAGGCCGCGTATGCGATGAAATAGCTCATCACCGCGAAGGGCTTGCGCATGCGCAGTCGTTCGATGAGCACGACGGCGACCAGCTGAACGGGCTGCAGAATCGGCGGCAGGGCCGTGAGGATGCCGATGTGGACGTTCGAGGCGCCCAGCAGCAAGGCGAAGGCGGCCAGGAATCCTCCGGATATAAGACCGTCGGCGCCCGAGGCGGCGATGGCCTGGTAATTCATGGTCCGCAGGCCAGACGCTCGCTCCTGGCCGGAGAGTGATTCTCGAGGCCGAAACATGCCAACAAAGGCCCCGGCTAGCCGCGCGGTCACATCGCCGATTCCCGGACGGTGGCTATTTCGAAAATATCACCGGGATTCAGTTGGTCACTCCAGCCGCCGAGAGTTGGAACGGGACACTCTGCGCCCTAAACCTGGAATGCTCACGCTCTAGCGAAAGGCTCAGGACTTTCGAGTGACGTGTACCTGGCCGTGGGGGGGGCCGTTCCAGCGGGGGGAGTGGCGGAGGTGGTCGAGGATTTCGGCGAGTTCGTCGATGGAGGATTCGATGAGGCGTTCGCCGGCTTCGCGGGTGCCCTTGCGGGCGTCGCCCTTGGCGCCGGAGGGGGCGTGGGCGTTGAAGGCGTTGGGCCAGACGAGTTCCAGCTCCTGAAGCGGCTCGAGCATGGCCTTGAAGGCTTCGTCTACGGTGCCGGGGGCCAGGGCGTCCTGGCGAATGAGGTCGGGGGCCAGATAGAAGTCGTGGGAGCTTTCCATCTCGCAGGCGTGGCCGCCGGGGATCTCGCCGGCGATGTCCTTGAGGACCGAGTCGTCGCCGAGGGTGTAGTGGCCGACGCAGCCCAGGAAGTCGATGTCCAGCCGGAAGCCGATGTCCTGCACGGCGGCCGACATCAGCCACTGGTTGCCGCCGTGGCCGTTGACGATCAGGAAGCGGCGGAAGCCGTGGTGGCGCATGGAGACGATGATGTCCTCGAGCAGGTCCAGGAAGGTCTCGGGGCGCAGGGTCATCGTGCCCGGGAAGTTCATGTGGTGGTCGGAGATGCCCCAGGGAATGGCGGGTAGGGCCAGCAGGTGCGGGGCCAGGCGTTCGGCGGCGCGCTCGCAGTAGGCGTGGGCGATCAGGTGGTCCTGGCCCAGGCCCAGGTGCGGGCCGTGCTGCTCGGTGGAGCCGATGGGGATGAGCACGAGATCGACGGTCTCGGCGGCCTGGGCCACCTCCGGCCAGGACATCTTGTGCAGGGCGTAAGTGTTCAGGTTGCTCATGGGGTGGCCCATTCGTGCCGCCGGAGCCCTTTGCGTAACCCCAGGCTGGTTGCCCGGAAGACCCTCACCTCAACCCTCTCCCACGGGGAGAGGGAGCAAGAGCGGCCCCGCATGCGAGAGCCAGGGGAGTTTTGCCAAGGTCTCCGCCGGGGGACGAGATTCCTCGCTGCGCTCGGAATGACAGGAGTGGGGATGCTCATCGGGTGTGCAGCGCGTGACGCCAGCCGGGCATGCGACCGCGGGCCAGCAGGTCGTCGGGCGAGTCGAGGAGGGTGGTGATGAGCTTGTCGGCGCGTTCCTCGATGACGTGAATCATGCGCCAGCCGTCCTCGGCGGTGGCCAGGGTGGCGTCGCCGACGGCGCCGTTGGCGGAGAAGTCGGAGAAGTCGTGGTTGCGGCGGATCGAGCGTCGCCAGAAGCGCTGGCGCAGGCGGCTGCCGCGCGGACTCAGGTCGCCGGGGGCCAGGCTGTCGGTCTTGACGCGGTCCGGACGCAGGGCCATGAGCTCGGCGGTCTCCAACTCGCAGGCGTGGCCGGAGGTGGGGGACTTGACGATCTCGTCTTCCAGGTCGTCGTCCTCCAGGTCGTAGAGCGAAAGGGACGCGAGGAAGTCCAGGGGCAGGCGGGTGGGAAGGGATTGCAATGCCAGGGTCATGACGGAGGTGTTGCCGCTGTGCCAGTTGGTGAGCAGGAAGCGCGTGAACCCGTGGTGCAGCAGCGAGGCCAGGCAGTCTTCCAGCACGTGCAGGAAGGTCTGGGGGCGCAGGGTGATCGAGCCGGGGAAGCCCATGTGATAGGTGGACATGCCGTAGGGCATGGTGGGGGCGACCAGCAGGCGGGGGTGGAAGCGTTCGGCCAGGCGCAGGGTCAGGTCCTCGCAGATCACCAGGTCGGTATCGAGCGACGTGTTGGGTCCGTGCTGCTCGATGGAACCGACGGGGATCATGACCAGTTCCACGCCGTCGCGAGCGCGCGCGACCTCGGGCGAGGTCATGTGGGTGAGACGGAGCGGGGACGGCAGATTGGCCAAAGGGTGCGTGTCCGGGGCTGGTTCGGCGATATGATAAGCGGCGACGGCTGGGCGAGCAGATTTCATGGTTCTGGTCGTCGATGTCGGCAATACCGACACGAAGTTCGGCGTGTTCGACGGCGAGGAGTTGGGCGCGCGCTGGGCGGTGCACAGCGACCTGAACCGCAGCGCCGCTGAACACGAGGCGCTATTGCGCGCCATGCTGGCGCATCATCAGGTAACGGGTATTGAGGCCGCCGTTATTGGATCGGTGGTGCCGGCCCTGACCGAGGGATTGGCCTCGGCGGTTCGCTCCGCCGCCGGCTGCGAGCCGCTGATCGCCCGCTCGCAGGACGTGCGGGTGATCGACCTGGCGGTGGACCGGCCCGCGCAGGTGGGCATCGACCGGGTGGCTAACGCCCTGGCGGCGCGCGAGCTCTACCAGGCGCCGGCGATCGTGGTGGACTTGGGCAGCGTGACCACGTTCGACATCGTCAACGGGGCGGGCAGCCTGGCGGGGGTGATCATTACGCTGGGGATGCAGAACACGGCGCGGGCGCTGACGGCGGCGGGCGCGCAGTTGCCGTCCATCGACCTGGCGCGTCCGGTCCGGCTGGTGGGGACGGAGACCACAGGATCCATGCAATCCGGGGTGTACTGGGGGTACGTGCGGATGGTGCGCGGGCTGATCGAGCAGTTGCAATCCGAACTGGGCGGCGACTATCGGGCCATCGCCACGGGCGGGCAAGCGCCGGTTGTGGTGGAGGACGTGGGGCTGTTCGAGATCGTGGACCTGGATTTGACGCTGCGCGGGCTGTGGCTGATCCAGCAGGCGGAGGCGGCGGCGTGAGCGTGCTGCAGGGCGCGCGGGTGGTGCTGTATGTCACCGGTGGCATTGCCGCGTACAAGGCCTCCGACCTGGCCAGCAAGCTGACGCAGGCAGGCACTGAAGTGGATGTGGTGCTGTCGCGAGCGGCCGAGGACTTCGTGGGACCGCTGACGTTTCAGGCGCTGACGCAGCGCTCCGTCTACCGGGCCGGCGATGCCATGACGGCCGACAACGAGATTGCGCACGTACGGCTGGCCGCGGATGCGGACGTGCTGCTGGTTGCGCCGGCCACGGCCAACGCGATTGCGCGTCTGGCGCACGGGCAGGCCGACGACCTGGGGTCGGCCGTCGCGCTGTCGACGCAGGCGCCGATCGTGATCGCGCCCGCCATGGAGCCCGGGATGTACGCCAACCCGGCCACACAGGACAACCTGGCCACGCTGCGGCGGCGCGGCGTGCGAGTGATCGAGCCGGAGAGCGGTCGGCTGGCCTCGGGCGCGGAGGGCCAGGGGCGGTTGCCGGAGACGCCGGTGCTGCTGGACGTCATTCGCGCGACGCTGGGGCGTGACGGACCGCTCAAGAACCGCGTGGTCGTCGTGTCGGCCGGCGGTACGCGGGAGTACATGGACCCGGTGCGATTCATTGGAAACCCCGCGAGCGGTCGCCAGGGAGTGGAGTTGGCGCGGGCAGCCATCGAGCGCGGAGCCACGACCAGGCTGGTGTTGGGATCCGGGACGGTGGAGCCGCCGGCGGGCGCGGAGACGACTCGCGTCGAGTCCGCCGAGGAGATGCTGGACGCGCTGCGCGAGGCGGTGAGCGGCTGCGACGCCCTCATCATGAATGCCGCCGTCGGCGACTACCGGCCGGCCAGCACCTCCGACGTGAAGCTGAAGCGCGGCGGTGAGCCCGCAGGCATCGACCTGATTGAAAACCCGGACCTGCTGCAGTCCCTTCAGGGCGACTTCCTTCGAGTCGGATTCGCGGCGGAGACCAACGACCATCTCGAGAACGCCCGGAGCAAACTGCTGGGCAAGGAGCTGGATGCCCTGGTCGTCAACGACGTGGCCGGGTCGGACACGGGTTTTGCGGCGGAGACCAACGCCGTCACGATCCTCCGGCCGGAGCACCCGGACCTTGAGGTCCCGCTGACCAGCAAGTCCGGCGTGGCGTCCGCCGTACTGGACGTGGTGGTTGAAATGATCGGCGACCGCTGACGACTACGGCGGAGACGCGGCTGACGGGCTGGCCGGCGGACCGGACGGCGGGGTCCATGGCCTTTCACGCGCTGCAGGCGGCGCTGGCGGCGATGGGGATCGAGCGGTCGCTGGAGTCGCTGGTTACGCGTTCAGGTGAGGCCTTCTGGGTGCCGTGGAGCGAGACGGCCGACGCCGAGACGATGCGGTACACCCGAATGATGTCCACGCTGTTTCGGGCCACCGACCTGGCCAAAGTCCGGCTGGAGATCGGGGCCGAGGACGAAGCCGGCAGCGCCATTGCCGCGCTGCGGGAACACACGGCCGCTGGCCGGCTGGTGATCGCGCCTGTCTTCAGCGAGGGGCGGTTTGGGGTGATCCAGTCCGTCGATTCCGAGGGCGCGGCCCACGGCGTCGGCCCGGACCAGGTGGAACCTGGCTCCATCGACCTCACGGGTGGCTGGCGAGGCGCGTTTCCCGCTTATAAGCCGGTCAGGTGCCTCTTTGGCGCGATACGGCGGGACCGGCCGATTAAACCGGCTGGGATTCCGGTGCCCGACCTCGCGGGAATCCTGTTCGTGCCCCTCGGAAACGACATTGAGATTAATGGCATTCGGTTTGGGATCGAGGCCGTGCGGGAGGCGACCGAGGCTGTCCGCGCGGGTGCGCCGCTGGGCGACACAACGTCGCTGGAGCGGCTGCTAGTGACGTTCGAGCAGGCGGAGTTCGGGTTCGGGTGCGCCGAGCGCTGGCTGGCGTCGAAGGAGGCCGATCACCTGTGGGACGCCCCCGACCTGGCGCGACTGGCGCGGAGTATGCGGGCGGCGTCGGGCGAACTGGCCGAGCGTCTTTGGGACTCCACGGGTACGGCCTCGGCGCTCGCCCTGGGACAAGCCGTGAAGGGGAGAAAGTCCGCGGTATTCGAACTCCCCGCCAGCCTGGACCGCGAGCCACCGGGACGCGTGGTGGAGCTGTTACGGGGCCGCGCCGTGATCGTGGACACGCGCAGCCGCCGCGCGGCGCTCGCTCGCCTGGCCGACGTGGTGGAACGTGCGGCCATGGCGTTTGCGAGAGAAGTGGATAGCGTGGGGGCGCTCTCCCGATAGGGCCTCGGCAAGCCGCGCGAAACGCGGCCGGCGGTAGCCTCGCCCATGCCTGATCAGGGCTGTTGGGCGTGGAAACGCACGGGCGTCGCGCGGCTTTGGCGCGGCTGACGCAGGGCGTCGAGAACGCCGTGGCCGCGTTTGGGGCGATTGTTGGCTCGGACGACTCGAAGGCCTGAACTAGGGGCCGGGTGTGCCGACGGGCGGCGACAGCGGCTCGGGCTCTGGCTGTTCGGGCCGAGAGCGCACGAGCGTCAGCCCGATCAGGGTGGAGACGACGAACGAAGCGGCCACAGCGATGCCCACGACGCCGAAGCCCTGGACGTCCAACAGCAGCGTGATCAGCGGGGCCACCGCCAGTGCGGCCAGATCAACGCTGAGGTGCATGATCCCGATACTGCGGCCGACGGTGGTGCGCGGCATGCGCTCGGCGATCAGCACGGCCGGCAGGGGCGTTACCAGTCCGCTGGGCGCGAAGAGCACCGCCACCAGGATGTACCAGGCCAGTCCGGCGGGGAACACCAGTAGCAAGGCCGCCGCCACACTGAGACCGCCCGTCGTAATCAGGGCGCGCCGATGGCCAAGGCGATCCATCACCGGTCCGGTCTTGTAGGTAACGAGTGTGCGCAACGCGTTGGCCAAGGTGAGCACGAGGCCGACGCGGGCCGGGTCGAAGTCGAGACCCACGCTGCCATAGAGGGGCAACAAGACCTGCTTAAGGGCGAACGTACCGGCCCCAAGCATGAGAACGGAGAAGCCCACCACCGGCAGCAGGGAGGGGCTCAAACCAAGTCGAGCGAGCCTGGGAATCGGCGCGGTTCCTGACTCCGGCGCTGGCTGGGGCGCTCGCACGAACAGCAACGGCATAAGCGTGGCGAGGCTGCCAACCAGAGCGCCCAGGGCAAAGGCGGCCCGCCAGCCAAGCAGGCTGGCAGCCACGCCGGAGAGAATGGGCGCGAGGAGGGCACCCATCTGAACAGCGGCCAAGATCCGTCCGGCGGTGTGGCTACGGTCGCTCCCCTCACTTGAACGCACGGTATGCGCGAGTCCGGTGGTATAGACGAGAGCCGTGCCCAGCCCGGTGACGAGCACACCCGCCAGCAGCACGCGGTAGTCCAGGGCGAGCGCGCTGATCGCGCAGCCAATGGCGGTGCAGAGCGTGCCGGCGGCCAGTGGCGTGCGCGGCGGCAGCCGGTCGGCCAGGAATCCGGCGGGCACGATGGCCACGGCGCGGGCCACGGCTTGCATGGACAGCAGCAAGCCCAGCACCGGCAGTGATACGTCGAACTCAGCTTGCAGTTCGCCCAGGATCGGTCCAATCAAATTGACGTTGAACGCCATGACGGTGAGAAGGACGAAAATTGCGCCAAGGCTGGACGATGCAGGCTGGCGAATCATGAAGCCAGTTGGGAAAGCTAGCCGTCTACGTAGTTGGGGCGGATGGTAGCCTCGCTCATGCCTGTCGCGGGCCGCTGGCTGAACGCCCAACACATTGGGGCAGACCTTGGCCACGGGTCATTTGCGCCCGCGCTTGGCGCCCAGCCGGCGGGAGTCCAGCGGCCGTGAGTAGCCGGAAGCCGGTGATCGAGCAGATCTCACCGAATCCGGACTCGCTGCGACGGCAGGAGGCGCCGCGCGCGCCCCAGTCATCTGCGCCGGGCGGGAGCGGCATGTGGCTGCTGGTGGCAATTGTTATGGGGATTGCCATTGGCGCCGCCATCGGCGCGGGCGCCGGGCTCTATGTGTTTGGGTGGGTGGGCTAGAGCGACGGCATCTCGCTCAGCGGCACGCGGCGGGAGTCTGAGGTTGCCGAGCGATCAGCGGCCGCGACCACGCGAATCACGTCAACCATTTCCGCGTTGCTGATCGGCGGTTCGCCAGTTTTCAGCATCGACAGGAACTGCTTGATGCTCTCCAGGTACATGCGCGGGAAGCCGTCGATCGTGTCATTCCCGGGCATGTCGGCGTGGGTCCAGCCCTTCTCGCCGAGGGCGACGCAGAGCATGCCCATCCAGGCCTCCCGTGCCTGGTTGGCGATGCCGACCTGGCCGTCCGGCCAGCGAATGGTCACCACGTCGCCCAATTCACCTCGAACGGACGTTACGTCCTCCGCGCCGACGCTGAACACGGCGTGCATCACGTCCACGGCGTGGACGCCGTAGAGCTGCCAGTTCTGGGGCAGGGTGAACATGATCGAGCGCGTGCGGCCCAGGTCGGGCAGGCGCTCCAGCAGCTGGCGGATGGCGCGGTCGTAGCGCACGGCGGACGCGGAGGTCAGCGGCACACCGGCGGCGGCGGCCGCGCGGACCAGCGCGACGGCCTCTTGCGGGTCGTCGCACAGCGGCTTGTCCACGAACAGGGGCAGGCCGCGGTCCACCGCCTGCATGGCGGGCGCGAAGTGGTCGGGGCCCCAGCGGTTGAGCACCAGCACGGCGTCCACGTCTTGCATGGCTTGCTCGGGTACGTCGACCACGTGGTCAATGCCGGTTTCCAGCGCCTTGGCGCGGGCCTGCTCGGGGTCGGCGCCCCAAAGCCGGGTGACGCGCAGGCCGGGGCCGGCCAGCCCGCGGTTGATGATGCCGGCGAAGTTTTCGGTATGCGTGCTATCGGCGCCGATAATCGCGAGGTTCATGCAGCCGCTCCCAGGGCGGGCCAGTCCGCAGCAGGGTATCGCGCCGGACGCGGGCGACTGGTTAGGCTGGCGGCGTGGCTGACACCCGCGACGATCCCAGGCGCAGTCTCACGGGGGCGGTGTGGGACATCGCGCCGCGCGCGCCCGCCGCGCTGTTCACTGCGCTGGACGAAGTTCCGCCGCTGGCGGTCCAGGTGCTGCACAACCGCGGGCACGACACGGCCGAGAAGCAGTACGAGTTCATGCTCGGCCCGCTGCCGCCGCACGACCCGTACCTGCTGGACGAAATGCACCTGGCGGTGGCGCGCATCGGGCAGGCGATGCAGAAGCGCGAGCGCGTGTGCATCTACGGCGACTACGACGTGGATGGCATCAGTGCGACCGCGATGCTGCTGGACACCGCCGAGGCGCTGGGGCTGGACGCGTTTCCGTACATTCCGGAACGGCTGACCGAGGGCTACGGGCTCAATGCCGCCGCGATCGACGCCGTTGCCAGGGAACGCGCGACGCTGGTCATCACGGCCGACTGCGGGGCCACGGCGCACGAGGAAATCGACCGAGCGGCCGCGGCCGGCATGGACGTGATCGCGACCGATCATCATCCAACCGAGTCCCGCCCGCCAAGGGCCGCGGCGCTGCTCAACCCCAATGCGCCGGGATCCGGGTACCCGTTCGGCGGGCTGTCCGGGGTGGGCGTGGCCTACAAGCTGGTGCAGGCGCTGGCCGACGAGTTCCCGGAGCAACTCCCGGATCCGGAGCGCTTCCTGGACCTGGTGGCGCTGGGCACGGTGGCCGACGTGGCGCCGCTGACGGACGAGAACCGGGCGTACGTGATGGAAGGTTTGGAATTGATACGGGCCTCGCCGCGACCGGGGTTGCGGGCGCTGGCCGAGGCGGCGCGCCGTACACCGGAGGCGATCAGGTCGGACGACATCGCCTTCGCGCTGGCGCCCCGGCTCAACGCCGCCGGGCGGATTGCCAGCCCGCAACTGGCCCTGGAATTGCTGCAGGCCCGGCACCCGGTACGGGCCGCCGAACTGGCGGATGAACTGAACGAACTCAACGCCGAGCGGCGCCGGCTGACCCAGGATGTCGTGGACGCGGCGCGGGCGATGGTCAACGGCAGCCCGGTGGTCCTGGCCGCCGATCCGGGATTCGCGCCAGGCGTGGTTGGGCTGGCCGCCTCGCGCCTGAGCGAGGAGTTCGGCGCGCCCGCATTTGTCGGCGCCGAGATCGACGGGCTTGTGCATGGCTCGGCGCGCGCGCCGGACGGATTCAACCTCCGCGAGCTCCTGCGGCGCCAGGATGACTGGCTGGAGAACTGGGGAGGTCACGCCGGGGCTGCCGGTTTTTCCGTGCTGCCGCACAACGTCGACGCGCTGCGGCGCGGCCTGGCACAGGCCCTGGCAAGCCTCGATCTGCCTGAATTCACGGGGCCGCGCCTGGCTGCGGACGGCCGCGTGTATCCGCGCACGATCTCGTGGGAGACCTACCAGGCCCTGGAGTCATTGGGGCCCTGGGGACAGGAGCATGAAGAGCCGCGCCTGGTCGTAGAGAATGTGCGTATCCAAAACACCCGGCTGGTGGGTGAGGACCACGTGGTCCTGCAATTCGAGGAACTGGCGCGCAATGTGGAGGCCATCTGGTTCGGCCATGGCGACCAGCAGCCCGTGCTTGGCCGCGGGCGGTGCCTGGACGTGGCGTTCAGGTTGGGGCTGCGCAGCTTCCGCGGGGAGACTCGGTTGCAAATGCTGGTGGACGACATCCGGCTGCGGCCGGTGTAGCGGCGGATAAAGGAGTCATCGTGCCCTCATCGGTGACGGCCACGCTGGCGCCCATGGTTGGCGCGGGCCGGACGGCGACTACGCTCGACGACTTGCTCGACGAGGTGCGCTCCTACACGCCGGCCGACGAAGTCCGGGCTGCCGAGCGCCTGATCCGCCGGGCGGCCGAATTGGCCGAGCGGGCCCACGAGGGCCAGCGGCGTCTCACCGGCGAACCCTTTGTCCAGCACCCCGTCAGCGTGGCCCTGATGCTGGCAAACCTGCACCTGGATCCCGACACCGTGGCCGCCGCCCTGCTACACGACTGCGTGGAAGACACCAGCGTGGATATCGGTACGATTCGGTCCAGGTTCGGCTCCGGCGTGGCCGAGTTGGTCGACGGCGTGACCAAGCTGGACGACATCACGGTGGTGAGCCTGGACGATCGCCAGGCCCAGAATTTGCGCAAGGTCTTCCTGGCGATGGCGCGGGACATTCGCGTCGTGCTCATCAAGCTGGCCGACCGCCTGCACAACCTGCAGACCGCACACGTGTATCGGCCGGAAAAGCGCGCACGCTACGCCAGCGACACGCTGGAAATCTTCGCTCCGTTGGCGGGGCGGCTGGGCATCGAGGAGTGGCGCTGGCAGCTCGAGGATCACGCGTTCAAGCTGCTGCAGCCCGAGCGGTACCAGGAAATCGCGAGCTGGTTGCTAGCCGAGCGGGCCGCCCGCGAGGACGTGGTGCAGGCGGTCACCGGGGGGCTGCGGGAGGCGTTGGACGCCGCCGGCACGGACGCGCTGATCCAGAGCCGGATCAAGCACGTCTACAGCATCGAGCAGAAGACGCAACGCAAGAACGTTCCGCTGGACGAGGTCTACGACATCCTGGCGGTTCGCGTGATCGTTGACGACGTGCACGACTGCTATACCGCATTGGGCGTGGTGCACGGCGCCTGGCGACATATCCCGGCCGAGTTTGACGATTACATCTCGGCACCCAAGGAGAATGGTTATCGCTCCCTGCATACGGCCGTGCTCGGTCCGGACGCACGGCCGATCGAAATCCAAATCCGCACGCAGGAGATGCACGCGGCGGCTGAGTACGGCGTGGCGGCGCACTGGCGCTACAAGACGGACGATCTCGGCGAAGAAGAAGACTTCTCGGAAAAGCTCGCCTGGGTGCGCCAGATCCTGACCTGGCAGGCGGACGAGGAGACGGCCGGGTCGTTCGTGGACGCGGTAAAGACCGATTTCTTCAGCGACACGGTCTTCGTGTTCACGCCGCGCGGCGAGATCAAGGATTTTCCGGCCGGCAGCACGCCGCTTGACTTTGCCTACCGCATCCACACGGACATCGGTCACACCTGTATCGGCGCCAAGGTGAACGGTCGGCTGGTGCCGCTGGAGTACCAGTTGCAGAACGGCGACGTGCTGGAAATCCTGACCAGCAGCAACAGCCAGGGGCCCAGCCGCAACTGGGTGTCGCTGGTGCATACCGCGCATGCGCGGGACAAGATTCGGCAGTGGTTCAAGCGGCGCCAGCGTGCCGAGAACATCGAGTCCGGCAAAGAGCTGTTGGAGCGAGAACTGCGGCGACTGGGCCAGGGCCGCATCTCGCAACTGCCGGGTGAAGGGTTGCAGCCGGTGGCGGCCGACCTTGGCTACCGCGACATTGACAGCCTGCTGGCGGGCGTGGGTTATGGCGCAACTACGGTTCCGCAGGTCATCAACCGGCTGAAGCTGACCGAGGAGGTGGAAGAGGCCGACGTCGAGCCGCTGCCGGCAGACGAACCGGCAGTGCGCGACGTGCAGCCCCTGGTTCGTGTCCTGGGGGTCGGCAATCTGCTCACGCGTGTGGCGTCGTGCTGCAATCCGCTGCCGGGCGACGAGATCGTTGGTTTCATTACGCGCGGCCACGGGATCAGCGTGCATCGCATGAATTGCGCCAACGTCCAGAACGCCCGAGAGCCGGAGCGTCTGGTGGAGGTGGAGTGGGGTGGCCAGCTGGTCGGCGCGGATCTTGACCTGCCGATCCGGCTGGGCGCCTGCTGCAAGCCCAGGCCGGGAATGAAGATCAACGGCATCGCCGCGGACAGGAGCATTGAAGTGCATCGATCTCGCTGCCGAGCGGGCAGCCGGCTGCCGGGCGCGCGCGTACGCGTCTGGTGGATCGATGAGACGAGCCAGCTCCTGCCCGTGCAGATCCTCATCCAGGCCGACGACCGCGAAGGTCTGACTCACGACGTGACCGGCGTGATTCGCGACGAGGGTTTGAATATCACGTCCGCGAACGTGCACACCAACCGGCAGCGCCAGGCCACCATGCGGATTACGGTGGGCATGGGCAGCGTTGGCCAAATGGCGCGGCTGATGCGGCGCCTGGAGACGATTCCGAGCGTGTATTCGGTCGCCCGCGACACGGCCGGCGTCCGACGCAATCGATCACGCGAAGCGGCGGCGCACCGGAACGGCCAATGACGACCCTGCTCGTCCTGCTGCTTGCCTATTCCATCGGGTCGGTGCCGTTCGCGTACCTGGCCGGCCGGCTGGCGGGTCGCGACTTGCTGGCGGAGGGTTCGGGGGGCGTCAGCGGAACCGCGGCCATTGAGCGGCTTGGCAAGGTGCCAGGCGCAATCGCCGGGCTGGCCGATGCGCTGAAGCCGGCGCTAGCCATCTTTATCGCGCAACGACTGGCCACCTACGAAGTGTCGGCGGTGGCGGGCGTGGTGGCCGTGGCCGGGCACGTGTGGCCCTTTACGCTGCGATTCCGCGGGGGGCGGGGCATCGGGCCGGCCGGCGGCGCGCTGGCCGCGCTGGGGTCGTGGCACATGGCGCTGGCCTTTGCCGGGATGGTGCTGGGCAAGGCGATCATCAAGGACTCGGCGCCGGGGGCGCTGATCGGCTTTTTCGCCACGGCCATCGTCCTGAGCCTGACGGGCGCGGCCGTGACGCTGAGCCTGGCGGGCTGGACGCTGCTGGGGCTCCTGATCACCGCCCGCCTGGTCGGCTACCGCAAGTCGAACGCGCCGGATGACGTGTCCACGGCCACGCTGCTCTGGCGGAGATTCCTGCTTGACCGCGACCGGCCGTGACCAGGTCCGGCGCGTCCGGCTGATTACCGACTCCAGCGCCTGCCTTCCACCTCACGAAGTCGATGAGCACGGCATTGCCATCGTGCCCGCCGTGCTGGTCTGGAACGGCGAGGAGCTTCGAGATGGAGTAGACATAACGAATGAAGCGTTCTGGAAGCGCCTGGCCACGGACCCCAACTTGCCAACGACGAGCGCGACCTCGCCAACAGCCTATGCCGCCGAGTTTTCGAAGGCGCGCGACGCCGGGCAGGACGCGCTGTGCGCCACGATTCCCCGTCGAATATCAGCCATGGCCGAGGTGGCGGAGGTGGCGGCGCGGGACTTCAGCGGACCGCCGGATGTAAGGGTTATTCAAACCGGCGCGGCGACCATGGCGCACGGGTTTCCGGTATTGCTGGGCGCGCGCGCAGCCAGCGCCGGGGCGGACCTGGACACGGTGGAGCGGACGGTGCGCGAGGCTGCGGACGATAGTGGGGTCGTGGCCTTGCTGGGTTCGCTGGAGTACCTGGCGCGCGGAGGTCGGGTGCCGTGGGTGGTGGCGCGAGTGACCGACGCATTGCCGTCGACCCCGATCTTTGGCATGCGGCACGGCCGAATTCGCTTTCGTGCCGCCTTCGGCTCGCGGGCGCGGGCGCTGCGTGCGCTGATGAAGCATGTTGAGCGTGCGGCGCGTGACGCGAGTTACCTGGGTGTTGCCGTCCACCACGCGGCGGCGGTGGATGAGGCGCACCAGCTGGCTGAGCAGGTTCGGCGGGACTTGGCGCCGGATGATCTGTACGTCACCGGCTTCACGCCGGTCATGGGCGCGCACGTCGGTCCCGATCTCGTTGGCCTGGCCTATTGCGCACGATCGATCTGACGCGCTGCCTACACTGGACGCAACATTGACCGGGACGGAGCCGTCACTCGTGCGGGATGACGCGATGCGCGCCACGATCATGGCGATCGGGCGGGCGGCTATTGCCGCCGTGGACCCAGCGACGGCTGTGGCCGAAACCGTCACGCTGAACGACAGCGGCATTCAGATTGGAAGTCTGCTCGTTCCGGATGCCGACTCGCGGCGCGTGATCGTGCTGGGCGCGGGTAAGGCCAGCCCGCGCATGGCGGCGGCGCTGGTGGAGATTCTGGGCGATCGCGTCGAGGGCGGGCTGGTCATCACCAAGGACGGCTATGAGTCGCCCGCCGGGCAGATTGAAGTCGTGGCAGCGGGCCATCCAGTGCCTGACGCGCGCGGGCAGGCGGCGACCCAACGGCTGCTGAAGATGGCGGGCGACGCCGGCGATGGCGACTTGGTGCTCTGTGTCATCTCCGGGGGCGGATCGGCGCTTACGCCGTGCCCGCCGGACGGAATCACGCTGGCGGAGATGCAGAACGTCACCGATCTGTTGCTGCGCTCAGGCGCCACCATCAACCAGATGAACGCCATTCGGAAGCACCTGTCCGTGTTTCATGGCGGCCTTCTGGCAGCAGCAGCCGCGCCGGCGCGCGTCGTTGGCTTGCTGGTGAGCGATGTGGTGGGGAATCCCGTGGACGTGATTGCGTCCGGTCCCACGTCGCCCGACCCGACGACGTATGCCGATGCGCTGGCGGCGCTGGACGCGTTTGATCTGTGTGCCGCAGCGCCCGCTTCGATCCGCGAACGGCTGGAAATGGGCGCCCGCGGCGGGCTGCCCGAGACGCCGAAGCCTGATGATCCGCTGTTCGAACGAGTCTCGAACCTGGTGATCGCCGATAACGCCCGCGCAGGTCTGGCTGCCGTTGCCGCGGCGGAGGCGGCCGGTCTGCATGCCCAGTTCCTGACATCGCGCGTGCAGGGCGAGGCACGCGAGATCGCCAAACTGGTGGCGGGGGCCGCGATCGACATCGCGCGCAGCGGACGTCCGGTGCTGCGGCCGGGATGCGCGATTTTCGGTGGGGAGACGACCGTGACCGTGCGCGGCCAGGGGCGCGGCGGCCGCAGCCAGGAACTTGCCGTGGCGGCCGCCCAGGCGCTGGCAGGCGAGCCGAATACGGCGGTATTTGCGCTGGCTACGGACGGTACCGACGGGCCCACCGATGCCTGCGGCGGGTTGATTGACTGGACGACGATCGAGCGGGCGCGGGCCGCCGGTGGCGATTGTGTCAGCGCCCTGGATGACAACGATTCGTACAGCTATCTCCAATGCTGCGGCGACCTGGTGCGCCTGGGACCGACCGGAACCAACGTCAACGATCTCTACATGGCATTCGGATGGTGAGTGACGGCCAGTCAGGCCCGCCCGTCCAGCCGGAACTTCGCTGGGTCAAGGTCACCGGGCCGGACGCTCTTCGGCCGCTGGATCGGCATTGGGTTCGTTATGTGCGGCTTGCGCTGCTGCTGGCCGCCGTTCTGATTGCCTGGCGGATCCTGGCTTGGCAGGAAGACGGATACCGCGCCGCGGCGTACGAAGCGGGTAGCGCGCAATTATCGACCGCGATCGCGCATGTGGAATCGTTCTCAACGCCAACCCCGGAGGCGGGCCAGGTCCGCGTTCCGATCGTGGTTCTGTCTCCTACGCCCACGCCCACGCCGACGCCGGAGCCAACGCCCACGCCCACGCCGGACCCGACGCCGGCGACGCACCAGGTACGGCCCGGTGAAACGCTGTCCGGCATTGCCGCGCTGTATGAGGTGTCGATCGAGGCGATCGTGGAACTGAACAACATCACCAATCGGGACAACCTGGCCGCGGGACTGCGCTTGCGGCTGCCCGAGGGAACCGAGGTTCCCGAGCAGACCGATGCGCCCGGTCCCTATACGGTGCAGCCGGGAGACACGCTGAGCGCCATTGCCGTTCAGTTTGGCGTGACCATCGATGTCCTGATGGCGGCCAACAGCCTTGAGGATCCCGACAACATTTATATCGGCCAGGAGTTGCGGATTCCCGGCCGTTCCGGATAGCGGTAACGAGCTTGTTCAGAAGTGTCGCCACTGCGTACACTGCGGATAGCCCCGATGGCGGCATCGTGCCCCATCGCGGGCCTTATGCTGTGGGTGCCCTCTTCGAGAACGTGATGGTAGGCGGGGGCGTCGGCGGCCCTCTCCATTTCGTCGATCCCCGAGTCCGGAGGCTCTAACGCATGGTTGAAGTCGAAACCATCGACCCGGCCGTCAACCGCTGGCAGCGTGTCGGCGGCCAAGAGGGCGGCACAGTGACGTCAATCGCGATGGCCGCGCATTCCGACGGCCGTCGCATTTTCATCGGCACCATGTCCGGTGTCTTTCTGTCCGACGACGACGGCCAGACCTGGCGGATTTCCAACGCCCAGCTCACCAGTCCGTATGTCCAGGCCGTCGCGGTGTCGCCGGACTACAACCGTGACAGCAACGCTTTCGCCGGCGCGGTGCAGGGCGGCGTGTTCAAGTCCTTCGACGGCGGCGAGACCTGGAACCGTCTGTCCTTCTGGGGCGCGGTTCCCAACGTGGTGGCCCTGGCGCTTTCTCCCTCGTATGCGACCGACCGTATCGCTCTGTTGGGAACGGACGGCGACGGCGTGTATCGCACAACCAACGGCGGCCGCAGCTGGAATCCGTCGAACGTTGGGCTGGCGGGGCTCTCCGTCCAGACGCTGGCGGTCTCCTCGGGCTTTCGCAACGACCAGATGGTCTTCGCCGGCATTGTCAACGGCGGCGTCTGCCGATCGAGTGACGGCGGACGCACCTGGGAGCAGCTGGGCGGCGACGACTTCGGCACGGCCACCGTGCAAGCACTGGCGCTGGCCCCGGACTTCACGGCCGACCGAACCATCGTGGCCGCGACCGAAGAGCGCGGCCTGTGGGTGTCCAAGGACGCCGGTCGAACCTGGGCGCAGGTTGCCGAGGTGGGTGACGAAGCCGTCAACGCCGTGTGTATCTCGCCGGCGTTCGCCGACGACCAGACGATCGTTGCCGGCACTGGCGCCCAGGGTGTCGTCGTCAGCACCGACGGCGGCGAGACCTGGGAAACGCGGCCGCTGGAGGAAAGCTACGGGTCGATTCTGACCCTTGCGCTGCTTCCGACCGAGGACGCCACGCTGCTCTGGGCGGGCACCTTCCTGACCGGTCTGCTGAGTTCCAGCGATCTGGGTGTCACCTGGGAACCCCGAAACACGGGCATTACCAGCCAGAACTGGGTGACGCTGGCCATTTCTCCTAACTTCGGGGTCGACCGGACGATGTTTGCGGGCGGTTCCGGCAGCGGCGTGCACGTGTCGACCGACGGGGGCGCGACCTGGGAAGCGCGCGGCGAGGACCTGGCCGAGTTGGATATCGCCGGGATTGGGGTTTCGCCCGAGTATGCGGACGACGGCAACGTGCTGGTGGCGACGCAGGCCGGGCTCTTCCGCAGCACCGACCACGCACACACCTGGGACGAAGCCGTGGAGGGCTTTGACCTTGACGACGTGCGGGCAGTGGCGTTTTCCTCGGACTTCGGGAGCGATCGCACCGCGTTCGCCGGCGGCGCGCTGGGCCTGACCTACCGCAGCGTCGACGGCGGCGAGACCTGGGAGCGGCTATCGCACGACTTCGACGGCGAGACCGTGGTGGCGCTGGCCACCGGCCCTCATTTCGAGGTGGACCGCGCCGTGTTCGTCGGAACCGTGGGCCAGGGCGCGGCCGCGGTGCACGTGAGCTACGACGGTGGCGAATCGTTCGAGCGATTTGTCGAACACGAGACCAACACCCCATGGGTATCGCTGGCTATTCCCGCGACCTACACCGACAAGGACCGATCATGGCTCTTTGCCACGGCCAGCCAGGTGTTCCGTCCTGCCGCCCGATTTGAAGACGTGTGGTCGGGGAGCTACCCGGCTGACGCCGAGACGGCCGTGCTCTGGATCGATGCCACGCCCACGTTCGCCGAGGACCCGACGGTCTACGCGGCGACCAGCCGCGGCGTCTTCAAGTCGGCCAACGGTGGCGCCGGATGGGCCGAATTCAACCCGAACCTGCGCAACCGCGCGGTTCTCCGCGTGGCCGCCTCGCCCAACTACGCCGCCGATACCACGGTTTTTGCAATGGCGCTTGGCGGCGAGATCTGGCGGTTGGTTGACGACCCGGCCACATTGCGCGGCGAGGAACTGCAGCCCACCGACATCATCTAGCGGTCGGCTGTGTTTCGTCCGACGCGCGTCGGAGTTCGATTCGGCGGCGTTGGTTAGGGAACGACCGAGTACAGCCAGGTTCCCAGCACCAGCGACGAGCTGGCCAGCGCGAGGACGATCATCAGCGTTCGAACCGTGACGCGGGCTCGGCTTGGGCGTCGCAACATGGGGCGATGGGGCAACCAGGCGCGGACCCGACGGTCCGTCGCAGGGCAAGCCTAGAGCCGCCCGCCATCCCTCCGCAACACCTCCCACGGCGGCGTGGCGGGCTGCGCTGGACTGGAAGGAGGCCTTTGCTAGACTTCCAACGGCGAGAACGTGAACGTTTTCACAAAGTCGTGAGGGCTGCGTGGCCCGGTGGGTGCGCTACGGTCGGCGGCGCTTGCGCTGGAGTTTGGATTCGTTGTGGGCGCGTTCATGGTCGCCGGCATCCTGGGAGGCCGCTGGATCGATGACCGGTTGGGCACCGCGCCCTTCGTGTTACTCGGAGGAATTCTGCTTGCTCTGGCGTCCAGCGTCTACGTGATGTACTTGATTTACAGCTGGCAGCGCGGGGGGAATCGCTAGGCATGGCCGCGCCGGGCCAGGATCTCGCCCCCCACGTCAGCGCGGCGGCCGAGCCGCTGGCCGGTCCCTGGGAGACACCCCTCGGACCATTCACCGTGACCAACTCCATGTTCACGATGTGGCTCACGATGGGCGGCATCCTGGCGCTCGCCTGGTTCGCCACCCGGCACATTCGTCGTGACTCCGACGCCGCCCTGGTGCCCCGAGGTCTCCAAAATGTGGCCGAAACGGTCACCGAGTTCCTCATGGAGCTCGTCGAGTCCACCGTCGGCCGGCGCTACGCGGGTCGCGTCTTTGCCTTTGGCGCTACCTTTTTTGTGTTCATCACGATTTCCAACTGGTCCAGCCTCTTGCCGGGCATTGGGACGATCTGGATACCCTCGGAAATCGTGCATGACGGCCATCTGGAACCGATTGCGGCGCCGCTATTTCGTCCGGCCACGGCCGATATCAACATGACAATCGCGCTGGCGCTTACGGCCTTCGTCGTCATTCACGCGTCCGGCATCTCGTCACACGGCCCGCTGGGCCACCTGAAGGAAATGACGCAGGTTGCCTTCCTGGCGCCGGTATTCATCATCATTGAACTCTTCGTCATCATTTCGCTGTCCTTCCGGCTCTTTGGCAACCTGTTCGCGGGCGAGGTGCTGCTCAACGGACCCATCCTTGGCGCCTTCGCTCTCGGGCATCTGCCGTTGATCGGGGCGGTGTTCCTGGTTCTGGAGATTCTTTTTGGTCTCGTTCAAGCCGTGATCTTCTTCATGCTCAGCATGGTGTTCACGGGCCAGTCGGTTGGGCCGGATACGGCCGAAGCGCACTAGTGCGCGCAGGAGGAGTGTGACCTCGTGGAACAAGCAATGGACCTCACGCCGCTAGGCGCGGGCCTGGCCATCGGTCTCGGCGCCATCGGGCCGGGCCTCGGCATCGGCTTCGGTGTTCAAGCCGCCATGAATGCCATCGGGCGAAACCCCGAAGCCTCGGGCGACATCCGCAACACGATGATCGTCGGCCTGGGCCTTGCAGAGGCCATCGGCATCTACGCGTTCATTATCGGGATCCTGCTGGCATTCGGATAAGCCCGACGCGTACGACGGCTACGGAGATGTGGGTATGAGTGAGCCTGCGCCGCTTGGCATT
Source organism: Chloroflexota bacterium (assembly GCA_026707585.1). Classification (GTDB taxonomy): domain Bacteria; phylum Chloroflexota; class UBA11872; order UBA11872; family UBA11872; genus UBA11872. The sequence goes on along the minus strand of JAPOWQ010000006.1, from coordinate 137,106 downwards.
AGCTTCCCGAACATCCTGTTTCAGGTTGCCAATTTCCTGGTTTTTCTGTGGGTGCTGCACCGTCTGCTATTCAAGCCGCTGGTCGCCATGCTGGAACGCCGGCGCCAGCGGATTGCCGAGAGCCTGGACGAGGCGGAGAACCTGCGGAAGCAGGTGGAAACCGAACGCGCGGAGTTTCAGGCTGAGCTTGACAGCGCTCGGGCCGAGGCCCAGCGCATCCGAGAGGAGGCCAGCCGCGCCGCGGAGACCCTGCGGGCGCGCGAGCTGGAGCAAGCCCGCGCCGAAGCGGAACGCCTGCGCACCGAGGCCGCCGCCGAGGTCGACCGTAATCGCGCCCGCGTGGCCGCCGAGCTTCGCTCGCAGACGGCCGACCTTGTCGTCGGCGCCACTGCACGAGTTCTGGGTCGCTCTATCGACGATCCCGAACATCGCCGGCTCGTCCAGGAGGCGATTACGGAAGTCTCCGGAGGCTCGAGCCAGTAATGCGCGGCAGCCGGCGCCGGCGCGCCGCGCGCTACTTGGAGGCCGTGGTCGCCGACTGCCGGTCCGGGCAGGCCTGGGACGCCTGGGAGGCGGACCTGGAAGTCCTCAGCGCGGTCGCGGACGACGATCAGGCGCGCCGGTTCCTTCAGAGCACCTCAATCGCGTTGGACGAGCGGCTTCAGGCCGTGCAGCGCGCGGCCGGCGCGGCGATCTCCGCCCGCGGGCTGGGACTGCTGCGGCTGCTGGCCGAGCAGCGCGAGGTTGACCTGACGCAGGAGATTGCGCGCCGTTTCCGCGACGCCGCCGACGAGGCGCAACGCGTGGATCGCGTGCATGTCACCACCGCTGCCGCCCTGGGAGAGGCCGAGCTGCGCGAGTTGCGCGACAGCCTGACCGCCCCGCGCCGAACCCTTCGTCTCACCACCGATATCGACCCCGCCCTGCTGGGCGGATTTGTCGTCCGGCGCGGCGACGACGTACTTGACCTGAGCGTCCACGCCAGGCTGCAGGCCCTGGCGTCCACCTTGCGCTAGCGGGAGCCCCGAATGGCTATCAGCCCACAAGAGATCGCAGACGCGCTTCGGCAGCAGATCGAAGGCTTTCAGGCCCAGGCCGAGCAGGCCAACGTCGGCCACGTCCTCGAGGTCAGCGACGGCGTTGCCCGCCTATCCGGCCTCTCGCAGGCCATGGCCGGCGAACTCCTCGCCTTTCCGCACGACGTCACCGGTATGGCGCTGAACCTGGAAGAAGACACCATCGGCGCGGTCATCCTGGGCGATTACCTGCGGATCGAGGAAGGCGACGAAGCCCGAACGACCGGCCGCGTCGCCGAGGTTCCGGTCGGTCCGGAACTGCTCGGACGCGTCGTCAACGCCATTGGCGAGCCGGTCGACGGCAAGGGTCCGATCAACGCGTCGCGCTCGGATGTCATCGAGAAGGTGGCGCCGGGCGTGGCACAACGCCAGAACGTGGACACGCCCGTCCAGACCGGGCTCAAGGCCATCGACTCCATGACGCCCATTGGCCGCGGTCAGCGTGAACTCATCATCGGCGACCGCCAGATCGGCAAGACCGCGATTGCGTTGGACACGATCATCAACCAGCGCGGCGGCGACCTGATCTGCGTCTACTGCGCCATCGGCCAGAAGGAGAGTGCGGTAGCGCAAGTGGTGGCTACCCTGCAGGAAGCCGGCGCCATGGAGCACACCATCGTGGTGCTGGCGTCCGCCAGCGAGCCTGCCGCCTTGCAGTTCATGGCGCCCTTCGCCGCCTGCACCATCGGCGAGTACTTCCGCGACAACGGACAGGACGCGGTGGTCATCTACGACGACCTGACCAAGCACGCCTGGGCCTACCGCCAGGTATCGCTGGTGCTCCGACGCCCGCCTGGACGCGAGGCCTACCCCGGCGACGTGTTCTACCTGCACTCGCGCCTGCTCGAGCGAGCCGCCCGCATGTCAGACGATCAGGGCGGCGGCAGCCTGACGGCGCTCCCGATCATCGAGACGCAGGAAGGCGACGTCACCACCTACATTCCGACCAACGTCATCTCGATCACCGACGGCCAGATCTACCTGGAAGCCGACCTCTTCAACGCCGGCATCCGTCCCGCTATCAACCCGGGAATCTCAGTCTCACGCGTCGGCGGCGATGCCCAGATCCGTGCGATGAAGTCGGTGTCCGGCGGTCTGCGGCTGGACCTGTCGCAGTACCGCGACGTGGCGGCCTTCGCGCAGTTCGCGTCCGACCTTGACCAGGCGACACGCAACCAGCTGGAACGCGGGCAGCGCGTCACCGAATTGCTCAAGCAGGGCCAGTACGCCCCGATGGAAGTCATCGACCAGGTGTGCGTGATCTTCGCCGGCACGGTCGGCCTGCTGGACGACGTTCCGTTGCCTGACGTCGCGCGTTTTGAGCAGGAGATGCTGGACTACCTGCGCGACAGTCACCCGGACCTGGTGGGTGGCATTCGTTCCAGCGCCGACCTGGACGACGATGCCGAAGCGGCGCTGCGCGCGGCTATCGAAGACTTCAAGACCAACGTGTTCGCTGCCAGCACGGTCGCGGCCAACTAAGGCATGGCCAGCCCGCTCGAGCTTCGACGCCGCATCCGCAGCGTCGACAACACCCGCCAAATCACCCGGGCGATGCAACTCGTGGCGGCGTCGCGCATGCGGCGCGCCCAGGAAGCCGTGCAGGCGGCGCGGCCATACGCCACGCACATCTCGGGAATGATCGAGCGGCTCGTGCTGGCGACCGGCAACGACCGTCTGCCGCCGATACTTCAGCCGCGGCCTATTGAGCGCACGGCGTTCCTGGTGCTCACCACCAATCGCGGGCTGGCCGGTCCCCTCAACACCAACATCGTCCGAACCGCGGTCAGCGAGATCGACGCCACCAGCGACGCCATTGAAATCAGCGTTGTGGTCGTGGGGAAGAAGGGCCATTTGGCGCTCCGCGGCTTGTACACCCTGTCGGCCGTGTTTACCGACATCAGCGACCAGCCCAGCGTCCTTGACATTGCACCGGTGACCCAGTTGCTCGTCGACGGGTACGAGCGGGGCGACTTTGACGAAGTCCGCATGGTCTATCCGGAGTTCGTCAACATCCTCACCCAGCAGCCGCGGGTCGTCCGCCTGTTCCCGGTCGTGCTGCCCGAAGTGCAGCAGGACGCGCGTGAAGCGGACATCATTTTCGAGCCGGATCCGGCGTCGGTGTTGGAAGCGCTCATCCCGCGCTTCGTTGAGATGACCGTGTACCGGGCCATGCTCGAACTGGCCGCCAGCGAGCAAAGCGCGCGCATGGTCGCCATGCGTGCGGCCACCGAAAACGCGACCGAACTGATCGAGGGGCTGCGCCTGGCCTACAACAAGCTGCGACAGGCCCGGATCACCAGCGAGATCATCGACATTGCCTCCGGCGCCAATGCGCTGGCGGACGCCTAGGGTGTAGGGGAGTTAGCAGATGGCTGAAGGCCGTATCGTCCAGATCGTAGGAGCGGTCGTCGACGTGGAATTCCCGCCGGACGACCTGCCTTCCCTCTACAACGCGCTGGAACTGGATACCGACGCCGGCGACCGCGTGGTGCTGGAAGTCGAGCAGCACATCGGCGACAGCACGGTCCGCTGCGTGTCCATGCGTCCTACGGAAGGGCTACGCCGCGGTACCGTCGTTCACGACACTGGGGGGCCCATCCGCGTTCCGGTGGGGCCTGAAACCCTTGGCCGCGTCTTCGACGTGACAGGTGAACCGGTCGACGGCAAGGGTGGCGTCGAGGTCAATAACACCTATCCGATCCACCGCCGTCCGCCAGCCTTCACCGACCAGAGCACCACGGCCGAAGTGTTCGCCACCGGGCTCAAGGTCATCGATCTCATTGCTCCGTTCACGCGCGGCGGCAAGACCGGCGTGTTCGGCGGAGCCGGCGTGGGCAAGACCATCATCATCATGGAGATGATCAACAACATCGCCGTGCAGTACGGCGGCTACTCGATCTTCTGCGGCGTCGGCGAGCGCACGCGCGAAGGCACGCAGCTGATCGGCGAGATGACCGAGGCCGGCGTGCTGGGCAATACGACCATGGTGTTCGGCCAAATGAACGAGTCGCCGGGCGCCCGCCTGCGCGTGGCCCTGGCCGGTATGGCCATGGCCGAGTATTTCCGCGACGAGGAAGAGCGCGACCTGCTGCTATTCATCGACAACATCTTCCGCTTCACCCAGGCCGGTTCGGAAGTTTCGGCGCTCCTGGGCCGGATGCCGTCCGCCGTCGGCTACCAGCCGTCGCTGGGCACGGAAATGGGCGAGTTGCAGGAGCGCATTACGTCTACGACCCGCGGGTCAATCACGTCGCTCGAGGCAATTTACGTTCCCGCCGACGACTACACCGACCCTGCGCCGGTCACGACCTTTGCTCATCTGGACGCCACGGTTCGCCTGGAACGCTCCATCGTTGACCGCGGCATCTACCCGGCGGTGGATCCGCTGACCAGCACGTCCAAGATTCTCGATCCGCGCGTCGTCGGCGAGCGGCACTACAACGTGGCCCGCGGCGTGCAACAGGTGCTGCAGCGCTACAAGGACCTGCAGGACATCATCGCGATCCTGGGTATCGAGGAGCTGTCGGAAGAGGACCGGCTCACGGTGTCCCGGGCGCGCAAGATCGAGCGGTTCCTCTCGCAGCCCATGAACGTGGCCGAGGTCTTCACCGGTACGCCCGGCGAAATCGTGCCGCTGGAGGAGACCGTGGCTGGCTTTGAGTCAATCCTGAACGGCGAGCAGGACGAGCTGCCGGAGCAGGCCTTCCTGATGGTTGGCAACATCGAACAGGCGGCGGCCAAGGCCAAGGCGCTGGAAGTGGCTGCCTAAACTGGTCGGCAAGGCTTCCAGACGCCCTCTGATAGACTCGATCCGGAGGTCGTGATGGCTGGTTTGACCCTCACGGTCGTCTCCCCTGAGCGCGAAGTGCTGCGCGAAGAGGGCGTGACGCTGGTGCTGGCGCCGTCGGTGGAAGGGCAGCTAGGAATCCTGCCGCGCCACGCGCCGCTCATTACCCAGTTGGAGCCCGGCACGCTGGAGCTTCGGCGTGGCGCCGAGACGCAGCACTTCTCGATCACCGGCGGTTTCCTGGAAGTCATGGACAACACGGTCACGGTGCTGGCGGACGCGTCGGAGAACGCCTCCGAGATCAGCCGGGAGCGCGCCGAAGCTGCTCGCGAGGCCGCCATGCGCGACTTGGACGAGGCTCGACAGACACACGACGACGTGATGACCACACAGGCCCGGCTGGCGTTACTGCGTGCGCTGGCACGCCTCCGAACCGTCGAGCGGGCCCGCCGAGGCTGAGTCCACCGTGGATCCCGACGCCGGACGGGGCGCCCACGACGAGCAACCAGTACGCGCGACCATCGCAGGCGGCCATCCCCTGCGCGGCAGCTATCTGACGCCCGGGGCCAAGAACGTCGTGCTGCCAATGATGGCGGCCTGTTTGCTGACCGATGAAACCTGCGTGATCCAGAACGTCCCGATCATTTCCGATGTTCTGGTCATGGCGGACCTGTTGCGACAACTTGGCGCTGAGGTCGCGCTGGATGCCCAGGAGCACACCGTAACGATCACCGCCGCGGACGTGCGCTCCAGTTCGCCCAATCCCGATCTGGTGCAGCGCATGCGGGCCTCCTTTCAGGTCACCGGTCCGCTACTGGCCCGCTTTGGCCGTTTCGACTGCGCCGCCCCCGGCGGCTGCCAGTTGGGTGCCCGGCCCGTGAGCGTGGATATCACCGGCTTTCAGGGCATGGGCGCGACGGTAGCGCTGGCCCAGGGCGTGTTTCACGCCGAGGCCGACGCCCTCTACGGCCGGCGCCTCTACCTGGACTACCCCAGCCACACCGGCACACAGAACCTGCTTATGGCCGCGACCCTTGCCAACGGCTACACGACGATCGTGCATGCTTCGCGCGAGCCCGAGGTCGTGGCGCTGGTGCAGTTTCTGCGCGGCATGGGCGCCGAGATTCACGGTGAGGGCACCAGCCTCATCGGCGTGCAGGGGCGCGGGCACCTCTACGGCACGGTGGCGCGGGCCATTCCCGACCGGATGGTGGGAGGAACCATGGCCGTCGCCGCCGCCCTGACGGGCGGTGACGTTGAGCTGCTCAACGTGCGTCCGGACCACCTGGAACCGGTCACGGTGCAGCTTCGGGAGATGGGCGTCGACGTGATCGAAACCAATCGCTCCGTACGCGTCGTCGCTCCGGACACCCTTGGCGCAACCGATGTGCAGGTCATGCCGTTTCCCGGATTCCCCACCGACGTCCAGGCGCCGATGGGCGTGCTGATGACGCAGGCCTACGGCGTCAGCACGATCGTCGAGCGGGTTTTCGACAGCAGCATGGGCTACATGGACAGCCTGGCGGCCATGGGCGCCGATGTCAGCGTGCAGGGCACGCGGGCCGTGGTTCGCGGACCTCGCCAACTGCGCGGCCGCCACATCAATCTGGAACACAGCATCCGCGGCATGACGGCCCTGACGCTGGCCGGTCTGGTGGCTGAGGGCGCGACCGTGCTCGATGGGTTCGAGTTCGTGCGCCGCGGCTATGAGGACCTGGCCGGCGATCTGCGCGGGCTCGGCGCCGTGATTACCACCGAGCCACAGGCCGCCCCGGTGCGTCGCGCGGCCGCGGCGGTCTAAGTGCCCTTCGGCTTCAACGCGCCGCGGTTGGGCATTGACCTCGGTACCGTCAATGTCGTCGTCAACCGGATCGGTCAGGGCATAACCATCAACGAGCCGTCCGTGGTTGCCGTCAGCATGGACCGGCGAATCCAGGCTATTGGGCATGCGGCCCACGCCATGGTCGGCCGGACCCCTGGCAGTCTGCGGATCATTCGCCCCATGCAGGACGGCGTGATCGCCGACTACCTGGTGACCGAGGCGATGCTGCGCTACTTCATCGACCGGTCATGTGGACGGATGCGCCTGGTCCGTCCTGAAATCATGGTCGCCGTGCCGTCCGGCGTCACCACCGTCGAGCGGCGCGCGGTGCTGGACGCCGGTCTTGCGGCTGGCGCCCGCCGGGTCCATCTCATTCCGGAGTCGCTGGCGGCGGCCATCGGCGCGCAAGTACCGGTTTCCGAGCCATCCGGGAGCATGATCGTCAACGTCGGCGGCGGCACCACGGAGATCTCTGTGATCTCGCTCAACGACGTCGTTGCCGACTGCTCGACGTCCTCGCGCGTGGGCGGCAACCGGATCGACGACGCCATTGCCGCCTACATCAGGCGCAAGTACAACCTGATGGTGGGCGACCACACCGCTGAGCAAATCAAGATCGGCATCGGTAGCGCCATTGTGCTCAGTCCCGCCGAGACCATGGAAGTTCGCGGTCGCGACCAGGTGCAGGGCCTGCCGCGCACCGTGACCGTGACCTCGGACGAGGTTACGGAGGCGATAACCGAGCCGCTGGGCCAGATCGTTCGCGGCGTGCGCATGGTGCTGGAAAGCACGCCGCCCGAGCTGTCGGCGGATATCATCGACAAGGGCATCGTCATGAGCGGCGGCACCTCGCTTCTGCGCAACCTCGATCAGTTGCTCTCGCAGGAGATCGGCATTGCGGTGCACGTAGCCGATCAGCCGCTGATGTGCGTGGCGCTCGGCTGCGGTATCGCCATCGAGCACACCGATGTTCTGCAGAAAGCCCTGACGTCGAGCCCGTAACCCAAGGTCCCCTGGTGGTTCCCATGGACAAAGTGCTGCAAACCTTTCCGATTCCCGAAGCCGTGGAGCAGAAGCTCCGCGACCACTGCCACGTTCGACAGGCGTTCTTCGTCGAAGGCGGCGAGCTTGTCGAGGCCGCGCGCGGCTGCCGGGGCGTCGTGGCGGGAACCGAACTGTGGCCGCGGGAGGCGCTTGCGGCCGTTCGCGGCGATCTGCGCGCCATTTCTCGGGTCGGAACCGGCGTAGACAGCGTGGATATCGCCGCGGCCACCGAATTCGGGATTGCCGTGCTCAATGCGCCAGGTGAGAACGCCCAGACAATTGCCGAGTTGAGCGTGGGCCTGATGTGGTCCCTGGCTCGCCGCATGGTCCTGGCCGATCAGGCCGTCCGTACCACCGGCTTCAAAATGCGCACCGAACTCGATGGAATCGAGTTGACCGGAAAAACCGTTGGCATTATTGGCTTCGGCGAGATCGGCCGCCGCGTCGCGGCCATCTGCCGGCATGGATTTCGCATGCGAGTGCTCATCACGACAGCCCATCCCGACCCTGCGCGGCTCACGGCCGCAGGAATCGAGGGCCGGTTCGTTGACCTGGATGAGCTGCTGGCCGAGTCGGACTTCGTGGCGCTGCACGCGGCGGTTACGCCCGAGACCGAGCGCATGATCGGCGCTGCGCAACTCCAGGCAATGCCGGCCGGCGCCTACCTGGTCAACACCGCGCGCGGGCAGTTGGTGGACGAGGATGCGCTGGTCGCCGCGCTCAAGTCGGGGGAAATCGCGGGCTACGGCACCGATGTGTACGACGTTGAGCCGCCGCCCCCCGACCACCCGCTGTTCGCTCTGCCCAACACCGTGCTTGGCCCCCACTTCGGCAGCGGGACGTTCGAGGCGATGACTCGCATGGGCGGACGGGCCGTCGACAATCTCATCGAGTTTCTGGCTGGCGGACAGCCGGTGCGGACCGTAAATCCCGAGGTCTATTCCAGCCGGTGAACGAGCAAGACCCGCGCCAAACCCGGCGCGGGTCTTGCAGCGATTCCATAAAGAGATCGCTCGGCCGCCACGTCTCGGCTACTCAGGCCTGAACAGGCTGACGCCTGGCACTCGTCAATCTTGCGCAGGGCCGGTTCAGAGTGTCGCGAATGCGCGCGGCCTGCTGCCCCGTCGGCCGGCTAGGCCGCGGGGCGCGACCTGTCGACTTGCCAGCGCCCTATGAGCACGCGAATGTTCCTTCGGCGCGCTCCATTCTGTCGGCGCCGACGGTAAGCAAGCGCAACGTCGCGCATGGAAATACCTCCAGCCGCCGATTCTCCAAGCAACACTGCTTGAAGTTGTTGGATCCTATATGATTCCCGCGGCTCTGTCAATGCTCCGGCGACGCAAGGGTGGCGCTCCTGGCTGCTCCAGCGCGTCGCAGGTGGTCGCGGATCAGCGCTTCCACTCCAGTCGAGTCGGCTCGCTGCACGGCGGACACGATCGCGCGGTGTTCGCGTTGCGACGCGCGACCCCGCGCACGCGTCGGATAGGTCGTGCGGACCCGCTCCTTCGTGCCCCAGAGCTGTTCGACCAGCTCGAGCAACTGGGCCGACGGGCACCTGGCGTAAAGCGTCCGGTGGAAGTCCTGGTCCAGACGGGCAAGCTCCTCCACGTCGTTGACTTCGATCGCGGCATCCATGTGCTCCAGCGTCGCCTGCAAGTGCCGCTGGTCGCGACTGGTCATGTGAGGTACGGCCAACGCCGCCGTCGCGCCCTCAACGATGGAACTGGCCAGGTACACGTCGCGGACTTCGTCCGGGTCCAGGCCGGCCACCGTGGCGCCCACATGCGGCTGGTTGTCGATCAGTCCTTCAGCCTCGAGCTGAAACAGCGCCTCGCGCACCGGCACGTCGCTCACGCCGAGCTCTGACGCAATGGCGTGGATGACCAGCCGCTCCCCAGCGCGCAGTCGGCCGGCCTGGATGGCATCGCGCAGGGCGCCGTACACCAGTTCGCGCTTGGTTCGGTAAGCCCCAATAGCCCGCAGGCTTCCGGGGGGTGGCCGCATTCGCCGGGAGCGTGATCTGGCCTCGGGCTCCGGCGTCATGGCGGCGCTACTTGCGCTGAACCGCGTCGAAGAATTCGGCGCGCGTGGCGGGATTGTTGCGGAACGCGCCCCGCGTGACCGAGGTGACCATCTGGCTGCCCGGCTTCTTCACGCCGCGCATGGTCATGCAGGTGTGTTCCGCTTCGATCGTCACCGCCACGCCCACCGGCTCCAGCACCTGCTCGATTCGGTCGGCGACCTGGCAGGTCAGGCGCTCCTGCACCTGCGGGCGCCGGGCCAGGTGCTCCACCACGCGCGCCAGCTTGCTCAGTCCCACGATCCGCTCGTTCGGGATATAGCCCACGGCCGCGCGACCAAAGAACGGCAGCAGGTGGTGCTCGCAGATCGAGTAGAACGGGATGTCCCGCACCACAATCATCTCGTCGTGCGGGTGCTCGAAGGTGGTCGCCAGGTAATCGTCGGGCTCGCCCACCAGCCCGGCGAAGAGCTCCTCGTACATGCGTGCCACACGCGCCGGTGTCTTGACCAGCCCGTCGCGGTCGGGGTCTTCGCCGATCGCGATCAGGATCTCCCGAATCGCCGCCGCAATCCGCTCACGGTCGGCGCGCAGCGCGCCGTTGGGCGAGACGCGTGACGCGTCGGGGGTGTGCGGGACGGACGCCGTGGGCGTGCCGTCGTGCAGGGGCGTTGAACTCATGCGTGAATCTCGTTTCTCAAGAGGAGTGGCTTTGTCAGGCCGGGGTTGGTCTGGGTTCCACCCGGTCGACGCAGGCTTTGTCGTCGGGGTCTTCGCCCAGCGGCGTATCGAACCAGGCCGTCAGGATCTCGTCGGCCAGCGCCGGGGTGGTCAGCCGCAGGCTCAGCGCCAGCACATTCGCCCGATTCCAGAGCCGGGCGCCCCGCGCGGTTTCCGCGTCCGCGCACAGGGCCGCGCGAATGCCGGCAACCTTGTTCGCCGCCATGCTGACGCCCGTGCCCGTCCAGCACAGCACGATGCCTTCGTCCACCGCGCCGGCCGCCACGGCCTGACCGACGCTTCGTCCGGCTTCCGGCCACTGCTGATCAAGGCCAGCCAGCGGGCCGAACGGCGACAGGGCATGCCCGCGTTCCTCGAGGTTCGCGATGATGTGGTCGGTCAGTTCCGTTCGTTCGTCGCTTGCGATGGCAATCCGCATGGTCGGCGCGGCCGTAGGCGTTCCAGACGAGTATACGAAGGGTCATCTGGTCGACCTTTAGCGCCCCGGCGCGAACGTTGGGCGTGGCGCAGATTCGGGACATCCCCGGGGGCCGCCACCTCGAAACCGGCGAAGGGCTCGCCAGCGTCAGCCACCTGGTCGGTTACGCTGTTGACCGTTGCCACCGAGTTCCAGCGAAACCTCTGCCTCGGTCGCCGGCTGGCCCGCGCGGTTTGTCGCGTAGGCTTCCGAATTGCGCGGGCGCCTGTTGGTCCGATTGCGTCGCTGCCGGTGATTGGTGACGGGATGTAGGAATGGCCAAAGCCGACGGATCAACCGCACCGCAAGACTTGCCTGGCCGCCTCTTCATCGTCGAGGGCATTGACGGATCGGGGAAGAGCACGCAGTTGGATCTGCTGCACAAGTGGCTGGTGAGCCAGGGCTACCTGGTCATCTTCACCGAGTGGAACTCATCGCGGATCGTCCGCCGTACCACGCGCCGCGGAAAGCGCCGCCGCATCCTGACCCCGCTCACCTTCAGCCTCATCCACGCGGCCGACTTTTCCAGCCGCGTGCATGAGCAGATCATTCCGGCGTTGCAAGCGGGCGCCATCGTCCTTGCCGATCGCTACGTTTACACCGCCTATGCCCGCGACGCCGCTCGCGGCGTCAGCGCCGGCTGGTTGCGGCGGCTGTACTCGTTTGCACCCGATCCCACGCTGGCCTTCTACTTTGATGTCCCACTTGACGAGGCGATCCGTCGGATCGAGCTCGGCCGCGACGAACTCAGCTACTACGAAGCCGGCTTGGATCTGGGTCTGAGTGGAGATCCCGCCGAATCGTTCCGGCTATTCCAGGGCATCATTCGCGGCCAATACGGGCGGCTGGTTGACGAGTTCGGCCTGGAGCGCATCGACGCCACCGACACCCTGGTGAATCAGCAGGAACGGATGCGCGCGTTGGTGCAACCGCATCTGGATGGCGCGATGCGAGCCGAACTTTCCGGACTACAGGAAGCACTGGCGGCGACCGGCCTCAGTGGAAGGTACCTGGCTGACATGTGGCGGGCGCCGTGAGTCTTCCGGTCAACCGTCCCTTACGTTTCTACGGCGAGCCGCCGCCTGGCATTGACTTGAGCCCGCTGCCCGGCCGCCTGATCGTGGTTGAAGGCCAGGACGGTTCAGGGCGCTCCACCCAGATTCGCCTGATGAAGGAGTGGCTCGAAGATCATGGATTCGGCGTCGTCGACACCGGGCTGACGCGTTCCGAACTGGCTGGCCCTGGGATTCGGCGTGCGAAGTCGGGCCACGATTTGGACCCCATCACCCTGAATCTGTTCTACGCCACCGATTTCTATGACCGCGTTGAACGGCTGATCATCCCCTCGCTGCGCGCCGGCATGGTGGTTCTGGCCGACCGCTACATCTTTTCCATGATCGCCCGTGCCGCCACCCGCGGCATCGATCCCGCCTGGACCGCCGACATCTACGACTTCGCACCCGTTCCCGATGCGGTCGTCTACCTGGACGTGGACATTGAACACCTGCTACCGAGAATCCTGATCAACGGCGGCTTCGACTTCTGGGAATCGGGGCTGGACGTCATGCGTGGCCAGGACGTCTTCGAGAGTTTCCTGAGCTACCAGGCTCGCATCAGCGCGCACTTTCATGAACTTGCGAAGCAGCACAACTTTGCGGTTATAGACGCGCGCGGGCCGATCAAACAGACCTTTGAAACCATCCTTAAGGAACTGCAGCGGGTTGTTGACGACATGCGCTCAACGCCTTAGCCGAATTTCGAACATACGTTAAGAATGCTTACAAATTAGTCTTTTGGTGGAGAATAAGTAGCGAACGACATCGAATGATCGAGCTGGATTCAGGTTGTGATATCAGCCAAGGCTATCTCAGTAAACGGTCAATCAACTCTTCGTCCAATTCCATTCGTTCGTCTGCGGTCTTGAACAGCTCGAACGAGTACGTCGGATAACCGTGGTTGCCTTGGGGCGGACCATGAATGAGCCAGACGATGATGCCTTCGTTCTTTAGCACCCGAACCGCCGGAACGAAGTCGCCGTCGCCGGCAACCAGCGCGATGTGCTGCACTTGGTTCTTGCCCGCCAGCAGCGCCATGTCCAGGCCCAGCAACAGGTCTACCTGCTTCTGCTCGAAGATCGGTACGCCCGACTCATCGACGCCGGACATCCGAAGGTGTCCCAGGCGCACCTCGAAGCGTGGCAGATAGCGCAGCGCGTCCTCGAAGCGTCGCGAGTTTGAGTACCGGTCCATCTCTTCGGGCGTCGGCGGGTCACTGCGATATGGACGGCAGTGGTAGTAGTAGGCGCGCAGCAATTCGACCTTGTCCGCGCTTGATTCCTCGACGTGGTCCTGGATCTCGTCAACCAGTTTCTTGACGTCAAGCCGAACGTCGAATTCGTGCTTCTGCAGGGCTTCAAGATAGCCGCCGTCAATGAAGACTGCCAGGTTCCCCATATCACATCCTTTCGGCCAGAGAACAATCTTGGCGCGACCGTGCCCGTCACTGAAGACAAACTATGCCGTGCGCCGATGGCGCGGACGCGCTATTTGTAATCCGCTTAGCCGCCCTACTCGATCATACTGAATCTGGATGTTGTTTTCGTCAAGCTGAAAAGGTAAGAAATCTTACTTAACTCACAGTGGATGCGGTCGTTCAGCGCAAGCCTTCAACCTCGGCTCGTGTGCGGTCGATGGTGACCGCCGCTTCTCGGAGAACCGACCCGGCGATCGCTACGCCGGGCTTTGCCACGCGAACGCGCGCCCTCTGGACGTGTGGAAATCGCAGTAACGCGCAGCGTGCAATTCTCTCGCCGAGTGCTTCCAGCAGATTCACCGGCTCGCCCTCCACGATCTCGGCCACGAGGGCGTAGACCTCGCTGTAGTTCACGGTCGAATCCAGCGCATCGGTTGCAGCGGCATCGCCCAGCTCGGCGTCCAGGTCCACGTCCACCACAAAGCGTTGTCCCAGCGTGCGTTCTTCCGAGCGCACTCCGTGATAGCCATACAGGGTGATGCCGGCCAGGCTCACGGTGTCAGGCGCCATCCCGGATAGCCTCTCCCCGCGAGCGCACCGCGTGATACAGCACCAGCGCGCCGGCGACGGACACGTTTAACGAACCCACGCCACCGTACATCGGGATTCGCAGGGCCGCGTCGCAGGCCTTGCGCACCCCGGGACGGACCCCGCGCGCTTCACCGCCCACGACCAGGCAGGTCGGGCGGCTGTAATCCGCGTCGGTGAAGTCCGTATCGCCGTCCTGGTCCAGCGCGTAAACCCAGGCGCCCGCGTCCCGCAGCTGGTCAAGCGCTCGCGAGACGTTGGCAACCTGGACCAGCGGCGTACGCAAACTGGCGCCGGCCGAGGCCCGAGCCAGCCCGCCGGTGAGCGCGGCTGAGCGCCGACCCGGCACGATGGCTCCGGCGCCATCCACCGCCTCGAGCGTCCGCAGCAATGCCCCCAGGTTGCCCACATCCTGAACCTGATCCGCCGCCAGGATCAGCGGCGGGCCGCCGGCGCTGTCGCCGTCAAGCAGGTCCTCGATCGTGGCCGGTGGCGGGGAACGCACGGCCGCCACGACACCCTGGTGCTGCCCGCCGAAACTCAACTGGTCGAGTTCCGACGCGTCGGCAAACGTGACGGCGACAGCCGCCGTCGCGGCCAGCGAACGAATGTCGGCCATGGCTTCGGCCTGGGGGCGGGCAATGAACACGCGTTCAACGCGTGCGCCACGGCGCAGCGCCTCGGTTACGGCGCGCCGTCCCCAGACGCTGGCTTCGGCGGGTAGCTGCGGGCGGCCTACCCGCGACGCCAGACCGTGCCGTCGGGCGTGTCCTCGAGCACCACGTCGAGCGCGCCCAAATCGTCGCGAATTGTGTCGGCGAGCTCCCATTGCCTGGCCTCTCGCAGTTGCCGGCGCACCTGCACCAGCAGATCGATGAACGGCGTCGCATCGTCGGACGCCGCGTCCGGTTCATGCAGTTCGATGCCCAGCACGCCCAACAGGCTGGTAAATACGGATTGCGCGCTCGAAACGTCCGCCGCCGAGGAGGCCGGCGAAAGGCGGTTGATGGCGCGCCCGAAGTCGAATAGCGCGCCAATGGCCCGCGGCGCGTTGAAGTCGTCGTCCATGGCGGCGTCAAACGCCTGCCGCGCTGCCGACAGTTCGACATCCAGCTCGTTACAGTCGCCGTCGACGCTTTCGCCCTTGGCGCGCATCACCGCCAGCAGCCGCTCGTAACCCGCCCGCGTCTGCTCGATCGCAGCCGGCGAGAACTGCAATGTCGAGCGGTAGTGCACGCTCAGCAGGTAGAGCCGCAGCACGTCCGGCGGCACGTCGGTCAGCACGTCCGCCGTGGTGGTGAAGTTCCCCAGTGAGTGCGCCATCTTCTCGCCGTCGGTCAGCACCAGGCCGGTGTGCGTCCAGTACGACACGAACGGATGGCGCTCGGTGGCCGCTTCGGCCTGGGCAAGCTCGTTCTCGTGGTGCGGAAACAAGAGGTCCGCGCCGCCGCCGTGAATGTCGATCTGTTCGCCCAGCGTGCGCCGGATCATCGTCGAGCACTCGATGTGCCAACCCGGCCGACCGCGCCCCCAGGGGCTCTCCCAGGTCACCGAACTCTCGTTGTCCAGCTTCCAGAGCGCCCAATCGCGCGGGTCGCGCTTCTCTTCGTCAACCGCGATTCGGGCGCCGGCCGCCCCGTCCTCGGCGGTTCGGCCGCTGAGCGCGCCGTAGTCCTCAAACGTCGCGGCGTCGAAGTACACCCCGGTGGACGTCGGATAGGCGTGGCCACCGTCGATCAATTCCTGCACGTCGTGGATGATCCCCGGGATGTTGCCGGTCACGAGCGGGTATTCGTGCGCGCGCCGCACGTGCAGCCGGTCCATCACCTCGAAATAGGCCTCGGTGTATTCGCGCGCCCAGTCCAGCGGATCGCGGCCCGCGGCCCGCGCCCGGTCGATGATCTTATCGTCGATATCGGTGAAATTCTGGATGTGCCGGACGGCGTAGCCCCGGTATTCCAGGTAGCGCCGGATCACGTCCATGTGCACGAACATGAACGCGTGTCCCAAGTGCGGCCGGTCCTTGGGCGTCATGCCGCAGACGTACATCGTGACGGGATCGCCCAGCGGCTTGAACGGCTCTTTTTTCCCGGTGAGGGTGTTGGTAATTGCGAGCGTCAAACGACGAAACTCAGGCTGGCGCGCGGCAACGGCATTCTACGCAGGGGCCTGGCCGACACTGCGCGCCACCAGCACGACGGCATGACAGGCCACCGCCTCGCCGGCGCCCACGGCGTCGACGCCCTCGTTGGTCTTGGCTTTCAGGCTGATGCGCTCGGCATCGGTGCCCAGCGCCGTCGCCAGGCGCCGGCGCATCGCCTCGGCAAAGGGCGAAACCTTGGGCCGTTCCAGCACGATAGTCAGATCGGCGTTCACCAGTTCCCAGCCGCCGGCACGCAGATCGCCCATCGTCTCCGCTACGAACCGCGAGCTGTCCGCGTCGCGGTTGGCCGGATCGGTGTCGGGGTAGCGGCGGCCGATGTCCCCGCCGCCCGTGGCTCCCAGCAGGGCGTCCACCAGCGCGTGCATCGCCACGTCCGCGTCCGAGTGCCCAATCGCGCCTCCGCCCGGCGCAATGTCAACCCCGGCCACGCGCAGCGGCCGCCCGGCGCCCAGCCGGTGCAAGTCATAGCCGGTACCTACCCGGTATTCCGGGAGCATCGGCTTGGCCGGGTTTGGCCCCGGCGAATTTGATCGCCTACCAGTAGTCCTCGGTGATGACCTGGGACTCGCGGCCCTCAGTTTCGAATCCCTGGTCGGCCAGCACGGGCTTGGCGTCGGAGATCATGTCCGGGTTGCCGCACAGGTAGACCGCCGTGCCTTCGGGCGTCAGGCGCTCTGTCAGGACGGCCAGCGGCTCGTCGGGCAACCAGGGTTCCACTCGTCCGCTCATTTCCTTGCCGCAGATAAGGCGCACCGTGTCGTTGGCGCGTCCGCGGCCCATGCCCTCCGCGAAGTTGGGGTCGCTGTCTGGCCGGCTGATCGTCGGGATGTAGACCAGCCCGAAACCGGGATCGGCCGCCATCCGCTCCAACTCATCCTTGTATCCCAGCTGATCGGCGTAGGAAACGCCATGCACGATGGTCAGCCGCCGCTCAACCTGGCCGGTTTTCTGGTACGCGTGCCAGGCCGTGCGCGCCATGGAAACGAACGGCGCCAGGCCAGTGCCAGTGGCCACGCACACCGCGTCCGGCTGGCTGGTGCGGGAAAGCGTGAAGCGACCGGCCGGCCGCGGCATGTAGAGAATCTCGTCGCCCGGCTTGTGGCGCCACAGCGTGCCCGTGAACACCCCTGGGACGTTGGACCCGTCCTCCCGCGCGTCCCGCACCAGGATCACGTAGAACTCCAGGTGGTCCAGGTCCAGCGGCGTCGAGCCAATGGAAAGCTGACGCGGCCGCGGGTCGTCGGCGGGCTGATCCCAGAACGCCAGCATCGTGTACTGGCCGGCCTCGAACTCTGCGAAGTCACTTCCGTCCGGCCGCCGGATGGTGAAGATCGCGATGTCTTCGTCGTCCAGTAGTTCCCAGTGGTCCAGCACGGCCCGTTCCATCCGTTCGCGAATGTCGCGGCGCTTGCGCGTGGTGCGGCGTGGCGTGGTGGCGGCGGATCGGGCTTCGGACACGCGAAAACTCCAGTGCGGGTCAGGTGGAAAAGGAGCCGTGGCGACTAGCGCTACTCGGCCAGGGCACCTCCATGATACGGGAGGAGCTTCGGGTACTCCCGAGGCTCGCGCCTGTGTCCGAGGCGAATCGATTGCCCCGAACATCAGCCTTTGGCTGGAAGCTCGGTAGCTCCGGGCGGTTGCGTCGTGAAGCGCCCGTCGCGTGACGCAATAGGCGACTTTCGGACACAATGGTCGGCGCAGGCCAACTGTGGCGAGCGGCAGCGGGAGCGCGTCGTAGGAGATTGACCGTCCGGGGGCGAAGGATGAGCGAAAACAGGTCGGAGATAGACGACGCAAGGGAAACGAAGTGCATCAACTACGCCATTGACCTGCACCTGGGGACCGAGTATCGACCCGGCGTAGTTGAGCGTGCGTTGAATTGGCGAAAGAATGCCTCTCCCGAAGCGCAAGACACTCTCAGAACGGCCATAAATAGAAGTAACTTCAGCGTCCAGGGATTTCGAAGTACGAGCGCGTATAACGCACCTCCAGGTCGATTACTCGATCAGATCCTAGAGCGCATGCCGATGTCAAACGACCTCTCCGCCGCCATATTGAGGGTATGGGTTGAGTCACACGAATTGCTGCGTGCCAATGTCGTCGAATATCGCAAGAAATCTGACTTGCCGATTCAGGAATATGTTTCAGGTCGTGAGTTTCCGGGATCGTGGGACATCGATGATTGGGACCATGAAACAGATGTCTTTGTCAAGGATAACGGTGAGCACTGCGACGGCGACGCGGCATTGATGCTGTGCTGCGTATCGGGAAACATGCCGCTGCTACCGCCAGACGACCTGGACGATGGGAGTGTCCTAGCGACAGACAGCATATTCACGCATTGGATTGAGTACTTAAAGCAGTTATCTCCATATGCTATTGATTGGCAAGAAACCGAGGCTTTCATTTCCGAGGTCAGGGAAATCAGCCAGGCGAAAGAGCGGGAAGCCGAAGAGGCGTTGACGGCCGCGTTAGCGAAGAATCTTGCGTATCTCGAAGAGAACTTCCTGGAAGACCTGAAATACCTGGAGGCGGATATCAACGCGTGGTCGGCGATAGACACGTCCAAGCTGGCGGACGTATCCCAGACACTGCAGATCGTTGAACAGCTGGGTGATTCGCTACTGGCGTATTGCAGGATTCGACTCCAGGCTCCTACCCGGAGCGAAGAAGACGCCCGACTCGCGCAACGGTCTGAGCTCGAGCCACAGATACTGTCCCTGATCGACCAGGTCAATCGCCAGATCTCCGGCGATTGGGATCCAGGCGACGACACGGCGCCGCCCGGGGGTGAGGCCACTGGTCATTCCAATGACGACAATCCGGATGGCGACAGCGACGAGGCAGTGGCGGATCCCGATCTGGCGCCGGGGGCACGAGTGGACGGTGCTGTTTCCGTGAATCCGAATGATGTGGCTGAGGAGTTGGATTCCAACTATGCGGCTTTGCAAGCGGAGCATGTGGCGCTACAGAACAAGCACGAGAAGATCGAAGACGAAATACAGAAATGCGAGCAGCAGGTTAAGGAGTTACAACTAGATACGCAGAGCCTGAGGAAAAACGAGGATGAATTGCGTCGAAAGTTGTATGAGAGCAAAGAAAACTACGGAGCTCTGCAGTCAGCGTACGTCGCCATACGACGATCAGAAGCTGGTGAGATTCAATCCCCAGGCGCAAGTGGTGAGGATATTCCAGATATCAAGGCGGCGGTCGAACTCGCCGGTCGCTCGTTTGACGATCGGCTGCTCTTTGCGCTCAATTCGAAATCTGAAAAGAACCCAGGCTTTGAGGACACGCTGTCGGTGTGGAAGGCGTTCGAGTGGCTGGCAACCGAGTACTACGACTCCCGGTGCAATGGATTCGATGGCATCGACAGCTTTGACGAGTCGTGCCGTGAAGCTTGCGGATTGTGGTATAAGCCTAAGCAGAGTGATACAGCAAAGGGCAAATATCCTGAGCACTATACTACGAAAGTTGGCTCAGCGACCTATACGCTGGACGAGCATATCGGGAGAGGCAGTGGTGACCCAAGAAGTATGATTCGAATTGGTTTCGAATGGGATAAGAATATGGAAGTTGTAGTAGTCGGTTATATTGGTAGACATCCGCGCACAGACGACAGTTGATGCCGTCGGTTCGAAGTCCTAGCTCTCAATAGAGACCTTTGCTTAATTCGGGGACCGGTTGCTCGTAAGACCCCTCACCCTGATCCTTTCCCCCAGTAGAGAGATCAGGAAGGTCCGCACACTCGGGGCCAGGCGAGCGTTGCAGAGGAAGCCATGGGCGACGCTAAGTTCCACCGTTGGCGAGGGCGAGGGCCGTTAGCGTCCAGTCGCAGAGGTTGGAAAGTCGGAGGGGGAGCGGAGCGCCATTTTCGAAGCCGGGCCAGACGGTGAGATCCACGCTGCCGTCAGGCTGCTGCAGTTCCAGAAAGCGTTGACCAACGGCCTCTGCATAGTCACTGAGAGCCGGGTCGGGCTGGTTGACGTTGAGTTGGAGCGCCGCCCAGCCGGTCTTGGAAGCGAACGGTGAGTTCCACGGCTGACCGTGATGCGACAGGATCACTCCGACAAAGGCGCGCGCTAGGTCAAAGTGGTTTCCGTTGCCCGTCTGCCGTCCCACCCAGGTCAACCCTGCAATCGCAGTGGCAAACATTGCGGGCCGGCACGGCCCGTGCAGATCAAAGTGATCTTGACCGGCTACGGCGTCCGATTCGGTAATCAGATCGCCGCCGGCGTTCAACGCAAAGTGGAAACGCCGTTCCCGTTCGGGTTGCACCTGGAAAACGCGGGCCATGTAGCCGGCGGCCAGTTCGGCAGCTTCCAGTTCGCCCGCGGCGGCACAGCCGGCGGCGGCCGACGAACTGTTGAGCAGCCCTTGCTCGCGGCCCAAACCAGTCTCGTTCCAGAAGCCGCCCAGCTTCGAATCCTGCTCCTGCATGGCCCGCCGGGCAACGCGCCGCGCGAGATCGAATCGGCCGAGCGCCGCGCTGCTCCAGGCCAGCCAGCCGGCCTGGTACAGGAAGGCGCTCGCGGGACCATTGAACCGCTCGTCGCGATACGAACCGTCGGCGGCCAGGAGGTTGTGTTCAATGTGGTTAAGCGCGCGAAGCGCTGGTTGACGCCGGTCGCCGCAGGCAAACACGTACGGCAGCTTGAAGTGCAACCCGGGGTCATTGGGGTCGATACGGCTGCGGCCGTTCTCGTCAACGTGGGCGGCCACGAAGTCGAGGGCGCGGTCGGCGGCCTGTCGGAACTCGTTCGCCGTGTTAGTCGTCATCACTCGCACCCCTGTAGATCCGGCCTCTCAGCCTACGCTCCAGACGGAAACCCGTCCTATGTCGCGGCGGCTGCTCGTCGCTGCCGCACGATGCGCGCCGCCGCATCCAGGTCGTCCGGCGTGGTGATCTTCAGATTCTCGCGGCTCCCTTCAAATACTCGGACCGGCAAGCCCTCGGCTTCAAGAACCGAGACGTCGTCCGTGTAGAGATCGAGCATGGCGGTCTGTCGCTCGTGCGCGCCCAACAGGTCCGCAAAGCGCGAGAACTGCGGGGTCTGGGCGTGCCAGACGGACGACCGGATTGGCGTGCGAACGACCAGGCGCTCGCGATCGACGATCTTGAGCGTGTCGGTGGCCGGAACGGCTGCCACGGCCGCGCCGTAGACCCGCGCCATCCGCAGGCCGTCCTCAATCAGCATGGGCGTCACCAATGGCCGGGCTCCGTCGTGCACGGCCACGTAGTGTGGCGGCTCCCTATCACGAGACCTTTGCTCATCCCGGCGATCTAGCCCGGAAGACCCCTCACCCCAACCCTCTCCCTCAGGAGAGGGAGGAAGAGCCTCCGGATCTTCACGGACTACGGGCGTTTCGCAAGGCTTTCTGTCAAGGGCGCGAAGTCCGTGGAGCACGGATTGAGCCCGGGACGAGCCGCCGCGGACGAACGCTCGCACCTTGACCAATCCTGCCCGCGCTACGGCCTCGCGAATGCTCGCCTCATTGTGGTCAGAAGTCGTCACGACCACCGATCGGATGCCCTGGCAGGCCTCGAAGGCCCGCAGACTCCAGACGATGACCGGCTCGCCGTCCAGGTCGGCCAGCAGCTTGTCCGCGCCGCCCATGCGGGCGCTGGAACCGGCGCCCAGCACCACCGCATCGGCGCTCACGCCAGCGCCGCGTCCAGGGCCTGGCGCAGGTTGGCCACGGGAACGGCCGCGGTCTGGCTGCCGTTGGTCTGTGCGCCGGCCGGGATCACGCAGTGGGTGAAGCCGAGCCGCGCCGCCTCGTCGACTCGCTGCGCGGCCGATGGAACGGTCCGCAGCTCGCCGGCCAGGCCCACTTCGCCGACCGCCGCCGCACCTAGGCGCAATGGCTGGCCGCTATGGCTGGAGGCTACCGCCAAAGCCACCGCCAGGTCCGTCGCCGGCTCACGCAGCCGCAGCCCGCCCACCACGTTCACGTAGACATCGTGCGCTGCGAGACCAACGTCGGCTCGTCTACATAGCACCGCCAGCAGCATGTTCAGTCGATTCAGGTCCAGCCCGTTCGCCAGCCGCCGCGGCAGGCTGTAAGTCGTGGGTGCAACCAATGCCTGGATCTCGACCAGCAGCGGACGCGTGCCCTCCATCGCCACGGCCACCGCGGATCCGGGCGCCGTGGCGTCCCGACCGGCGAGCAGCATGGCCGAGGGATTGGTCACTTCACGAAGCCCGGCCCCATCCATCTCGAAGACCGCCACCTCGAAGGTCGGACCGAAACGGTTCTTCACCGAGCGAAGCAGCCGGTGTGCGTGATGGTCGTCGCCTTCCAGGTAGAGCACCGCGTCCACGATGTGTTCCAACAGGCGCGGTCCGGCCACCATGCCTTCCTTGGTCACGTGACCCACGATCAGCACCGGCGTGTGGGTGGCCTTGGCGTATTGCAGGAGCCGCAACGTCGACTCGCGGACTTGGGTCACGCTGCCGGGCGCCGAGGCCGGCCCGTCCGCGCGGACGGTTTGGATTGAGTCCACCACCAGCATCCCGGCCCGCAGACGTTCGGCCTCCGCCAGCGCGCCATCCACGGCCGTCTCGGCGTACACGAACAGCCCGTCGCCGCCGATTCCCATGCGCTCCGCGCGCATACGAATCTGTGCAGCCGATTCCTCGGCGGCCACGTACAGGCAGGGACGCTTGGGCGACGCCAGTTCGGCGGCCAGCCGCAGCACCAGCGTGGACTTACCCACGCCGGGATCCCCGGCCAGCAGCACCAGCGAGCCTCGCACCAGCCCGCCTCCCAGCACGCGGTCCATCTCACCCATGCCCGAGGGCAACCGGTCGTCGGCCGACGTGTCGATCTGATCCAGGGCCACGGCTTGCGGCGTGGAGCGCGAACCGGCTGGCCCGTCCGTCACCCGCCGCTCGGCCAGCGAGTTCCAGGCCCCGCAGACGCTGCACTGCCCCATCCACTGCCGATGCTCCGCCCCGCACTCGGCACAAGCAAACAACCGGCGAGGTTTGGCCACGGAACGTCAGCCTCGGATCAAGCGCCCCGAATGGTAGCGCCGGGCGAAGCGTGGCCCGGTATCGACAACCATTGCCGCAGCTGCTTCTCGGGCTTTTCGGTTGGCCGCATGCGTCGTTGGCCTGCGTGGGCGGTGCAATGAGAGTAATCTCGCCTGGCGAGACGGGAATGGCTCGGCGGTCGGGCGGGTCGCGAGCGTCTAAGTGTCTCGGAGGTCGCCAAATGCGAAGTCTCAAGTACGCGGCACTGTTGCTTGCACTCACCCTTGCTCTCGTGATTGCAGCTTGCGGCGAGGACCCCGGCGACTCCACGACGGGAGAATCCTCCCCCGCGACGCCGGCCACCAGCGATGCCGCCACCGCCGGTAAGCTTTCGGCCAACAACGCCACCGCCGAGGAGTTGGAGGCAGCGTTTGCGGCGGCGGGGATCAGCAATCCCGGGGCTTGGGCCCATGACATTGAGCACCACCGCCCCTTCCCGGCGGACGACCCGGAGTTTGCGAAGCTTCGGCGAGGACTCGCTGAGCACAACGCCGCGCCCGATGTCGTGGAGACGATCATCGGGTTACTCAAGCTGCCGTGATTCGATCCTTCGCCGGTGAGGGCGCGGCCGGGACGCTGCGGGGCGCCCTAGCGCTGCTGGTCGTTATCAGCATCCTCAGCGTCGCCGTTGCGCTTGCCTATGAACGCCATTGGGAAGAGTTCTGGCAGTTGGTGCCGTGGCCAACCCTGGTATTGAGCGGTCTCGCCCTAGTCGCGCTCGTGCTTCGCACGTCGCGGACGACAATCCGGATCGCCCGGATTGTCGCCGTGCTCGTTCTGGTCGCTGCTTTGCTCGGCATTTGGCGGCACTTTGATCACAACTACGGCACGGCCGTCATGGATCAGGACTACGCAGATCGCTGGACACAGATGCCGGTCGTGGAGCGCGTGTGGACGGTAGCCAACGGTTCCGTCGGCCATGTGCCGGTTCCCGCCGCCGGGGCCCTGGTTCCGGTAGGCGTGACACTCTGGATGACCACACTGGGCCTGGGCGAGCAATCCAGGCGGAAGACAGAGGCCTGACGCCGGAAACCCTAGCGACCGCGCGGCACTCGGCGGCACGCCGCTCAGCCGTTGGTCAGGCCTCGGAGGTCAGGAGAGCTGAGGATTCAAGCTTCGACCGGTGACCGCGACGTGATGGCCACGTCGTCGCCATCCTTGTCCACGATCACCTGGGCGCCCGGCTCGAAGGCGCCGCGCAGGAGTTCTTCGGCCAGCGGGTCTTCGATCAGGTTCTGGATTACCCGGCGCAGCGGGCGGGCGCCGAAGTCGGGGTCGTAGCCCTGTTCGGCCAGCAGGCCCTTGGCGTCCGCGGTGACTTCCAACTCCAACTCGTGCTCGCTCAGTTGCAGCCGGACGCGCGCCAGTTCCAGGTCCACGATGTCGGCCACATCCGACCGGGTCAGCGCGTGGAAGACCACGCTGGCGTCGACCCGGTTGAGAAACTCGGGTCGAAACACCTTCTTCAGCTCGTTCAGAACCTTGGACCGCATGTTTCGGTAGTAGGTGTCCTCGGTGGAGGCGTCGTCACTGTGGAACCCCAGCGTGGCGTTGCGCTTGATGTGCTGCGCGCCCACGTTGGAGGTCATGATGACGATGGTGTTGCGGAAGTCCACCGCGCGACCCTTGGCGTCGGTCAGGCGACCGTCGTCCATCAGTTGCAGCAGGATGTTGAAGACTTCGGGGTGCGCCTTCTCGATCTCGTCCAGCAGGATCACGGCGTACGAGCGGCGGCGGACGGCCTCCGTTAGCTGGCCGCCTTCCTCGTAGCCCACGTACCCCGGCGGCGCGCCGACCAGCCGCGACACCGCGTGCCGCTCCATGTACTCCGACATGTCGATACGAATCAGCGAGTCCTCGCTGCCGAACATGAAGTCCGCCAGCGCCCGCGCCAGCAGCGTCTTTCCGACGCCGGTGGGCCCCAGGAACATGAAGGCGCCGATTGGTCGCTGGGGGTCTTTCAAGCCGGCCCGCGCGCGGCGGACGGCGCGTGAGATGGACTCGATGGCTTCCTTCTGACTGACCACGCGGCGCGCCAGCTCGTCTTCCATGTGCAGCAGCCGCTCGGACTCCTCTTCGCGGATACGTGTGACCGGAATGCCGGTCCACATCGAGACGACCTGCCCGACTTCCTCCTCCGTCACCCGCGGCGACTGGCCCTCGTTGGATTTCGTCCATTCCTCGCGCAGGGCATTGGCCTTGCCGCGCAGCTGTTCTTCTTCCTGTCGCAACTGGTTGGCAGCCTCGAAGTCCTCAGCGTCGATGGCCTTGGACTTCTCTCCCGCCACTTGGTCCGCGCGAGTTTCGAGTTCGCGCAGGCCTTTCGGTGGCATCCCGTAGCGAATCTTCACGCGCGCCGCCGCTTCGTCCATCACGTCGATGGCCTTGTCCGGCAGGAACCGGTCGGTCACGTAGCGTCCGGCCAGTTCGGCGGCCGCGGTCAGGGCGTCGTCCGTGATCTCCACGTTGTGGTGATCGGCGTAGCGGCTGCGCACGCCGCGCAGGATGTCCACGGTCTCCTCGATCGACGGTTCCTGCACCATCACCGGCTGGAAGCGGCGTTCCAGGGCGGCGTCGCGCTCGATGTACTTGCGGTACTCGTCCAGCGTCGTCGCGCCGATCACCTGCAACTCGCCGCGCGCGAGCGACGGCTTCAGGATGTTGGCGGCGTCCACCGCGCCTTCCGCGGCGCCGGCGCCCACGACGGTGTGCAACTCGTCGATGAAGAGCACAGAGTCAGTCGAGCCCTTGATCTCGTCGATCACCTTCTTCAGGCGTTCCTCGAACTCGCCGCGGTACTTGGTGCCGGCCACCAGCGTGCCCATGTCCAGCGTCAGCACGCGCCGGTCGCGCAGCGAGTCCGGCACTTCGCCCTCGATGATGCGCTGCGCCAAACCCTCCACGATGGCCGTCTTGCCCACGCCCGGTTCGCCGATCAGCGCCGGGTTGTTCTTGGTGCGGCGGCTCAGGATCTGGATCACCCGCTCGACTTCGTCGTGCCGGCCGATCACCGGGTCCAGCTTGTCGGCGCGCGCCGCGGCCGTGAGATCGATACCCATCTGGTCCACGACCGGCGTCTTGGACGAACGCTTGGAGGGCGCAGTCGTCGCCGCCTCGCGCGGGCGCTCGCCCTGGCTCTGGCTGACGACCTGCACAACCTGGGATCGGACCTTCTCCAGGTTCACGCCCAGGCTCTCGAGCACGCCCGCGGCGATACCTTCGCCTTCGCGTACCAGGCCCAGGAGCAGGTGTTCAGTGCCGATGTAATTGTGACCCAGCCGTCGGGCTTCTTCGATCGACAACTCGATCACCCGCTTGGCGCGCGGCGTCAGCGTGATATCGCCGACGACCATGCGCTCGCCACGGCCGATGATGAACTCGACCGCGCTGCGAACCTTGTTGAGCTCGACGCCCAGGTTCTTGAGTACTTGGGCCGCAATGCCTTCGCCCTCGCGCACCAGGCCCAGCAGCAGGTGCTCGGTGCCGATGTAGTTGTGGTTAAAGCGCGTCGCCTCGTCCTGCGCGTAGACCAAAACCTTCTTGGCGCGCTCCGTGAACTTATCCAGCCTGTCGTTCACGGCAACCTCCGGTAGCGGCGACCCAGAGCTTACGAACTGCTCGTGGTCTCGTCGCTCGCCTCTATTGTGGCATCCACGTCGTCGGACTCCGTAGCAATTGCTGCATCCGCGTCGCCGGAGTCGTCAGCGACAACGGCGTCAACGTCGCCGGTATCCTCGGCATCAACGGCGTCCATGTCGCTGGACTGGTCACTGACAACTGCGATCACCTCGTCCGATTCCTCAGCGACAACCGGGTCGGGGCTCTCGGCCACCGCGGCCAGTTCGCCTTCGACCTCCGGCGGCCCGTAGTCCTCGTCCGGCGGCGGGTAGATCTCGACCGGCGTCAACCGGATGCGGCGCCGCTGCGCGTCGATGCTCAGGATGCGGAATTGCCCGATGTCGCCTTCGTTCACCATGTGCAGCGCGGCGTTGCCCAGGTCGGACGAGTGGGCGAGGCCTTCCACGCCGTCCGCCAGCCGCACGAACGCCCCAAACGGCGCCAGCTTCGTGACGGTGCCCGGGACGACTTCATGCTCTTGGAACCGCGTCGTCAGGTCGGCCCACGGGTCGGTGGTGGCGCGCCGCATGCTCAGCGCGATCTTCTTGTCCACGCGGTCCAGGGCCAGCACGTAGACGTCCACTTCCTCGCCCGGCCGCAGGATTTCCTCCGGGCTCTCCACGCGGCTCCACGAAAGCTCGGAAATGTGAGCCAGCCCGTCGGCTCCGCCCAGGTCGATAAACGCGCCGAAGCTGCAGATGTTGCTGACCAGGCCCTTGCGGACTTGCCCGACCTGCAATTCGTCCAGCAGCACCTCGCGCCGCTGGGCGCGCATCTCGCGCTCGGCCACGCGCTCCGACAGGATCAGGCGGTTACGTCGCCGGTCAAGCTCGATGATCTTGACGTAGATCTTTCTCTCGACCAACTCCGACAGCTTGGCGTTCAATTCCTCTTCGGTCTCGTCGGCCGGCCCGCGCCGCAGGCTGGTGAGCTGCGACAGCGGCACAAAGCCGCGGGGCCCCACGTCCACCAGCACGCCGCCCTTGTTGTATTCCTGGACGGTGGACTCGATGATCGTGCCGTTCTCGAAGAGTTCCTCGGTTGCCCGCCAGACCTTCTCCTGCGCGGCCCGGCGAACCGAGAGCACCGCGGGCCCGTCGCCTTCCGGACGCACGACGTACACGAAGGCGACGTCGCCAACGCTGAACTCCGGCTTCGGCTCCTCGGAACGCGAATCCCACAACTCGCGTTGCGGAACCACGCCCTCGGACTTCAGCCCGATGTCAATCAACAGTTCGTCGGGGTCGACCCCAACCACCAGGCCCTCGATCACGTCGCCTCGCGAAATTCCCTGCATCGCGCCGCCCGGCTCGTTCAGCAGGTCTTCCATCGACTCCAGTTCTTCGATTGGCTCGGGTTCGGCAACCGAGACATCGGCTGGCGCCGCAGCGTCGTGAGTCGCACTCAAGCGAAGGGACCTTTCAAAATATGGGGGATATGCCGCCGACTTGAAGCGGCGACCTTGTCGAGTATATCAACGGCATAGGAAGCGTCGGCAGAGTCTTCGAGACGTTTACGGCATCACGAAGCCGCCGTCGTAGCTGATGTTCTGTCCGGTCATGTAGTCGGACGCATCCGACAGCAGGTAGGCCACAAACCCGGCCACGTCCTCCGGCGTCTCCACGCGCCCCAGGGGAATCCGCGAAATTGCCTCGGCGATCACTTCCCCCGGCTGCTTGCCCAGCAGCCGGGCCCGCTCGCGGTCGATGTATTCCCACATCGGCGTGTCCACGATGCCCGGGCTCACGGCGTTCACCCGCACATTGAGCGGACCCAGTTCCATCGCCATAACCCGTGTCAGCCCATGCAGGGCCGTCTTGCTGGTGTTGTAGACGTTGGTGGCGAAGGACGGCAGCCGCGACGAGGCCGACGCGATGATGACGATGCTGCCCCGCTTGCGTTCGGCCATCCGCTCCGCCACCGGATGCACGAAATGAAATGTGCCGTCCAGGTTGACCGACATCACCTGGCGCCAGATTTCCGGCGTCAGGTCCAGGAAGTTCTGTACCCGCATGATCCCGGCATTGGCCACGGCCCCCGTCAGCCCGCCCAGCGCGTCGTCTACCTCGTAGACCCACGCGCGCACCGCTGCGTGGTCGGTCACATCCAGTTGGGCCGACAACGCCGTCCCGCCGCCGCTTCGAATCTCCTCGGCCACGGCGGCTGCCGAGTCTCCGTCCACGTCGGATATCGCCACGGCCCAGCCGTCGGCCGACATGCGCAGCGCCGTGGCCCGGCCGATGCCTCGACCCGCGCCGGTAATCGCGACAGCTCCGGCCATTGGCTTGCCCGCTACCCGTCCAGCGCCGGCGGCACCCCCACCGAGGCGCCGGTAGTCAGGGCGCGTACGCCCGCGTCGATGATGGCCACTACCTCCCGGTTGAATCGGAAGCTGCCCCGGCCCTCGATCGGCAGGCCTTCCCGAACGCAGTGTGCGAAGTAGGCCACCCCGCTGCGCCGCTCCGGCGCCGGGGCCTGTGTCTCGATCAGCTCGCCCGCGCGCCGCTTGTCGCCGTCGAAGATGCGCAGGTCGACGCCGTCCGCGCCGGGCGTCAGCACCAGCACGCCGGTTTCGCCGCTTACTTCGACGTGCAGCATCGTGCCCTGCGGTCCCGGATACCCAACCTGCACGTGCGAGGTTTGGATGATTCCCAGGCCGCGCGGGAACTCCAGCACGGCGGCCGCGCTCTCGTCGGCCCGCGCGTTGCGCTCGGTCACCGAGGCGCCCCTGGCCGCCAGCCGGCGCGGCCGGCCCATCCACAGCAGGCAGGGCGCCGCGCCGTAGCCCGCGTAGTCGATCCACGATCCACCCCCCTGCGCCGCGTCGAACAGCCACTGGAACCAGTCGGGCTGCTCGGCCTTGCGGGTGGCGATGGGATTTCCCCCGCGAAAGACGTACTGCCGGGGCGTTCCGATCGCGCCGTCCGCAATCATCTGTGCGCCGGTCTCGAACGCGGTCTGTCCCAGCGTCGGCCAGTTGATCAGCGCAGGAATCCCGGAGGCCTCGGCCGCTTGCACCATCCGGTCCGCGTCCGCCAAGGCGCTCGCCATCGGCTTCTCGATCAGCACCGGCAGCCCCCGTGCCGCGCAGGCGTCCACAATGTCCGCGTGCTGGGTGTTGGGCAGGGTGGAGGTGACCACGTCCAGGTCCTCCGCGTCGAACATCGCGTCCCAGGTCTCGTAGATCGCCGGGATGCCCCACGCATCGCTCGCCAGCGCCCGTGCGCTCGGGAAGCTGTCCGCCGCCGCCACCACCTCGGCGTCCTCGATCTCGCCCCACTGCCGGACCAGCGTGGGCGTATGGCTGTGACGAATCCCGGCGATTCCGACGCGCAACGGCTTGGGCATGGGCGGGCTAGCTCTTCGAGTCTGTGGACGCAGCCGAAGTCTGCGACCCGCCCTGCCCGGACGCAACCTGTACGGACTCGTACAGGCGCACTTCTGGAATCAGCCCCTTGTCGAACTCGGCAATGCGCTCCTGCCCCAGCCGATCCAGTTCGTCGCGACACCGCAACGCCGCCGACCGCAGCCCCCGCACGTCAACGCCCCGGCAGGTCGGCTCAAACGGCGCCAGCCGGTCCATCCCGTAGGTCAGCAGATTGCGCGCGCCGCGGAAGTTCTGCCGCTCCAGGTGATAAAACCCCACCCCGATCTGCAGGATGCCCCGGTATAGGTCCCGCACCGGACCCGGCTCCGCCAGCCAAGCCTCCTCCAACGCCTCATGCTGCTCGAAGAACTCCCGCGCGTTGAACAGCCGGATGCCTTCCAGCACCTTTTCCGGAAGCGGACCCACGCAGGTCGCCGTGCCGCTGAGCGAACCTTTGCCAACCGCGCCGCCATTCGCCACGCCTGCACTCCTAGCCTGCCAGTCGAGCGTTCGCCCGAGCCTATATCGGGGAACCGCCCTCCGCGGGGCTATAATTCGGTGGTGAATCGGAGGGGTGTCCGAGTGGCTTAAGGAGGTGGTCTTGAAAACCACTAGGCGGGCAACCGCCTCGTGGGTTCGAATCCCACCCCCTCCGCCAGGTCCTGTCTCTGCGTCACCAACGCCTGGAGGAGTCGCATAGTTGGTCTAGTGCGGCCGCCTGCTAAGCGGTTACCGGGGGTGCTCCCCTCGGTCGTGGGTTCGAATCCCACCTCCTCCGCCACCACGCGAGCCTGAATCCGCCCATAGGCGCCCGGCCCAATCGGCGGTTGTGAACACGGTGCCCCATGCAGCCAGTGCGTCACTCGGAGCCGTCAAGACGCCTTCTTAGACGCCGAACCGCAACTGCATTCCTAGCGCTCGGGCAATCCGCATCACCGTCGCGAACGAAGGGTTCCCGTGCTCGGACAACGCCTTATAGAGCCCCTCGCGCGTCATGCCGATTTCACGAGCCAACTGGCTCATGTTCTGCGCACGTGCGATGTCATTGAGCGCGGCGCGAATCAGGCTGCCATCGCCCGGATCCTCGTCGGCGCAAGCCTCAAGGTACAGCCGCAGATCCTCCTTGCTTTGCAAGTAAGCGGATGCATCCCACCGAGTGAACGTTTCAGCGATGAATCGATTCCATTCCAGCGCCAGGCTCCGCCAGCGAACGCGTGCCTAGGGCACGGGGTTCTGCTTGCCGGGGCAATTGCCCGCTAGACCATCAGCCCTTCCACGGGCATGAGCCGCTTGGCGACCGGGTCAACGCCCATGAAGACTCCCTCGAGTGCCAGGGCGCCGAGCAGGGGCAGGGTTCCCTCTTCGTTGAAAAGGACCAGCGTGACCACCTCGCGGCCCTCAATCCGCACCCACGTCTGGCCAACGTCCATCAGTCGAACTTCGCCCTGCCCGAACTGAAAACTCTGCTGGGTCATTGGCGCGACGCCCAGATCGCGCAGCACCGACGCCGGGACCGACGTTATGGATGCGCCCGTGTCGACGAGCGCGTCCAGCGTCGTCCATCGCTCGCGTTCCTGGTCGCCGAGGCCGATGGGGATGCTGAATGTTCCCATGGGTCGATGGTGTCAGACCGTGGACTGCGGAGCAACCCGCCGTCGCCAACTCAACAGTGCTGCCACTAGGCACCTGCCAGCGATCGGACGCCTACGCCTTGTAGCAAGCCACCCGCTGCCCCGCCCCCTTCTTCTCGAGCGGGGGATGTGGATTGTCCCGGCAGAAGTCGTCCGCAATCGGACAGCGGCTGTAGAAGCGGCAGCGGGGCGGTGGGTCCAGGGGACGGGCCACACCGCCGGAGATTCGCACCGGCGCCCGCGTCGCCGTCGGATCAGGAATCGGCACGGCTGAAAGGAGGGCCTGGGTGTAGGGGTGCTGGGGGTTTTGGAGCACGGCTTCGGTGTCGCCCATTTCGACGATCTTGCCCAGGTACATCACGGCGATCCGCGAGCACATGTAGCGGGCCACCGCCAGGTCGTGGGTGATGTACAGGTAGCTAATGCCGAGCCGCTCGGCCAGGCTTTCCATCAGGTTCATCACGCCCGTGCGGATCGAGACGTCCAGCATCGAGGTCGGCTCGTCGGCCACCACGAAGATCGGCTCGATCACCAGCGCCCGCGCAATCGCCACCCGTTGCCGCTGACCGCCCGAGAGCTCGTGCGGGTAGCGGAACAGGTAGGTGGCGGGCGGCGTCAGCCCCACCATCTCCAGCATTCGCGACACCCGCTCCATCCGTTCCAGCGGCGGGCAGGCGTTCTGCACCTTCAGCGGCTCGGCCACCGTGTCGAAGATCGTGCGCCGCGGATTCAGCGACTCGTACGGGTCCTGGAAGATCATCTGCGCCTTGCGCCGGAATGCCTTCAGGTCATCGCCGCGCAGCGTCGTGATGTCGGTCGAGGCTCCCTCGCCATCGTCGAACAGCACGTGTCCGCCCGTCGGCTCTGCCAGGCGCACCAGCAGCCGTCCCGTCGTCGTCTTTCCGCAGCCCGACTCGCCGACCAGCCCAAAGCTCTCCCCGCGCGCCAGCTCGAACGAGATCCCGTCCACCGCGTGCACAAAGCTGTCGCTGCGCCGGAACCAGTGCGACTCGGCGGGGAAGTGCTTCTCCAGCCCCTCCACCCTGATCAGCGGCTTCGTCCCCACCGCGGTCGCGCCTGCCATGCCGCCTACGCCTCCAGCGGGTGCCAGCAGGCGGCCCAGTGCGTGCCTGAGCCCTCGACCCTGGGCGGCTCGTCCGTCCGGCAGATGTCGGTCGCGTACGGACAGCGTGGATGGAACCGGCAACCGGACGGCGGGTTCAACAGGTTCGGCGGTTCGCCGCCCAGCATCGCCAGCTCATGCTTGGGACCGGTCACGCTGGGAAACGCCGACATCAGCGTCTGCGTATACGGGTGCATGGGGTTCTTGAAGATGTCCACCGTCTCGCCCCACTCCACGATCCGCCCCGCGTACATCACGCCCACCGTGTGGCTCACCTCGGCGATCACCGCCATGTCGTGCGAGATGTAGATCAGGCTCATGTTCAGCTTCTGCTGCACGTTCCGCAGTTCTTTCAGGATGCGGTCCTGCACGATCACGTCCAGCGCCGTCGTCGGCTCGTCCGCGATCAGCAGGTCGGGCTCGCAAGCCAGCGCCATGGCGATGCCGGCTCGCTGCTTCATGCCCCCGCTGTACTCGTGCGGGTAGCGGCCGATGAAGCTCGGATCCAGGCTCACCAGGTCGTACAGCTCGCGGACCCGCTCCATCGACACGTCCGGATCAGTCTCGATGTGCGTCTCCAGCGCCTCGATAATCTGGTCGCCGACCGTATAGACGGGATTGAACGAGTTCATCGCCGCCTGGAACACCATCGCAATCCGGTTCCAGCGATGCGTCCGCATCCGGTCTTCCGAGAGCGGCGCCAGGTCCGTCCCGTCCAGCAGGATGCGTCCATCGACGATCCGCCCGTTCTCCGGCAGCAGCTTCAGTAGCGTCATCGCAATCGACGACTTCCCGCAGCCCGACTCCCCCACTAGCCCCACCGACTCGCCCCGCCCAACCGCAAACGAAACCCCGTCAACCGCCTGCACGTCGCCCGACCGCGTCCCGTAGTACATCGTCAGGTCTTCGACGGTGAGGACGGGCGCTGACGAAGAGCGGTTCGGCATGGTCCTAAATCGCGTGCCTCGGCGGCGTCACCGTGACCGGATGCGGCAGCGGCTGGTTGAACAGATACCCCTTCTCGTTGAAGGGAATCTCATCCGGCTGCGTATTTCCCGCCGCGTCCGTGGCCCGCGTCATGACGATGTAGTTGCCGGGCACTGGGTCCCAGTCGAAAGTGAACCACGCCCACTCATACCGCTCATACCTCGACAAGGTTGCATCGCGCCACGTCCGGCCTGAATCGGTGCTCCACTCAACTCTCGTAATCGGACCATCCGGCGAATGCGCGACGCCCCTGATAATCAGCGGCGGTTCGGACACGCAAACGGAGCTGCCAACAAAGCCTCGAGAGTCCGGCGAATACGCAGTGCAATGAAGACGCTGCGACACGGCCTCGAGTTTCGCCGGCCAGGGCAGCGCCAAGGCGCTCTTGATCACCTGCTTGGTCGTCACCTTCCCCGCTGCCTCGCCCTCCGGCGGATAGGCGTCGCCTATCAGCACGTACGAGGTCGTGTTGTTGCGCGTCCAGATTGGATACCTCGACACCACGATCCGCCCCAGCCACTTCACGTTCGTGCTGCCCACCCATCCCGGCACCAGCGCGCGCAGCGGAAAGCCGTGATCACGGGGCAGCCGCTCGTTGTTCATCCGGTAGGCCAGCAACGTATCCGGGTGTAGCGCCTTCTCGACTGGCAGGACCCGCCGAAAGCCCTCCTCCGGCGACTCCGCGTCCAGCCCGATCAGAAGCACGTTCGCGGCGGCGTCGCTGATCCCCGCCAGGTGCAACACGTCGCGCAGCGACGCCCCGGTCCATGCCGCGCACCCCACGCCGCCAGTCTTCCACTGCGTACCTGCAGCCTTTTGCCCCTTCACCAGGTCGAACATGGCCCGCTGATTCCCGGCGCATTCCAGGTACGAGACGAGCCTGCGTCTGGGCAGCTTTAGGATGTCGCTATACGACAGTTGGATTGGATTCGTAACCGCGTCACCCTCAATCGAAAGCCGCCAACTCTCCACGTCCACGTCCAGGCTCACGGAGTTGTTGCGCACGAAGAATTCGCGCACCGGCGTGATCACCCCCCGCATATTCTCCAGCCGCGCTTCCAGGCTCTTCCCGTCGTCGTGCACGATGAAAGGCGCTGTGTCCTTGAACCATGCCGGAGTTGACGGCGCCGCCGCCCCGCCAGCGTCAATCGTCGCGGCCGAATCCGCCTCACCCCGCTCCCCGCACGCGGCCAGCACCGCCGCCGCCCCGCCAGTCGCCAACGCCTGAAAGAATCGCCGCCGGTCCATTCCGTGCTGACGCGCGAACCGCCAGAGCCCCGATACCTCTGGCGCCGCTACTCCCGGCGCACGCACCCCGCTCACATGAAAATCCGTCACGGGTCTCTTCAGGTCCGGCGAAGCCGTGGATTCACGACCTCGTCCAGGGACCGGCCCAGCAGGTAGAACGACGAACACAGCAACGTAATCGACAGGCTGGCCGGGAAGATCAGCCACCAGTACTCGCCCACTTGCAGCAGGTAGCCGGCCGACTCCGTGGTGTGGATCATCAGCCCCCAGCTCATTCGAACGTCCAGGAGGCCCAGGAAGCTGAGCACCGCCTCCGAGAAGATGGCGCTGGTCACGGTGAACATCATGTACAGGAACGAGAGCGGCAGCAGGTTCGGCACCACGTGCACCAGGATGATGTGCAGCGTGCCGCCCCCCGAGGTCCGGGCCGCCTCGATGTACGGCTTGACCACGACGGATAGCGCCTGCGACTTCAGCACCACGCCGGTCCCGCCGAACCCCGACAGGATCCCGATCAGCAGCGCCAGTTCCAGGTGCCCCACCTCGATCAGCGCGCTCAGCACGATCAGGATGCTGATCCCCGGCATCATGATCATGATGTCGGCCAGTCGCATCAGCAGCATGTCGATCAGCCCGCCAAAGTAGGCGGCCGTTGCCCCGACCATCGTGCCGATGCACACCGTCACCACCGCCGCCAGCAGCCCCAGCAGGAACTCGGAGCGCGCGCTGAACATCAGCTGGCTCAGGATGTCCCGTCCCAGCGGGTCGGTGCCCAGCGGGTGACTCAGGCTCGGCGGCGCCGGCTGCTGCGTCTCGTCAAACGCGAAACCGATCACCGGGTCGTAGATCCGCTCGTCCCAGACTGTGTTCATCAGGATCGGATGCGCCAGCGCCAGCAGCATGTAGAACACGATGATCACCAGCCCCAGGATCCCGATCCGCGTCCTCAGGAACAGCGACCAGTTCTGCTTCAGGCTGCGCCCCGCCAGCCCCAGGCGCACCCGCCAGAGCGACGGCGCGTTCGGAATCGGACCGGTGTCGATAACCATCAGTACCGAACCCGCGGGTCCAGGTAGGCGTAGAGGATGTCGGCCGCCAGGTGGGCCAGCAGCACGAACAACCCCACGAACACGAAGGTGCCCACCGCCAGCGGCAGGTCCTCGCTCACCGTCGCCGCCACCAGCGTGTGCCCCATGCCCGGCCAGGAGAAGATCGACTCGATGATCACGCCGCCGTCAATGGCGAACGCCAGGCTGAACACAAAGCTTGTGACCACCGGCAGCAGCGCGTTACGCGCCACGTGCCGGTCCCGCACGGCCTTCTCGGGCAACCCCTTGGCGCGCGCCGCCAGCACGTAGTCCTCGCGAATCACCTCCAGCATGCTGTTGCGCGTCAGCAGCATGGTCCCGGCAAAGCTGATCAGCGTCAGCGTGGCGATCGGCAGCACCATGTGTCTAACGATGTCCCAGGCTAGGTAACCCACGCCCGAGGAGAGCCAGACGCCCAGCACGATCACCACGGATACGGCGATGATTCCGGCCTGCAACGCCCGCGCCATGCCCAACCGCTTCTTGCCGGTCACCAGGAAGACGGTGAATGTGATCAGCGACAGGACCACCGCCGTTGCCAGCATCAGGTTGAAGACGGTGTTCGCGTCCGACGGCGCGTCCTGCCACACCACCGGGTCCAGGAATTTCCCGATCGGAAACCAGCCGGCCTTGAATGCGAACAGCCAGATCATCATTAGCCCGAACCAGGGCGTGAACACCGTGTACAACGTCACCCCGCCCAGCGTTGACGTGTACTCCACCCAGCCGCCGCGCCGCCAGGCGATGATCTTGCCCAGCCCGAACCCGAGATAGAACGACACGACGGTCGCCGTCAGGAACAGCACCAGCGTCCGCGGCAGCCGCTCTTTGATGACGTCAGCCACCGTCCTCGGATAGAGGCTGAAGGACACGCCCAAATCCCCCGTCAGCGTGTTTTTCAGGTGCACCAGGTACTGCTTCCACAGCGGCTCGTTGACCCCGAACAGCTCCTGCATCTGCGCCCGTGTCTCCGGCGGCAGGTTCGGGTCAAGGGAGTAGAGGCGGCTGATGTCGCCGGGCTGGGCGTTTACCAGGAAGAACACGATCGTCAGGAACACGAACAGCGTCAGCACGATCTGCAGAACGCGCTTGACGATGTACGCAGCCATTCCCGCTACTCGCGAACTCCTATGGCGTCCTCATCGCCGGGCCATGGCGGTCACGACCCGGCGAAAAGGACGACCTGGTCTTACTTGATCAACACCACGTGTTGCAGCCCTTGCGCCTGCGCCATTCCTCCAAGCACCGTGGTGTACGGGTATTCGACCTTGACCGGCCGGAATACGTCGATCTTCGGTGTCGTGAACAGCGTGACGTAGGGCAAATCCTCCGCCAGCAGCGCCTGCATCTGGAGAGCCTTCTCGCGCGCGCCCTCGATCGTCGTCTCTGACAGCAATCCGGCGGCCAGCTCATCGAACTCGGGGTTCGCGTAGCCGCCCCAGTTCACGCCGCCTTCCTCGAGCTCCGGCGAGTGCCGGCTGTGGAAGATGTTCTCCAGGTAGTTGGGGAAGATCGTGAAGCCCCAACCCAGGATCCACATGTCCAGGTCCTTGTCCACCGTCTCGCTGAAGAGCTTCTCGACGATGAGGTTAAAGCCGATCAGGCGCGCCTTCGTGGGAATCCCCAGGTCGTTCAGCCAGCGTTCGATCCAGATGGCGAAGGTCGAGCGCAGCGGGTCGTAACCGGCGCTGGGCGCGATCAACTCCAGCTCCGGCACCTCCGTGCCGTCCGGCATGCGTAGCCCCTCGCCGCCGTTGACCACGAACGCGCCGTCTTCGCTGACCTCCGGTTCCTTCTCGTAGGTAAACCCGGCGTCTTTCAGCAGCTCAACGGCCGCGGCGATCCGTTCGCCCCGGCCCAGGCCCTGTCCGATCTTGGCCGTCTCGTTGTTGTACCAGAAGGCGTTCCCTTCCGGAACCATGGCGTACATCGGGATTGCTGTGTCCTGCAGGATGGTCCGCGTCACGAACTCCTTGTCGATCACCGTCGCCACGGCCTGCCGGAATGCCTGGTTGTTCATCGGCGGCTTGCGCGTGTTGAATCCCAGGTAGAACACCCCGTTGTCCAGGTTCTCCACCACCTGCAGGTCCGCCGTCTGTCGCACCCGGTCCAGGAAGCCCTTCTCCAGCCCCAGCGGGTTGAACAGGAAGTCGATGTCGCCCTTGGTCAGGGCCAGGATCGCCGAGTCCTGGTTGCCATAGATGCTGAAGATCTCCGACTCGAAATGCGGCCCGATCTCAAGCTCCAGCACCGTGTCGCCCGTCGGATCCCCGTAGTAGGTCTCGGTGTAGCCCAGCCGCTCATTCGTCGCCTCGTAGGCGCCGTTGGCGTACTCGGTGACCTGCGTGCCCTGGCCGTAGTAGTCCGGCACCGTCGAGTTCTCGAAGAACGCGCCAGGTTCCCACTGGCCGTATTCCAGGCCGTTGGCCGTCGGCTCCCCGTCCGGCACGTGCGCAAACAGGGCTTCGATCTGCTGCGGCACCTCGCCGGCCTGCCTGGCGTCCTCGACCACCGGCGCCCAGTAGTGCTCCGGCAGGATGGGCATGAAGGCCAGCCCGAACTGCCAGATGCTCAATCCCGGCGTCTGCGCGTTCCCTTCGTCGTCCGTCGACTTGAAGTAGATCTTCAGCCGGTGCTCGTCCAGCGCTTCCGCTCGGTCCACGAACGCCGGGTGCACCAGCGACGCCCAGTTGGAACCAAGGCTGAGTTCCCGGACGGTGCTCAGCGTGAAGACAAAGTCGTCGGCCGTCAGCGGCTCCCCGTCGCTCCATTCCACGCCCTGCTTGATCGAGACTTCGGTCGTCCAGAATTCGGTTCCGTCCACCGTCTCCTTGGCCAGCGGCGTCGGCAGCCCGTCGGCCACCGCCGGCACCCAGTCGAACCGCTGCGGGGAGTAGCCGTACAGCGACGTGTGATAGCCGCCGATCACGTACCCGGTCCACACCGACCCGGCCGGCCCGCCCAGGTAATTCCACGTATTGCGTGAAATCGGATCCTCGAACAGCCCCATCTTGTAAATCGCCGGCCCGGCGGGAGCGGCGGCCGTTGCGTCGGGCGCCGCCGTCGCGTCTGGCGTCACTTCCACCACCCGCTCGACTTCGACGACCCGCTCGACCGGCACCTCGACCGTCACCACGCGCTCGACTTCCACCACGCGCTCGACTTCGACCGGAACCGTGACCACCCGTTCGGTCGGCGCGGGAGCCTCGGCTCCGCAGTCCATCGCCGCCATCGCCAGCGCGAAGCCGGCAACCAGAAAAACAGCACGCTTACTCAGGGACTTGACCACGATCACAGCTCCGCCCGCGGACTCGCAATCACCCTTCAATTTACACGCTGCGAGCGCGCGGCCGGGTAGAGTTCGACCGTTGGATTGATACGTTCAACCATGAGTCCAGTACAAACGGCCAGGCTCTACGCGGAGCCCTGCGCCCACGCCCGAATCAGGTGGTGCGCCAAAGCAAGCCATGCCGGCACCCGCAGCTCGGCGGCAAGCGATCGAATCGCGGGCGCTGCGCGGGATCCCGGGTGTCGTTGCAGGTCGCCACTGCCACAAGACAGACTCGCGCCTGATGGCGCACCACCGGCGCTATGGAAGGTTGCACGGCGTGGAGTTTCTGCCGATTCCGGGTACGACCGTGTTGCTTGGCGTCTGGCCGGTGCGGATTAGAGATTGGCTCGCCGCAGGCCGTCAATACGACGGACCAAAGTGCTTCCGGCATGAGGGCCCGGACCATCCGGTTGGCAACATCAGCTGGTTCGACGCGCAGGCGTTTTGCGACCGGCTCAGCGAACGCGAGGGCCGAACCCATCGCCTACCGACCGACCACGAGTGGAGCTGCGCGGTCGGAATCGGACATCTGGAGAATCCAGCGGCCGAACCCGCGCGCAAGGACTGCCGGCTAGCCGACGTCTACCCGTGGGGCCAGTCGTGGCCCCCACCCTGCGGCGCGGGCAACTACCAGGGTGAGGAATGGCTCGGTCACGCGGCCGCGCTTCGCGAGCTGCGACATGAGTACCTGCACTACTATCCCGACCGCACGGCGGCCGAGATCGAGCAGATCGACGACCCAGTGCCCTGCATCGCGGGCTTCAACGACGGCCATCTGTTCACCTCGCCGGTTGGGTCATTCACGCCGAACGCGCATGGGTTCTACGACCTGGGCGGCAACGTCAACGAGTGGTGCCAGGATCGGTTCTCCTCATCCGACCGACGCATCCTGCGCGGCGGGTCGTTTGGCAAGCTGCGTCCGGATCAACTGCTGTCGTCGCGTCGCTACCACGGCGACCCAACCCGCCGCCTGGCCAGCCACGGCTTCCGCATTGCCGTCGACATGTGACTAACGCGCTGCTCGCGGGCGGCACGCCGGCGCCCGTCAGGCCCTGCCTTCGGCCCAGGCCCGGATCAGGTGGTGCGCGATCGCAAAGGAAGCCGGAACGCGCAGTTGGTCGTCCTGGCCGGCCAGCGCCCGCTGCACCGTCTCGCGCTCGAACCACTGCACGGACAGCATTTCCACGTCGTCCGGCCGCAGATCCGTCGTCAGCGCGTCGGCGTGGCATCCGATCATCAGGGACGACGGAAACGGCCAGGGCTGCGACGAGTGGTACCGCACCGCCCCCACCCGGATTCCAGCTTCCTCCAGCACCTCGCGCCGCACGGCTTCCTCGATCGACTCGCCCTGGTCCATGAACCCCGCGAGCGCCGAGAACATCCGCATCTGCGACAGCCGCCCGTGCGACTGCCCCAGCAGGCAGCGTTCACCGTCCGTCACCACCACGATGATGACCGGATCCGTGCGCGGAAAGTGATCCGCCCCGCAGCTCCCGCAGGTTCGCTGCTGACCGCCCCGCAGCGCCTCGGTCGGCTGCCCGCACACGCTGCAAAAGCCGTGCCGCGCGTGCCAGTCCACCTGCGCCCGCGCCTGCGCCGCAATCCCGGCGTCCGCCGCCGTGAGCAGCATCCCCGCCGTCCGCACGTCCACAAACTGCCGCTCATCTCCTGCCGTCAGATCTTCGTTGTCCTCCGACACGTCCACGGCAAAGTGCGCCACACCGTCCCGTAACCCCAACAGGAACCGCGGCCCGTCCAATCCAGCCGCCGCATCACCGCTGACCCACGCCAGCCGCGCCGGATCTTCGCCCTCCAGCAACACGTCCAACTGCCGCAGCGGCAGAAAGCGGCTGTCCGGATCCCGTTTCCGCGCCGCCAGCCAGTCCGCGTCGCGCCGCTCGTATTCGGCCCGGTTCAGCGGGTTTCCTGCAAACGTGTGTGGACGATTCACGGCGATCCGCGCATGCTCCAAGGTGTCATTCGTGTTTCCCGGAGCGCATCATGCAACGTATCGCCTTCGCTTTGCCCATCAAGCCCGACCGCGTCGACGACTACCGCCGCACCCACGCCGCCGTCTGGCCGGAGTTGCTGGAAGAAAACGTCAAAGCCGGCATCCGCAACTTCACCATCGTCCTCTTCATGAACTACGCCATCGGCCTCCTGGAATGCGAGGACTGGGAGGCCGCCTCCGCCTACCTCGACAAGTCCGAAGTCCAGGCCCGCTGGCAGGCCGAGCACGCCGACATCCTGGATGTCGACACCGCATCCGGCCTCGTCCCGCTCCAAATGCTGGAGGAACTCTTCCACCAGGACTGACCGCCAGCCGCGGCACGCACAGTTGCAGCTACCCGCTCGGCTGGTAACGACAATTCGCGCGTCCTCACCCTTGAATCCCAGGCCCTTCACCCCCACCATGTAGCGCGACGCCACGCCCGCTTCCACCACGTCAGGAATCTCCATGTCCGATCCACGCAAGCGCAACAGCGCCGCCATGACCGACGGCCCGGCCCGCGCGCCGGCCCGCTCCCAGCTCAAGTCCATCGGCTTTTCCGATGAAGACCTGGCCCGGCCCATCGTCGGCGTGGCGCACCAGTGGATCGAAACCATGCCCTGCAACTTCAACCACCGGCGCATGGCCCAGCGCGTCAAGGAGGGCATCCGCGCCGCCGGCGGCACCCCCATGGAAGTCAACACCATCTCCGTCAGCGACGGCGTCTCCATGGGCACCGAGGGCATGCGCGCCTCGCTCATCAGCCGCGAGGTCATCACCGACTCCATCGAAGTCGCGGCCATCGGCCACTCCTTTGACGCCCTGGTCGTCATCGTCGGCTGCGACAAGACCATCCCCGCTGGCGCCATGGCCCTGGCTCGCCTGAACATCCCCGGCCTGGCCCTCTACAGCGGCAGCATCGCCCCCGGCAAGTTCCGCGGCCAGGACATCACCATCCAGGAAGTCTTTGAAGGCGTTGGCGCCCACGCCGCCGGCAAGCTCACCGCTGACGAATTGATGGAAATCGAGAACGCCGCCTGCCCCGGCGCCGGCGCCTGCGGCGGCCAGTTCACCGCCAACACCATGGCCACCGCCCTCGACTTCCTGGGCATCAGCCCGCCCGGCGCCAACGTCGTGCCCGCCATGGATGGCGGCAAGGCCGACACCGCCTTCGAAGCCGGCCGCCTGGTCATGGACCTGCTCGACCGCGACGTCCGTCCGCGCGACATCATCACCCGCGAATCCGTCGAGAACGCCATCTCCGCCGTCGCCGCCACCGGCGGCTCCACCAACGCCGTCCTCCACATCATGGCCATCGCCCACGAGGCCCGCGTGGACCTTGAACTCGAGGACTTCGACCGCATCGCCGCCCGCGTGCCCATCCTGGCCGACCTAAAACCCTGGGGGAACTACGTCGCCACCGATGTCTTCCAGGCCGGTGGCCTGTCCCTCGTCGCCCGCGAACTCCACAAGCTCGGCCTCCTCCACGGCGACGAGCGCTACGTGGACGGCCGCACTATCGCCGAGGTCGCCCAGGCCGCTGTGGAGACCCCCGGCCAGCAGGTCATCTACCCCGCGGACAACCCCCTCAAGCCCACCGGCGGCATCCTAATCCTGCGCGGCAACCTGGCCCCGGACGGCTGCGTCATCAAGGTCTCCGGCCAGGAACGCGACACCTTCACCGGCCCCGCCCGCGTGTTCGACGGCGAGGAAGCCTGCTTCCAGGCCGTCATCGACCAGGACATCGAACCCGGCTCCTTCATCGTCATCCGCAACGAAGGTCCGGCCGGCGGCCCCGGCATGCGCGAAATGCTGGCCGTCACCGGCGCCATCCAGGGCGCTGGCTTAGGCGATTCGGTAGCCCTGATGACCGACGGTCGTTTCTCCGGCGCCTCCCACGGCTTCATGATTGGCCACGTCGCCCCCGAAGCTTTCCGCCGCGGTCCCATCGCCGCCGTCCAGGACGGCGATCCCATCACCTTCAACGTTGCCAACCGCACCCTGGATGTCGACCTCACCGACGAGCAGATCGAGGAACGCCTGGCCAACTGGCAGCCCCCGCCCCCGCGCTACCCCACCGGCGCCATGGCCAAATACGCCGCCCTCGTCTCCTCCGCCAGCCAGGGCGCCGTCACCACCAACTAAGCCGCCAGTCCGGCCTATCGCGTAGGGGCAACCCTTGTGATTGCCCTCTTCGCTTTGAGCCCCGAGCAATACA
This sequence comes from Chloroflexota bacterium, assembly GCA_026707585.1. GTDB lineage: Bacteria > Chloroflexota > UBA11872 > UBA11872 > UBA11872 > UBA11872. The sequence continues at coordinate 93,291 of JAPOWQ010000006.1, read as the reverse complement.
CCACCCGCTAGGCTCGAAACTGACGCTCTGTCACGCGGGGACTGCTACACAGCATGGCTAGGCCTGTATTGATTCTCATTTCCGGGGCGCCGGCTACCGGAAAGACTGTGCTGGCGCGCCGCCTGGCCGAAGCTCTGCCGGTCCCGGTCATCGAACGGGACGCCATCAAGGAAACGCTCTTCGACAACTTGGGCGTGGGCGACCGCGCGTGGTCAAAGAAGCTGGGTGCGGCTTCTTTCGCGTTGTTCTATCTCACCGTGGAGACGATTCTCACGGCCGGCCGGTCGGTCATCGCCGAGGCCGCATTTCATCGTCCGTACTCCACGCGCTGGCTCTCCCGCGTGCGAGAGAGGTTCGACGTTGAGATTCTCGAACTCCACTGTCACGCCGACTCCGCAACCGCGTTGCGCAGGTATCTAAATCGAACAGGCACAGCTGACAGGCACGCGGGCCACGACGCCGGGATGAGCATCGAGGCCCAGGCCCGCGAATGGCGCCGGCAGTACCCCGTCTACGGTCCGCTCACCGACGGCGCCGAACTCTTCATGATCGACACGACCGACTTTGCTGCGATGGAGCATCAAGCAATCGTCGCGCGTGTTCGTGCCGCCCTAAACCTGAGCGCCGGGTGCTAAGCGTCTCCAGGTCCTCAAAGGTTGGCCAGTGACATGGCCGACTTCACAATCCAGCCCTGCCGGCCGGGCGATTCCCACTATCAGGCGACCCACGACTTGGCTGCAGCGTTGCGTCAGACTTCGTGGCTCACGGCGGACCATGCCTGGCACCTGGAGTCACATCTCTTGATTGCGGTCCTAGCTGACCGCCCCGTGGGATTTCTGCGCTTCGTTGTTCAGTAGATCGGGCCCGAATGCGACCGTCCCAGCATTACCAAATATGGCGAGCCTCTGCGCGAGGCCAAGGTGCTGGCCTTTGGTGTCGCCGAAGATCAACGACGCCGCGGTGTTGGAACCGCGCTGCAGAAGGAGATGATTCGGCTGGCCACGACCCTCGGCTGCTATCAGGTACGGTCGAGGAGCGGCGGTAAAAACGTGGCCAACCACGCGCTCAAGCTTTCGCTTGGCTTTGGCGTCCATCCCACAACAGCAGAGGATGCCGGGGTCTTCTTCGTACTGCCCCTGGCGAAAGATCCCGACGCAAACGCCAGCAGCTAGCTATACCCGCGCGTCTCAGATGCTGCGAGAATCCAAACTCTCGCCGGATCCAAAGCACTCTTGCCGCGGCTGAAACTCGATCCCCAGCAAAAGCCGCTTGCGGCCGGCCTACATCAGGGGGTGCATTGTTAGGGCCAGGGACGTCTCGATGTCCCAGACCGCCTGCGACACCTCCCGGCCAATCAGGTCCAGCTTGCGCACCTGCTCGATCCGGCCGGTGACGTGCTCCAGTTCCCGCCGCGACAGCAGCTCGCGGAAGATCCCGCACGCCTCCGCCAGGCACACGATCACGATGTCCCGAGGGTCCGGAATCTCATCGCTGAACAGCACTTCCATGATCCGCAGCTTCACTTCCCGGTCGGCCTTGCCGTCCACCGCCGGGTAGCGACGCGACTGGAACACCCACAAGAGCTTCTCGTCGCGCACGTGCAGAATGCCGTGCTCCACCAGCCGCTCCAGCACCCGCTCGCGAATCGGGCCCGCGCGTTGTGCGATGTCTTGAATCCAGAAGCGCGTGTCCCGTTCCCCGTCCGCCTGCGCAATCCGTTCCAGCGTCGGGTCCAGCAAGTCGTCGCCCACCGGCGTTGGATCGATCACCGTCAGCCAGTTCGGATCCGTGTCGATCCGGTTTTCCAGCGCCAGGTCCATCAGCACCGCGCCCGCCAGCGCGCACTGCACCGACCACTCAGGCACCCGGACGAAATCGCCGCCCTCGTCGTCCAGCAACAGAAGCATGATCTCTTCAGGAAATCTCAGCACCGCCCACGCTCCTTTCCATTCCCCTTTCTTATCTGCCGTCAGGATACCCGCGCCCGACTGCGACCGTATTGAACTGCTTTGAGAACTCTGCGCGCTGGGCAGCCGAACCAGCCACGTACAATCGGATACGCGGCAATTGGGCCGTTCTCCTGGGCGTGAAATCGGGTTGCCATGACGGCTGACGACGCTGACCGCTCGCTGGTTGTAACCCTCCGGTACTGGCGAGAAGACGACTTGTGGGTCGGCAAATGCGACGAACTGGGCGTGTCGACGTTCGGCCCTTCGCTGGACACGCTGGTTTCCGAACTGCAGGAGATGGCCGAAGACCATCTCGACCTGCTCCAGGAGACGGGAAGCCTGGATGAATTCCTGGAGCGGTTCGGGATTAGTCTGGAACCTGATGGCGTGCCATCGCGAACCTGCGAACTGTCAGTCAACTCAACATCTGATCTGGTTCAGTTTCACAAGCTTCGGATTGGCCAGCTAACGCCCAGCGCCTAGGCCGTCGCGTTGAAGGTCGTGGCCAAGGAGACGGCACGCCTATCGCTTGCCGTTCAGTCCACCCCTCACCCTCACGCCCGCTCGTAGACCGACACGTGCCCCTCGCTCTTCGAGGTAAACGCCGACCGGTCCCAATCGCCCCACCGCTCACGCAACCGCAACCCCGCCAGCCGCGCCATCAGATCAAGCTCCGCAGGCCACGCATACCGGAGACGTGCGGGGAACACGCGGATCCCGGCTTCACTCACCAGGACATGCCGAAAATCCACCAACTGCTTCATCGGATCATGCGTCGACACGTCCAGCCGGACCGTCTCCAGGTCCGGCAACCGCGCACGCACCTCCTGCCCCCTGTCGAACCTCGTGACATCCGGAACGAACGCATCCACCAGGAATACGCCTGACCCGTCCAGGCGCGCCGCCACGTTCTCGAAACACCGGATCTGCTCCTCCTGCTCCGTCAGCATGAACAGCGTGTTGTTGAGCACGTAGACCAGCGAGAACGTCCCCTCCACCTCCACGTCCGCAAAGTCCCCGATCGTCACCGGCACCTCCGCCCCGCCCTCCTTGGCCCGCAGCTGTTCCACCATCGCCTTGGACACGTCGATCCCATGCACCTCCACCCCACGCGCCGCCAGCGGCAGCGCAAAGCTCCCCGTCCCGATCCCCAACTCCAACGCCCGCCCGCCCGCGGCCAGCTCTTCCAGCACGTCCATCCGTAGCTCGACATCCGCCGACCCGTAGAAGCTGTCGTACACATCAGCCATCCGGTTCCCATACGTCGCAGCCGTGTACTCGTCCATGATTCACCTCGTTTCCAAACAGCCATCGACAACGAAAAAGGCCTCCCGCTCAGGGGAGGCCTCTGTCGATTCTGGCTGTTCGAGCTAGGTCGCTAGCTTCTCCCCTCCGCGCCACGCCGCGGCGTGTCCGTCGGCACCGGGCCGCTGGTCGTGGTCGTGGACGAGAAAAAACAAGCCACCGCTATCGCCACCACTCCGCTCAGATACGCCGTCATCCTACCGCTCCTGGCATCCGCTCAGCCCTTAGTCTCACCCCACGTCACCGGCGGCCCACCCTCCAAGTACGTCGTGTGCTCCGCCGTGATCGCCGCCGGAATCGGAAACACCACCATGATCTCCGAGATCCCATCCCCGGCCCCCGCAAACCCATGCGGCGTCTCCGCCGGAAACACGCACACGTCCCCGGCCTCCGCGTCAGACCACTCGTCCTCGATCCGCACGCGCAACTCCCCGCCCAACACAAGGATCGCCTCGTCCACGTCATGCCGGTGCAACGGCGTCACCGCCCCCTGCTCCACCGTGAAATGCTGCATCGACACCGAGCTCGACCCCTGCGCCTCGCCAACCACCTCCCGCACCACCTGCCCCGGCCGCCAAGGCCCCGCCGCCTGCTCCGCAATCCGCACAATCGGCATCTCCCACTCCTTTCATCCGCCGCGTTCCCACCAGTCATCTCGAGAAACGCCACCATCGTCTGCCTCTCCCCATTCTTCAACTCACTCCTCACTCCTCTTCACTCACTCCTTCCTCTATCATTCCGCCCAACCCAATTCAGCCTCGAACCAGCCAGAGGAGCTTCCGAATGCCACTGCCCCCACGCATGAAGTTCGGAATCTTCCTGGCCCCCTTTCACTGGCTGGGCGAAAACCCCACCCTCGGCCTCGAGCGCGACCTCGAAACCGTCCAGTGGCTCGACCATCTCGGCTACGACGAAGCCTGGATCGGCGAACACCACAGCGCCGGCTGGGAGACCATCTCGTCACCCGAACTCTTCATCGCCACCGCCGCCGAGCGCACCCGCCACATCAAGCTCGGCACCGGCGTCATCAGCCTCCCCTATCACCACCCCCTCATGGTCGCCAACCGCATGATCCAGCTCGACCACATCACCCGCGGCCGCGTCATGCTCGGCGTCGGCCCCGGCGCCCTCGTGTCCGATGCCTACATGCTGGGCATCGAGCCGCTCACCCAGCGCCCCCGCATGGACGAGTCCCTCGGCATCATCATGCGGCTGCTCACCGAAACCGAGCCCATCACCTACCAGGCCGAGTGGTTCACCCTGCAACGCGCCACCACCCACCTGCGCCCCTACACCCAGCCCCACTTTCCTATTGCCGTCGCCGCCGCCCAGTCCCCCTCCGGCATGCAGCTCGCCGGCAAGCACGGCGCCGCCGTCCTCTCCCTCGGCATCCGCCCCGGCAGTTCCGAAACCGTCAAGCTCGACTCCTTCTGGCAGATCGCCCTGGACGTCGCCGCCGAGCACGGCAAGACCATGAACCGCCACGACTGGCGCCTCGTCATGCCCGTCCACATCGCCGAGTCCCGCCAGGAAGCCATCGAACAGGCCCGTCAGGGCGCCGCCCGCTTCCAGCGCGACTACTTCGAAGACACCATGGGCTTCGAAAAGACCTTCGATGGCCCCGCTGAGAAGCTCATCGACCACATGGTCGAAAGCGGCGCCTGGTGCGTCGGCACGCCCGACGACCTGGTCGCCGCCATCCATCGGCTGGATGAATCAAGCGGCGGCTTCGGCGGCCTGCTCATCATGGCCACCGAGTGGGGCACCCGCGAGCAAGTCCGCCACAGCTACGAACTCATCGCCCGCTACGTCATGCCTCAATTCCAGAACTCCCTCACCAGCCTCACCGCCTCCCAGCAATGGGCCGCCCGCGAACGCCACAACCTCATGGCCCTCCGCACCAAATCCCTCGACAAAGCCACCAAGGACTACCAAGAGAAAAGGTAGTCGCGCCGGGTTCGTTAACTCGACGTTGCGATTGGAAACGGGTCGCCTAACTCGGGGACTCGCAGGACGCCCTGGGAGTCACCGCTCCTTTTCCGACCGTTACACTCACACCTCGAACTCCGAAGGCCCGCGAAGGATCTGATAATGGCCGTCGCAACCACCGCTCCACCTACTGAGCGCGCGCTGATTCTGGGCGGCCAGCCCGTCCAGACCGGCGACCTGCTGGAAGTTCGTCGCCCTTACGACGACACCGTCGCCGCCGTCGTTCACCGGGCCACCCCCGAGATCGCCGAGCAAGCCGTCCAATTGGCCGTCGACACTTTCCACAACGTCACCCGCGCCATCCCCGCCCACCGCCGCGCCGAGCTCCTGCACCGCCTGGCCGACCTGGTGGAAGCCAACCGCGAGCGCCTGATCGCCGAGGACATCGACGAAACCGGCAAGCTCCGCAGCGAGGCCCACGGCGAAATCGACCGCACCGTCGCCACCTTCCACTGCGCCGCCGAGGAAGCCCTGCGCATCCCCGGCGAAATCCTGACCCTCGACGCCGTCCCCACCGGCGTCGACCGTACCGGCCGCGTGCAGCGCTTCCCCATCGGCCCCATCCTCGGCATCACCCCGTTCAACTTCCCGCTGCTGCTGGCCGCCCACAAGCTCGGCCCCGCCTTCGCCGCCGGCAACAGCATCGTCATCAAGCCCGCCAGCAAGACACCGCTCACCACCCTCAGCCTGGCCGAACTCGCCCGCGAAGCCGGCTTCCCCGACGGCTCCTTCTCCGTCCTGCCCATGGCCGGCGCCCAGGCCGAGGCGCTGGTCCGCGACGACCGCTTCAAGGTGGTCACCTTCACCGGCAGCGCCGAGGTCGGCTGGGGCATCAAGGCCAACGCCGGCCTCAAGCGCGTCACCCTGGAACTCGGCGGCAACGGCGCCCTCATCGTCCACAACGACGCCGACATCAACGCCGTCGCCGCCCGCATCCCCTTCGGCGGCTTCCTCTACAGCGGCCAGAACTGCATTTCCGTCCAGCGCGTCTACGTCCACCGCGACGTGCACGACGCCTTCGTCAACGCCGTCCTGCCGCTGCTCGACGACCTCAAGCCCGGCGACCCGAACGACCTGGATACCACCCTCTGCCCGATGATCGACGCCGACGCCGTCACCCGCATCATGTCCTGGCTCGACGAGGCCCAGGCGGCTGGCGCCACCATCGTCACCGGCGGTAGTGCCGCCGGCCCGTTCATCGAACCCACCATCGTCGCCAACGCCGACAACGGCATGAAGATCGTGCGCGACGAGGTCTTCGGCCCCGTCATCGCCGTCATCGCCTACGACTCGATTGACGAAGCCATCGACCTCGTCAATGACTCCGACTACGGCCTGCAGGCCGGAATCTTCACCAACGACATCCGCATCATCGAACGCGCCTACCGCGATATCGAGGTCGGCGGCCTGATCGTCAACGACACCAACCGCTGGCGGGTGGACCACATGCCCTACGGCGGCGTCAAGCGATCAGGCTTCGGCCGCGAGGGCCTCAAATACGCGATCGAGGAAATGACCGAGCCCAAGCTGCTGGTCGTGAACCTGGAGGACAACTAAGCCCGGCCCGACGCCGGGAACTTGCCGCAATCCCTGAGGAGGGAAACCTGATGGAACTTCGCCGCGTTCAGCTCGCCAGTCCCGGATCCAACCTGCGCATGCTCGAGCGCGGCAGCCAGAGCAACGCCGACCACGTCTTCCTCGACCTCGAGGACAGCGTCGCCCCCAACCAGAAGGTCGAGGCGCGCCAGGTCGTGGTCCAGGCCCTCAAGGACTTCGACTGGTCCGGCAAGATCGCCTGCGTCCGCGTCAACGGCATCGACACCGAGTGGTTCTACGGCGATGTGATCGAAGTCGTCGAAGGCGCCGGCCAGCACCTCGACACCATCATGCTGCCCAAGGCCAACCGGCCGGACGACGTCTACATGCTGGACATGCTGCTGACCCAGATCGAGATGCACCGGGGTTTGGAGGTCGGCCGTATCGGCATCGAGGCCCAGATCGAAATGGCCGAAGGCATGATGAACGTCAACCAGGTCGCCTTCGCCAGCCCCCGCCTCAAGTCCCTGATTTTCGGCCCCGGCGACTACTCCGCCAGCGTCCAGGCCCGCGGCCTCTCCATCGGCGCCAGCGAGCGCTACCCCGGGCACGTCTGGCACTACGCCATCCACCGCATCGTCGTCGCCGCCCGCGCCGCCGGCCTGCAGGTCACCGACGGCCCCTTCGCGGACTACCGCAACCTGGAGGGCTACCGCCAATCCTGCGAAATGGCCCTGGCACTGGGCTGCGACGGCAAATGGGCCGTCCATCCAGGCCAGATCGACGTGGCCATCGACGTATTCTCACCCTCGAGCGCCGACGTGGACAAGGCCCGCCGCATCATGGTCGAGTACAAACAGGCCCTGGCCGACGGCCTCGGCGCCATCGCCATCGACGGCGACATGGTCGACGCCGCCACCCTCAAAATGGCCGAAATCGTCTCCGCAAAGGCGGACGCGGCGGGCCTCTGAGCAGACGAACGGAAGACCGGTTGCCAGCGCGAAACCGGTGCTAAGAAGCTGCATCCCGGATGGCGGCGACAGCCGCGCGTAGTTTGCGCGCCTTATTCGCCCTGTCCTGCCGCTCGGCCGCGTGCAGCGCCTCATGCGCCACTCGATCCGCGTCAATCGACGCCCGTAGTTCCCGAATGTCCGCGCGAACATCACGCCACAGCGCCACGGTAAGACCAGCCAGTCCGATCCCTACCATTGCGACGGCCGCGAGGATCGCAGCGAGATCAGCGCTCATGCGGCGTTCTTGCCGATAGCTGCAATCGCCGCCAGCAATTCCCGCCGTTCTTCCGTCCGGGCCTCTCGCTCCGCCGCATGCAACGCTTCATGCGCCGCCCGATCAGCGTCGATCGCCGCCAGCAGTTCGCGCCGTTCCTCGGCCCGGGCCTCTCGCTCCGCCGCGTGCAACGCCTCGTGCGCTTCACGATCAGCATCGATAGCCGCCAGCAGTTCGCGCCGCTCATCGGCCCTGGCCTCTCGTTCCGCCGCATGCAACGCTTCGTGTGCCGCACGATCAGCGTGGATGGCCGCGAGCAATTCGCGTTTTTCGTCGGCCCTGGCCTGCCGCTCGGCTGCGTGCAGCCCTTCGTGTGCCACACGTTCAGCGTCGATAGCCGCGCGTACGGCACGGATGTCGGCGCGAAGTTCGGTGTCCACGGCGCGCAAGTCGGAACGCACGCTCCGCCACAGCATTAGGTTCAGACCAGCCAGACTTACGCCAACCGTCACGATGGTTGCGAGCATGGCAACGAGATCCGCGTTCACGGCGTACCCGGACCTTCAGTGCAGGTAGCTCGCGCGGAGGTTATAGGCATGGGCAAGCAGTCTCCCCTAGAGTGCCGCCCAATCACTTCTGAAAGCCTACATCACCCCAGCAAGCCGAGGTCCTGATCAGCGCCGCGGCCCCACCGGCATTGGCGGCCGCTCGTCGGCCTGCCGGATCTCCTCCAGCGAGCGCACGCGCCTCCGCGCCGCCCCCTGCCAGTCCCGCGTCTTAACGTCCGATGGCGCTTCCAGTCGCCCCGCCGCCTTCGGAATCTCGTCCGCGTATTGCGGCAGCCACTCGGCCTGCGCCACCAGCATCTCGTCGGTCATGCGCCAGACCTCCGGCGGGTTGCACACGGCACCAACCAGCGGGTCGTGCAACATCGCCTGCTTCAGCAGCGTTGCGTCGCCCGTCGCGGCGGCGCGAGCGCCCATCCGCTGGACATCGATCGAAGCGGTACAGGTAGCTGCGCAGGCCAGCGGCAGGTCGCCGACTCGAGGGATGTGGATGCCCAGCGCATCCACGTAGCCCGGCACTTCCACAATCGCATCGTCAGCCAGGTTGCTGATCGCGCCGCCATTCCGGACGTTGAAGAACCCCTTGTAGGGCCGACCTGTCTCAAGAGCTTCGATGATGCGGCTCCCGCGCTCGTCGGACCGGTCCTCGGAACTGATCGGCGGATCGTCGGCCGCCATCCACTCGGGAAAGTCCGTTTCGAACCAGTTGCGCTTTTCGGTGCTCACGCGCAGGTACCCGCCGGTCTCGCCGTTACCCCAACTGGCCAGGTCGATCCAGCGTTCAATCTCCTCCGGCCGTTTCCGATACCAGGGCAAGTATTCGGAAAGGTGGCCGTTCGACTCGGTTGAGTAGTAGCCAAATCGCCGCAGCACGTCGATGCGGACCTTCTCGGTCTTCGAGAAGGTCGGATGCGCCTCAAAGGCCGCCAGCAACTCCTCGCACCCAACCTCGCGGCCCTGGTGCTCAATGCGCGTGTACCAGGTCTGGTGGTTGATGCCGGCGCAGACGATATCCACGTCCTCGCGACGCTCCGCGCCCAGCACCTCGGCGATTTGAGTCCAGCCGTGCTCGATCCCGTGGCACAACCCCACCACGTTCACACCGTGGTCCAGCAGCGCCCAGCAGTTCATGGCCATGGGGTTGGCGTAGTTCAGCAGCAGCGCGCCCGGCTTGGCCACGTCCATGATGTCGTCGCCAAAGGCCAGCAGCTGCGGGATCGTGCGCTGGGCGTACATGATTCCGCCGGCGCAGATCGTGTCGCCGACACACTGATCCACGCCATATTTCAGCGGAATCTCGACGTCCAGCTTGAACCCATCCAATCCGCCCACGCGCACGCAACAGATCACATAGTCGGCATCGCGAAAGGCCTGGCGTCGATCGGTGGTGGCGGAAACCCGGGACGGCAGCTTGTTTGTCCGGATGTCCTTCTCACAGAGCTGCGTAACCAGGTCCAGGTTGGGACGCGAGATGTCGGTGAGCGCGAAGTGGGTGTCCTGTAATTCCGGCACCGACAGGATGTCGCGCATCAGCCGGCGGGTGAAGCCCACACTCCCCGCGCCGATCACCGCGATCTTCAGGGCCAAGGCGAGGACCTACGTCTTCAGCGGCTGGCCGGTCGGGTCGAGCTGTCCGATCTCCTCCAGCAGCCGTACGGTGTGAATCACGTCGTGGATGTTGGTCAGCGGCTGCCGGCCTTCCGCGACGGCGTTCAGGAAGTCGGCGTGCAACGCGTCGACCCCGTCGTCCAGCGCCCCGCCGGGATGGCCCGGAATCGGCTGGCCTTCGATGATCTCCGGCTCCGGCCGGTTGTCGGCGTAGATCTGCCCATGGATCGGCGGCAGCAGATAGGCGCTGACCCCGTTTCCGTGCATCTCGATCCGGTAATGCCGCGCTCCGGCGTGGCCGGTTACTGAGTGCACCGCCACGGCCCCGCTGGTGAAGTGGATGATGGAGTTGTAGGTGTTCATCCAGCCCGTGTAGGTGTCGTCGCCACGGGTCAGCACCTGGTCCCAGGTCCCCCCGCAGAGCCAGCGCAGCCAGTCCACCATGTGGATGTCCTGCTCATACAGCCGGTTGAGCTCGCGGCCGCCCTGGTCGTCTTCGATCAGGTTCTTGCTCATGCCGGCGCTGGCCAGCATGACCGGGCCGTTGACTTCGACCCGCGCGCGGGCCGCCCGGATCATCGGCGTCCAGCGGCGTTGCAGGCCCACGCAAACGATGCGATTGTTGGCTTCCGCCGCCGCCGCGATCTTCTCGGCGTCCGCCGAACCCACGCCTGGGGGCTTCTCGACGAAGAGATGCGCGCCCGAGGCCAGCACTTCCACCGCGATGTCCGCGATGTCGGGTGGACGTGTGACCGCATACACAACCTCGGGAGTCTCGCGCTCCAGCATCTCCCGGAAGTCGCTGTAGCGGCCCTCGACGTCGTACTGGTCGGCGGTCGTCGTGAGCCGCTCCTCGTCCAGCTCGCACATGGCCGTCAGCTCGACGCGTCGATGGGCTCGATCAATCGCCGGATAGTGCGCGCTGGTGGCCCTGCGGCCGGCGCCAATGAACACTGCGCGAACCATGCTCCCCTCCAGACCTTGCCGCCGTAGAGCCAGTCTAGCCGTCAGCGTGCCAGCTACCGATCCGTATCGCGGTCGGCGCCCGGGCGCTGGCGTAACGAGCTACATCGGCACTCTCTTCAACAAGCCGATGATGTGACCCTCCGGGTCGGCAAAGTGACCGATGGTGACGCCTTCCATGACGTTCGTCTCCGGCATCAGGATGCTGCCGCCCAGGCCGGCCGCCCTCTCCAGGGTTGCGGTGACATCCTCGACCTCCACGTAGAACGTGACGAACCCGGCCGAGCCATCAAACGTCTGCCCAATGCCGCCGCCGATGCTGTTGTCGCACTCGGGGTCGGCATTCACCAGGCCGTAGCCCATCGGATTGTCGGTCAGGACCTCCCAGTCAAAGAGGTCGCCAAAAAACTTGTGCAGCGCCGGGCCGTCCTTGCCGTTGACTTCCCAGTGCACCACGGGATTTGCCATTCATCCGCTCCTTCAAGTGATTGCAACGTGCAAGGATGTCGCCAGTGCATCCCTCGCACCGTTGCAAACCTTCCTGAACGCCCACCGCCTCCTTGGCATACGCTGCGCGTCTAATCTCAAGCGTTCCAGCGAACTCCAAGGGGGCTGCGATGAAAGTTCTTGGTGTCGACTACGTCTACTTCCCCGTTTCCGACCTAGAAAAGGCCACCGCCTTTTACCGCGATGTGTTGGGCCTAACGCCCCTCTTCAGCGTGGGCGGCATGTGGGGTGAACTGCAGGCCGGCAATACGACCGTTGCGCTGCATATGGAGGACAACGCCGAAATCGCGGCGCCCGACGCCGGTATGCGCCCGTCTACCGCATTTGCCTGTGAGGACGTCGCCGCCATGGCCGAGCGAGTTCAGGAAGCCGGCGGCAGCGTCGCCATGGAGCCCTTCGAAAGCGGCACCTGCACGATTGCAATCGTCACCGACCTGGACGGTAACCCCGTTATGCTGCACCGGCGCGACGACGGCACCGTCGGGTAGCCAGGCGCCCCGGCGGCATTGAGCGTCTTACGCCAGCGCCGCCGCCCCCGGTGGCAGCAGGTGCCGAACCTGCGGCTGCACCTCGGCCGGCAGATCCAGGTATACGTCCTCGGGAAGGTCGTCGATCCGCGACTTGTGGTACGCCGGGTCGTATTCCTGTGAGCTCGTTCGTGTCGGATTCAGGTTGAGCCACCACGCGGCGTAGCGGATCACCACGGCCACCCGGTCCTCATCCGTCAGGTTCGGCGACACGGCGTGCCAGACGCGGCTGTCCACGATGCCCACCGACCCGGCTGAACCGAGCAGCCGTTCCTCGTCGCCGCGCGGCGTCATTGCGTCGCCGTAGGGTCCGCCGTCGCGCGGGTGGTCGTGCAGCTTGTGGCTGCCCGGCACGATGATCGTGGCCCCGTTCTCAACCTTGAAATCCGTCAGCATCCAGAATGTCGTGAAGTGCAGCGGAATGTCCGGATACGGTGCCGGGATGCGCGTATTGTGCTCCTGGTTATACGGCCAGTCGGCGTGCCACACGTCGCGCGTGCGCCCAGGCCCGGTCACGAATCCCGTGAAGAACGACAGTCGAAAGCCAGGGCCCAGCGTGGCGTCCAGCACCGCCGTCAGCCGCGGCTCGGCAAGGTACGGCGCCAGGTCCTGATTGATCCGCAAGAGATTGGAGGTCTTGCCCAGCGCCGGGATGTTGATGTCGCTGTTGGCCATGATGTCGTCGCGAACCCGGTCACGGATTCCAGGCACATCGCCCGCCGGAATCACGCCTTCAATCAGCGTGACGCCGCGCTCGAGCAGTTCGTCAGCGTGTGGATTTGACATAGGCTTCGGATCCGCAGGCTTCTGGGGGCTCATTCTGGCACTCGTCCGCTACTCGCAAAAGGACGGCAGCTGGCTGATACCGTAGGCGACGGTTCACTGGATGTGGAGACCTTCAACCGTATGGCCGACGTGCAGGAGTTGGGTTATCTGGAGATCGGTCAGGCCGCCGTGGCGCTCGCCAGCGGTGAACTGTCGTCACTGGACCTGACCGAGGCCGTCCTGGCCCGCATCGAACGCCTAAACCCAACCCTCAACGCCTACAATTGCGTCATGTCGGACTCCGCTCGAGCCGACGCGCGGGCCGCTGACGCCAGGTCCCAGGCCGGCGAGCGTCGCGGCCCAATGGATGGCATCCCCATCGCCATCAAGGACGTTATCGACACCGCCGGCGTGGTGACGACCTACGGTTCCATCAGGTACCGCGACCATCGCCCAGACGCTGATGCGCACGTCGTCCAGCAGTTACGGCAGGCCGGCGCCGTCATCCTGGGAAAGACCAACACCCACGAACTGGCCCGCGGCATCACCACCGACAATCCCCACTTCGGACCCACCCGCAACCCCTGGGACCTGACCCGGCACCCCGGCGGCTCCTCCGGCGGTTCCGGCGCGGCGGTCGCCACGGGCATGGCCCTTGGCGCCCTGGGAACCGACACCGGCGGCTCGGTGCGCATCCCCTCGCACATGACCGGCATCACCGGACTCAAGCCCACCCATGGCTTGGTCGGCCGCTCGGGCGCGCGCCCGCTGGTCCGGAACTTCGACCACATCGGGCCCATGACCCGCTCTGCCGCCGACTGCGCCCTCATGTTGGAAGCTATGGCCGGACCGGACCCCAACGATCCCGACGCAGTCACGCAACCCGTCGGATCCTTCGCCGCCGCCCTCGATGATCCGATCGGCGGCTATCGCGCCGGCGTTATCCAGGACTTCGTGGACGACGCACTGCCGCAGACTCGCGAGCTCTTCGGCCAGGCCGTTGCTGCGATTTGCGCACTCGAAGTCGAGATCGACTCGTGGACGATGGCGGCACCCCTTGACCCGAGAGCCGCCCAGGTCGTCTCCCGCTCCGAGGGTTACCTCAGCATCCACGAGATGTTCGACGGCGACTTCAGTTCGATAGACCCGTCCATTCATGAACGCCTGAACGTCGGCGCCGACGCCACGGCCTTCGACTACCTTCGGGGACTGGAGGCGCGGACGGCCATTGAGGCCGCGGTCTCGGACGCCCTGGAGTCCCGCGACTTTCTGCTGAGTCCCGCCTATCCGTACCCGGCCGAACCCATCAAGCGCTTCGACGCCCGCGCCAATGACACCTACCACGCCTCGCTGTTCAACGCGTCACACCACCCGGCGCTGGTCGTCCCCATGGGCTTCGCCGACGGCCTGCCCGTCGGCCTCCAAATCGTGGGCCGCATGCACGACGACGCCACCGTCCTCCAAATCGGCCACGCCTTCCAGCAAGTCACACGCCACCACAAGCAGCGACCAGGCTTCCCGGTCTGAGTTTGTCGGCTCGGACCGCGATCGGCCCGTTCCCGAATGGGCTTGGTTACGCGCTCTCCGCCGGCCTCGTGTTCGTACGGCCCCGCTGAATCAGGGCGGTAATGCCCAGGGCGATCCAGGCCGGCGCGGAGAACACCAGCGGGTACGCCACGATGCCAATGGGCCCGAACAGGCCGCCAATCAGCGCCCCGAACACCGCGATAGGCGCAAGCACCGCACCACATACGTAGGCGACGATGCGCGCGCGCCGATACAACAGCGTTAGGGCCACCGTCAGTGGTATCGCTGCGATCCAGGTAAAGAGCACCATCGACCCAACCATTGCGCCGATAAACAGCGCTCCGCCGCTTCCCGAATCGGCTGGCAAACCGCCGAATCGAAGAACCGACACCACCAGGATTGCCAGCGGGAGCCAGAGCGGAAGAACAAGAAGCCGTAAGACGCGTCGTACCGTTGACGATTGCATGTGCCCACCATTGCGCCACGCCATCCGGCAATTCTATGCCTCACTCCGCGAGTGACGACGGTAAGGCTTCCTCCAAAGGCGTGAGCTCCCAGCATTCGAGTCGGTGGGAGCAGCCGCTCTCGAGCTCCTAGATGCCGTAAATCCGCGCCGTATTCCCACCCATAATCCAGGCCCGGTCCTCCGGCGGGATGTACGGGCAGTGGTCTCGCAGGTAGTTGACCTGGTGGGCGTAGTACTCCGGTGACCGCGCCTGCTCCTGGGTCAGCGCGTTCGCCTTCGTGAATTCGGACCCCCAGATCAGCTTGCGCGGCCCAAACGTGTCGTAGAGCGCGCGCAGCACCACGTCGTCCGGACCCCACCACGCTCCCGGATACCCGGCCAGGATTTCGAGGTTGACGTCGTAGTTCTTCACCAGGTCAACGATGCCTTGGTCAAACGTCACCCGGCCGTCCGCGTCGATCAGTCCTTCCGGCGCTTTCATTCCGACATACAGACCGTGCACGACCGTAATCGTCAAATCCGGCCACGCATCCAGCAGCTTGATCAGGGCCTGAAAGTGGTCCGGCGAATCCGTGCCATAGGAGACCGTGCACACCGGCAGCTTCATCTGATCAACGAGTTCCCACACCGGCCAGAACCTCGGCGCATGAAAGTTCGCGAACGCGTCGTCTGACGGCGGCCAGGGGTCGTAGTACAGCCCCTTGAAGCCTTCGTCTTCCACGTGACGCTGAATGGTTGCCAACTGTGGCGGCAGGTGCGCCTCCCCGCCCTCGACCTTAATGACCGCAATTAATCGGTCGCCATGCTCGCGAACCATTCGCGCCGCGTACTTCATGCCCCAGATGTTGCAGGTGTGCAGCACGGCGTAGTCCACCCCCGTGCCGTCCATGCAGGCCAGCATGTCGGCCTCGGACTGGCCGTTCTTGCCCTCCGGCCAGTAGCCCGGCATGTGGTCCTGAAGTTGCTGCACGCCAACGTGGGCGTGGGCGTCGATTACCGGAAGTGTGGCGTTCGTCATGCGTCGACGCTCCTTGAGGCTGTCAGCAGATCAACCAGGCGATCGCGCGCAGCATGTTGCATGGCCACGCGGGTCGCGAGCTCAATCATCCCCGGCGTCTCGGTCGTCATGAAGTCGCGAATCCCGAGATCATAGAGATAGAACGGCAGCGGCCACTCCCCGTCCGCCATGTATTCGCGAAAGCGTTCGTCCCGGGTCTCTTCATCCCCCTGCCCAACCACGCCGTCCTCAACAGGATGCTCGTCAGCCTCGGGTGTGGAAATGATAGGCCCCTGCTCCGCCACGGCCTCCACGATCAGGCGCGGCCAGGAGCTGTCGCTGAAGAACGCATAGGTGTAAAACCCGACTTCCTCCGGATCCTCGTGCGCGTCGACGAAGGTGTCGAAGCTGTCGTCCGCCACAGCGGCGCGCAGCGTGCGGACCTCAGGCACCTCGTCCCGCGCGAACTGCCGGTTCAAGTCAATCCCGTTCTTGTTTTCCCGCGTCCCCAGGTCATAGCCCGTCGGGTTTAGACAAGGGAAGATGCTGAAGGCAACCGACGGGCTCCGTGTCCACAACCGCTGCTCCAGGAACTCCAGGACCATGACAACCGGCGCCGGCTCATCGCCGTGAGTCCCGGCAAACACCGCCAGCCGTGCCACCTCAGATTCCGATGCCGCAATGTCGACCCGGAGCAAGTCCAGGTCCAGTCCGTCAATCGGGTAGCGCGTAAGCGTTAGCCCCGATGCGGCAGCGGCGGCCTCCACGCGCGCCACGATCTCCGCATAGTTGGCTGCCTGCCTCACGGTCTCCTCATTCTGTACACGGCGGCCTAGCGTAGCCCCCGCCTGAGCCCTCGTCGGTAAAAGGACGCACCCTCGCCCGGCGCCGGTGTGACACCATGCCGCCACGCGAACCCATCGGAACACCGCCATGTTGAAAGGGATCGATCCGCTGCTTGGCCCAGACTTGCTGCGGATCCTCGCGGCCATGGGCCACGGAGACGAACTGGTCATCGTGGATGCCAACTTCCCGGCGGAAGCTAACGCCCGGCGCCTGGTGCGACTGGACGACGTGCGCGCGACCCGCGCCGCCGAGGCCATTCTCTCGTTGCTGCCGCTCGATGAGTACGTGGACGAGCCGGCGGCCGTGATGGCCGTGGTCGGCGATCCCGACGCCGAGCCCGAGATCTGGGCCGAGTTTCGCGTCATTGCCGAGACGGCGCAGGGCGGGCCGGTCGCCTTCGAGCGCGTCGAACGCTTCGCCTTCTACGAGCGCGCCCGCCACGCCTTCGCCATCGTGGCCACCGGCGAACGCCGCCTGTACGGCAACCTGATTCTGACCAAGGGCGTGCTCTAGGCCGAGGTCACCAGTCCTGGCGGTCCTGGTCGCGCGCCTGGCGGCTCGCCGTGAACAGGAGGTATCCCACCAACGCTAGGATCAGCACCACCCCCACGGTCATGATCGGGTGCCGCAGGCTAAACGGGATCAGCACGGCCGAGATGAACAGGAAGACATAGCGGGTGATCACGCTGGTCAGCAACCGCCGCGCCAGTTCGCCCAATAGCACTATCACAGGCGTCATCCCGGAGCCGACGAAGCCAGTGTACGGGCCTTCGGCTTCGAGAAGGGGCTCCAAGTGTCCTGGCGTTGGCCTCAGCGACCCTTGGAGAGCTCGATGCCACGCCCCATCCACTTCGAGATCATCGCACCGGATCCGGCAGCGCTGGCATCGTTCTACCAAGCCTACGTAACCGATCCGCAGGGCGTGCTGATGGGTCTGCATCAGGAGGACGCGTCGGCCAGCTAGTTTCGCGCAGCCTGGGGAAGGCCAGGTTGCCGGGCGCTTGCGTTATGCGCCGGCAGCCCCGTGCCGAAGGCGATCTCGCACATCCAGCGGTAGTTCGGACCAGGCGACGTCCAGCAATGCCGCCTCCAGCGCATAGAGCGCCACGATGGTTACCTGGCGCGAGTGCGTGGTCTTGAGGCGTCAATAGGCTCCAACTGAACCAAGCGCGTCCAGATCCTCGACCGTCGTTATCCCGACGTCCGCCAGCCAGGACGCGGTCTTCGCCCCAATGTTCCGGAGCCGGGCGAGTTCGCTCAGTTGACTCGTCGTCCCGCTGATGCCCTGCCTGCGGCTAAGGCCTCATCTCCAGGTATTGCCCCTGGACCCAGTTGCCATCCTCAAGCTCATACCAGGTCGCGCCTTCGGCCTCGACCGTCTGGCCCGACAGGATCAACTCTTCGCCTTGCAGGGCGACGTATTGAACGGCGCCGTCGGCAACGCTCGGCGCGTCGCGCACGTTCAGGCCGATCTCGGGCAGAACGACGCCGATGGTCGGAGTAGTCCCTTCTGGCGTCGCCTCGGGCGTGGCTTCCGGCATGGCCTCCGGAACTCGTTCGCTGATATCCAAGTACTGCCCCTGCACCCAATTGCCGTCGGCCAGTTGGTGCCACACGATTCCGTCGATTTCAGTGGTCTCGCCCGTGAGCTCCAGCTCTTCATCCCTGAGGGCGACATACTGGACCGCACCATCATCAACACTCGGCGCGTCGCGCACATTCAGGCCCACCTCAGGCAAGACCACACCAACAATCGTGACTGCCGGAGCTTCGGGCGCGGCCACAGGCGTCTCCGCAGGCGCGGACGTGGGTGAAGGCGATGGCGGCGCCGGGGCTGGAGTCACGGGACGCGGTGCGGGTTGAGCCGTCGGCGCGGGCGCCGGCGTCGCCGTGGGCGTCGGGACGGGGGTGGCCGTGGGAACGGGTGCCGGGCTCGGCGACATGGCCGGAGCTGTAACCGCGGGCGGGGAAGTCACCACGGGCGTCGGTGTGGGCTCGGGCTCCGCCTCGCCGCACGACGCTACTGCAGCGAGCGCCACACAGCCCATCAGCACAGTACCAGCCAGCGTCCGCCGTCTGGATGCTGCCAGAGCGCCGAATACGCGGCTCACGTAAGATTTCATCTCCAGCATATTCACTAGTACCGTACCGAGTGCTGGCAGTTGCGTCCAGTGAATCTCGGTTTACAGAAGGTGATCGCGACGACGATGGCACAGGCCGGAGGACAGCACGTGACACGACCAGCGATCAGCGACGACGCCGTCCACGCCAAGACAGGCCGTGTCTGGGATGAGTGGTTCACGCTCTTGGACGCGGAAGGGGCCGCCGCTCTGGCGCATCGCGAGATTGCGCTTCGCCTACAGGAACGGCACGGGCTGTCTGGCTGGTGGAGCCAGACGGTCACCGTGGCCTACGAGCAAGCCCGTGGTCGCCGGGAACTCCACCAGACCTCGCGCGGCTACCAGGTCGGCGTTAGCAAGACCGTGCCCGTGCCCGTAGACGCGGTCTTCACTGCCTGGGAGAACGAGGTGTCACGGCAGCGCTGGCTGGGCGACGAGCTCATCACCATCCGCCGCGCCACCCGCCCCAAATCCATGCGCATCACCTGGAGCGACAACCAGACCAATGTCGACGTCAGCTTCTGGAACAAGGGCCCCGCCAAGAGCACCGTCCAGGTCCAGCACTCCAAGCTCGCCGACCGTGACGAGGTCGAGGCAAAGCGCACCCTCTGGCGTAACGCGCTCGCGCGGCTAGCAGAGCAACTGACGGCCTAGCGGCATTCCTGCCATCCGGTCTGGCAGGGGCGTGTCAAAGCCGAGCTATGCGGAGTATTATTCTCGCGCGGAAGTGAACTTCGGGGCCGATGAATCTGACCCTCCTGAATGGAGGTGGTCCAGTGGCCGGGCAGCGCTAGCGCCTCGAGGTCTCTGCCTCGCCGTCACCGGCGGCTTTTTCATGGGCATGCGGCGTTCTCACCCGACACTTGTTGAGGTATGTCCGCGATAACGTTCCTGGCTCGCCGCATATTCAACCGGCTGATCGCGCTCGTCACGGGCTGGCCTGTCGGCGATCCGAGCGGCAATGCCTCAGAGGCAGGGCTGCTCGCGCAGGATGATGCATCGGCCCCTCCGGGGTCGGCAGGTCAACGGCCTCGATCACGGCTCTCCCCCGGCGCCGAGGATGCGCAGGCCGCGCACGTCCGCCGGTAGCTAGCGCAGGATGCGGTCCAGCAGGCCCTCGCGCGCCATCCCGAGGTCCGCCGACAACGCGCTGCACGACAAGCCTCACGACGCGAAGGTCAGCTTGCCGACGATGGTGGTCGGCGCCCTGTCGACGGGACACGGCGAGACCCTGCCTGGTACGAACAGGACGACGGCCGTGAGCGGCGCGCGGCCGAGCTTGAGGCTCGACGTGCTCGGCAGGCTCGGCGAGAAGGCGAGGCATCAGCTACGCGTCAACCTGAATCGCGACTATCGGTCGAGGCCATGGAAGCCCAGGCGGCCCGGGTCCGCGGGCAGTTAGAGCGCGACGCGCAGGCTCGTACCCAGGCCCGTCCAACCCGTGAACCTCTCCGCAACCGGACGCGCATGGGACCGCTGCAAGGAATAGTTGCAGCGAAGGCTCGCTTGCCCGGACACGACGTTCGGGTTGACGATCTCGTAACCGCGGGGATCGTTACCTCCGCTGTGGCAGTCGGCGCCCTTACGCGGCTCGCCGACGGCGCAGGGCTGATCGCCATTCTTGCGGCGGCCGCGGCGTTGCCGGTCATCGTGCTGGTGATCGACTACCGGCGCTGGCACGGTTCCTTTCCGGCCCGCCTCACTCGAATCGGAGCGGTGGCCGGCCTCGTGCTCTTCCTTGGCTTCACGCTCATCGGACGCGTAGGCGAGCTGGCGCCGATACCGCTGCCCGATGACTGCTCGATCGAACAGCTGCGTTCGTACTACGCCAACCAGCGTTCGAATAACCCTCAATCGGAGTATTGGCGCAGGAGTAGCATCGAACGGCTCACGGGACGCTTGCGTCGTCCGGCCGTGCTCGAGAGCGATAGCGAGCGTGCTCTGGTATATGTCAGCCGAGGCCGGCAACGCCTGACCCTTGGCGATCCTGAAAAGGCCCTGGCCGACTTCAAGCGCGGGCTTGAGCTCGATCCAAGTCAGATTTGGGCGTATGTGCTGCGCGCCGAGCTCTTCGAGGTTGCGGGCTGCCCGCAGCATGCGCAGGCGGATCTCGCGGCCAGGCAACGCCTTCTCGACTCGTCCAACGACGGACAGGCGCTACAGGAGGCTGTTCACCAGCTCAGCGCGTTTGTTTCGCCCCAACGTCGTTCGCTGCTCCGGCAGGAGGGGCTGAATGTCCCAAGTTCTCCGCAGGGCAGACACCTGGTCCAGGGAATCGCGCTGGCGCAGCTCGGACGTTGGCTCGAAGCCATTGAGCAACTGACATACGCCGGCCAGCACGAGTGGCCGGATGCGGATACTCGATTCTTCCGCGGCTTGATTCATCGCCGGCTGGGGGATGTGCCGGCAGCCCTCGCGGACTTCAGGTACGCCAGCGAGGTTCAACCGTACTGGGCGGCGCCCAGGGCCGCCGAGGGTCACGTCCTGGTCATGCAGTCCCACCTTGGCGCCGGCCTTGCCGATTTGAACGAAGCGGTTCGGCTTGACGCGTCCAGTTGGCTGGCGCGTCAGTGGCGCGGACAGGCGCTGCTAGTCGCGGGCGAGGCGGAGGCGGCGCACGCGGACTTTCTGCAGGCGATTCTGATCCAGGCGGATGATTCATTCGGACCGGACTTTGCAGACCCCTATATCGGACTGGCGGCAGCCGAAGTGGCGCTCGGCGACTTCCGCCACGCAACGCAGGTGCTGGTTGAGGCACAGTCACGCCCAGTGAGCTGGATTAACGCGCCTGCGATTCTTGCGTTGCGCGCGGACGTGGAACGCGGGCTGCCTGCTCGCTGACGCTCTTCGGAAGATCTCTTCATGTCTGAGACCAGGCGCGAAATCGCGCTTTCCCCATTCCACGGACCGGCGGCGCGGTTCGATCCTTTTGCCTTGCTGTTGACAGCCACGTGCTCGGCTGGCTGTACTGCGGAAAGCTCGGTCCCGGAAGCAGCCATGTCCATTGAACTCGGCGGCCACATCTTCTCCACCCCGCACCTGAAGCTCGAGGAGTGCGTCCGCGTCTGGCGGGCGCTGGACATCTCCGTATTGGACCTGGGTAACGGCGCCGACCTGGATCCCGATGTCGTCGGTGCCAATCCCCAACGCGAAGCCGAGCGCGTCCGTGCCATCGGCGAGCGCTATGGCATGCGCTTCTACGACGCTTTCCCGCAGGCCACCGACAAGCACATCACCAACACCCCTGATGAAGAGGAGTATGTCCACCAGCGCGAGGTCTACGCCGGCTGGATCGACTTCGCCGCCGAAGTCGGGCTGGACGGCCTAACCCTCAGTCCCGGCAAGTACTGGTTGGGCATGGACGCCGAGACTGCCTTCGCGCGTGGCCGCGACCAGCTGATTCCCCTGGCCGAACATGCCGCCGAACGGGCGATCCGGCTACGTATCGAACCGCACGTCGAGAGCGTCACCTGGAGCCCCGAACTCGCGCTTCGCATGTTGGACGAAGTCCCGGGGCTGTCGCTCACCGTCGATCACTCCCACTTCGTCTTTCACGGCATGACCTACGAGCAGATCGCGGTCATGCACCCCCACGGCACCCACTGGCACGCCCGACAGGCGGCCCTGGGGAAGTTGCAGACGGGGCTTGACGACGGCGAGATCGACTTCGCACGCATCGTCGGCGACCTCAAGGCCTCGGACTACAACGGAATCATTGCCCTCGAGGTCGTGCACGTCGGCTGGTTGTCGCTGGACGGCCAGGACGTGCTGAGCGAGACGGTTCGGCTGCGCGATCAGCTGCTTGATCTGCTCTAGCCGTGCCTGTGTCGGCTGTCCGGCCGGGCGCAAACGTTGGCGGCAGCGTGTCCGGCCCTCACAATTGATTGCCCGACGCACTCCACGGTCGTGACCTGATGCCCAACCGCCTCGCCGCCGAGTCCAGCCCCTACCTCCTCCAGCACCAGCACAACCCGGTGGACTGGTACCCGTGGGGCGACGAGGCGTTCGCTGAGGCCCGGGCCGCCGGCAAGCCCATTTTTCTCAGCGTGGGCTACGCCGCCTGTCACTGGTGCCACGTCATGGAACGCGAGTCGTTCGAGGACCAGGCAACCGCGGACGTCCTCAATGAGCACTTCATCTCCGTCAAGGTCGACCGCGAAGAGCGCCCCGACGTTGACCAGATCTACATGTCCGCGGTTCAGTTGCTCACCCGCCACGGCGGCTGGCCGATGTCCGTGTTCATGACGCCCGAAGGCAAGCCATTCCATGGCGGCACCTACTTCCCGCCCGAGCCTCGCCACGGCATGCCGTCGTTCCAGCAGGTGCTGACCGCGGTGCATGACGCCTGGACGAGCCGTCGCGACGAACTGGAGTCCGGCGCGGGGCGGCTCACGGAAGCGATTCAGGCCGCGGACAGCCTCGACCTTCCGGAAGCGCCCATCACCGACGACGACCTGCGTCGCGCCTCCCAGGCTCTGGCGGGCAGCGAGGACCGCACGCACGGCGGCTGGGGCCAGGCGCCCAAGTTTCCGCAGGCCATGGCCATTGAGTTCCTGCTGCGCCGCCACCTGGCCACCGGCGAGGGCCTGCTGCTCGACATCGCCGACCGCGCCCTCCACCGCATGGCCCGCGGCGGCATCTACGACCACGTCGGCGGCGGCTTCCACCGCTACAGCGTCGACGCCGCCTGGCACGTGCCCCACTTCGAGAAGATGCTCTACGACAACAGCCAGCTCGCCCGCGTCTATCTGCACGCCTGGCAGATTGGCCGCGATCCGGCCCACCGCCGCGTGGTTGAGGAAACGCTGGACTGGGTGCGGCGCGAGATGTCGCATCCCCAGGGCGGTTTCTTCAGCACCCTAGACGCCGACTCCGAGGGCGAAGAAGGCAAGTTCTACGTCTGGTCGCTGGACGAATTGCGCGACGTATTGGGCGCCGACGCCGAGCTAGTGGCCGACACCTACGACGTGTCGGCCCGAGGCAACTGGGAAGGCGTCAACGTCCTGCGCCGGCTCAAGGACTTGGACGTGCTGGCCTATCAGCACGACGTGGGAATCTCCGAGATCCAGGCCGCCACGGACCGTGCACTCCCTGGCCTATTCGAACGCCGGGCGGGTCGGATTCGGCCCGGGCTCGACGACAAGATCATCACCGCCTGGAACGGCCTCATGATCGCCGTCTTCGCCGAAGCCGCGCGCGCGCTCGACCGAGACGACTATGCCGCCGCGGCCACCAACGCCGCCGAGTTCTGTTGCATCGAACTCTGGCGCGAGGGCGGTCGGCTCTGGCGTACCTGGAAGGACGGCCGCGCCCGCTTCAACGCCTACCTCGAAGACTACGCCTGCCTGGCCGAAGGCCTGCTGGAGCTCTACCAGGCCACCTTCGACGACCGCTGGTTCATTGCCGCCCGTGAACTTTCGAACGCCATGCTGGAACACTTCCACGATCCCGAGGGGGGCTTCTTCGACACCAGCAACGACCACGAAACATTGGTCACCCGCCCGAAGAACGTGCAGGACAACGCCACCCCTTCTGGGGGCTCGATGGCGGGCACCGTGTTGGGTCGCATGCATGCACTGACGGGCGAGGCTCGCTATCTGGATGTCGCCGAGCGGGCGTTGGCTGCGGTTGGCCCGGGGGCAACCAGCTACCCCACCGCCTTCGCCCAATGGTTCAGCGCCGCCGACTTCCTCGGCGGCCAGCCAGCCGGCATCGCATTGGTTGGCGATGAAGGCGACCGCCAAGGCCTCCTCGCTGTTGTTCGTGAGACCTATCGACCCCGCGCCGTAGTGGCCGCGGCGGTCGACCCCGCCGAAACGCCGATCCCGCTGCTCAAGGACCGCCAGCCGCTCAGTGGCCGGGCTGCCGCCTACGTCTGTCACGGCTTTGTCTGCAAGCTGCCGACCGCTGACCCTGCCGTTGTTCGAGAGTTGCTGGCCGAGGGCTAACGCCGGACGCCTCGTTGTGCAATTCTTGTATCAGCCGCCCTACCCGGTGACCGCCTGACCAATCCATGGACGTTCTACGCATAACGCCCCGCGGGTTCTGCCACGGCGTGGTCGATGCCATTCGTCTCGCCAACGAGGCCGGCGCACAGCACCAGGGACCCGTCTACATGCTGGGCTACCTGGTACACAACGCGCACGTCGTGAATGAGCTCGCCGAGAACGGCGTTCAGTTGGTCGACTACGACGACCGCATGGCCGGCTTGGATCGGATTGAGCACGGCACCGTGATCCTCACCGCCCACGGCGTCTCGCCCGCCGTCAAGCAGCGCGCTATCGACAAGGGGCTCACCGTCATCGACGCCACGTGCTCCGACGTCTACATCACCCACGACCTGATCATCGACCTCACGTCCCGTGGCTACGAGATCATCTATGTCGGCAAACGCGGCCACCCCGAACCCGATGGCGCCATCGGTGAGGCTCCCGGCCACGTCCACCTGGTCTCCACGCCCGAGGATGTCGCCGCGCTGGACCTGGACAACGACCTTCTGGCCGTCACCACCCAAACGACGCTCAGCATCTGGGACACCCAGGACGTCATCGACGCCGTCGTTGCCAAGTATCCCCAGGTCGAAGTCCACAATGACATCTGCCTGGCAACCCAGGACCGGCAGGAAGCCGCGGTGGAGGCGGCCGAGGTCTGCGATCTGGTCATCGTGGTCGGCAGCGATCGAAGTTCCAACTCTCACCGGCTTGTCGAGGTCGTGCGCAACGTCAAGCAGACCCCGGCCTTCCTGGTGGACAGCGCGGACGACGTTGACCTTGGCTGGTTCAAGCCCGGCATGCGCGTGGGCGTCACCGCCGGTGCCTCGACCCCGGCACGCGTTACTCGCCAGGTCATTGAGCTTATCGAGGCCTACGAGCCGGAGCCTGAACCCGTCGCCGTAGCCTGACTCGGCGATCGACTAGAGCCGCGTCGGAGCTCCCTTGCTCGCCGCGACGGCGTTCAGATCGGCGATGATCGGCTCCAGCAAGGCCACGCCCTCGGTCATCGCCTCGTCGTACGTCCGCCACTCAAGCTCGCCCGCCACCACAAGCTCCTTAACGCCCTCTGCCCTGGCTGATTCTTTGAACTGCTCGATCTGCGCGTCCATCCGTGCCTTGAACGTCTCCACCGGTATGAATGCGGCAATGTCCGTGGCTTGGAACGTGTGTGAAATCGCCCCTTCGTCGCCGTCCACCCGGCCCACCGAACGACTGAAACCCGATCCCGACAGGACGCCGGTCATCGCATCGACGACTTGAGCCAGCCCGATGCCCTTCGGTCCTCCGATAGGTGCGCCGGCCCCGTTGTCGGCAAACGCTTTGGGGTCGGTGGTAGGCAGCCCTCGATTGTCCAGTGCCCATCCCTCGGGAATCTGCTGGCCCAGGCGCTCGAAGATGGCGATGCGGCTGTTCGCCGACATCGACATTGCCATGTCCAGCACCAGCGGCCGCTCGCGACCGGCCGGGATGGCATAGGCGATCGGGTTGTTCCCCACCACCCGCTCGCGGCCCCCAAACGCGAACATCGTCGGCCCTGCGTTGGTCGTGGCGTACCCCGCCATGTCGTGTGGCACGGCCATCAGCGCAAAGTGCGCCGCCGCCCCGAAATGCCGGCTGCGGCGCGTGATTCCGGTCGCCGCGCCGGCCTCGCGCGCCTTCTCGATCACCGCCCGCATCGTCAACGCGCCCGCCACATGGCCTGGGGCGAAGTCTCCGTCCACCAGCACCGTCGCGGCCGTCTCGCGAACCACGCGCACATTGGGCCGAGCATTCATCTCGCCCGTGTCCAGCGAGCCCGAGTAGCGCCGCAGCAGCCAGTGGCCGTGCGAGGTCACGCCCCGCATGTCCGCCTCCACCAGGTTCGCGGTCATGATCTCCGCGTGCTCCCTCGACATCCCGTGCCGCTCCAGCAGATCGCGCGTGAACGCCGTCAGCACGTCCACCGGCACGCGGCGCTTGTTGGCGTCGTACATGCGGCCCGTCCCTTCACCCTCAACGCCGACCAGGTCTGGACGCAGCCATGCTAAGCGACCGTGCGCACGGCGTCCTTGCTACCATCCCTCCCGGCACAATCCTGGCTGAAACCCTGACCGCCCATGACCGCCGAACGCGACCTCGAGCCGATCGTCCGTGGCCTCTACGACCACCCCGAACACCGCCACGCCGTGGACGTGACCTCGGAGGACGATGTTGGCGCGCTGCGAGCCGACCTGGAAGCCACCCTTGCCCGCCTGTTCGGCGAGGACGCCATGTGGGGCCGCGGGGTCCGGGTTCGCGTCGAACGCGACGACGCCGGCACCCCCCGCCGCGTCTGGCTCTGGCGCGCCCTCGTCGGCGGCCAGCGCGCCGACCGCGAAGGCTTCAGCGGCCGCCAGCGCACCTTTCGCGCCTAGTCCGGACTCAAGGCGTTCGCGCCGCCACTTTCGGCCCACTGCGCGAATGCAAGCTGGGCGCTGGCGTCAAACTGATCGCGCGGCCCCTCCGCGGTCGCATGGCCGCCTGGTCCATAGATGATTGAATGCGACCCAGCGGCCTTCCGAATTGCCGCATCGAACGTCTCAAGCTCGCTCGGCGGCGTCACCTCGTCGTCGAGCCCCTGCCAGGTGCGCATGGGCAACCAGGCGAGATCGGCCGCCAGGTCCACCGGATTCGCCCGCGGGCAGACGTCCCGAAGGAGTTCGCCCTCCGTCCGGATGCCGTGCGCCGCATTGAGCGACTGAGCCCGGCCCTCCAGCTCGTAAAACGGCCCCAGGTTCATCACCGGATTCATCCCGAACCAGGCCGCCGGCACGCCCGGATTGCGGTGCGCCCACACCAACGCGGTCAGCCCCCCGCGCGAGGAGCCGCAAACAATGGGGCGCCGGACTGACCACCGTTGGCGCGCCTCCTCCAATAGCCCGGTGAAGGTTGCGACTCCCGCGTCCGCGCCCCAGGTGTAGCGATCGTCATTGAAGTCGTATGACGCAATGGCGAACCCGGCCGCCTGCCACGCTTCGGTCCAGGCAGGGAACATGCGAAGGAGCGTGGACGACTGCAAGCCGGCAAGCAGCAGACCAACGGCTACGGAGCGGTCGGACCCGCCGGCCGGAATAAACATCGCCTCGCACTCGTTGACGACCGTACGCTCAACGTCCATCACGTCACGCCTCCGCACACGCCGCGGCTGCCGATTCTCGTATGCGTCCAATCGACCGACCAGCTCACCAGCGCTCAGATCGCGACACATCGCGAACACGACGCGCGCTCGTCTGTTTGCCCGGGCAAACTGTGCCCAGGCCGCTCAGGTTCCGGCTGGAATCGCTCAGTAATCCGCCGTTTCCGGAATCGCCGGGTCCGTCGCCAGGCTCACCGTGTCCGAGTAGCGGAGAACGTGCGTGCCGCCCCCCACCCAGGCCCAGTTCTTGCCGTAGGCATTGAATGTGCTGCGCGGCGGCTGCAGGGTCAACCGGTAGACCCCTGGTTCCAGCGTGCGCTCGCGGCCGGCGTGGTCGGCCAGGTGGATGACCGGGTCGGCTGCGGCGTCGGCTGGACTCAGCGTGAGCGTCAGGTCGAGCGGCTGCCGCTGGCGGTTGTAGATCACACTCGTCACAAACCCCGGGCCTGGAAGATCGATCCGAACCGGCCCGAAGTACGCGTTGGCCGCCCGTTCGCCGCTAATGTCTGGCCACTTGCGCCGGTCGGGATGCTGCCGTGTCACGTGCGACATGTACCGCACCGCCGTTCGCGCCCCCTCACCGGCCAGGCTGGACAGCGGGTAGTCCACGAGCTTGTGGAACGCAATCTCGTCGGCGCCGGCGTAAAAGGCGTTGGCCACGGCTTGAATAGTGAAGTGCGCCACGTCCTCGTCATTGAAGTACGCGCCCAGCCCGGGGTCATCCTGCAGCCCCAGCTCCATCAGGATGATCTTGCGCTGCCCGGCCAGCGGGTCCTGTGCACCCACCGCTGCCGACAGGTTGTCCAGCGCCGTGCGGTACCTGCTAACGATCTCGGCAACCCGTTCCGGCTCCTTGTGCAACGTCAGCGAGACGTCGTGAAAGTAGAAGCTGTTGCGCACCAGGGCCTCACGGTTGTGCTGGCCAGCCAGGAAGCCGGTCCATCCGTCCCAGAACGCCATGCGCCGGTCGGAGTTGTCGCAAATGGTGTCCACCAGGCTCAGCGAGGGGAAAATCAACCGCGCGTTCGGATCGGCGGCGGCTATGGCGTCAAAGGCCACCTGCACCAGGCGATAGAGCCGCTGTCGCCGCCCCGCCTCGTCTATCTCGCCGTAGGCGGCCGGCCCGGATCCACCGGTGCGGTTGACCCAGCGCGTGTGAGCAACGCCGCCCCAGGCGTAGCCCGGCATCCGGGGGCGGCAAATGTCCGGCTCGTTCCACGGAATCCAGCGGCTGATTGGATTCAGACCTGACGCCGTAGCGCCTCCCGGCAGAGGCTTGCGGCTCGCCACAAGGCCGCGCACGAACTGCCCAAAGTGGTTCTGCGAATGTCCGGCCGGCAGGTGCAGCCCGTGCGCGGGGTTGTATTTGGCTGGGGCGCCAAGCCCTCCGCCGGCGTACGCGGGCGTGAACTGGAGCAGCCCCACGATCTCCTTGGCCACCCGAAAGTTGCGGTCGGTGGCGATGGTGGGCAGGGCCTGAGGGTCATAGCCCCGCAGGGTGTTCCACAGAAACTGCTCGCGGCTCCACGACAGGCCCAGCCCGTTCATGTGCGCCACGCCGCCGGCCCGTCCGGGCTCGCTGCCCAGCGTGCAGCCAAAGCCGCGGTCAAGGCCTTCCGCCAGCCCGGCCAGGTCGCCCGACACCCTGCCCAGGGCGCCGACTGGAGTACCAACCGGGGTGCCGGCCGCGACGCTCTCCGTCTGGGCGCCCACAGCGAATCGCTCTGGCATGGTGGCCGCGGCCGGCAGCCAGCTGGGCGTGCCTTCGAAGTACGCCCGGTAGCGCTGGCCCAATACGCCAAGTCGGACGCTTCCCCCAGCCTGCTCTAGCCCCACATTCGCGAACAGGTTGCGGACATGGCCAAAGGCACGGCGTGGCTCGGAGCGAGCCGCGCCCGTCTGCAACGCAGAGCGGTTGGCGATGAACGTCTGAATGGGTCCATGCACGCGCGGGCCGCTGCCGTATCTGGGCCAGCCGTCGAACTCCAGCTTGGTCACATTCGAAAAGCTGCTGGACACCGGCGGCCCGCCGACGATCAACTCAACCATCGGCGCCAGCCCCGGTCCCCCGCCCTCCCTCGACTGCACGAACAACGCGCATGCAAAAAGCTGGTACCAGCTACCTGCGGCCTCCCACACCCGGCTGATCGGCGGGCCGTACCACGAATGACCGCCGGCGGCGTCATAAAACGACCAGAAACTCGGCCCACCCGAGATATCCCGGACATGGAATCCCGTCGTCCCGCTGCTGCTCGGAAAGAATGCCCCGTGGTCCGTCTCGATCGCGTTTGGTGGCAGCGTCTGCTGCGCACCCAGCACTGTTCGACCGTCCACGGTGAGCGCCAGCCCACCTGCGGCCAAGGCACTGGCCCAAAGAAAGCGACGACGGTCGACTAGGGAATCGGCCCTGGACACCCGCATCCGTCAATGCCACGAAATCGTTGTTCCAAGCAGCATAGGCGGGCGAAGCCGGCGTCGGACGGCAAGGATGCAGCGGTCGCCGGTGCCCCTTCCGCGTCCGAACCAGTCGACCGCTACATCGACTCCATCAGATACAGCCGACGCTTCGAGTCGGCAATGCCATCCGAACGCTCAATCCAGAAGCGCCGACCAAATGCCGCTTCGAATTCCCCCTGCGTGTACCACGGAAACGTGTGATTCCGCATCGCCAGCAGGCGCAGCACCATTGCATCGTCCGGCGGCACGAATTCGATCAGCAGCCGGCGCCCCAGCCCGCCAAAGAACCGGGCCAGCCGCTCGAAGTGTGTGTTGTTGCCGATGGCCAGGTGGTGAACCAGCGCCAGCGCCATTACCAGGCCTGCCGGTCCCCGCTCGGTCAGCGAGTTGACCTCACGATTCGCCCAACCCAGCGCCGGGCTCGGGCTCGTGAGATCTGCCACGATCGGATATATGGTTCGCTCACCGCTCTCAGCCATCCGACGGTAGTTGAGATCGATTGCGCCCGGATCGCTGTCGATCGACACCACCGGAACGTCTTTGGCCGCCGCGATCCGGCTGAAGATCCCAACATTTCCGCCCAAATCCCATACCGACTTGGCGTCCGCCTGCGCCAGGTAGTCGGCTACCAGCCGTTCCTTGTCCGCTTGCCCGGCGTCGCTGTAGCTCGACTGGTCCCCGTAGCTGGCCCAGGGCGTCTCGTCCGGGTTCCAGGACAGTCGGCGCACCGTCGACTCCAGGCTCTCCAGCAGCGCCTCGAGCCGGCGTTGGCTCATCCGTTCCTTCAGGCTGTCCCGGTTCCGCGAAGAGTCCGCGTGCCGCGCCTGGGCCCGGCTGTGCAGGTGCAGGTGCATCAGCAGGCCGGGACGCAGCCGTGTCCGCCAGGGCAGCAACCTGGCAGCCAGATCCATCGACAGCCCGTCCAGGTGGCTCTGCAGCAACGTTCCCAGCCGCACGTCCCGGTACGCCATCAGAGCCAGCGGCGCCAGGAAGTGCTGGCAAAACTGCCGATACCCGACCCACGGCAACCCTGCCTCGTACGGCTCGAACGACAACGTGTCGATCAGGGTGGGCCGGCCGCCGTGCAACTGCATGTTGTAGGCGCTCGCGTCCTTGAGCGACAGGCCGTGCCCCACCGCCACCCTTTGAATCCGCAGTGTCGCCAGGGCTGACGCCTTCAACTGCGAGAACGACCACTCGAAGGGGTAGGAAACAAAGCCGAGCTGTTCCGGCTTGATCACAGCCACTGCGTCCGGCTCCGGCGCCAGGCCGAGAGCTGCGGTCTGATGCGGAATCAGCAGCCCCTGCTCCACGAGCTTGGCGTAAAGACCCGAGCCCATCAGCGTCGCGAACGTCGCCTGGTACGACCGGTTCACCTGCCGATAGAACGTGCCGTCCCGCTGAAACACGAAACCTGCCGGATCCCGGAACGAACCCGGCAGGCGCCCGTCAGTCCCGCTGCTCATCCAACCCTACCGGCTGATCCAGCCCTACCGACGCAGCCGGCCATACCGGTTGATTATATCCTATTGGCTCATCCAACCCTACCGGCTCATTTGACCCTACTGGTTCATTCAACCCTAGTGGCTCACCAAACTCTACCGGTTCATTCAACCCTATCGGTCGGCCTCGTCACCCGCGGGCCGCTCCTCGGTCTTCCTTCGCCGTACGAGCCCAAGAGCCCGCCAGAATATATGCCGCAACCACAACCGCGCCGTCAGCAACCCACCCAGCACCGCCGCGATAATGATCTGAATCGCAAAACTGCCGCTGCCCGGATCAATGTAACGGCGACCCGCAAGCAGGACAGTCATAAGCAGCGCGCTACAGAGTCCAGGCAGGAAAACGGGCCTTCCGCCCGCCACTTCCGGCGGCTTCCTAACGGCAGGCCCCCGGCCTGCCGTTTGTCGCCAACCTGGCCTGGCTGCGCGGGGATTGCCAGCCATGCGCATACTGTACAATACGCTCCCGAGCGATGGGCGGTCGCGCTTCCAACCGTTGCAGTGCCCGAGGCCGCCTTGGGTGCCGTCTAAGGTTGCTTAGATGGCATCGAGTTCTCGTTTGGGTTGCCACTGCCAGCGGAGTGCCGGTGTCATTGCTGCGTGTCAGGTCTTCGGGCGGCTGATGAGCACGAAATGCACTGCACACAACTCTCGCGCGGCGGAGACGTCCTGGCACGTGGCTAATGCCGCCTGAGCGGTCTATCGCCGGTGCTTAAGTCGGTTCTCCTGGCCCTCGTGGCGCTGGCGCTGTGGGCGAGTCTCGTCCCTCAGGTCGCGTATCCGTCGGCGTCGAGCGGCGAGCCGGCGGGCGACGTCCTGATCGCCTGGCCCGGCTGGGCAGTTCAACAGGACCTTGGGGCCCTCGACGGAACCGTAGGGCGCTTTCAAATCTGGATTTCGGCCGACCCCGGTGGAGACCGTATGACGGTCCACGCCTCGTTGGTGGACGCCTCCTCCGGCGAAGTATTGCGACAGACTTCTATCAGAGTCGAGCCAGCGTATGTTCCCGCACCGCGCACGTTCGACTTTCCAGCATATGTGGTGCCGGAAGGCCAGCGGCTGCACTTGCAGCTTCAGGTTACGGACCTCCAACACGACTATGTCATCTATCGACTGACCGATTCAAGTCCCGGGCTCTCAAACCTGATGCTGAATGGCGTGCCGGACGCGGGCAGCGGGCCGCTGGCCTTTTCTCATCTGGATACCGGCAGTGGACTGCGCGCGGCTCTCCTGGGCGAACCGGCAAGCCGCCTCCGGCTTGCGCTCGCCGTCATATTCAGTGGGCTCGTAGTTCTCGCGCATCCTCGCATAGCGGCGGGGTTGCGACGCATCGGAACGGTCGTGCGACGTTCGACTGGTCGGCTGCTTGCCTGGAGCCGTCGCCTTGCTGGACCTCGCGCCGCAATAGCCGGCGATACTTCGCCGACCGTGATTGGCCGCGTCTTCGCGATCCCCTGGTATCCGTGGCCGATCGCGTCGGTGCCGATTCTGCATTTTCTGGCGAGCAACCCATTGCACTTCTCACCGCGCGACGCGGTCGTCCCACTCGGGGTGACGTTGGTCGCCGTTACGGTCAGCATGATCGGCCTCTGGCTCATCCTGAGGGACTGGTACAGGTCGGCCGCCGTGACGGCGGCTGTCGCCGTGGTCTTTTTTGCGTACGGCCACGTTGAGCGGGTCCTGGATCACCGGATCGAAGAGCACATCCTCTTCGCAGGTGCGGTCGTACTGGCAGCTTCGGCTGTTGCCGTGGCCGTTCGATCCGGCGGCTTGGCTGCACGGCTAAGCCAGCCTCTCAATCTTGCGATCACCCTTCTGCTGGCGTTCCAACTGTGGGGACCCATAGTCGAAACAGCCGCGTCGATTGCACGTCCCTCGGTTTCCCACGCTACCGTTACGGATGATCTCACCGCCCACCTCTTTCCGGACGGCTTGCCGGCGGCAGGTAGCCACCGGCCTGACATTTACTACATCATTCTGGATATGTACGCCAGGCATGATGTACTTGGAGACTTCGACAACGCTGAATTTCTAGGTGAGCTTGAGAGTCGCGGATTCTATGTTGCCCGAGAAGCGACGAGCAACTACAAGAGCTCGATGCAGTCAATCGCATCCAGCCTGAATCTGGCGTATGTCGACAATCTGGGACAGCGAAGTCCAGTCACGGATCAAGATACACTGGACGTTACGCATAACCATGCACTGGGCCATATCCTGAAGTCCATTGGCTACACATATGTCCATCTTGAATCAGGGAATATTCTTACCGATATAGCACCACTGGCCGATGTATTTGTCTCCTTTACTCCGGCCGGGGCCGTTGCCAGTGGCAGTAAGGAAAATCGGCATTTGTCTGCAAGCCTCAATGGCCCGAAGACCGGGGAGTTTCTTCGTGAACTTATAGGAACGACGGCTTTGCGTCCAATCATTGGCCAGCATTTGCCGGCACATAGGTATCAACCCTACGACTGGTGGCATCCCCAACGAGCTCTTCAGACGTTCGAGTTCCTAACAAACGCCATTGATGCAGACAGTCCAAAATTCGTGTTTGCGCATATACTCAAGCCGCACGATCCGTACACGTTCGATAGATATGGAAACACCGTTCCGGGCGTCTCGGTGTGGGATACATTTCGTGATGATCACGATCCTAGTGTGCCTGATGCATTTGTCGGCCAGATTATCTATATCAATTCATTGATCTTGGAGATGATTGACGGAATCTTGGAGAACAGCATCGAAGAACCTATTATCGTAATTTCCGGAGACCACGCGCGTGATCAGAATCGCAGGCATCCCATCATGGCTGCATTTCACTTGCCGTACGGTCGTAATGATGGCCTATATCCGTCGATTAGTTCAGTCAATCACTTCAGATATATTCTTGACTATTATTTTGACTTCGGGATTGGGTTAACCGAGGACGTCATCATTCATAATTGATTGGTCGAAAACACTCTGATTTGTGCGATCACAATCAGACTGGTAGCGGACGCGAAGTCCTTTCTACGGCTAGCGGCTCATGAGGCCTTTGCTCCAGCACTGCGTCCATCCAGCTTCTCGACTGGTGATCCGGGGAGCGAAGCTCCGGTCGACAAAGCGTGGACATTCGGCAACGATATTGTGGGCACGCTGAGGAAGCGCCTAGTAGCACCTTGTGTGCGCGAACGATACTTCAGGGATTTTCTGGACTTGGATTTATGCCAGTCCCGCTGCGCGCAGCGGCTCTGCCGTTAGGACCTTACGGGGCGGCGGGTGCACGCGCAAAGTTGGGCTATCGATGTTGGATCGCGTCTTTCAAGGTCATAACTCGGCGCAGGACATTGTTTCGCTTCTCGGTCATAGCTTTCCGCACGGACGCCGTCGATATTGCAGCGTGGGGTAGGCGAACGTTCGAGACGCCGCGCGATCTTTCGGCATGCCGCCGCGGAACTCGGCTGTCGCACCTGTGCTGGTTGGTGCCGAGGGCGGGATTCGAACCCGCACGAGCAGAAGCTCACAGCCTCCTGAGGACTGCGTGTCTACCAATTTCACCACCTCGGCCCGGCCGGTAGCGGAGGCAGGATTCGAACCTGCGGCCAAGGGCTTATGAGTCCCCTGCTCTACCTCTGAGCTACTCCGCCATTCCCGCCGTCCGTCCGGTGGGCCCACCTGGATTCGAACCAGGGACCTACCGGTTATGAGCCGGCTGCTCTGACCGCTGAGCTATGGGCCCACGGCGCTGCGCGGCGAGTGCGCCGGGCGGTCCCGACCGGATTCGAACCGGCGATCTCCTCCTTGACAGGGAGGTATGCTAGGCCGCTGCACCACGGGACCGCGTTGAGGCGGGGGCGCCGGACGCCTGATGGTAGCGTATGCCCCGTCGCGCGGCGTCCGGTGGGCCGGGTAGGATTCGAACCTACGTAGCCTTGAAGGCGCCAGATTTACAGTCTGGTGGTATTAGCCACTCACCCACCGACCCGCATGATGGCGCGCCCCGACTCTGCACTTGTAAATGATCAGGCGGACCCTGAACGCGTCGCGCCAGCGCCCGCAGGCTGCGGCAATCCTACCAGTCAGTCCCGCGGCCTGAGCGCCGCCCAACGCTTCTCTGGCCACGCCACGCCAGTCGCCCCTCCTGCGACCAATTAACACGCTAACCCCGCTCACCGATCTGCTGCGCGACTACCTGGTTGCCCCCCATCCGGTCGCTATCGCGGCAGCCCTGGCTTTCGGCCTGTTCTGGGGCCGTGCGGGTGCGCCGCTGCTCCTCGCGCGCCCTGGCGTGTGGTTCGGCCTGCTGCTCGGCGTGGTCGCCTACCCGTTCGCCCAGATCTGGCTGCACGATGAACTCTCCCGCGCCGTGCTGGACATCGTCGCGGAAAACATTGGCGCCTCCGCTATGCACGATCAGGTCGCGTTGGTTGGCTTGGTTGCCGCCATCGTCGCCGGCTACGCGGACGAGTTCGCCAAGCTGGTCATGCTGCTGATCGTGGGGTTCGTCATGGCGCGGCCGTCCAGTCCTCGCGCCGTCACCGCCGCCGCGATAGCGCCCACCGCTGGCTACGCACTCTTCGGCGCCCAACTCACGCTCACCCAGGCCCTCCAGACCGACCTCCAGGCAAGTGACCTGGTCACGCTCTTCGCTCGCGAGTGGGCCTGGATCGCCCTGCAGTTTGGTACGGCGTACATGCTGGCCCGCGGCTGGCTGGCCGGTCGCTTGGCCGCCTACGTCCTGCTGGCTGGAGTCCTCCACACGGCCGCCGCCTACACCGCCACCCTTGACGACATTGGCTGGCATGCCGCCGTAGTCACGCTGGGGCTCGCCGTCGTGGGTCTGCTGGCGTTCAGTTGGGGCGCGTCGCTGATTCCCGCCGGCCGCCGCTGACCCAACGGTCCCGCACGACCAAAACCGCGCCTCCCATTAGCATCGCCGCCAGCGCCCCCAACGACGCCACGCCCATCCAGTCGCCGGTCGCCGAATAGAGCGTTCCCGGCTCGCCAAGCGGCACGTCGGCCACCAGCAGCTCTTCCCGCGCCTGGTCAGGCGACGTGCCCGCCACCACGTCGCCGCCCGGTGCGATCGTCACCGACCCATAACGCCAGTCCGCCTTGGCAATCGCCAACCCGTGCTCGGCCGCTCGCAACCGCAGGTGCCCGATGTGCGGCGCCGTATACGCCGCCCAGTCGTGCGTCGGAATCGCCGCTAGCGCCGCGCCCATGCGCGCCAGCCTCGCCAGCGTGTCCGTATACGTCCCGTCGGGCCCCGCCGCCAGTCCCAGCCGGATCCCTGCCACTTCGTACGTGTCGTACAGCCCGGCCGTCACGCTGCGCTCCCCGATCGCGTACACCGGGTGATCCTTCGTCGTCGGGCGCGACATCCGGCCGTCCGGTGTCACCAGCACCAGTTCGTTGCGCGTGCGGTTGGGATCGATCCTGATGAAATAGGACCACACGATCGGCACACCCGCGCGCCGAGCCACCGATCGCACGCCCTCCAGCTGTGCCGTCGCGTTGGGATCATCCGGCGCAACCCAGCCCGAGGCTTCCGGCCACACCACCAGCTCGGCGC
The DNA here is from genome assembly GCA_026707585.1 of Chloroflexota bacterium. GTDB lineage: Bacteria > Chloroflexota > UBA11872 > UBA11872 > UBA11872 > UBA11872. Next base: position 55,736 of record JAPOWQ010000006.1, on the reverse strand, counting down.
CCCGCCGAACGGCCTCTAGCGTTCCCGGCGTGTGCATATCCGTGATCGTGTCCGTCAGCTCCCGATATCGCACCGTCGTGATCAGCGGCCGCGTCCGCGGATGCGACGGCACATGATCGCCGGTCTGAACTATGCCCACGCGTATCGACTGGCTCGCCGGCGCGTCGCCGCTGGCTGCCAGCGCCAGCCCCGCCAGCCAGCCCAGTCCCGCGATCCCGATGCCAACAGCCAGGCTCCGTGAAAGCGGCAGTCGACCGAGAGCCACCAGCGCAATCGCGCCAATGGCCTGGCCGGTGGCCACCGTCAGCAGCGCCACCGGCCACATCCCCGCCACCGGCAGCCACGCCCGCAGCGGCGCCACGTCTACCTGCGTCGTCGCCAGCATTCCCCACTGGTGGCCGGCCGTCGTCACCAGCCGCAGGAACTCGATCCCGCTCCAGGCCAGCGCCGGAACCCAGATCAGCGCCCACGGGCCCAACGCCTTGATCACACGTTCCGGACCCGCCGGCACGTCCAGCAACGCCGCCGCCAGGCCCGCAACCACGCCGACGCCGACCGCAATCCCAAACCATGCCGCGCCGGTCACCACCTCGGGCGGATTCACCGTCGTGGCAACGAGCCCGAACAGCACGCCCAGCGTCAGCCCGCCCAGACCGCGACGCACGCGGGGCGTTGCCCCCGACTGCGCCAGCCACAGCGGAACCCAGGCGACAAAGACCAGGCCGGTCCACTGCAGCGGCGGAAACGCCGCGAACAGCACCAGCGCCGTCAGTACGGCCCCCAGCGACCGCGCGCCCAGGCTCCCTCGTCCCGCGCTGGCTACCATGCGTCCTGCACTTCCTTGATGCCTGCGGCTTGATCGGCCATGCCGAGAGTTTGGCAACGCGCGTGTATCGCGCTCAATGCCCACCCAGCAATCGCGAGACGCAAGTCACGGAGTCGCGGCCTGCGCCGGCCGCCTGCCACGATCCCGACTTCCCCACTGGCTGAAGCGGGCATTTGCCCATGACCGACCGTGGCGAGCGCCGTTTCCACCAGCTCGTCATCGCCGGTGGCTTCTGCCTCGCGCTCATGATCGCCTGGGCGCTGGCCGCCCCCTGGGTGGTCACGCTCATCGTGCTGGTGCTCGCGGCCGGCTCGATAAGCCCCGCCTGGAGCCTCACTCGAAGGTTCCATCGTTATTTTGTCGCACCGCTCTATCCCGATGGACCGACCGAAGACCCAACCTCGTTCCTGCGCGCGGATGGGCTCCTCAGCGTCATCGCCTTCGCCGGTGCCGTCTTCGTCGTCGCCGGCGTCCCGCCGCTGGGCTGGACCCTCGTCGGCCTCGCCACCCTCAACCTCCTCATGGACGGCTTCGCCGACGCCGCCCCCATTCGCCGCCTCCTGGATCGGGCCTTGCCACCGTCGGAAATCCAGGAGTGATCCGGCAACTTCGTGGCGTGCCAGCTTGTAGATCATCCTGCGAGCCAGGCACGGCGGGGCGGCAATCCGTCCGGAATCGTCCCTCATAGATGAAGATTGACCGACCCACCAGCGTCGGCCTTCGCGACTAGGCCGGGGCGGCGTTCGTGAACCTCGATCCGACCGTCTCACCCTGGATCGGAGTCTTCGCGTCCACCGGCGTCTGCCTCTGGATGGCCGCAATTGGCGCGCCCTTGGCGAAGGCCGTGTTCGGCGACCGGCCGCGCCCCGTATGGCCCTTCTATGCGCCCGTCCTTGGCATCGTCTCGGTCTTGCTCGCCACCAACCTGTCCGCATATGTCGTGCCCGGCGCGCCCAGTGCCTGGTTCGGTTTCCTGGCCCCATCGGCGCTCGGTTTGGTCGTCGCCTGGCGCCGTGGTGCGATTCATCGACCCTCGCGCCGCGCCGCGCTGACACTAATCGTGCTGGTGCTATCGTCCGCCGCGGTCTACCTCGTCGCCTTCGCCAACCGGACGCACGTGCGGCACGGCGACGAGGCCTGGCACTTCGCGCTCGCGCTGCGAATGGCTCGCGGCGTCTTTCCACCCGTAACGCCGTACGGTCCAGACGCCGGAATCGGCTACCACTACGGGCACAACCTCCTCGCGTCCAGCATTGTGAACCTGGCCGCGGTCCCTGCCTGGACCGCATTGGCCGCACTCATGTCATTCCTGTTCGTTGCGCTGATCTTGGCTGCAATTGGGTACGCGTGGGACTTCGGCGCGCCCTTGCCGCTATCGCTGGGAATCGCCGCGGCAGTCGGGCTCTTCTTCGGGGTTGTAGCGGTCGGTCTTCCACTGGACGCCCAGGCGACGTCGTCCGCGGTCGGCCTCCTAGGGCTCCCGGACGCCTGGGCCAATGTCCAGTCCACGGAGATAGTCCCCTGGCTCCAGGTGCCCCAGCGCACGTTGGCCGTTGCAATCGTCGTTCTGATTGCTGCCACGCTTCAGGCTGGCGTCGCGCGGCGCCACGCCGCCGCCCTGGCGTGCGCCGCCGGCGTGTCCGCCCTGGCGGAAGTCGCGGTCATGATCTTCTCAAGCGTTGCCCTGGGCGTCGTGGGGACGACTCGGCTCGTCAGGCTCCAGGGGCGCGAGCGGCTTGCTTGGACGATGGCGCTCGTACTGGCGGGGCTGCTGGTCGTCGTCGCCGGCGGCCCACTGTCCGATGCGCTGTTCAGGCGTGGCGGGACGGCGGGCATGGTTCACATCGCCTTTGAGCCCACCCCTGCCGACGTGCGGCTATTTGATCTGGCTCCGCCTGCCCTTGTCCAGGTCGGGACCATTCCGCTAGTCGTGATCAGTGCCTGCGTCGCCGCTGTGCGGCGCAATCTCGGGATGGCCTACTTGGCGGTGGCTGCCGCCGCCGGGCTGGTGGAATCCATGTTTCTCCAGTCGCCGATTCCGCGCAATGACGAGCGCATTCTTAATTCGGCCATGGCAGTTGCGCTGCTGGCCGCCTTGTCGGGTGTTGGCTGGCTGACGTCGCGCCTATCCGGCTGGCAGCGCGCGTCGGCGGCGCTGGCAACCATCCTTCTGGTCGTACTGCCCACGGCGCTGCCGCGCGCCGTAACGACCGGAAAGCACGCGTTGGCCGGGGTTCAGGTCGCTGCGCCGGCGGTGGACGGCTCGGGCTATCCGTTCGTCGGTCAGTCTCGGATTCGCGCTGAACTGGAGGCGAACTGGGATTTCTACACCTGGGTCGCCAACGCCCTCTCCGTCGACGCGCGGCTTCTCACCACGCATCCGGCCCCAATCGCCTCGACCACGGGAATCGCTGTTCCGACATCCGGACGTCACTTGCAAGTCCTCGCGGGGGATGTGACCCCGGTCTACGAAGACGCCCTTCGCTTCCTGCAACGCGACGACCTGGCCGACATGGCAATCACCCACCTGCACGTAACCGATGCCCTGCAGGCGGCTCTTGCGCCCCAGGCCCGGCGCCTGCTCGACGATCCCCGGCACTTCAAGCTTCTCGTTGATCTTCGCTCGGTGTCGGGTCGGCGGCATCGGGTCTTTGAAGTGATGCCCGGCGCGGGCCTGCCTCGAGCCGATCCATCGAGCTACCGGGCGCTTCGCGAACGGATTCATCCTGAGGCGCCCGTCTTCCTGGTGGGCGGGCTTACCGAGTATCAGCGCCGGATGGTCCTCTTCACACTGATTGATCAAGACCAGCTCCGAGGCCCGCCGACCTTCATCAATCGGATGACGCGGTTTCCACGCTCTCAGTCCGCCGAAGAGATCCCGAGCCAAGGCGTACTCGCCGTGCCGGACTACCTGGAGCCGTTGATGCTCGGCCTTTCACGCGATGACGCAATCTGGAACGGCTATGGGATTCGCGTATACGACCTTGAAGCGGCGTGGTCGTCGGTCTGGCGCGTCGGTCCGGACCTCGCACCCTTGCCGACACACCTGCGTGCCCTCTGCGAGTCGGCGCCATCGCGACTGCTGACCTTCAAGCTTCTGGGTGAGCCGGGCGACTTGCTGGTGGCTGGGCCTGCCAGCACGACGTTGAGTGGTTCGCCCCAGCGTATCGACGTCGAAGTCCCCGACTGCCAGAGCTTGGCCTTCGCCGCGCAGGGGTCCATTGCGCCCTTCGCCCAACTGCAACTGCCGCGCAATGACATCGGCGCACGGCCGCCACCGGCCAGCGCCGGCCTGGCGTTCGACGGCAGCGTCGACGGTGAAAGCCTGGTCATCAACCTCTGGTACCGCAATCCCCGCAACCTTCCCATGACGGCCGGCACGGAGTTTCGGCTGTATGAGCTCGGCGAGATGGCCTTCACGCCGGTCGATCCCGATCCCCGCGCGTCAATCCGGTGGTGGCCGGGGCCGCTGGTACTGGCGCCTGATCGTCAGATGGCTCGCATCGAGTTTGTCCTGCCGCGCGTGGCAATCGACGGAGACCCGGGCACTGCCAAGGACGTGTACCTCGTCCCGGGACGCAACTACCTGTTGACCCTCAACCTCGCAGCTGCGGACGATCGCTCCGGGTATGCTGAGATTCGCCGCCAAATCCCCATGGCGCAGATTGCAGTGGAGCGTGCCGGCGCGTCGGCCGAAGTGTTCTCGGGCATCGTTACTATCAGGCCCACAACGTCCGGCGCCGTCAACAGATGGCTCTTGTACAGCGCGGGGGTCGGCTGGGGTATAGATCGCACCCCCTGACGTGAACCATCCAAATTGTCCCTCTGGTATGCCGCGCCAAATGTATGGCTTGGTGCTGGCCGTGGCGCTCTTGGCAGGTGGAGCATCGCCGGCTGCGGCCCTCGGCCCGCCTGCCAGCCCAACGCCCACTGGAACGCAAACCGACCCGGGCCTCATCCTCGTCGTCGTCGTAATCCCCGTTGTTCTTGTCGCCCTCATCTGGATGGGCTACATATTCTGGCTCATCTTCCACGAGGGCGAAAACGTCGGCTCCGGCGCCCCGCTGCCTCCCGGAGACCGCGCCCGACGGCCGTCTAACGGAAGTCCGGAGCCGCCCGATCATCCCGGTAACGTAGGCTAGTCGGCTCCCTCTCAGCAGCGGGCGGTTCTGCATGGCGGCGGCGCACGACGCTGTAGCGATAACCATTGACGGCCGCCCAACATCCGTGCCACCGGGCACGTCAATCCTCAACGCCGCCGCCGAACTGGGGATTGACATCCCCACCCTCTGCTACCACCCCAACATTGCCGCCTCCGCCAACTGCCGCCTTTGCCTCGTCGAACAGGCGGCCGACGCCGACTCCGGCCCGCCCTCCGCCGACGCCTCACTCACCGGCGAAACCAAGCTCCTCTCCGCCTGCCGCGCCCTCGTCGAACCTGGCCAGACCCTCTTCACCGACAGCGAAGGCGTCCGCCGCTCCCGCAAGGGCTCGCTCAAGGCCCTCCTCTCCGGCGTCGACCTCAGCGAAGCCCCCGACCTCGCGTCCCTCCTCACCGAATACGACATCCAGCCCAACGGCCAGGCCTCCCGCGCCGACCTGCCCGTCATCGACGACAACCCCTACTACATCCGTGACTACGCCAAGTGCGTCATGTGCTGGCGTTGCGTGGACGTCTGCGGCGACGAGGTCCAACTCACCTACGCCATCGAGCCGGGCGAACGCGGCTTCCACGTCCGCATCTCAACCCGCGAGTACGACGGGATCATGGACACCACCTGCGTCTACTGCGGCAACTGCGTGCAGGTCTGCCCCTCCGGCGCCCTCAAGAGCCGCACCCAGTGGGAGCTCGAAAAGCAGGGCATCGTCGAGGACGACCGCGTCGTCGAGACCACCTGCTCCTTCTGCGGCGTCGGCTGCGGGCTCGAAGTCCACGTCCGCGGCGGCCAGATCACCCACGCCATGTCCCCCGAGGACCACCCCGTCAACCAGGGCTGGCTCTGCGTCAAGGGCCGATTTGGCTGGGACTACGCCCAAAGCGACGACCGCCTCACCCATCCCCTCATCCGCACCGGCGAACGCGGCGCCGGCCGCTGGCGCCGCGCCACCTGGGACGAGGCCCTCAACCACGTCGCCCGCCGCCTGACCGAGATCCGCGACACCCACGGCTCCGACGCCCTCGCCGTCTACGGCTCCTCCAAGTGCCTCAACGAGGACAACTACCTCCTCCAGAAATTCACCCGCGTCGTCCTGGGCACCAACAACATCGACAACTGCACCCGCCTCTGCCACGCCTCCTCCGTCGCCGCCCTCGGCCTCAGCATCGGCACCGGCGCCTTCACCAACTCGCTCGACGAAATCGCCGAAAACGACGTCATCTACGTCACCGGCTCCAACACCACCGAAACCCACCCCATCACCGCCCTAAAGATGAAGGCTGCCATTCGCAACGGCGCCAAGCTCATCGTCGCCGACCCCCGCGCGATTGAGCTCACCCGCTGGGCCGACGTCCACCTCCAATGCCGCACCGGCGCCGACGTCCCCATGTACAACGCTCTGCTCCACGTCATCATTCGCGACGGCCTCGTCAACGAGGAATTCGTCGCCAACCGCGTCAAGAACTTCAACGCCGTCGCCGCCGCCGTCCGCGACTGGACCCCCGAACGCCAGGAAGCCCTCACCGGCATCCCGCCCGCCACCCTCGAACGCGCTGCCCACATCATCGGCAAGGCCGACAAGACCGCCTTTTACTGGGGCCTCGGCATTTCCGAACACACTCACGGCACCGAGGCCTGCCTCACCCTCATCAACCTCGCCCTCGCCACCGGCAACGTCGGCCGCCGCGGCACCGGCCTCAACCCCCTGCGCGGCCAGAACAACGTCCAGGGCACCAGCGACGTCGGCGCCATCCCCATGTACTTCACCGACTACCGCTCCGTCGAAGACGAGACCTTCCGCGCCTACTTCGAAGAGCAATGGGATACGAAGCTCCCAACCAGGCAGGGCCTCACCACCATCGAAATCGGCCAGGCCGCCGGCGCCGGCGACGTCCGCGGCATGTTCATCATGGGCGAAAACCCCCTCATGGCCGACCCCGACCTCCACGCCTCCCGCCGCCACTTCCGCCATCTCGACTTCCTGGTCGTCCAGGACATCTTCATGACCGAGACCGCCGAAATCGCCGACGTCGTCCTCCCCGCCTCCAGCTGGGCCGAAAAGGACGGCACGTACACCAACACCGACCGCCGCGTCCAGCGCGTCCGTCCGGTCCTTCCGCCGCCTGGTGAGGCCCGCCAGGACTGGGAAATCATCGCCGACCTCGCCCGCCGCATGGGCCGCCACCTCGGCCTCGACAGCCCCTCAGAGATCTTCGACGAAATCGCCCGCGTCACCCCCAGCCACGCCGGCCTCAGCCATGAACGCCTGGACCGCGAAGGCGGCCTCCGTTGGCCCTGCCTCACCCCCGACGACCCCGGCGCCCTTTGGCTCTTCGGCGACAGCTTCCCCACCGCCGACGGCAAAGCCAGCATGCACGCCGTGCACTGGCGCGAGAACGTCGAAATCCCCGACCGCGACTACCCCTTCATCTTCAACACCGGCCGTGTCCTCTACCACTGGCACACCGGCGCCATGACCCGACGCTCACGCCTGGATGAGGCCTACCCCGAAGCGCTGGTCGAGGTTTCCCCTGAAGATGCCGATCGCCTGGATATCCCCAAGAGCGGCCTCGTCCGCGTCAGCACCCGTCGCGGTGCCGTCGAAGCCCGCGCCTGGATCACCCGCCGCGTCGCCCCCGGCACCGTCTACATGAGCTGGCACTTCGCCGAGGCCGCCGCCAACCTCCTCACCATCAATGTCCTCGACCCCATATCCAAGATCCCCGAATACAAAATCTGCGCCTGCCGCATCGATCCCCTCGAAACCCGCGCCAGCCGCCAATCCCCCTCCCTCACCAGCGCCAACGCCTAGTCCGCGAGTTCCCTCCAAGGTCGGTGGGCCAGCGCCGGGGCGCTAGAGTGACCACATGGCAGTGACCTTCGACACCCTTAAGGCGGCCAGGCGCCTCCAGGACGAAGCTGGCTTCGACGAGAAGCAGGCGTCCGTCCTCGTGTCAACCTTCGCCGAAGGTGTCACCGAAAACCTGGCCACGAAGGACGACCTGGCAAATCAGGTTTCTGGGCTCAGTGCCCGCATTGAGAACACTGAAGCGCGTCTGCGCGCCGAGATGCGTGAACTTGAGCAACGCGTGTACGTGCGCGTCGGCGCCATGGTCACGGGTGCCTCGATTTTCCTCACGGCCGTCATCGGCATCGCCACCGCAATCATCCTGGCCAACCTCTAACCCACCCACAGAGCAGCGAACTAAGGACCGACCTCGCAGCTCCGAACCCCCCGCCCGTCAAACGGATTCACCGGATACAAATCCTCCAGCGTCGGCAGCTCGTCCCACTGCTCCAGCCGCCGCCCGTCAAAGCTCAGATAGCCGTCGATCCCTGCTGACGAATCGGTTAAAACAAACACCCCTCGCCCCTGGCTCACTGTTCGAACGCCATTCGGGTATGCGCTATCGCTCACCGGCCCAACCGGTTGCGCCACCCAGCGCGTGCCCTGGCGATACACAAACCAAAACTCGTTCACCGGCGGCCCAACCACCCGGGTGCTATGCCGCACCAGCGACACCACACCTTCCAGCGCGCCGTCGCTATTCAGATCGCCCACCGTCGCGCGTCGCACGTCCACCCCACGGGATGACAGCCGGCTGGTGATCGCGGCCTCCGATAGTTCCCCGCCCCCTACGCCGCGCAGCCCAATCTCCAGCGCCTTCCCCAGCGCCAGCACCAGCCCGGCATCCATCGGAAAGTCAATCGACCCATGGGCGCCCGGCGGCGGCTCACCAGTCAGATCCACCTGCTGTAACGCCGCAAACGTCCGCAGCGGGTCCGGCGTCGCCACCGCCTCCTGCATTGCACGAGCAATCAGCCCAATCTCACCGCCACGCTCGATGGCCGCCTGCAGCCGCGCCGGGTTGAAGGCTTCCCCGCCCACCAGCCCAATCTGCGCCAACCGCAAAAGGGCCAGGCCCTCCCAATCCGGCTGCGACCCCGTCGCACTCCCTCCGTCGACTGGACCCTCGATCGCGGCTCGGTATCCTGCCGCCGCGTCCTCGTATCGACCCGCCCAAAATGCCGCCTCCGCCCGGTTAATCTGGTCGTGCGGCGACACCGGCCCATCCAGTCGGCGTCCCACCTCCTCGAAATGCTGCCCATCCCAGGCAAACGTCCGCCGCAGCCCCGGATGCGGCAACAGCGGCGCGTCGAAATGTCCCAGCGCCGGACACACCGTTTCGATCTCAGCTGGTGAAGCTCCCTCTCGCACCTCCCAGCCCGCCGGTCCGGCTCCAAGCACCACCGGAACGTCAAAAACCCGTCGCGGCACCTCGCCGTTCCATGCGAACACCTGCACCGTCTCGGTCTGCGTACTCGCCCCCGGTGTCGTCGTAACCAGCACCACGTCAGCGATCTCGTCGCCCGTCAGGTCGGCCGTCGAATGCACCACCGCCATGCCGGGCGCAGTCTCCACCGACCCGCCAACCGGAAACGCCTTCGTGGCAAATCCGCCCTCAACCTCATCGAACCAAACCGGCGGCACCCCAATGATGTGCCAGGCCGCGATCAACTCATTCGCCCCGTCCCCGTCCACGTCCGCCACGGCAATCCGGGCGCCGTTAGGTTCCAGGTCATACACCAGCGGCGGCAGCTGCCCGATCGTGTAATCCAGTCGCACCGCCGCCTCGCGGTTCGCGCCATAGTGTTCCAGGAACGCCAGCGCCGCCATCTCCAGCGACACGCGCAGGTCGGCGCCTGCCCGCAGCGCCGCCGGCGACCCCGCCACGCCCTCGATCAGGCCCGCGGTCTCCCCCAGTTGCTCACGAATCGCCTCGTCGTCCAATGGCTCCACAGGCAATGCGGGCGTGGCCCTCGGCGTCGCGGCCGCCGTCGCAACCGGCACGGCGACCACCGGCCGGCGCTCAGGTTGGACACGTGCCCGAGCCGTCGGCGTGGCCGTGCCACCTCGTTCAGGCTCCGCCGCCTCCGCCGTCGGACTCGTCGACGCCTCCTGCGCCGCCTCCATCACCGCCACCTCAATCGCCGACGGCGTCGCAATCAGGGGCTCCGGAGCCTCCGCCTCGCATCCGGCCAGCCCCACCACCGCCGCCAACGCGCACCCTTGCGCAACCCGCGCCACCACGCGAAAGGCACGCGTCGCCAACCGGCACCTCAGGGACATACCGCCATCCTACGCCCAGCCGTTCCCAGATGAATCCCTCTGTCCCCTCTCCCCGTGGGAGAGGGCTAGGGTGAGGGTCTTCCGGTCGAAACTCCCGCCCACACAACGCAGCCGTCTTTACCTCAGCGTCGTCAGGGTCATTTCCCTCCTGTGCTCTCCCTCAAGTTGCATCCACCCCGCCCGCCCGCCACCATGCCCCTGAACCAGTCAGCGCGCCCTCAGCCCTCACGGAGACCCCAATGCGCATCGACCGCCTCGACATCTACTACGTCAGCATGCCCCTCATCTACCCCTGGCGAACCGCCTACGGCGAAGACCACGCCATCGACTCCGTCCTCGTTAAGGCCACCTCCGGCGACGTCACCGCCTGGTCCGAGGCCACCCCATTCCGCGCCCCCCACTACGTCCCCGAATCCGCCGGCTCCGTCTACCACCTCGTCAGCGAAATCTTCGGCCCCCTCGTCGTCGGCCGCGAATTCGACACCGCCGCCGACCTCGACGCCCGCCTCGCCCCCTTCAAGGGCAACGGATTCGCCAAGGCCGCCGTCGAACTCCTCTGGTGGACCCTCGAAACCAAGCGCACCGGCACCCCCCTGCACACCCTGGTTGGCGGATCCGATGCCGACGTCATCGCCGGCGCCGACTTCGGCATCCTCGACTCCTTCGACGACCTCCTCGCCGACATCCAGAAGGCCGTCGACGCCGGCTTCCCTCGCATCAAACTCAAGGCCCGCCCCGGCTGGGACGTCGAAATGCTCCACGCCGTCCGCGGATCATTCCCGGATGCCATCTTTCACATCGACTGCAACGCCGGCTACACCCTCGACGACCTCGACACCTTCAAGACCATCGACCAGTTTCGTCTGGCTTTTATTGAGCAGCCCCTCCAGTGGGACGACGTCATGGACCACGCCGAGCTCTCCCGCCACATTGAGACCCCCGTCTGTCTCGACGAGTCCGCCCGCGAGCTCCGCATGATCCAGCAGGCCCTCGAAATCAACGCCTGCCAGTACGTCAACATCAAGCCCGGCCGCTCCGGCGGCTTCACCCGCTCAATCAAGATCCACGACATGTGCCGTGATGCCGGCGTCCCCGTCTGGATCGGCGGCATGCTTGAGAGTTCGGTTGGCGCCGCCCTCGCCATCGAGCTCGCCACCCTCCCCAACTTCACCTACCCCGGCGACCTGTTTCCGTCATCCAAGTTCTACGTCCAGGACCTCGCCGAACCCGCCCTCGAACTCACCGACAACCTCACCTTCACCCCCCTCACCACCCTCCCCGAACCCGTCCCCGACCGGCTCGAGGCCATGACCATCAAATCCACCACCCTCACCCACGTCGACGCCCTCCCCGATCACAAGTGACCTGTTGACGCGTCGAGCGCGGCGCACGAAAGGAAAGCGGAACCCTTCGTTCGCGACCTGACTTCGAGTCGGACTGCGCCTTTGCCAGTCCCCTCGGCCCTCACCGTATGCCTGCCCTCGACGCTTGGCCAAGGTGAAGTGACTCTCGCCGCCGCAAGGTCACCGGGCGGTCAGCCGCCTGGCACACCCATGGAACAAGGACGGCTAGACAGCCTGCCCAGGGACCCTGCCCCATGTGACGTTGGCCACCTCGGGATCCCTGGAACAGACGAGGATTGGGTCGAGAGGACTTCGCGCCCCAACCCAGCGTGAACTACAACCCAACCGCCGCCTGCTGCCGCGCCAGCCGCGAGTCGCGCTCCTCGGCAAACCGCACGATGCTGGCGTAGATCGAGTCCGCGTCCAGGTGCGCCTCCGCGATCACGTCCGGCTCGGTCCCGCCGGTCAGCCACTGGTCGCCCCAGTCCGACCACAGCGAATACTCGTCCGTCAGCGGTCCAAGTCCGCTCACCGGCGGGAATCGCCGCGTGCCGGTCGAAACCACCATCGCGTCATACCGGCTGGCATCCGACACAATCGAGTCGCGGTAGGACGCCGGCTGGCGAGCGAACAGCTCCTCGCTCACCACGGCCACCACCCGCACGTTCACCCCGGCCTCGTCCAGCCGCGGCAGCACGTTTACCAGGTTCACCGTCGAGTTGGAGCCTTGCACGAATACCGTGCCCTGCGCGGGCTTGTCCGCATCCCAGTCGCGGATCAGGTACATGCCCTTGGCCGCCGCCAGCGGGTCCGAGTCGGCAAACGTGTTCCGGTCCGCCACCGGGAAGTCCGGCCGCGCCACCTCAATGATGATCACGCCCACCTTCGGGTCCTTCGCGGCCAGCGAAGCCGCCGCGAAATACCCCGGCGCCACGTCGTTGTAGTCCCAGAAGCTCAGGTTGATCGCCTGCCCTCGCGGGAACAGCTTCCAGACTTGCGGCGCAAAAATTCCGAAGTGCGTCCGCGCGTCCGCCGCGGTCTCCGGTCCGGAGTGACCCGCCAGGATGTGCAGCACGCCCACGCGGAACGGGCTGTCCTGGTTCTGCTGGCTCCACACCCGCGCCGGCAGGTACATCAGCGGCGTGAACGCGCCGTACGTACCGCTCAGCGCCCACACGCCCGCGTGCACGTCCGGATCCATCGAGGCTGACTGGCTCACGAACCCGATCGCCGACGACGCATTCCCGGCTTCCTCGATCGGCGCCTTGACACGCGTGCCCAGCGGGTTGCCCACGGGGTCGTAGTGCCCCCACAGCGCCCCGTTCTCCACGTTGATCGAGCTCGACAGGTCGGCCGCCAGCGTGATGAACCGGTTGTCCGTCACGTAGTTGGTCCACTTGATGATCTCGGAGATCGCCCGTCGCGTGCCCGCCACATCGCCCGGCTTCTTGAACAGCTCGATGTCCAACGTCGAGGTCTCGCCCGAGAACTCGTTGGTCACCTCCAGCGACTGCGGCTCTTGCGGAATGTTCTGCGGCCGCAGCCGCTCGTCCTGGAACGGATCCGACGACGTGTCGATCCGCAGCGGCAACTCGTCGTTCAGCGAGTCCCCGATCTCCACCAGCCGGTCCGCCAGCCAGTCGCCCAGGCCGTTCTGGTTCAGCACCGACATCGCCACGTCGATGTTCGTCTTGAACTGGATTAGCCGTTCGCGCTCATCGCTGACCGGGCCTTCCCGGATCCCCTCGAACTGCACGCCATAGCGCTGCTCGAAGCTCTCCGCCAGCGCCACGAAATACGGCTCGTTCATCTTCATCTCGTACGGATGGCTGTGGTACCCCACCAGCTGCTCGCCGAACCCGGCAATCTGGCCGTCCTGCGCGCTCGGCCACCAGCCCTTGGTCGTGTTCCCAACCACTATGAGTGGCCGCCGGTCCTCCGGGTCCCAGTCCTCCATCATCTTCAGCGCGGCCATCACCTGGTCGTAGTCGTTCCCGTCGTCCAGCGACAGCACATTCCAGCCGTAGGAGGTCCACTGGTCTTCCATCACGTAGCCCTCGGACACGTCCTCGCCGATCACGCCGCCCACCAGCGAGTCGTCGATCCCGGCGTTGTTGTACGACAGCAGGATCCGCAGCCGCTTGCCGACCTTCTGCGCCAGCGCCTGGGTCTTGAGTTCCTGCGCGTGACCCTCGGTCATCGCGAACTCGCCTTCCAGCGCGATCACCTTCAGCGAGTCGTCCGCCCCCACGAAGTCCCAGAACGCCGCCTTACCGGCCGCCGTCGCGACGCCGATGCCCGACGGACCGCCGTTCACGTCGTTCGTCAGGTCGGTCGTCTCCGCGTGCCCCGCCAGCGAGCGGATGCCGCGAATCTTCGCCTGCGCGAACAGCGGGTGGTCGGCCAGCCCGTTGTCCGCCAGCAGCGTGTCCAGCGCCTCGCGACCGCGCCGGAAACCCAGCGCGTCGATCGCCAGCATCCCGATGTTCGGGTCCACCGCGTACTGCGCGTCGCCTGTGGCCGCGTGCTTCCGGGCCATCGCCTCGCCCATGATCATCCACAGCGCGTACGCCGTCGGGATGTTGTGCCCGCCCGCCAGCATGAAGCGGTCGCAGTACGGGTGCTTCGGCCGTCGGTAGTCGTATCGCAGCGCCCCGTTCTCCGGACCGCCCAGGTGCAGCGCCACGTTGTACGGCGTGTAGGCCAGCGGCCCCCCAAAGTGCCCCGTCTGGGCGTAGTTGCCCAGCAGCACCAGGGTCATCGCGGTCATGAACCCAACGTCTTCCAGTCGGTCCCGGTCGTAGTCGGGAATCTCGACGCTGTGCTCGGTGGCCACCTGCTGGGCCGCGGCCCGTCGCAGCGTCGCCACGGCGCTACCGTTTTGGCTTGTCATCCCTGGGTTGCTCCTCGTCTGGCCTGGGTCGCGGCGTCTCTATCGGTCCCTGTGCCGTCCCTGTCGCCGCACCCGCGCGGCCGCCGCTTCGTATATCCACCTGGAGGCCGGGGCGCCCTTTTACGCAGCGCCGCCCGACCGCCCGATAAGCCTACCGAATCAGCCGCCGATCCTGAACTCCTGCTCTCGCCTGCGACTTGCCTGGAGAGGTTCAGTTAGTCCCTAGCAGTTCCAACAGCCCCTCCGGATACAACGGACCCTCAAGCGGCTGGCAAACGTCAATCCACCGGGCCTCAATCCGCTCGCCGTCGCCCTCCACTCCTTGGATCCGCTCGCTGGCGTACCGCGCACGCTCCACAAACTCCGCCTCGAACAGCAGCACGATCCAATGTGCCGGCTGCCCGTCCCGCTCGAAGATGTTCTCCAGCGTCCCGAGGTGCCGAACGATCCCGATCGCCTCGCCAAGCTCCTCTCGAATCTCCCGCCGCACCGCATCCGCCCCACGTTCCCCAAAGTGAATGGCCCCGCCCAGCGGCCGGTAATACCGCCCACCTCTGCCCGTCCGGTACTCCCGAACCAGCAGACGCGACCCATCCCGAATCACGGCCAACGCCACGGGACGGATGCCGGCGTATGCGGGCGAGCGCTCAGCCATTACAAGGCCATCCGGCTTGATCTGCTGGCATGCCTTGCGGCCGGGCCCATGGCAGCCGTCTAGCCTGAACGGTCGCTGAGCAGTTCCAACAGTCCATTCGGATACAACGGCCGATCCAGCGGCTGTGACACATCGATCCAAACGGTCTCAAGCCGGGAACCACCACTCTCCATGCCCACAATCCGCTCGGCCGCGTAGAACGAGCTATCGACAAAGCGCGCCTCGAACACCATCACGATTTCGTGCCCTAGCTCACCGTGATAGTCGAAAATGTTCTCCAGCGTGCCCAAGCGCCGCACATTCTTGACCTCGGTGCCAAACTCCTCGCGCATCTCGCGCCGTACGCCCTCAATGGCACGTTCTCCAAACTCCACCCCGCCGCCGGGTGGACGGTAGAAAGGATCCGGCCGGTCCCACTTGTCCTCCACCAGGATGCGCGGGCCGTTCCAAATCACCGCCAGCGCCACCGGCCGAATCCCGGCATACGACGGCAACTGCTCAGGTGCCACTAGGTGGTCCGATTTCTTTCACCGATGAGCCTTCGAAGCCGTCCGCTCTTGCAGCACTTCCAGCAGCCCGTTCGGATACAGCGGCCGATCCAGCGGCTGCGACACATCCAGCCAGATAGCCTCGATCCGAATGCCGGCACCCTCCCTGCCGACAATCCGCTCAGCTTCGTAAAACGATGCATCCACGAATCGCGCCTCAAACACAAACACGATTTCATGCCCGGGTCGCCCGTGATATTCGAAGACGTTCTCCAGCGTCCCCATCAGCCGTACGTCCCTGATCTCCGCGCAAAACTCCTCACACATCTCGCGCCGCATGGCGTCGATGGCTAGCTCGCCGAACTCAACCCCGCCGCCCGGCGGGCGGTAGAACCGGTCGCGTCGGTCCCAGGCCTCAGCGTCCTCAACCAGGATGCGTGGCCCGTCCCGAAACACCGCCAGCGCCAGTGGCCGGATCCCCGCCCACGACGGCATCAGGTCAGACCTCACCAGGTCGTCCACTCGGAACGTTGCTCAGTCGTCAGCGGCCACCGCGGCCAGCCGCGCCCGCAGCAACTCCAACAGCCCGGGCGGATACAGCGGCGCGTCCAACGGCTCCGAGACATCCAGCCACACCGCCTCGATCCGATCCCCGTCACCCTCCACCCCCGCCAGCCGCTCGGCTTCTTCCAGCGACCCATCCACGAATCGCGCCTCGAACATGAACACGATCTCGTGCCAGTCCCTGTCGTCTTTCGAATAGATGTTCTCCAGCACCCCGAGCAGCCGGACGTCCGTGATCTCCGCGCCCACTTCCTCCTGGATTTCGCGCTGCGCCGCCACTTCCGCGAGCTCCCCATGGTCGATCGCGCCGCCCAGTGGCCGATAGCTGGGCACGCCGCCGGTCGCCGCGTAGTCCTGCACCAGCACGCGCGATCCGCTGCGAACCGCGACCAATGCCTGCGGCCGAATCCAGGCCCACGACGGCAACGCCCCATCCGGCACCTGCCTGGCGGCCCGCGTCACCGGACCGCCACGCCGCGCCCAGTCCGGCTGTCTATCAGCGCTCAGCCTGATCCTCCGTGAAAAGCTCCGCAAAACGTCTCTCGTCTGCTTATGAACGGCTGCTCTTGCCCCCTCTCCCCGTGGGAGAGGGTTGGGTTGAGGGTCTTCCGAGCACCCAACCTCGGGTTACGCAAGAGCCTTCCCGTGGCGAGCCGAGCCAGACGCAATCCGTGCTACGGCGCCCCCTCCGGCGCCGGCGGCGGACCGTCATTCAGATAGTCCAGGCTCAGCGCGCTGCGAACCTGTTCCAGCAGTGGCTCCGCCCGGCGCTTCGTTTCCGCCGTCCCCGCTGCCAGCACGTCGCGCACGTCGTCCGGCCGCGACTCCCAGTCCGCCCGCCGCTCCCGGATCGGCCCCAGGAACGCGTTCATCGCCCTGAACAACCGGTCCTTCACCTCCACGTCGCCGACCTTGCCGACCCGATACCGGGCCTTCAGGTCGTCCACTTCCTCCGTATCCGGGTTGAATGCGTCGTGGTACATGAACACCGGGTTGCCTTCCACGGTCCCCGGGTCCGTCGCCCGCAGCCGGTTCGGGTCCGTGAACATGCTCCGCACCTTGGCCCGCAGCGTGTCTTCCGAGTCCTTGAGGAAAATCGCGTTCCCCGCCGAGGTCCCCATCTTCCCCTTGCCGTCGATCCCCACCAGCCGCGGCACCTCGCCAACCCGGCCCTCCGGAAGCACAAACGTCTCGCCGAACCGCCGGTTGAACCGGATCGCCACGTCCCGCGTCATCTCGATGTGCGGCAACTGGTCTTCGCCCACCGGCACCAGGTGCGCCAGCGGCAGCAGGATGTTCGAGATCTGCATCACCGGATAGTTGAAAAACGCCACCGGCACCGTCTTGTTCGTCGTCTCCAGGTCGGCCAGCTCCGCCTTAAGCGTCGGATTGCGCTGCAGGTGCCCCAGTCCCAGGAACCAGCTCAGGTGCAGCGTCAGTTCCGCGAACTCCGGTACCCCGCTCTCGATCACGAAATGCGAAATGTCCGGGTCCAGCCCCACCCCCAGCCAGTCCAGCGTCACTTCCCACAGGCCCCAGCGGATCCACGGCAGGTTGTCGGCGTAGTCGGAAACCTGGTAATCGGCCAGCAGGAAGAACGACTCATACTCCTCCTGCAGCTCCAGCCACTGCGAAAACGCGCCCGCGTAATGCCCCACGTGCGAGGGCCCGGAAGGCCGCAACCCCGTCAGGATGCGGCGCCGCTCACCATCCGGCGCGTCAACCATCTCCGACATACCCAATGACCTCGGCTCGATTTGCAACCCGCCCATACTGCCACCAGAGACCCTTGCATCACCCCGTCCTACGAGAAGATGCGCCCGTTCTTGCTCCCTCTCCCCGTGGGAGAGGGTTGGGGTGAGGGTCTTCCGGGCTACCAGGCCCGACTTACGCAGAGTTCGCTAGGAGCAGCTGCACAAGAAGCGCCGGACCCTACCGCAGCAGCTTGTTCACCCCGTTCAGCCCCGCCACCTTGTACGCCTCGGCAAACGTCGGATAGTTGAAAATCGTCTCGACGAAATAATCGATCGTGCCGCCCAACTCCATCACCGCCTGCCCGATGTGCAGCAGTTCGCTCGCCTGGCTGCCAAAGATGTGCACCCCCAGCACCTTGCGCGAATCCGGGTCGAACAACAGCTTCAGAATCCCGAAGTCGTCGCCGATGATTGCCCCGCGCGCGATCTCCTTGTACCGGGCCACTCCGCTCTCGTAGGCGATGCCGGCCAGCGTCAGCTGCTCTTCGGTCTTCCCGATCAGCGCGATTTCGGGAATCGTGTAGATGCCGATGGGTAATTGATCGTCGTCGATCTCCGGACAGGCCATCCCCAGCGCGTGCAGAGCCGCCAGCCGTCCTTGCTCGGCCGAGGTCGAAGCCAGCGCCGGCTGACCGATCACGTCGCCAACCGCGTAGATGTGCTCCACGTCCGTCTGAAAGTGCTGGTTCACCTTCAGTCGCCCACGGGAGTCCGCGTTCAGTCCCGCCGCGTCCAGGTTCAGCAGGCCCGTGGCGCCGTGACGCCCGATCGAGTACATCACCAGGTCGCTCACGACCTTGGCGCCGGTCTCCAGCACGGTCACCGGTCGTCCCCGCGCGTCGAACTCGACCGAGGACACGTTGTGACCCAGCCGCAGCGTGATCCCGTCCTCGCGCATCCGGTACTTCAGCGCTTCGCCGATCTCCTCGTCCACCATCTCCAGCAGATCTCGGCGGCCGTCGATCAGCGTCACCGACACGCCCAGCGTCGCGAAGATGCTCGCGTACTCCGTCCCGATCACCCCGGCCCCAACCACCGTCATCGACTTCGGAATCGAGTGCAGGTCCAGGATCCCGTCGCTGTCCACCACCCGCGCCTTGTCGAATGGGATGTGCGCCGGCCGCGCCGGCCGGGACCCGGTCGCCAGGATCACCTTGTCGGCCCGGAGCTCCAGGATCGAGTTCTCCGTATGCACCGCAATCGTGTGCGGGTCCTCGAAGTGCGCGATGCCGTTGAGCATGTCGATGTCATTGCGCAGGAACCCGTCGCGAACCACGTCCACCTCGGACTGCACCACCTGCGCCGTCCGCCGCAGCAGGTCGTCCATCGT
Organism: Chloroflexota bacterium; assembly: GCA_026707585.1. Lineage (GTDB taxonomy): Bacteria > Chloroflexota > UBA11872 > UBA11872 > UBA11872 > UBA11872. The sequence goes on along the minus strand of JAPOWQ010000006.1, from coordinate 36,595 downwards.
CACGTTCGTCATAACCCGGTAGGCCGCCCCGTAGAACGCCCGTTGCCCGACCCCGGTCACGTGGATCACGGCCTCGCGCAGCGTCTTCGAGGGAATCGTCCCCCGGTGCACGGCCTGCCCTCCCACGTACCGCTGGCGGTCGATGGTCACGACCCGCTTGCCCACCTTGGCGGCCTGGATCGCCGCCCGCCGCCCGGCCGGACCCGTGCCGATGATGACGATGTCGTACCGCTCGGGCTCTCTCATCTAATCGCAGGCGAGTCTTTCCCCCTCTCCCCATGGGAGAGGGCTGGGATGAGGGTCTTCCGGTCGTAACGCTTCCCGAGTCCCCGCCGGTCAAGCGGCCGCAACCCCTGCGCTACGCGGTCTTTCTCCCTCTCCCCGTGGGAGAGGGTCGGGGTGAGGGTCTTCCGGTCGTAACCCTTCACGAGGAGCGGGCGATCACTTCGCCGGAAACTCCCCGGAACGCGGTCTTGCTCCCTCCCCCCAGGGAGACCTTTGCCTAACGTCTCTCGGCTGCTAATGGGCAGCCGCTCTTTCTCCCTCTCCCTGTGAGAGAGGGTTGGGGTGAGGGTCTTCCGATCGAGGTGCCAACGCAACGCTATGTCGCTCTGGGATCGAAAGTCGGGGTGATTGTATTCCCCGCTCACACATCAAAGTCACTTGGTAGGGTCTCCCGCGCGAATCAGATTAAGCGCCGACCCCGCCCAAAACCACCGAATCTGCTCCTCGTTCAACGTGTGGTTCAGCCGGATCGTCGCCGTCGACCCGTCCGAGTGCTCCAGCGTCGCCGTCACCGGACGCCCCGGCGCCAGCTCGGCCACGTCGTTCAGCGTGACCCGGTCGTCGATCTCGATCCGCTCGAAATCGTCGGGATCCTCGAACGTCAGCGGCAGCAACCCCTGCTTCTTCAGGTTCGCCTCGTGGATGCGCGCGAAGCTGCGCACGATGATCGCGCCGCCGCCCGTGTGCCGCGGCGACATCGCCGCGTGCTCCCGGCTGCTGCCTTCGCCGTAGTTCTGATCGCCCACCGCCACCCAGGTGATGCCCTGCTGCTGGTAGTAGGTGGCGATCTCCGCCAGCGGCTCGTCGTCCTCGCCGGTTTCCGTGTTGAAGCCCGTGCCTGCCTCGTCGCCGAAGGCGTTGTTGGCCCCGATGAACATGTTGTCGCTGATGTTTGTCAGGTGTCCCCGGTACCGAAGCCACCGTCCCGCCGGCGAAATTGCGTCCGTCGTGCATTGCCCTCTCGCCTTCAGCAACACCGGCATGCCCTGGAACTGCTCCACTGCGCGCTCCGGAAACGGCGCCAGCGCCTCCAGCCGCTCGCTCTCCGGGTCGATAGCCACCGTTACCGCGTCCGGATTCTCGGCCGGCGGCTCATATCCGTACCGCTGGCCGATAAACCCTTCCGGCGGAATGTCTGCCGCCGGCCCCGGCGGCTCCAGCACGAACCCATCGCCGTTCTCCCCGCCGACCGGTGAGGCCGTCGGGTCGGCCGAGAGCCGCCCGCCCAGCGCAAACGCCACCGCCACCTCGGGACTCGTCAGGAACGAGAACGTATTGGGACTCCCGTCATTCCGCCGCGGGAAGTTCCGGTTGAACGACGAAACAATCGAATTGCGCTTCGGCGGGTCGCCCTCGCGCGCCGGCGTGATGTCGTCCCGCCGCCACTGCCCGATGCACGGACCGCACGCGTTCGCCAGCACCACCGCCCCGATCGACTCCAGGTCTGCCAACTGCCCGTCCCGCTCGATCGTCGCCCGCACCATCTCCGACCCCGGCGTCACCAGGAACGGCACCCGCGCCTTCGCGCCCCGCGCCGCCGCCTGCCGCGCCAGGTCCGCCGCCCGTGAAATGTCCTCGTACGAGGAGTTCGTGCAACTCCCCACCAGCGCCGCCGATATCTGATCCGGATAGCCTTCGTCGGCCGCCGCCCCGGCCAGCTCGGATATCGGGCGTGCCAGGTCCGGCCGGTGCGGCCCCACCACGTGCGGCTCCAGCTCCGACAGGTCGATCTCGATCACCTGCTCGAAGTACCGCTCCGGCTCCGCCAGCACCTCCGCGTCCGCCGTCAGCAGATCCCGGTTCGCTTCCGCCAGTTCGGCCAGCTCTTCGCGCTCCGTCGCTCGCAGGTACGCCGCCATCCGCTCGTCATAGGCGAACACCGATGTCGTGGCGCCCAGTTCCGCGCCCATGTTCGTAATCGTCGCCTTCCCCGTGCAGGCCAGCGACCTCGCGCCCTCGCCGAAGTACTCCACGATCCGGTTCGTCCCGCCGCTCGTCGTCAGCAGGCCCGCCACTTTCAGGATCACGTCCTTCGGCGCCGTCCAGCCCGAGAGTTCCCCGGTCAGGTGCACGCCGATGCCCTGGGGGTGCAGCACCTCCCAGGGGAAATCCACCATCACGTCCACCGCGTCCGCCCCGCCCACGCCGCAGGCCAACATCCCCAGGCCGCCCGCGTTCGGCGTGTGCGAGTCCGTGCCGATCATCAGACCGCCCGGAAACGCGTAGTTCTCCAGCACCACCTGGTGGATGATTCCCGACCCCGGCGCCCAGAACCCGATCCCGTACTTGGCCGACACGCTCTTCAGGAACGCGTACACCTCGTTGTTCTCCAGCAGCGCCTCTTGCAGGTCCGGGTCCGCCCCGCTGTAGGCCCGGATCAGGTGGTCGCAATGCACCGTCGAGGGCACCGCCGCGCTCTCCCGCTCCGCCAGCATGAACTGCAACAGCGCCATCTGCGCCGTCGCGTCCTGCATCGCCACCCGGTCCGGCCGCAGTTGCAGGTAGCTCTCGCCCGCCACCAGCTCCTGCCCCGCCGGATCGTCCAGGTGCCCGTACAGCACCTTCTCCGTCAGCGTCAGCGGCCGCCCCAGGCGCTCCCGCACCACTGCCAGCCGCTCCCGCATGGCGGCGTAAATGCCCTCGATCAACTCCGGCGTCGACTCAATCTCCGGCATAACGGCTGACGCTCCCCGCATACCCGGCGTGGCCCTACGCCGGCGCACCTATCCCACCCCAATTCTAGTCCCCACCACCGTTGAGTTCCTGACATGTGGCCCAGGCGTCTTGTGGCCCAGGCTGCGCGCAGCCTGGGACCCGCGCTCGATCGCGCCCGTTCGCCCCCGCGGCCCCACGTCTCCGGTCCAAGTTCGGAGCGGGCGGCGTCTGCGACCCGCCCGTCGTCCGCGCAATCCCCGTCCCCTTGTCATTCCAAACCCAGGCAGCGAAGTGAGGAATCCCGCTCTCGCTTCTAGGCGCCCCTCCCGTCGTGCTGAGCCGACACCCCCGCGACCGCCGCGACGAGGTCACCCGACTAGAGGACCGCGGCCAGAGCTAGCGCACCGCCCAACTGCCCGCGGCAAGCCCAGCCAGGCCCCTGTTCACCCTTCCGTGCTACTGTCCAACCGACACGGGCGGCCAGTTCTCAATTCACCCCAATAGGAGCCGTCCGTGACCCCCGATCTCATCGCCATCCTCACCATAGGCGCAACCGTAATCGGCCTGCTCATAGCGCAGCGGCGTGACGCACGCGCCGATAACCGCTCCTTGCGAGCCGAATTCCGCGCCGACAACCAGGCTCTTCGCGCCGAGGTCAAGGCCGACAACCAGGCCCTGCGCGCCGAGGTTCACGCTCAGATCCAGGATCTCCGCAGAGAGGTTCATGCTGGCGACCAGCGCCTGCGCGAAGACCTCCATGCCCAGATGTCGAACCTGCGCACGGATGTCCAGGCCCTCACCGAGCGCACGGCCCGTCTCGAAGGCGTCATCCAGGGCCTCGCCGCCACCCACCACGACCGCGACCGCCACGGCGACGCCGCCTGACCACCGCGCCCGTTCGCACCCGCGGGCTTGTGACCCCGGCTGCACCCAGCCTGGGACCCGCGCTTGATCGCGCCTGTTCGCACCCCTTTCCCGCGTCTCGCCTCTCTGCACCCCCCACTCGCCACATCACCCTCGAACAAGTCGTCTGGCACCTCATCCACGAACACAACGTCTACCCCCGCCGACCCGACTGGCGCCACATCCTCTGGCGCCACGAAACCCACCACCGCGACACCCAACACGCCACCCCCTGGCCCTACGACCCACCTTTCAATCCACCTGGAAGCATCTGACCTTCACCGGCCCGCACCCGGCTGGGCATCGCCCAAACCTCGCCGCTCCAGCCCTGTCCGCCGCTGCGCCAACTAGTGACGGAACGATTCCGCTCCACGTCGCCTATATATTTCTTGACTGGTCACGCACGGCAACGCTCGGCGCATGACGCCATCACGCCCTACTTCTTGGCGACGCCCCCAAGAGCGACGCCGGTCGGGTCCAGCGCCCTCCGCCCACCGCGCTGCCCCCAATACTTCCCGCTGGCCTCAAGCGCTCGCGCAACACCTCCGTCCGGCAAGCCTGGCCATCCTCGTCCTCCTCCTCTGCCTCGCCGGTTGCAACGGCCAGGCCTCAACTCCGGGCTCCGCTCAACCGCCTAACGAACGAACCGTGACTCAGGTGCCCCGCGAACCGACGCGGCTGGCGACAGCGCCGCCAACACCCACGGTGGAGGCCCGGAGTTCACCTGCGCCGACACCGGAGCCGCCGTCGGTGCGTCCCGGGTACAGAACGCCGGTAGCTACAGAGGCCGAGATACATCCCCGAAGTGCCAGCCAGTGTTCTGAGCCAGCCCGTGCCCTTCGGGGCTATGTCCCTGGCCGCTTTGTGCAGGATTCAGTCCAGTGGAGCCCGGATGGCTTGACGGTGTTCTTCACCCATGGGCGCAACGTATTCGCGGCAGCCGTGGATGGCACGAACGTTCGCCAGCTCGTCAATCCGGTACCCGTTGGTTACGGCGAGAGCCAGAATTCGGGTACGTCGTCTCAAATTGGCGAGATGTCCGCCGTCAGCGTTTCCCCGGACGGCGCGACGCTTCTCTACTCCACCTGCGCGTTCCCGAAAAACTATCCGGACTCAGTGACAGGCGCGCTGCCGCTGACCCAACAAGACTATCAGTACGACATTGCGCTGATTTCGACCACCGGCGGCGAGCCGTAACGCGTGACCGTGCACGACGCCTACGACAATTTCCCGGTGTGGTCGCCGGATGGTACGCGCATCGCGTTCCTCTCGGCCCGCCACCGCGAGCTGGAAGCCGAGGCATTCGCCCGGCCGCATCTCTACACCATGTCAGCCAACGGCTCGGAGGTTCGCCGCCTCTCGGACGGTTTGGAGTTCGTCATCAATCACTCGCCGCAGTGGTCGCCGGACGGCGAGCGGCTCGCGTTCGTCGCCGTCGGAAGGACGGGCGCAATCTTCGCGCAGAACCTGTACACCGTTCGGGCCGACGGGACTGACCTCCGGCGGCTGGGGCCGGCGATCAGCGAACCTTCCTGGTCACCGGACGGGCAGCGGTTGGCCTTCGCCCAGCCGGAAGCAACAACGGTGGCGCTGGTCACGATTGCGCCCAATGGCACGGACGTGCGGCGGGTGACCACCATTGAGCGCTGGAAGCCGGACTGGTATAGCCGCGGACCGCTCTACGCCTGGATTGAGTCGGTGGCCTGGTCGCCGGCCGGAACGCACATCCTCGTCCGTCCCGATGATGAGCATTCCGCGATGGTGGCCGGCGTCGACGTTCCGGGACGAACGGACGTGGGCCTCGTGCGGTGGGATGCCGGTCTTGGGACCCCTGGCGAAGGGCCGTTTCACGGAATCCGGGCCGCGGACTGGTCACCGGACGGTGCACGGCTCGTACTGGTTGGTCCGACTCACGTGGTCACCGTTGCCGCGAACGGCGGACCGCTTCGCGGCGTCGCCCAGTGGCACGAATCCGCTGAGTCTTGGCAGCCTCTCAATGTTAGCCAGGAGCTGGCGCCTGCGGACGTCACCGGCTGCACATTTGGCACGGCGGTACCGGATCCTGACGCGAACCCCGGCCTGGTGACGGATTGCGCCACGCTCCTGGAAGTGCAGCAGGCCCTGGCGGATGGCGCGGCGCTGAACGGGGACATCTACCGTCCGATCAGCCAGTGGGTGGGCATCAGTCTCGGCGGAACGCCCTTGCGCGTGAATGTGGTGTGGCTCGAAAGACCGCGTCATGCGCCAAACAGGGTTCCACTACCGACGCTCAGCGGCCTGCACCGGCCGCTGCCCTCGGCGCTGGGGCGGCTGTCGCAGTTGCGGGTGCTCAACTTGACCGCCAATCAGCTTACGGGGCCGATTCCGGCGGAGCTCAGAGAACTGTCCAACCTGCAGGAACTCAACCTGGATTCAAACCACCTCTCGGGGCAGATTCCGCCTGAACTGGGACGGTTGAGCGGCCTGGTAAACCTCTGGCTCAGTTCGAACCAACTGTCAGGATCCATTCCGCAGGAGCTGGGGCAACTGCGGAATCTCAGCAGCCTCAGCCTGAACGACAACCAATTGACGGGCCCCATACCTGCCGAACTTGGGCAGATCGAGTCCCTCGGCAGCCTCAACCTCAGTGGCAACCAGCTGACCGGCTGCATCCCGGCGGCGCTCACTCGGTTAGAGCCCAATGACACCGACGTGGACGACCTGGGCCTGCCGTTCTGCGAGCCGGCAGCATAGTGACTGGTCTCTTTGTCACTCCCCCGGCGCTCGCTCTGAATCCTCCTCCTTAGACAAGCCCACGACCGGCACGACGACGCCACCTGCCGAAAAGACCGCGGCCAGAGCTAGCGCACCGCCCAACTAACCGCGGCCAGCCCAGCCAGTCCCCAGTTCCCCCTTTCCGTGCTACCGTCTAACCCACACGGGCGGCCAGTTCTCAATTCACCCCCAAGGAGCCGTCCGTGACCCCCGAACTCATCGCCATCCTTGCCTTGGGCGTGCCCCTCATCGGCCTGCTGCTCACCTTTCGACGTGACGCCCGTGCTGACAACCAGGCCCTCCGCGCCGAACTAAGTGCGGGAATCCAAAACCTGCGCGCGGAATCTCGCGCCGACAACCAGGCCCTCCGCGCCGAGGTCAAGGCCGATAACCACGCCCTTCGAACCGAGGTCAAGGCCGAAAACCGCGCCCTGCGCGCCGAAGTCCTCGCTCGGATTCAGGACCTGCGCAAAGAAGTCCAGGCCGGCGACCAGCGCCTGCGCGAGGACATCCATGCCGAGATGTCGAGCGTGCGCACTGACCTCTCGAACCTGCGCACGGACGTCCAGTCCCTCACCGAGCGCACGGCCCGTCTCGAAGGCGCCGTCCAGGGCCTCGCCGCCACCCGCCACGACCGCGACCGCCACGACGACGCCGCCTGACCGCCGCGCCGCCTCCGGCGCCTGAGATTCGCGGCCCGCGAACGCCGGGCGGTGCGCCCCACAACCGTCGGCCCTGAGCTTGCCGAGTGGGGGCGGGTCCCCGAGCCGCCCGTCTGCCGGTCCCGCCTCCCCGCCCTTCGGAGGGGCCTGCCTCAGACCCTTCAGTCTTTCCTGGTCGTCCGCCTACGTCGCCACGGCATCCACTCCAGGTCCAGGTGTCCGCGACCGCCCGACATCGCACGCGCGTGCACACCGTCAATGCGGGATCTGTTGGTGCGCCTCCCCACAGACGACCGGAACTTCATGCCCCGCCATCCGGTTCCTCCGAATGAAATCAGGGAACGTCGGATCGCCTGGCTAGACCTCCCGGCGACGACCTCATCCACCATCTCGTTGAGCCGTTCGATCTCGCCCTCGGCTGACTCCTCGCACGCGTCGCAGCCACAGCTTGGTCAGGGCTTCCTGAACCACTGCCCAAGTCGCACGTTGAGTCCCGGAAACCTCGAGAACGCCACGGCGATAGGGGCGGCTTCGCGGTTCCTTGCGACTAATCTCACATTTGGACGCGCTAGGTTCGGTCCACGCTTGCGTTCCGCGTCCTGTCCATACCCCTCGATACGCTCGACATCGAAATCGTTCTCCAGCCCGTCGATAATCTCCAGCATGGCTACATGCAACGGTTGAAATCGCTCGGCGCTGGTCACGCGGCTATACGCTGGATCCGCGGGCGTCCCATACTTCCCATATCTCACATTTCCATACCAACCAGGCAACTCTCTACAATTCTTGTTCTTCTTCTTTCTCATGCTGCAAGACCGTCACGCTGGGACAAGCGGGCGCCGTCGAATATTCCCTGCAGGCTGAATCTGCGTCACCGTCTGTTCCGCTGCATCAACGCCGCGTGAACACATGACCTCGGAGTGGACAGTCACGGTGTCATACCTGCCAAGGGGGTAGACTATCGTAAGAACGTACCGAGCGGATGAGCTTGTCTTACTTTCTGCCGCCAATCGATTCTTGGTCGGACTGGTCGGCCCTGTTCAATGACGAGCAACGTTGGAAACCCGTGATCGACGCGATCTGCACCTCCCGGGGCATTCGCTATCGACGCATCGCAATCCCTCGATCCAACACCAATGCCGTGTTTCTCCTGGACCGCCGACTTATTCTCAAGATATACAGCCCATTCTGGTCGGATTTCAATGTCGAAGGCAAGCTAATAGAACTATTGAAAACGAACCAGGCCATCCCTGTACCCAAGGTCGTCGCTGCTGGCAGCTTTCAGGACAGAATCACCTGGAACTACGTGCTAATGGAATTCGCTGCCGGACAGACGCTCGACGCGGTCAAATCTATAGTCGCGCGTGACGATCTCCTGGCTATCAGCCGCCAGGTGGGCATCCTCGTCAGGGATCTCCACGAGACCGATGTCCAGTCGCTTGATGGCCTGGACACCGGGGAGTCCTGGGACGCTCTGGTACACCGCAGGAGACGAGACGCACTGGCCGAGCTGGCCCAATGGCAGTTGATCGGGCCCAGGGTGGCGCAATCGCTCGCCGACACCCTGGATCACGTGCTTGCCGACGACAGGGGTAGGCAGCGCACCCTTGTTCACGGCGATCTGGGGTCCGACCATATCCTCCTGAATAAGATCAACGGCGATTGGACCGTCACGTGTCTTATCGACTTCGGTGACGCCAAGATCGGTGTAAGCGATTACGAATGGATGCCGCTGTGGCTCGGCCTCTTCGATCGGGACATCGGGGCAATGCGAGCGTTTCTCGAAGCCTATGATCCCCGGCTACTCGCCGATAACGAGCTTCCACGCCGGCTCATGGCCTGGACGCTGCTCCACGACTTCGGTGCCGACGCCGTTGCCGAACGTCTCAGGGAATCGAACGTCCCGACTCCAGTAGAGTCGGTCGCTGAGTTGCGAAGGATTCTTTGGCCGGCGCTGACGACCCTCTGCGGCACCTGGTAGCCCTGCCGCAACCTGTCGGGTGCTTCGATACCCGTCACCCCCACAGACCATTCGGCCAACTCGGCTGGTCCTCCCACGCACCCAGCCCACCCCGCGTCATCCCCGGATGCGCCGAGGGATCACCCTCTTCCGCAAACGTCCATCCCAGGCCCTGTTCCGCCCGTTATCAGCCGGCCCCAAGTGCTCGGGGCGCCGCTGCACACCACCCAGCCGCCACCCACGAAACCTCCGTCCGCTCCAATCTCACTCCTCAACTGTCCCCATCACCTCCTCAAACGACCTCGTCACGTCCACCGGCTCGAAAAACACCAGCCGGTATCCATTCGGATCCACCACCACGATTTCCCGCGTATTCCACGCCCGCGTCACTGGGCCTTCATCCAGCTCAACTCCCAGCCCCACCAGTCCTTCCGCCATCGCATCAACGCTCGTATCTCCCACCAGGAACGACAGCGAGACCCCTAACCCCTTCCGGCCCGGCGAATCCGCCCCATCCGGCACCAGCAACACATCCGCACACTTCCGCCACCGCAGATGAGCCAGCACCGGCGCTCCATCCGCCCCCGGCAACACAAACACCGTCCCAAACCCCAACACGTCTGCATACCACCCCGCCGAGACCCCCACGTCCCCAACCGCCAGCGTCGGAAACATCGCCATCGGATAAATCTCCATCCCCTCTTCCATCACCGCATCGCTCCCCGTCCGGCATCCCGATTCTTCGTAGGGGCGGGTCTCTGACCCGCCCGTCTTCCGGGCAACTCGCCAACGTAACGGTCCAAACGTACGGCCGATCTCTACTGCGAGTCGTGCCGTCTTGCTCTAAGGGCCGGTTTCAAACCGGCCTCTTCCGCTCGCGCGCACTTGGTGGCCATCGCCGAGTCTCAACCCTGCGGCACAGCCCAACGCGCATCCAAACTTCTCGATCCCCGCTCGAGGCCGAATCAACCCCTACGGCCGCTGGCTCCCAAGCGCCTCCACATACAACGAATACAGCGACTGGCTACTGGTCATAAAGAGCCGGTTCCGTTTGGCCCCGCCAAAACACAGGTTTGCGCACGGTTCCGGCAGCACAATCCGGCCGATCAAGTCACCCTCGGGCGTCAGGCAGTGCACGCCGTCGGTTCCCGATCCGGCCCAGCCCACGCTCGACCACACATTCCCGTCGCGGTCCGTCCGTATCCCGTCGGGAAACCCGGGCGACATATCGGCGAACACCTCGCCGCCCCTCAGCGTCCGCCCGTCCACGACGTCGAACACCCGGATATGCCCCGGCCCATCCGGATCGTGCGAATTCCCCGTATCTGTGATGTACAGCCGCGCCTCGTCCGGCGAAAAGCACAGCCCGTTCGGCTTCACCAGGTCCTCGGCCACCACCGTCGCCCTGCCGGTCTCGGGATCCAGCCGGTACACCCTCGTCGGCAGTTCCGCCTCGGCTTTCTCCCCCTCATACGCCATTACGATTCCATAGCCCGGGTCGGTAAACCACACGGCCCCGCCGGAATCGACCACCACGTCATTCGGCCCATTCAGCCGTTTGCCCTCGAACCGGTCCAGCAAAACCGTCAGGCGCCCGTCGTGTTCCGTGCGCGTCACCCGGCGCGTCAGGTGCTCGCAGGTAATCAGCCGTCCCTGCAGGTCCCGCGTGTTGCCGTTGCTGTAGTTGGAGGGCTGACGGAACAGTGTCACCGCATCCGCCAACTCGCAGTACCGCAGCATCCGGTTATTCGGGATATCGCTGAACACCAGCGACCTGGAATCCCCAAACCACACCGGCCCCTCCGCCCAGCGAGCCCCCGTATACAGCCGCTCCACCGCCGCATTCCCCAGCCGGTACGCCCCAAACCGCGGGTCCAGCACCTCCACAGCCACGTCCGGATACCGAACAATCCCCTCGTCCCACCGCCGCCGCAACACAGCCGTCCACCCACCATCACTCATACTTGTCTGTCCTTCATCGGCTGCCACAGTGAAGGTGACTCAGGATCGTCATCCTGCTGACCACGCCAGTCAGTTTCGCACTCACTTCTCGTGGTCGGGTTCTCATGCCGCTCCATCCGGCAGCCAAAGAGCTTCGCGTCGAAGATGAATGCGAGATCCGTTCGCCCCATATCTCGCCACGTACTTGTAGAGCGACTGGCCAATTAACGTCAGGGTTACCCATGGCAAATCAACAAGAAGATAATACCATTGGCTAGCTGGTACTAAGCGCCGTCGACTATCACCATGTTGATGTTGGCGGACCTTGAACGAATGTCGTCGAGCGCGGTGTATTCAGGAGACTCCAGCCAGGCGTGAATCTGCTGAAGACTATCGAATTCTAGAATCGCCAGACGCTTTGGTTTCCAGTCGCCCAGCCTCACCTCAATCTGACCACCCCGCACCACGAACTTGCCGCCGTAAGCCTCCACAGTGCCTGTCACGTCAGCAATAAACTGCACGTAGAGACTCGCATCCGTTATCTCAACATCCGTGATTACATATGCCGGCATACGTACGTCTCCTTTGCAGCGGAATGCCCCTCTTGAGCTCGTGACTCCGAAGTCGCAGCTTGCGGCCTGACAAGGCTCTACCTCGCGCCGCGCAGTCGGGCCTCACTGTGGCGGAATCCTATCACCAGCCAATTGTCAATACTGGGATAGATGTTTGCCGGTAGCGTTTCGCTGTTGAGGGAGCCAGGCGTTGCGAATACGTCGGAAGGTTCCTGGGATGACAACGGAGCCCCCGAGCTACTCCCAGCGATACTCACGGGTTCTGCCTGGAGCTTGTCCGCTCCAACCGCTCGGCTTCAGGTCCAGCGCGAACCGCAACACCAGGACTTCCGGCGCCGTCCGGTTGAGCGCGCCGCACGGTCTTCAGACCCACGCCTCCAACAATGCGAGTGCGCCGCCTACCCTTGCTCTAGCCCCGCCAATCCCACCAGTTCGCCCAAGTCGGAAACCACCAGGTCCGGAACTGCATCCGTCCGCCGCGTGCCCCCTCCGCGACCTGCGCGATTCACCCACACACTCGCGATCCCCAGCCGGTTGGCCGGCCCAATGTCGTGGAACAGGCTCTCGGCCACGTGCAGCCACGCGTCCGTCTCTACCCTCATCCGCGCCGCGGCCAGATCGAAGTTGCGCCGGTTGGGCTTGTAGCTTTGCGCCTGCTCGGCGGTCACCACCGCATCAAACTCAACGCCCAGGGCCTCCGCCGTCCCTGCAAACAGCGCGTCGTCCACGTTTGATATCACTGCCAGCTTGTAACGCGTCTGCAACGCTGTCAGGACCTCCCTGACCTCAGGAAAGACCGGCCAATCGGCCAGGCTGTCCGCCAGGCAGTCCAACTCCGGCTCGCTGCACCGGATCGCCAGCGCATCCCCCATCTCGGCCATCACCCGCCGCAGCACGCAACGATATGTCAGATGGGCATCCGAGCTCTGCACCCTGGGCTCGATCTCCGCGAACAGGTCGAGGATCTCGCCCCTCGACCTGCGCACCCCATGAGACCCGAGCACCGCGTCCACCGCTCCACGAATCCCCGACTCCCAATCCACCAGAGTCCCATAGCAATCAAAGCTGACCCACTCGAAACGCTCGAAGTCGAGAATCTCGTCCCTCCATCGGATCGGGCGATGCGTTGGATCCTCCAAAAATGCCCCACAAGAATGCCCGGTCCCACCCTAACGTCTCTTCACTCACTCCCTCCTCTGGGGCGAGCGTCTTCCGGGCAACCGCCTTCGGGCAACGCAAGGGTTTCCGAAAGCAGGCAGGATGATCGCCGGTCGGTTGGTTGGCAGATCCGCACCCGTCTTCACAGCCGCCGCCCGGTCGCCCTAGTCATTGGGGATGTTCTGTGTGAGCGTATACACCCACTCGCCGGCGCCGTTGGCGTTGAACGCGCGGATGGCCACGTCGTAATCCTGGCCGCCGGTCAGGCCGGTGATCTCGTAGCGCCTCGGGTTCTCGCAGCCGTCATAGCTCCCGCACAGGCTTCGCGTCTGGGGCGGATAGAGCATCTCGCTCTCCGTGTACGACGCCCCCGCACTCTTGGGCCGGTATCGCACCTGGTAGGCGTGCACCAGCGCCCCGCCGCTCGGCGGCTGCCATTCCACCACCAGCGATTGGCTGTCGCCCGGGGTGACTCGCACATTCGCGAACTCGCCCGGTGCCTCGTCATTGTCCGAGGCCAGGGTGACCGTCACGACATTCGACGTGAACCCCAGGCGCGCCGTGTCGGTGGTGCCGGGGTCCCCGTCGTCGCCATCGGTGCGGCCCCGGACGCGGACCTGCCACGTCCCGTTCGTCAGCCCCGTGAACGTGTGCGTGTGGTCGCTCGCGGCCTTCACTTCGCCGCTTGGCCAGTCCGGCCACGTGCCGTCCGTGTTCTGCAGCCGGTGCTGGACGATGTACGCGTCCAGCGTTCCTAGGGCCAGACCGGTCGTGGCGGTACCCCACTCGACGAGCAGCTCGCCGTCGCCCCCCGACGCGTACACGCCAAACCCTCCGGCCGGACCACCGGAGCTTCCGATCGATGTCGGCGACGTCGTCACCACGCCATCGTGTGTTGCTTCGGCGAAGACACGAATCTCTCCATCGGCTTCCAGGCTTACGAAAGTTCCGGCCGGGCAGTTGATCCGATCGATCGCCCCGCCGTCACTGCTCACGGAACAAATAATGGAAGTGGTGAGGCGCTTGTTGCTGTCGGCGGTCATGAACACGCGCCCGCTGGAACTGTGGACGGGCGAGCCAGGGACGAACCAGACCTGCGTCGGCTCCGACCACGCCACAATGCGTGGCGCGGGCAACGACCAGGCGTCGCTGGTCGTCATCCCAGTGTCGCCGGTCAGGTAGGTGCGCGCCGCCACGCGCACCGTATAAGGCTCACCGTTCGTCAGCCCGGTGATCCGGTAGCGGCGCCCCTGGAAAAAGCCTTCCCCGTCACCGGTATCGTCCACCACCGTCGTCATCGCGGGGGCCGTACCTGATCTCCATTCCACCACGTACGCGCTCAGCGTCCGTCCCGTTCCGATCTCAGGCAGTCCCCATTGCACGAACGCCCCGCTGCTGCTGTCGGCATGGACGCGCACGTTGCCAGGACTATTCGGGTCCGCCGTCGCCGAGGGGTCGTCGGACACGATGGTGGCGCTGGCCACGTTGCTCGTGTGCTGCTGCCCCGCCGCGTCAACGGCGACCACCCTGAAGTCATAGCCCACATACGGCCTCAAACCGTAGGCGATGAAACTCGGCAGGCCCGGATCCATCTGCTGCTGGCTCGGATACTGCCCGTACTCCATGAAGTAGTCGTCGCTCGACCGCTTGTATTGGTACTCGATGTGCGGGCCTGCCACGCAGCCCGTGGGTGTGTCCACAGCGTGAGTCCAGCGCCCGCTGATCGCGTTGCGGTCATGTGGCTTCACCGTGAGGCTGACATTGCAGATCGCCGGCACGGTGTTTCCCTGCCTCGGTACGATCCGTTTCGAAGGCCCCTCGGCGTACTCCATGCGCGCATGGAACCGGTACTCGCCGGGTTCCAGCCCGCGCAAGACGTGTCGCCGTGCCTGCGGGTCGTCGAGCCGCACCTCCAGGCTCAGGCCCTCCGAGTTCGTGGCGCCCACGGTAACTCCGATCGCCTTGCACGCCTCCGCCTGGCTCTCGGGCACCGTCCAACTGATCACCGCTCCCCTGGCGATCCCCAATCCGGTCACCGAAGACGGCGCAATCAGCTCGCACGCCGCGTCCGTCTGCGGCGCCAGCCGCCAGTCCACCTTGTGGTCGCCGTCGTGGTTCAGCCTGCGATGCGCCAGACCCGCGTTGGTCTGCGAAGACGCCGAGCGGATCGTGCCGCCGTTCAGCGCCAGCGTGTTGGCCAGCACCGCGATGCCCTGCGTGGAGAGATTCGGTTCCACCACCGTGTGGGCGAACGTCAGGCTGGCCGTGCCCGTGCCGCTCGCATAGCTCGCCTGCTTCCGGCCCCAGGCCCCCCGGTCCATGTCAATCGCCACCTGCGGCGTCCCTGTCACCTCCACCGCCTCGCTGAAACTCAGCGTGATGCGGATCGTTTCGCCCAGCGCGTAGGTGCCGTCCCCGCCCGCGTCGGACGAGATCGCCACGTCCGTCACCGTCGGCGCTCCCGGCGACCGCCGCCAGTCAACCTTGTGCTTGGGGCTATGGCGCAGCCTGTCGTGCGACAGGTCCGCGGCCACGGATCCCCACCCAATAGTCCCGCCGTTCAGCTCCAGCGAGTTCGCCAGCACCGCGATCCCCTGGGTGGAGAGGTTCGGCTGCTCCACCGTGTGCGAAAAGATCAGGCTCGCCGAGCCGCTCCCGCTCGTGTAATTCGCCCACTTCTCGCCCCAGGCCGCCTGGTCCATGTCGATCTTCAGGCGCGGCGTACCCGTCACGTCCACCGCCGCGCTAAACGTCACGCGGATGCGGATCACGTCATCCAGTACGTACGTGTCGTCGTCTCCCGCGTCCGAGACAATCTTCACCGCCTCCACCGTCGCGGGGTCCTGCTCCGACTCCTGCGCCTCTGCCAACCCGGCCGCCAGTGTCAGGCAGAGGACCGCCGCAAGCGCAACCAGCAGACCCCATAGCGAACGCCGGCTCGGAAACAGTGTGAATGCAAAGGGCCTCATGCCGTCACCTCCCGTGTAACGTCGGGCATACGGAGGGGTGAGTCGGCGTGCTGCGTACGCAAGCGCCGCAGCGCGGGATACCTCAAACTAGGCGATAGTGGATGCCCTCGGCAGCGACCTCAAAGCCGCCCGACTAGGTTACGTCCGCTCGAATGACACCCACGTCGACCCGCAGTTGGGCCGACTCACGATCTACTGTACGGCCACTTGGGGTGCCGGAGCGTAATCTTCGCTACGGTTTCCTGTGAATTTGCTTAACGAACCGTCAACTGACGAGAGACTTTCTCCATGCCGCCTGCAACAGCCGGCCGTTCACCGCGCGCAGCCGAACCGGCCGCTCCAACTAGCCCCTCGATCCTGCGGCGTCCTCTGCAAGCCGCCGCAGTGAATCCCCAACCACCCGGAACGTCCGCCACTCCGGCAGCATCTCTGCCCCCAGCTCCTCGTAGAAGCGGTGCGCGTCCGTATTCCAGTCCAGCGCCACCCACTCGAAACGACCGCACCCCCGTTCCACCGCAATCGCCGCCACCTGTCGCAGCAACTGCGTGCCCAGCCCGCGGCGTCGATACGCCGGCGACACATAAAGGTCATGCAGATACATCCCCCGCCGCGCCAGGAACGTCGAGTAGGTGTGGAAATACACCGCAAACCCCGCCGGGTCCCCATCCGCTAACGCCAGCAAAGCCTCCGCCGCCGGCGACTCCCCAAACAACGCCTCCCGCAACGACTCCTCCGTCGCCACCACCTCATGCGTCAACCGCTCATAAGCCGCCAGGTCCCATATCAGCCCCAGCAGCTCCGGCACGTCCGCCTCGGTCGCCGGCCGAATCGTGAATCCGGGCAACTCAGCCACCCCTGTCACCCTCCTTGCAGGTCTTCGGAACTCGCCGGCCCAGCCACGCCCCGCGTGGCGGACCAAGTGCCGTTCGGCACTAGAGAGGGTCCACCAGGAAGTCTCGCAGAACGCGGGCGGTTGCCTCCGGCTGCTCGATCCACGGCTCATGCCCAGCCCCCGCGATGGTCGTGTGGCGACTGGTTGGAATCAGCCGAGCGACCTGGGCTCGTGCCCAACGTGGCCGGGGATCCCCCTCACCGTCCAAAACCAGCGTGGGCGCCCTGACCCGGCTGACCCTGGCGCCCAGCCCGCCCGCGTCCTCCATCCGGTTCATCTCCGCGCATAGCGCGGAGTTCAGCGAATAATTGATCGGAAAGCGGTCATACCGGGAAACAGCGTCCAGCCGCGTCACGTCATAAAGCTCCGTCCTTCCGAGCAAGCCAGACGCCTCGTCCTCGATCCTCCCAAGCTCCTCGCCGGCCGCCGTCAATCGCTGCTCGTTGAGGAGCCGCAAGCGCTCGCGGTCGGCGGGAAGCAGCTTCGCTTCGCGGTTGCGTCGATACTCCTGGTGCCAGGCGGGATCGATACCCGTCCCCGACATATACACCAGGCGCTCGGTCCGTTCGGGGTACTGGCAGGCGTATAACAGCGCCAGGCAGGCGCCCCACGAGTGACCGATAACCGTCCAGGCCTCGTAGCCCCAATACGCCCGAAGTGCATCGAGATCGTCCACAAACGTCCTGACGTCGTACGGCCCAACCTCGTCCGACCGCCCGCATCCCCGCTGGTCGTACCGATGCACCGTTGCGACATCGTCGATCATCGCCGCAACCGGCCCCAGGTAGTCATAAATCCCCGGCCCTCCGTGACAGAGCACAACCGGCGGCCCGCACCCCTGCGTCGCCGTCCACATGGAAACCCCATTCGCACATACGTGTTGTTCATAAATGGGCATATGTCCCCCTAGGGACTCGCCAGTACCCTCAAGCTGCGGGGTACGTATCCGACCCCAAATCCAGCAGGGTCAGGAGCATCTACTGGACCACGAGAAATTCATCGAGGCGGCCCGAGGGAGGGTAATTGCCCAGGGTAAGGGCAGTTTCGATGCGTATGACACTCTGGGGCGGACGAGCGGCCGATTTACATCGATGAAAAGCTCCAAGTCCCAGACAGAGTGCAGCCATCCGTAGCTCGAGGTCCCTTCGTCCGAGACACGGAATGTGAGCATGTCAGGCGGTTCTCCAGGCTGCTCAGGTGGGATGTGATACGTCGCCGTCGTTCTTCGAAAATACCGGGCGCTATTCTCGCAGCGTTAGGTCGCGCAGGGTGACCATTCCGATGGGGTTGCGGTCATGGTCCACGACGACCGCCCTGGAGACCTCAAAGCGCACCAGCAGGCGCACGGCGTATCGCACCTGCATATCCGGCGGCACCGTCCACACGGGCTTGGACATGATTTCGTAGACATTCACCCGGTCAGGCGACCGATTGGGCGCGATCACCAGGCGGGCTATGTCGGAAACCAGGACCAGTCCGATCTCGTCATTCTCGTCACGCCTGTTGACGACCAGCGATTTGACGTTGTGCCGGCGCATTAGAGCGATGGCGTCGGATACCACGGCAAGTCCGTTAATACTGACAATCTTGGTGACCATCACATCTCTGACCCGCAGTTCTGGTTTCGCGCTCATATTTCTGGGGTCAATTCTTCGTAAATCGCGGGTAACTGGGTGATCATGCCAACCGCGTCTTCGACGTCAATCTGGAAGGCGATGCCTGTCCCGTGCTCCGAGTCGAAGTGCGCCGCGTCGCTGATTCGCTCCAGTATCTCCCGCGCGCGCGGCTCAACGACTAGGAACATGACGATGTCTCGGATAGTTTCCAGTTCTAGTCCTAGGAATGTCCTCTCAGGTATCAGACCCTCACCTCGCGCGCTGGTTACGATGGTTGCTCCGGTAGCGCCAGCGTCCCGCGCAGCGTCGACCACAACATCGGTCTTATCGTCGCTCACGAGTGCAACTATCAGCTTGAGTCTCACGCTTGGACTTTACCTCCGCCTTCACGCGGGCGCGTAACGCGCCAGCGCTTCCACCAGGACGCGACAATTGCATATCCCAGAACTGTCATTATAGGAAAAACGCTGGCAAAAGCAATCAGTCCAAACCCGTCAACCAGTGGACTCCGACCCGGGATGCCGGCCGCGAGTCCCAGTCCGAGCGCCGCGACTACCGGGACGGTAACCGTTGAGGTGGTGACCCCACCTGAGTCATAGGCCAGCGGCACGATTGCCCGCACTGAGCGAAAGGTGAGTGCGATGACTATCAAGTAGGCGGCCATGATGTACCAGGGCAACGGCGTGCCGGTAACGATGCGAAAGCAACCCAGGGCCACGCCAACCGCCACGCCCACGGCCACAGCGATTCTCAATCCCCACGCGCGAACGGCGCCCCCGGAGACTGTTTCGGCTTTGAGTGCCACCGCTATCAGGGAGGGTTCGGCCACGGTGGTGGCAAAGCCGATGGCCGCGGCGAACGCATACACCAGCCGGTAGTCGCGCCAGTCCGGGGCGCCGTCGACCGCGGCGCCTCCCATGGTATCGGGCGAGGTCAACTGGCTGGCCATGGTCTCTCCGATGGGAAACAACGCTTGTTCCAGTCCGACCAGGAACAGCGCCAGGCCGGCGAGGACGTAGATAAACCCGACGATCAGCCTCCGCATATTGGCGGGCCGTCGG
The DNA here is from genome assembly GCA_026707585.1 of Chloroflexota bacterium. Lineage (GTDB taxonomy): Bacteria > Chloroflexota > UBA11872 > UBA11872 > UBA11872 > UBA11872. The sequence goes on along the minus strand of JAPOWQ010000006.1, from coordinate 17,167 downwards.
CGCAGCACGGCGACCTGGAAGAGGACCAGAATCCCGGCAATAGGCGCCACGTCCAACACCGTTGAACTTAGCGAAGCAATGAACGCGTGGAGCAGCAACTCCACAGTCAGACCACCATCCCAAAGCCCATCACGCAGATCATCGGTGTCAGGCTGGAGAAGGCGATAAGCCCAAAGCCGTCAACCATTGGGCTTCGTCCGCGGATTGACGATGCCAGGCCGACGCCCAGCGCGGTCACCAGCGGCACCGTGATGGTGCTGGTTGTCACCCCTCCCGAATCGTAGGCGATGCCCACGATTTCAGGGGGGGCAAAAACGGTCATGACCGTCACCATCACGTAGCCCCCAATGATGAGGTAATGGATGGGCCATCCCTTCAAGATGCGGAACACGCCCAACACGATGGCGGCCCCTACGGAGAAGGCCACGACCATGCGCAAGCTCAGCGCATAGGCGTCCCGTGCCGTGTCGTTGTCCTGGATTTCGCCGGCTTCGGAGGCGACTGCTGCGGCCTTTCCCGCGACGGCGATAAGCGCCGGCTCGGCGATGGTAGTGCTGAACCCCAGGCAAAAGGCAAAAGCCAGCAGGGCGATCACACTCCCCTTGCGGGCGAATCCCTGGGCCAACGCCTCGCCAATGGGAAAGAGGCCGCTCTCCAGCCCCTGAATGAAGAGAGCCAACCCGACAACCACGCAGCCCAGCCCCGCGATCACGTTCCAGAGGTTGGGAAACGGTTGCTGGATCACCACTACCTGGAAGAAGGCGATGACCAGTACGATGGGAGCAAGGTCCCGCACCGAGCCGAAAAGGCGACGGAATATCGCAGTTAACAGGTAGGCGGACTCCTTCACTCTGTTCCTGTGGATCAGCGCGATTATACCAAGACCAAGTAGGCTGAAACGCGTCACCAATCTATCGCGACAGTTGCCGACCGGGACTGCCGATACTCTGGTGTCGAATAGAAATTGACGGTGTTATTAGTCTTGATTTTAGAGACCGTCTTGTACGCCGCAGCGCAAGAGTGCAAGTCCCCACGTCGCAGGTATAAGCTGGTGGACCGAATGGAATCCAATCCCACCACCTCCCCAATCCGAGCGCGGCGTTCTTCTGACTGAGCTATCGGCCCAGTGGGCATCCAATACGGAGTTCCCGGAAACCACGACCCTGCGTTGCAAAGCTCAATCGCCTCCCGGATCACCTCCAACACCTCGGCCTCCGTCTCCACAACCGCCACGCACCCCGGCGGATCTGGCACCTGCGCCCCAAAGCTCGTCGACCCTCCCTCAATGACGACGGCGCATTGACAGGTTTGACTTGCTGATCTACGCACGGCCGGGCGCACGACAGCTTCGTGCGCAGCGTTCAGGCTGCCTTGGATCACCCGGAGCTCCGCAGGGAGTTGCCTCCAACGGACATCCCGCTCGTAGATCTCGCTGCCCAGACGGGCCGTATCGTGGCGGCGCCCGATTCGCTTGATTGAAGGCGTACCCCCGATTGTCTACTGGGCGGCCGCCGGTCATCCTGTGTGGGCGGAATGCTCACACTTCTTGGATTTGGAGTCATGCTAGCGACAGGAAGCGCGGCGCCGGACTTCACCATCACCCTGCTCGCCGGCGGAGAGTTCACGCTTTCCGACCTCCGGGGAACCAGGGTTGTCCTCTTTTTCTTCCCGGGAGCCTTAACCCCCGGCTGAATGGCCGAGAACGTGGGATTTGGAAAATCCCAGCGGCGGATGGCGGACCATAACGCCGTGGTGGTCGGCATCAGCTCGGCTCAGGAGAAAAAGCTACGGCGTCTGGCCACGTACTTCAGGTTCTTGAGGATTGACCTGCCCCTGGCCTGTGATGCTGATGGCCATGTGGGCGGCCTCTACGATCTCAGGCCCGATTCCGGGGAGCAAAACCTGCGGGTGACCTACGTTATTGACGAAGCGGGGTTGGTCAGCGACTTCCACCACAACGAATTGTCCGCGTTCAGCCACTGGCGCTGGGCCCTGCGCACGCTGCGCGCCGCGGGCTAGGCGCCGGGCGCCGGCGCCCCAAGGCTTGTCGGTCCCCGCTCAATGCCGCCGGCGCCCTTCATCGCGCCGCTCAGTCAATGGCCAGGTGATTCAAAGGAACTGGTCCAGGCGCCACCCGAAACATCGACCGTCGTGCCACCCAGTTCCTTATCAATCCCGCGGGAACGTCTACTGGTGAGGCCGGATCGTAACCCGGCCACCACGAGCGACGTCCATGTCCAGGCGATGGTTGGCGAGCATCAGCATGCCCACGAGCGGGGTGCTGCCCGTAGCGTCGGCCTTGATCTGTCTCGGGCGGCCGTCCCACAGAACCGTAACGTCGTGTACGTCAAAGGTCACCTCAGCGTCGTTGGCCAGGAGCGCCCGGCCGATGTAGGCGAACGGCAGTCCCAGCGCCGTCACGACCGTATTCGGCAAGGTAAGGAAGCCGCTGTACCCGGTGTCCAACACGGCTTCTATGTCCTGGGCTTGTCCCGCGGGACCTTGCAGGGAGAGGGTCGCGACCGCCTCAAGGGCGTCGTTCACCACACCTTCGATCACCCGGCCCTCGGCAGAGACCGTGCTCCAAAGCTGCGAAGCGCCCGGTAACCCACCCGCTCACACAGGACGTTGACCGCGCCCGGTCGGATCTCCCGCAGGTGGTCCACCGCCGCTATCTCGCCTTCGGCGACTGCCCAGTTCCCGCTGTCCACGTCGATGGCGACGATCTGGCCGTGGTGGTCGGCTTCAATCTGACGACGGATGTCCCGCTCGTACAACTCCCTGCCGAGGCGGGCGGTCTCTTCCCGTGGGCGGCGCATCCTCACCACCATTCCTTCTCCCTGCGTATGTTCGGGCGTCTCTCTATCTTGCATCGGTTTCTCGCTAGACCTGATTCTACTTCCGATTCCCTGCTGTTCCAGGCTCCCTTCGGCAAAAAGAAGCTCGGTGTCCCGGCCACCACCACAATCCCTGGCTTGTCCGGGTGCCTGAAGACTCGGTGGCCTCCTCGTGTCGACGCCTGTCGCCACCCGTCGTGCTCCAGGACCCGAACGGCCTCTCGAACCGGCGGCACGCTTCTGAGCTACTGCGGAGCGCCCGGGATGCATGGCCGCGGATCGAATAGTCCTTATGGTAAACGAGCTCCGATCATGAAAACTCGCGCGTTATCAATTCAGGCAATTCTTTGACGCTGGGTATGACGTGGGTGTGTCGATACTTGCCCCAGGAATCGACTGGTCTGGGCCCGCTCAGTACGCCAACAACACCGCGACATCCCGCATTGTAGCCTTCCAGCATATCTGCTGGCGTGTCGCCGATTTTGACAACCTCGTGCACGCTCTGAATATTCAACTGCGTCATAGCGTGGAAAATCATGAATGGCGCAGGGCGTCCGATCTGTCCGGGGATATGCTCCACGTCCACGGCGATGTCCACCAGCCCGTCCCTCACCCAGCCGAGGCTGTCCATGATTGCCTCGGTTATGGCACGATGAAAGCCGGTATTAGTGGCGACCCTGATCGCATGTTCCTGGCACCAGCGAAATGTGTCGGTGGCACCGGGCACTTCTCTGACCTCCCTGCGATAGTGCTCGATCATGAGCTCCTCGTAACGGTCAAAGACCCTCTTCGCCTCTTCGTAAGTATCAAGAGTTCTTGTTTTCTCAAAATCTTCAAGATCGATTCTCTCTCCTCTCGACCGCGCAATGAGAAACTGGTAAAGATGAATCTTGTTCGTTCCCATGTGCAGCAGGATCTCATCTGGTGTCGTGTCTAGATTATGTTCCTGCGCAGCCTCGTACAGGCAGTCTCGCACCCCGGTGTCATCATGCACCGTCGTCCCGGAAAGGTCGAACATGACCATGCTGATCTTGCTCATTGGCTCACACCCTCCTACATGTATGAGTTGCTCACGGTTTCACTATCGGTCGCATACCCTCGTGCGTCTCCAGCGATTCGAGCGCGGCGGTCACGCCTGCTGCGGTGAGTGGGAATGCGGGGCCGGCAAGTCTCTTGTACGGATATCGGTGGCGGCTTCGGTAGACGAGGTCCAGAGCTCGGCCCAGATACCGGGAGTCGTAGTTGTGGAGGCCCGCGATTGTGAGGCATTTGGTGATCACATCGTGTGAGGCAAGCATGAAGTTGTCGTCGGGGTACAAGGCTCCCTGCATGAGATAGCGCCCGCCGATGCGCAGCATCTTGACTCCCAACGGTATTACCCTGGCGAAACCAGTCACTTCAACGACCACGTCCGCGCCGCGCCCGCCGGTCAGGTCATTGACCTTGAGGACAAGCTCTTCATCATCGTGCTGACTGGCGTTAATGACGTGGTCGGATCCGAATTCTCTGGCGATCTCTAATCGCTTGTCGAGCACGTCGACCGTGATAACTTGCCCCGCGCCTTGCTCCTTGGCGATGGCTGCGGCATAAATCCCCAACATACCCGCACCCTGGATCACGACGTTCTCGCCCGGCTGCAAACCGATACCGGCAAGACCCGCGGTCACGGTGGCCGCAGCGCACATCAAAGGTGACGCCTCCTCGTCGGACATATCATCTGGAATCTTGAACACGCTTGTGCCGGGTCTAACGTAAACATATTCGCCGAACGTGCCCGCAAAATGCGGCGGTACGTCGCTATGTGCATGTCCGTACTTGAAAAGGCTAAGACACTTCTGTGGTAGATCATATATCCGGCAATAGCAGCAACCGCCGCAGTTGGCCATGATGCTCCAGGTAATTCGGTCACCCTCGGACAGGCTATGACCGGCAGTATCCGTCCTGACACTCGGCCCGAGTTGCACGATTGTTCCCAGCCCTTCGTGCCCCAATACGGTTGGCGCAGGGAAGGGCCGACGGCCTCGCCAGCTATGCACATCAGAGCCGCATACCGTTGCCATCGTCGTCTTGACCAGAATCGCTCCAGGCTCCAGTGCTTGCGGCAACGGGAAACTGCGTTCTTCTAGTGCTTCTCCAACACCCATGAAAAGCACGACTTTGCCCATCGGCAGCGCCACGTCAACGCCTCCGTTCATCCCGTAAGGCTTTGTAGATAGAGCATAGGTGTTTCCAGCTGGCACTCATAGTGAGGGTAGACCCGGTCATTTGGACAGCTACCACGTACCGGCGGTGCCAGTCCATGATCGCCACCAGGAGACCCTTGCAAACCCCGCCTCGACATCGAATGCGGGGCCGATCTTTCTCCCTCTCCCTCTGGGAGAGGGTTGGGGTGAGGGTCTTCCGGGCAACCAACCTGGGGTTACGCAAAGGTCTCCACCAGGGGCAGAAACCCCCGGGCCATGGGCAGATAGGTGCGCTGCCCACACCTGGTTGGGCCGGGTGATCCTGGGTCCGGTGATCGGCCGCACAAGCGGCCAGGAAACGGTTCACCACCTGCATGGTGGGCCGTGTAAAACTGAATTGCGAACTTTCCGATGGAAAGTTCCTATCTGAAGAGTCGATCAGGCGACAAGACGAGCCTATGCCGCGTCTGGGGTCGACTTCGGGGGATTCTGGGCGCTCATTCAGTCATGGCCTCCTTGATGGCGGCGAGCTGGTCGTCGGTGATGCCGGTGTCTCGCAGGTAGCCCTCGACGCCTCCGTACATCCTGTCGACGTGGTCGAGGGTTATTTGCATGCTGTGAGGATGGCAGGCATCGTTCTGATAATCCCGCCAAGTGTATTCGTCAGGATTCACGTCAGGACTGTCATCGTAGTAGCGCCGCACCAGATACCGCGCGGTGAGCCCATAGTCCTCGATGATGGTCTTGCGAGGAACGCCACAGATATCCAGCACGAATGCGGCAGAGATTCCGGCCCTGTCCTTGCCCGCGTTACAGTGGACGAGGACGGGGAGACCGCCCGGGCTGGCAAGAATCGAGAATATCTGGTGGAGGATGTGCTTTCTCTGTTCGAGTATGTAGCAGTACGCCCTGCCCCGCCGCTCGGCAGAGTCCTCGACTCCGTCGATCACCTCCCTACCCTCCAGGTCCACGTCGCCTGCCATGTTCTGATGGTAGTAGGTGACGGCCTCATTACCAATGAAGGGGCTCGGCCTGAATTGCAGGTCGCTGCTGCGGCGCAGGTCGATGATGTTTTGGATGCCGTATTCGAGGAGAGTGTTTACGCCGGCGGGGCTGAGATTCGCCAGGGTGTCCGCCCGTAGGTACTTACCCCAGCGGGTCATCCTGCCGTCGCGGGTCGCGTATCCTCCGAGGTCGCGGACGTTGTATGCGCCCTCGACATCGAGGGCGCGCGCGTGTTCAGTGTGCTTGGTCATGGATGGGTCACTCCCCGTGATCAGCGCAGTCTTCTCCGGCATACCTTCGACCTAGCGTCTGTTTGAATTGGTCACTATTGGGCCTCCCCGGTTGGTGGTGATCAATGATAGAGCACATTGTGAGCCAGCGTCCTATCAGAACACACCACAACTAGCGCAATAGGCGCCAACAGGGGGAGGCAACATCTGAGGGAGCGCAAACGCGTCAGCCTTTTCTGAAAGGGCGGGGGCAGTCGCACACCATTGCTGAGGAAGTTCGAGCCTCGGCAGGTCTTAGCTATGAACATGTGGGCCGTGCAAGACTGAATTGCGAACTTCCCGGTGGGAGGTCTCTATGTGAGGACTGCGCGTTCCGGCAGTCTGCAGAGCTACCCAAATTCCTCCCTGAGCATCTCAGCTGCCAGGGACTCATTCCTGAGCTTCAAGTACGCCTCGTCCAGCGGGATATCGGCAGCGCTTCCCGGCGCGAAACCGCAGTCGGGGTGCAGCAGGACCCGCTCAGGCGCGACGTATTGGACCGCCTGCCTGACGCGGGCGGCAATCTCGTCTGGCGTGTCGATGTGGCTGCTGCGGCAGTCGACGCATCCCAGACCGATATCGAAGCGTTCTGGTAAGTCGCGCAATACGGCGAAATCGCCCGCCGCCGGTATCGCAAACTCCAACATGAGAATATCGACCTTGAGACCGGCCAGGGCTGGCAGAATCGGCTCGTATCCACCCTCGCCAACCCATCCTGCGCGACCCTTATTTCGCCGACACAGATGGACCGCCAGCCGGACGCCCTCTACTCCCGTGACGACGCGGTTCAGTAAGTCGACGCAGTACGCCAACTCGGCCTGCCAATCGTCGTAGTCCGCCCGCACCTTCGGGTCCACGAACAGGCACAGGTGAGGGTCGTCAAATTGCGCTATCGCTACCCCTTCGTCGCGTAAGGCTTCCAGCTCGTGCCGAAGCACGGGCACGAGCGCCTCGGTGAAGTCACGTCGCGTGGGATAAGCGGCTCGTGACAGCTCGGGGTCCCACATCCGCTCACCTAACAGGTATGGCGATGGTATGGCGACCTTGACATCCCGTCCCGTATGCAGTTTGAGGAACCGTGCCTCCCTCGCCAGCAGGCCGGGGTTTACGACGTCGATTTTCGACGTGACGACGTGCCACGTCTGGCGCTGTTCCTGGACTTCCTTGATGGACAAATCGAACCCGCGGCAGATATCCGCAATCACCCCGATGTATGACTTTCGACGCCATTCCCCGTCGGAAATAATGTCGATGCCGGCAAGCTCCTGCATCTGCGCGACGTATGGTATGGCGGAGTCCATCATCCGCCGAAAACCGCCCGAAGTGCCGCCCCCGTCGACCTGTGATTCGATCAGGTCTCGCACGTATTGAGGTCGCGGCATGGAGCCCACGACGGTGGTTGGGAACAGGCCTCGTTTCATTTGACTCTCAGGCAAGATGTCGTGCGTTTTCTCTGCTTGTGGTCACACGTGGCTCACGATCAGGTTTGATCGCGAACCGCATCCAGTCTGCCGTGGCCAGGTGGTAGTCCTGGATGTTGTCGACCTCATGGTAGTCACCCGGTACGGCGACGCAGTGGACCGGGATTCCATCTCTGATCATCCGATCGAGGAGATGAATCACATACGCCATGCGGAAGGGCCTGCCGTCGGCGATGACTTGCTCCTCGCCAAGTTCGGCGTGGAGTTCGTCGTAAAACTGCAGGAACTGAGAAGCGCCCTCGGCCGTCATCTTGATAACGCCCGAATACTCGCCGGATGCCTCCTGCGGCTTGATCGTCCGTGAAACCTCCACCACGCGGTCGCCGTCCACCAGAATCTTCTCGGCGTCCGACTCCGGGTGCAGACTCCGAAACACATACCGTTCACGCCAACGAGTGTCCATGACGAGCGTGATGTCGTGCGGCGAATCCTGAAGCGCCTTCACGGCGCCGCCGCGGTACAGCGTATCGGTGTAAGTCGCATAGAAGCCGCGGGCCATGTGTTCACGAGCACAGACCAGGGAAGCCAGGATGTTGGTCGTGGACCAGGCGGGATTCTCCACATAGGAGAGATTCGGGTAGGCGTCCCGAACCACGTCCATCAGGTACCCGCCGACGAAGACAAACCGGTCCAGACCATTCTGTCGAAACGCACGTAGCGTCCAATCGAGAATCCTGGCGCCCGCGACTTCCGTAAAGCACTTTGGTTGCGACGCGGTGAAAGGCATAAGGCGTTCGCCCCGTCCGGCCCCCAGGAGGATGACGTTCATGCCTCTGCGCCGCTCCGTAGTGCCAGTTCCCGCTCACCCTACCGCGCCGACCCTGCGACCGCCCTGGAGGGTGGTGGTCGACCGAATCGAATCCCAACCCACGACCTCCCCAATCCAAGCGCGGCCCTCCTCCGGCTGAGCCATCGGCCCCGGGTCCGTCCAATCCGGAGTTCCCGGAAACCGCCCCCCTGCGTTCCGGACGACTAGACCTCAGTCAGTTCATACGCCTGCGGAGCCGGAATCGCTTCCCCGTCCTCCTCCATCGCCTCCAGCTAAAGCTCAATGGCCTCCCGGATCACCACCGCAACCTCCGCCTTCGTCCCCCCAAAGCCGCTATACACCCCCGAATATCCGGCACACGCGCCCCAAACCCGCTCGAACTCTCCCACTGGATGTACGGTATATCGTACACTTCAACAATATACGTAATCCTGCGGAGCACGACGTTCGACTGATGGCTGAGGAGTATCGAAAGTTCGATGCATCGGACTACATGCGGACCGACGAGGACCTTCAAGGCCTTCTCAGCGCGGCGCTGGACGAGGACCTTGGCGACGGTGTCTTGATTCGCGCTGTCCTGAAGCACGTCGCACGGACACACAACCTGAGCGCTCTCGCTCGCGAAACCGGCCTGAACCGGGGCAACCTCTACCAGGCGCTCTCCAGCGACGGCAACCCCACCCTGGCAACACTCCTCAAAATCACCCGCGCCCTCGGCCTAAAGCTCCGCCTCGAACCCGCCCAGACCCCACCCAAATCCGGCCAACCATCCAAACCCCAAAACCTCCCCGCAGAGTCGACACCGCCCTAACTCTTGACGCCTAACACAAGTGCTCTCACCTTCCCCGGGCAACCTCCGCAGGCTGCTAGAGTCAATCCGGCAGAGGGATGCTCCTGAGGGGATCTATGACGGACTCGCCATCCTCGCCTTCCACCCTGCGAGCTAGACCCTCCGCCCCCCCGGATCGCCCGAAAGAAGAGACGGCCCGCCTGGGCAACGAGATCTACGAGCGGGACATTCGACACCAGGTCGAGCCCGACCACCACGGCGAAGTCGTGGCCATCGATGTCGAAACCGGCAACTGGGCCATCGGCGACAACGTCGTATCAGCGACCGACAGCCTCTGGACCCAGCACCCGGCTGCCCACGACATCTGGTCCCTTTATCAAAGGCCAATCGAGTCCTTCGGGTTCACATGGTGAGCAAAACGACGTCCCATATTCGCCGTGGGACCAAGTGTGGCGACGCCTGCTGCCTCCAAGATGTCTGTGATGTTGTTTCGATGTAGAAGGTCAGAGTACTTGATGCCGAACAGCATCAAGTAGGTAATCTTCTCCCCGGACGGAGCGCTATTGGTTAGTCTCCGCACCCCCTGATTCATCTCATCATCACTCGTGAGCGTGGTGCTTCTCGCAGTGTTCCGGCCTACAAGGCGATCCAGCAATGGTTCTTCCGGGGTTTGGAACCGTGTGAGCGGACTAGTGGTCTCTCCCCTCGGCATCACGTCCTGTTGGATTTGAGGGCCGCGTAGGCCTGATAGGTCTTGGGTCCGGGAACGGACTTGATGTACTCCCAAGCCGCGACAGCCTCGGCGCGGCTCTTGCTCTTGTTCACTGGGTCTGTCGTGAAATCCGTGATGAAGTTATTGAACCGGGCCGATGGGATCCGCGGCAGGCGACCCTCGGTGCGCACAAGCTCCAGTAGTCGATTGGCCAGATCCGCGTAGGTGATGCGCTTGCCCGACTGAAGCTGCTTGCGGCGCCAGTCGTTGAGCCAGTACCACTGGCCTGACTTATCCTTCAGCGACGGGGCACCCCCATGAATCAGTTCTCGCAGAAAGTTCTTCGTTCGCATATCGTCGACATAATTCCGGACGATTGATTCAGGCGTAAGCTTGTCCCGCTCCTCACCGGATCGTCGGTGAGGCACGGACTTGGCGCACGGAACGATCCCGGTTCGAAGAAAGTCGCGAATGAGAGCCTCAAGCTCGAGTTTGTGCCGTCGACCTACAGGGATACCGAGTTGGCGCGCAAAGCCTCTAAGCTCTGCAGCATAGAAATAGCCATCTTCAAATTCCTTAACCGACATGGAAGGACGAAGCTTGCCCATTCAACTATTCCGCAACCAGCAGAACTGGTAGAGCCGTTTAACTTAACCCAAAGTCTCAATCATTGCCAAAGAGAGACCCTCGCCAAAAGTGTCGGGCATTACTCTCGGCTCTCAAGGCGTACCAACGCAAGGACCCTTGCGAAGCGGGGCATCCTGGGCGACTCGTGGAATCGGCAGGAGCGCATTGAGGCCACTGCTGAGGAAACGAGGGCGTCGCTCTCGCAGCGCAGGGAGTCCTGACGATATGGAGACCATCACGGCCTACGCCACGGAGATGAGTGCTTTCCTGAACGTGAGCGACCTGACGGAGCGCAAAGCCTTCGTCGAGAGCTTCGTGAAAGAGATCGTCGTGGTGCGCTTCACGATTCCGATGCCCGACCACAGCCCCATACCTGGGAGGGACGCTGAGGAGATGGCGCTGAACGGCTCGGTACTGTCTACCGTCAAGTTTGGTGGGGCAAGGCGTACCGATTTGCGAATCTTTCGCTGGGAGGTCCTGATCTAAGAACGGTCTTTCAGACACGGATAGCCTTTTGCGCCCTCAGCTCGCCTTACCACTGGGAAGACTCCTCCGAATATACGTGGTCAGACTGCCTGTAGCTGATCCCCGTCTCACCCAGCACCGAGGCCTCCAACAGCGACGCACACCTGGTGAACTTCGAATTCTCCGTACTCTCTCGGCCCAGCTCGGCGAGAAGGTTCTCGTGCCTCTAATTCATCCGGAAGATGAACAAGGTCCCAAAGCTAGGGGCGGGAAGGTACGTCAGATAGACGAGGCCCGATTCCCGGGCCAGATAGAGGAGGGCCGTCGGGTGATCCGTGTTCGGACGGACCCCGCCTACCCATGAGCTGGAGGCCGAGGTCTGCCGGAAGCGCCGGTCTAGGCAGCCTTGCCTATTCGGAACATCCTCGTGAAACAGACAGGGCAGGTACCCCGAGTAGCCTGTCAACCGTATGGTCAAAATCGATCGGCGACGATGTTCAGGGAAACACCATGCTCAAGGTACGCCTTGGCTGCCGCGAGAACGAGAGCGAAGCCGCCCGTCGAATCTACAACTTGGTCGATCACGTCATTGACGTCGCTATCGAAGCCGCTATTGACGACACTGACATACGTCCCGTCGGCCCCACGATCTTCGAAAGTCCACTCAACCCGCGATGGATTGTCCGAGTCAACATCCCATTCAATGTAGATCCGCTTATCTTGCTCCAATGCCAACACGCGAACCGTCGTCGATGCTTCGTACAGATCCCAGAACCACTTCACCGAGCCGTCAGCTACCAAAGGCCCGGAAGTACGGTTGAACCAAAATTTCGTAATCACATCTGGATTCACGAAGGCGTCAAACACTTGCGCCACAGGTCGACGAATGAGCAACTCGATTTTCGCAACAATATGGTCGTCTAGGGACATCTGCTCATGGGTCATTCGTTCAGCATCCGGTGATCTGACGCGTGCTAATGTCTGAGTATCTTAGATACTTGCACGGCACTGTCAATCGGTAACTTGGTGGACCGAATGGGATTCGAACCCACGACCTCCGCAATGCGAGTGCGGCGCTCTTCCGACTGAGCTATCGGCCCTCAGCAGCACCCTCCGGGGCTGCCAATCACTCCCTCTCCCGGCGGGCTATCAACACGGCGCAACCTGTGGCTCCCCAGCCTGGTGCCCGCCTTAATCCCTCTCCTTGGGGAGAGGGTAGGGTGAGGGGTCTTCCTGTCGTGATATCTCCTGCTCTACAAACCTCCTGCCAAAGACGACCCTGGATCCGCCAATCTTCCCCTCTCCTGGGGGAGAGGCAGATTCCGGCGTACCCGCCGGAAATCGGTGAGGGGTCTTCCGCTCGTGATCTCTCCCGCTCTCCAAACCTCCTGCTTCAGACCCCGTATACCCCGGCGCCTCTACTCCCTCTCCCCCTTGAGGGAGAGGGTTGGGGTGAGGGTGGCTGCCAGCCCTTGCACCCAGGTTCAGGCCCAGCAACCAAACTGTCCCAACTCCAGCAACCGAATCCAGATTCGAAAAAGCCTAAGCCGCAGGCGCAACCCTCACGCGCTTCCGCCCCCGAACCTGCTCAAACACCAGCGTCCCGTCGGCCAGCGCAAACAACGTGTGATCCCGGCCCACGCCAACGTGCGATCCGGGAAGCAGCTTCGTACCCCGCTGCCGGGCGATGATCTGACCCGTCCGGATCTCCTCGCCCGCGAACTTCTTCACCCCCAGCATCTTCGGGTTACTGTCGCGACCGTTCCGGCTGCTGCCCAGCCCCTTTTTGTGTGCCATCGCTCGTAGTCCTTCCGTTTCGATCGACTATGCCGGCTGCGCGCTGATCGAATCGATCCGCACCCGCGTCAACTCCTGGCGGTGCCCCATCCGGCGCCGCCGGCGCTTGCTGGCCCGGTAGGTGAAGATCCGGATCTTCCGGCCCCGCACGTGCTCCAGCACGCTCGCCTCGATCGAGGCGCCTTCGACGGTCGGCTGACCCACGTGCACGCCATCCTCATCGCTCACCAGCAACACATCGTCAAACGTCAGGGACCCCGACGTCTCAGCGTCCAGCCGCTCCACCTCGATCACGTCCCCCGGCGACACGCGATACTGCTTGCCCCCGGTCGAAAAAACCGCGTAACCCATAACGATCCCGTCGCTGGTTCTCTGGTAAAACCCCGGCGTCCCAACCGCGCGCCACGCATTCGGCACGCCACGCCTCAACCCGCTCATCCTACCAAAACCCCGCATCCCCTCCGTCATCCCGGCGTCTTCAGCCGGGATCCAGTCTTCCGTGCCCCCACCTTTCCCAGGCCCCCACCCGTTCGTGGTGAGCCGGCCCAGAGTCTTCGGCGGGCCGTGTCGAACCACACCCTGACCACCCAACCCTCCCAGGCAGTCCCATCCGGTCCTCATCTCACCTCTCACTCCTCTTCGCTCACTCCTTCTTCACCCCGCTCCCCCGAAACGGATTGATCACCCGCACCCCGTCATAATCCTGCTCCGAGCTCAGATCCTCCGAATACACCGCATCGCACCCCAGCGCCCGCGCCGCCGCCAGGATCGCCCCGTCCCAGTAGGAAATACCAAATCGTTGACTGATGGCAACGGCCGTCGCAAACACAGTCAATGTCATGTCCTGTATCGGCAGCGTCATGAGAGGCTCCAGGAATCTCATGGCTTGGTCATGCGTCAGCCGTCCCGGACGAGTCGACCGTCTGGCCTGGTACTAGAACTCCTGTAGGACCTGCACGGAGACGGCGAGCTCAGGCTCCGCCAGGAGGCTCAGGGCCCGCTCTCTTTTCTCGGCATCGTCCGCCAACTCGCCTGATGCGTACAGCAGCACATTGGTGTCGCCGAGGCGCATCAATGTCAGGCCGACCGCTTGCGCCTTCGTTCACGTTCAGCCTCAGCTCGAGCGGCGTCGCGGTCGTACATCTCGTCCCGCGACAGGTTGTCAGCCATTCGCAGACCCACGCCTCGGGCATCAAAGTCCGCTATCACTTCGCGGAGCAGTCGGCCGCGTCGCTCGGCCTCCGTCTCGGTCGGCGGACCCTTGGCGCGTTCGACCGACAGCGACCGCAGGTATTCCCGCACGAGCGCCGACACCGACGTATCCAGCTCCGCCGCCCGAATTCGCGCCCGCCGATACGTCGCGTCGTCCACCGAGACCGTAATATTCCGCATTTCCACAGTCCCACAGTTCCTGTGATCCACAGTCTATGCCAACCACCCCGCCAGGTCAGACCCCCCTCCGTCATCCCGGCGTCCGCGTCCCCATCTCACGGAGAGCCTGCCCTGAGCCTGCCGAATGCGGGCGGCGTCCCCGACCCGCGCGTCTTCCGGTCTTGATGCCCCCCGTGCATCCCGAGCCAGGCGAACCGCATCCGGCATACCCGGCGCTGTCAGTCGCAGTGCCTGCCCTGAGCTTGCCGACTGGGGGCGGCGTCTCTGATCCGCCCGTCTTGCGCGCAGCCATCAGTCTGCGGGCACCCACCCCTGGGTTACGCACGGGTCCCTGGGGAGAGGCCGAACCTGTCCTCAGCTAGCCGAAGGTCTCGGCCGTCCCCGGCCAAAATCGGCGAGGCTTCAACCGGTCCAACGTCCCACGCCGGCTAGCGCGCACGGACTCAGGGCGCCCCGCCGGCGTTGCGTAGGGTCTGGGCCCAAGGCCGCGGGTCAGGCCGTGCCACAGACGGGATAGTCGGCCTGAATGGGTTCCGTGCTGGCCGGATAGGGCGGGCCCAGCAGCTCCGGGGGCAGGCGCGTGTAGAAGTTGGCATCCACCGCCGTCACATCGCACCAGTACAGCCCCAGCGCGTGCAGGGTGGCCAGGTCCGGCACGTGGCGCCACTGGCTGGTCGTCACGTCCCAACTGAAAAGGCGATCGTCGGCCGGGTCGACACTCCGCAGCACCTGGCGGGGAACCGAGGGCAGCCCATCCAGCGGGATCGCGGCCAGCACCTCCGCCGGCACCGTGTACCGCGCCAGCGCGTCGGACCGAAGGATCTGCGCCGCCAGCGGGCTCTCCGGCGGCACCCAGCGCCGCACGATATCGCCGTCCCAGCGCCGCGGCTCGCGACGCACAATCGCGTAGATTTGCCCATCGGCGGCATCGCGGATGATGCCGCCCAGGCTAATCTCCTGGCGGTCGGCGGAGATGCGGCCCACGTCCAACTCCAGGAGGCCGCCCGTCGCATCGCGGCGCTCCAGGCGCAGCGGCGCGCCCTCGTCCGGCGGCAGAACGGCCACGGCCGCGTCCGTGACGCCGACCACGGCCGGGGTTGGCTGGCGTTTGGGCCTGGACGCGGGCTTGGGCGCTGCCGGCGGGGAGTCGCCATAACAGCGGCCGGTCAGCGTAATCGCCAAATCGGGGCTGGCGCGCTTGGTGCCCCCGTCCGCCGGGGACCGCAGGCTGGCGGGCAATTGGGCAGTCCGCGCCAGCGCCGCGCCCTCCCCGTCCACCAGCATGTTGCCCTGCAGGTAGATGTGCGTCCCCAGGGGATTGCCGTCCGGGTCGTTGCCCGTCACCGCGCTGCCGGCGCCGCTCAACCCGGCCGGCGCCGTGCCACTGAGTTCATTGCACGACAGCCCCAGCACCTGCAGCTTGGTGAGCTGGCCCAGCTGAGCCGGAATCGCGCCGCTCAGCTTGGTCCGGTCCAGCACCAGCTCCGTCAGGTTGGACAGGCTGCCCAACTGGCTCGGAATGGTCCCGCCCAGCTCGCGGTTTCGGTGCAGGTACAGGCGCTGCAGGCTGCTCAAGTTGCCCAACTGGGTCGGAATCCCGCCGGTCAGCATGTTGTCGTGCAGCTGCAGGCGCTGCAGGTTGCTCAAGTTGCCCAGCTGCGTCGGGATATTGCCGTCCAGCTTGTTGTCGTACAGGTAGAGCCGCCGCAGGTTAGCCAGGCTGCCCAACTGGCTCGGAATGGTCCCGCCCAGTTCGCGGTTTCGGTGCAGATACAGGATCTGAAGGTTTGCCAGACTGCCCAGTTGCGTCGGGATTCCGCCGGTCAGCTTGTTGTCGTTGAGGAGCAGCCACTGCAGGTTGCTCAAGTTGCCCAACTGGGTCGGAATCGCGCCGCTCAGCTGGTTGTTTTCCAGGCGCAGGCGTAGGAGGCTGCTCAACCCGCCGAGCTCGGTCGGGATCTTGCCGGTCAGCTTATTCTGGTGCAGGTACAGCTGTTGAAGGCTGCCCAGGGTGCCCAGCTCCTCAGGAATCTCGCCACTCAGCTTGTTGGCGCGCATCCACAGGAACTGCAGGCTGCTCAAGTCGCCCAGCGCCGCGGGGATCTCGCCCGTCAGATTGTTTTCGGACAGCGACAAGAGCGTGAGGCTGGTCAGCTTGCCCAATTCGTCCGGGATCTCGCCGGTCAGCCGGTTTTGATAGAGGTTGAGCACCGTGAGGCTGGTCAGCTTGCCCAATTCGTCCGGAATCTTGCCGGTCAGCCGGTTCTCATAGAGGTATAGCCCAGTGAGGCCGGTCAGTTGGCCTAACTCTCTGGGGATCGAGCCGGTGAGGTTGTTTGCGTGCAGGCCTAACGTTCCCAGGTTTTCCAGTTTGGCCAGCTCCTTCGGAATCGAGCCAGTCAACTGATTCCCATTGAGGTACAAGACTCCCAAGGCGGTGAGATCGCCCAACTCCTTCGGGATCTTGCCGGTCAGTCGGTTATTCGACAGGTTTAGGGTCGTCAAGTTGCTGAGATCGCCAAGTTCCTTGGGGATCGAGCCGGTCAGTTCCTGCGACGAGAAATTCAGAGTCTCCAGGTTGTCCAGGTTGCCCAATTCCTCCGGGAGCTTCCCGCTGAGATTCTGGCCTTGACCGAATGAGATTAGGTACGCACCCCTCGTCGTGTCGGCAAAGATTCCCGTCCAATCGTTGACCGCCGTCGTCCCAACCCAGTCGTCCAGGTCGTCTGAGTCGCCCGCCAGCTCGTCTTTCAGCCCCAGCAGCGTCTCGCAGTCGTCGATCAGGGCCTGGCTGGATTGCGTACTGCAATGGCTGGAGGCCGCCGCGGACGAGGAGGCGA
>JAPOWQ010000028.1 GCA_026707585.1 Chloroflexota bacterium | reverse complement strand
GTTCTCAATTCCCCTTTTCAAGAGCCGCAACGCCACTTCCGCTTCGACGACCAGGGCATCACCAGCGACATAGTCAAAGGCCGGCGGCCCAGTTCCTACTTCGTACCGGTGCCCGAAGCCCGCCGGCGCGACGGACAACTGGCGATGGTCGCCGAATGGACTCAGGACCGGATCGAAGAAAACGAACTGGTCGAGCGCATCCGCGAACGCGTCGCTGTGTGGCGCGGTGGCGGATACCAGGGCGTCACCCGCACCAGCCGCCGCTTGCTGGAGTACTGGCAGGCGCCCGACCGCGAACGCCGCCTCTTCTTCTGCCAGGTCGAAGCTGCTGAGACCGCCATCTATCTGCTCGAAGTTGCCTCGCAATATGGCGAGCCTTGGATCGAGAACCAGCTGCGCGAGTTCGCCGACCAGTGGAATCCCGGCCTCCTCCGCGTTGCCTTCAAGATGGCCACGGGCACCGGCAAGACCGTACTCATGGCCATGCTGATTGC
Source organism: Chloroflexota bacterium (assembly GCA_026707585.1). Lineage (GTDB taxonomy): Bacteria > Chloroflexota > UBA11872 > UBA11872 > UBA11872 > UBA11872. The sequence goes on along the minus strand of JAPOWQ010000028.1, from coordinate 72,155 downwards.
TTGGCAGACGCTCAACAAGCGCGCCAGTCCTCGCGACAATCGCTTCACCGACACCTTCCTGGTGGTCACGCCGGGCATCACCATTCGCGACCGTCTGCGCGTGCTGCTACCCAACGACCCCGGCAACTACTACCGCGAGCGCGACGTTGTCCCCCCGGAACTCACCGACGGTCTGGGGAGCGCCCGAGTCCACATCGTAAACTTCCATCAGTTCCTGCGACGCAAGACCGGCGACGCCTCGAAGCTCGCCGAGTCGATCCTGCGCACGAAGCACCTCGAGACGCCCGATCAAATGGTGCGCCGGGTCTGTCGCGACCTCGGCGCAAAGCGCCAGATCATCGTCTTCAACGACGAGGCGCATCACTGCTACCGCGTCCGCCCCAGCGCCAGGAAAATCCGCCTCACACCCGACGAGCGCCAGGAAGCCAGGCAACGCACCGAGCAAGCCCGCGTCTGGCTCGCCGGCCTGCAGGCCGTCCAGAAAAAACTTGGCATCAAGGTCGTCTACGACCTCTCCGCCACGCCCTTCTTTCTCCGCGGCTCGGGCTACGACGAAGGAACCCTGTTCCCCTGGGTCGTGTCCGATTTCTCGCTCATTGACGCCATCGAGAGCGGCATCGTCAAAGTGCCGCGCGTTCCCGTCAGCGACGACGCCGTCGTTGATGACCAGCCGGTGTTTCGCAACCTCTGGGTCAACATCCGCGAAGAGCTTCCCCGTCGCGGCCGTCGAACGGGCACTGTCACTGGCCAGCCCAGGTTGCCCGCGCAGCTGGAAGCTGCCCTGCTTACTCTCTACGACAACTATCAGGACCAATACCAACGCTGGGAGCAAAGTCCGGAAGCCCAGGTCCACAGCACCCCGCCGGTCTTCATCATCGTCTGCAGCAATACGAACGTCTCCAAGCTCGTTTACGACTTCGTGGCCGGCTGGGAGGATCCCCGCGCCGACGCCGACGCGCCTTACGTCCAAAGCGGGCAACTTGAACTCTTCAGCAATGCGGCCGACGGCCGTTGGACCGAACGTCCCAACACCATCCTGATCGACAGCGCCGAACTCGATTCCGGTGAGCAGATGAGCGCGACGTTCAAGCGCGTCGCGCGCCGCGAGATCGACGAGTTCCGGCGCGAGTACCGCCGCCGCTACCCGGGCCGCGACGCTGCCAACCTCACCGACGAGGACTTGCTGCGCGAGGTCATGAACACCGTCGGTAAGCCCGGTCGCCTCGGTGAGCGCGTGCGCTGCGTCGTCTCCGTCTCCATGCTCACTGAAGGCTGGGACGCCAGCACCGTCACGCACATCCTCGGGATACGCGCCTTTGGCACCCAGTTGCTCTGCGAACAGGTTGTTGGCCGTGCGCTACGGCGCCGCAGCTACGAGCCGGACCTCAACGGCATGTTTGAGGCTGAGTACGCCGAGATTTACGGCGTGCCCTTCGCATTCATCCCGGCCTCCGGATCGGTGATTGACCCCAAACCGAGCCGATTGCCAACCCGCGTCCGGGCGCTGCCTGAACGCGCCTACGCCGAACTCACCTTCCCCAACCTCACCGGCTACCGCTTCGACTTGGAGCCGCAGCGATTGACTCATGAGTTCAGCGACAAGACGCGCTTGCAGCTTTCGACCCAGGACGTGCCGACGGAGACGGTTGTAGCGTCGATCGTGGGCGAAGACAAGAAGCACACGCTAAACGATCTTCGGGATGAGCGCGAACAGACCGTGGCCTTCCGTCTGGCCCGCTACACCCTGGAGGAGCACTTCCGTGATGGGGCCGATCAGCTGCAAATGTGGGCCTTTCCCCAACTGCTTCGCATTGCCCGTGCCTGGCTCAGCGAATGCCTTGAGCTCAAGGACAACACCTACCCGCAGTTGCTGTTGGTCCGGGCCTTGGGCAGACGGGCGGCCGAGCTGATTCGCCTCTCCATCGAAGGTTCCACCGACCGCGCCGAGCGTCTGCGCCCCATCCTGAATCATTACAACCCGCGTGGATCCACGCGCCACGTCGACTTTGATACGACCCGACGGACGATGACCACGAACCCCAACAAGTGCCATGTCTCGCACGTCGTCGCCGACTCCAATACCTGGGAGCAAAAGGCCGCTCAGGTTCTTGAGGCGATGCCCCAGGTCCGGCACTACGCCAAGAACCACGGCCTCGAGTTCCGCATGCCCTACATCTATGACGGCCGGGAACGCTGGTACTACCCGGACTTCATTGCTCGCATCGACGACGGACAGGGTCCCGACGACCCGCTCTATCTCGTGCTGGAAGTCAGTGGACCCGATCTACCGGAAAAGGACGCGAAGACCGCGACCGCCAGCAAGCTCTGGGTTCCGGCCGTCAACAACGCCGGTGCATGGGGCCGCTGGCGCTTCTTCGAGACCAAGGATCCCTGGAAGCTGCAAACGGAGTTGGGCAATTTCATCGCGCACCAGCGATCAGGCGCGGCAACGGCCGCCAGTCCGATAGGCGCGGAAAGCTGACATGGCTCGGCGCCGCGGAAGTAGGCACCCCACGCAGGTCGAGTCCCTGAAGCACCGGGACACCCGCAAGAACATACCCACCGAAGAGTTGCGCGACTTCGCCCCCGACGAGCCGGCCGACGTCGTCAACGCGCTGCGCTGGCCACGCGATCCCGCTCTTGATCCACAATTCGTCTGGCAGGGCAAGGACGATCTGGACGCCGAAGATCTCACCGTTCCCGTAGTACCCATCTACATCCAGGAAAAGCTCCACCCGCACGCCATCATCGAGGACCTCCGACGTACGAGCCAAAACGAAGCTACTTACCAACTCGACTGGTTCGACGACTTCAATGGTCTCGACAACCTTCAGCACAAGCTGGAGTTCTATCAGCACGACCAATACTGGCAGAACCGTCTAATTCTTGGTGACTCCCTACTGGTCATGGCCTCTCTGGCCGATAAGGAAGGCCTCCGTGGTAAGATCCAATGCATCTATATGGACCCGCCGTACGGAGTTAAGTTTAATTCTAACTGGCAGGTCTCTACCCGGCGACGTGAAGTTCGTGACGGGCGGGCTCAAGACACTACTCGCCAGCCAGAGCAAGTTCGCGCCTTCCGAGATACCTGGAAGCTAGGGGTAAATTCATACCTGACATATCTACGCGATCGTCTAACCGTCGCTCGCGATCTGCTCAGTGATACAGGCAGTATCTTTGTACAGATAGGCGACGAAAATGTTCATCGCGTTCGAGCCGTGCTAGATGAAGTGTTTGGGGCTGAGAACCATATTGCCAAGATTGTCGTTGCGAAGACGAGTAGCCAGACCTCCCAGCATCTAGCGGGCGTCGTTGACTACGTGTTGTTCTACGCCCGCAATAGGGAGAGCCTAAAGTATCGACAGCTAAACAAAGACAAGAAGCTAGGCGAAAAAGGAACAACTCAATATGTTTGGCAGCTCTCTAATGACCTTCAAGAGTCGAGGATCAGCAAGAATGTGGAACCAGAAGGTCACGTGTTTGCGGCCGGTGATCTGCGCAGCCAATCCGGCGGTGCCACCACTCAATTCGGGTACGACATAAACGGAATAACTTATCATGTATACAGAGGTGGCTGGAAGACTAATCTTGAAGGCATGAATAGGCTGGAACGGGCAAATCGAATCAAGCCAATCGGAAAGTCGCTAATGTATCGTCGGTTTTTGGACGACTTTGCAGTTTATCCAATCGCTAATCTATGGGATGATGTCCTAGCGACGGGTTTTTCCGAACGCAAAGTGTACGTCGTACAGAGTTCTCAGAAGCTTGTGCAAAGATGTGTCTTGATGGCCACTGATCCGGGCGATCTGGTCTTAGATCCCACTTGCGGAAGTGGTACGACCGCCTACGTGGCGGAGCAATGGGGACGCCGATGGATCACAATCGATACGTCACGCGTGGCTCTCGCGTTGGCGCGTACCCGGCTTATGGCGGCACGATATCCTTACTACCTATTGCTTGACAGTGCCGAGGGGCATCGCAAGGAATCTGAAATAGGCGGACAGCCAGCGATCAACGGCAAGACGTCAGGTGATATACGACAAGGTTTTGTCTACGAACGAGCGCCGCATATTCAGCTACGTGATATCGCTCGGAACGAAGAGATTGACGAGATTTGGCATCGCTGGCAGCCAAAGGTTAAGCGCTCGTTGGCTGCGCTTAATCTGGCACTGCGTGGACACTCAACCGGATTTGTTTCACCAGTAGGTGGTCGAATCGGTGAGATCGTTGACTTCAGCGCAGACGAGGCGACGGCCGTTGCGCTTCCGTGCGGTGAGTTGGCACGAAGCAACGAACTTCTGGAGTGGGAAGTCCCTCGTGATCCACCGAGCGACTGGCCTGCGGACGCACGCGGACACCTTGAAGAATTTTGGTGCGTCCGTATTTCCCGACAGCAGGAAATTGACGACTCCATCGCCCGGAGTGTCCGAAGCGAGGTTCTCTATGACCGACCCTTCGAAGACCCCACCAAGATTCGCGTAGCCGGTCCGTTTACCGTAGAGAGCCTCTCGCCTCATCGCATGCTGGCGGTCGACGACCCGCCGCCGAGCTCGGTCCGAGTGGCCGAGGAAGATCCGCACCAGCCGGATTTCACGGCGTCCATCATTGAGAACCTCGCCAAGGCCGGCGTTCAAAACACGAGACGCAGCCAGCGCTTGAGGTTCACGCGCTTGGAGCCCGTGTCGGGAGATCCAAACCTCCATGCCGAAGGCGAGTACACCGACGCCAGCGGCGATCCTCGCCGCGTCGCCGTGTCAATTGGCCCTGAACATGGAACTGTGGGAGCGGAACAGATCGGGCGCGCGGCCCGAGCCGCGGTCCGAGGTGTTGGCTATGACTTATTGGTGGTCTGCGGCTTCGCGTTTGACGCCCACGCCGACGAAAAGGCTCTCGAGTTCGCGCCGCAGGGTAGAGATCCCGAAGCATTTGCCGTGGCCGACGCAGAAGAGCGCTACGGTCGCCTGCCCGTCATGCTGGCCCGCATGAACCCCGACCTGTCAATGGGTGACGACCTGCTCAAGAAGACTGGCGCGGGCAACCTGTTCACCGTCTTCGGAGAACCCGACGTGCATGTCGAACGCACCGATGATGGCCAGGTCGTAGTCGAGCTCCACGGCGTGGATGTCTACGATCCCACCAGCGGCGTGGTGCGCTCGGCGTCCACCAAAGACATTGCCTGTTGGTTTATTGACACCCGCTACGACGAGCAGAGCTTCTTCGTGCGCCACGCCTACTTCACTGGCGCAGGTGACCCCTACAAGCAACTCAAGCGCTCCCTCCGCGCCGAAATCGACCCCGATGCCTGGGCCTCCCTCTACCAAACCCGCAGCCGCCCCTTCCCACCCCCCACCACCGGCCGCATCGCCATCAAAGTCATCAACCACTACGGCGACGAAGTCCTCAAGGTCTACGAGATCGACGACCGACAACTCTCCTGAACGATGCATACCTCTCGCACGGCTGCGTGGCCAAGGCTGCACGCAGCTTGCTACCTATGGTCGCTGGAAGCACCACAAAGCCGTCGAACCGTCCGCGCCCTCGGGCATTAGCCCAAGGCCTATCCCTGCCCGCCGACGTCTCGCTTCCACCGCCAACCCGGCCAGCCTCGCCTGCCCTGCCGGCAACGCCTGCACTGACTGCATTGCCCGCAATGTCATCACCGCCGGCGCCCCTTCGCCCCCGCTCGTCCTCAGCCGGTTTCATTCCCCATCTAACTTCTCTACCCGCTCCACTCGCCCCATCCTGACCCTCCCCACCACCCCCAACCAGCGCCGCACCAGCCACTGAACACTGCCCACACCCCACGCGCTCTGCTCGCAGCCCCTGCCGGACGCCGGGTATCGGCCCACCCCCCGTGTTATGCTCTTCACGAGGCGGGCGGCTCGACGACATACATCCACACTTTGGAGCCGACCCTGTCCCCGGAACTCATCGGAATCCTCGCCGTAGGCGCCACCGTTGTTGGGTTGCTGCTTACGTTTCGGCGCGACGCGCGCGCCGATCACCAACGCCTGCGCACCGAGCTTCGCGCCGACATGGACTCCCTCCGAACGGAAGTCCGCGCTGACCTGGATTCCTTCCGAACGGAACTCCGCACTGACATGGACTCCTTCCGAACGGAACTCCGCACTGACATGGACTCCTTCCGAACGGAACTCCGCGCTGACATGGAAACCCTCCGAACGGAAGTCCGCGCCGACCTTGCGCAGGTTCGCGCCGAAAACCAGAACCTCCGGGAGGAGATGCGCGCTGACCTCCTGGTCTTCCGGCAGCAAGTCCACGCTGAGCTCGCGGATGTCAAGACCGACGTCTCGAATTTGCGCACCGACGTCCAGGCGCTCACCGAGCGCACCTCCCGCCTCGAAGGCGTCATCGAAGGCCTCTTCGCCGGACGCGACCTCCGCAGCGACGCCGCCTGACCAACGCCACCTGCCCCGCCCTGGGCCTGTCGAACGGGAGTCCTGCCTTCCTCGTGCTCGCTGTTCTCAGCTCACGCCTTCCCCGCGGTGCGTGGTCTCCCGCGCACCCCGGCCTCAAAGCCACCCGCGCCCCCGGGACTACCGCAACCCGCCAAACCCCATCCCGCGCAAGCGGCGGCCCCTTCCTCTCTTCTCCGCTTCGCCCTCGCCACTTGCCGCGAGCCCCTAACCACCGGCCACCGCCCCGCGTAGACTCAAGCAACGCGAGGCCCAAGCCCCGCATTCCAAACCATGAACGCCACAACCACCCTGCCTACCGTCACCGATACGCTCGGACGCGAAATGCGCGATCTGCGCATTTCCGTCACCGATCGCTGCAACTTCCGCTGCCCCTACTGCATGCCGGCGGAGGTCTTCGGCGCGCGCTACGCCTTTCTACCCAAGCCCGAGATCCTCAGCTTCGAGGAGATCGAACGCCTCACCCGGCTATTCGTGGACCTGGGCGTGCGCAAGCTGCGTCTCACCGGTGGGGAGCCGCTGCTTCGCGCCGACTTGGCCGCGCTAATCAAAATGCTCACCCGAATCGACGGCGTGGAGGACATCGCCCTCACGACCAACGGGTACCTGCTTCCCCGGCACGCCATCGCGTTGCACGCAGCCGGATTGGATCGGGTCACGGTGAGCCTGGACAGCCTGGACGACGACGTGTTCAAGCGCATGAACGGGCGTGAAATCAGTGTCGAGCCGGTGCTGGAGGGCATCCGCGCCGCCGAAGCCGCCGGATTCGATCAGATCAAGATCAACTGCGTGGTCCAGCGCGGCGTCAACGACCAGGCCGTCGCCCAACTGGCCCGCCACTTCAAGGGCACCGGCCACATCGTCCGCTTCATCGAGTACATGGACGTCGGCAACCTCAACCACTGGGTCCTCTCTGAGGTCGTCCCCGCCCGCGAGATCGTGGCGCGCGTGAACGATGTCGCCCCTATCGAGCCCGCCGCCCCCAACTACCGCGGCGAAGTCGCCAGCCGCTACCGCTACGCCGATGGATCCGGCGAAATCGGCGTTATCTCCTCCGTCAGCCAACCCTTCTGCGGCGATTGCACCCGCGCCCGCCTCTCAACCGACGGCCATCTCCTCACCTGCCTCTTCGCCGCCGGCGGAACCGACCTCAAAACCCCGCTCCGCGCCGGCGCCGGCGACGACGAGCTGCGCGCCCTGATCCACAGCGTCTGGACCGCCCGCACCGACCGCTACTCCGAAGAACGCGCCAACCTCATCGACGAATCCGGCCACCCCCACAGCGGCCCCAAAGTCGAGATGTACCAAATCGGCGGCTAGTCGAGAAGGGTAAGACCCTCCTTCAAGCCGTCAGCCGAGCGGCCCACCGCCCATGCTGCCGGGCGACCCGCCGGTGAACTTGTCGATCCTGTTGGATCCCGTGTTGGCCGTCTGATTCGCCGACCTATTGATGTCTGCCAGCGCCCGCTTCAGGATTCGCCCCAGGAACCTCAAGACACGCATGTTTGGGCCAACTTCAAGTTGGAACACTCAGCACCTGAATCTATCAAGCACGGCCTCGCGTAGGGGGTACGAATTGGCCGTGATGCCCGACATCGTTTCAGTCCACCGGAGCGCTGCACGAATACCGCGAATGACGAACGCACGTGTCCCGCCCTGGACGCCGGACGAGACGGAGTGTGCCAGCAGCGCAGTGGCCCGCTTCTCGCATGCCGCCGAGGCGCCCGCCGGTCAAAGCTCCGACGATCGCCGAACTGAAGCCTTCCTCGTCTCGCTCTGAACACCTCGACGCCAAAACTGAACACTTTCGGCCAGAAACTGAACACATTGGCCGCCAAAGTGGACACTTCCGGCCCGCAATTGGACACATTGGCCGTCAAACTGGACACATTCACTGCCAAAGTGGACACATCGGCGGCCAAATCGAACACCTGTCCACCCAGGCCTCGGCCAGGACACCCAGGAGAGCGCCCTCGGCTCCTCTGCCCACCAACCACGCCCCCTTGCCCCTCGTAATCATATCGGGTACACTATTTCTGTCACCTCCCACCTTCCCGGACTCCCCGTGCCCGCGCGCCTTTGCCATCGCCCATCTGCCTGCGTCCCTGCGGCGTCCCGCCCCGCACCTCCCTCGTTACGCCCAGATCCACAGGTCGCGAACCCCTCGTCGCACGCCCGCCCGACCTCAAGGATTCGCCAGTCCGGCCCAAAAATCCGCCAAAACTGTCGCTCGCCAGCCCGCCCCCTTCGGGGGCGGGCTGGCGAGCGACAGTTCCCCCTATCATCCCCACGCATGACACGCATGCCCGACTTCCACAATGTCCAACGCTGACGACGCGCCACTCTGGCAGCCCACCCAGGCCCGGCGATCCAACAGCGCCATGGCCCGCTTCTGGCGCGCCGCCGAGGCCCTCACCGGCCAACGCTTCGCCGACTACGCCGCCCTCCACCGCTGGTCCGTCGACTGCAGCGCCGACTTCTGGTCCTTCTACGCCGACTTCGCCGGCATCCGCTTCACCGACCCACCCGTCGAGGTCAAAGGCCCGGACCGCATGCCCGGCACCGAGTGGTTCCGCGGGGCGACCCTTAACTACGCCGAGCACATGCTGCGCCGCAACGACGACAAAGTTGCGCTGATCTATCGAACCGAATCCGGCCACACCCGTCGCCGGACCTACGCCGAGCTCCGTAACGAAGTTGGTCGCTGCGCCAGCGCGCTTCGTCAGTTGGGCGTCAAGCCCGGCGACCGCGTCGCGGGCTACCTGGTCAACCGCACCGAAACCGTCATCGCCTTCCTCGCCTGCGCCAGCATCGGCGCCATCTGGAGTGCCTGTTCCCCGGACTTCGGCGTTGCCGGCGCCCGCGATCGCCTTGGCCAGATCGAACCACGTCTCCTGATCACCAGCGACCGCTACGAGTACAACGGTTGCCGCTTCGAATGCCAGGGCACCATCGAGGCCCTGACCGCCGCGATTCCCTCAATTAATCACGTCGTGGTAGTTCCGTATGGCCGCTCGCCCGACCCCGGGATGCCGCACGACTGGCTGACCTGGCGCGGGCTGCTCGACTTGGCATCGACCGACGAACCCGAGTTAACTCCGCTGCCGTTCGATCACCCCCTCTACATCCTCTACTCGTCGGGCACAACCGGCGCGCCCAAGTGCATGGTCCACGGCGCCGGCGGCTCGCTTCTGCAGCATCGCAAGGAGCACCAGCTCCACACCGATCTGCGGCCCGACGACACGATCGTCTACTTCACCACCTGCGGCTGGATGATGTGGAACTGGCTGATCTCGGCCCTTGCCACCGGCTGCACCCTCGTCCTCTACGAGGGCAGCCTGAACCACCCCGATTCGACAACCGCCTGGCGCCTGGCCGAAGAGCTTGACGTCACGGTTTTCGGCACCAGCGCGTCATTCCTGGAAGCCTGCATGCGTGACGGCATCCGGCCTCGCGACATGGCCGACCTCTCGGCGCTCCGCACGCTGCTGTCCACCGGCTCTCCACTGTCACCGGAAGCCTTCCGCTGGGTGTATACCAACGTCAACAGCAATCTACACCTGGCGTCCATTTCAGGCGGAACCGACTTGGTGTCCTGCTTTGTTCTGGGCAATCCGCTGCTGCCGGTCTACGCCGGCGAGATTCAATGCGCCGGCCTGGGCATGGATGTCGCCGCCTTCGACGAGCACGGGAAATCTCTTGTTGGCCGCCAGGGCGAACTGGTCTGCCGCCGCCCCTTCCCATCGATGCCCGTGCGGTTCTGGAACGACCCCGACGGCGAACGCTATCGCGCCGCCTATTTCGAGATGTACCCGGGCATCTGGCGTCACGGCGACTTCGTCGAAATCACCCCGCGCGGCGGCATCGTCATTCTGGGACGCAGCGACGCAATCCTGATGCCGGGAGGCGTCAGGATCGGAACCGCTGAGATCTATCGCCCGATCGAGACCATTCCGCAAGTTCTCGCGGGTCTGGCGACGACGGTCAGGCGCGAAGGCCGCGACGAGATCGTGCTGTTCGTGGTCTTGCGCCCGCGAGACAAGCTTGATGAAGCCCTGCGGGAAACGATCCAGGACGCCATTCGCAGGTCGGCTTCACCCCGCCATGTACCTCGCCACGTGCTGGCCGTCCCCGATCTGCCCCGAACCCGCAACGGCAAGCTGGCGGAGTTGACCGTCACACGGATCCTGCGAAACGAGCCGTTGACTAACCGCGAGTCACTGGTGAACGCTGAATGTCTGGCCGTCTTCGAATCGCTCCGCCCACAACTCCTCGCAGCGGAGCCCGGCCATGCCTGATCAGCCCGAAGCCGTCATCCTGGCCGCCCGGCGAACTCCGATCGGCAAGTATCTGGGAGCATTTGCCGAATTGAGCGCCGCCGATCTCGGACGCCAACTCGCCGCTGACCTCCTGCGGACCGCCCGCCTTGAGCCGGAGCAGATCGACCAGACGATCCTTGGATGCGCCCTGCAGGCTGGACTGGGTATGAACGTGGCCCGCCAGATTGCGGTTCGAGCCGGGATTCCCGTTGAACGACCAGCCTTTACAGTGAACCAGGTCTGCGGCAGCGGTTTGCTAGCGGTGCAACTGGCCGCGCAGCAGATCTGGTTGGGACAAAGCCGTGTGGTTCTGTCGGGCGGCGTGGAACGCATGTCAGGCGCTCCCTTCCTGACGCCGCGCGATTCCGAGGGCACTCCCGACCCGACGGCATCCCCGGTTGACTCGCTGCAAGGCGACGGGCTGGTGGACAGCTTCGAGCACATCCACATGGGCTGCACGGCGGAACGCATTGCTGCCGAACTCGACATCTCCCGCACCGAGCAGGACGCATACGCCCTGGAAAGCCAGCGGCGTTACCAGGCGGCCCGCGAGCGACTGGCCCAAGAGGTTAGCCCGGTAACTGTTGTCGGCTCCGATGGATCCGTGGAGATCAGTTTTGACGAGCATCCGCGCGAGACCAGCGACGCCGCACTGGCGGGGCTCAGGCCCGTCTTTCAGGAATCCGGCACCGTCACGGCGGGCAACGCCTCGGGGATCAACGACGGCGCCGCGCTGGCGGTCGTCGCCTCCCGCCGTTGGGCGAACGACCACGGACACCGCTACGACCACGTCCTGCGAGGCTTCAACACCGTTGGAATCGAACCGGGGCTGATGGGGCTTGGTCCCGTCGAGGCGATCCGAGGACTGCTGGATCGGCACAGGCTGCGGAAAGAAGATGTTGACCTCTATGAGATCAACGAGGCATTCGCAGGTCAGGTGTTGGGGGTGCTTCGCCAACTTGAGCTGGATGCGTCCAGGGTCAACGTCAACGGCGGCGCAATTGCGCTGGGTCATCCCATCGGCGCCAGCGGCTGCCGGATCCTCGTGTCCCTGACGCACGAGATGCGGCGTCGCAACGCGCGGCGTGGTGTCGCCGCCCTATGTGTCGGCGGTGGCATGGGTATTGCCGCCTTGGTTGAGGCCGCCGATTTCGAAGCTGAATGAGGCGCATCTAAATTGCTTTGTTGTATAGTGAATAGGGTGAGATCTATACGCAATCTGAAGAACGCACAACGTACCTTGTCGTCGCACTCCAGATTAATGCTGCAGAGCCTTCTTTGGAGACCCGGATTCTTGAGTCGGCGGGCCTGCAAATGTAGACTGCCAGCAACCCCGCTCGACATACTACGGATTAGCTATGCCGCAATTCTCAAGCAGCGTTCTCGAGCAGTACGGTCGAGGTGTCTTCGCGGCCGCCGGCTCACCGCCCGACATTGCGGACGCGGTGGCCTGCTCGCTGGTGTTGGCCGACCTCTCGGGACATCCCTCCCACGGGGTGATGCGCATTCCCGACTACGTCACCTACATCGAGGAGGGCCTGGTCGATCCGTCGGTCAGACCGTCCATAACGCGGTCGACCGCAAACACAGTGTTTGTCGATGGCCACTGGGGATTCGGGCAGATCACGGCCGCGGACGCCGTGGCGGAAGTCGTCAAGCTGGCAAAGGCATCCGGCATCGCGATGGCCGGCATGATGAACTGCAATCACGTCGGCCGCGTGGGCGAATGGGTCGAGTTGGCGGCCGAGAGCGACGTGCTCGCCATCATGGTGGTAGGCGGTCCCTCCGACATCGTCACCGCGCCGTTCGGCGGCGCCGAGACGGCGCTCAGCACCAACCCCATCGCGGCCGGAGTCCCGGCGGGAACGCGCGATCCAATGATCCTCGACTTCGCGACCTCGGCGCAGGCCGTCGGCAAGATTCGCATCGCCCAGGCGCGCGGGATGCAGTTGCCCGAGAACTCAATTCTCGACTCCGAGGGAAACCCAACGACCGATCCGGACGATTTCTTCGACGGCGGTCTGTTGCTCCCCTTCGGCGGCCACAAGGGTTCGGCTCTATCGATCCTGATTGACGCCCTCGGGAGCGGGATGACGGGATCGGAGCTGACGGACCGCTATAACAAGCTAGGCGCCATCCTGATTGGCATCAACCCTGCCGTTTTCCGGCCCAGGGACGAGTACGGTGCGGCGGTGGACGGGCTGTTCGACCGCGTTACCGGCATGCAGCCCGCCCCGGGATTCGACGAGGTTCTGATTCCTGGTGTGCCGGAACGTCGGGCGCGAATGGAACAACGCCGGACTGGAATCGAGGTGGCGCCTGCCACGTTGCAGACGCTACTAGACACGGCAGAGAAGCTGGGCATCGACGCCGGCGCGCTGAGCGATGAGCCCTAACAGCGACAAGCGATCCGCAGGAGGGGCGTCCGAGTGAGTCTCGTGATGGCTTTGACGGGCTTTTGACCTCGCCGTACGCTGCCGCCGACGTGTTGGCGCTAGTTCGATGAGCGAGGCGATCGCATGAAGCTCGGCGGATTCATGATGCCCTTGCATCCACCCGGCCATAACTTCACCGAAACGATCGCCGCCGATCTCGAGCAAATTGTGGAGGCGGATCGTCTCGGCTTCTCCGAATACTGGATTGGCGAGCATTTCACGGCTGAGTGGGAGAACATTCCGGCTCCTGACTTGCTGATAGCCCAGGCGCTTGGCCGAACGAAGAACATCATCTTAGGCACGGGAGTTACCTGCCTTCCCAATCACCATCCGTTCGGTTTGGCCCACCGCATTGCGCAGCTCGACCATATGGCGAGAGGACGCTTCTACTGGGGCGTTGGGTCCGGAGGTTTTCCCGGAGATCTGGAAGCATTTGGATTCGATCTAAAGTCCGGTGAAAACCGCAAGATGACGGGACAGACGATCCAGGCAGTTCTGGATATCTGGAACGGCCAGGAGCCGGGCACCTACGAGTCGAAGTATTGGAAGTACACGATCCCGGAGCACGTGGATGCGGTTGGCCTGCGTCTTCACTTGCGCCCATACCAGCAGCCGCACCCGCCCATCGGAGTCGCCGGCGTATCGCCGTCGTCCGGCACCCTGCGCCTGGCCGGCGAACGCGGCTGGATCCCGATGTCCATCAACATCATCCCGCCGGTCACGCTGAAGACGCACTGGGACGCTGTGGAAGAGGGCGCGCAGAGGACGGGCAAGCAGCCCAGTCGAACCGACTGGCGAATCGCCAGGACGATTTACGTCGCCGATACCACCGAGCAGGCTCGCCGAGAGGCCATTGAAGGCAGCATGGGCCGCGACTTCCGCAACTACTTCTTCCGGCTGCTGCCGCTGGCCGGGATGTTCGACCTGTTTAAGACGACGCCGGAGATTCCCGACGACGATGTCACGCTTGAGTACTTGTGCGACGAGGTCTGGATTGTCGGCAGTCCCGACGAAGTTGAGCGGCGGATACGCGCGCTCAACGACGAGGTTGGTGGCTTCGGCGTGCTACTGGCCATGGCCCACGAATGGGAGCCAGCCGACGGCTGGAAGCGCTCGCTGCACCTGTTGACGCAAGAAGTCATGCCGCGTCTCAAGGACCTCACGCCGGCGGCTTGAGCAGCAGCCGCACCGCGGGTCGGCAGCCTTAGCGGCGGCCGGAGAACACCCTCCGCCAGTACACCAGCGGCTGCCGGTCCTCAACACTTCCATCCACCACCGTTCCGATCACGATGGCGTGGTCGCCGTGTTTCGCAACGAACGATTTCCGGCAGATGAGCGTGGCCAGGCTGCCGACTATCAGCTGCAGCCCATGCGGACCCGCAACGCTCTCGCATTGCTCAAACTTGTCGTCGACCTTGGACGCGAAGAGCCGCGCCACGTCGGCCTGATTCTCGCTCAACAGATGGACCGCGAAGTACTCACCTTCCGTCATGCCCCGATAACTACGAGTCGACTCGTCGACGCAGACAATTACCGAGGGCGGCTTCGCCGAATAGGACGCAATTGAGGTCACGGTCATGCCGCAGGGCCCCAACTCAGGATCAACAGCGGTTACCACGGCAACACCGGAGGCCAGCGAGGCCATTGCCTCCTTGAATACATCTAGGGCGTGCAACGCGTCGGTTGGCACTGGCGTCATCGAGGTTTTGAATGGGCAAGAGCACGCGTCGCGAGAGACCGATTGCGACGCAGGGTCTGCGAGGCGCGCATGTCTATTCCGTGAAGTCCCGGCGCCGCGCCTCGGGCTTGGGATCACCGCCCCGCATCGACGCGTCGCCACGGTGATACAGATCGGTCATATACGCCTCGTGCGACCCAAGCTCACGAATGACTCTGCCAACGTCTCCCAAGGCGCACTTGATCACCCTTGCTACGGTCCGCAGCCCCCGCATCCCGGTTCGCTTCCAGGGAGCATCAGGCGGCCCCAGCGTGCGACTTCCTTCGGCGCGCTGCAACCCGTGCGCCGGACTACGCGGCTGAGATTGGTGCGCTAAACGGCGGCTTTCATCTCCCGGTAGGCCGCCAGCATGTGCGTGTTGGCGGCAAGCGTGGTCTCAAGCGCCGGGCCGAGACTCTCAAGCTGCGCTCCCGGAATAGCGGTCAAGGTGTAGGCGTCGGGGATCTCGGTGAAGGTGCGCATGCCGGCGCAACCGACGGACAGGGTGGCCGTTCCGTCTGCAACGGCTCGCGGCAGGGCGGCGCACGCAGGCCGGCCTAGAACTGACCCGCCGACCCCGTGCCAATGGGTTCCGCCCAACGCCTCCTCCAAGAGCATTGCCTGGCGCGGGGTCGTCCAAACGACTACAGCGTCGGGAGTCAACGGAAAGTCGGCCAGCGGGCCGTAGACGATGCCGCCGGCCGGCGGATCGAAGTGCGGGATGTTCGCGACTTCGGCTTCATCGATGTAATTGATGGCGCACATGTCGCCAACGAGACTCATCAGTTCGGCGCTCTTGGCTGCGTCCAATTCAAAGCCCATGACCATGGCGCCGATTGGACAGGCCATGTGCGCGCCGGCATCGGCGAAAAACACGCCGAGTTCCGCGCGCCGCCAGAAGGTGCAAGCGGATGGGACGGCCGCCGTGGCCTCAGCGACTCCGTCCGGGGCCTCTGATACGCGGGTGAGCGCCACTGGCGGAAAGTCGAGTCCCAGACTGGACTGCAAACGAGACGCGAGGTCGGAATAGTCAGTCGTCATGGCAGAGGCCCCCTGTCAGGCGCACAGCTCCTGGCCAGATGCTGCGGCTAGATTCTGACGATCAGCTTACTTCTTGGCAGCTTCGTAGTAGGGGTTGGCGCCGGCAGCATGGTCCGTGACGTCGACCACGCGCGAAATCTCCGGCACGTTGTCGCGGAGTGCGACTTCAATGCCCTGCGACAGGGTGACGCTGGCCATGCCGCAGCCCTGACATCCACCGGAAAGCCGCAAGTAGGCGACATCGTCCTCGACTGCGACCAATTCCGCATGCCCACCGTGAGCGGCAATGGCCGGGTTGATCTGGTGGTCGAGGACCTGAATCACACGCTCGGCCACTGGCCCAGTGGGCGCAGCCGTCGCCTGGCCGGCGGTGGCACCGCCGACGGCCGGGCTGGGACTTTGCGGATTGCGTACAAACAGCCCGCCGCCACCGGGTGAATCGGACAAGTCGATGGTTGAGCCCTGCATCTGGTCCACACTGCCGGAGGGAATCACGACTTGCAGGCCCTCAGCCGCGGTTACGACGGCATCGTCCGGTGCCGCGTCGTCCACCGACTTCAGGTACATGTCGTAGCTGAAGCCAGATCCAGATACGCCCGTGATCTCGACCCACATGGCAAGCCGCTCGGGGTTGGGCTTGTCGGAGTGGCCGCGATACGCGAGTACCAGATCCTTGGCGGCGTCTGAGACCTGGACCAGCGGCTGATCGGCCGTAGCTCTGTCGAAGCTCATCACGGTTTCCTGCAAGGGTGACTCGTGGACCCACCCCTATCATAAGGGCGTGGCGCACGTTGTCCTATTGCTTCACAGCGAGAGCTACCGAGCCGCGGATTTCCTCCAAGCTGCACGGCAGCTTGGCGTTGATATCACGGTGGCCTCGGATCGGCGCAACCCGGTCGCGGGTGACGGGGAAGACGGCGTCATCGAAATCCATCTCACCGAGCCGGAGATCGCCGCGTCGGCGATCGTTGAGTACGCAGCCGAAACAGCGGTCGACGCAGTTGTGGCCGTAGACGATCAAGGGGTTGCCACGGCCGCGCTGGCCAGCGAGGAACTTGGCCTGGCGCACAACCCACCTTCGGCAGTATCCGCGACGCGCAACAAAGCCGTCATGCGCCGACAACTGGCCACGCACGACGTGGCCCAGCCGGCATTCCGGATAGCCGAGAGCGTCAGCGAGGCGCAATTCGCCGCCAGCCGGCTGGGATACCCGGTGGTGGTGAAGCCTGTCTCCTTGTCCGCCAGCCAGGGTGTAATCCGCGTCGATAAGGCCGCTGACATGCCAGGGGTGGTCGAGCGCATCAGGTCGATCGTGGAAACAAGTGGTCGCGGTCCGGAGGACCCGTTGCTGGTTGAGCGGTTTATTTCGGGAGCTGAAGTCGCCGTGGAAGGGCTGGTTCGAGGCGGGTCATTGGAAATCCTTGCCATATTCGATAAACCAGATCCATTGGACGGTCCCTATTTCGAGGAGACGATTTACGTCACACCATCACGCTTGCCTGCAAAGGCTCAGGAAGCCATTCGCAAAGTCACGGCGGCAGCAGCAAAGAGTCTTGGGCTTTCGGAGGGACCAGTCCATGCCGAACTGCGAATCAAGGACTCACAGGCGTGGATGCTGGAGATCGCCGCACGGTCAATCGGGGGGCTCTGCGCGCGCTCGCTCAGGTTTGGACTGGGCGTAAGCCTGGAACAGCTAATTCTGCGGCACGCGCTGGGGATCCCGATTCACGACTTGGCCCGCACAGATGCCGCGGCGGGCGTCATGATGTTGCCCATCCCGCGAGCCGGCCGGTTGCGGGCCGTCGCCGGGGTCGATCAAGCACGGGCGGTCGACGGCGTTGCCGGCGTGGAAATCACGATCGCCCCGGGACAGGATCTGGTCCCTTTGCCGGAGGGCAGCCGATACCTTGGTTTCGTGTTTGCTCGGGGGCGTGACCCACATGCCGTCGAAGCGGCGCTGCGCGCGGCTCATGCCGAATTGGAATTCGACATTGAGGCGAACTAGCGCGAAGGCGCGAAAAAACTCCTAGCATTAACCGATGCGAGTACTTCTGGTCTCCACCTACGAACTCGGACATCAGCCGCTGCACTCGGCGTCAGCTGCCGGCGCGCTGCTGCGGGCCGGTCACGAGGTACGTTGCCTGGACCTGTCGGTCGAAATGTGGGACGGCGTCTCCGTGGCCTGGGCGGACGCCGTCGCCATTTCGGTTCCCATGCACACGGCCACGCGACTTGCCGAACGCGCGGCGCAACGCATTCGCCAGAACAGCCCCGACACGCCGATCGCCTTCTACGGTCTCTACGCCGGAATGGAGCATCATCCGACGGGCGCGAATCTCGCCGATGCTCAGCTCGCCGGGGCATACGAACACGGCCTGGTCGAGTGGCTGGGCCGGTTGGCTTCGAGCGGAAACGCGAAGGAGCCTCTGGTCGATCTCGGCCGACGTTCCAGCGTACTTCCGGCCAGGCACCTGCTGCCCGACATCTCGCGCTACGCGCACATGGCGCTCGGCGACGACGAGTCGACGGTGGGCTATACGGAAGCCAGCCGAGGGTGCGTGCATAACTGCCGGCACTGTCCCGTGCCAATCGTGTACGACGGGCGAATTCGAATCATCGAGAAGGACGTGGTGCTGGCCGACATTGACCAACTGGTGGAGGCAGGTGCGCGGCACATTACGTTTGCCGATCCCGATTTTCTGAACGGGGTACGGCATTCGCAGCGGGTGGTTCGGGCCATGCACGCCCGGCATCCACACCTGACGTTCGACGTGACGACGAAGGTGGAGCACATCCTGGAGCACGCAGACGTCTGGGAAGAGTTCGCAGGCGCTGGCTGCCTGTTTGTCGTGTCGGCATTCGAGACCGTGAACGACGATATCCTGCGGCGGCTGGACAAGGGACACACGGCGGTCGAGGCGGCGCAGGCCATTCGGCAGCTTCGTCGGCATGGAATCGAGATTCGCCCGTCCTGGATGCCGTTCACGCCGTGGACGACTCCCGCCGATGTGCTGGCGATAATGGAGTTCGTGCGGGATCACGACCTAGTTGCCAACGTGGATCCCGTTCAGTTCACGATCCGGTTGCTGGTACCCCAGGGCTCGCTGCTGCTGGACCTTCCCGAGATGACTCCCCACCTTCGCGGTTACGACGACGAACGCTTGACCTATCTGTGGCGCGCCGAGGATCCGCATGCCGACGACCTGCAGGAAGAGTTGGCCGGAATCGTGGAGGACGGGATCGCCGAGGAGTCCTCCGATGCGGTCTTGTTCGAGCGACTCTGGATGGCCGTCCGCGCCGCAGCGCCGGATGTGCGAGCGGGATCTCCGCCCAGACTCGCCGGACGTCCACTTCCGGTCCGCCCGCGACTCACCGAGCCCTGGTTCTGCTGCGCCGAGCCGACGGACATGCAGTTCAGCCCGCTGGAAGAGATACCGGCGTAACCCGCATATGACGACCAATCTGCCGATTGACCTGTATGACCTGGGCAATATTGCCTACCGCGACGCGCTGGACTGGCAACGGGCGAAGGCCGCCGAAGTTCGAGCCGAGATTTCGGCCGATGCGCTGGCGTTCCTGGAGCACCCGCCGGTGTTCACCATGGGCGGCCGCGGCGGGGATGACCACATGCTGCTTAGCGAGAACGATCTGCGCGAGCGCGGCGCTGACCTGATCATGACGGACCGAGGCGGCGACATGACCTTTCATGGCCCCGGCCAGCTGGTGCTGTACGCCGTCCTGAATCTGCGGCGTCGAAGTTTGCGTCCTGTCGACCACGTACGTTGCCTCGAACGCACGGTCCTGGACACGCTGGCAGACTTCGGCCTGCGTGGGCGGACGGTCAAGGGACGACCGGGGGTCTGGATCGGTTCGCAAAAAATCGCGGCCATCGGCGTCTCAATTCGCGGGGGCGCGACGATGCACGGCGCGGCACTGAATGTCACGAACGATCTCACGTGGTTCAATGCCATCGTGCCCTGTGGATTACATGGACTCGGCGTCACTTCGATGACGCGCGAACTGAAGAACGCTCCGAGGATGAGCGATGTGATGGCGGCTGCCGCCGCCGCATTCGCCGAGGTTTATCAGGCCGATGTTGTTCCGGCTGCATTGGCAATGGAGCCTCATGGTGGCCACTGAGGTTCGGGTAGCCCGACCGTCTTGGCTACGAGCGCGCGTG
This sequence comes from Chloroflexota bacterium, assembly GCA_026707585.1. Classification (GTDB taxonomy): domain Bacteria; phylum Chloroflexota; class UBA11872; order UBA11872; family UBA11872; genus UBA11872. The sequence goes on along the minus strand of JAPOWQ010000028.1, from coordinate 52,026 downwards.
CCCGGGGGCGAGCGTTTCGAAGGTCTGCGAGACCTTGTGCGCTCGGAGCGCCTGCATACCGTCTGTGAAGAGGCCCGGTGCCCGAATATCGGCGAGTGCTGGAACGCGGGCGAAGCCACGTTCATGATCCTGGGCGACACATGCACGCGGGCTTGCGGCTTCTGCGCCGTTACGTCGGGACGGCCCGGGGCCCTTGATCCGCTTGAGCCGTTTCGCGTGGCCCAGGCTGTTGCGCAGATGGATCTCGATTACTGCGTGATTACCTCCGTCAATCGGGATGACGAGACGGACGGTGGCGCGGCGATATTCGCAGGTTGCATTCGGGCCATCCGACATCGCACGCCGCACGTGGAGGTCGAAGTCCTGATCCCGGACTTCATGGGCGACTGGGACGCATTGGCGACGGTTGTGCGGGCCAGGCCGGTCGTCCTGAATCACAATATTGAGACGGTGCCCCGGCTCTATCCGCGCGCGCGGCCCAAGGCAATCTACACGCAGTCGTTGGAGTTGCTGCAGCGGGTCAAGCGCATCGATCGAACCATGATTACGAAGTCCGGGATCATGGTCGGCCTCGGGGAGACGCGGGACGAGTTGTCCAAGACGCTGGCCGATCTGCGCGACCACGACTGCGACCTGCTCACCGTTGGTCAGTATCTGCGGCCGTCGCGCAAGCATCTGCCGATCACTCGTTACTACAGTCCCAGCGAATTCGATGAGCTGGCCGACGAGGCGCGGGGCCTCGGCTTCGCCCACGTTGAATCCGGACCGCTGGTGCGAAGTTCGTACCATGCGGGGGAACAGGCCCGCGCGGCCCGAGACAAAGCGGCCAGGCTGAGGCGCGAACGGTAAGAAAACCTGTGCGCACATCCGGCCAGGGGCGCTAGGCTCGGATCGGTCGGACTCTCGACTGCGCGAGGTGCGGCGACATCGCAACCATCGACGTCAACGGACAGGCTGACGACTCCGCGATCGAGTCCCTGGAAACCCAGGACTGGCTGGACTCGCTCGACGACGTCTACGTGCTGCGCGGACCGGAACGAGTTACCGGTTTACTGCGCGAGCTTCAGATCCATGCGCAGCGGGACGGCGTTTCGCTCCCGGTCACGTCTCGAACGCCGTACGTCAACACCATTCCGCCTGAGCGGCAGCCCGACTATCCGGGCGATCGGGACATCGAGCGAACCATCAAGAGCGTCATTCGCTGGAATGCGATGGCGATGGTGGTTGAGGCCAACGGCAAGTCGGACGGCATCGGCGGCCACATATCCACGTACGCGTCGGCGGCCACGTTGTATGAGGTCGGCTTCAACCATTTCTTTCGAGGACCGAATCACCCGGACGGCGCCGACATCGTCTATTTCCAGGGGCACGCCTCGCCCGGTATGTATTCGCGCGCGTATGTCGAGTGGCGTCTGCCTCCCGCGCAGCTTCATAACTTTCGGCGGGAAATGGCGGATGGCGGCGGCCTGTCGTCGTATCCCCACCCGTGGCTCATGCCCGACTTCTGGCAGTACCCAACGGTTTCCATGGGCCTTGGACCCCTCATGTCCATTTACCAGGCCCGATTCATGCAGTACCTGGCCGACCGAGGTTTGCGCCCGGACACCGGCCGCCGCGTGTGGGCGTTCCTGGGCGACGGGGAGTTCGACTCACCGGAGGCCAGCGGGGCGATTTCGCTGGCGGCTCGGGAGAACCTGGACAATCTGACCTGGGTCCTGAACTGCAACCTGCAGCGCCTGGACGGCCCGGTGCGCGGGAACGGCAGCGTGGTGCAGGAACTCGAGGGCCTATTCCGCGGAGCCGGCTGGAACGTCATCAAAGTGCTGTGGGGCAGCGACTATGACGAGTTGTTCGCCAACGACTCCGACGGGATCCTGGCCAAGCGAGCCACTGAGGTCGTAGACGGCGAGTATCAGAAGTACTCGGTCGCCGGCGGGGCGTACATTCGCGAGAACTTCTACGGCGTGGACCCGCGCCTGCTGGCCATGGTGGCCGACCGCAGCGACGACGAACTCTGGCGCATGCGGCTGGGTGGCCACGATCCGATCAAGGTTTATGCGGCCTATCACGCCGCCGTGCGACACAAGGGCGCTCCCACGATCATTCTGGCCCGCACCATCAAGGGATACGGGCTGGGCGAGGCCGGCGAAGGCCGGAACATCACGCATCAGCAGAAGAAGCTGAATCTGGACGAACTTCTCTCATTCCGAGACCGGTTCCGCATTCCGCTTTCGGACGACGAGGTCATCAATGCGCCGCTGTACCGGCCGCCCCGCGACAGCGTGGAGGGTCGCTACGTCGCGGAGCGGGTGCGGGCGATGGGTGGGCACCTGCCCACTCGAGCCCCGTCCTACAACCCGATTTCGCCCCCGAGCAACGACGCGTACGCCGAGTTTTCGACCGGTACGGGACAGCGGCAAGCCTCAACGACCATGGTCTTCGTGCGACTGCTGGCCAAGCTATTGCGAGATCCGGAGATCGGACGCCTGATCGTGCCGATCGTCCCGGACGAGGCGCGGACATTCGGAATGGAGGCGCTCTTTCGGCAGGTCGGCATTTACTCGCACGTGGGGCAACTCTATGAGCCGGTCGACTCCGACACCCTGCTCTACTACAAGGAATCGACGGACGGGCAGATTCTTGAGGAAGGGATCACCGAAGCGGGCTCACTCTCGTCCTTCATCGCGGCGGGAACGGCCTATGCGACCCATGGCCTGCCGATGATTCCCTTCTACATCTACTACTCGATGTTCGGCTATCAACGTGTCGGCGACCTGGTGTGGGCGGCCGCCGACAGTCGCACCCGGGGCTTCATGATTGGCGGAACGGCTGGCCGAACCACGTTGGCTGGTGAGGGTCTGCAGCACCAGGACGGGCACAGCCATTTGCTGTTTTCGTCGGTGCCCAACTGCCGGGCGTATGACCCCGCGTTCGCCTACGAGGTCGCAACCCTGATCCGCGACGGCATCCGCCGCATGTACGCCGACGGGGAGGACAGCTTCGTCTATCTGACTGTTGGCAACGAGAACTACACCCACCCGCCCAGGCCCGACGAAGCGGACGTGGACGAAGGGATTCTGCGAGGGATGTATCGATTCCGGCGCGCCGACCTGGAGCAGCCCCGGGCCCGGGCACAGTTGCTGGGGAGCGGGGCGATTCTGAATGAGACCATCAAGGCGCAGGAGATGCTGGCCGATCGTTACGGCGTGGCGGCCGACGTGTGGTCGGTGACCAGCTACACCGAACTTCGGCGCGACGCGCTGGACGTGGAACGCTGGAACATGCTGCATCCACACGAGGAGCCTCGCACGCCGTACCTCACGCGACAGCTAAGCGGGTTGCCCGGCATCGTGGTTGCGGCTTCGGATTATGTCAAGACGATGTCGGATTCAGTTTCCAAGTGGATTCCGCAGCCACTTATTTCGCTCGGCACCGACGGATTCGGCCGGAGCGAGGACCGGGAGGCCCTGCGCGACTTCTTCGAGGTCGATGCCCGGTACGTTACGCTGGCGACGCTGTACGCGCTGGCGCGTGAAGGCGAGCTTGATCGGGAAATCGTTTCCGAGGCACTTGAAGATCTCGAGATCGACCCGGCCAAGGCCAACCCCCGGCTCGCCTGACGCTTCCGCCACCGCCGCGACGGAACCGGCATGGCGACTGAACTGAGACTCCCTGACCTCGGCGAGGGCATTGCTGACGCTGACGTGCTGAGTGTGCTCGTCAGCGCTGGCCAGGCCGTCGCCAAGGATGACCCGATCATTGAGATCGAGAGCGACAAGGCGACGCTGGAGGTTCCCGCGGAACTGGCCGGTACGGTCACACAGATTCTGGTGAGTGCCGGAGACACGCTTCAGGTCGGTCAGACGATTCTCGAACTGGAAGAGAGTGACGCGGCGGAGGACGCTAAGCCTCTGGCTCCTTCGCCGGCGACGGCGAATGCACGGCCAAGCGCCGTCACCGAGACGCCGGAACGGACGCCCACTCCGTCACGACCACAGCCCGGCCCAACGATAAGGACCCAGCCCCCGCCACCACCACCATCCGCCGGCGGCGACATGCCCGTATTTGCCTCGCCATCAACCCGCGGATTTGCGCGCGAAATCGGTATCGACATACGCGAAGTCCCAGGTTCTGGTCCCGCCGGGCGAATCTCGATTGACGACGTCAAGGCCCACGCCCGCGCTCGACCATCGACGCAACCAGCAGCTTCTGTTGGTCTGACTGCGGCGCCGCTGCCCGACTTCAGCAAGTTCGGCGCGACCAGGCGCGAGCGCATGAGCAGGGTTCGTCGGGCAACCGCAACCAACATCGCGCAGTCGTGGTCAAGCATTCCGCACGTGACGCTCTTCAACGACGCCGATATCACGTCCGTCGAGGCGATGCGGCAGCGCGAAAAGGACCGTGTTCGGAGCGCCGGCGGCAGTCTCACCATCACGCCGATACTGATGAAGGTTGTGGCGGCCGCGCTGAAGGCGCATCCGAAGATGAACGCCAGCGCTGACTTCACCGCCAACGAGATGGTGCTGAAGGACTATTGCCACCTGGGTGTCGCCGCCGATACGGAACGGGGACTGCTGGTGCCGGTTATTCGGGATGTCGACGAGAAGAGCATCACCGAGCTGGCGATCGAGGTGGCCGAGGTTGCCGGCCAGGTTCGCGAGGGCCAGCTGCCGCCCGAGCGATTGGAGGGCGCCTCGTTCACGATCAGCAACCTGGGCGGACTCGGCACCGGGCATTTCACGCCGATCATCAATCCGCCTGAGGTTGGAATCCTCGGCGTCGGACGTGCCGTGGAGCGACCCGTATATGTCGAAGGACTGCTGCGGCCGCGGCTCATGCTGCCCCTGGCGCTGTCGTTCGACCATCGGGCTGTGGACGGCGCGGACGGCGCGCGCTTCCTGACCTGGATAGTCGAGGCGCTGGCCCAGCCGCTGATGCTGGCGATGGGGGACTAGCCGCGACGTGACCACGAATGGACGGCAGCCTCGCGTAGCCGTCATTGGCGCGGGGCCAGGAGGCTATCCGGCCGCGTTCCACGCCGCCGAACTGGGGATGGACGTCACGCTGATCGACCCCGAGGCCAATCCGGGTGGCGTGTGCCTCTATCGGGGCTGTATTCCGTCGAAAACCCTGCTGCACGTGGCGTCGCTGTTGGGCGAGGCCGAGGACGCGGCCGACTGGGGCGTGAGTTTCGGCCAACCGGAAATCGACCTGGACCGGCTGCGAAGCTGGAAGGATCAGGTCATCTCCAAGATGACTTCGGGGCTGGGTCTCTTAACCCGAGCGCGACGCGTGCGTTTCACTCGCGGACTCGCCCGCTTCGATGGGCCGCACGCGCTGAAGGTCGAGCCATCCGACGGAGGAGAGGCAGAACGTCTCGACTTCGACTATGCAGTCATAGCCACTGGCTCGCAGCCGGCGGCCCCGCCCGGCTTCCAGATCGATGGCGACCGCGTCCTGGACTCCACCTCCGCTCTGGAGATGGCCGACGTCCCCGACACACTTCTGGTGGTTGGCGGGGGCTACATCGGGCTTGAATTGGGCTCGGTCTACGCCGCTCTTGGGTCGAGAGTGACGGTGGTTGAGATGGAGGCCGGTCTACTACCCGGAGCGGACCGCGATCTCGTTCGACCGCTTGAGCGGAAACTGAAGTCTGCGTTCGACGAGATCCTTCTCAGCACGCGAGTTGCGAGCCTGAACGTGCGTCCGGACGGCGTTGACGTCGAACTGGCGGGAGCGCACGTCGAAGTGCCCTCCCAGCGCTTCGACAAGGTGCTGGTGGCGGTCGGACGGCGCCCAAACAGCACCGGACTGAACCTGGAGGCCGCCGGCGTGGAATCAGATAATCGCGGCTTTATCAAGGTCGATCACCAGCGTCGTACCAGTGCCGCCAACATCTTCGCCATCGGCGACGTGGCGGGTGAACCAATGCTGGCGCACAAAGCCACGTACGAGGCGAACGTCGCGACCTCGGCCATCGCCGGACACGCGGCGACATATGACGCGCAGGCCATCCCAGCGGTGGTGTTTACGGATCCCGAAATCGCCTGGTGCGGCCTGACTGAGTCAGATGCCCGTGAGTCCGGCCGTCCGCACAAAGTCGCCACGTTCCCCTGGGCGGCGTCCGGTCGAGCCACCACGCTTGGGCGCAATGACGGGCTGACAAAGCTCATCCTGGAACCCACAACCGAACGCGTGCTTGGAGTCGGAATCACCGGCCGGGGCGCTGGCGAGCTGATTGCCGAGGGTGTGCTGGCTGTCGAGATGGGCGCCCGGGCGGACGACCTGCGGCTGAGTATTCATCCGCATCCCACCACGTCGGAAACCCTCATGGAAGCCGCCGAGGTCTTCTTCAACACCAGCCCGCACTACATCGCGCGGAAGCGCGGCTGAACTGGCGGGCGAAGTCCCGGCAGGGCCTCAGGTGACGCGACCGATCGTCCACTCGACCGTCGGCAGCAGTGGGTCGTCGGTCTCCTTGAGCCAGTTCACGATTTCGTCCGCCAACTCCGCTCGCACGTCGGTCGTTGACGGATCGTCGATGACGTTGCGGGTCTCGTGTGGGTCGTTGTGAAGGTCGTATAGCTCCGGCTTGTCGTAGAGCCATAGATTCAGCTTCCAGCGGTCGGTAACCGCGGTCTTGACGAACATCAGGTCGTCTCGTAACCCGGCCTCGATGTAGAACTCGCTGAAGACAATGTGACGCGGTCCGGGCGCCTCGCCCCGGACCATTGCGCTCTGATCGATCCCGGCGCCGGCGCTTATCGGAACGCCGCACAGGTCTCCAAGCGTGGCCGGCAAGTCGACCGTATTGAACAGGGCGTCGGTTTGCCGACCTGCGGCAATTGCGGCGGGCCAACGAATGATGAGAGGAATTCCAATCGACTGCTCGAACATCGCCGGACCCTTTCCGGCCATCCGATGGGCGCCCATCATCTCGCCGTGATCCGAGAGGAAGACGATCAGAGTGTTGTCGCGCAGGCCTTGCGCATCCAGATAGGTAAACAGTCGGCCCACTTCAGTGTCGATGTGAGCGTTCAAGCCGTGGTAGTGGGCAATAAAGCGGCGCCAATCGGCTTCCGACATGTTGCGCACCCAGCGATGGGTGAGGCTGCGCTGGTAGGCGTCGGACTTGCCTTGAAAGTCCTCGTTGATCGTCGGCGGCAACTCAACATCGGCAGGGTCGATCCGGTCCGCGAAGTCTCCAGGGGATATCACTGGCGGATGCGGATCCTTGATCGAAAGCGTGAATGCCCAGGGGCGCTGGTCGCTGCCGTCGATGAAGCTGATGGTTTCGTCAACGGCCCATGACGTGCGCGCATGTTCGACCGGAATGGCGGATGGCCCCGAGGGCACCACCCCGGACTTTGTGCCTTCACTGAAGCCGAATTCGTGGTGCTCCCGCTTGAACAGGTCGGCCAGGCCGTGGCGTTCGAGGTGCTGGATGTAGTAGTCGCGGCCGTTCTTCCAGTAGCGGTACGTCCGCCAGTGCTCCTCCCAGCCGTGATGCGGGATTTCGTCGTTGCCCATGTGCCAGGGGCCGGTGTATCCCATCCGGTATCCCGCGTCGCGAAATGCCTGACCCAACGACGGGACGGACTCCGGAAGCACGGCCCTCTGCCGAACGGTGCCGAAGCGCTCGTCCTGGCCCGACCGGGGAACACAGAGCAGACGGTGCTGGTGCGGATACAGCCCGGTGAACATCGAGGCTCGGGCCGGCGAGCACTGGGGAAGCGGAACGTAGGCACGGTTCAGCGTCAGGCCGCCGGCCGCCAACCGGTCAATGTGGGGCGTCTGCGCAACCCGGTTGCCATAGGCGCCCAGATAGCTGGCGTCTAGCTGGTCGCAAAGGATGATCAGGAGGTTCGGGCGTGTCTCGGACACAGTTAGTGCCTCCTAGCGGCGCAGTTTCGCGAAATCGGTAGCATGGCTGCCCTTGCCAAAGCCTAAGGCCTGATGCCGCCAGCGCGTTTGACGCCCTCCCGCGCTGGGCGTAGCGTGAGGATGGTTCGGACCTAGATTACTTTGAGATAGGGCAGTGCGAGGCCGAAACCAGGGAGGGCGCGAATGACACGACGACACATCCTGAAGGCACTAGGTGCTGGAGGCTTCGGCGCCGGTGCGACGGCTGTACTGGCGGCGTGCGGCGAGACCCAGATAGTCACCAAGGAAGTTCCCGTCGAAAAGGTCGTGGTCAAGGAAGTTCCGGTCGAGACCATAGTCACGAGGACCGAAGTCAAGGAAGTTCCGGTCGAAAAGATCGTGACGCAGACGCAGGTTCAGGTCGAAGTTCAGGAAGTCCAGGTCGAAAAAGTCGTCACTGAGGTCGTCAAGGAGGTAGTTGAGGTCGAGAAGGTCGTCGAAAAAGTCGTTGAGAAGGTCGTGGAAGTCGAGGCCCAGCGCCCGCCCGTGGTGCTCACCTTTGCGACCGACCACACCTCTGGGCCGCGAGGCGCGGCGGTGCAGTGGGCCGTTGACAACTGGGCCAATCGGCGGCCAGACGTGAAGGTGCTGGTTGAGCCAGTGGGCGGGGGCTATTGGGACACGCTGTCAATTCGCGCGGCGGCCGGCACGCTGCCGGAAATGGTGCTCTGGGATGGCCACCTGTTCAATGCGTGGCGTGACGACAATACGGTGCTCCAGCTCAATTCAGTCCTCGAGAAAATGGACGGCTGGAACGAGGAGGAGTACTACTACATCCCCAACCTCTGGACCGACAACGGGCACGACGACGACCACAGGTTTCCGCCTCCGCCCCAATTGCACGGCAACCAGTACGGCATCACCTACCAGGGTGGGATCAGCGGGTTCATGTACAACCAGACCCTCGTGGATGAACTGGGCGCCGGTCATCCCGACGACAGCTGGACCTGGGACGACCTGCTGGAGAATGCGCAGAAGACCACCGATCCAGAACAAGGCCTTTGGGGCATGGACGGGGGCGGCAACTGGTATTCGTGGCACCCGATGATCTGGTCGGGCAACGAGGAGTACTTCCGCAGCTACGACGACACCGAATTCACGATGTACGAAAACGGCGGAAGCGCGGGCATCGAGTTCATCCACGATGCCGTATTCCAGCACGAGGTGGCCGTGCCCATCGCTGAAATCCGCGAAGTTCGCGGCGAGTTCAGCACGCCGTTCACGGCAGGGATCCAGGCGTATTACCTCACCGAGCGCGTCCGTCAGACGGCGCGCCCACTGATTCAGATCAAGGATCGGTTCGAGTGGTCGCTGGCGCCTGTTCCCGTCAATCCAGCAACGGGCAGGTCGGGCACGTTCTGGTCCTGCCAGTTCCACGCCGTGACCAGCGGCGCAGAGGCGCGCGGTAACGTGGAAGAGACGACCGAGGTGTGCCTGTACTTCGGAACCGAAGTGCAGCACCGCGTGGCCGGCGTCGACCGCGGCCACCTGCCGATGTGGCGCCCGGCCCTCGAGACGGCGGAAGCGCAGTCAGGCCCGCCGAACAACATGCACTACCTCAAGCAGTACGCCGACGGCACCGAGAACCGGCACCGTCAGTACCGCATGCCCAACTGGGGCGAGTGGTACCAGAGTTGGATCGGACTTGAGCAACGCTACATGCTCGGCGAGGTAACGCTGGAGGAAATGATTGGGAACGTCAGGACGGCCGCCGAGGCCAACCAGGCGCTCCAGATTGAGGAGATGCGCAGTCGCGGCTGGATCTAACCGGATGGATCGCCAGGCAGGGGCGGGCTACATGGCCTGCGCCTGCCTGCAGCTGCATTGCCGAGCCCGAGCGCCAGTGACGCAACGTCTGGCCGTGCGCCCGCGCGTTTGTGTTCGCCTCTCGCTTGGAGCTGCTGTCGTTGCCGCTGCACTACTGCTTGCAAGTTGCGGCGACTCCAAGAGCGCCTTTGAGGACTACTCGTTTCCACGGACGAGCTCCGAAAGCGGACGCTATCTCTCCGATGAAGAACACGCCCGCCTGCGCCAGCAGTGGCAGGAAAAGCAGAGCGCCCAGGGCACGACGCCGACTGCACAGGCAGCCGGGGGGAGTTGAGCAGGCCAATAGCCGCGGGAAACTCGCGCTGTGGCTTGAATAGGATCACCGAGTGACGCCGGGCAGCTACAACCGGTAACAGGAGGTTGAGCGTGGTTGACAGGCCGAACTTACTGTTCATTTTTACAGACGAGCAACGGGACGACACGCTGGCCTGCTACGGCAACCAGACGATCCAGGCGCCAAACCTGAATCGTCTGGCCGACGAGAGCTTTGTGGTCGAACGTGCGTACTGCACACAGCCGGTCTGCACACCGTCACGCTCGTCGATCATGACCGGGTTCTACCCGCACACGACGGGATGCCTGGAAAACAACGACCCGCTGAAGCCAGAGCATCGAACGTTGGCCGAGCGCGTTCCGGGTGACTACACCTGCACGTACTACGGCAAGTGGCACCTGGGTAGCGAACTCATTGCGCAGCGCGGCTTCTCGGAGTTCGTGGGGATCGAGGACGGCTACCGGGAATACTACGCAGACCCCGTCGAGGCTCAGCGTCTGAGCGACTATCACCACTTCCTGGTGGAGCAGGGATTTGAGCCGGACTCCGGGAAGTCCCAGCGCGGTGACTCGTCGGCGGACACCGGTACGTTACGGACTTTCTCCCGGCAGTACGCCGCCGAGATGCCGGTGCCGTACACGAAGGCCAGCTTTCTGGGCGAACGTTCGGCCGAGTTCATTCGCGCTCAGGCGGACACGCCCTGGGTGCACTATGTCAACTTTCTTGAACCGCACATGCCCTTCGACGGTCCGCTGAACGAATTGCACGACCCCGCACATCTGGAAACCGGTCCCGCCTTCCTTCGTCCGCCGGACGACGACGTCTCTCTCATTCACCAGGCGCTGGCCGCCTACTACGGCAGCACGGATTGGCGAGGGTTTGATCTAAAGGACGAAGCTTCCTGGCGCAGAGTTCGTCGAAACTACTGGGGACTCGTGACCCTCGTCGACCGCGCTGTGGGACGCATCCTCCAGGCCGTGCATGACTCTGGACAGGCGGATCGCACCATCGTCGTCTTCACGTCGGACCACGGCGACATGATGGGCGACCACAACATCCTGGCCAAGTGCACGCTCTACGAAGAGGCCATGCGCGTGCCGCTGCTCGTGCGGGTTCCCTGGCTGTCCAACAACGGAGAACGCATCGACGGCGCGATGAGCCTGGTGGACCTGGTTCCAACGCTGATGGATCTGATGGGCTTTGGTGCGCCACCGGAGGTACAGGGCATAAGTCGGGCTGGCGTGTTCGAGGGCAACGCCGACCTGGCCAGCAACGACGTGATCGTCGAGTGGAATGGCAGCCACAACTCCTGCGTCTGGCCGCCGGACGCGCCGCCTGAAGCGCACCGGGTGGAATCCGACCCCTGGCGCTCCATCCTCAGCCACGACGGCTGGAAGTTGAACGCCAGCGCCACGGATCAGTCGGAGCTATTCGACCTCAACACGGATCCCCATGAACTGACGAACCGGTTCAACGATCCCGACCAGCGCGCACGAATTGCCGACTTACTGGATCGCATCCGGGCCTGGCAGGCCACGGTCGACGACACGGCACCGCTGCCCGCCGTCTAGATAGTCGCTTGCCTCACGTGGCTTCGCCATACCCCACGGCCGTCGAGCTTGCGGTCGAGGTCGGCCACTCGATTCTTTTCCTCGACCTGCTCGAAGTCGACGATATGCAGCGCGTGCGGCAAGTCGTGCATCCCGCCGTCAAGCACCCCGCCAATCCGGTCATCCGCACCGGGCCGCTCGGAACTTGGGACTCACTGCAAGCCAGTCCCTGGCAGGGCACAGTGATGTGGGATGCCGAGGATGGGCACTACAAGGCCTGGTACATGGGCATGGACGTCGCCGAGGCCGGCCTGCAGATCCCGCGCGTGGGCTACGCCGTTAGCCCGGACGGATCGACCTGGGAAAAGCCCAACGTCGGCGTGCACAAATACGGCGGCTCGCGCGACAACAACCTGATCGCATTTCTCCCGGGCAGACGCACCAATGGTCCGGCGCTGAAGGACCCTGGTGAAACCGACCCCTCCCGACGCTACAAGTTGCTGCTACGCGACGAGAACGGTGACCGGGAGATTTGGAATTCGCCCGATGGATTGGGCTTCACGCGCGAGGGCGCTCCCAGCATCTCGACGCCCCCGGCCGCCGATGGTTCGCGGCGACAGCTCCCGGATCCCCTCGCCTGGTTCGACGCGCACCAGCTTCTCTATGACCGGCAAGACCCGAATCCTGACCGCCGATACAAAGCCTATGGCCAAATGTCGGCACGGCGCGGCGGCTGGTCGATCAGAAAGGGCGCCCTGCTGTACGGCCCGGACCCCTGGACCTGGACTCGTTCACCGCAGAACCCAATCATTGACCCCGACGAGGGCGATGAGTCCCAGATCCACTTCATCTCAGTTCTGCCCTACAAGGGTCTGTACGTGATGCTCTACGAGTACGGCTGGCTGGATCCGCTGACCTCCGTGTATGTGGCTGACATTCGACTGGCCGTCAGCCGTGACGGTGAGCGGTTTCAGAGGGTTCAGCCTAATCAGCCATTTGTACGGCGAGGCGGGCCCGGTGACTGGGACGGTGGTTTCCTGGTCACGTCGAGTGACCTGGTGGTACGTGACCACGAGATCCAGGTGTTCTACGCAGGCCAGCCCGAGCACTGGACAAACTGGCCCTCCGAGAATAGGGGCGAGTGGACGAGCAGCGCTGGCAGCGTGTATCCGGCGCAGACCGGCCTCGCGACGATTCCTTTGGATGGATTCGCGGCTCTCGAAACAGCCGACGGCGAAATGCCGGGCGCCGTCACGACGATTCCACTTAAGCCTTCGGCGAGGCGGGTTGGGCTCGAGATCTCGTGGGGCAACGCGCTGCCGGGTCGAAACTGGATCGACGTGCAAGTGGTGGACCTTGCAGGAGACCCCATCAGCACCGTGTCCCCTGCACGCGTCGTGACGCAAGGATCGTGCGTGCCAGTGGTGTGGGACGACTTGCATTCCTTGCCGGTTGATCGAGAGTTTCGATTGCGATTCGGAATCCACGGCGCCGCCCGACTCTTCGGGTTCAGCTTTCGGGACATTGACGGCAGGCAATGAGCGACGACCGCCGTCCGAACATTCTGATCTTTGGCCTAGATACCACACCAGCCAATCATCTTGGCTGCTACGGCTACCCGCGTCCCACCTCACCCAATATCGATCGACTGGCACGTAACGGCGTGCAGTTCGCCGACGCAAACCTGACGGGGCTGCCGACCACGCCGGGTTGGACCAGCATGCTCACCGGCGTGCATCCACTGAATTCGGGCATCGTGATTCACGCCGAGCCGCCGCAGCAACACGCGCTGGCACTGGACATCGAGTTTCTGCACGAGACGCTGGCTCGGTATGGGTACCGCACGGCAGCGCTGGAAGGACGCGGACGCGCCTTTCGCTCGCCGTATTGGATGCGCAACTGGGAGACGTACCTGGACCGTGGCGGCGAAGCCACTTATGGAGGTGGTATCCCAGCCGAACACATGGCCGACATCCTGGTGGAGTGGATCGAGTCGGGCGACGCGGATAACGGCCCGTTTTACCTGTTCACCCACTGGTGGGATCCCCACTGGCCTTATTTTCCTCCGGCACCATATGACCGAATGTTCTACGCCGGCGACGAGCACAACCCCGGAAATACCAGCCTCACCAAGTTCCACCAGCACCCGTGGTGGAAACATCGAACGAGCGGTGGCGCGGGCAGGCGCGACCCCCGCCAGCAAGCGCACATCGACCTGGTACGCGATGTAACCGACCTGGAATTCGTGACTGCATTATTCGACGGCGAAATCGCCTACATGGACGCCATGATTGGGCGCGTATTGTCGTCACTGGAAGCACGCGGGCTTGCAGAAGACACATTGACGGTCATCGTGGCCGATCACGGCGAGTCGATAGTCGACCACGACATGTTCTTCAATCACGGCGATCTCTATCAGACCAACGTGCAGATCCCCCTGATCCTTCACCACCCGGCTGGCCTTCCCGTCCGCCGAGTACCAGACACCGTCGAGCACATCGACCTGGTACCTACAGTCCTCGACTATCTGGGAATTGAGAGGCCTCCGTGCGTGGATGGAATGAGCCTCATGCCGGCCATCCGTGGGCAGACGCTGGAGCATCCGCCGGTCTGCATGACCAACAACAACTTCGGCATGAACCGAGGATGGCGCAGCGGGCGCTGGAAGCTCATCGAGCACATGTCGGCCGGTCACCTTGGAGCTAGGCCAGGAGAACTTGAGCTGTACGACGTCGTCAGCGACCCATACGAGCGAACCAATCTCATTGCCACGCATCAGGGGTTGGCGGAAGCGCTGCGCGGCGAGATGCAGGCATTCGTGGCCCGCGTGCTGGATGGGCGGCCGGATCCGCAACTGACCTACGCCAATCATCCGTCGGCGGCCAGGGTCCCCTACTAGATCGCGAAGACTCTGGCTTCGGGCCGCCGCCTCAATCGGCGATCGTCAGCCGCTCGGCTTCGACCTCTTCGAACAGGGACTCCAACTCGCCAAGCAGCCTGGCGGCTCGCTGCGGTTCGGCGTTCGACAGATCGTTCTGCTCCCCGGGATCAAGCTCGAGGTCAAACAGCATCGGGGCTTCCGGAGGTGGAAAGTCACGCTCCGGAATGTCGGCCGGAATCGCCGCCGCGTGAAGATCGGGTCGATACTTCAGGTCACGGTCCATCTGGGTGTGTTCGGGCCGGACACTCATCAGTTCTGTGATTCGCGGCCGCACCAACTTCCAGCGGCCATTCCTGATCGCGGCATTGCACTCGACCTGTGGCGTGTAGCGATTCCATTGCCAGTACCGTCGCGGTGCAGCAGCCGGTATCTCGCCGCGGAGCGCAGGCAGCACGCTAACTCCGTCAATTGGCCGACCACCGACCCTCGAGACGCCGGCCGCCTCGATCAGCGTCGGCAGCCAGTCAACGTAGTGGACCAGTGCATCGTTGCGCTGTCCGGCCGGCAGTCCGTCCGGCCAGCGCACGAGCATAGGAACGCGAATCCCGCCCTCGAAGACGTTGCCCTTGGCGCCATTGAAGTTGCAGTTGAAGCGATGCGTATCCACTTCGATGCCCATGGTGTAGTCGAATCCGCGCGAAAGTTGGGGGCCGTTGTCGCTTGTGAACATGACGACGGTGTTGTCGGCACAGCCCGTTTGGTCCAGTGCGTCGAGAATCTGGCCCACGCCGGCATCCATGCGCTCATTCATGGCGTAGATCAGCGCCACGCCATGTGGAAGACCGGCGTCCACATAGGGCTGAACGAGCTCCTGTGGCGCCTGCAGCGGCGTGTGCGGCGCGTTGAAGGCGACATGCAGAAAGAAGGGCCGCTGTGCATTTCGTGCAATGAACGCCGACGCCTCGGAAGCGAATACGTCCGTCAAATAGCGGCCGTCGGAGTGCTCAATTGTCCCGTTACGGTCGATGCGCCACTTGTAGTAGTCCGCCCAGCCACCGCGAAACCCAAAGAAGTCATCAAACCCACGGGCGTTCGGGTGGAAACGCGGATCCAGCGCTCCCAGGTGCCACTTGCCTACCATGCCGGTGGCATATCCCGCAGCCCGCAGGTGGTCGGCCAGCGTGACTTCCCGCAGCGCCAGCCGGTCGAGTCCCTGGCCCTCCAGCGTGTCGATGGCTCCGGTGCGGTGCGGATATCGCCCCGTCATCAGAGCGGCCCGCGCGGGCGCACACACGCATGAGCCTGAGTAGTGCTGCGTCAGGCACACGCTCTCGTCCGCCAGCCCGTCCAGAGCTGGCGTCTGCGCCGGACCGTCATTGAACATCCCAAAGTCGCCGTACCCCATGTCGTCGGCCACGATCAACACAATGTTGGGCTGCGTCATGGATCAGTCCCGAGTACAAATGCCACCGCATCATCGCCGACAGGAAGATGCGGCGCGAGCATCTGGGCCCGAGACTCGACCTGCGTGCGCCGGGCTGGGCGCTACCATGCCTTGCCGACATGCCTGCCGCGACGCCCGACCCCAAATTTCGGTCGGTGTACGTCTCCAAACGAACGCACAGCCGTTGCCGCCTCCGTGCGAACGGCTTGGCCGGGCATCGAGCAGCGTTGCCTGCCCGGTGAAACGATGGTCGACGACAATGGCTCGACCCGCTACGCGGGCAGGCTCGGCGAGGCGGCAGGCACGCGAGTCGCCCAGGAACCTCGACCGGGATTCAGGCGGGACGTATTGGGCGGGGCTGCAGAGGCCCACGGAAGCGGCAATTGGGCTCGGCTTGCTGCCTGCTGCTGTGCGTACCGCCCGGGTTCACTGTCACTGCAATCCAGGCCATCGCCTAGCGGCGAGAAAAGGGGACCTCGAACCTGATCCTTGACCCTTCGATCCTCCCAGGTCTGCTGCTCCTGGCTCTGGAATTGCTGGCGCTCGCGGCGGTTGGATTCGTTATCGCACGAATAGCGTTGCGGGAGCCGGACCACCGCCTGGCGCTGGCCCAGGGCTTGGTGATCGGCCCGGTGACCTGGGGCTTGATCGTGAACCTCGTCATGTATCTGCTTCCCGGCCTGGCCGGCGCGCTGTTGGGTTGGGTAATCACCCTGGCCATTGGCGCGATCCTGACCTGGCGCGCCCCGCACATCGTGCGGGTGCCTCCGCGCACACTGGCCGGCTTCATCGCCGTCACCCTGGCGCTCTTCTGGGTCGCGCTGGCCGCCCGGCAGTTGATGAAAGTCCCTGATCCGGAACTACACCTGGGACTGGCCGCGTACATCAGGGACGGCGGCTGGCCACCAATCGTTTCCTGGAATCCCGACTTCGTCCTTCACTATCACCATGGCATTGACCTGCTGGTCGCGCTGCTGGCACCGCCGTCAGGCCCAGACCTCGCATTCATGATCGAACTGATCGGCGCCTACGTGTGGACCAGCTTTGCCCTGGTGGTGGCCACCGCCATACGACACCGTGGCGGCTGGCTCAGCGTCCTCATCTTGTTGCCGCTGTTGCTGACCGCCGGCGCCTGGACGCTGGTCGGGTTTCAGGACCCGATCGACAACCTCCTTCAGGTTCCCGTCCCCGCGGCAATTCCAACGACCGGACTACGGTCTTCGCTGATCGGCGTGTACTGGCCGCAGGACCTCCCCGTGCCCTGGCCCTCCCGTCTTGATGGAGTGCCGCCAAACATCTGGAAACCGCCGTTCGTGCTGGCGTATGCGCTGGCATTCATCGTGCTATGGCACGCGGCCGCCAGCCGGCGCCGATCCTTCCCGGCCGCCGCCACACTGGCGGCGCTGATTGGATTCCTCGGCGTCGTCAGTTCAGAAATCGCAATTCTCGTCCTCGGGCTTTGGATCGGCCTGTCGGCATTCCAGATCGTTCGGCTATCACCAAGCCGACGCACGGCACTGATCGCACTGCTGCGCGCGGCAACGGGCCCGGCGCTGGCTCTCCTGCTGCTGGCCTTTGGCGGGGGCATGCTGACCGCGACGTTGACAAACGCGCCCCGAGCCGAGTTTTCCCTGGAGTGGATCGATGATCTGTTTGGACGCCAGGCCCTGGGACGTTTTGAACTCTTGCCGGGTGGCATCGGGCTCTTGGGCGTTGGGGCCATCTCGACAGCGGTGATCGCGTCGCTCCTCGCCTGGCGTGACCGCCTGGTGGTGGCACTAGCCGCAAGCAGCGTTCCATTGATGATCGGTGCGCTGACCCTGCAATACCCGCCATCCCAGTACGATGTCACGCGCTTTGACGGGCACGCCCGCAACTTCGCACTGCTGGCGTTGCTGCTGGCCCTAGCCGGGCGCCTGCCAGCCCTGCGCCCACGCTGGCGCGCTGGAACCTGCGTCCTGATCGCCGCGCTTGTCGTCTGGCCAACGGTGGCGCTGCCCGTTCGCACGGTTGTTCACGGCGTCAGCCGCGGTGTGAACCTAACCAACACGCAACCTGGAGCCTGGGAGTCCGATTCAGACCCGTACCATTACGACCTGCGGCGCTACGTCATCGAAACTCCACTATCCGTCGGCGTGACCCGGTACATCCGCAACCACTCGCCCGTCGACACTCGCATCTTTTCGCCCCACCCAGTCGCGATGAGCAACGCCACGGGCCGCCCCAACGCCTCAGGGCTCCGAGGTCACGTTCACCTCCGACCGTTGACCGATCCCCAGTACGAGGACGTGTTGCGCCACCTGGAACCCGGAGCCATGCGGCGGTTGGGATTCGCCTATGTCCACGCCACCAACGCCTGGGTCGCCACGCTGCCCGCCCGCGCCCAACGCTGGCTGGCCAACCCGGAGCTATTCGAACGACTGATCCAGACCGAGTCGGACGCCTTGTACCGCGTTCAGCCGGCCTTTCTCAGCCTGGACGTACCCCCGAGTCCAGCGTCGTTCGAAGGCCTGCGGCAGGCAATCCCCCCGGCGGCCACGGTGTATCTGGCGCCAGGGATCCAGCCAACCGATGGCATCCGACTGGCAGTGACTCTGTCGCGCGCGCAGCTTCTCGGCACAGTGGACCCGGGAGCAGTCCACTTGATCACACACATCCCTACGCGGCCGCTGGGCAGGCAGACGCCGGACTTTCTCGCGACACCGGCGCAGTTGGCTCCGTCCGCCTTCCCGGCAAATGCCCGCCGGCCCATGTGGTGGAACCGCGACCTCGCCGTCTATGCGGCCGAAGGCGATCCGGTGCCGCTGCTACCCCCACCACCAGTCGACTTCAGCATTCAACTCTCCGATGTGGCAATGGCCGATGGGCGCATTGCCTTCACCGCTACGTTCACCGATCGCGCCACCGACCTATGGCACGGGCAGGATTGGGTCGTCGTCGCCACCGACGCCTCCCGCTGGCGCTTCCCCTACCGCTTTGACACGATGAGACTCACCCAGGTCTTTGTCCGCTGGTTTGAAGGCCAGGTCCAACCCGTTCCGGAAACCTCCACCCACGAGTACTTCTTCCTTTACGAGTTCGAGCCTCGAACAGGCGTGCTGACGGTCTGGGATGGGACGGGATACGCCAGATTGGGTCCGCCACAACCAGCCCTTGGCCCCGGCGAGTGGCTGCTGGCCGCCCGGCCCAATGTCGATGGCCGCGAGGTCGGGCTGATTCCCGTGCTGCAATTCACGCTGACCGACGACGGCAACGTGACGTTCAGCGCCTATGAAGGCTCGCTCAACGCCACGCTGATCCGGTCGAAAGCCACGACGCCGTGAATCCGCTCGATACGCCGTCGGCAACCAGTCGGCATCGAGTGCTTGACGGATCGCACTCGCAGACGTGCTCTTGGCTGCTATGGCGGACACTGGCTGAATGACGATTGACGCGGCCGTCCTCCCTGGCCTGCTGCTCCTGGCCGTGGAATTGCTGGCGCTGGCGGCCGTGGGCTTTGTGGTCGTCCGGGTAGCGCTGCGACAGGCCGATGACTGCCTCGCACTCGCCCACGGCTTGGTTGTTGGACCGGCTCTTTGGGGACTGTGCGTCAGCCTGATCCTCTATCTCCTGCCCGGTCGAACCGGCGCGCTGCTGGGCTGGGCTATCACCCTGGCCATTGGCGCGATCCTGATTTGGCGCGCCCCGCAAGTCTTACGTGTGCCGCCGCGCACGCTGGCCGGATTCATTGCCGTCACCCTGGCGCTCTTCTGGATCACGCTGGCCGCCCGGCAGTTGATGAAAATCCCCGATTCGGAATTGCACCTGAGTCTGACCGCCTACATCACGAACGGTGGCTGGCCGCCAATCGCCTCCTGGAATCCGGACCTGGTCCTGCACTATCACCACGGTGTCGATCTGCTGGTCGCCTTGCTGGCGCCGCCGTCCGGACCGAATCCGGCATTCATGTTCGAACTGATCGGCGCCTACGTGTGGTGCAGCTTCGCCCTGGTCGTGGCCACCGCCGTGCGACATCGCGGCGGCTGGCTCAGCGTCCTCACCCTATCGCCGCTGTTGCTCACCGCCGGCGCCTGGACGCTGGTCGGGTTCATAGAAAAGATCCCCAATGTGCTTCAGATTCCCGTCCCCACGGAGATTCCCGCCGCCGGGCTGGGCGACTCGCTGGCCAGCCTGTACTGGCCCGAGCAAGTTTCGCTGCCGTGGACTTCCGAGCGGGACGGATATCCCGCCAACATCTGGAAACCATCGTTCGTGCTGGCCTATACGCTGGCATTCATCGTGCTCTGGCACGCAGCCGCCGGCCGGCGCGCCTCCCGGCTGATCGCCCCAACGCTGGGGGCGTTGACTGGATTCCTCGGCGTCGCAAGTGCAGAAATCGCGCTCCTGATCCTCGGATTCTGGATCGGACTGGAGGCCATCCACATTGCTCAATTGCCCAGGAATCGGCGCACCGCCGCGGAAGCGCTCCGACGCGGCCTCACGGGCCCTGCGCTAGCCGTCCTCCTGCTGGCGCTGGGCGGAGGAGCGCTGACCGCAATGCTGACTGGCGCGCCCCGAGGCGACGTGTCGCTCAGCTGGATCAGCGATCCCTCGAGCCGACAAGCCTGGGGCCGCTTTGACCTGCTGCCCGGTGGCCTTGGTCTCCTGGGCATCGGAGCCATCGCAACGGCGGCGCTCGCATTGGTTGTGGCTTGGCGTGACCGTCTGGTGCTGGCGCTCGCCGCCAGCAGCCTGGCTTGCATGGCTGGCGCGCTGACCGTTCAGTACCAGGCATCCCAGTTTGATGTCACGCGTCTTGACGGACACGCTCGCAACTTCGCCCTCTTGGCTCTGCTGGTGGCCCTGGCCAGCCGCCTGCCGGCCCTGCGCCTCCGCTGGCGCGCCGGCGTCTGCGTCCTGATCGCCGTGCTCGTCGTTTGGCCAACGGTCGCGCTGCCCGCCCGAACGGTCGCTCTCGGCGTCAGTCGCGGCGTGGAGCTGGCCAACACCCAACCGGGAGTCCGGGATACGGACACCAACCCATACCACTTCGATCTGCGGCGCTTCGTCATCGATACCCCGATTTCCGCCGGCGTGATCCGCCATATCCGCAATCACACGCCCGTCGACACCCGCGTCTTTTCTCCGCACCCAATTGCGATGAGCATCGCCACGGGCCGACCCAACGCCTCGGGATTCGCAGGACATCTCCATCTCAATTTGCACACCGGCCCTCGGTACGAAGACGTGGTGCGTTACCTCGAGCCCGGGGCCACTCGCCGGCTGGGCTTCACCTATGTGCACGCCACCAACGCGTGGGTCGCCACGCTGCCCGACCGCGCCCAACGCTGGCTGGACGATCCCCGGCTCTTTGAACTCCTAGTGCAGGGCCATGCCGACGCTCTCTACCGCGTCCAACCGGCGTTTCTCAGCCTGGACGTGTCTCCGAATCCTGCGTCGTTCGAAGCCTTGCGGCAGGCCATTCCCGCGACAGCCACGGTGTACTTGGCGCCAGGGCTCCCGCCGCAAGACGGCGCCAGACTGGCTGTGGCGCTATCGCATACCCAATTGCTCGGTGCGGTGGACGTGGTCAGAGACCACCTGATGACAGACATACCTATTGGCTCGGTCGGCGCGCAGACACCTGACTTTGTGGCGATGCGGGCGCGGCTGGCGCCCTCCAGCTTGCCTGCAACCACGCGCCAGCCCATCTGGTGGACTCCCGAGTTTGCCGTGTATGCGCCCAGCGGCGCGGTGGCGCCGCTCATGCCCCCTCCGCCGCCCGACTTCAGCATCCAGCTCTCCAACGTGCAACTCACGGACGGTCGCCTCGCCTTCACCGCCACGTTCACCGATCGCGCCCCCACCCGCTGGCAGGGACAAGATTGGGTGGTCGTAGCTACCGACTCGTCACCCTGGCGGCTCCCCTATCGATTCGACACCATGAAGCTCACGCAGGTCTTCGTCCGCTGGTTCGAGGGTCAGGTTCAACCTGTTCCGGAGACCGCCACCCAGGAGTATTTCTTCCTGTACGAGTTCGATCCGCGAACAGGGACCTTGGCCGTATGGAACGGGCATGAATTCGCTAGCCTCGGCCCCCCACAACCAGCCCTCGGCCGCGGCAACTGGCTGCTGGCCGCGCGGCCCAACATCAATGGCCACGAAGTCGGTCTCATACCGGTTCTGCATTTCTCGCTCACCGCAGACGCCGACCTTTCCCTCAATGCTCATGAAGGCTCGCTTAGTGCCCTCCTGGTCCGATGACCCCAATGCCACGAGTCGCCCCGACTCCTTACCGCCAGCCAGCCAGCGCAGCTTCCGCCATCGCACGCTAAGTCCAGCGGGCTCCAGTCTGCGGCAACCGGGACTAGCCGAATGACGGTAGATCCAGCCGTCCTCCCCGGCCTCTTGTTCTTCATGCTGCAACTCATCGCTCTTGCAGTCTTCGGCGTCGTCGTCGCTCGAGCGGCCCTGCGGCAAACAGAAGACGGCGTGGCGTTGGCGCAGGGGGTGGTCATTGGCCCGGCGCTTTGGGGGCTCTGCGTCAACTCCGTGCTCCCTGTCTTCCCCGGCCCAGCGGCCGCCGCCATAGGTTGGGTCGTCATCCTCGTGGTTGGCGCCGCCCTGGTCCGGCATGCGCCGCAGACCTTGCGGATGTCGCCTCGCACGCTTGCCACGTTCACGGCCGCGACCGTAGCCCTGTTCTGGGCCATGTTGGCATCCCGACAGCTGCTGAAAGTCCCAGACCCGGAGCTACATCTTTGGTTGAGCGCCTATATCCAGGCCGGTGGTTGGCCGCCGATCACATCCTGGAATCCCGAGTCGCCGGCGTATTACCACCATGGAGTCGACCTGCTCGTTGGCTTGCTTGCGCCACCGGTCGGCCCGAATTCGGTCTTCGTGACCGAACTGATCGGTGCCTACGCCTGGACCGGCTTCGCCCTGCTTGTCGCCGTCGCGTTGCTGAAGCGAAGCGGATGGCTCATCGCACTCACGCTTTCGCTATTGTTGCTTACCGACGGAAGCTGGACTCTGCATGGGGCCGAGTTGCCGAATATTCTTCAGATTCCAGTCCTGACTGAAGTCCCATCGTCCAAGCTGGTGGCCTCCCTTGGAGATCTCTATTGGCCCGAGATTCCCTCGCTTTGGGAATCCAAGCTTGGAGGTGCGCCGGCCAACATTTGGAAACCGCCTTTCGTGCTCGCGTACGCGTTGGCCTTCATCGTGCTGTGGTACGCCGCTTCGGGCCAGGATCAGTCCCGCCTTGGCGCACTCACGCTCGCCGCACTGATCGGGTTCCAGGGAATTCTAAGTGAGGAGTTGGCACTGCTGGTCATCGTGCTGTGGATTGGACTGATTGCGTCCCACATAGTTCCGCATCTAGCCAGCCGCCCCACTTCCTGGACCGTACTCCGTTCAACCATCCTTGGACCGGTCGCAGCGGTTCTACTTTTGGCCTTCAGCGGAGGGGGATTGACCGCCATATTGTCTGGCGAGCCTCGATCTGACATTTCGATTGGTTGGATCCATGATCCATTAGATCGTCAGACGCTGGGTCGCTTTGAAACACTGCCAGAAGGCATCGGATTGCTGGGTATCGGGGCCGTGACCATCGCGACGGTCGCTTCGTTGCTTGCCTGGCGTGATCGCCTCGTCGTGGCGTTGGTCGCCGGGAGCCTGGCCTGTATGGCTGCCGCCCTTACGATCACCTACGAGACCTCACCCATCGACGTGACCCGTTTTGACGGGCATGCGCGCAACCTGGCGCTGCTGGCCCTGCTGCTGGCGCTCGCCGACCGGTTGCCCGGTCTTCGACCGCGGTGGCGTTTCGCGGCCAGCACTGTTGTCGTCGCGCTCATTGTCTGGCCAACCGTGGCGCGGCCCGCCCACACCATCGCCGCGGGGATCGGGCGCGGTCTGGAGCTTAGCAATCCTCAGCCAGGAGTCTTGAGCACCGACGCCAATCCATACCACCACGACCTGCGACGCTTTGCCATGGACCATCAAGTCTCGGACCAGGTGGTTAGCTATATTCGTAATAACACGACGGTAGATGCCCTTATATTGTCTCCCTATCCCGTCGAGATGAGCATTGCAACTGGGCGCCCAAACGCCTCCGGCCTGGCTGGCCACGTACATCTATTGCACGTGGAAGGAGCCCAATATACCGATGCCTTGCGGTATCTGGAGCCTCGGGCAATCCGACGGCGCGGATTCAGCTACGTTCATGCGACACAGGCCTGGGTCGAACGCCTGCCCGATCACGCCCGGCAATGGCTGAGCAGCACACATCTTTTCGAGCAGTTGGCGCGAAGCGAGTCCGACGCTCTTTACCTCATTAAGCCAGAATTCCTACTCCTAAACGACATCTACGATTTCAACTCGTACGAAAACCTGCGCCAAGCCATTCCTACTTCGTCCTCGGTTTATCTTCCTCCAGGAATTCTACCCAAAGTTGGACTTCGCATAGCCGCGTCGCTATCGCATACACGCTTATTCGGTTCCGTGGACAAGTCAAACATTCATCGCTTGACTGACTTTCCAATTCAGCCACTGGGCTCCGGATATCCCGATTTCGTGGTGGTTCCATCCCAGATGGCTCCCGCAGCATTCGCGCCTACTGTTCGTCGCCCTGTCTGGTGGAATCACGAAGTCGCCGTCTACGCGCCCGGCGGCGCGGTGTCCCCCGTCGTGCCCCCGCCGCCACGCGACTTCAGCATCCAGCTTTCGGACGTGCAAGTCGCCGAACGTAGCCTCGCATTTACCGCCACTTTTACCGATCGCGCCACCGATCGCTGGCAAGGCCAGGACTGGGTTGTTATCGCGACCGACGACTCCCCCTGGAGAGTTCCCTACCGATTCGAAACCGACTCCTTCACCTCCGGCTTTGCCCGCTGGTTTGACGGCCAGGTCCAGCCCCAGCCCGAAGGCCCTCCGCACGAGTATCTCTTCCTCTACCAGTTTGAGCCGCTCACCGGGACCCTGGCAGTTTGGGATGGACGTGGCTACGCCAGCCTCTCGTCACCGCAACCGCCACTTCAGCCCGGCCGCTGGATACTCGCCGCGCGACCCAACATCAATCGCGAGGAAGTCGGTCTGATTCCAGTGCTGCAGTTCACCCTTACCGACGACGAATCCGTAACCTACAAGACCTATGAAGGTTCGCTTGACGCCATGCTGATTCGCTGATGCTTCATTGCAAATCGCCACCCTGCGCCCTCAATCCCGGCAACGCGGCAGCGAGGCACGCTGTGGCGTCAACCCGCTTCAGCGGGCACCGCAGCCGATGTCCTGAATGACGGTAGACCCGACAAGTCTCCCCGGCCTCGTGCTCCTGGCGGTTGAACTTCTGGCCCTGGCGGCGCTCGGCTACATGGTCGCGCGGGTCGCACTCCGCCAGCGCAACCACTTCATGGCGCTGGCGCAAGGCCTGGTGATCGGTCCGGCGCTCTGGGGCCTGAGCGTCAGCTTCGCCCTCCACCTACTGCCCGGGCTGCCAGGGGCAATCGCCGGCTGGGTCGTCATGCTGTCGCTCGGGGTCGGGTTACTTTTCCGCTCGCCTCAAGTATTGAAGCTCCCAGGGCGAACGCTGGCCATGTTCTGCACTTTGGCCTTGGTGTTGTCCTGGATCGCGCTGGCTGGCCGCCAGGTAATCGCGATTCCCGATGCCGAACTCCACTTGGGACTCGCGGCCCTTATTCGGGCCGGGAACTGGCCGCCGGTTACGCCCTGGAATCCCTGGACCGTTGTCCCCTACCACTACGGAATGGACCTGGCCATCGGGCTCTTGGCTCCGCCGATCGGACCGGATCTGGCGTTTACGACCGAACTGGTTGGCGTGTACGCCTGGACGAGCCTCAGCATGGTCGTTCTCGCCACGCTGTACCGCCACGGGGCCTGGCCCGCCGCGATCGTTCTTGGACCGCTGATGCTAACGGCTGGCGCCTGGACGCTGGTGCTCGTTGGTGACGCCCCCGTGATTTTGCAAATCCCCCTGCCGTCGGGGCTCCCGAGTGGCGACGTTGGTGCCTCGCTTAGCAACATCTTTTGGCCGGACATCCAATTTCCCTGGGCCGAACCAGAACCAGCGGCATCCCCTCCCAACATTTGGAAGCCCGCCTTTCCGTTCGCCTACGCCCTGTCGCTTGTGGTCCTGGAGTATGTAGTCGCCTCTCACCGGTCCGGTAGCTGGACCGCGCCACTGACAGTCGCCGCACTCATCGCGTTCTTGGGGCTCGCCGACGAGACCATCGCACTCGTGGTAATGGCACTCTGGGCCAGCAGGGAGGCGGCCCGGTTCCTGGCGCTGCCGGTTTTGCGCGCCGGGACCCTGGCCTCCGAGACCGGTGTTGGCCCTGAGCGCCGAGGCCTCGCTCGGATTCCGGGAGCCTTCCGGCTTACCGAGCGTGAGCCTCTGCACGCGCTTGCGCTGCTACGCGCGGCCACGGGGCCGGCGCTGGCCGCGCTACTCCTGGCCGTTGGAGGCAGCATGATTACCGGGGCGTTGAGCGGCGCGCTGGGCGGGGGACTTTCTGTTGGGTGGATTGGAGTCGCGAGCCACCGCCATCCGATAGGGTTCTTCTTGCCTGGGCCTGGTGGTCTTGGCTTGCTGGGGTTGGGTCCCGCCGTGGTCGCCGGTGGAGCCGCGTTGCTGGGAAGGGGCCACCGGCTAGTTATGGCGCTGGCAATCAGCAGCGGCGTCTTCTTGATCGCCGGGTTAGTGCTGCGGTATGAGATCTCCGGCGACGCCGTTCGTTTGGACGGGCACGCCCGTAACTTTGCCCTGCTGGCCCTGCTGGTGGCGGCCGCGCTTCGCCTGCGCGCCCTGCGCCCCCGCTGGCGCTTCGTGGCGTTTGCCTCAGTATCTTTGCTCGCAATCTGGCCTACACTCGCCGCCCCCACCGGCGCCCTCGCTGTCGCGCTCAACCGCGGCATCCACCTGGCGAACGCCCAGCCCGATCATTCCGAGTTCGGCGAGTCGTTCCGATGGATGGGGCGCACCGCAATCTCGCCGTTTGCCTCCGGATCCGTTCGGGCTTACATCCGCGAGCAGACGGCAGTCGATGCGCGGATTTTCTCTCCCCATCCCATCGCGCTGACTATTGCGACAGGCCGACCGAATGCCTCGGGCCCGGCCGGCCGTCTCCACCTCCTCCCGTATGCCGGCCCGGAATACGACGATGTATTGCGCTTCCTCGAACCGGCAGCCGTTCGTCGGCTGGGCTTCAGCTACGTGCACGCCACCAGCACCTGGGTCGCCACGCTGCCCGTGCGAGCCCAACGCTGGCTGGACGATCCCCGGCTCTTTCAAGCCCTGGTGCAGGGCGAAGCCGAGTCCCTCTACCGCATCCAGCCGGCGTTTCTGCGAATGAATCCCACGCCGGCCGCGGATTCGTTCGAGGCCCTTCGGCAGGCCATCCCCTCTTCCGCATCCGTCTACCTGGCGCCAGGCATCCAATCGCGACAGGTCACGCTGATCGCGATGGCGTTGCCACATGCGCGGCTGCATGGCTCGGGAGAGCTTGAGAGCGCCTACTTGCTAAGCAAGATCCCGATCACCGCCGTGGGCCCGCGGACACCTGGTTTCGTTGTTGCGCCGGCCCAAATCGCGCCCGCTGCATTCGCGCCTGCGGCTCGTCGCCCCATCTGGTGGAATCAGCAAGCCGCCGTTTACGCGCCCAGCGGCACGGTGGCGCCACTCATGCCCCCTCCACCATCCGACTTCAGCATCCAGCTCTCCGAGGTGCGGTCCGTTGACGGCCGTATCGCCTTTACGGCCACGTTCACCGATCGCGCCACCGACCTGTGGCAGGGCCAGGATTGGGTCGTCGTCGCGACCGATGCGTCTCCCTGGCGACTCCCCTACCGCTTCGACACCATCAGGCTCAACCAGGTCTTTGTGCGCTGGTTTGATGGTCAGGTCCAGCCCGTCCCCGCAACCACGACTCACGAGTACGTCTATCTCTACGAATTCGATCCACGGACCGGCACCCTCGCCGTTTGGGACGGAACCGACTACACCAGCCTCGCCGAGCCCCAGCCGCCGCTTCGGCCCGGCCATTGGATACTCGCCGCCCGACCCAACATCAATCGCGAAGAGGTCGGGCTGATACCAGTGCTGCAGTTCACCCTGGCCGGCGATGGGTCCGTGACCTATAAGACCTACGAAGGGTCGCTCGATGCCATGCTAGTTCGGTGACTCCACCTTTAGCGATTCCAATCAAGATTCGTTGCGAACACCGCTCGTGCGTCGTCTGTCATTCCGGTAGGACGGGTGCGCCTGTGTTGCTGTTGCGCCAAGGAAGGCGTCCCTCAATGACCAGGGCAAGTCCGAGCACGCTGAGCAGACCAATCACCAGCACGACGAGCGCCCACGCACCCAGACGCTGGACAAGATAGAGGTCGGGTCCAATCAGACCGTCCAGCCACTGTCTGGCCAGCCGAAGATGTGCGCCGATCAGCGAAAAATGAGGGTTCCATAGCACCTGCTCCGGCCGTGCGCCATGATCCCAGAGGTTCCGCCAGCCCGTCTGATAGTCGAACAGAACTCCAAGCGCCGCCAGACCCAACGACCAAGCCGCGAGTCCGGCGGTGGCGAGTCGTACGGCCAGGGTCGTAGAAGGCATCTGGAGCACCGCACCCACGCCAAGCGCCAGGAACGGCGTAACCGAAGTGAGATACCGCGGCCCCCATGACACACCGCCGGACCAATCGTGAAACGAGCCATAGCCGACGGCCGCCATCACAACCAGCGCCAGCATGGCCAGCCAGACTGGTCGGTGTGATGCCTTTGTAAGCAACCCCAGCAAGCCAACCGCTGCTACCGGCATGAAAACCAGCAGCCCAAAACTGGGGCTGGCGAGAGACCCAAAAACCCCAATGTAGGCTCGCTCCGTCTGCCACAGAATCGACGCTGATCGATACCCGACATCAAGGAATCCGCCAGTCCGATACAGGTTCCAGAGACCGACGCCCGGAACTGCCATCGCGGCCCACGCAGCGAGGTAGACCAGTGAGTGGCTTAAACCGGTCCGATGTCCACGCTTCCAATCCATCAGGCTCAGTACGCCACCTATGCCCCCGAAGACGACGAACTCCGGTCGTGTAACCACTGCAAGCCCGGCCAGTACGCCGCCGGCTGTCCAATGGCGGGCATCCGGACAAGGACGAGTGACTGGCACAAGCGCCAGCACCGCCAGCAGAGCGGCCAGCGGGATGTTGGCCAGCCCCTTCGCATAAACCCAGAGCGGACTTGCAAACGCCAGGATCAGCGCGGCGGCCAGGGCAGAGCGCGGGCGCAAGCCCAGATTGCGCCCAAGCAGAAAGGTCGCGCCAACCAGGGCGGCCGCCACGACCGGGCCGTACAACAACGCTGCTACGGGACGCACTGCGCTGGGCTGAGGAAACGCCTGCGAGGGCGGCGGCGGCTGTGAATCTAACCAACTCGCTGCCAGATAGGCCGGTGTTATGGCCGCCCAGGACAGGAATCCATAGCGGCTTGTCGTCCGGTCGGCCGACGGATGGCTGAGCGTCAACAGCTGTTCGCGAGGAAACGGCTGCTCGCCCGCCAGGTCGGGACTGCCCGTTTCCACCAGCGCCCGCGCCGAAGCGTAGTTGGTGATTTCATCTACGCTATAAGCGTGCGCCCCGGACGAGAGCAGATAGACGAGGCCGGCCAGCAGCGCCACAACCGCGGCGCGGGCAACATCTCGCCGTGAAACGCTATTCCCCGTGCCGGAGGCTTGGGGGCCCGACGGTGTCATCGCTCGACTGTAGGAGTTGCAAGAACTTGGATCAGCTTGCCGCATGAGCGTACGGCGCAGGCCTCTAACGCCACGAGACGCGCGCCAGAGCCTACGACGCACCCGAGACCGAACCGAGACAGCTTCGCATGCTGTGGAGGCGCCGGCGCTCCCATTCAACGACGACATTGGCCACGTGACGTGAGTGCCGAACGATCGCGCCTGTTCGGCCGCCTGCACGCGGCGGCGCGGTGCGCTGCAACGCCGCACGCCGCAGGCGCCGTGGCCGTTCTGGTGAGCGCCGTCATGCTGCTAGCAAAGCTTGATGACTTCCCGGCATTCGTCGATGAAGCCGTCTATGCACGCTGGGCCCTTCGTCTTGCCGAATCGCCATCGGCCGAAACGCTTTGGCTTTCGACTCACGAGGACTGGAAGACTCCGGCATTCATCTGGGTGCTGGCCAGCACGAAACGCTGGTTGGACGATCCGATCCTGACCGGCCGCCTCATTACATCCCTCAGCGGTCTGTTGACGGTGGCGTTGGTTTTCCACGCGGGCTCACGGCTCGTCGGCGCATGGCCGGCGGCAATCGCCGCTGCCGTCACGGCCGTCTCGCCCGCCCTGGTCTTCACCAGCCGGCTGGCCCTGACGGACGGGCTGATCGTAATGCTGACCGCACTCGTCTGGGCATTGTCGGCACGCGCAGCCCGAGGCCGTCTGCCGCACGCACTCGGCGCCGGCCTCGTCGTGGCGCTGGCCCTTTGGACGAAGGTCAGCGGTGCGCTGCTCCTGATCATTCCGGCTGTCGGCATCATGCTCGTCGCCCGGCTCGCACTTTGGCGCCGCGCGCTGACACTCGCGGCCTGCATCGTCCCACCCAGCGTCGCGGGCATCGCGTTCCTGCTGGCCCCGAAGTCAGCGCAGACTTTCGAGCACGCGCGGGGATTCGTGCTGACTCCCGACCGGCTCGTGGCAGTCCCCGTCGGGCAATGGGCCGACAACCTGTCCCAGATGGGCGGCTGGGCCCTGGCCTACCTTCCAGCGGTCTCCATCGTTGCCGCCATCGCCGGACTGGCTTTGCCGTTGGTCACGCGCCGACGTGACGACTGGTGGCTTTGGGCGGTGCTGGTGATCTGGCTCGGGTTCCACATCGTCTTCGGAGCGAGGCTCTACTCTCGCTACGCCTTGCCCGCCCTTGTGCCGCTGGCGCTGCTGACCGCACGCACGATTGCAGTCATTGGCACCGCGCTCCGCCAGGCCAATCAAGGTCATGCGGCGTCCCTGTGGATGGTTGGCGCCACATTCGCCGTTCTGCTCTCACTTGCCGTCCCGGCCCTGGTCGTCATCGTCGCTCCGACGCGAGCCGCTCTCTCTAGCGACGACCGCGCGCAATACATCGAAGAGTGGTCGTCGGGCTTCGGACAGACGGAGGCGCTCCAATGGATCGCCGAGGCGACCGCCGCCGAACCTGGTCCCGCGATCGTGCTCACGAACCATGTCTACGGCGCACCCAGGGACCTTGCCGTCCTCACACTCCGGAATCGACCAGACGTGGCAACCCACGTTGAGACCCGCATTCGTCACCCCGCGGGCGGCGTTGCAGACGCCTGGCGAAGACATGGTGTCCCTGTGTACGCCCTCATCAACGGCAATCAGGACGACGAAGCAACGTTCCTCCATCTCAACCCGGAGTTCACACCGGTGGCCGAATTCGAGCGTCCGGGCGCAAAGACGAAGGTCAGCGTACTGGAGTTCAGTCCGAGCTAACGCGGCCGGAGAATGGCTCGCGAATGACCTGATCAGGGCGCCTCGCGACGAAGCACCCTGGCCAGTGGGTCGTAGGTGAGAAAGTACCGGCGATCGCCTACACCGGACTCCGACATCAGGCGTGTCAGGACTGGCCGACTGAATGTCTGAACCTCCAGGTCCGCGCGGCCGTAAGTAACTTTGAGCGCCGCCGGGAATCCTTCGCGAAAGACGAAGGCGCCATTGACCGTGTTCGGCAAGTCCGCGGTAATGATGGTCGACCCCGCCGGCACCTCGCCAAGCTCGGCATGGGCACTCTGCACCAGACGGTGACTCAGGCCGGCCGCGAACTCCCAGTCGTCCAGGCGGTCATGCGTCTGCCAGGCCAGAAGACCTGTGGCAAGGACCAACAGCCCTGCCGCTGGCATCCAGGACCAGGCCGGCGACTTGACAATCAGTCGACAGGCGCTGACCAGCGCGGCAACGCCGAGCGTCAGAAAAAAAGCGGCGGGCAGATAGGCAAAGTGAAACATCGTTCCGCCGAGCAGAACGAATGGCGCTTCAAGAGCCAGCGCTGCGCCACCAGCCAGTCGAGCCCATCCCGGACCGCGAACCGCAACCAGGAGAAGTGCGCCGACGACCACAAGATGCGCAGCGAGGACGGGAACGAATTGCGGCGTCGCCAGCGCGTCAGCGATCGTGCCGCCTCCATCCAGAATGGCAAGCAACGCGCGGTGCACATCGAACAGTTCCGGCTCGGTAAACGGTGCCAGGAGCACCGTCGGGTACCAGACGGCGTTGAGGAGCATGTGGGGACCGAGACGGTACCCGTAGCCGCCACTGCCGGCCGCTACGCTCAGCGCAGCGGCTTCGATGGCGAGGTAGGCGCCCGCCAGCGCCAGCAGCGGCAGATAGACCCAAAACGCCCGCCAACACCGTCCGTCGCCACGAGCGAAGCGCCAGAGGTCCACCAGCAGAAACAGGCCGAGGATCGGCGCTGCCGTAGGGTTGGCGCCGAGCGACAGGCCGTAGACCAATACCGTGGTCCAGGCCCAGCGGGTGCGGTCTGACTGACGGAACTGCAGGAATGCAAGCGCTGCCCCCAGCGCGAGCACGCCGGCCAGCACTTCGGCGATCGAGCCAAACCAAGCCACCGTTTCCACGTGTGCGAAGTGGAGCCCGAACACCGCAATTACAGCTACGCCGATCCAGCTGCGGCGCGTGAGGCGGCTGGCCAGGAGGCCGGCCAGCACCGAGGCCACCAAGTGGCCCGCAATCAGCACCGCGTGATAACCGGCCGGCGCGGCTACGCCGAACAGGCGATACAGCAGGTTTACGAGGAGCGCCGTGGTGGGACGGTAGTTCCAGGTGAAGGGATCCGCAGGATCGACGGCGGCCGGATCCGGCAGCGCAAGCACGGCCTGGACGGTGCCGATCGACGCCGCGTGCAGGCCGTAGGTATACAGCCAGTCGAAGTCGTCGGATTGGAAGTAGTTGTCGAGGCTGCGCGCGTAGACGGCCGCGATCAGGACCAGGGCCAGGCAGGCCACCAGCACAGGCGGGGGGGCGTGAGTCGCAAGCCGACGGCTGAGAAGTCGGCGGGCGGGCGTCACGAAAGTTCTCCACCAGACCGGCGTTGGGAGCGCACGGGCAGGCTCCGAGCGGCGTGGGACCGATTATGGTGCTTTACCACACCGGCGGCACGGCATCCGGGGCACTGAGACACGGGGCCGCGGCCACGCATCAGCGGCAGCGGACGCAGCGTTTTGTGGGGTACTCGGGGTGGCGGGTGATGGGGGTGGGGGTTGCGGGGTCATGGTGCGCAGTGTACACTGAGAGAGTATGGATGGCAAGCGATGGTCGAGGGGCAGGTTCTTTGACGGAATGGTGGATGGTTATGTCAAGTTTTTCGATAGGGGGACCGGGGAGGGACGAGCCCGGCGGCGCTGTTGTTGGCAGCCGCGAGGGCTGGCGTTACCGTGGAGGCGCGCTCGTGGCGACGGCGAACCAACGCCTCGCTCTCTCGGGTAAAGGCGGCCTGACGTGAAAGATCCCGGCGCGCACGACGTGGCGAGTTCCTACGCGCTATGGGAGCGCGCCAACCGGGTGATCCCCGGCGGCTCGCAACTCATCAGCCGGCGGCCGTACGCATTCGCCAACGGGGTGGCGCCGGTGTACGCCGAGCGCGGCAAGGGCTCGCGCATCTGGGATGACCGAGGCGTGGAGTACCTGGACTACGGCATGTCGGTGACCTCGGCGATCCTGGGATACGCCGACGACGTCGTGGATCAGGCGGTCATCGAGCAAATCGGCAAGGGCACGACATACTCGCTGAACAGCGAGCGCGA
Source organism: Chloroflexota bacterium (assembly GCA_026707585.1). Classification (GTDB taxonomy): domain Bacteria; phylum Chloroflexota; class UBA11872; order UBA11872; family UBA11872; genus UBA11872. The sequence goes on along the minus strand of JAPOWQ010000028.1, from coordinate 18,312 downwards.
GATCGAACTGGCGGAGCTGCTGATCGAGCGGATTCCGTGCGCAGAAATGGTGCGGTTCTCGAAGGGCGGCGGCGAGTCGTGCGGGATTGCCGTGCGCATTGCGCGTGGGACCACGGGGCGAGACGTAGTGCTCTTCAGCGGCTATCACGGGTGGCACGACTGGTACCTGGCGGCAGGTCATTTGCAGGAGGGGGCGTTCGATCCGTTCGCGGTGCCGAATATTCAGCCAACCGGAGTGCCGAGAGCGCTGCGGGGCACCTCAATTCCGTTTCCCTGGGGAGACCTTGCAGCGCTTGAGTTGCTGCTTGATCAGCATCGCGGCCAAGTGGCCGCGATCATGATGGAGCCCATCCTGATGGGCGAAGCGCCGCCCGAGGGCTACCTAGCCGGCGTACGCGAGCTGGCGACGCGCGAGAACGTGGTGCTGATCTTCGACGAGGTCACGACCAACTTCCGGTATAGCGCCACCGGGATCCAAGAGTTTGTCGGCGTGGTCCCGGACCTGGCGTGCTTCGCGAAGGCGATCTCGAACGGGTACGCCATGGGCGCGGTGGTCGGCAAGCGCTGGGTGATGGAGCCGGCGTCGAACATGTTCGTGAGCAGCACCTACTGGAGTGACCTGGTGGGCATTACGGCGGCGATCACGACTTTGAAGGAAATCGAGCGGCGTGACGTGCCAGCGCAACTCAGCGACTACGGCGAGCGCCTGCAGTCGGGCCTGCGGGAAGTGCTGGACGAAATGGACGTGCCAGTGGAAGTCGCCGGTCTGGCCGCCACCCCAGGTTTCACCTTCACCGAGCCGTTCGATGCGGAGGAATCGAAGAAGCTCAACGTGCTGGTAGCGCAGGAAACCGCCAAGCGGGGCGTCTTATTCAATACGCATCCACGACACAGCTCGGTGCACAGCGACCGTGATCTGGGTATTACGCTCGAAGCGTTTCGCGACGCACTGCGGGTGGTGAAGGACGCGCTCGCGCGCGATGCCGTCGACGACGTGTTGGAAGCAAGCCTGGCGCCGGCGCTGATTCCGCGACCGTCGGTCGAGCGGCGCGCTCCCGGGTGATCGCCGGCGATTGGCCGCCGCTTCCAGAAGCCATCCAGACACCCCGGCGTCTGTTGCGGCAGTTGGTCGCACTCGCCACGCGACGTAGAGTCGCAGAGCCGCCGGTCATTCGACAGTGCCCGTCGATATCCCGCATGATTCGAGCATGCGAATGGCGCAGTACGGCATCGCCCACGACCACGCGCACGACAAGGCGCGCGTGCTGAGTCAGACCGAAGAAGTCGAGTTCGTCGGTGTATACGAGCCTGACAAGCAAAAGATCGAGCGGCTAGGCGGTCAAGCGGAGTACCAGGGAGTCCACTGGTTCGAATCCAAGGAAGAGATGCTCGAGGACGAGAGCATCGTTGCGATTGCCGTCGAGGGCGAGATCTTCGACAACCTGCGTTTCGCTCGCGAAGTAGTCGTGCACGACAAGCACGTCTGGCTGGACAAGCCGGCGGGAAATGACCTCGCGGAGTTCCGGGACGTGCTGGACATCGCAGCTGCGCGAAACCTGAACGTCCAGTTGAGCTACATGTACCGCTACGATCCCGGCTTTAATTTTGTGGTGGACTGGGCAACGTCGGGGAGACTCGGCGATATCTTCTCCATTCGCAGCCGCCTGTCCGCCGCACCGGGAAGCGCGGATCGGTGGAAACTATGGGAGTCCCCGGGCGTGCGCGCCGGCGGCATCCTCTTCATCATGGGCGGTCACTTGGTCGACATCATCGTGTCGATCCTGGGGAGGCCGGAGCGAGTGACGCGGTTCCAGCGGCACGATGCCGAGAGCTTCTCGTCCTTCGACGAAGGCGAATGGACGACCGATCCGCCGTGGTACTACAACAACACGGCTGCGATCTTCGAGTACCCGCAGGCCATGGTCACGCTCGAATCCACGAACATGGAGCTCGACTCGTGGGAGTCGCGCCGGTTAGAGGTGTACGGAACCCGCGGCAGCGTGATCCTGGAGCCGTTCGAGACGCGGCGCGGCAGCAGTGTCCGGCCCGAGATACGGCTATGCCTGGACGAAGATCGGGACGGGTACGCCAAGGGGTGGCAGACGGTGCCGGTGCCGCCGGCGAGGCGGTACTTCCCCGGCCTGGCATCGCTGTTGGCCACTATCCGAGGCGAGAAACCAGCCGATCGCACGCTGGAGCACGAATACCTGGTCCAGGAAACGCTATTGCGGGCTATCGGGCTGGCCTGAGCCGCAACGCCGTGGCATTGGCCGGCGGATCGGCCGAGACGGCTAGGCGCAGACGGGCTCGTCGCCTCGCCAGCGAAAGGCAAAGTTCTCGCCTTTTTCGGCCAGTCGCGTTCGGGCGTCGTACCAGAGCTGGGCCCAGGCGGCGGGATCGCGAAGCTCGCTCGAGGGATCGCGGCGACTCCGCGCCACGAAATCCGGGAACGCCGGGCGGCCGGTTGGCTGACCGGTCGGGTTGTAGCGCAGGTCAAGGCTGACGCGGAAATGGTCGCTGACGTTGGGGCCGGAGCCGTGACAGGTGTACTTGTTGAAGATGATCACGTCGCCAGGTTCGGTCGGGACCGGCGTGACCCGATCAAGTTCAAGGAGGGAATCGGGGATAGCGACCGGGTTCAGGCAGTGGGTTCGCAGCGCGCCGCCGTGACTGCCCGGGATTACTCGCAGACACCCGTTTTCGGGCGTTGCCGCCGAGAGCGAGATCCACACGGTGAGCATGTGCGTCTCGTCGGCAATCGGGTCGACCACACCGTTGTCCTGATGCCAGGGGTTGGCCCTGACCAGGACATCAGTCGCGCCGTCCGGGAGCGCTTTCTCGGGTGGCTTGATGCGCACATGCTGCACCGGGTTGGACGTGATCTCCGGGCCGATGACCGACTCGACGACGTCCAGGACCCCCGGATGCGTGAGGAGGTGAAAGACCGACGGACCGAGCCACATGTGGGTGTCCGGCTTGACGTCCCGGTTGGGCAGGCTGCAGTCGAAGTACCTGGCGTGGTCACGCCCGGATTCCTGGTAGACGCGAATCATGCGGTCGCCAAACGGCAGATCGTCGAAGGTGGAGTCGATCTCGCCACGGTCGCATAGCTCGTTGGCCAGTCGATCAAGTACCAATGCGTAGTCGGCAAAGAGCGGGTCGATGAAGGCTGCCGGATCGATTACGCCTTCGACCCTGAGGTAGCCGTCATGCTCAAACTGCTGCAGCTGCTCGGAAGTGAGGAAGTGGTTCGCCGTCTCGGTACTCGGGGTCATGACCTGGCTCATGGCCGACTTCTCCTCGTTTTGCGCGACCCGGCCGATCTCACAGAGAGCCCAGCGTGGCCTTGCGGAAATATAGCATGCGGCAATTCAGGCCCGAACGATCTGCGCCTTGGCGGATGGAGGCGATGTCACACGCTCTCTACGTGCCGGGCCGAGTCGATTTGGCGCCGGAGGCTCGGTGCATTTCAGGGGGCCGCCGCGATGGTGATGCCAGGGTCGGCACCCTGTTCGGGCTACAATTGCTACGCCGGTCGGATAGTTCCGGGACAAAGCTCATGGCCAGCAGGAGAGTTGAGCCACCATCGGTCCATGCTTCGAAAGCCTGGCGGCGCCGGCGGTTCCTGGTTCTGCTCGGCTTGTCCCTGACTTCCGCGGGGCTGGCGGCGTGTGGGGGCGATGGCGACGGGAATGGTGGTAGTCAGGCGATCGACACGCAGCAGCTTCCAACGCCCTACTCGTTTCCAGGCACCAGCGACAAGGACAGCGTCCACGATTCGTGCATTCCAGGACATCCGGGCTGCTAGGCCCAGTTGAACCCTTTGCGTAACTCGAGGGAAGGTGCCCGGAAGACCCTCACCCCAAGCCTCTCCCAGAGGAGACGTTTGCGTAACCGGAGTTCGGGTGCCCGGAAGACCCCTCACCGGTTTCGGCCGAAGACGGCCGAACCCCGGATCGAGTCCGGGGCAGGCTCTGCCTCTCCCCCAGGAGAGGGTGAAGAGCCGCCGCGCCTTCGAGGGCGCGGGGAGCTAGGCAAGGGTCTCCAGAGGGAGAGGGAGAAAGAGCGGCCCCGCTTTCGAGGTCGAGGCGGGGCTATGCAAGGTTTTCCAGTTGCGGAGCGCGTGGTTGACGCCAACAATGACCGATTCGTTGTGGCTCCGGGACTGTGCCGGCTACGACACCGATGCCTGAACGACCGTTACCAATGACGCGGGCCGCCGTGATCGGTCTTGGGCGCGTGGCCAGCACGTGGGACGAAGAACGGAACAGGTACGACGGCTGGCCATTGCCACACGCCCACATCGGGTGCATGGCCGAGGTGCCGGAGATCGAAATCGTTGGCCTGTGCGACACGTGGGCCGAGCAGCGTGAGGCGGCGCGGATCAAGTGGGGTATCGACGCCCTATTCGAAGATTATCGCGAGATGCTGGACAAGGCCCGTCCGCAGATCGTCAGCGTGTGTACGTCAATGAGACCGCGCAAGGACATCATCCTGGAGATTGCAAACGGAAACTACGGAGTACGAGCGATCTGGGCCGAGAAGCCACTCACGTATTCCCTCGCCGATGCCGACGAAATCATCGAAGCGGTGCGTAGCGCGAATATCACATTGGCGGTGAATTGCACGCATCGCTGGCGGGACAGCTTTGTGCAGGCCCGCGAGATGATCGACGCGGGGTACATCGGGGATGTCGTGCACGTATCGGGGAACCTTGCCTGCGACCTTTCGCAAAACGGCAGTCACCTGATTACCCGCCTGACGATGTTTACCGACGCCCCGGTTGCCTGGGTGGCCGGCGAAGCGGTGTCGGACGAAGCGGTCAGCGGCGACGATGACTTTGCCGGCAACGGGTACTTCGTATGCGAGAACGGCGTACGCGGATACTTTCGGGGCATGCGGACCGGCGGGCTGGAGATGACGTACGACATCACCGGTACCGAGGGAATGTTCCGTTTCACGGAAGATGGGCTGCTAGGCGATCTGTGGGTGTTCGAGAAGAGTCTCCCGGGTGAACGGCGGCCGGCGCCGGCACGTCACATCTTGCGACCCGCGCAAAAGCCGCGAGCCACCGGGGTTCATGCCCTGTATGACCTGTTGCACTGCATCGAGACCGGCGAAGACTCGCGGTGCCCGGGGGAGGATGCGCGCGAGGCTCTTGAAATCGCGATTGCCGTCCGAGAATCGCACCGGCAAGGGGGAGGACGAGTCGACCTTCCGATCGAGGATCGCAGTCTCGGAATCGTGTCGCGCGAGGTGCTCGATCATCCGCTGCCGCGAGCTATCGAGACCGCGCGCGCGGCCGCGAGCCAGGGATAAGGGGTGAGGATCAGCAGATGGCCAGGTTGAAGGTTGCGGTCATCGGACTTGGCCGTATCGCGAGCACCATCGACGACGAAATAGAAAAGTACGACGGCAACCACCTGCCCTACTCCCACATTGCGTGCTACCGGGCCGTTCCAGAGGTCGAAATCGTTGGAATGGCCGATACGTGGGAGGAACAACGTGAATCCGCCAGGCAGCGCTGGGGTCTGGACGCGCTCTATGCCGACTATCGGCAGATGCTCGAAGAAACGCGGCCGGACATCGTCAGCGTATGCACGTCGGCCAAACCTCGCGGAGCAATCCTTACGGCAATTGCCAACGGCGGCTATGGCGTAAAGGCCATCTGGGCCGACAAGCCAATCACGCTATCTCTAGCCGAGGCCGATCAAGCCATCGCTGCCTGTGCAAAGGCCGGCATCGCGCTGGCGGTCAATTGCACCCGCCGCTGGCGCGACGACTACCGGCAGGCCCTGGAATTACTCAACGACGGCGCTCTAGGCGACCTGCTGTTCGTCCAGTCGAGAGCCCAGTGCGGTCTGTCGCACAACGGCAGCCACCTGATCACGACCCAAACGATGTACATGCCCGGTCGAGCTACGTCCCTGGTGGGCGAGGCCGACATCGACGAAGCGCATCCGGACAACGACTTCGCCGGCAGTGCAGTTATTTCCTATCCCGGCCACGTCCGCGGTTACGTGCGAGGGTTCGCCAACGGGCCCTCCGAAAACTCGCATGACATCGTGGGTTCGCATGGCGCCATCCGGATCCTGCACGACGGCCGCGAGATCGACTTGTGGATCCAGGAACCAGGGGCCGAGAACTTTGCCAGCCAGAAAGGCCTGGGGGCGTTTGGCCGCCGCTTCTTTCCACCGCCGCGCAGACGCCGGAGCGGCGGCGTAAACGCGATCTACAACCTTCTCGACTGCATCGAGACCGGCGACGCGCCCCATTGCAGCGGCGAAGACGCCAGGGAAGCCCTGGAAATCGCCATCGCCATCCGGGAATCCGAACGCCGGCGCAACCTCCCCGTCGAGCTTCCCCTGTCAGATCGCAGTCTCAAGATCATTTCCACGGAAGTCGTCCGCAGTGAAGTGCCGCGAGCGATCCTGCGCCAGCGCGAGGGCATGTCCGCCGCCGATTGGAAGCGGTGGCAATCCCAGCGCGACTAACGGCCGAGCTTTGGCGAGAGGCCAGGGAAGGACTGCACAGACGCAGGACGCAATTCACCGTCCACGAATCACACCGGTCAGACTCGCGGGGTCGGAGACGTCGCGCTTCGTGCTCTACTCGTCATACTCCAGGTAGTTGAAGACATCGGATGAGCTGGTCGGAATCCACCCAAGTTCTCGCTTTGCCGGAGCCGTGTCTCGCCAGCGCCAGAAGTTTTCGGAAATGGCATCAAATATGCGGTAGCGCATATCGTCAGGGGCGCTGAGGCACTTGTCGATCATTTGCGTGGTGTCCGTATGACTTAAGTAGCCCGAGAACTGCCGACGTGTTGCGGGGCGATCGGAGGCCGAGACGTTTCCAAGACGGATAACGATGACCGACATATCGTAGTTGTCGGCGAAGTATCGCGCGCAGGCTTCCCCAAACAGTTTTCCGACGTGATATGGGCTGGTTGGGCGAGCAGCCCAGTCGGACGTCACTTTGGGCCAGACCGCGGGTACTTCCTCAAATCGACCTTCCGATATCAGCGCATACGGTGAATTCTCGTCCCGTTCGTAGCCGTTCATCGTGCCGCCGGTACTCATAAACACGACCCTCGATACAGCGGCTTCCTGTGCGGCCCTGAAGACGTTGACCGTGCCAATTACGGTGATCGCCATCGTGCGACCCCAGCAGTCATCACAAGCGCGAGTTCCGCATGGGCAGTTAATGTCATCCGTATAGGCCGCAAGATGGAGCACCTTGTCGATATTCTTGAATGCAGGTCGGATTGATCCAAGGTCCGAGATGTCAGCCTGGATGCACGGGACTTCCGAAACAGGACGCCTGTTAAGTGCGGTGAATTCGTACCGGTCACCCAGAGCCTCGACCGTGAGTCCACCAACCAAGCCACTGGCACCAGTAATCAAGACTTTCTCTTTAGCCATCCCTGGGACTCCCGACCCTAGACAAGGTCATTCTAACGAGCGGGCCGAGTTTTGGTCCGACTTGGCGCGCGCTCGAGAGCACCCCGAAGCTCAGAGAAGTCGCGCCACGCGGCCAATCGGCTCGGTTGGCGGCAAGGCCGCGCCGGCGACCGGAGCGTTTGGCCCGATCGACGCGCCGCAGCGCGACCAGCGGCTCGACGTCCGGGCGCGGGAATCGAGTGACCTCGCTACAATTGCTGCGACGGCCAGATAATTCAGAGGCGAATCTCATGCACAGCGGGAAGAGCGCCTCGCGACCGGTCGCCCGGTCGAACGTCGTGCAGCGCCGGCGGTTCCTGGTCTTGCTGGGGACGTCCCTGGGTTCGGTGGGATTTGCCGCGTGCGGTGGCGGCGATGGCGCAATGGCGACTCCGACGCCCTTCGCGTTTCCGGGCACCAAGCCGGGACACGACGCCTGCGTGGCGAATTGCTCCGGAGGTCGCTAGCCACGCCGTTCAATCCTCAACCATGGATGGTCGAGCCCGTGAGCGGTCGGATGGTCTTGAGGCTGCAGGCACCTGTCGCGTAAAGCCGCCATCAAGATGGCGTCGGCGAAGCGTTCAAGGGGCGAATGGCATGGACACGAGGCGAGGCGGCACCCGAGGGATGCCTGGGTTGAATTGTTGGAGGCGCCGGCGGGTTCTGGCTCTGCTCGGGGTCTCTCTGGTGTCGGCCGGGTCAGTCGCTTGCGGTGACGGAGGCGAGGCAGACGCAACGCCAACGCCGTTCGCCTTTCCCGCTACCCGACCGGGCCACGACTCCGAATCGGGGCGGCGGTAGCCACAGCACTTACTCCCAACGATTGACGATCGAGCCAATAAGGGGTCGCTCGTCCGCCTAGTGCCCGACGATGCGGCCTAGGCGCAGACGGGCTCGGTACCGCGCCAGCGGATGATGAAGTCGTCGGGATGGGCGGCCAGACGCGCCCGGGCGTCGTACCAGAGCCGGGCCCAGGCCTCCGGGTCTCGAAGCTCACTGGCGGGATCGCGGCGACTCCGCGCCACAAAATCGGGGAACGCCGGACGACCACTCGGCTGGCCGGTGGGGTTGTACCGCAAGTCCAGGCTCCAACGGCAGCGGTCGCTGAGGTTAGGAAGCGAGTCATGGCAAGTGTACCTGGTCATGAGGATCACGTCGCCGGGCTGCGTTGGCACGGGCGTTATCCGATCCACTTCCAGAAGCACATCGGGGATGGCGACGTGCGGGGGTGCGCAGTGGATTCGCAGCGCGTCCCGATGGCTCCCCGGAATCACGCGCAGGCAGCCATTCTCGATCGTTGCCTCCGAGAGCGAGATCCATACGGTGAGCATGTCGGTTTCGTCGGCAACGGGATCAACCGCGGCGTTGTCCTGGTGCCAATTGGTCGCACGCACGAGGACATGATCGGCGCCCTCCGGGAGCGCGTGTTCGGGCGGCTTGATGCGCACGTGCTGAACCGGGTTGGATGTGATCTCGGGTCCGATGATGGACTCGACCAGATCGAGAACGCGGTCGTGTCTGAGCACGTCGAAGACTGCCGGACCGAGCCACATGGGCGTGTCGTGCGCGGTTCCGCGACTGGGCAGGCAGCAGTCGAAATTGCTGGCGAAGTCGCGCCCGGTCTCCTGGTAGATGCGAACCATGCGGTCGCTAAAGTTCAGGTGGTCGTAGGTTGAGGCGATCTCGCCCGCCTGGTGAAGGTCGTGGGCCAGGCGGTCGAGCACGCCTTCGTACTCGGCAATCAGGGGATCGATCGACTCCGCCGGGTCCAGCACGCCTCTAACCAGGAGGTAGCCGTCACGCTCGAAGCGACGTAGCTGCTCGCCCGTGAGGAAGTTGCTTCCGGTCTCGGTCCGCTCGGTGACGACCTGGCTCACGACGGACATCTCCTCATGTCGTGGAACCCGTCCAGACCCACCGGCGAACCCGGCGCCGCGGCAGGGAAAACGTAGCACGACGCGGGGCCGGGCAGCGCACGCACCGTTTCCGAAACGCCGACCGGCCGATGCCCGAAGGCGTCGGCCGGTCGACGCTTAGCACGATCAACGCGCCGCCAGGACCCTAGCTGGGCAGCGTCTTGATGTAGGCCTCGTAGGCGTCGTAGTCCTCCTTGGTGGCCTGCAGGACCTTGTCGGAGGTCGTGACCATTCGCTCGATGCTCTGTTCGGCGGTTTCCTCGCCGACAAAGCCGGGATCCGCCGCGCCCCACCAGGCCGCCCATTCCCACCAGTGCGGGTGCGCGCCCTGCCAGTTGCGCTGATCGTCACGCTCACGCATGAGCTTGATATGCAGCGTGCCGTAGTTGTCCGGCGGCGGTGCGTTGATGACGTCGCCGTCGTAGATCTCCTTGAGCACGGGGGTGCTGCCCTTGTCGATGGCGATGCGCTCCTGGACGACGGGTCCCGCCATGAAGAGCAGCCACTCGATGGCTTGCTCGGTGCTGCCGGCATTGCCGGCCGCATTCGTCACCGCGTGCGGCTGCCCGATATATGAGCCCGGAATCTGCCCTCGCGGTCCTTCAGGGGGCACGATGAGCCCCCAGTGGAACCGGTCTTTGATGCGGGCCACATTTCCGCCGACGCCGCCGTTGTGCCACCCGTAGAGGACTTTCCCGGCCGAGAACGGGTCGCCGAACTCACCGGAGAACTCGCCGGCATCCGCCGGCGGGAACGCGTATTTATCCTTGTGGATGGAGTCGATGGCCAGCTGATAGCCCTTATCGCCTCCGTCGTCGAAGCATTCAAGGTGCAGGCCATCCGCACTTCGGAAATGCCTGGTCCCGGTGTCGCTGAGGCCGAAGACCCAGCCGCCCCAGGTAAGCGCGGGATGCACGTGCATCCACTTGCCCCACTCGCCGGCTTCGGCGTCGGTCGCTTTCATCGCGGTTTCGACGAAGTCGGTGGTCAGACCGAAGCTGCCCTCGGAAGGCTCAGGGATACCCTTCTCTTCGGCCATGTTGTAGTTGAAGATCAGGCCGGTGCAGGCACCCTGGTAGGTCATGCCGAACTGCGGACCCTCGATGGGCTTGTTGGTTGGGGCCGGGATCGTGTTGAAGAAGTTGACCGTGTATTCATCCGCCGAGAACCACCAGCGAGACGGATCCCAGTCCGGGTGCTTGCGTATTTCTTCGTTAATCTGCGTGAAACCTCCGGGCTGAATCCACTGATTAACAAAGCCTGCGTCGAGCAAGGCAACTTCGGCTTGCGTTCCGGCCGTCATTTGAATTCCGAAGGCTTCCTGGTAATCCCCACCCTGAGGCTCGAACTTGATGGGAATGTGCGGGTATGCCTTCGCGAACTGCTCAAGCGCCCACTTCATGGCCGTACCGCGGGGACCGGAGGTGTGGTCATGGGCCACCCGAATGATGGCGGTGACGGCCTGCGGCATCGCCTGGACTTCGACGACTTTCTCAACTTCTTTTACGACTTCTTTCGTGACGACCTTTTCGACTTCCTTGACAACCTCCTGCGTGACGACCTTCTCAACTTCCTTGATGACTTCAACGACCTGGGTCTCACCGCAGGCCGCCAGGGCCACTGCGGCACTCGCACCGAGGGCACCGGACCCAGCCAACTTCAGAATCAAGCGTCTGCTCACGTGCCTGTTGCGGTCCATTGGCCCCTCCCCCTGCGATCAGACGACGACCAGGCACACCGCGCGGCCGCGTATCGCTGATTCCAGACAGCCAAAGGATGATGCGGCAGCGAAACTCTCGTCGTCAAGAATCACGGCCTCGAAAGTCTTGCCATCAAAGTACATGGCCGCTATGCGAGCGTCGCGAGTTGCGCCCCGGGCGGAGCCGCCACAGGGCCGCACCGCATGTGCCGGAGGCACGAAGCGGCGATGACTGGAGACGCCCGCGAACGAGGCGCCGGCATCCTGGAGTGCATTTGCTAGATTCGCCCGCCGCCGGCCAGGACGCGGCGGCGAGCCGCGCGAGGAAGACATGGCGTTCTCGTTTCCCACCGGCGTTAAGCGGCGGACCGACTGTCTCTCGATGATCCTGGGCGAGGACATTGCCGAGCAGGAGATGCTGGCCTGGCGGCTGGAGCCGGGGGAACTGGATCCCAACAACCCGCTGGTCACGCCGGCCACGCCTTGGGACAGCGGTTCGGTGTTCGCCCACGGGACGTTTGCGCTCGACCCGATCGACGGGCGATGGAAGGGCTGGCAGGCCTCGACGCCGCTCACGACCGGCTACTTTGAGAACTACCGGCGCGTGACTCACCTGGTCTCGGACGACGGGGTGGAGTGGATGCGTCCCGAGTTGGACTTGTTCCCGCAACCGGGATATCCGCTTACGAATATCCTGCTGGACTTCGATTCGGGCGGACCGAGCAACTACAGCTCGGTGATGATCGACCCAAATGCGGAGCCGGATCGTCGCTACGAGATGTTCGTGATGCGCGACCCGGGTAACACCACCAACGGGAGTCCGGGCTACATCCGCGGGCTTTCGCCGCCTCCTCCAGGCCAGACGCATAAGCGCGGCATGTACCGGTATTTCTCGCCGGACGGGATCAACTGGACGGTGAGCGAGGGCCCGGTGCTGGAGGTGGCGGTGCCGGGGGTGCGGCTGGTGATTCCGTACGAGAACCCGAAGCATACGGCGGATACGACGTATATCTTTCGCGAGCCGGACGGCACGTACATGGCGACGCACAAGCTGGGCGAGCCGGCGCATCCGGGCGGGCTGGTGCCGTATGACATCTTCGCGGAGGGCCGGCGGGTGATGGCGCGGCGGACGAGCCCAGACGGGTCGACCTGGAGCCCTTTCGAGACGATCATCCAGCCGGACATTTACGACCCGCAGGACATCCAGATTATGGAGCTGTGCGTGACGCCGGTGCGGAGCGGGTACCTGGGGGTGATCGGGATCTATCTGAATCGCACGCAGACGATGGAACTGCACCTGGGCGGGAGCTCGGACGGGCGGATCTGGGACCGGCGGGTGCGGCTGCCGGCAGTGTCGACGGGCGCGCTGGGCGATTACGGCGGCGGGATGCTGTGGCCCTCGCACAACCTGATCGAGCACGACGGCCGGCACTACATGTATTTCTCGGCCACCGAGGGTCTGCACGGCGACCCGGCATCGAAGAGTCCTTCGATCTGGCCGTTCTTTTCGGCCATCTGCCGGGCCAGCTGGGCGGTGAACCGGTATTGGGCGGCGGTTTCGGGTCCGGGCGGGGATGTCGTGGGGACGCTGACGACGCATCCGCTGCCGGTTGCCGGGCAGAGCCTGACGCTGAATGCGGCGACCTCGACGGTGGCTGACGGAACGTTGCAGGCGGAGTTGCTGGATCCGGACGGACACGTGGTGGAGGGCTTCAGCAAGGACGATTACATCCCGTGGCACGGGGACAGCACGTCGGCGATGGCGCGCTGGACCGGCGGGACGCGGTGTCCGCTGGACAAATGCGCGGTGCGGTTTTACCTGGAGCGGTCGCGCTTGTACGGGTACGCCTGGGAGTCGACGCCATAGCCATTGACTCGTCGGAACTGTTGCGCCAGTTGGGGCGCGGGGAGTCAATTGCGGACGTTCGCGCCGCGGCGGGGCTGACGGAGAGCGAGTTCGAGGCCTGGTGGGAGCGGGAGACCAGGCGCCGGCTGGCGGTGATCGATGGAGAGGCCTCGGGACCGGTTGGGGCGGCGGTGGAGATTCAGCGGGACGCCAGCGGGATGCCGCACATCTTCGCCGAGACGGAGCCGGATCTGTTTGTGGGGTACGGCTACGCCATGGCGCAGGACCGCTTATTCCAGATGGACTACCTGCGGCGGCAGGCGGTGGGCCGGCTGGCGGAGGTGCTGGGGCCGGAGGCGAATGACTATGACCTGCTGGCGCGGACGGTTGGGCTGCATCGAATCGCGGAGGCGGAGACGGCGCGCCTGCCGGCTGAGACGGCGTCGCGGTATGAGGCGTTCGCGGCGGGGGTGAACGCGTTTATCGAGGCGTGCCTGGAGGTGCCGCCGATCGAGTTCGACCTGCTGGACTACCGGCCGGAGCCGTGGCGGCCGCTGGATTCGATTGCGCTGCTGGGTGAGTTTCGCTGGTACCTGACGGGGCGGTTGCCGGTGATCGCGGTACCGGAGCTGGCGAAGCGCGCGCTGGGGGAAGGGGTGCTGTACCAGGCCTTCCTGACGGCGGAGGCGATTGACGAGACGATCCTGCATCCGGGGGAGTACGCGAGCAATGGGAGCGGCGTGGGCGAGCCGCGGGCGGGCGGGATCGACGACGGTACGGGTAGCAATAATTGGGTGATCGGGCCGAGCCGGAGCTCGTCGGGTGGGGCGCTGGTGGCGAGTGATCCGCATATCGCGTTCGGTGCACCGAACTGCTGGTACCAAGCGCACCTGGTGGGCGGGCGGTACAACGTGGCGGGGGCCGCGTATGCGGGGGCGCCGGGGATCCTGATCGGTCGAAACCGGCGGGTGGCGTGGGGGATTACGAACAACATCAGTTCGCAGCGCGACCTCTACCAGGAACGTACGGCGGCGTCGCAGCCGGGGGCGTTTCTTTACGACGGGCAGTGGGAGCCGGCTCGGGAGCGGACGGAAACCATCCAGGTGCGCGGCGAGGGGGTGCGCGAGGCGGTGGTGCGGTCGTCGCGGCACGGGCCGATTGTCGACGAGATCCTGCCGGATTTCGCGCGAGGGACTGGGCCGGTTTCGCTGCGGTGGGTGGGGGCGCTGCCATGTGGGTGGCCGACGTCGATTCTGGAAATGAATGCGGCGGAGTCGTGCTCGGAATTCGAGCGTGCGCTGCGGGGCTGGGGTTCGCCGACGCTTAGCATGGTGTTTGGCGACGTTGACGGGGGTTTTGGCTATCGAGCGACGGGCCAGGTGCCGATCCGCGCTCGGGAGGAGCAGGGATACCGACGCGGGTGGGATCCCGCCGACGGGTGGCAGGGGATGATTCCGTTTGAGGGCATGCCCGCGGTGCGCGAGCCGGAGCGGGGCTGGGTGGCGACGGCCAATAACCTGCCGGCGCCGGCGGACTTTCCATACCCGCTGGCCAACATGTCGCCGACCGGCTACCGCGCGCGACGCATCCGGCAGATGATCGAGTCGCGCGAGCTTCACAGCCGCGAGGACATGGCCTCGATGCAGTACGACGTGCTGGCGCTGCGGGCCGTAGATGCGATACCGGCACTGGTGCAGATCCTGGACAAGGGCGATGCCCGGGCCAAGGCAGCCGCAGATGCGCTGCGCGCCTGGGACCGGTGCATGGACACCACGAGCGCGGCGGCGGCGATCTTCGAGGCGTTCCAATTCCAATGGGACGAGGCGGTTGCGGCTGAACGGTTCGCGGCGGACTCGTCGGCCCTGGCCGTTGGCGATTCCGCCGCCTTCGTGGCGGGCGGCATCGGTAGCCTGTCCCTGCGCTTGCTGGCTGACGACGACGTGGGATGGTTTGCGTCCGCAGAGGCGCGTGATGCGGCCGTACGGTCGGCGATGAACCGCTCCCTCAACCAGCTCAGCGAGCGGCTTGGCGAGGACATGAGCACCTGGAACTGGGGCCGGCTCCACACCTTGCCGCTACAGCACCTGTTGTCTGGCCGCGGAGACCTGGGGCAGTTGCTGGACCGCGGGGGTGAACCGGTCAGCGGCAACGGCGTGGTGGTGTCGAACAGCGGCTCGACGCCGGACTTCGTCTCGCGGAGCGGCGCCAACTATCGACTGATCGCGGACCTTGCCGAGCAGCCGGCGCAGATGTGGACATTGGACGCGGCGGGGCCGTCGGGCCAGCCCGGCAGTCCGTACTACGCCAATCAGTTCGGCGACTGGCGGAAGGGCCGATATCACAGGATTCACCTGGGGCGAAGCGACGTCCAGGAAGCGATCCGAACCACGCTGAGCCTCCAGCCTCGCCAGTGACCTCGGGTTTCCCCGGTGGACTATGACGCGATCATCATCGGTTGCGGCCACAACGGGCTCGTGGCGGCGTTCTACCTTGCCCGGGCCGGGCTGCGGGTCCTCGCTCTTGAGCAGGGTCCCAATATCGGCGGCGCGGCAACTACCGATGAGCTCTTTGCCGGCTTCCACTTCTCGACCTGCGCCCACAGTTTCGTGCTGTTTCATCCGCAAATCCTGGACGACATGCAGCTCGTGGAGCGCGGACTGCGGGTGTTTCAGCGCGATCCGGTGCAGTTCCACCCGTTCGCCGATGACCAGTACCTGCTCATCTGGAACGATCCGGAGCGAACGCGTGAATCCATCTCTCGATTCTCTCGCCACGACGCGGACGCCTATGCAAGCTACGGCGATTTCTGGCGGCGAGCGGCCCAGCTGTTCGATCCGTATCTGCTGGCTGCGCCACCAACGCTGGGCGAATTCCTGCGCGCGGCGGAGGACACGCCCGACGCCCTCGTCGCGCATACCCTTGTCACCGGCACCCGGCGCCAACTGCTCGACGAATACTTCGAGTCGCCTCGCGTCAAAGCATCCCTGGGCACGACATTCGACGCCGGATCCACCGACAACGCCGGGGGGCTCCTTTACTTTGCATATGCGGCGGCACTTTCGCGTCGCCTGAGCGAACGCGGTCTCGCCGGATTCCCGCAGGGCGGCATGGGGACCGTGACGCGGCTGCTTGGACAAGCGGCCGAAGACGCCGGCGCTGAAATCCGCGTCGCGACGCCAGTGGCAAGTGTTCACGTGGTCGAAGGCCGCGTCCGCGGCGTGACGCTTGTGGACGGCACGGTCATCACCGCCCGGATCGTGCTCTCCAACGCCGACCCACAACGCACCTTCGTGCGGCTGGTCGCGGCCGAGCACGTACCAGCTTCGTTCCTGCGGTCAGTCCGCGGGCTGCGCCTGAACGCCGGCTACCTGAAGCTGCACTGCGCCACGACCGGTCTGCCGGACTGGCGGGCCGCGCCGGGGGGCGGACCGCAGCACGGCGCCAACGTACGCATCTGCGAATCGCTGGACGATATCGACCGGGCCTGGAGCGAGGCCCGCGCCGGCCGGATGCCCACGTCGCCGGTCCTTGGCCTGGTGTGTCCGTCCGTGTACGACTCGTCCGTTGCGCCAGCCGGCCGCCACACGATTTCGATTTGGGCCGAATACGCGCCAGTGGGGCTCCCCGAAGGCGTCTGGGAAGAGCGGCGCGAGGAGACGACCAGCGCTCTCATTGCGCAGGTCGCGCGTTACGCCCCGAATTTCCCGGACATCGTGAGCGATACCTTCCTGCACGGACCACCAGAGATCGAGGCTCGGACCGGCATGACGCGAGGCAACATGCATCATGTCGACATGACCATCGATCAGATGCTGGGCGCGCGACCGCTCCCCGGCTGCTCGGGCTACCGCACACCGCTCGACGGGCTCTACCTCTGCGGGTCCGGATGTCATCCAGGCGGCGGGGTGACCGGGGTACCCGGCTACAACGCCGCCCGGACGGTCGTCCGGGACCTGAACCGCCCGGTGTAGTTGCGCCCCCCGCCGACAGCCAGCGGAGACAAGTTATTCGCGCCGGCAGACGGCTCGCGAGCCAGAAGTCCGTGGAATCCACGGGACTGACTGATCGGGTCGGTCCGATCGCCGCCGGGTCGCAGCGGCACAGAGCATTTAGCGTCGCAGCAGAGCAGGCCAGGAGAGTCCACACGCCAGGCTCGGGGGGAGACCTCTGCATAACCCGGGGTGGTTGCCCGGGAGACCCTCACCCCAACCCTCTCCCAGAGGGCGAGGGGGCAAGAGCGGCCGCCAATTGGCAGACGAGAGGCGTTATGCAAGGGTCTCCGGGGGGACGAGTCGCCGTTCGCATTCCGGTCCGCCGGCAGCGATTACCGGCGCAGGCAATCGAGGATGAGGCCGAGTCGCGGCCCAGCCCCACGGCGGATTCGCCTTCGGTTTGGGCGGGCACAGCGCCGGGAGCGGTCACCAGTCGCATGAACACATCGGTCGCGACCATCACAACCCGCGGTCGACGTCCCGGACCTGTCATCGTCCCGTGCCCGGCTCCGGACGCGTCCGGGAGATTCATTCGGCTGGATGCGTCCGGTTGCACGCCTATCAGCATCCATCGAACTGCGAGTACGCCCGTTTGCCTCGTGAGGATTCCGTATTCGCTGAGGTCATGAGTCCAAATGACCGGTGGGTCACGTCGGAGTCAGCAGCTCGATTCCGTGGTTCCTTCCAAGTTCAGGGGGCGTGCGTAGGTCCGAACCGAGGAAAGCGGCACTCACGGGAATAATCGACTCTCCAGGATTCCCACCTGCTTTAGATATCTCCGCAGGGCCGCCGCACACTCTCGCGGTTTTTCGAGTTGCAGGAAGTGTGTCGTGTCGGGAATGACCTCATGGTCGACGTCCGCGTCCCCGTAGTCGAACGTGGAGTCGCTCGGGTCCTGTGCCGCTGGGTCCGCGGCTACGACTTTGACCGGACACCGCATGGCGTCGAAATCGACGGTCACCGCATACGTCGAGGCATGGTCCCAGATTTGCGCTTCGAACTCGGCGGGACACCTGAGCTCGAACCCCTGGCCGGTCGCCGACGCCTTGAGGGTCGTTCTGGCCACAAGTTCGAAGACTCCCGGAACGGCCCGGTGAAAATAGGGCAAATAGGAATGAATTTCCGCCAGCTCGTCCCTGGACCGGAACCACTGTGTCCTCCGCCTGAGCATGTCAGCTGTGCTCTTCGCCCGCGACTCGAACGCCCGGTACGTGGGGCCGCTGTTGCAGAGGGGTGGGGCGAAAGGGACCACGGCGGAGTAGCCGTCTCCCCGCGACGGCGCGTGAAGACATGCCAGGGCTGAAATGGAGTGAAACACGCCAACGGTCGGTTTCTCGCCATAGCGACGGCCGATCGCCTCACGAATGCGGTCGTGGTCTCGTGCAAAGGTGTCGACGCGGTGATCCGTCTGGGCGCCGAC
>JAPOWQ010000037.1 GCA_026707585.1 Chloroflexota bacterium | reverse complement strand
TACGAGCACGGCGACATGCGGCCGATCGCGCAATTCGTGCGCGTGCTGCTGGACGCGGGCGTCAGGCGCCTGCTGCTGACGAATGCGGCAGGTGCGCTGGATCCGTCGTATCGACCGGGCGACGTGATGGTGATTGCCGATCACGTATTCCTACCCGGCCTGGCGGGGCAGCATCCGTTGACGGGGGCGAACGATCCGCGCGGCGAACGTTTTCCGGCGCTGGCCGACGCATACGACGCGGCGCTGCGGGCCGCGCTGTCGCAGGCGCTGGCCCGGACGGGCCTGACGGTACGGGAAGGCGTGTACGCGATGGTCGCGGGGCCGTCGTATGAGACGGCGGCCGAAACGGGGCTGCTGCGCCTGGCGGGCGCGGATGCCGTGGGCATGTCCACGGCGCCCGAAGTGGTGGTCGCGCGCCACGGCGGGGCGAGGGTGGCGGGGGTGGCCACCATCACGAACGTCGCCGGCAGGGACGACGACCATACGTCGGTGGTGGATGCGGCCGCCGCGGCGGCACCACGCCTGGGCGCGGCCCTGGCCGCCGTGGTCGCCGGACGGGGGAGAGGCTGAGCGAGGTTCCGGCGAGCGGGGTCTGTATTGGGACGTCTGCTCTCACGGGGAGCGGCAGCAGGGCCTGGCCGGCGGACGTTTCCGCCGATAGCTCTCGTGCCGCGCGCCGGTGTCGGCCGGCCGTTGCCGACCGGCAGGCGAAGGGGCGCGGGGAGCGCGTGCGGCTGGGCGTTGGGCCGGCGGCCGGGCCTGCTGCCGAGCGCCGCGTCCGCGAGGCCGCGGCCGCCTGACGCGGGTCAGGGTTGGTGGATGCGCAGTCGCAGGAGGTGACGGAGGAAGCGGAGGCCTTCGAGGGTGGAGGCCTTGCTGGCGGCGCGGGTGCGGCGGTCGAAGGTGTATGGCACGTCGACCACGCGGCGGGGCCGGCCGCGGACGAGGATTTCGAGAAGGATCTTAAAGCCGACGGGCTGCAGGGTCACGCCGGCAAGAATGGGGCGGCGAAAGGCGAAGAAGCCGCTGAGCGGGTCGGAGGTAGCGCGGGCGCGCGCCAGCAGGAAGCGGGCCAGGCGCGAGGATTGGCGGCTGACGAGCCGGCGCCACGGTCCGCCAAGGCCCAGTTCGCGTCCGCCGGGCGTATAGCGGCTGGCGACGGCGATGTCGGCACCGGCGTGGAGCGCGGCGACAAGGTCCGGGACGATGGTGGGCGGGTGCTGGAGGTCGCCATCCATCACCACCACCAGGTCTTCCGCGACGTCGTTCAGCGCTTCGACGACGGCACAGGCCAGCCCACGCCGCGTTGGGCTGTGGTTCAGGCTGACGGCGGGGTTGGTTCGGGCCAGCTGTTCGATCTCGGCGGTGGTTTGGTCGCGGCTGTCGTCCGCGAACACGATGCGAAATGCTGCGCCGCCAAGCGCGGCGGTGACCTGTGCCACCAGCGGGCCAGGGTTTCCGCGCTCGTTAAACGTGGGCACGATGACAGCGATCGTGGGCGCATGGTCAGGCGGCATGGGTTGAAGGGCGGCGGGGCGCGGGCCGCAGGCGCGGGCGAGCGTAGCACCGGGGGCGAGGGCACCGCGGGTGGCGGACGGATGGGTCGTGGGTCACTTTGGGCTTTGGGCGCTGGGAGGATCCCGCGCCCCAGCCCTCTCCCGGTGCAGACCGGGGACATTGCTCACAGGTGTTCGGAGACATGGTTTGCACATCCAGCGAGGAGGTGGCGGACGGGGATGTGCCGTTTGCGGAGCGCCGGCCGGTGACGCCCGTCGGCCGGCTCCCCGCCTTGGCTGGAAGGTCTTATGCTGGAGTTTCACCGCCTGTCGTGTTGACCAGAACCTCCTAAAGGTGGCTGACCTCGTGCGCACCATGCCCCGATCTTCCAAGCCGCGACGGCTGATCCGTCGCTGGGGAACTATCCTGCTCACAGCGGCCCTTGTGCTGGCCGCGGCTGCTTCGCCGGTATTGGCGGAGCCGCAAGCCGCGGAGGGCATGGCGTCCGACGGGCTTTCGGCCGTGGTGCAGCAATCCGCCTTTCTGGCTCCCGACGCGAACCTGGGTCACAACATTCCGGACCTGATGGTCAGCGTCGGCGACGCTGAGGTGGCCTGTAACTTCCTGACGTATTACCGGGCCACCGGCGACGTGCCGCGCTGGGGCTATCCGACCTCCGAAGTCATCGCTGAACGCCCCGACGGCCTGACGCAGTATTACCAGCGCGGCATCGTGGATTGCCAGCAGCGCGACGGGGGCTGGCACATGGAGCGGCGGCTGGTCTGGGAGGACCTGGGCGGTCCTGGCGCGGAGCCGGATCTCCTGAGCGAAGAGCCTGGCCTGCCGCTGGGGCCGTGGGGCCACCGCGTATCGAACTTCGCAATTGACGGGACGCCAACCGGCTTCCTGGACTTCTTCAATGCTCTTGGCGGCCTGCAGGCCTTCGGCCACCCGAAGTCCGAGGCCCGCCCGGACGGCGCGCCCGGAACCATGTTCAGCCTGGAGGACGCCGCTCCCGGCGTGATCCGCCAGTATTTCCAGGCCGCGGTGTTCGAACACCGGCCGAACAGCCCCGAGCACGTGCATCTGCGTTTCCTGGGCGACATCGTGCGTGACGTGGTCTACCCGTTTGATATCCACCAAGCCTTCGAGAGTTTCCGCGCCGCCTCCCCGCTGGATGACGGCCAAACCTTCAGTCCAGAGGAAACCTCGGGTGTCGACGCGCTGGTCGCGCAGTACTTCGCGGATCGCAACGCGCTGGCCGCGCTCTACAACGCGCTGGATGGCCCCAACTGGAATCTGAACGACAACTGGCTCAGCGACGCGCCACTCAGGGATTGGTATGGGGTGACGATCGGAGCGGGGCGCGTTGTGGAGTTGGACCTCTCGCAGAACCAGTTGAGCGGCGAGATCCCGGCGACAATCGGCCAACTGACCGGTCTGACGAACCTGGATCTCTTTGGGAACCAGCTCACGGGCGAGATTCCGGCGGCGATAGGCGACCTTGACAAGGTGACCCGCCTGTCGCTCTGGGCCAATCAGCTGAGCGGGTCCATCCCCGCCGAGCTGGGCGACATGGAGAGCCTGGAGTGGGTGGCGCTGGGGATTAACGAGTTGACCGGTGCGATTCCGGCCGACCTGGGCAACCTCACGACCCTCACTCACATGGACTTTACGCTGAACCAGCTGAGCGGCGCGATTCCGGCCGAACTGGGCAATCTCCCCAACGTGGTCTGGATCGGGCTCTGGTCGAACCAGCTGAGCGGCGCGATTCCGGCCGCGCTGGGCAACCTGACCGGACTGACCCAACTGGACCTTGACCACAACCGTTTGAGCGGCGCGATTCCGGCCGAGTTGGGGAACCTTGCCAACCTGGACGAGCTGTGGCTCCGGCATAACGAACTGAGCGGCGCGATTCCGGCCGAGTTGGGCAACCTCAGCAGCCTGACGGTCCTGGGGCTTGAACAGAATCAGCTGACGGGCCCGATTCCGGCCGAGTTGGGACGCCTGGAAAGCCTGAGCCGTCTGTACATCGCGGGGAACGAGCTGACCGGATGCGTTCCCGCCGCCTGGGCGAGTCTCCCGCGAAGCGACGCGGACGAGTTGGGTCTGCCGTTCTGCGCAGCCGAGGAGGAAGCGCCGGCCAACGCGGCCTGAGTCCCGATACAGGGGCGCCGGCGAGCTGGCGGGCCGAACGGTCCGCGCCGCCGGCGCCGTTGTGGCGTCGCCCGTCCAACCGGCGGCGCGACCCGGAACCTCGTCGGCGGGCCGCAGCGGGGCCCTAGTCCTTTCGGCCGACTCGCAGGCCCAGAATTACGCCGTTCGGGCGATGGCGCGCGGCGCGCCCCCGCTTACAGTAAGCCGCGTGAACGCCGCACAAGGAGCGCCAGATGCGCAGCTTGCCCAGGACGTCTCGGCCATGACCGACATCGTGATCCAGACCAACGCGTTGACCAAGCGCTACGGCCGCGTGCTGGCCGTGGACCGGCTGTCGCTCCAGGTGCCGCGCGGCCACGTGTTCGGCCTGCTCGGCCCCAACGGCGCGGGCAAGACGACCGTGATGGGCATGCTGCTGGGGCTGGTACGCCCAACGTGCGGCAGCTTCAGCCTGCTGGGGACGGACGGAACCGGCCGGGACGCGCTGCGGCGCATGGGCGCCATCGTGGAGACGCCGGCGTTCTATCCGTACCTCTCGGGCCGCCGCAACCTCGCGTATTTCCAGGGCGTGATGGGGCGCAACGATCCGCGCGAACTGGATGCGCTGCTGGAACGCGTGGGATTGGCCGACCGAGGCGGCGACGCCTTCAAGACGTACTCGCTGGGCATGAAGCAGCGCCTGGGGCTGGCCTACGCCCTGCTGGGCGATCCCGAGCTGCTGCTGCTGGACGAGCCGACGAACGGCATGGATCCGGCCGGCATGGCCGAAGTTCGCGACCTGATCCGCGACCTGGGGCGTGAAGGCCGCACGATTCTGCTCTCCAGCCATCTGCTCAACGAGGTCGAGCAGGTGTGCGACAGCGTGGCCATCATTGCCAAGGGCCGGCTAGTGGTGCAGGGCGACGTGGCCGAACTGCTACGCCCGCAAGAGCAGGTTCGTCTGCGAACCACCGACGACGGGAAGGCCCTGACGATCCTGACGGGCTCGGACGAGGTCGAGGCCGCGCGGGCGGAGGACGACGCGCTGGTGGTGACCATCGCGCACGAGCGCTCGTCCGAACTGACCGCCCTGCTGAGCAAAGCCGAGGTCTACGTCACGGAAATTGCGCCGCTGCAGGTCTCGCTGGAGGAGTACTTCCTGGACATCACCGGCGAGGACGGAGGGAAGGCCGAATGATCACTGAAACGCTATCGCTCACCCGCTGGGAGTGGTTCAAGCTGCGCCGGCGGCGCCTGCCCTGGATCCTGCTGTTTGTGAGCGTGCTGCTGCTGCAGATCACGTTCTGGAGCGCCTATGCCCTGTTCCGCGTCGGCGACGAAGTAACGCTGGGCGACGGCGGCACCGCGAGCGTCAGCGGCGCCTTCCTGGAGCTGCTGGCGTTTCCGAACAACGCGGTGATCGGGCTGGCGATCTCGCACGGGTTCAGCATCATCCTCATCATGATCCTGGCCGCCTCGCTGACCGGCACCGAGTACGGCTGGGGCACGGTGCGCACGGTGCTGACACGCGGCGCCGGGCGCTGGCAGTTGCTGGCATCCAAGCTGCTGCTGGTTGCGCTGCTGGGCGTTGGGGCACTGATCGTGGGGACGATCAGCATGGCGCTGAGCAGCTTCATCGCCTCGACGACCCTGGAAGGCGGTAGCTGGGTGGCCGAGTCGGCGGACTGGGCCGACGTGGCGCGCATCTTCGGGAAGGCCATCTTCGGGCTGCTGCCGTACGTGGCGCTGGGCGTGTTCTTCGCCGTTCTCACCACCTCCTCCGGCGCGGCCATCGGGCTGTCGCTGGGCTACGCCGTGGCCGAGGGCATCGTGATTGGGATCCTGGCCAACTTCGACTGGTTCGAGCGATTCTCCGGCTACGTCCTGGGGCAAGCGGTCGGCGGCTGGCTGGGTACGACGGGTGGCGAGCTCTTTGTCGGCGGCGGCGACGATGGCTTCGACGACGCCGCGGTCATCGGCATGCAGCCGGAAGCGCTGCAGGGCTTCCTGGTCTCGCTGGCCTACATCGTGGTCCTGAGCGGACTGGCGTTCTGGCTGTTCCAGCGCCGCGACATTGCGGGCGCGAAGGGCGAGTAGCCGGCAGGCCACTCGAAAAGAGTCTTGACCGTCGGGAGGTCGGCGGCGACACTCGCTCCTTGCAGCAAAGGCATTGACGGAAACACGTTTGGCGGGTGGCCCGCCGCAGCGAGCCCGGGACGGTGGAAGCCGGGCGGTCAGGGTCCCGCTGGAACATCCTTCCCGAGCCGCCGGTCGAAGGCCCACGCGGGTTGGTAGAACCGGACGGTGTTGCGCTCCGTGATCGGCGCAACGGCATCCGCCTCGCGGCGCGTGCCGGGTGAGCGGCGCGGTCTTCTGGGCCACGCAACGCGGGTGGTACCGCGGGTTGTCTGACCCGTCCCGTTGGGGACGGGTTTTTTCTTGTCTGGAGCGACATGGCAACCGAGGCACTGTTCTACGCCGACAGCTACCTGCGCGATTTCGAGGCCACGGTAGTGGCCGTTCGGCCCGACGGGGTCGCGCTGGACCGCAGCGCCTTCTATCCACTTGGCGGCGGACAGCCGAGCGACCTGGGCGAACTGCGCGCCCACGGCCAGATCTGGCCGGTAACCGCCGTACGACGCCAAGGCGGCGACCTCGTGCACCGGCTGGAAGGCGAACCGCCGCCGGCCGGAACCGAAGTGACCGGCCACCTGGACTGGGACCTGCGCTACGCCTTCATGCGCCTGCACACGGCGCTGCATGCGCTCTCCGGCGTGGTCTGGACCGGTTGGCAGGCTGATGTGACCGGCAGCCACATCTACGACGACGGCGCCAAGGCCCGCATGGATTTCTCGCTGGAAGGCATTCGCATCAACGACGTGCGCGACCAGATCGAAGAACGCCTGAATGCCGAACTGGCCGCCGGCCGGCCCGTGCGCGCCTACGAGCTGCCCCGTGCCGAAGCCCTGGAACTGCCCGACCTGATCCGCACGCACGTCAACCTGGTACCGGCCCACATCGCCAACATCCGCATCGTGGAAATCGAGGGCCTGGACCGCCAGGCCGACGGCGGCACGCACGTGGCCAACACCAGCGAGGTCGGCCGCGTCGCCATCATCAATGCCGCCAACAAGGGGCGCATCAACCGACGCCTCGAAATCGCCCTGGCGGACTAACGCCATGCGTGACGACACCGCGAGCCCGGGCAAACCGAAGTCCGCGTTCGAGCCGCTGCCCGACGAACTGGACTTCCCGTCCATGGAACGGCGGATGCTGGACCTGTGGGCGGCCGAGGACACCTTTGAGCGGCTGCGTGCGAAGAACGCCGAAGGCCCGCGCTGGTCGTTCTTCGACGGACCGATCACCGCCAACAACCCCATGGGCGTCCACCACGCCTGGGGTCGCACCTACAAGGACGTCTACCAGCGCTACCGCGCCATGCGCGGCTACCACCAGCGCTACCAGAACGGCTTCGACTGCCAGGGACTATGGCTCGAAGTGGAAGTCGAAAAGGACCTCGGCTTCAACTCCAAGCGCGACATCGAGGAGTTCGGCCTCGAAGCCTTCGCCGACGCCTGCCGGGAGCGCGTGGAGAAGTTCTCCGGTGTGCAGACGGACCAGTCCGTCCGGCTGGGCCAGTGGATGGACTGGGACGACTCGTATTTCACCCATTCCGACAACAACATCGAGCACATCTGGCACTTCCTACGCCGCTGCAACGAGCGTGGCTGGATCGCCGCGGCCCAGCGCGCCATGCCCTGGTGCGCGCGCTGCGGCACGGCGCTCTCGCAGCACGAATTGATAGACACCTATGCGGAGGTGGAGCACGACGCCGTGTACGTGCGCCTGCCAATCCACGAACGCCCGAACACTTGGCTGCTGATCTGGACCACCACGCCCTGGACCCTGGCGGCCAATGTGGCGGCGGCCGTGCATCCCGACCTAACCTACGTCGAGGTCGCGGCGGACGACGACCGCTACGTGCTGGCCGAGGCCGTAGTCTCCGACGTCTTTGGAGAAGACTCCGAGATCGTTGCCAGGCACCAGGGCTCGGACCTGCTGGACCTGACCTATGACGGTCCCTTCGACGACCTGCCGGCCGTCAGCGGCGTCATCCATCGCGTGATCCCCTGGGCGGACGTCGGCGCCGAAGAGGGCACCGGGGTTGTGCACATCGCGCCCGGCGCCGGTGAGGAGGACTTCCTCCTCGGCCAGGACCTTGGTCTCGAAGTTCTGGTGCCCATCGACGAAAACGGTGCCTACACCGCCGGCTACGACTGGCTGACCGGCCGCGACGCCCGAGAAGTGGCCGACGACGTTGTTGCCGACCTGCGCACGCGTGGCCTGCTCTATCGCCACCACACCTACACCCACCGCTACCCGCACTGCTGGCGCTGCCACGAGGAACTGGTGTTCCGCGTGGACGACGAGTGGTTCATTCGCGCCGACGAAGTCCGCCAGCCCATGCTGGACGCCGCGGCCACCGTGAACTGGACACCCGAGTACGCCGGCGCCCGCATGGCCGACTGGCTGCGCAACATGGGCGACTGGAACATTTCCCGCCGCCGCTACTGGGGCCTGCCCCTGCCCTTCTACCCCTGCCAGTCCTGCGGTCACCTGACGGTGATCGGGTCGAAGGCCCACCTCGAAGATCGGGCCATCGAGGGCTTGGATCAACTGCGCGAACTGCACCGGCCCTGGATCGACCGCGTAACCATCCGCTGCGAGTCCTGCGAGGCGCCCACCAACCGCATCGACGCCGTCGGCGACGCCTGGCTGGACGCCGGCATCGTGCCCTTTTCGACCCTGGGCTACCTGCAGAACAGCGAGGAGTTCGAGAGCTGGTACCCGGCGGACTTCATCACCGAGATGCGCGAGCAGATCCGGCTCTGGTTCTACTCCATGCTCTT
>JAPOWQ010000069.1 GCA_026707585.1 Chloroflexota bacterium | reverse complement strand
TGAGGTGTTCACCATGTCTCCGAACACCTGTCTACCATGTCTCCGGTCTGGACAAGGGAGAGGGGAAAGAGGGAGCCGGCGTAGGTGTTCACCATGTCTCCGAACACCTGTCCACCATGTGTCCGGTCTGGCCAGATGAAGGGGAGAGGGGAAAGGGCAGAGGAGTGAGGCGGGAATGTGGCGTTTCGCGACGGGGGGTGTTGGGGGCCATCGTGGCGGTTGGGGCGGGGGTGGTGGGGGCGGCTTGTGGGGAGGCGGAGCGGGTGACGGTGGAGTTGCCGGTGTTGCCGAGTGGGGGGCGGACGGTGACGGCGACTGTGATGGTGGTGTCGGAGCGGGCGCCGAGTGGGGAGGGTGGCTTGCCACCGGCGGGGGCGGAGTATCCGGTTTCGCTGGCGATGCCGACGTTTGCGAGGTGGAACGCGCGGGTGGAGCAGATTCTGATCGCGGCTCGGACCGGGGTGCGGGCGGAGACGCGCAGCCGATACCGGTATTCGGAGGAGTCGATGGCGTCGATCCTGGGCTATCGCTTTGAGTACCGGGAGATGCTGGATGACGGCTCGAGGGCGTCGCGGACGGACCTGGTGGCGCTGGAAGGGTGGGACCTGGAGCACCTGGTGAAAAACGGACTGCTGTCGCCGCTGGACGATTGGCTGGTGAATGACGGGACGTTCGAACCGGGGGACTACTGGCCGGGGATCCTGCAGGCGGGCCAGATCGATGGGGTGCAGTACGCGCTGCCAGTGGCGGCGGCGCCGTGGGTGACGCTGGTGAATCTGTCGCTGGCGGCGCGGGCAGGGTTTGAGGTGCCGCCGCGGGAGGCGTGGGACGGGGCGGCGTTTGCGCGGGGCGCGGCGGCGATGCACCAGGCGCCGAGCGTGACGGGGACGCGGAGGACGGTGGGGGTTGGGATTGACCTGGATCCGCTGTGGATGGCGCCGGATCAGCTGTGGAATGACGCGCCGAGTTTTGTGTTTTTGCAGTCGAAGCTGGGGGCGTTGCCGGATGGGGCGGGGTCGTTTGAGGGGCTGCGGTCGACTGAGGCGCGGGCGATGCTGGAGCGGTTCCGGGAGCTGACGACGACGCAGGGGATTTCGCCAGATCAGCGGCGGCGGCGCGTGGACGTGTTTGACCTGCTGAATCAAGGTCTGCTTGGGCTGTGGCCGTTTGCATTGTCGGGGCGGGGGTTTGGGAATGTGACTGGGGACGCGATGCCGGGGGAGAACGTGTTGTATCCGTTCCCGGATTTCGGGAGCGGGCGGGCGCCGGCGATGGTGTGGCTGATGCTGGGGATGGGGTCGGGCCGGAATGATCCACGGGTGGTGTATGACGCGCTGCGGGCGCTGGAACGGCACGCGCAGAGGCCGACGAATGTGCCGGCGCGGCGGGTTTCGGCGGAGACGTTGCAGCAAGGGTTTCCCTGGTACCGGGACGATGAGGCGCGGATGGTGGTGGAGCTGATGGAGCGGGCGGAGTACGTGGGGCTGAGCCGGGCGGCGTGGGGGGCGTTTATGGAGAAGGTGGACGCGGCGCTGATGCTGGACGGGGTGAGCACGGAGGAGGCGCTGGACGGGGTGACGCGGCGGCTGGAGGAGCTGGGGGCGCGCGTGTAACGCTGGTTGCCATAGCGCCCGGCCTCCGGGCCTCGGCCGGCATCCCGTAAGCTGGCCGACCGGCAATCTCGGCGCCACGAATATGCAGGAACGAGCCGCGCCCCTTGTGTCAGCAGGGCGCGAAGCCACTCAGCGCGGCCGGCGAGTTTTCCTGCTGGGCGGCATCGCCGCCGGCGCGCTCTCGTTCGCAACGGCCTGCGAGACCGTGGACGCTCAGGCCGTTGCCGCCTACCTGACGGAACTGAACGACTTGCGCGACAGTACGGCCGCCGACGATGCCGCGTTGGGCCAGCGCTTCAATTCCCTGATCGCCAGCGGCTCGCGGGATGCCGACGCTTACCTTTCAATCTATCGTGAGCTCCGCGCCTCCAACGCCGCCGTGCTGGTGAAGCTGGAGCAAGTCCAGGCGCCCCAGGGGCTGGGCCGCCACCACGAGGATTTTGTGGAGGGACTGAGCGACCTGGTGACGGCGCTGGACCAGGTGATCAGGATGATCGAGGAGGGCAACGTGATCGAGGCCAACCGCACGTTCCAGCGCGCCGTCACGCGATCCCAGGCCAAGCAGACGGGGGCGATGCTGCAGATCCGCCGGGTGGCCCGCAGCGCCCGCGTTCGGATCTGACCCGTGGCCGCAGGCAACACCACGCCGCGCCTGGTCAGCCTGGGCGAGGTGATGATTGAACTCTCGGCTCAAGCGCCGTTGGCCGAGGCCGCGGTCCTGGAACGGTCGTACTCCGGCGATGCGCTCAATGTGGCCGTTGCCGTGCATCGGCTGGGGGTGCCCAGCGCCATTGTCACCCGCCTTGGCCACGACCCCTTTGGCGACTACCTGCTGGCACAGTTTCGCGGCCTGGGCGTCGACCTGCGCTACGTGCAACGGGGCGGCGGGCCGACCGGCCTGTATGTGGTGGAGCAGGGCGGCCAGGGCGCCTACGACATCTGGTACTACCGACGCCATAGCGCCGCGTCCACCGTCAGCCGCGCGGACATGGAGCAGGTTGACCTGCAGGGGGTGGACATGGTGCACCTGAACGGGATTGCGCAGGCCATCTCAACGTCCTCGCGACAGGCCACGCGCCGGCTGGCGGAGCGCGGTCGGGCGGCGGGGGCCACGGTGGCCTTTGACCTCAACTTCCGAGAGCGAATCTGGGACGGTCCCGCCGCGGCGGAAGCGGCGGACGAAATCCTGCCGCTGGTGGATGTGGCCCTGTGCGGGTTCGACGAAGGCCAGACGGTCTTTGGCACGGCGGACCCCGAATCCACCGCCACACGGCTGCTGGAGGCCGGGCCGCGCGTGGCCGCCGTGTCGATGGCCGAAGCCGGGGCCTACGTTGCCTGGGGCGGCGGCGAGATCCGGCTCCCCACGGTGGCGCGAACCGTCCAGGGCGCGCAGGGCGGTGGGGACGCCTTCGCGGGCGGGCTGGCGGTTGGCGAACTCCTTGGTCAGAACCCCGCAACCTCCGCCCGGCTGGCCACGGTCGTCGCCGGGCTGAAGGTCGAACGCGTGGGGCCGCTTGTCAGCCTCCCCTTCCGGGCGGAGGTCCAGGCGCGCGCGGCCGAGCTTGGGTGGGATGATGTGGTCGCCGTACTGGAGTCCGTCGACCCGACGCCGCCGGCGTCGCAAGGAGCAGATTCGTGATCGTCGTAACCACCGAAACTGTGCCGGGCCGTGAAATTGCCGAAGTCATCGACATCGTCCAGGGCAGCACCGTGCGCACGCGGGGCGTCGGGCGCGACATCGTGGCCGGGCTGCGCACCATCGTGGGCGGCGAAGTGCATGAATACGCCGAGTTGCTCACCACCGCGCGCGCCGAGGCCCTCAACCGGATGGTGGCGGAAGCCGAAAAGCTGGGCGCCGACGCCGTCGTCCAGGTTCGCTACAACACCGCTGACGTGATGCAGGGCACCGCCGAGCTCTTGGCCTACGGCACCGCTGTGCGTCTGAAGGACTCGCCGGGCTGACCGCAGACGTGTGAAACCCGGCTGCCCGGGGCGACACCCAGCGGCACCCAACCTGCTTAGGCCATAGGCGCGCGGACGGCAGGCGGCGAAACGCCGTCCCCGTGGCTGCCGTCGTACCCATGGCGCCCCTGGGACCTCGCCGTCTGTCCTGGTCTGAACCCGTATCCTCTCCTCACGCCACCGACACCCCTGATTCCCGATCCAATTCCCCTTCGCCGAATTCGCCGGCACCGCCTACGACCTGGGCCTCCAGCACGGCCAGCGATTTCGTGACCTCGTCCGCCTTCAACTCGCCGAAACCATGCAAGGCGCCGCCGACAGCGGCCTTACCGCCGTGGCCGCGCTTGAATGGACCCGCCGGCAGCAACCCGCGGTCGAGGCCATTGGTCCCCACTGGATCGACGAGCTCCAGGGCCTCGCTCAGGGCGCCGGCATCAGGTTCGACGAAGCCCTCGCCCTCCAGCTCCGCCCCGGAACCGGCGGCCTTCCCGAAGGCTGCACCTCATTCGCCGCCGTTGGATCCGCAACCACCGACGGCCACACTATCTGCGGCCAGAACCGCGACCTGGGCGAGCCCTACCTCCACCGGATGTTTCTGGCCGCGTTCCGGCCCACCCGTGGCCCCCACATCCTCATGCACTGCGTGCCCGGCGAAATCGGCGGCGTCGGCCTCAACAGCCGCGGCGTCTGCGTGTTTGCCAACTCCCTCTGGGGCAAATCCGGCCGAACCTGGATGGCCCCGCCGATTCTCCGCCGCGCCGCCCTTGAATCCGAAACGGCCCAGGCCGCCGTCCAGCGTATCCAGGCCATGCACGGTCCCGCCGTCGGCAACTTCCTCATCGCCGACACCCGCCACGCCCGCAACCTCGAAATCCTGGCCGAAGACCTCCACGTCACCCCGATCGACGACGGCGTCTACGCTCATGCGAACAACTGCACGTCGTCAATCCTGCTTCCCCACGAAGCCGAGCGCCGGCCCTTGCCTTACTCCGAGGGCCGCCGAGTCTCGCTCCAAACCGGCCTTGAGGTCCACGCCGGCTCAATTGACACCAACGTCTGCCGCCGCCTCCTCAGCGACGAATCGGGCCGCCCCGAACCCGTCTGCCGCCCCTTCCGTTCCGGCGACCCCTTCGCCACCATCGCCGCCCTCATCGCCGTCCCCCGCACCCAAACCCTCCAGCTCAGCCACGGCCCCCCATCCACCAACCACTTCACCACCTGCCGCCTGTAGGGGCGGGTTTCAAACCCGCCCGTCTTCTTCGCCATCCCGGCGTCCGCAGCCGGGATCCAGCCTTCCGATCCCCGCGCCCCCGCCCACCCGTTAGTGGTGAGCCGGCTCGGCCAGCGCCGAGAATGGCGACGTGCACGTTCCGAGTGACTTTGGGACCGGCGCTATCCGGGACCGTGGTTAGCGTCTACCGGATGGCGTCCGAAGCCGGCGGCCGCAAATCAATCCGCATCTCCGCAATCCGTTCCGGATCCCCCGCCACGCCGCGACGCTTAAGCACCGCCAGCATGTCCTCCTGCCGGGGCTGACCGAACGCCAGTCGATACAGCGCCAGCGCCTCCTGCAGCCGCGCCCATCGATCCTCATCCCGACTCAGCGGAAAAGCCATGATGCGCCGCTGGAGTTGAGCCTCCCCCGGGTAAATCCAGTACGGCGAGAGATCGCCCAGCCCGTCGGATTCTTCCCCCGCGGCGGCTTCGAACATCGCAGTCCAGGGGTCGCCGTCACCTGATGCCAGCCCGGCCGACCGGTGCGCGGCCGCCACGTTCTTGCGGATCGCGTGCCCCTTGAAGCGGTCCACCCGCCCCTCCCGCTGCTCAAAGTCGACCGGGTTGCCGGGAAGGTCCCAGTGCACCACCGAATGGCACCACCAATGAAAGTCGACGCCCTCCTGGCCTATGGAGGTGGTCGCGAGCACGAACGGCCAGAACGGCGAGTTGAACGCCGCCCTGACCTCCGGAAGTCTGGCTTCGTCCTGGCTGTAGCGGTTGGCGCCAAAGCGCATTGCGAACCGGCTTGGGAACGCAATGCCCTCGCCGTCAAAGTGATCGATGTCGGTTGCGCGGTTCACCGACTCCCGCACCGCAATGGCCCGTCGCGCCGTCGCGGCAAGCGAGACCAGTCCTTCATCCGTCGTCGTGTTGGCCCCCGACTCACCGGCCAGGTGGTGCATGTACTCGTCCAGAACCGCCTGCAGCCCCCCGTCAATGCAATACCGCGCAACTCTGCGCCAATACGCGCCCTCGTCCGCGCGCCTGCGGCCCGGTCCTCCGTACAGGTTGTCGAGCAGCAGCATGGCGTTGGGCCGCGCGAAAAGACTCCGCAAGCCGGACGCCAGGATCGCCGCCGCACGCCAGTGGCCCAACTCGGTCACGCGGTCGCCCGCTCGCCGCAGCCGCTTCAGCGCTCGCCACGCGATGCTCCCCGGCGCTCCTAGACCGAGCAGCGCACTGGTCGCTACCAGGTCCGCCGGCCGTTCCGACTCCGGCGTCCAACCGCCAAGAGCCTCCTGCATGTGCCTGACATGTGCCATCAGCGCCTCGCTCCGCTCCTCGTCGGGCGAGTCGTCGTGAGAGGCTCCTCTCAGTGCGTCGGCAAGGCTGCCTGCCCACTCCCCCAGAAGTGCCGATGCAAGCGCGCTGCCCCGCTCGGCCTGTACCGGCGCGAACCAGTGCCAGGCGGCGCTTGCGGTTGCGCTCGTGCTGCCGTCCGGGCCGACCACTGGTTCGACGCGGTCGCACGCCCACTCCTGCAGACGCTCCACGCTCGGCGACTCGGCGTGATCGCGGGCAGCGTCCAATGGGTCGGTGAGATCCGCGAGCTTCGGGTCGGGCCAGAACAACGAGAGCGTCGACATCGAAGCTGGCCGCCCCTCGACCATTCGATAGTCGAGGCGTCTCGCCAGAGCCGCTCGGGCCGCGGGCGTATTCAAGTCGTGCCCTGCTCCCGTAAAGATCCGTCGCTGCACCTCGTAGCTCAACAGCGAAGCGATAGCCGAGGGCGCAGCCACCCAGCTGGAGAAAATGAGCTGCTTCGTAATCTCGGTCGAATCGACCGACGCATACGGGCCGCCGGGTTCGTGGTACGGAAGCGACGGCGGCATCCAGAGCAAGCGCCACCAGCCCTGCTTCAACGTCGACCTATAGAGCGCCCGCATGCGCGCGTTCGCCCAATCCAGCGGCCGGAATCGCTCAATGTTGGCCTTGTCGATTCGCTGCGCGCCGTGAAACAGCGGGACCAGCCGATCCCGCAGCTCCGCATCCTTCATCCAGTCGCGCACGCGCTCCCCGACCCGGTATCCGCTCAGGAAGTTGAGGAAATAGGGCGCTGACTTCCAATACTCCACGCTCAGCGGCGCCTTGACCTCGTCCGCGACCCGCCGCAGCGAGACGAAGCCGGCAAAGTCGTCCGATTGCACGCGAAACGCGTTTCTCTCCGAATCAAGCGTCGTCGCGCGCGTGTCGCCGGTCGGCCGCTCGGTTCGAGCGATCCACCGGCGCAACTGGGCCTGCACCCGATCTCGGATCGGTGCCGTCGGCTCGCCCGCCAGCGCCGCCTGCCGCAATTCGTCGAGATCGGCACGCAGGGAGTCCACTGGCCCATCCGATGCCGCAAGGAACTCCAGGGTCTTGAGAAAGTCCGCGTAATGACCGCCGCCCTCCTCCGCCTCCTCCGCGTACGTGAACGGCTTATACGGCGTTGCCGAAAGCAACAGCACCCGCGCATCGGACTGGTTGAAGAACTCGTGTGCCAGTTCGGCTGCCTCGCCGCCAGTCTTCAGGTCAAGCAGATCCCGAAAGCGCTGAAACTCGTCCAGGATCACCAGGTCCGGCTCCATCGCCTCGACGGCAGCTCGCGCCAGCATTCGCCGCAGCCCGCCCACGATCAGGCGTGCCGACTCATGCTGGCTGGCGGTCAGGCTTCGCCGTCCTGCGACCTTGGCGATCAGGCTGTCGAGTGATTCCCTTTCGCCGCTGCGGTCGAAAGTATCCAGGAATCTCTGCTGGATGCTGGCCTCGAAGGGCCGTGCGCGCACGGGGGCCACGTACCAGTCGACGAATCTCTGCCGGCTCGACACGAAGCCCTGGAAGATCCGTTCTGCCGCGGTCGCTCGTGCACCCCTCAATCCCAGGTGATCGCGCAGCAGGACGTAGAGCACGGCACGCTCCTTTGCGGTCCCGAGTTGCCATCCGAACTGGAACGATGTCGCCGGCGTGAATGCGACAAATGTGGTCCGCTTCCCCTCGCCGCCCTTCGTGGGCTCCAACACGTCTGGCTGCGTGATCAGCAGGCTCAGCCGCGTGGCAAAGCTCGGGCTTTGTGAGTCGGTGACGTCGAGCTTGCGAATGTTCTGCGCGGCAATGTCCGCGTTGGAGCACACGTACACGATGTCGATGCGGCGCACGTGATCCACTTGCTCCAGGTGTTTCAGGGTCTGCGCGATGACTTCCTGCGCAACGTGCGTCTTGCCCAGCCCGGTTTCGTCGGCCACGAGGAATCGCCGCGACGAGTCTTGATCGCGGTATAGCCGCTGAAATGCGTGCTTCGCCGTCGCTCGCTGAAAGTCGCTGAGCCCGAGTTTCTGGCCCCCGGGGGTCGTGTCAGTCACGAAGCGTCCCCGCGCATCGCGCGCCGCGCCTCCAGCACCGGCAGCCACACGTCGTCCCAACCCTGCGGCAGGATCTCTGGCGCGTGGGGTGACTGCCTCAGGTGCTCAATGATCTCGTCCAGGTGATCGATGGACTCGGGATTCTCCGCCAGGGCGCGCGCCAGCAGCTCCAGGACGCCTTGCCCGGGACCTCCCGACCAGCTTGCCGACCCGCCGCCGGTCGCGCTGACATCGGCGCCGATTCCGGACGCGAAGCCGATAAGCAGCGCGAGCAGCCGCAGGAACTTCTCCGGCGTGTCGATCTGCCGCGCCAGGATTTGGCGAAAGCGGTCGTCGGGCGATCCCTCGAGTTGCGAGCAGACGACCGTCGAGCGCTTCAGCAACGTCCCCTTGACCCTCCGGCTCGCCGTGAGCCGCAGAAATGCCGTGATATCCGCGAGTTCACGGGGCGGCAGACAGGCGTCAACGGGATCTTGTTGACTGAGGGGAAAAGTCTCATCCGGACGGTTGTGGGGCGCGATCGTGACGCAGGCCCCATCGGGGATGCGCCGCGGCGCTGAGTCGGACGTTATGCGAGCGACCCAGCCCTCGGTTGCCTTCCTGACGGCTGTCTGGAAGCGCACTCCCCCCGCAATGTCGAGAAGTAGATCGTCCAGCGCTCGGCTGTCCGCGCCGTTGCCGTTGTCTGGTGGCCCCGTCGAGGGTTCATACGGCGTCAACATGGCCCGCAGCGGCGCGTCTTCGCCCACCAGCGCGTCGACCCCAAGCGTCTTTGCCGCACCGACGAGCTCACAGAGGAACTCGACGTTCTGGCTCAATCCCGCGTCCGTCGCATTGGCCGAGCCCACGAAGAGATGCGCGCGCTTGTCGCGCTCGACCGCAAAGACCTTGGCGTGCAGCTGCGTCAGGAAGCTCTGGTTCGTCTCTCCGTCGTCGAAATCGCCGGCGAGGCTCGCTGTCGGATCGAGTTCGAAGACGTCCACGTTGTCCAGAACGTCCGTCGGCAGCGTCTCTAGCTCCGTGCCACGCGAGATGAGCACTTCCGTATGGCCGGCCCGTCGCTGGAAGATCCGCCGAATCGCGCCTTTGCGGACGAATGGTGAAATCACCAGCTTTCGATACCCGCGAAAGTGCTCCTCGACGGGAAACCGGCGCGAATACCGGAGTCCGATCGGATGGAAACGCACCTCGCGAACGCCGTTCGGCAACTCCCACTCGACCCGCCGCAACTCCTCGGCAAGCTCGGTCAAGACCGCGTGACGGCCTTGAGACAACGGCGTCACGGCCAGCCCGCGCAGCGCGCGAACAAATCGAACCAACGGCGCATTACCGTGGTTGATCCGTCCCGCACGCCTGCCATCGAGCCAGAGAATCGTGTCCCAGCTGCGATCGGCGGTGAGATTTCGGGAGAGCACCAGCAGTCGATACGAGAGTTCCTGGGCTTCGCCGCGGAATCGCAGCACCCAGGTCTTCGGATGGAAGATGTGGCCCGGCCTGGGGCGCCGAACCGGGTGGACCACGTCTTCGAGCAGCGCCAGCAGATCTGATGGCCACCGGCTGGCGCCAATCGCGCCGGCCTGGCAGAAAATATCCAGCCGTTCGCTCATCCCGCGCAGTGACTGCATCACCTCGATGGGATCGGGCTGTTCCTCCAATCGAAAACCGGCGAACGCCAGGGGAACCGTCAGAGCCGTTTCCAGATCGAGCGTAAACGTCGTCGCGACGGCCCGGTCCAGCGAGTAGCCCGCGGGCGGTCGCAGCGCGTCGAGCAGCAGCGCCCGGCTGTCAGGCGCCAGCACGACCGTCCGCCTTTCCCTCCACGATCTCATTCAGGATTCGCCTGACGACCGGCCACCGGAACGTGAGGCGGCCGGATCCGGATGCGCCGCCCCACTGCCGCATGAGCTTGTCGTTGCTGAGCCGCGCCTGGCCTCGCTTCTGCAGGTGTTCCCGTCTCCGAATGAGCTCCCGCGCATTGCCGTCGTCCGCCAGCCGCGTGCCCGTGCTCCCGTGCGCAATGTCGACCCACTCGGACACGAAGGTGCGCGTTGCCAGCGCGGCGGGCCTCCCCTGCACAGCGACGAGCGCCCACAGCCGGTTCAGATCCCAGGCCCCCGGGTTGATTGCTTCAGAATCCTCCTGCCACTCGTCAAGCCGGGCCGTGTATCGGTCACGTCTTCCCTCGTTTCCGGCCAGACCAAGTTCCTCGGCCCGTTCGGCCAGCAACAGGTTGTAGAGCAACGAGGCCCCATGCATCGCGACGGAAAACCGGCGAGCCTCGTCCAGCGCCTCCCGGACCGGTCCTATCGATGCGACAGCCTCGGGATCCTCCCAGGCATATCTGGTGCTGTCCGGGTGGCGCTTCCCTCGCATCACCAGGAACTGGAGCAGGCTCTCGGGCACCGCGTCGACGATCCGCTCGGCCAGCCAGGTCGCCTCGTCGTGCGTCAGGGCGAAGTTGCAACTCTCGTAGGTGAAGAAGTCGCCTGGAGCCGCCGGAATCGAGGGCGCCCACACCGCGTCCGAGTGTTCGAGGAATTCGGTCGCTTCGTCCTGCGGGCGCGCAATCTGGCGAAGACCGGCGACCTGGCCCTCCGTTCCGTCGCGCCGCAAGATGCCGAATCGCCGCAGGCTGTGCCAGTAAACGCTCGACGGGAGGATTCGAACCGCGGCCCCCGCGTACCGGCCGATCAGTCCCTCGCGATCTCCGCCGCGATGCAGTGCGCCGATGAGCTGCCGTTCGTTCCATTCGACCCACTGCGTGAGCTTCGGGCCGCCGTGTCCCCGGCGCGCCCCCTCGCGATACAGCCAGGGCACGAACAGCAGGTACCGGGCGCGCGTGAGCAGGAACGAGGTTCCCGGAAACAGCGTGTCGCTCAGCGCGTCCCGGATCCGCCCGAGCCCCAGCTCGTCGCGACTCTCGGGCTGCGTAATGAACCTGATGATTTCCCTAGCCCGTCGCTGGTCGGTCTCCGAATAGTCAAGCCACGCAAGCCCAGCCGGCGCCATGAACTTTCCCTCACACGCGATTCCGCCCAACGAATTACAACGCGCCCCGCTCCCCCCTGCAAGTACAACCGCCTACCCGATCCCGCCTTGGTGTGCCGGCGGTCTGCCCCTGACCGCCAACCGCTTGCCCTTCGTTCTCGCCCAGTGTACACTATCCATGTACCAAACGCAACCCCTCCCCCGGAGCCCCTCCCCTGCCCTCCCAACTCCACCACCCGCCATACCCGCGCAGACCGGGATTCATGCCCTCCCCTGACGCGTCCCGAACTCGGCCAAAATGCACCCCGCCGCGCCTCAAGAGTTTTTTGGAAAAAACTCTTATTGCGCGCGAGGTCCCCACTTCCAGCCGTCCCCGTTTGACAGCCCACCCCACACCGGCACGATTGACCCAAGCCGCGCCCCGGAGCAATGCACGCCCATGCCCTACCGCCTCGCCGCCCTCACCATCCCCTACGCCCGCGACGGCCTCACCCGCCGCCGCGCCTACGCCGGCATCGCCCGCGCCGGCTTCACCCACGTCGGCCTCTACGACCGCCACGACGAGGGCCCCCTCTGGCCCGACGGCGCGGATGCCGCCGCGGCCCGCGCCGCCGTCCAGCCGGCCCTCGATGCTGGCCTCCAGGTCGACCACAAGTCTCACGGCGGCGTCACCTCCGACCCCGGCGAACCCGAACGTTTTCTCAAGGCCATCGAGCTCGCCGCGGAATCCGGCGTCCCCGCCCTCGTCTGCTGGGGCCCCTACGAATACCCGGCCGATGGCTTCCCAGACCGCCCCAAGTCCGGCTCCGCCTGGCAGGCCGAAGTGGATGGCTTCTACGCCGCCTTCGAGCCCGGTGTCCGCGCCGCCGAGGACGCCGGCGTCCTGCTCCTCCCCAAGCCGCACACCGGCGTCGGCAAGCACGGCGCCGCCCTCCGCGAGCTGCACGACCGCTTCAACTCGCCCGCCGTCGGCGTCTGCTACGACACCGGCAACGTCCACTACTACGAGGGGCTGGACCCGGTGGAGGACATCAAGCCCGTCGCCGGCCTCTGCCGCCAGCTCATCATG
Source organism: Chloroflexota bacterium (assembly GCA_026707585.1). Lineage (GTDB taxonomy): Bacteria > Chloroflexota > UBA11872 > UBA11872 > UBA11872 > UBA11872. The sequence goes on along the minus strand of JAPOWQ010000069.1, from coordinate 61,894 downwards.
AAAGACCACGTCGGTCCCCGCGCAGCCCCCGTCTTCCGGACCCCCGGCGACGGTGATATCGACCACCAGGCCGTGCTCGCCAAACTCGCCGCCGCCGGTTTCAACGGCACCCTGACCAACGAACGCGTCGACGTTTCCGGCGCCGACGCCATTGATGTCGAACTCGGACGCGCCCGCCGTCATATGCTGGCGGTGGCCGCTGCCGCCTTTGGGGAGTCCACCGGTGCCTGAGACCGTTGGCGTGGGCATGGTCGGCTACGGCTTCATGGCCGCCGCCCACCTCTCCGGCCTCGGCCAGGTTCCCAACGCCCGCGTCACCGCCATCGCGGGACCCAACCAACGACGCGCCTCCGCCGTCGCCGCCGCCCACGGCGTTCCGTCCGTCTATCCCGACGAGCACGCCCTGCTCGCCGACCCGTCCGTCGACGCCGTAGTCATCACCTCACCCGACGACCAGCACTACGCACAGACCATGGCCTGCATCCAGGCCGGCAAGCACGTCTTCGTCGAGAAGCCAATATCCCTCGACGCCATGCAGGCCCGTGAGATGTACATGGCCGCCATGTCCGCCGGCGTCCGAACCGGCGTCGGCTTCACCCTGCGCTGGAATCCCCTGATCGAGCGCATTTCCGCCATGGTCCAGGCCGGCGAACTGGGCCAGCTCGTCAGCGTCCACTGCCAGCGTTTCAATCGACGCCTGCTGGGCGACGTGCCAGTCATGGAATGGCGCTACGACCCAACCCGTGGTCGCAGCGGTGTCCTGGGCGACCTTGGCAGCCACATGATTGACCTGGCCCAATTCCTGGCAGGTCCGATCACCGCCGTGGCCGCCGACCTGAACACCGTAAGGCCCCACGCCCTGGATCCCGAGACCGGCGCCGAGGTACCGCTCACGCTGGATGACGATGCAGTGCTCAGCGTCCGCTTCGCCAGCGGCGCCCACGGCACGATTTCCACCAGCCGCGTCGGCGCCGTGGACTCGCACCTGCCGCTGGGCCGCAGCAGCTTCCTGATCAACGGCACCGAGGCCGGTGTACTGACCGACTGTGTGTTGCAGGCCACGATCAACCGGGTGGGTCAGGAGCCCGAACTCGTTGACCCCGGTCTGCCCCTGGACGATGCCGACCACGCCGGCATCCTGGCCTTCTTCGGCGAGCGCATGATGCGCGGCTTCGTGGACTCCATCCGCGAGGACCGCGACGTGCCGCCCACGCTCATGGACGGCCTGCGCACCCAGGAAGTCATCGACAGCGCCCTCGAAGCCGCCCGGACCCGCCGCTGGGTCGACGTACCCCCGACCCATGGCTGACCCCAGCGTTCTCGCCGACCTGCGTGAGGCCATCCCGGCCATCCGCCACTACCACTGCCTCAACTCCGGCGGCGTGGCCCCGACCCCGCAGGCCACGCTTGATCTCCAGCAATCCTGGTACGACCGCGAAGCGGTGATGACCACTACCAACCCCGACCTGCGCGAGATCTACAACGAGGAGATTGCTGCCCTGCGCGGCGAGATCGCCGCCATGCTCAACGCCGACTCCGACGAGATTGCACTTATCCGCGCCGTCTCCGAGGCCGTCTCCTTCGTCGCCGCCGCCCTTGATTTACAGCGCGGCGACCGCGTGATCCTCACCGCCGCCGAACACCCCAGCGGCTACCTGGCCTGGCTGACGCTGCGGGACCGGCTTGGCCTGGAGATCGTCGCCATCGAAGCCGACGGCAACGACGATGCGTTCGTCCGCGACGTGGAAGCGGCGATGACCCCCAACACTCGCGCGTTCTGCCTGAGCCACGTGACCACCGAACGCGGCATCGTGCTGCCGGTCGACAGGGTTTCGGCACTGGCTCGCGAGCACGGCGTGGTGACCGTAGTGGACGCCGCCCAGTCATTTGGTGCGCGACCGACGGACATGCAGCAGCTTGGCTGCGACGTGTACGCCTTCCCCGCCTTCAAGTGGAGCATGGGCCCCTACGGTGTCGGCGCCATGTACGTTCGGCGCGACGCGCAGGAGCGCCTGCGCCCCTGGGGCAGCGGCGCCGGCGCGGTATCCCAGTCAAGCTTCCCGCCGGGCGAGGCCCATTTACACGACAACGCCCAGCGCTATGAATTCGGCGCCCGCCCCTACGCCCTCTACGCCGCCTGGCGCGCCTCGATCAAGATTCTGAGCGACCTGGGTATGGAGGCGGTCCAGCAGCGCGGCGCCGAGCTGGCGGCCGAAGCTCGCGCCGTCTTCAGCGATCTTCCCGGCGCCAGCATTCGCACGCCCGAGCAAGGTGACGCGCGTTCAGGCATCTTTACGGTGGGCCTCGAAGGCGCCGACGGCATGGCGCTGGCGGAGCACTGCCTGCATGCGCACCGCATCCTCTGCCGCGCCGCCGACGGCTACTCTGCCGTGCGCCTCTCATTCCACGCCTTCAACGACGCCACCGATATCCAGGCCGCCGCGCAGGCCTTCGAGGACTTTCCGAGCTAGACCCCGCGAATCTGCTCCAGGCTGCGAGCCATGGCGATAGCCGCCAGGGCCGCGTCCCCACCGCGGTTGCCGAACTTGCCGCCGCAGCGGTTGATGGCCTGCTCCACCGTTTCCGCGGTCACGATCCCGTAGATCACCGGCGTCTTCGAGTTCAGCGCCACCTGCGCGATTCCCCGCGCCGATTCCTGGGCCACGTGGTCGTAGTGGGTGGTCTCGCCGCGGATGATGCAGCCGAGGCAGATCACGACGTCGGGCTTTTCGGCGTCGATCAGGTCACGGGCCGCTACCGGAAGCTCAAACGAGCCGGGGACCCAGGCGATCGTCTGGTCTCCCTCGGCTACGCCATGCCGCCGCAGTTCGCGCTGGCAGGCCTCCAGCAGGTGCCCGACGAAGAACTCGTTGAAGCGCGCGGCCGCGATGCCGACACGCAACCCCTCGCCGTCCAGCGGCGGATCGATCACTCGCGCTTCGTCTGCTCGTTCGCTCATAGCTCGTGCCCCATTCGTTCGCGTTTGGTCTCCAGATATCGGCGGTTATGCGCGCCCGGCTCTACCGCCAGCCCCAACTGCTCCACAACTTTCAGTCCGTAGGCGCGGAAGCCCGCAGTTTTCTTGGGGTTGTTGGTAAGCAGGCGCAGGTCGGTGATCCCAAGCTCGCGGAGGATCTGCGCGCCCACGCCGTAGTCGCGCAGGTCGGCGGCGAATCCCAGGTGTCGGTTGGCATCCACGGTGTCCAGCCCCCGGTCTTGCAGTTCGTAGGTCCGCAGCTTGTTCGCCAGTCCGATGCCACGGCCTTCCTGCCGCATATAGAGCACCACGCCGCGGCCCTCGTCGGCAATTCGCGCCAGGGCCGCGTTCAGTTGGTCGCCGCAATCGCAGCGCATCGAGCCGAACACGTCGCCGGTCAGGCACTCCGAGTGCACCCGAACCAGCGGCGGCGAGTCGCCACTCAGTTCGCCCAGCGTCAACGCCACGTGGTCTTCCCCGGTCGTCGTGTCATGAAAGGCCACAGCCTGGTAGGCCCCGTGGGAAGTCGGCAATTCAGCCGCGGCAACTTGATAGACGACGCGCTCGTTGGCTCGCCGGTGGTGGACGATTTGGCTGATGTGTACCACGGGGATGGGTGAATCGCTCGACGTCGAGGGCAGCCAGGGTTCCTCGAAGGCTGCGGCGTCCGGCGTGTCGACGTGCGAAAGCACCGCCACGGGCGCGAGTCCCGCCAGCACGGCCAGATCGACGGCGGCCTCGGTATGGCCGAGGCGGCGGAGCACGCCGCCCTCGCGTGCCCGGATCGGCGTAACCGGACCGGGGGAGCGGAAAGCCGCGCCATTGCGATTGGACGCCAGGGCCCGAACGACGGCGACCGCCTGCTCATCGCCTGCTGCAACGGAAGCGTCGGCCAGCCCTACCGAGGCAGCGAGCGCCGGTCGGCGCGCCAGGGGGTCTTCTGGACCCGGCGGCTGTTCGGACAGCCCAAGTTCGTCGAGCCGCCGTGCGGCGGAAGGGGCGTAAATCCGGCCGTTGCCCAGGTCGCGCAGGCGGTCCCATGTCTCGGCTCGGAGGTTCTCACCGGCTGCCACAACGTCCAGATCCGGCTGCGCCAGGCCGTCGTCGACGACCGCCACAATGCCGCCCCGCCTGATGCATTCAGTCGCCGAGGCAACCGCGTCGCGAGTCATCGTGTCGCGTCCAGCCGGTAGCCGGCCGCGCGCAACTGGGCGATGGAGGGCCTGCTTGAATCCTCGGGCTCCGGCACGCTTCCGTACTTGGCCAGGATGTCGGCTTCGAGGTTGGCGCGATACCCGATGGGTGCGGCGCCCAGGGTGACCGAACGGATGGTGTGGGGAATAAGAGCGACCGCGAAGGTCGCGTCGCGGGGATCAACCACGGTCAGGCTGACGCCGTCGAGGGCTACGAAGCCCTTGGAGACGATGTATTGCATGAGGCGGGACGGAACGGTGAATCGCACGACTTCTGACTCGCCGTCAGGTTGGCGCTCGATTAGTTCGGCGGTAGCGTCCACGTGGCCCTGCACATAGTGCCCGCCTATGCGGTCGCCGTAGGCGAGCGGGCGTTCCAGGTTGACGAGACTGTCGACGGCGAGCTGGCCGAGGTTGGTTAGTCGCAGGGTCTCGGGGATGGCTTCTACCGATATTTCGTTGGCAGCCACGCTGACGGCCGTCAGGCAGGCGCCGTTGACGGCGATGGAGTCACCTACACGTACTCCGTCGGAGCAGATGTCCGATCGAAGGGTGAAGCGGCGCAGGCCCTCGGCGTCCTCGAGGTGAACCACGCGTCCGAGGTCCTCCACAATGCCGGTGAACATCTCAGTCCACCGCCGGTCCGTAGCGATGCAGGTCGCCCTCGAACAGGGTGTCTTCGCCGACTCGGCTCATCTGCGGGCGAGCCAGCAGCGTTTCGACCGCGGCGGGCGCTGAGAGACCGTCCCCCATGGTCCAGGGCGCGACGAAGACCGCAAGGCTGTCGACAGCGCCGGCGGCCAGTACCGCACCGGTAAGCGTCGGTCCGGCTTCGAGCAGCACGGTCGAGAGACGGAGCGCACCAAGGACGTCCAGCGCCGCATCGATGTCGATGTGCCCGGCGGCGGAAGGCGCACAGGTCAGCACCTCAGCGCTGGCTTCTTTGAGTTGACGAACGTGCATCGGTGGCGCGGCTGCTGTCGTCAGAATCAGCGCTCTCCCGTCCTGACCAACAACTCGAGATGACGGCCTGGTGCGCGCATGCGAGTCAAGGATCACACGGAGGGGCTGACGGGCGTCGGCAGGGGGAGGGCGAACTGTGAGACGTGAGTCGTCGATCAGAATCGAATCGACGCCGGTGATGATGGCATCGGCCGCGTCGCGCATTTCGTGGACGAGCCGCCAGGCTGCGTCTCCGGTGATCCGACCGCCGCCGGACGGCCTGGCGACCTTGCCGTCCGATGTCACAGCCCATTTGGCGGTGACGTGGGGCCGGCCGGTTTCGGCGAGCTTGAAATGTCCCTGCGCAAGGTCGCTGGCCGCGCGTGCGCCGACACCGGTGACGACTTGCACTCCCTGACCGCGCAGAAAGTCGAAGCCGCCGCCACGTACGCCGGGGTTGGTGTCCGGAATCGCCGCGACTACGCGGTTGATGCCGGCCCGAAGGATCGCCTCTGTGCACGGGGGGGTGTGCCCGTGGTGATTGCAGGGTTCGAGGGTGACGGCCAGCGTGGCGCCGCGCGCACGGGGACCGGCGGCGCGCAGGGCCATGACCTCGGCGTGGTGGCCTCCGGCTGGTTGGGTGGCGCCGTCGCCGAGAATCGTCCCGTCGTCGCCGACGACCACGGCGCCAACCGGGGGATTGGGATGCGTGCGGCCCCGCGCCTCGCGCGCCACTTCCAGGGCACGAGCCATGGCGGACTCGTGTCTCACGGCGGCGTGGGCGCTATGGCGTTCGCTCAGGGCGGTCGTCAGGTCGCGGGCCCCCGACGCGTCAAACCGCCGGGGCGCAGGCGTGCACGCGTCGCACGCCCACGGCGCCTTCTCCCTTCCGGACTGTACCGTCGGCTCCGGATTCGCACCGGATCAGCCAGCGTTTGCCAGCTCGCGGGCTTGGCCCTGGGCCTCACCGCCGGTCGGGAATTTCGCGGCGCTGGCGCCGGGATCACCCTGCCCCGAAGGCACGTGTGTGCGTGGGTCAAGCATACGCCCGCGGGCGGCAGCGTCCAATAGCCGCCGTATGCTCGACATCGGAACTGCTGACCGCGGCCGGAGCGTGGCGTGATGATGCCGGACCATCACAGGGTGATCGGCCTGACCGGCAACCTGGGAGCGGGGAAGTCGACCGTTGGGCGGATTGCAGGTGAGTTGGGCGCACGTGTGATCGATTCGGACCAGACAGTGCGCGACCTGCTGGCGAATGATCCCGAATTGGCGCTGAGCATCGAGCGCGCGTTTGGCGCCGAGGTCATGCTGGACGGCCGCCCCGACCGGGCGGCATTGGCGCGGATCGTATTCCACGATCCGGCCGAACTCGCCCGATTGGAAGCGACCATCTACCCGCGGGTCGGCGAGCGTACGGCGGAACTGCTTGCGGAATCCACCGTGGCGGCGGCGACGGTGATCGAGGCAATCAAGATCGTCGAGGGACCGAACGTCGATCGGCTGGACGCGCTATGGCTTGTTGAGGCGACGCCCGAGGTTCAGATAGAGCGCGCGACGGCCACCGGCCGAATCTCTGCTGCCGAGGCTCGCCGACGCCTGGCTGTGCAATCCAGGCCCGACGCCAAGGAAGGCTTGTTCAGGGCGCGCCGTCCGGGTCGTCCGGTGTGGCGTATTGACAACAGCACCGATCTTCAGGATCTACAACAGCGAGTCGCCGCCGCTTGGCGTGAAACGCTGGCGTACGGAGACGGCCCGACGTCCTAGATACCTCCCGAGCGACCGCGATTGGCGGTCAGGTCGGCCGACTCAGGCGCAAAGCTCGTGGCTGTTGTCCCAGCGGTGGGCGCGAATTGGCTCCGGGCTGTCCATGAGGCGGTTCATCGTGTCGACCCAGGACTGTTCCCAGGCCGCCGCGTCACGCAACTCCGTCTCGGGGTTCGCGCGGCTGCGCGCCACCCAGCTTGGGAAGTAGGTGCGGCCGGTGGACTGACCCGTGGGGTTATACCTGAGATCAAAGCTCCAGCGGACGTCGTCGCTGTGGTTAGTCAACGACGCGTGCATGCAGCCCTTGTGCATCAAGAGCACGTCGCCCGGCGACATCGGCAGCGGCTTGGCGCGTTCCTTGGGGATCAACTGGGTTGGAATCGTGGTGGCCTTGAGCCCGCGTTCGTTGGGCATCGTGCAGTGCACCTGCAGGCCGTCCTTGTAACTTCCGGGCACGACCATCAGGCACCCGTTGCGCTCGGTAGCTTCGGTGAGCGGCAACCAGACCGTGAGCATGTTGGTGTCGTCGGCTTCCTCGTGGACCACGCCGTTGTCCTGGTGCCAGCCGGTGGTCGTAACCAGGCCGGTCCCCTCGTTCTTCGTGACAAAGCGTTCCGGCGGCTTGATCCGCACGTGCTGGACAGGGTTGGACGTGATCTCGGGCCCAATCAGGGACTCCACGGCGTCCAGCAAGCGCTCGTTGCGTAACAGGGCAAAGACGGCTGGCCCAAAGTGGTACCTGGTTTCCCGATTCAGCAGGGCGGTGTTGATTGGAATCGTGATGTCGAATGCCTGCGGATCCAGCAGTCCGGCCTCTCGGGTAATGGCGATGGTGCGCCGGTCGAAGGGCAGCTCGGCATAGGTGCTGGAAATCTCGCCGTCGCGAAACATCCGCTCGGCTTCCCGGTCGAGAATCTCGGCGTACTCGTCCATGACCGGTTGCAGGTCCTCTACGGGGGACAAGATGCCGCGGGCGATGACGTAGCCGTCACGGTCGAAGTCGGCCAGTTGTTCGGCTGTGAGGTGCATGGTGGTATGTCGGGGTCGAAATTCTTGGAAGTCTAGCCCAAACCGACGCACCAGTTTCGGCTTTTGCGTGGTTTTTTTGGGCTTGTTTTGACTACGTTCGACTCAGCGCGACCAGCAGAATGGCCGCAGCGAACCCGCTGATTCCCACGGCAATTGCCAGGGCACTGCTGGCCACCAGCACCCCCGTGGACTGTCCGCGCCGTCCGCTTGGGTTGGGCGCGTTGAGAGCGAGATAGGCGGCGAGGGCAACGGTGACCGCAATGAGGATTGCACCGGCGGCGCGTACGTTCTCGATCAGAAAGAACGAGCCCGCCAGCACTACCCCGAATGCCAGTGCGCTGACTGCAAGCGTACGGCGCCAGCGGCCTCCCCGGAACATGCGCGCGAGCTTACGCCAGCCGGAATCGGCTGTTGGCCTATTCCGGTTGCCGTGCCGGGTGCTGCGTGTCACGGTAGGCGCACGACCGCTCCGAAGCGCGTGCGCGGAAGGACGAACGACGTGACTGGCGCCGATGCCCTGGTCCAGATCCTCAAAGCCGAAGGCGTGAAGCAGGTGTTCTGCTTTCCCTATACGCCGGTCATGGAAGCCATGGCCCGTGCCGATCTCCGCATCCTGTTGACCCGGCAGGAACGGGTGGCCGGCAACATGGCCGACGGTGTTTCCCGTTCGACGAACGGACGCGAGATTGGCACCTGGACCGTGCAGCAATCGGCCGGCGTGGAAAACGCCTTTGCCGCAATCGCGCACTCCTACACCGACTCCACGCCGGTGTTGTTCGTGCCCGGCCATCCCGGCATGCCGAAGACCAGCGTCCCCCCGGCCTTTGAGGGCGTGCGCAACTACCAGGCCACCATTCGCCACGGGGCCGTTGTGGGCTCGGCGGCCGAGGTTCCGCAGCGAGCGCGCATGGCCTTCACCGCCCTGCGATCAGGCCGACCCGGTCCCGTGATGTTGGAAATGCCGGTGGAGGTTTGCGCGGAAGAGTTTGTCGGACCGCTGGACTACACGCCGATCCGGCCCGCGCGCTCGGCCGCCGACAGCGGGGCGGTATCCGAAGCCGCGGATCTGCTGCTGCGAGCCGGCTCCATCCTCATCTGGGCCGGCCAGGGCGTGCTGTACGCGGAGGCTTCGGCCGAGTTGCAGGAAGTCGCCGAGTTGCTGGGCGCCCCCGTCATGAGCACCCTGCAAGGCAAGAGCGCCATCTCCGAGAAGCACGAACTCTCCGCCGGCGTCGGCGCGTACGTACGCACGGCGATGGCGGCGCACTACCTGGAGACGGCAGACACGGTGCTGGTCGTCGGCTCCAGCCTCAGCCGCATGTCCTTTACGCCCGATCTGCCCGAGGGCAAGACCATCATTCACGCCACGAACGACACGGTGGACTTGAACAAGAGCTACGAGACGGCCGTACCCATCCTGGCTGACGCCAAGCTGTTCCTGCGCCAGTTGGCCGACGAGCTGCGCAAGCGGGTTGGCGACGGCCGCGAAGCTCAGCGCCAGCAGACCGCGGCCGACATCGCCACCATGAAGCGCAACTGGTTCGCGGACTACGCCGCGCACTTCAACGACGACTCAGAGCCAATCAATGCCTACCGCATGCTGCGTGAACTCTGGAGCGTGCTGGATCCGGACACGACCATGCTGACGCACGAGTCCGGCGCGTCGCGCGACATCCAGAGCGTGTTTTACCAGTCCACCGTTCCCCGCAGCTATCTCGGCTGGGGACAGTCGTCACAGCTTGGGTTCTCCATTGGGCTGGCGATGGGCGCGAAGATGGCCAACCCGGACAAGACCGTCGTCAACGTCATGGGCGACGGGGCCGTGGGGATGACCGGCATGGACTGGGAGACGGCGGCGCGCGAAAACCTGCCGATCCTCAGCGTCATCAAGCACGACGCGATCTTCAGCGGATACGACAAGAACATTCCGGAGTCAATCGAGAAGTTCGGCGCGTCCACGCTGCACGGCGACTACGCCGGCGTTGCCGCGGCGCTGGGATGCCATGCGGAGTCGGTGTCCGCCCTCGGCGACCTGCGACCAGCGCTCATGCGTGCCCTGCATGCCGTGAACGAGGGGCAGCCTGCCGTGGTGGACGTGAGCACCGCCGAGACGCGCGAACTGTCGATGGCGCCAGAGGCACGGCTCTACGACAGGTAGGCCGCGAGCGGGCTAGATCCGAGATTCCCGCGGCCCAGCCGGGCCGTCGGGCAGCGGATGCATGATCGGTGCGCCGCACTCGTCTCTGCCCCCTACACTGCCGACGCCGTGCACGCCTCCGTGCCGCCCTGGAGGGTCGCAATGCCCGAAGTCACCGTAGTCGCCACCATCTACCCGAAGCCGGGTCACACCGACGCACTGATCCGCAAGATGCAGGACAACGTGCGCAACGTGCATGAGGAAGACGGTTGCCTGCACTACACGTACCACCGGGGCATCGACAATCCCGACGCCCTGGTCGTGATCGAGCGCTGGGAGTCGGAGGAACACCTGGCGGCCCACGCGGCCGCGCCGCACATGAAGGCCTTCAGCGAACTGGCGGCCGAGCACCGAGCCGGTCCGTCGGATGTCGTGCGCTACCACATGGTTCCGATCGACGGGCACCCGGACAAGTCGCACTTCTAGGCAGCGCCGCAGCTTCCGTGCTGCATAGCGCCCCCTCCAGTCAGGACGGGACCGTCATCCCGGCCAGCATGTCGTCGGTGATGAAGCGCCCGAGCCCGAACATCTTGCGGTCCGAGTACCAGAGGACCCGCTCGCCGTTGTGCTCGGTCAGGCTGGCGTACATGGAGAGCCACGGGCGGTAGAACGGCGGCACGCCGACGCCGTCGGTGTCGAAGAGAAACTTCGGCTCACTGAACCAGATGGGCTGGTGCGCCGCGGGCCGGAACTCGCCGACTGAAATGAATTGGGGCCGCCGTGTACGTGTGCTGTCGGTTGGCCCTGCAGCCCCGTGTCCCCAACCATCGTGATTCTGGAGGAACTGCAAGTAACGGCCGTCCCGCAATCGAAAGAGCGGCGTTGGTGACACGGGATTCTCCAGGGGAGATGCCCCGTCGCTGTAACGCAGCATTTCCGTTGGCCGCCACGAGCGGCCGTGGTCGTCGGACACCGTGTACCAGATCTGTCCGTTGCGAGTGCGCATCACCGTGAACAGGCGATCATCGGGCAGCAGCGCGACGGCCGGTTCCTGGCAGAAGGAAAGATCTGCCGGCGCATCCGGATCGGTTGTGATGGGAACCGAAATGAGCTCGTTGCCGTCCGGGAGCCAGGTGATTTGCGCGTCTCGAGGCTCGGGCCCTTCGTCGATATTGTCGAAGCGCATGAAGCCGCAGCGGCACTCACTGTTGAAGTCTTTTGCCGAGCTATCCGGCTTGCGCACGGCCAGCGGCCGTTCGGCCGCCAGCGACGACCACTCGGTGTAGCCCACGAGCCAGCGGTCCCGCGCGTCCCGGATTGGCTTCTGCCACACCAGGGCGTTGGTGCCCACGCTCGGGTCGGGGTGGCTGAGGAGGCTTCGCCGATATGGGATGTCCACGTTGCCCGGCATCCAGCTGCGACCGTCATCGTCGGAGTAGCTGCAGCGCAGGAAGCTGGAGGTGTAGTTGGTTCCGACGCCGGCAGCCTTGTTGTAGAAGACGTAGATGCGGCCCGTGCGGCTGATCACCGGAAACCCGAAGCAGGCCACCTGGCCATACTTCGGGCCCGGCGGGTCGAACTCGCCGGGCCTGGACCAGGTGCGGCCGCCATCCTCGCTGCGCGCGTAGAGCACGGTTTGGTCCGACGCGTCAGCCTTGGCACCGAAAGTCCAGACGGCCAGCAGGTCGCCACCCGGCGTCACGTCCACCAGCACGTGATCCACGGCCTCCACGAACTGCGGCGGCTGCCTGGGAAGGAAGAGGACCAGATCGGGGTTTGTGCGACGCCAGTCGTCGCTGAAGCACCTGTAGTCGCCGGCGACGGGCATGGAACGCCTCGCTTGCCATCACCCCAGACGTGCTGCGCCCAGGCAGCGGCAGCCTAGATCGTCATCCGTCCCCTAGCGAACCGCACGAGCTGAACGCGGCACGTGGAACAGGCGGGGACGTTGGCAGCCAGGGATTCGCCGCGAGTCCTCCCTGTGCCGGCCCGCGTCGCGCGTTGGCCTGAGCTTGGTTGCCCAATAGGCTGGGCCTCTGCGGCTCCCCTCAGCTACCGGAGCGCGCCCAAACCTGATGCACAAACATTCGATGCTCTTGACAATGAGTGCTAAGACAACTACTATGAGTCCGATTGAGACGAACAGCGACCGGCGAGGACGCGGGGTGCGTTGTGGCGGAAGAGCAGAGGGAGCCCACCGGACCGTTAGGCCCTATGGCCAGCGCCGTCGTCATCGCCTACTCGAAGCTGGCTGGCGACGTACTGGCACCGTTCAGGATCGTGCCGGTCCAGTGGGCCATCCTTCAAAACTGCTCCCGCACTGAGGGCGCCACGGCCACGGCGCTGTCACAAGTCCTTCCGGTCGACTCCGCGACCGTGAGCCGCAATGTGGAACAGTTGGTGCGGCTCGGCCTGCTTCAACGGCAGCGGCTTGAGCGTGACCGGCGCATCGTGCGTCTGACGTTTACGGACGACGCCCGAGCCTTATTCCCGGAGATTGCGCAACGGATGAAGGTCATTGACACCGCGCTCCTGGACGGGGTCACGCGGGACGAACTCGAAGGATTCCTTCGCACTGTGCAAAAGGTCAAGGTCAACGCAGCGCGCTACTCAGAGCAAACGGAGCCTGACGACCCCAGCTGAGCCGAGGTGAGCGTCCTGGGACACTTTGGGCGGTACTGCTGCTCGCGTTGAGGGAGCCTTGACCGTCGCGAGACACAGGCGCGGTCGCGGATGCCGCGCCGCGCGTTGGTGTGTGCGGCCCCTCGCTCGCTGAGGGGACTCCCGGGCGGAGGTGCATGGGAGTCGAACCCACCTGGAACGCTCACCAGCGCCCCACAACGGTTTTGAAGACCGCGAGGACCACCCGGCCCCGTCCACCTCCGCGTTCACGCTAGCAGGTTTGGAGGGGTAGTTCGGGGCACCGGCGCCAACGGCCAGATTGATGGTGCCGCGTCGAGGCGATAGACTGCTGGGGCGACGAACTTTTCAGATCTGAATTGTATGGGGGGCGTAATGGCACCAACGATCACGCGTCGACGTTTGCTTGCCGGATCTCTGGGTGTAGCCGGCGCCACCGTATTGGCGGCCTGTGGCGAGACCCAGGTGGTTGAGGTGGAGAAGGTCGTTACCCAGGAAGTGATCAAGGAAGTCCCGGTCGAGAAGATTGTGACGCAGACGCAGATCAAGGAAGTCCAGGTCGAGAAGATAGTGACGCAGACTCAAATCAAGGAAGTCCAGGTGGACCGGGTCGTAACCCAGGTCGTCGAGAAGGTCGTTGAGGCGCCACCAGCGGCCCGCACGGTGAAGTTCAATTTTGAGACGGACCATACGTCCGGTCCTCGAGGCAAGTCGACGCAGTGGGCGATCGATCGCTACAACCAGATCAAGCCAAACACGATCGTCAAGTTCATAGCGCAGCCAGACCAATTCAGCGAGAAGATCAACATCCAGGCGGTGGCGGGCACGCTCTCCGAGATCAGTCTGTTGGGCGACTCGACGTTTCAACAGTGGGTTGATGCCGGGACGTGGCTTCAGATCAACGATCTGCTAGCCAAGAATCCCGATTTCACACCCGCCGAATACCACTTCTCAGGCGAGGTCTATACGGACAATAAGGAGTCGCCCGGTCCGCTGCCCTACGACGACACGATGCGCGGTCCGCAATACGGGATGCCCTATCAGGGCGCTGGCATCGCGGCATTCATCTACAACGTCGATCTCCTGGATGCCGCAGGCATTCCGGCGCCGACGGATGGCTGGTCATACGACGACATGCTCGAGGGCGCCATGCAAGTCCGTGATCAGGAGACGGGGGTCTGGGGACTCAACTCCGGCATCCTTGGCATGCAGCACCAGTGTTGGGGCTTTAACGGGCTCCAGAAGTACATCGTGGGTCCGGAGGGGCACCTGGTCCTGGGCAACTTCCAAGGCGCCGGGAGAGAGTCGCTCCAGAGAGCCTATGACTACATCCACACCTACGATGTGCAGTTCAGAGCGGAGCAGCGGCAGGAGATTGGCGGCGAGTACGGCAACCCCTTCAACGCGGGGTTGCAGGGCTTTGACCACGGGCGAGGCCGCAGCACGGGCTTTAACCTGACCCGGATTGGGGATCGCTTCCGGTGGGCGCAGGCTCCGAAGCCGCGTGGGCCACACCCGACTTCAACGGGCGACAACGAGTACGTCGATCAGCCGCATCTCGTGGCCTCCACGGCCACGCTTACAGGCACCGAAGAGCAGGTGGTTGATTTCGCGATCTTCATGGCAGGGCCTGAGGTTCAGGGTCGCAACGGTATTGACCGAGGCTTTTATCCTTGCCGGCGCGGTGTCCAAGACAATCCCGCCGCCGTCGCGCCCCCGCCGGAGCGCATGGAGGAGCTGTACCTGATATACGAGAAGTGCCTGATGCGGCCTGGCGGCATCTACGTACCCGGATCGCCCTCAGGGCGCGGCGAAGTCGAAGGCATGTGGGTGCGGCCCGTTCAGAAGCTGTTTGCCGGCGACCTTTCGGTCGACGAGACGGTCGAGATCGCCGAGAAGGACGTGAGCGATCAGATGGCCAAGTACAAGGCCGATTTGGACGCCGGTCGCGTCAGCCGATAGCCGACGTCACGCTGCCGTCGCCGGCCCCGCTATGCCGCAAGCGTGCGTGGGGCCGGCGACGGTGGCGGGCAACCGCGACATGATCAACGCCGCCAGAAAGTGCGATCAGGAATGACAGATCCGCTTCTTGAATACGTTGATGTGTTCCTGCCCGGTCAAGGTGACACGCTCACTCAGGCGCCGGCCTATCACTGGGAGCGAACCGCGGCGCCGACCGAGGTTTCCGCCAAGGAAGGCCTATCCGAACACACGGAGCGGCCGCAATCCAGTGCCTTGCACACCCTTGGCGTGACCGCCAACTTCTACAGCAACACCCGCGATCCCAATTCGGTTCTCGTGGCGGTGATTGGGACGGACCGCGCCGAACGAAAGAAGCTGGCGCGAGCGAAGATCACGATGGACTTCACCAACCTGAAGTACCACGACTTCGATGGTTTCGGCATCCATCTGCCAGGACTGATCGTCACGGCTGCCGGGAGCGTGGTCGCCGTTTGCCAACGGCGTCACGGGGGCATGGGTGACGGCGGCCACGAGAACGATGTCCTCATGTCGCGCAGCGCGGACGGCGGCAAGACGTGGTCTCGGCAGCGGGTGATCTATGCGAAGCCGGGCCAATACACGTTTCTGGGCGCCATCGTTGAGGACCGTATCTCGGGCACGCTCTTGGTTGTGGGTTGGGACATGCCGGCGGGCGTTGTCGATGACCTCGGGTACTTCAGCACGTATGCCGAGAAGGGCGGCGGTTTTTGGATCGTCCAGAGTGACGATGATGGAGTGACGTGGTCAGAGGCGCGGCAGGTCGATCCAAGGCCAAATCCCGATGGGTGGACCGGCTGGCCCAATAACAGCGTGCATGGGATTCAGTTAACCGCGGGGCCGCATTGCGGGCGGATGGTGATTCCGGGGTTTCTCTACAAGGAGGGCGAACCCGGAGAAGTACCTGGCGTGCGTGGAGGGTTGCTGTACACCGACGACCATGGCGCGACCTGGGCGGTTGGCGCCGTGCTCCCCGAGGGATCGGACGAGGTGTCGCTCGTAGAAACCACGGGCGGCGAGATCTACGTCAGCTATCGGAGGAACACCTGCCGACGGGATGGGCGGACGTTCGCGCGAAGCCGGGACGGCGGCCAGGGATTCTATGAGCTCGGCGAGCATGAGGACTTGAGTGGCCGGCCCGTGCACGTAGGCCTGGCCCGGCATGGAGCGGCTGCCAACAACCATCCGGACGTGCTGCTCTTCTCGCACCCCACGGGCGTGAATCACCTGATCCCCGGAGGTGCGGACATGACAATCTACGTGAGCCGCGACGGGGGACGTACCTGGCCGGTTTCGAAACTCATTGATGAGAGACCGTGTCGGTACTCCGACCTGGCTGTGACCGAGGACGGGACGGTGCTCTGCATATATACCGTTGGCGAGGTACGTGACAGCGAAAAACTCACGCTCGCTCGCTTTAACCAGGAGTGGTTGTTTGCCTCGGCAGTTTGAGAGTCGCGCCGGCACGTCTGTCGTGAACCTTAGTGCCTCGCGGCATGCGTCGCTTGCAACCTGTACATGCACTGGAGGGTCGCGGCCGCCTGCGCGAGTCCGATGCCCCTATTGTCAACCCGCCGGCCGAAGGTGGCGTTTGTGGAGGATGACGCTATGCACTCGTCAAAGAAGTTGACCAGGTACGTGACGGGCGCGGCACTTGCGTTGTTGATGGCCACAATGATTGCGGGGTGCGCTGAAAGCGATGAATTCGAGTACATGAAGAGTGAGCGGCAGATGATGCGGCACGGGGATTACGGCCCCGGAATGAGCGATGCGGATCGGCAGAAGCTCCAGGACAGCTACGCGAGCAAGCAACTGTCTAAGGTGACGCCGACCAGCGGTGCCGCGGCGCCATAGCGCCGGGCACGGTGGCGAAGCGCTGTGCAAACACCGGACTACCTGCCCCAGGTGCTGCTCGTGCCCCTAGCGCATTTGTCATTTGCGTGTCCCTGTACCCAAATCGCCGTGCGCACCAGCAAACGCCTGCCGTATCAGGCTGCGTGCTTCCTGGTCTGATGAAGGAGCCGAACTGTGTCCGCTGAGTTGTACGAGACGGTGGACGTTTTCCTGCCTGGGGTTGGCGAGACGCTCAACCAGGACGTGGCCGTCCATTGGCAAGCGAGCGAAAGCCTGACAGCGCAGATCTTTCTGGGGCAGCGCGGACAGGAGGAGGTCATGCTCCACCTGTCAGGCCTGACTGCGGATCAGCGGCGCCTCCTGACCGAACGGCCCGTGATCGTTGATGCCGGGTGGGCACACCACGTGATTGAGGGCTTCGGGGTTCGCATACCCGGAATCCTCGTCACGCCTCGCGGCACGGTCATTGCGGTCTGCCAGCAGCGTGTGGGCTCCCTGGCCGATGGCGGCCACGCGACGAATGTCCTGGTGACGCGCAGCGAGGACGGCGGCAGGAACTGGGCGCGGCAGGAGGTGCTGTTCGCGGAAGCGGGAATCAATACGTTCCTTGGACCGATCCTTGCAGACCGCTTCACGAACGATGTGTTCGTGACGTATTGGAAGCTGCCGCAGGCGGAGGGCAACGGGCTGGGCTACTTCGCTCCCTATGCCGAAATGGGCGGTGGGTTCTGGATGGTGCGAAGTTCTGACGAGGGCCAGAGCTGGTCCGAGCCGTATTTCGTCCGCCCGGCGCCGAACGCGGAGGGGTGGGTCGCCTGGGTGAACAACTCGTCGCGCGGCGTGCAACTGGCTCGGGGGCCGCGCGCCGGGCGACACGTGATCGCGGCGTTTCTCTTCAAGGCCGGCGAGGAAGGGCAGGCCCCCGGCGTTCGCGGCGGCCTGGTGTACAGCGACGACCATGGCGAGACTTGGCATGCGGGCGCCGTCTTACCCGCGGGTTCGGACGAACTCATCATGGAAGAGACGGAAGACGGCGGAATCTACGTGAATTACCGGAAGAATCGGCCCTACTACAACGGGCTGCGCTGGTTTGCGCGCAGTTCGGACAGCGGGGAGAGCTTCGACGCGCACGGGCAGCACGAGGAGCAGATCACGCCGTGCTGCCACTCCGGGCTCGTTCGATACTCGAGCACGGACGAGGGCGGCGAGAACGTGCTGCTATTCAGCAATCCACGAGGACCGGGCCGCAGAAACTTGACCATTCGGGTCAGCCATGACGACGGCCGGACCTGGCCCCTATCGCGAACCGTGACCAGCGAGCTGGCCGGCTATTCGGACCTTTCGGTGTTGCCGGACAAGACGATTCTGTGTATTTGGGAAGGCGGCAAGCAGCGCTACCACGAGAAGATCAGCGCGGCTCGGTTTAACCTGGACTGGGTGCTTGCGGGCGACGACTGAGCAGGTTGGTAACGCGTTGGAAGCGACGGCCGTCAGGCGCCGCTAGTGGGCCGGCTTTGAACCTACGTAGGCCGCGTAGAGCTTGACGTCCTCGGGCCTCGGACAGTCGCGACTAACGGGGCCGACGTCCACCTTCAGGCGCAGCGGCGTGTCGGTCACCGGAAGTGAATCGTGGTGCGCCCACCGAACCGGCACGCGAAGACCCGACTCTCGCAGGGTGGCCGCGTCGTCCCCGGAGAAGCCCGGCAGGGGGCGGAACTGGAGGTCGACGGCTTCGACCCGCGCCGATGCGAATTCGCCGAGACCAGACACGTTCAAATGGACTGGCGATCCATCCGCCTCGACACTGAACGGACATGTGATGAACTGCGCCCGCGTGCCGGCCACGTAGGGCTGTACGTAGCCCAGGCGGTCTCGTTCCCACTGCGCCAGCCGGACCTGGCCGTCGCCGCGCCAGACGGAATACCAGTAGAGGGTCTTGTCGCCCACGTTTTCCATGCCCTGCCCCTGCTGGAGCGCGGGGGCTGCTCCCAGGCGCGTGTCGCGCTCCTCGAAGGCGGGAACGAAGCGAAATCCGGGGATCGGTTCGTGGAAGTGCAGGGCGTCGTGGCTAATGGCCAGGCCCAGGTCGATCGTGACGTAGCGCCGGTCGCTGTAGGGGTAGCCGTGCCACTGGCCGTACACCCCAAGGATCACGTTGCCCCAGGAGTGCAGCCCCGCGCCCATGTGGATTTCTTCCCAGATGTTCTGGCGATCTTCCAGATCCGGACCTTCGATGCGGGGACTGCGCGTCAGGCTGAGGGCGCTGCCTTCGGTCCAGTGCTCGAAGTCGTAGGAGGCATAGGTCTCCATTTTGCGGCCGGGTCCCGGATGCCCAACGCTGTGCCCGTTTACGTAGTAGCAGCCGTTCCACTTGATCAGGCCCGAGTGCTCGAAGGCGACGCTGCCGACTGGATTGCTGGGGCTGAGCCTCCAGTGCAAGCCGTCGGGGCTGTAGGCCACGCACAGGCCGCCTCGACGATTTCCCGAAGGACCGGTCCGGTGGGTGAAGGCGAGCTTGAAACGCCGGTCAGGGTCAGGGTCGTCGGGGTCGTGGATGATCGGGGCCCACCCGAGGTCGATGTGCTGAGGGAAGTCCACCAGGTTGTTGGCCGTTGAGCCCCGGTATTCGACCAGCCCGAGATTGGGCTTGGTCCAGTGGATACCGTCGCGGCTGACCGCGGAGCAGAGACGCCCGTCGTAGCCCTGGTAGCCGCCGACCCACGTCGGGTTGCAACCCACTCGGCCGACGTACCACAAGCGAAACTCGTCACCCACGCGGACGGCGCTTCCGTAGTAGTGGACCTGCTCGTCGTGCGCGCCGGGCTCGCCACTGGGTACCACGACGGTGGGGCCATCGCGCCAGCCGGGGGTTCGCTTCCCATGGATTAGGTGAAGCTGGAAGTTCGTGCGGAAGGGGATGCAGACGTCGTCGAACGCAAAGAAGGTGGCTTCCTGGACCTGCATCTCCGAAGGCCCGCCCTGCACGCGCAGCATGGCTACAACCGCGAGGTCCGCTCAGCGCCGACGTGGGCCATATTGGGCTGCGTCACTCAGACCGTGAACCCACATACGCCGCGTAGAGCTTGACGTCCTCGGGCCGCAGGCAGTCGCGGCTGACCGGTCCGACTTCGACTTTCAGGCGCAGCGGCGAGTCGGCCGACGGCAGCGTGTTGTTGTTGGGCCAGCGCACTGGTACCCGCAGCCCGGATTCGCGCAGCGTGGCGGCATCGTCGCCCGAGTAGCCGGGCAGCGGACGAAACTCTAGATCGACAACTTCGACCCGCGCCGCGGCGTACTCGCCCAAGCCCGACACATTCAGGTGGACTGGCACCCCAGCCGTCGGGAGGCTAAACGGACAGGTGATGAACTGCGCCCGCGTGCCCGCCGCGTAGGGCTGCACGTAGCCCAGTCGGTCGCGTTCCCACTGGGCCAAACGCACCTGACCGTCGCCGCGCCAGATCGAGTACCAGTAAAGGGTTTTGTCGCCGATGTTCTCCATGCCCTGCCCCTGCTGGAGCGCGGGTCCCGCTCCCAGCCGCGTGTCGCGCTCCTCCCGCGAGGGAATGAACCGAAAGTCCGGGATTGGTTCATGAAAGTGGATCGCGTCGTGGCTGATGGCCAGGCCAAGATCGATCGTGACGTAGCGCCGGTCGCCGTAGGGGTAGCCGTGCCATTGGCCGTAGATGGCCAGGATCACGTTGCCCCAGGAGTGCAGCCCCGCGCCCAGGTGGATTTCCTCCCAGATGTTCTGCCGGTCTTCGAGGTCCGGTCCTTCGAGCCGCGGACTACGCGTCATGCTCAGCGCGCTGCCTTCGGTCCAGTGCTCGAAGTCGTAGGAGGCGTAGGTCTCCATCTTGCGACCGGGACCCGGATGGCCAACGCTGTGGCCGTTCGCGAAGTAGCAGCCGTTCCACTTGATCAGGCCCGAGTGTTCGAAGGCGACGCTGCCACGCGGGTTGTTGGGGCTGGGCGTCCAGTGCAGCCCATCCGGGCTGTAGGCCACCGACAAGCCGCCGCGGCGGTCGCCAGAGGGCCCGGTTCGGTGACTAAAGGTGATCTTGAACCGGCGGTTGGGGTCGGGGTCCTCGGGATCGTGAATGATCGGGGCCATGAACATGTCGATGTGACGGGGAAAGTCCACGATGTTGTTGGCCCTGGAGCCCTGGTATTCGACCAGCCCGAGTTCCGGCTTGGTCCAGTGGATGCCGTCGCGGCTGTTCGCGTAGCACAAGCGCCCGTCAAAGCCCTCGTAGTTGGCCCAGTTCGGATTGCGGCCGACGCGTCCGATGTACCACATGTGGAACTCGTCGCCCACGCGGATGGTGCTGCCGTAGTAGTGGACGC
The DNA here is from genome assembly GCA_026707585.1 of Chloroflexota bacterium. Taxonomy (GTDB): domain Bacteria; phylum Chloroflexota; class UBA11872; order UBA11872; family UBA11872; genus UBA11872. Next base: position 41,013 of record JAPOWQ010000069.1, on the reverse strand, counting down.
CCTCGTCATGCGAGCCGGGCGGGCCCCTGGGGACGACCACGGTCGGCCCATCGCGCCAGCCCGGGGTCCGCTTGCCGTGGATGAGGTGCAGCTGGAAGTTGGTACGGAAGGGGATGCAGACGTCGTCGAAGGCGAAAAAGGTTGCCTCCTGGACCTGCATTTCCGACGGTCCACCAAGTACGCGCAGCATGGCTACAGCCTCAATCCCCGTCTAGCGCGCACCGGCCAACCCCACTGCTGGGGTTGGCCGGTGGCGTCCGATTCGGCGCGTCGATACAGCGGTCGCTAGGGGGTGACCGGGTTCGGCTGGCTTTCAGCCCAGCCCTTGAGCTCCAGGAAGCGGTCGTGGTGCTCTTCCATGTACCGGTCGAGAATCCCCAACATTTCCTCGATGCCCTGTTCCACGGACACCTCGCCCAACATGACCTTGCTATTGCTGGCGTACCCGGACTGCGCCACCATTTCCTGCCACGCCGGATGCATGCGCTGCTGGTAGGCGGGGTTGTCGCTTTCCAGGTAGTGCAGTTGCTGCACGTGATTCTCGGGCGGTCCCGCCGCGTATTCGGGTGACCGCACCACATCCTTGCGCCAGGTAACAGAACCTCGGTCAATCGCCACGCGCGATTGGGTCTTCGGTCCCGCCAGGTACAAGAGCCACTCGACCACGGCTTCGGTGTTGCCGCGCAGGTCGGCCATCTGGGTGATCAAGTGCGGCTCGTCGCTGAACTTCTGTGGCTGCGGGCCGCGCGGTCCTTCCGGCAGAGGGATCAAGGCCCACGGGAAGCGATCCTTGATGCGGTTGATGGGTCCGCCCACGCCGCCGCCCCAGTGGAAGAACCCAATCTTCCCGTTCGAGAACGGTTCGCCGGCATCGCCTCTGATCTCCCGGTACCGTGCGCGCGACGGTACCACGCCCTCTTCGAGCACGAAGTCCCGGAGCATCCGCAACCCAACGTCCGCGCCGGAATCAAACACGGTCCAGCGCGTGGCGTCCTTGTTGTAGTACATCAGGTTCTCTTCGTCGGACAGCGCCCAGCCCCACGAGATGGCATTGCTACTCACAAGCGTCCCGGAGTCCCATAAGCCATAGCTTTCCGTCTCGGGGTCGGTGATGCGCCTTAAGGCGTCAGAAAACTCGGCTTGGATGCCCCAGTTCCCAGGCGTTGGAAACTCGACGCCCGCGCTCTCCATTAACGCCAGATTGGCCGAGAGGACGTTCAAGTTGCCCTGGTAGGGCAGGCCGTGGAACGGCCCTCGCAACCCATCACGGTGCGGGAAGGGGCGTTCGTTGACCAGGTTCACGCTGGATTCGTCGGGGCACCAATACCAGTCGGTGGGATCGAAGTCGTCATGCTTCTGCAGTACGTCGTCAATAACCGTGAACGCGCCGTCGGTCAGGAACTGAGCCGCGAACCAGCCCGGCATGAGCACGGCCTCGGGCTGCGTACCCGCGGCGATCATGATGGCGATCATTTCCTGGTTCGCGTCCGGCGAGAGGACGAACTTCACGTCGATGTTGGGGAACTCCCTGGCGAAGTTGTCCAGCGCCCAGCCCATGGCGGCGCCGCGCGGACCGGAGGTGTGGTCGGAGTGAAAGACGAACCGTACTGGCGGGGCCTGCGGTGCGACCTGGACGACTTTCTCGACGATTTTCTGGACTTCCTTGGTGACGACCTTTTCGACGACCTTTTCGACCGGGACCTCGACGACCTGCTTGACCTCGACGACCTTCTCGACCGGGACTTCCTGTCGGACCACCCTTTCGACTTCCTGGGTGACGACCTTTTCGACCTGTTGCGTGACGATCTTCTCGACTTCAACCTCTTTGACCACAACTCGGTCGACCGGGACTTCCTTGGTGACCACCTGCGTCTCGCCGCAGGCTGCAAGCGCGATTGCGCTGATTGCTCCCGTTGCGCCAATCAGAACTCGGCGTCGTGTGATGTTGGTCTGCATATCGCCCCCCGTTCAAGCAAGAACCAATATGGTTCCATCTTGAATTACCGTGCAACTAAGGATTAGGCCACGAAACTTCTTGTGCGTCAAGCGTGAGACGGGTCGAGGTCGGTATTACTCGAAGGATGCCGGGCTCGAAGGTCTGGACCGGTTGCCGCCGACATACAGGGATGCGTCCGCCCGTTTCAGCTATGGAAAGCGAACGCCGATCTTGATTGCGCGATCAGGGGCGGCCAGCCCGCTGGTCAGTGCCTGGGCCGCATCCCTGAAACTGACAATGGGCGTGACGATGCCTTCGGACGAGACCTTGCCTCGCTTGAACAGATCAATCGCCGTTGCGCGAGCGCGCGCTTCGTCCCAGAGCGGGTAGGAACGGTCGGGGTTTCGCCAGACGGCCTGGCTGCCGACGATGGTTGGACGATTCACATGGAACTCCTCGTCCAGATGAAGCGTTGAGGCATCCTTTGGGCCGTAGGGCACGTGGACGATGGTTCCGCACTGGCGAATGGCGCGAATGGCTTCGTGCAAGGCGGCGGCGTTGGCCGAGGTCTCGATAGCCACGTCCACGCCATGGTTGCCGGTGGCTCGCTTAATGCGCAGGCCGGCGTCCTCGGCGCTTGGATCGACGACCACGTCGGCACCAAGGTCCCGGGCCGTTGCTCGACGGCTCTCCACCGGGTCGACCGCGATCACCGTGGTAGCCCCGCTGCAGGCGGCGATCTGAATGGTCATCAGGCCGATGGCGCCCATGCCGAACACTGCCACGGCGTCGCCGACACGTACATTGCCGTCCCGGACCGCGACCAGGGCCACGTGAGCCGGATCGGAGCACACGGCGTCGGTTTCGGAGAGGCCGTCCAGGGGCCTCCAGGAGCCTTCGGGCTGTTGGTGTTCCTCGCTGATCGACCCGTAACCGAAGACGCGGTCGCCCGGGGAGCAACTCGTGACCTCGGATCCCAGGTCGGTCACCGACCCGACCACCATGTTTCCCACGGGACGCTCGGTCAGCGGGAGGGGTTCCGACAGGGGTAGATAGATTCGCAGCTTCTCGTCCCAGCGTTTGCGGTGGTGTGGGTTTCCCGTGAGGGAGTGGAGCTCGGTACCGTGCTTCGGCGCGGCGAACTCCACCTGCACGCGCACGTCAAACGGGCCAAGCTCGGCGACCTGGTAGTCCCGATATCGGAACGATCGGCCGTCAGTCGAGACGACTTCGAGTGGCATGTGAATCCCTCCAGACTAGCCCGGCAATTCTGTTTCGGCCGGCTGTCGGCCTGCCTCATCGAACGGATCCAGCACCGCCTTGATCACGCCGTCGCTCGCCGCGGCATCTCGGACCAGGCTGAGGGCATGGCCGGCGGAACCGAGTGGGAAACGGTGGGTGACCATGCGCTCCAGGGGATAGTGTCCTGAGGCGGCCAGGCTTATGGCGGCACGGACGGCGGCCTGGTCGTGGCTGTTCACGCCCTGGGCGCGGACTTCCTTGCGCACCAATTCGTTCCAGGGGAGTTCGACGCTGGCGGCGGCTGTGGAGCCGGCCATCACGAAAGTTCCCAGCGGTCGCACGGCTTCAGCCGCGACGGCCGGTGACGCGGCGCTGCCCGTCACGTCGATCACGACGTCGGCCAGGCGACCGCTGGTCAGATCGGCGATGGCCTCAATGGTGTGCTCGTCGAAGCTCAGCGTATGGGTGGCGCCGCAGTCGCGGGCGAAGGTCAGGCGCGCCCGGTCCCTGCGCAGGCCAACCGCGACGATCCGCTCGGCGCCTGCAGCCTGAGCGGCGATGACGGCGGCCAGCCCTTGCGGACCCGGTCCAAATACGATGACGGTGTCGCCGACTCCGGCGCCGCCGATGGTGTGGACCCAGCGCACCCCGTTGGCCAGGACCGCTCCGATGACGACGCCGACTTCGGGTGAGACGGCGTCGCCGATCCGGTGGACGCGCGCTCGCGGCGGCAGATAGAGGTGCTGCCCGTACGCGCCCCATAGGTAGGGCGTGACGCTTGCCGAAATGCGGCCGCCGTAGCCCTGGCCCTGCGCGCACATCTGGTAGCTACCGCGAAGGCACAGTTCGCAGAGGCCGCAGCCGAAGCTGGCTTCCACGATCACGCGGTCACCGTGCGTCACGCCCCAGCGTCGGGACGCGAGCGCGCCGACGTGCTCAATTCGACCGACGATTTCGTGGCCAAGAATGGCGGGCAGGTTGCGGCTCACGGCGGAGTGGCCGCCCCAATGCAAGACGTCGCTTCCGCAGATCCCGGCCAGCTCCATCCGTAGCAGGCCGTCGTCTTCGCCGATCGTGGGAACGGGAAACTCGTGGAGCTCAATCGACTCGGGTGCCACCAGCACCGCGCTAGTCGTCCTCATCAGGGGCGGCTTGCGAGGCAACCGATGATGGTGTCGACGTGCGCCACGAACTCGGCCGTCAGTTCCAGTGTGCGTCCCTCCGTGGGGTCGCGGTCGAAGACCCAGGAGCCGTCGTGGGTCTGGGTGTCGGCGAACCAGTGGGCCAGCTTGACGGCCCAGGCGGCGTAAGGTTCCTCGCCGGTGACCTGGAAGAGAAGACTGGCGCCCCAGCCGCTCTTGCAGACCTGCGGGAACTCGAACTGTTGCGGCGTGCTTTGGATAGAGAACTGCTGAAAGTCGCGCGCCAGCGCGAGGTAGTCGGGATTGGGATCGACCAGGTACAGCCGGCAGAGAAACGCGGCCGAGAGCCCGCCCACGGTCCAGCGTTGCGCCCTTGGTTCCTGTGACTCGACGACGTGCCAGAAGACGTCTTGCTCGTCGTAATCGGTGATGACGGCCTGCCGCCGCCGCGAGTAGGAGTAGTACAGGCGTTCGGATACGTCGGCTTGTTCATTCCAGACCCGCACCAGGAAACGGTAAACCTGTCGGGCTGTGTCCAGCCGGCCGAGCGCGATACACGCAAGCCCGCATCCGCAGGTGTAGGGCAGGTCCATCACGTCCCCAAGGGTTCCATCGGGGTCGCGGTCGTTCGCAAAGCCGCCGGACGACTCGTCCTGCATGGAGAGAACGAATCCCAGTCCGCGTGAGCTGATGTCGAATTGGCGGGCCATGTGCGCGCCGTATACCAGGGTGGCGTTGCGGTAGGCGTAGGCGTCGTAGAGCCGGCGGTGGCCACGGTCAAAGTCGCCGTCCGGCGTCAACATGTGCTCGCGGATCCAGCCGCAGACGGCGGTGGCGGCGTGGGTGTGGCCGGACACGGTGAGGGACCAGGGCAGGCGGTAGAAGCGGAACCCCTCGTCCAGGGGCCCGACGCTACCGTCGGGTCCGACCCGCGCCAGGAGCCATTCCGCGCCGCGGCGCCGCGTCTCAGTCAGCCGTTGGATGGCCGAACGTCTTTGCGACGAACTTCCATGGCAAACCATATCTACGCCAATCCTGACGCCATCTGAGGCGCCAGAGGAGCGGCAACTGGGTGGCGAAACTTCGTTAGGCGCGCACGCCCTCGTAGTACACCCAGCGCCGCGCGCTGATGAACTGGACGATCGTGAAAAACAGAATGATCAGGAAAAGGACCCAGGCAATGGCTGACGCGTAGCCCATGTTGAACGCCCGGAATCCCATCTGATACAGCAGCAGCAGAATGAACAGCGTGGCGTCGGCCGGGCCGCCGTCGGTGATGATGAGCGCCGCCGTAAACACCTGGAATGACCCGATAACGCCGATGACCGAGGTCAGAAAGATCTGCGGCGTCATCATCGGGATCGTGACATTGCGGACCTTGCCCCACCAGCCCGCGCCGTCGATTTCGGCGGCTTCGTAGAGGTGCTGGGGTATGCCCTGGAATCCGGCCAGGAAGATGATCATGGTGGTCCCGACGGTCCAGAAGCTCATGATGATGAGCCCCGGCATCGCCCACGCCGTGGAACCGAGCCAGTTCGGCCCACTCACGCCAAAGGGCTCCAGGAAAATGTCCAGGAAATTGTTGAGCAGGCCGTTTGGCTGCAGGACCCAGAACCAGAGAACGGCCGTAGCCACGCCCGTGGTGATCGACGGCAGGTAGAAGCACGTCCGGTAGATCGCGATGCCGCGCACCTTCTGATTCAGTAGCCCGGCGATGATGAACGAGATGAGCAGCACGCCGGGCACGTGAAAGGCCACGTAATAGGTGGTGTTGTAGACCGCCTGGACGAAGCGCGGGTCATCGGCGGACAGCAGTCGAACGTAGTGATCCAGTCCCAACCACTTGATGTCGCCGATGAAGCTCCACTCCGTCAGGCTTACAAAGAAGGAAAAGAAGAACGGCCCGGCGATGAAGACGACGAAGCCAAGCAGCCAGGGCAGGATGAAGAGAAACCCTTGCGTCTCACGCCAAGTCCACCCGGGAATCAGGGCGCGGCGCCTGGATCGTGGAAGATCCGGCTGTTCGGCTAACGCCATGACGGTCCTCTCCTAGCCTGTCGTGGCGTGGCATCGGACAGTTCGATGCCGAACCGGGCGCGGAAGTTTAGCGCGTGGGCAAAACTCGTGCTGCCACGAGAAAATCCCGGCGACGCGAGTCGCCTTGCTGAGCCGCGTAGCGCAGTCCTTTGTTCCGTCGCGACAGCCGGCAGGCAACATCCGCCGCGCCGGGCCGCTCAGCGGCTAGTAGGCCTCCGCAACGGTTGTGCGGATGTAGCGGATGGAATAGTGCACGTCGTCGGGATAGCCGTCCTCGGACCAGGCGGGAATCGCGCCCATGCCGGCGACGCGAACCCTGACCGAGGGTGGAATCTCGAACACCGCGCAGCTCATGCCGGCAACCGGCAGCGCGTGGTAGGAGCCGCCCTGCTGCAGGAGGTCAGCGCGCAGGTGCATCCCCCACAGGTTGTCCACCCGGAAGCGCGCGGACACGGCGCGTTCGTTTTCGCCGTCGTGTCTGAAGTTATCGATCGTGTCGCATTCAACAAGGATGGATCCAGGCGGGGTGCAGGCACTGCCGATGACGGCAACCTGCACCATCGGGTGGTCTTCCTCGATCACGATCCAGTCGGACGGTGTCTGGGTAGTGGCCGTGGAGCCGTCCGTGGTCTTGATCGGAAACAGCTCGATGCCGTGGCGCTCGCCGCCAACCCATACACGGTCCACGAGCACGTTGGGGTAGTTGAAGGGGAACTCGTACTCGTAGGTTGTGAGATTGAGCGCCTTGCGCTCGCGCGGCGGATCGTTCGGGTAGCCGGTGATGCGCTTGTCAGTGGCCTCGGTAGCCATCAGTCACTCCTGTCTTCAGGCAGGCCGGCGTCCACCAGCGGACGCTCGATCTGGCCTGCCAACTGCGGTACGGAAATCCATGGACCCTACCGCCCTGCGATCCCGGTCAGCGCAACGCCGCGGATGAACCAGCACTGAGCCAGGTCGAAGATGACGAGGATCGGAATCAGCTTGACGTCGGATGCTGCCATCATGAGGTTCGTGCGGGTAAGTCCGGCGCTACCACCGATCTCGGTGTAGAGGAAGAAACGCAGGTACAGCGCCAGCGTCCGCCACTCTTCGCTGTTCACGAAGATTAGGGGATTGAGGGAATCGTTCCAGTGATGGATGAACGAGTAGATGGCCGACGGCGACGAACCCAACACGGTTCCCCGCGCGGCGTGACGGCAGGTAAACAGCCGTTCTGAGGCGATTGGTGCCGCTAGACCTCCGGAAAGGCAGCGAATCGGGCAAATCGCGCGATCCATGGGCTGATGATCAGGTGTCCGATCGGATGGCGGCGCTGTCTGATCGGATGAATACCTACGGAATCGCTTCGTCGGCGTCCGCCACACTAGGATTGGGAATCGAGCCTGGAGTCGGCGTTGACGCCGAAGGGTCCGGACATGCTCCTGCGTTTACTGCGATACGCCGTGCTGGCGGCCACGGTAGTGTCCGGACTTGTGCTGCTGGTGCGGCCTGAGAGCGTCAGCGGGTTCACGGGTCTGGCCCCGGACACGGCACGCGGAATCACCGAAATCCGCGCGGCAATGGGCGGCGTGTTCATAGGGCTTGGGCTTGCGCCGCTGTTTCTGAAGACGCCGGCCGAGCGTGTTCTCGGTCTCGTATATCTGGCCATTGCGGCGGTGCGCGCACCGTTCATGTTCGCTGACGGATCCGCAGGCGAGCAGTCCAACTGGATTAGCCTGGCGTTTGAGGTCGCGGCGGCCGCAATCTTGCTGGCCGGGCGATCGCGAGAGCCAGCCTCCCGGACCTGACGCCATGCTGCGCAGTCAACAGATTGGCGTCCGCTGGCGGCTGGTCGTCGACGTCTGATGACGGACTTCTGGCTGCTGGGCGTGGCCGCGGCGGTCATTGCCGCCGGCATGACCCTGGTGTGGCTGCTGAGCCTGGCGCTGCGCAACGCCGGGATCGTGGACGTGTACTGGGGGCTGGGCTTCACTATCCTGGCCGGCTTCGCAATCTGGCTGGGTTCGGGCGATCCCGGCCGATCTGCGCTGACGCTGGTTCTGGTGTCGGTATGGGGCATACGGCTGGCGGCACACATCGGCTGGCGCAGTCGGGGCAAGCCGGAGGACTTTCGATACCAGGAGTTCCGGCGGAATGCCGGCCCGGCCTTCTGGTGGCGCAGCTACTTCACCGTCTTCCTCTTGCAAGGGAGCGTGATGTGGGTGGTGGCGCTCCCGCTGATCGCGGCGCTGGCCGCACCCGAGCCTAAGGCTCTCGTGCCGTGGGACATCGTTGCCGTGGCGCTGTGGGTCGTGGGCTTCGCCTTTGAAGCCGGCGGCGATCTTCAGCTCGCGCGCTTCAAGGCCAATCCGGCCAATCGCGGTCGAGTCCTCTCCGGCGGGTTCTGGGGGCTAACGCGCCACCCGAATTACTTCGGCGACGCCGTGGTCTGGTGGGGCTTCGGCTGCCTGGGGCTGGCTGTGGGGGCCTGGTGGGCGCTGGTCAGTCCGGTTCTGATGACGTTCCTGCTCTGGCGCGTCTCGGGCGTGGCAATGCTGGAGCGCACGATGGTTGACACCAAGCCCGGCTACCGCGAGTACGTGGAATCGACGCCGGCTTTCCTTCCACGGATCCCAGGACTGCGCCGCCGTGGCTGACGAACAGGCGTGGTTCGAGCGGCTGGCGGCCGGCGGGATGGTGCCCGACGGACTGCTGCGGCTGGGGGTTCGGATGGCGCTGCGAAAGCGCCTGCGAACCCTGGAGCGTGGCGCCACCCGAGAACGCATGCACCGATTTCAAGGCGGACCCGTCGCCGTCGAGACCGAGGCCGCTAACCGGCAGCACTACGAGGTGCCGACAGACTTTTTTCGCTTGATCCTCGGCCCGCGGCTCAAATACAGCAGCGCATTCTGGCCCAACGGCGACACCACGCTGGCGCAAGCCGAAGAGGCGATGCTGGAGCTCACGGCGCGGCGTGCGCAGCTGGCGGACGGGCAGCGCGTGCTGGACCTGGGCAGCGGCTGGGGCGCGTTGTCGCTGTGGGCGGCCGAACGCTTTCCGACAGCCAGCTTCACGGCGCTCAGCAACTCGCGCACGCAGCGTCACTTCATGGAAGCGCGAGCCGCCGAACTCGGCCTGTCAAACCTGCAGGTCGTTGCCGGGAACGCGGCGGCGCTGGAGCTGCCTGGTCAGTTCGACCGCATCGTCAGCATCGAGATACTGGAGCACGTGCGCAACCCCGAGCCGTTGCTGGCGACGTTGGTCAACGCGCTGGCACCGAGCGGGCGGATTTTCGTGCACGTCTTCAGCCACCGACGGCACGCCTACACCTTTGAGCCGGAGGACGGCTGGATGGCGCGCTGGTTTTTCAGCGGCGGCACGATGCCGAGCCTGGGTCTGTTCGACGACTGTACGCCAGCGGTGCGAACCGTCGATCGCCAGATCGTCAACGGTCGCCACTATGCGCGGACGTTGCGGTGCTGGCTGTGCAACCTCGACAGTCACCGCCAAGCCGTCCGAGCACTCTTCGAACGGGTCTACGGTGACGGAGCGGCTGACCTATGGATCGCCCGCTGGCGGCTGTTCTTCATCGCCTGCGAAGAACTGTTCGCCTATCGCTGCGGTCGCGAATGGGTGGTCGCCCACCACCTGCTCGAGCCCGCGCAGCGGGTCTAGGGGAAGCGCCACCATGCATATCGCCGTCATCGGTGCCGGAGTCTCGGGACTGGTCGCGGCTCGCGAACTGGCGCCGCATCACCAGGTCACGATCTTCGAAGCCGGCGCCACGCCCGGCGGCCACGCGCACACCGTGGACGTGACGTACGGCTCGCGCACCTACGCCGTCGACACGGGTTTCGTGGTCTTCAACCACCGGACGTATCCGGAGTTGCGCCGGATTCTGGGCGAGCTACGCATTCGAAGCCAGCCCTCGGAGATGAGCTTCTCGGTGCGCTGCGACCGAAGCGGCGTCGAATACAGCGGCGGCTCATTGAACGCGCTCTTCGCCCAGCGCCAAAACTTGCTGCGACCAGCATTCCTGCGGCTGCTCGTTGACTACTTGCGCTTCAATCGCCTGGCCACGGGCCTGCTCGGCCCCGGTGAACGACGCACGTTGGGCGAGTACCTGAACGACGCCGGGTTTTCGCGCGTGTTCCGGGACCTGTACCTGGTGCCGATGGGCGCCGCAGTCTGGTCGGCCGATCCCTCGACGTTCAGCGGCATCCCCGTTCGAACGTTCGCGCGCTTCTTCTACAACCACGGGCTGCTGGGAATCTGGGGAAAGCCTCGATGGCTCTCGATCGTTGGGGGCGCGCGACGGTACGTGGAAGCGCTGATTCAGCCATTTCGGGACCGGATTCGGGTTCGAGCGCCTGTGGTGGGGGTGCGACGGTCAGGCGATCACGTCACGGTCGCGGTTGCCGGGGCCGGCGAAGTGCGGTTCGATCAGGTGCTCTTTGCGACCCATAGTGACCAGGCGCTTGGCGCGCTGCAAGATCCCAGTTCTCGGGAACGGGAAGTGCTGGGCGCTATCGAATACCAGCCGAACGACGTGGCGCTGCACACCGACACCGACGTCCTCCCACATCGACGACGCGCCTGGGCTTCGTGGAACTACCGCATTCCGCGGGACCACGCGGACGGCGTGCCCGCCACATACATCATGAATCGACTACAACGCCTGGACGCGCCCCAGACGTACTGCGTCACGCTGAATCAGACTGACTGCATCGACGACGAGTCCGTCATCAAGCGGCTCAGGTATCACCATCCGGTCTTCAACCAGGCGGCCATCGACGCGCAGGATCGCTGGGGCGAGATCAACGGCGTGCGCCGCACGTGGTATGCGGGCGCGTACTGGCGCTATGGCTTTCACGAGGACGGGGTCATCAGCGGCCTGCGCGCGGCGCGAGCCCTGCTCGCCAGCGCATGAGTGGCGCCAGTGCCCTCTATTCGGGATACGTCACGCACCACCGACGCGAGCCGGCGTCCCACGGATTTCGATTCGATTTGTTCATGGTCTATCTGGACCTGGCGGAGTTGCCAGGGCTATTTGACGGGCGACTGTTCTGGTCGGCGCGGCGTCCGGCGCTGGCCTGGTTTCGGCGCGGGGATCACTTCGGCGATCCGGACATGTCGCTGGACGAGGCGGTGCGTACACGCGTGGCGGAAGTGAGGGGCCGTCGGCCCGAAGGACCGATTCGCCTGCTGACACACCTGCGGTATTTCGGCTACGTGATGAACCCCATTAGCGTGTACTACTGCTTCACGCCCGATGAGTCCCGCGTACAGGCGCTGGTGGTCGAGGTAACCAATACTCCCTGGGGCGAGCGGCACGTCTACGTGGTCGAGCCTGAGCCGGATGCCAATGCTGGGCGGCTCAGGGTCGGTTTTGCCAAGGCGCTGCACGTTTCGCCGTTCATGCACATGGACCAGCGCTATCGGTTGACGGCCACGGTTCCGGGCGAGCAGCTTGGCGTGGGGATTGAGGTGGCACGCGGCGGAGCGCCGCTATTCGAGGCCAACCTGATGCTACGCCGGAGGGCTCTCAGCGCAGGGAATCTGGCAATTGCCCTGGCGCGGCATCCTTTGCTGACTGCCCGCGTTACCGCGGCCATCTACTGGCACGCGCTGCGGCTGTGGCTGAAGCGGGTGCCGTTCGTCCCGCATCCGGGGCACTAGCGCGGGCGGAGCCGGGGATCGGTTCGTATGCTGGCGCGCCGCGTTCCAGCCGTCCCTGGTGAGAGCTCCGCCATGACGACCCGTTATGAACCGAACTGGCGCTCGTTGCGTCAGCACCAGACGCCCCGCTGGTTCACCGATGCCAAGTTCGGCATCTACACCCATTGGGGCATCTACTGCGTGCCCGCGTGGGGTCCTAATGCCACTTGGTATCCGTACCGGATGTATCGCGAGGGCGAGCCGCACTACGCGCATCACGTGAAGACCTACGGACATCCCTCGAAGTTCGGGTACAAGGACTTCATTCCCGACTTCAACGGCGCGAAGTTCGACGCCGACGCGTGGGCCGATCTGTTCCGGCGGGCCGGGGCGCAGTTTGCGGGGCCGGTGGCGGAGCATCACGACGGATTTGCGCTCTGGGACAGCGCGCACACCGAGTGGAACGCGGCCCGGATGGGGCCGAAGCGCGACGTGGTGGGCGAACTGGCGGAGGCCGTTCGACGACAGGGCATGCGCTACATGGTGGCTATGCACCATGCGGAGAACTGGTGGTTCTTCCCGCACTGGCGGACAGATTTCGATACATCCGATCCGCGCTATTCCGGGCTATATGGCGAGCCGCACAACCTGGATTTTCCGGTGCGCGACGTGGAGTGGGACGAGCAGGACAAGCCGAGCAGGGCGTTTCTTGAAATCTGGAAGGCGAAGCTGGTTGAGGTGGTGGACAAGTACGAGCCGGACTACATCTGGTTCGACTTTGGCCTGAAGGCCGTCCACGAGCAGTACAAGCAGGACTTCCTGGCGTACTACTACAACAAGGAATCCGAATGGGGCCGCGGGGTGGTGGTGACCTACAAGTGGGACAACCTGCCGCCGGGCGTGGGGGTGCTGGATATCGAGCTGGGCAAGATGCCGGATCAGGCGTATCACGAGTGGATTACCGACACCACGGTGGACGATGGCTCGGGCTGGGGCTATCTGCGCGAGACGACGTACAAGTCGGCCACCGAGCTCGTGCAGTACCTGGTGGACAACGTCAGCAAGAACGGGCTGATGCTGCTGAACGTGGGGCCGAAGCCCGACGGGACGATCCCGGACGAGGCGGTCACGGCACTGGAAGGCATCGGCGACTGGCTGCGCGTGAATGGCGAGGCGATCTACGGAACCACGCCGTGGTGGACCTATGGCGAAGGCCCGACCCAGATGTCGGTTTCAGGGGCCTTCAGCGACACCAAGGAGAAGCTGGCCTACCAGGGCAGTGACATCCGCTTCACGGTGAAGGGCAACGTGCTTTACGCGATCTGCCTGAGCTGGCCGGCGCCGACCTTCACGATCGAGTCGCTGAAGACGCTGTATCCGGGCGAGATCCGGTCGGTGGAGTTGCTGGGTAACGACGGCGAGTTGGCGTGGCGCATGTCGGCTGAGGGGCTGGAGATCGAACGGCCTGAGCGGCGGCCGTGTGACAGCGCCTTCGCGTTCAAGATCACTCGCAACACGAGCATGTAGGCGCCGGATCCGAGAGCTGGCGCTATTCCCGGTCGTGTAGCCAGCGCCAGGCCCAGCGGACTTTGGCGTCGCGGTGGGTCGAGGTGCTGGAGTGGTCGAGGAAAGGGTAGACGTCGATCTCGCGTGGTTCGCAGGTCAGGCGGTTGTAGGCGCCGAACACGGTGGACGGTGGGCAGATGTCGTCCCATAGGCCAACGCTGACCAGGGTGGGGCAGCGAATGCTGGGCGCCAGGTTGACCACGTCGAAGTAGCTGAGGGTGCGGAAGGCTTCGTCGTAGCGGTCGGGATAGGCGCGGCAGTAGGCGCCGATTTCACCGTAGATGGTCTGCACCAGGCCGGCCGGTCCGGCGATCTGGGCGGCGCGGGGGAAGTCGCAGAGATAGGGGACTTCGGCCATCGCCAGCGCGACGCTGGGCTCGAGCGCGGCCGTGGCCAGGGTCAGGCCTCCTCCCTGGCTGATGCCGGTGCAGCCGACGCGGTCGGCGCGTACCCGGGGAAGTGACTGCACGAAACGGACAGCTCGCACGCAGTCCACGTAGACCCGGCGGTAGTAGTAGGTGTCGGGCGACTGGATGCCCTGGGTCATCCAGCCGAGAGCGTGGCCGCGCGGATCAGCGTCCGGGTCGGTGCTGAAGCCGGTCTGGCCGCGAATGTCGATCGCGTACACGACGAAGCCCTGGAGCGCCCAGGCGGCGGCGTCGAAGACGGCGGCGCGGTTGCCGGTGTAGCCGTGGAAGATCACGATGCCGGGGAGTTCGGCGTCGCCGTCGGGGACCAGCAGCGTGCCGGCCACGCGGCCCTGGCCGTAGCCGGCAACAGTGACGTCCTCGACAGTTAGCCCGTCGACCGGGTAGTCGACCGGCGTGATGTCTTCGTCGTACGGGTGCTGCTGCTCAGCCAGGGTTTGGGCCCAGAAGTCGTCCAGGCCGTCCGGCGCGGTTGCCGGAGGGACGTACGTGCGGAGCTGTTCGATCGGCCAGTCAATGCTTGGCATCAGGCTTCATCCCCTATCCGTGGGCGGCTTCGTGTTGGGCGATCAGTTGCTCGGGGGAAATGCGGGCGACGACCTCGCCGATGAGGTCCAGCGCGGCGGCCTCGGCCCTGGGGAAGCGGACGCAGGACTTGCCCATGTTGAGCCGCTTGCCGGACTGCTTGTAGGCGTGCACAAACCACTCGGTCAGCTCGGGGTCGGCGTAGAGGCCGTGCAGGTAGACCGAAATGTGGCGTTTCTGAGCCGCCAGCGCGGCCACGCCCAGGGCCTGCCCGTTGTAGGTGTCTGGAAACCGCTCGAGCGGGATGGCGTAGCCGATCATGCCGTACTGCATGCACTCCTCGAAGCCGTCCGGCAGGTTGGCCAGGATGACCTCGCGGATCTGCTGGATGTCGGCGCGCCGGTTCTCGGGGAGCTCGGCCAGGTACTCCTCGACGGTGGCTGCTTTGCTGGAAACCATCTGTCATCGTTTTCCGGTTGTGGATCGCACTAAGTTTCGAGTGGCGGGCGGCGGCAGCGCAACCGGCGGTCGCGGGGATCGGACGAGGCCGCGGGCGGGTGGCGGGGGCGCGGAATGGGGCGCCTTCGTGCGCGTAAGAGTTTTTTCCAAAAAACTCTTGAGGCGCGGCGGGGTGCATTTTGGCGGGGTTTTGGGGTCTGCGGGGGCCGGGGTGGAGCGCGAGCGGCGTGGGGAGGGCAGGTGGGTGGGTGGGGAGGTTCTTGGCCGGGCCTGGAGAGGGTGCGTGGTGCGCGGTTGGGGAGTCGGGGCGGGGGAGGGTGAGGGAAGGAGGGGCATGGGCAGGCGCAGGGCGGACAGGAACAGCTGGAGCAGGCGGAGCAGGGTTGCGGGGGGAGGAGAGGCTGGCCAATGGCGGCGGCCGGATTGGCGGGCAGGGGACGACTGTGGGTTGGTTGGCGGGGGCAGGGGAGGGGCTCCGGGAAAGGTGTTGCGTTCGGTACATGGGTAGTGTACACTAGGCGAGAACGAAGGGCAAGTGGTTGGCGGCCAGGGGCTGATGAAGAGGGAGTTGGTGGGGCGGTCTGGCGGCCTGGGCGGTGCGCCGGGGATGCGAGTTTTCAGGCGGCGCGCAGCCTCGGCCACTATGACGCAGGCGACGGAGGCGAGTATTTCGTCGTGGCGTCGGTGGCGGGGTAGCGTGGCCGCGAATGAGGGGAAGGCTGACGGGCTGGGATGAAGAAGTTTCCGAGGGTCGTTGAGGACTACCTGGCGAATTTGCGGAAGATCCGGGCGTCGGGTGGGGCGACGGGGGAGCGGTCGGGGTATGGGCCGCTGGCGAATCTGCTCAATGACGTCGGCGGTGGGCTGAAGCCGAAGGTGTTCTGCGTCGGCGAACTGGCCGACCAAGGGGCCGGGCATCCGGACTTTGGGCTGTACGCGGCGAAGCAAGTGCAGCGCGGGAGTGGTTCGACAGGCTCGCCACGAACGGTGGGCGAGTTGCCGGAGCATGGCGTGGTGGAAGTGAAGTCGGCTGAGGACGACGCCTGGCTGACGGCCGAGAGCGACCAGGTGAGCAAGTACTGGGGGCGGTACCGGCAGGTGCTGGTGACGAATTACCGCGACTTCCTGCTGGTGGGCGAGGACGCGAACGGGAGTCCGACGCGATTGGAGAGCTTTCGGCTGTCGAGGGACGCGGAGGATTTCGAGCGGCAGTTGGAGAAGCCGCGGGCATTCGCGGGGCAGGTCGGCGTTGGGCTGGGGGAATACCTGCGGCGGGTGCTGTCGCACCGGGCACGGCTGGCAGAACCTCGGGACCTAGCCGAACTGCTGGCCTCGCATGCTCGGGACGCGTTGGCTCGAGTTGAGGCTGCCGAAGCCCAGTCGGGGGCTGGCACGGCACCGCTTGGGGCAGTGCGCGATGCACTTGAAGAGGCGCTGGGCGTGCAGTTCACGGGCGAGCAAGGAGCGCAATTCTTCAGGTCGACTCTGGTTCAGACACTGTTCTACGGTGTGTTTTCGGCGTGGGTGCTGTGGGCGCGGCAGACGCCCCCGCCAAGGGGCGAGTTCGACTGGAAGACGTCCGTCTGGCATCTGCGCGCGCCGGTGCTGCGGGCGCTGTTCCAGCAACTCTCGGATCCGGGGCGGCTGCAACCGCTAGGGCTGGTGGAGGTGCTGGACTGGACGGCGGCGGCGCTGAACCGGGTGGAGCGTGACGCTTTCTTCGCGAGGTTCAGCGAGGGGCAGGCGGTCCAGTATTTCTACGAGCCGTTCCTGCAAGCTTTCGACCCGGCGCTGCGCAAGCAGCTGGGCGTCTGGTACACGCCGCCGGAGGTGGTGCGCTACATGGTCGCGCGGGTGGATCGCGCGCTAAAGGACGACCTGGGAATCGCCGACGGGCTGGCGGCCCAGAACGTATACGTACTGGACCCGTGCTGCGGCACGGGCGCGTACCTGGCCGAGACGCTGCAACGGATTGCCAAAAACCTTCAAGACCAGGACCCGGGCGCGCTGACCGGGGCGCGGGTCAAGCAAGCGGCTACGGAGCGAGTGTTCGGGTTCGAGATCATGCCCGCGCCATTCGTGGTGGCGCACTTGCAGGTGGGCCTGACCATGCAGGACCTGGATGCGCCGCTGGCGGAGGACGCGGAGGAACGGGCGGGGATATTTCTGACCAATGCGCTGACAGGCTGGGCTTCGCAGAAGCAGGTTCCGCTTTCGATTCCCGAACTAGCGGAGGAACGTGATCGCGCGGAGGAAGTGAAACAAAAGAAACCAATCCTAGTGATCCTCGGCAATCCGCCGTACAACGGGTTCGCTGGCGTGGCCGTGGACGAGGAGCAGGAACTCTTGACGGCCTACCGCACGACCCGAAGGGTGCGGCGTCCCGAGGGGCAGGGTCTGAACGACCTGTACGTGCGCTTCTTCCGGATGGCCGAGCGGCGGATTGCCGAGAAGACCGGGCAGGGCGTGGTGTGCTTCATTTCCAACTACTCGTGGTTGGACAGCCTGTCGTGTCCGGGGATGCGAGAGCGGTACCTGGAAGCGTTTGACGTGATTCGCATCGACAACCTGAACGGCGATAAGTTCCGCACCGGCAAGGTGGCGCCCGACGGTTCGCCGGATCCCAGCATCTTCTCGACGGCCGACGATCCGGTGGGAATCCAAGTCGGAACGGCGATTGCCACGCTGGTGCGTAAGCGACCGCACTCGCCTGCGCCGAATGTTCAGTTCCGCGACTTGTGGGGCCAGACAAAACTTGAAGCACTGACGGAATCGGCGGAGGCCAAGCCTGAAGCGCTCTACGACCCTGTGGATCCCATTTTGCCGCTGGGGCTGCCGCTCGCACCGCTGGCTGTGAGCCGGGGTTGGTTTGACTGGCCAACCCTGGCAGACCTATTTCCAACGTCGTTTCCGGGAGTCAAAACCAGCCGGGATGCATTCTTGGTCGACACTGACTTCGATCAGTTACACAGGCGCATCGGCGATTATTTCGACCAAAAGTTGAGTCACGCCGAGATCGCGCGGATTCATCCTGCGATAATGCGAAGCTCTGGCGGCTTCAACGCCCAGACGGTTCGCGACACGCTGCTTAAACGTGGCGGCCCAAATGAAGCCGGATTCGTCCGCTACGCGTACCGCCCATTCGACGTACGCTGGCTCTATTGGGAAACCGAGCACGGACTGCTAGATCGACCTCGCCCCGAGTACCGTCCGCACGTATTCCAAGGAAACTTGTGGCTATCGGCCGTTCCCAGACTCAGGCAGGACGCAACCGAACCGCAAGCCACCTTCACGCCAAATCTGGCGTCGCTTCACCTAATAGAGTGGGGCGTCAGCATGTTTCCCGTGTGGCTTCGCGAAGAAACGTTGGGTGCCGACCCACTGAAGTCGCGTCGTCCCAACCTGTCAGCCGCCGCTCGCCGCTACCTCGAACACTGCGACCTGACCGTTGAGGACCTATTTCACCACGTGTTAGTCGTGCTGCACGACCCTGAATACCGGAAAGCGAATGCTGGTGCTCTGCGGATGGAGTGGCCGCGGATACCACTGACGCACTGGTCCGAACTGTCAGCCCACGCCGGCACCGGGGAGAGCGACTTGGCAGCCAAGGTAGGAGCGGCCAGCGATTCTCTGGCCGCTTCTGCTGCCCGTGGGCGCAAACTGTCCGCGCTGCTGGATCCTGAGACTCCTGTTCCTGGCGTAACCGCAGGCCAGCTTCGGCCTGAGATCGCTGCCATTGCCGTGACGGCCACGACGCACGGGCGCGACATGTTCGGCGACGACTTTGGCCTGACGGCCGGTTGGGGACACTTCGGGCCGGGCCAGGCGGTTATGCCGGGGCAGGGTCGTACGGAGGAGCGAGCGTATACGGGATCGGAGCGCGCCGCCCTTGGTGCTGCTGCAGACAGGTTAGGTGAGACGACCTATGACATCCGCCTGAACGACAACGCCTACTGGCGGAATGTGCCAGCGAACGTGTGGAACTACCGGCTGGGTGGGTACCAAGTGCTGAAGAAGTGGTTGTCGTATCGGGAACGGAAGGTGTTGGGTCGGGACCTACGGGTCGAAGAGGTGGGGTATTTCAGTGAGGTGGCGAGGCGGATTGGAGCGATCCTACTAGCTACGTAGGGAAGCTCGGCATAAAGGGATCACCGCGTCGTATGCCTAACGCTTGGTAATCTTGGGTCCGACATATACAACATACATTGGTTCATTCGCTCGTACCGGCCATGAGAAGTGAATTCTCAATTGGGGTGTTTTGACTTTGCCATGCCACGTGCAGAATAACGTCTCTCCTGGTCTTGCCGGATGTGGGAACGTTAGGTCTGAATTGAATTGCGATTTCTCCGTATTTGACGAATCCGAAAACCAAGCCTTTTCGCCCGTGAAGTGTTGCTGATATATCTCGTGCCCTTCCGATGTTCGTTGGCCCTGCTCATTGAAGCAGTTCTTGAAGTCGTGCAGTACAGTCAGCAAAGCGATCATACGTTCGGCAGGACCTCTGCCGAACGGATGGCCACGGAGGGGAGCAAAGCTGTTTGTCGAAAACGTCAGATCTGGAAAGCGAACTCGAGCTACGGCAGCCAAGTCGTCCCAGGATCGGACGGGAGTGGGAGCGACGGAAAGAGCAGTCTGAATCGCCTCGACGAGCCAGTAGTTTAGGACATCGACGTGCCTATTCGGTCCGCTCTCAAACTCCACGGACAACGGTGAACTCAGCCAGGCTGAGGGATCCATGCTTACCAGTCTACGGTCAAGGCCAAGAGCAAGACAGTGAGCGGCTTCACCAATCGCGGTGTCAGTTACAGGTTCGCCATTGCATTCCAGCCAGTCATCGCTCGAGTGCTGTTGAGACTTGTCCCAAAATGGCCCAAGCTGATTCAGCCATTGCATCACAACGCGCCTTTTATCCATGCCTAGCGTTTGAACGGCTCTTTGCATTATCCAACCGGGCATAACCTCCGCACTGGACACATTTCGGTGGCATTGCAGGTTCCTTCCGAAGCGTCGAGCCGTGTGGCGAATAGTCATCACTCGCTCAATCGCCACCTGAAAGGTCTTCAGGTCTTGGAATTGTCCATGTATCGAGCAATCGTTGAACATCAACTCCATACTAGACGTCAGCCCAGCCAGCGAAGTAGTTTGCATCCTTATCGAACTGGTCAAAGAATCCATCGGGCCAGTCGTCGATGTTCCCGGTGTCGTCAAGCACCGGACTCAAGACTTGCGGTCCTTCGTCGGACCGAGGCCTGAAGAAGTGAATAGCCACTTGCTCCGCAGACAGCCGACCTGCCTTGACCGCCCGACGAATTCCGTTTAGCACATGGTCGCTGTGGGTCTCAACGATGACCTGAATCCCAGCGCGCGCTGCGTCGACTGTGAACTGTCCCATCATGGCCTGACCGGCCGGATGGAGATGTACCTCCGGGTTCTCGATCAAGAGGATATCGCCCTTGACCGCTGAGAGGGCGGCAACGACGACGGGTAACACCTGTGTAAGGCCAAAACCAGTGTGTACTGGACGGTGAAATTCTTCAGCCTCCGATGTTCGCAACCCCAGCGTCACGACGGTCGCCCGTGGTGCCTGCTGGAGATCAATCGCAAAGCCTGGGAATAGACTCCCCATACGCGCCTCAACCTGTCGGAGTCGGAGAGGAGAGACGTCGGGCAAAGTAAGCTGATCAGGCACAGAGTCATCACGTCCCCAGTGCAACACACTCAGCGCGTGTTCGCCGCGAGGTCCAACATCGGTTACGACGTGCGGGTCTTCAAGCACATACGAATCCTGTGGGGCAAGTCGCTCCGCGGTTACATAGACTAGATTCCTTATGCGCATTGCCAGCGACTCAACCGAGTCTGGTGCGCGTAAGGGCAACAAGTATCGCAGTTCCTTGGGTTGCTCCAGCATTCGGTCGTTGAACACAACACGTTGGACTTGCATGGACATGTCGCGTCGGTCGCCAACGAACGCCCAACGATAGGAATTGGTCTGATCCTCTAGTGCGATCTCGAATCCAGTGCTGCTGGATTGCTCGTCGACCACGTCAGCCACCGCACCCAATCGAACGCCAATGCCATTTAGCGCAAGCCGAGTCGACCATTCATGTTCGCGCATGGTTTGGTGCAAGAGAACTAGCGCTTGCAGAACTGACGACTTGCCTGCGCTGTTAAGACCCGTCAGCAGTGTCAGTTGCGCTAGGGGCAGCCGCAGGATATCGAAGCATTTGAACGAGCGTAATTCAAGCTGCGTAAGCACCAAGAACATCCTCTAACATAGCGTTTGACATCTCAAATCGACGATGCACTCGCTTTGCATCGCTTGTTCCATAAGTGATCGCATTCATAAAGTCTTCGTCTTGCAAGAGTCGATAGAATTCAGCCTGCAATCTCTCCGAGTGTTCTTCCACCGATTGCTGCGAGTATCGCGAGAGCCCGGTGGACATTACATCCCAAATCGAAGCGTTAATCACGCTTCGATGCTCTTGATCCGGCGCATGCTTACGGAAGGCATGTTTACCAAATAGATGGAGATTGTTGCCAAGCGTCAATTCGAACTGCCTCGATAATATCGGCAGTACATCTACCTGTTTGTTCATCTTAGTCAAGCATCTCGCCAGGAATTCATCCATGTCACGGTACTCATCGAGGTCAAGGATCTGGAATGCGCAGAAGCGATTGACGAACTCGCGGTCTCGCATCGTCTGCCATCGTAGACTTCCGCCGGTCGCACGCTTGAAGAGATCCGTCCGCGACTCCTTTCTCAGGAAACGGGTGGCGTCGCCCATGTACAGGCAGTTGCGCATCTGTTGCCGGGTTAACGGCACGCCACCATTAACGCGCTCAAAGATGTCCAATCGGGTCTGGTCGGGAACCTTAGCGTCGAGTATATAGAGGATAAGATTGCAGTCCTCTACGCGATTCTGTATCCTGTGAGGCAGATCACAGAATCTCTTCCCATCCAGCTCGGGTCGTTCGCTGAGTCGAAGCCGAAGTTCGTTATTTACGAAGCGATGGAAGGTCGATAGGCGCTGCAGGCCGTCAACAACCACCATGCGACCTTGGGGATCCTCGGCAAGATAGAAGACTGGAAGAGGGATTCGCATCATTACAGATTCGATGAGCTTGCTTTGCTTGTCATCGTCCCAGATGAACTCACGCTGGAAATCCGGGTCCATAACGAAGCGGCCCTGTTCGATTCGCCGTAGAACGTCGTGCACAGTGCGCGGCTCGTGTCGAATTAGCAGCGTGTCGATTGGGTAGTCACCCCAAGAGCCGGGCTGGTCGTATCCCAGGCCTTCGATCTCTTCGGACCCCGCATCGGCCTGTGCCGTCAGTTGACCGTCATCGGTCATCATGAAATCCGCCCCGCCAAATGGACTTGGATGCTTCGATCTTCGAGAAGCAGTCTACGCGCTCTGCGGCGGTTCAGACTTGGGTGTCGAGAGTCTTGGTTCGTAGTTCGGTTCGCCTCCGCGTTCGAAGAGCTCGGGCCAGGCTCTTTGAAAGACTCCGGAGCGGCTCACTGCGAACGGATTTGGGAGGTCCCAGGCTGTGCGCAGCCTGGGCCACAAGGCGGATCCAGCGGCGCAGCATGGCGTTTCCGCTGAGTCGGGACGAGGAGCGGTGGGCACGGTTGCAGGAGTCGCTGGCGCTGTATCGACTGGCGTTCGGTCAGCCGAGGCAGGAGGACATGCTGGCCGTGCTGGAACGGCGCGGCGTGGCGAGGGATTCGGAACGGATTGCGGAGATGCGGATTGACCTGAGGCCGCCGGCTTCAGACGCAGTTGGGTAGACGCTTTCCGCAGTTTCGGATCGCGCCAGTCCGAAGGTCAGCAGGAAAGTTCATGGCGTCGGTCTGGACGATGCCCGCAGGCGACTCATCTGGAGGCGGGTCGTTTGATCGGAGGCGTTGCGGGTATTGCAGGCAAGGCTGGTGGGGATGGGGTTTGACTCGGGACGGTGGGTAGACGGGACGGGCTCACGACGAACGGCGGTAGACGGAAGACGGGCGGGTCTCGGACGCCGCCCCTACGAGGAATTGGATACGGCGGGCGGGAGCCTGGTTGGGTTGCCTGGTGGGGCTGGCGGTGATCGGAGGTCCCAGGCTGCACGCAGCCAGGGCCACATGGGCACGGGGACGGGTGGGCATCTCGACCGGAAGACGGGCGGGTCGGGGACCCGCCCCTACGAAAGAGGGGGCGCGGGCGGCGGGGTTAGATGCCGATGGCCATGCGGGTGGTGAGGGCGCCGTCGACGTAGAGGGTTTCGCCGTTGACGTAGGAGGCGTCGTCGGAGGCGAGGTAGACGACGGCGGCGGCGATCTCTGAGGGCTGGCCGACGCGGCCGGCGGGGATGGTGGTGCCGATGGTGGAGGGGTTGAGGTTCTGGTCGGCGTAGCGGTCGACCTGGATGGCGCCGGGGGCGATGACGTTGCAGGTGACGCCGTGGGGGGCCAGGGCCAGCGCCAGGGCGCGGGTGAAGCCGTTGATGCCGCCCTTGGTCCCGGCGTAGACGACGTTCTGGACGAGGTGGACGTAGCCGTGGACGGAGCTGATGTTGATGATGCGGCCGGAGCCGCGCTGGACCATGTGTCGGCCGGCTTCCTGGCTGGCGACGATCATGGCGATGAGGTTGATGTTGAAGATGTCCAGCCAGTTCTGGGTGTTGCCTTCGAGGAAGTCTTCGCTGAGGGTCCAGCCGGCGTTGTTGACGAGGATGTCGAGCTGGCCGTAGCGCTCAATCGCGCCGGTGACGACGCCGCGGGCGGTATCGGGGTCGCGGAAGTCGGCCTGGGTGATTTCGATCTCGGCGCCGTTGGCGCGCAGCTCATCGCGTAGCTGTTCGGCCCCGGCGATGTTGGCGGAGGCGGAGACCATGAGGCGGCACCCTTCGGCCGCCAGCCGCGTGGCGATGCCTTTGCCGATGCCGGTGCCGCCGCCGGTGACGACGGCGACGCGTTCTTTGAGGTCTGCCATGGTTTTGCTCGCTTGGAGTGGGGGTGGTGAGTTGGGCGTATTCTGGCATTGAGCGATGTTGGCGTGACACTGGGCGGGTGGCAGGAGGACTCTTACTCGAAGGAAAGGAGTGAGCGGAGAGAAGTGAGGGGGTGAGAGAGACAGTACGGTGGGGATGAATAGGGCTTGGTTGCGCGGAAGACCCCTCACCGATTTCGGCCGAAGACGCCCGAATCTGCCTCTCCCCCAGGAGAGGGTGAAGAGGGGCGGCTCCGGAGGAGTGTGCTCGACTTCGGTTTGGCTGCTTCACCGAGGCAGCCACCCTCACCCCAGCCCTCTCCCTCAATGGAGAGGGAGGAAGAGGCCGGCCTGCTGAGTGCGAGTCAGTGGCCCGGGAGTGGGTGGTGGGGTCCGGCTTGGGGCGGAGACCCCTCACCGAATTCGGCCGAAGACGGCCGAGTCTGCCTCTCCCCCTTGGAGAGGGTGAAGAGCGGCGGCCCCGGCGGAAGGTGCTCGACTTTGGCTTGGTTGATTCACCGAGGCATCCACCCTCACCCCAACCCTCTCCCTCAATGGAGAGGGAGAAAGAACGGCGTCTCACAGAAGGAATTCGACCCTGGCCCGAGCCGCGTCGTAGCCGGGGTGGGTGCGCGGACGTCCCTCACCGGTTTGGGCCGGGGACGGCCGAACCCCGGATCAAGTCCGGGGCAGGTTCTGCCTCTCCCCTGGGAGAGGGTGAAGAGCGCCGCGCCTGCGACTTCGAGGCCGTGGTACAAGGGTCTCCGACGAGAGGTAGGAAGAGGCAGCGTCGCGGTCGGTTGCGCGTTAGACCGGTTCGTGGAATCGCCATCGATCTGTTCCGCAGGTTCGGGTAGGCGCTGAACGGGCCGAGGGGCCAACCCGGCGAGGTCCAGTGGGCTGGGTGTCGGGATCGACCAGGTATCAGCCGGACGGAGGGGCGCGGCTGGACAGGACGCCTTCGATGACGCCTTCGATGCGGGAAACCCGCTCGGTCAATCCGTCGACGCGACCGGACAACGCGTGCACATCCTGGCGAAGTTGCGGGATAGCCTCGACCTGCTCTTGAATCTTGCCCAGCACTGCGCCCAGCCTGAACGCTACCCCGACGAATGTGACGAGCATGGCTGCTCCAACGCTGACAATCGTCACAACAATGGGGGTGGTGTCCATGGGCGGGTCCTCCGTGACGGGGATTCTTGTTCCCCGCCGATCAGGTGACAACGAGTCGAATGTCAATGAACAACCGCCCTACAGCATTGTAGGCGGGGATGTCCGCAGTCCGCAGAGGTGAGGGGCTAAGGAGCAACTGCGAGCCCGAGGGCCCCGGGGACAAGGGTCTCTTTGGGCGGGAGGGCTGTGATCGGTTTGTAGTGGCGTGTGCCAAGCTTCGGGCAGCGCAAGGGTGACGAAGGCCCATGTCGCCTGACCGGGAGATGGGGTTTCGGATGTTCCGTAGGGTCGCCCTGCTTGCCGGATTCGCGGTTCTGATCGCGGCCCTGGTGTTGGCGGCGTGCGGCGAGTCGGCCAGCAGAACGCCTGCGGCCGATGGCCGTGACGACGGTGTGTTTGCCGAACGGCGTTCGAAGCTCATGGCCGAAATCCGGGCGTCGGAGCGTGGGATTTCGGAGCCGGTGCTGGAGGCGGTGGAGCGGGTGGACCGGCACCGGTTCGTGCGGCCGGAGAATGTGAACGAGGCGTACGAGAACCGGCCGCTGCCGATCGGCGAGGGGCAGACGATCTCGCAGCCGCTGATCGTGGCGATGATGACGGAGGCGCTGGGAATCTCGCCGGGGGACCGGGTGCTGGAGATCGGGACCGGCTCGGGGTACCAGGCGGCGGTGCTGGCGGAGATGGGCGCCAAGGTCTACAGCGTGGAGATTATTCCGGCGCTGGCCGGGTGGTCGGAGGAGAACCTGCGGGGCGCGGGTTACGAGGGCATCGAGCAGCGGACGGACGACGGCTATTTCGGCTGGGAGGACGAAGCGCCCTTTGACGGCATCATCGTGACGGCGGCGCCGGACCACGTGCCGCAACCGCTGATCCGGCAGCTGAAGCTGGGCGGGCGGATGATCGTGCCGGTGGGGCCGCCGGGGTTTTACCAGACGCTGTGGCTGATCGAGCAGACGGCGGACGGGGTGGTGGCGGAGAACCTGGGGCTGGTGCGGTTCGTGCCGCTTACGGGGGAGATGTCGGCGGTGGATCGGTAGTGGGGCAGAGAGACGTTTGCGTAGTTCGAGGGTGGGTGCGCGGAAGGCCTCTCATCCTCTTCCCCAGGAGAGGGTGAAGAGGGGCGGCCCCGGGGGAGGTGCTCGACTGAGGCTTGGCTGCTTCACCGAGGCAGCCACCCTCACCCCAGCCCTCTCCCTCAAGGGCGAGGGAGAAGAATGGTGGCCCGAGTGGTGGACTGCGGCTGTGCGTGGTCGCTGGCGGGGCGATCGCGACCGGAAGACCCCTCACCGATTTCCGGCGAAGACGCCGGAATCTGCCTCTCCCCCAGGAGAGGGTGAAGAGCGCCGCGCCCATTGGAGGTTGGAGTCCGTCTGCGGGTGCGGGCGGGTGGATCGAGACCGGAAGACCCTCACCCCCGGATCGTGACCGGGGCAGGCTCCGACTCTCTCTCCCAGTTGAGACCCTTGCGTATCCCGAGGCTGGTTGCCCGGAAGACCCCTCACCGATTTCCGGCGAAGACGCCGGAATCCGCCTCTCCCCCAGGAGAGGGTAAAGATCGGCGTCCGCTTGAATAGATTGAAGCCGAACACCGTTGCTCTCCCCCGGGGCTGGAGTACGAGCAGCCGCAGATTCGAGGTCTTGGGAAGTTTTGCATGAGTCTCCCAGGAAAGAGACCTAAGAGGCGGATGCACGTTTAGGGATCCGGGGCGATGTGCAGAGGCTTCCAGAGGGGCGCGGCGAGGGCGTAGGCGAGGGCGGCGGCGAGGAGGGTCCAGGCGAAGCCGATGGAGACGATGAGGATGGCGGCGACGAAGGCGGCGGCCACGGAGGCGGTGCCGTTGACGGCCCAGGCCCAGGAGATGGCGGCGCCGTCGTTGGCCAGCGCGCGGATGGCGGCGGGCATGACGGTTCCCAGGGCCAGGGACGGCGAGGCCGCCAGGACAGCTGAGGCCAGGCGAACGGCCAGGGGCGTACCCAGGGCGACCGGGGCAGCCAGCAGCAGGCCACCCAGGAGAAACACGCTGATTGCGGCCATGAGGGCAGCCGTTCGTGGGTGAGGCCGCCACCAGCGCGAGGTCAGGCTGCCGAGACCGGCCCAGGCGAGCATGGCGGCGATGCCGGTGGCGAAGGCCACTGTGGGCGCGTCGAGCACGAGGATGAGGCGCTGCAGCAGGGCGATCTGGGTGGCGGTGAAGGCGACGCCGGCGGCGGCGACGAAGGCGAGACGGCGGACGCCAACACGGGTTGCACCGCGTCGGCGTTGGCCCATGAGTGGCGCGATCATTGTGAGGACGGCCGCGCCGGTGGCAGCCGCCGCCAGCGGGACAAGGACCAGGAATCCGGCTCCGCCGAAGGGCTGCCAGGTGCGTCCGGTGGTGGACAGGACCTGGCGCCACTGGGTCCAGTCGAAGTAGTGGAAGAAGTAGGGGCGGTCGTCGGTGACGGGCGCCCAGGCCGCGGGGGTTGGTTTGCCCTGAATCACGGCTTGAAAGGCGCGGAATAGCGAGGTGTCGGGCAGGCGGTTGAAGCGGTTGGAATCGGCTTCGTCGAGGTTGGCGTGGAACACCCAGTCGAAGCCGTCGCGTTCGAGTTCGGTTGATAGCGCCTGGCGTTCTGTCTCCGTAAAGGGTGTTGGGGAGGCGAGCATGGTGACGACTTCGAGTGAGCGCCAGGCCAGGACGTGGGGGGCGGGGTCGGTGATGCCGGATTGGCGAAGCGCGTCGAGCAGGGATGCCCACATGCGGACGGACTCGGAGGGGGTGGCTTGCAGCCAGCGGGTGACGACCAGGCGGCCGGTGGGCGCCAGGGCGCGCCAGCCGTCGGCGAGGGCGTTGCGGGTGAGGGCGTAGGTCTCGCGCAGGCCGAAGGTGCCGGCGGCGACGCCCTGGAAGGACTCGCGCAAGGGCCAGACGATCAGGTCGTAGCCGGTGGCCGATCGAAGGACCGAGCGGACGCCGCGATCGAGGATGCGGACGCGGTTGTCGTTCAGGACGGTGTCCTCGCCTGCAGACTGCCAGGCGTTGCGCAGCGCGGCGTCGGGCTGGACGAGGTCGATTTCGTCAATGCCGGCGCGGAGCAGGACGGCGGTGTCGAACGCGCCGATTGGATCGAGTAGCAGGGCCGACGCGACGGGCCGCAGGGTGATGGCATGGGCGAGGGGGACGTGGTCGAGGGCTTCGGTGAGCGGAACGTCCAGCGCCGCCGCGTTGCCGCCATCGACAGTAAGGCCAAGGCGGGGTCGGGGGACGGATCCGGCGTAGTTCAGGCTTAGGCCGGTGGCGGTTCGGAAGCCGGCGTTTTGGAGGATGTCGACGCGTGAATTGGATGAGAGTTTCGTGTCGAGGCGGTGGGCGTCCGGACGTTGCAGGGCCTGGGCGAGTTGTGAGTGGACGGAGACACGGGGCCCTGCCGGAGCGATGGCGATGGCTACGGCGATGAGGCCCAATCCCGACAGGGCGCCGATGGTGGCCGGCAGTCGAGAGGCCAGGAGCAGCGGCGCGGCCATGGCCAGCGCCCCGGCGAGCAGGATCGTTGCAGCCGATCCAACGAGGCCAAGGAGCGGTACGGCCAGGGCGGCGCCGGCGGCCGACCCGGCGAGACTGGCGCCATAGGTCGTGCCCGCACCGGACGGGCTGTGGCGTAGCGCGGCGACCACGGCGACGCCGGCGCAGGTGAAGGGGACGGCGGCCACGATGAAGAAGAGGGCGAGCCAGGCGAGCTGGGTGGCATCCGTGCCAATCCGATAGGTGTCCAGGGGGATACGGTCGGCCGTGACGTAGGCGCCAACGGCGGTGAGGGCGAAGAGCGCGCCGGCCCAGCCGATGGCCGTGTGCGGCGCGGCTCCGGCCACGCGAGCTGACGTTGCCGTGAGGGTTCCGGCCGCGCCGATGCCGAGGAGGGCCATGGCGATGGCGACGAAGGCGAAGTGGTGGCCGTGGGCGATCGCATAGACGCGGGTGAGGGCGATCTCGAACAGCAGGCTGGCGGCCGAGACCAGCACCAAGCCTGCGAGGAGCCTGAGTCTCACGGAATCACAGCCGACTGGATGCGCTGGTCAATAGATCGTCACACGCGAGGTGGCGTTAGCCGCCTGTGTCACTGCGCCTGAGCTCGATGCGGTGTTCGCCAGGGGATAGCCGCACGCTGACGGTAGCGGGGGCTAGCTGCACGCCCGCGTCAGGGTTCTGCAGGTCGTGGATCCGGTCGTTGACGACGAGCGTCTGCGGCCGGTGCGCGTCCCGATCCAGCGTGAGGTCAGCTTGCACGCCGTCGGGGAGGTCGGCGGTGAGGGCCAGGCCGGTGCCGGTGCGTTCCCAGGACACTCGTAGGTCGCCGTGGGGCGTGGGGACCACGCCGTTGGCCCAGTCCAGCACGCCGGGGTGCGGGCGAATCCGGCAGGTCTGAAACCCCGGACCAGTTGGGGTCACGCCCAGGAGGTCGGTCGTCAGCGCCACGCCGGCTCCCACCGCGCTCACATGCGTGAGGCTGCGCGGGGCGGCGTGACGCATCTGGTGGCGCGTGGCCACCTGTTCGTCCGAGGTAATGGGGTCGTGATGCGAGATGAAGGGGCCCCAGGCTTCCCAGACCGTGGGGTTGTCCATGAGTTCGAGCATGGGACGAAAGCGCTCGCGGACCCCTTCCAGGGCCCGCGCCGACAGCCCGACGCGCAGCAGCGCGGTGAGCACGTCGCCGAAGTAGGCGGGACTTGCCGGTGTCAGCGACGGATCCCGGACGCTGAGCCTGGCAGCGATCCGCTCGGCCTGTTTGGAGGTCGCCAGGCCATGGATCAGGGCGAGGGCATTGCCGTGTTCGCTGGCGAGGCCCGTCAGCTTGCCGTGGTGGTGGCTGTCTTCGTACAGGCCGCGCTCTGGGTTCCAGAATACGCGGCGGATCTGTGCCCGAACCGATTGCGCGATGCCGTTCCAGCGGCGCGCGTCCGCCTTGTGATCCAACTGCTCGGCCAGCCAGGCCGCGGCCTCCAGGCCGATGGCGTAGAAGATGTTGGTGGCCAGATTGGCGCCTCGCAGGTCCACGGGCGCCCAGTCCAGCCAGTTCCAGCCGGGCAGGTCACGCAGCAGGCCCAGGTTGTCCCGGTACGGTTCGTACCAGTCGATTTGCCGCTGCACGCTGGGGTACAGGTCTTCGGCTACGTCGCGTCGCCCGGTGAAGAGGTAGTGCTCACGAACGTTCAGGCTCCAGGCGAGCAGGTGCTGGGGGATGAAGATGCGTGGATCGATCCGGGCCGGCGGAAACGTGATCTCGAGCCTGCCGTCGCCGCGATCGGTGGCGGGGAAGGTTCGCAGCAGCCGGTCGGCCAGCGGCAGGTCGCCGTAGGCCACGTACATGCCCTGGATGCCCTGACGCGGGTCGCCGCCGGCCCATTGGGCGCGCTCGCGCCAGGCGTCGCCGGTGAGCGTGTCCTCCATGTTCAGATAGACGGTGTCGGCGCAGGCCGTCCACAACTTTGTAAGGAGGGGATCGGCGCAGGCGAAGGCGCCGCGCCGCTCGGCCGGGTACTCGTACGAGTTCAGCGCGATGCCGCGGATGCGGACCGGGGTTTCGGGGCTGCGGACGGTGAGATGCAGGTAGCGAAACTGGCGATAGGCCGCTACCTCCCACACCTGCTCACCGGCGCGGGCCAGGTAGCGGTCGGCAACTGGGAGCCTGGACGGCACGAGGTTGTCGACCAACAGTTGGTCGTAGGTCAGGTCCAGCTTCGCGCCCGGCGGGGCGTCCAGCCGGATGCGTGGAAAGCCAAATACCTGGCGACCGAAGTCAAGCACAAGGAAGGGCTGGCGGATGCCGTGCCCGGCGACGACGGCGCCCTGGAACAAGGCGGCGGTGTCGTCGCCGGTGAGGACGGCGTCCGGCCGCTGCGCACGCACGTGTTCCAGGGGAAGCCGGAGCTCGGCGGCCAGGAGGCGCGCCACGTCGAGGCTTGATCGGCGGCGGCGTTTCGTGGGCGGGCCGTAGGCGAACGCGGGTGGTTCCTGGTCGATTACCTCGCCGACCGTCACCAACCGGGTGGGTAATACCTCGCGCTCTCGCAGCAGCGGCGTCGAACGGGGCTCCAGCAGGAACCAGTCCAATTCGCGGGGCGGTATCTGCCAGGCCGGGGACCAGCCCGAGTCGTCGAATTCCAGCCGCATCCAGTCCGGCGGGTCGGCGCTGGCGTCATAGACCTCGGGGCTGCCGAAGGTTCCCTCGAGCGGCGGCACGTCCCGGCTCCAGGCCGCGGCCGCTCGCAGCTTCCAGCGGGAATCCGTTCCGAAGACCTCAGACGTGCCGTCCGGAAGCGTGATCTCCAGTTCAGCCCAGAGGCCGGCGCGTTCGCCCACGGTGTAGGCGTTGCCGCTCTGCGAGTGCCAGCCCTCGCCCTGGCTCGCCGCCCCGTAGTGGTAGCCGCGGACGGCGATGACGTTGGCGCCGGAACGGAGTTTGGAGGCCAGGTCGTACGTGTCGTAGCTCTTGCGCCTGGGATCGCTGCGCGCCGGGCCGCGGCCCAGGTAGGCCCCGTTGACGTACACGACATAGCGATCCGATGCCGTGACGTGCAAGCGCGCCTGGCTGGGCTGCCGGGTGAGCGCAAATGAGCGGCGGGCGTATAGATAGTAGTGGTAGGGCTTGGGCTCGCCCCGGCACCAGATCCAGACCCCGGTCCGTTGACTCGACGGAGACACTCCGGCCGTCATCCGCAAGCCTCCACGCCGCAGCGACCGCGGTCGGCGGCTCTCAACATAGGGCATCGCGACGACGTCCGCCCGGAGCGCAGGGTGTGACAAGCTGCGATTTGCAGGTGTTTGACCACGACGGATACCAAGTGTTCTGGAAGCGGCGGCGTGGGCGCGAGAAGTTGATGGCGGAGATCCGGCGGGCCGGCATCGTGCATTCCGAGCCGGTTCTGGAAGCCATCGAGCGGGTTGAGCGGCGCCACTTCGTCAGGCCCGATGACGAGCGCGAGGCCTACGACAACGCACCGCTGTCGATCGGCCGGGGCCAGACCATCTCGCAGCCGCTGGTGGTGGCGCTGATGTCCGAGGCCCTAGCCATCGGCTCAGGCGACCGGGTACTGGAGATCGGAACGGGATCGGGCTACCAGGCGGCGGTGCTGGCCGAGATGGGCGCCAGGGTATTCAGTGTGGAGATCATTCCGCAGCTCAGCGCCTGGGCAGCGACGAATCTGCGGAATGCCGGCTATCGCGGCATCGAGTTAGACACCGCTGACGGCTACCTCGGCTGGGAAGAGCACGCCCCCTACGACGCCATCATCGTCACGGCGGCGGCCAGCCGGATTCCGCGGCCGTTGATCCCCCAGTTGCGTGTCGGTGGGCGGCTGGTTGTTCCGGTGGGTTCGAACGCCTGGGACCAGACGCTGTGGGTGGTGGAGCGGACCGAGGAGGGTGAGACGTCAACAAACCTCGGCCCGGTGCGCTTCGTGCCGCTCACCGGCGACGGGCAACAAGCGCCAAGCTGAACGCTCAGCCCGGCTGAAAGATCAGACTCCAGGCTCGTCGCCGAAGCGATCGTGCTCCTGGGGCAGGCCGTCGAACTCCAGGGCGATAACCGTGTCGATGGGATCGGGAGCGTAGGCCGGAAGGCCCCGCAGCCAGGCGCGGTGTCCGCGTTGCTCCACGGCGACCGGTGCATCCGATCCCAGCAGGCGCGCGCCGAGGATGCGTCCACCCACGCCGCCGACCACGATCTCCTCGCCGGGCCAGCGCCAGCAGTGCAGGTAGAGCGTGTTGCCGATCTTGGTGTGGGTGCGGCCCGCGCTGCTAATGCGCAGCCGGTCGGCAGTCGGTTCGCTGCCGTAGATCGATTCGCCGTAGACATCCAGCCAGCGGCCCATGACGCGCAGGCGCTCCACGGATTCGAACGGGATGCGGCCGTCGGGATCGGGTCCCACGTTCAGCAGGTAGTTGCCGCCGCCGTTGGCCGCGGTGACCAGGTAGTGAATGAGCTGGCGGGGGGACTTCCACTCGCGGTCGATGGTCGAGTAGCCCCAGGTCGTGTTCATGGTCATGCAGCTTTCCCAGAGCCGATCCGGGGAGGGCGTGACGTGCTGCTCGGGCGTGTCGAAGTCCTCCGGCTGCATGGAGCGGTTGTTGATGAGAATGTCGGGGTGCAAGCGCCGGACTTCGGCGTTGAGCGGGGTCGAGTTCCAGTCCTCGGGCGTGTAGGGCCAGCCGCCGTCGTACCAGAGCACGGAGAGGTCGCCGTATTCGGTACACAGTTCCAGCACCTGCGCGTGGACGTAATCCAGGAACTCGGCCCAGCCCTCCGGGTCGCGGGCCTTGCCGCGGAAGTAGGCCGGGTAGCGCCAGTCCAGCAGCGAGTAGTAGAAGCCGTAGCGCATGCCGCGCTTCTCGCAGGCGTTGACGAACTCGGCCAGCAAGTCGCGCCTGGCGGCCGTTTTGGGAGCCGTGAAGTCGGAGACCTGGGAGTCCCAGAGGCTGAAGCCTTCGTGGTGGCGCGAGGTGAGGATCATGTAGCGCATGCCCGCGTCCTGGGCCAGCGCCACCCACTCGTCGGGGTTGTAGTGCTGGGGATCGAATTGGTCGGCCAGGACCTTGTATTCCTCGGGGGGAATGCTCTCCTGGTACATCGTCCACTCGTGGCGGGCCAGGAGGGAGTACAGCCCCCAATGGATGAACATGCCGAAGCGGGCGTCGTGCCACCAGGAGAGCGCGGCGGGGGTTGGCATTGGGGAGTCCTTGGATTGGGGGAGTGAATCCCCGCAGCATGCGACGGTTCGAGCAGGTTGGGCAATGACGGCACGGCATTCCGTAGTCACTACGGGCCTGCGGTAGCCTCGGCGACGAATGCCTCCATCCTTCGGCCGACTGATGTCTGACCGTTCGTCTCGTCTCACCCGACCACTCAACCCCATGCCGGCCGAGGTCGAACGCGCCCTGGCGGATGCCGGCCTGATGGAGCTTTACCAGGCCCGCCCGCCGTACCAGCGGAACGATTATCTGGGCTGGATCGACCGGGCCAAGCGGCCCGAGACGAAGGCCCGCCGTCTTCAGCAGATGCTGGACGAACTGGAGCAGGGAGACGTGTACATGAAGATGGCGTGGCGGGCGGGAAGGCCCGGCGGGTCGAAATCGCCAGCTGGCTAGGCGCCCACTCCCCAGCCAAGTCAATCTTGATACTCGTACCGATACGCGGTACACTCCAGAGTGATTCGGACAATCCGACACCGTGGGCTCAAGCGGCTCCACGACCAAGGCGATGCCAGCGGGCTGCGAGCGGATCAGCGGGAGCGGATCAGGGTTGCTTTGGCGATCCTTGACTCGGCGCGGTCACCAGACGACCTGGCGGTTCCGGGATTTCGATTACATCAACTGAAGGGACGTCTTCGAGGATTCTGGAGCATCAGGATCACTGGGAATTGGAGGATTGTCTTTCGATTCGACGGTGACGACGTCTTCGACGTGGACTTCGTCGACTACCACTAGGTCAAAGGAGAAATAAATGCCGATGTACGATCCCCCACATCCGGGACGCAGCATTCAGATGACTTGCCTTGAGCCGCTGGGCCTTAGCGTGACCGATGCGGCTAAGGGCCTGGGTGTAGCGAGACATACGCTCTCGCGCGTATTGAACGGGCACGCGGCGATTTCGCCGGAGATGGCGATTCGACTCGAAAAGGCCGGCTGGTCGAATGCCGAGTTTTGGCTGCGTCTCCAGACCGCCTACGACCTGGCGCAGGCACGCCAGCGTCAGGACCAAATTAGCGTCAAGCCGTCAATACTGGACAGCCGGCTGGCGAGTTCGGAGCTCTAGCGCCGACTTCGTTTGGAGGCCGTCCAGCCGGCCACCTGCGAGCCTCGGGAGCACCGGTGCAGGCGGCGAACCGACTGTGGAGAGTCGACGCACCACCTCCGGCCGCGCGGTCAATCAGGATGACGGAACGAATGGCGGCGTGGCGGGGGTGACGCTAACGCGGTCGTTGGCACGACGGCAACCGGGGGCTCCGGCAGCACACAGCGTCTGAGAATCCAGACGTCCGAGGGAACGGTTGAACCGTTTTGTGCGTACTCTATAGCAACGTATCAAAATGTACCGGGACTGATGTTGGGGAACCGCTCGTTGGCGCACCTCTCGTTTCGCGGCATTCTGCGGACGGGTGGTCCAGCCGTGGCGGCGTTGGCCCTGGCGCTGGTAGCGGCCTTGCAGCCCGCGGTGCAGGCGCAGGAGCCCAGCCCGGGCCCGGCGCTGATTCCGACGGGTGCGGCCGAACCTCCGAAGCCGGACCAGCGGTTCGTGACCGTGAGCAGCGGGAACTTTCATACGTGCGCCCTACGGGCGAATGGCGAAGTTCTGTGCTGGGGTGCCGGTCCCCCCGACGATGGGGCGGAACCTGGCCTCGTGGACTTCGGTCAGGCGTCGCCGCCAGCCGGCGAACGATTCGTGGCCATCAGCAGTGGCGGCTTTCACATCTGCGGTGTGAGGGACGACGGAAGCGTGGCGTGCTGGGGCGCCGGTCTGGACGACCAGTCCGAGGGCCTGGGCCAGGTGGGGTTCGGCCAGACCGTCCCGCCGGATGGCGAAGTCTTCACCGACATCAGCAGCGGCGGCGCGCATACCTGCGGGCTGCGTGAGGATGGCTCGGTGGCCTGCTGGGGGAATGACGAATCCGGGCAGGCTTCGCCGCCCGACGACGAGCGCTTCACGGCCATCACCAGCGGCGCCAATCACGCCTGCGGCATTCGCGAGGACGGAACCGTCGTCTGCTGGGGGCCGGAGCCGGGGCCGGGTCCGTTTGGCGGTTGGGAAGCTCCGCCGGAAGCCGAGTTTGCGTCGATCGAGGGGGCCCACGGCTATACGTGCGGCGTGCCGCTGGAAGGCTCGCCGTTCTGCTGGGGGAGCTATTCGGAGATGCCCAACCTTGCGAGGTATCCGCCGCCGGACCTCTGGTTGATCGCCGTCAGCGGCGGCGGAGCCCATGCCTGTGGGCTCACGAAGGACGGAACGCCGGTGTGCTGGGGGGATCTGGCGGACAGCCCGCCGCCGGGGCAGAAATTCGCGTCGCTCAGCAGCGGGATGGCGCACACCTGCGGGCTGCGCGCCGACGACGGCACCGTGGCCTGCTGGGGCGACGATTCGTACGGTCAGGCGTCCCCGCCCGAGGGTGCGCGGTACCTGGGTTCCGAGCCGATCCCGCCCGATCCCTACGATCCTGGGGCGCCGCTGGTGGCGCTGAGCAGCGGCGGTGGACACGTCTGCGGTATCACCAATGAAGGCTTCGCCTGGTGCGCGGGCAACGACCATTACGGTCAGGCATCGCCGCCGCCCGGTGTGAAATTCGCCGCCATCAGCAGCGCGTCGCTTCACACCTGCGGCATCCGCCTGGATGGCGTGGCCGTCTGCTGGGGGGATGACGAGGATGGTGAGTTCTCGCCGCCGGCAGGCGAGCGGTTCGTCTCAATCAGCAGCGGCCCCGGCCGAACCTGCGCCCTGCGCGAGGACGGAACGCCGGTCTGCTGGGGCCGCGAGAGCGCCGAAGAAACCGCGGCGGTAGCGGACGAACAGTTCACGGCCATCAGTGCCGGCTGGAGCCACACCTGCGCGCTACGGGCCGACGGCGAGGCGGTCTGCTGGGGCTCCGACGGGGATGCCCGGACCACGCCCCCGGAGGGTCAGAAGTTCACGGCGATCACCAGTAGCTGGCAGCACACCTGCGGACTGCGCGAGGACGGCGCGGCCGTCTGCTGGGGCCGCGACACCGACGGCCAGGCCACGCCGCCGGAGCACGAGCGTTTCGTGGACATCAGCACGAACAGCTACCACACCTGCGCGCTGAGAGAAGACGGCACGCCCGTGTGTTGGGGCGCAGCCGATCCGTGGTCGGACCGCGGCCAGGCGTCGCCGCGTCCCGGGGAACGGTTTGTGTCGGTGAGCAGCGGAAACACCTTCACCTGCGGCCTGCGGGCGGACGGCACCTACGCATGCTGGCGATTCGGCCCCGCAAAGCTCGGGTTCGACCTCGACACCGTCGGCCGCGAGCGATTCTGGGCTGTAGGCGATCACGCGCTGACGGCCGTCAGCAGCGGCAACCGATATACCTGTGCGATCGACCCCGACGGCACGCTGCGGTGCTGGGGTCTCAATGACTACGGCCAGGCCACGCCTCCCGCGGAAGGGACGTTCATTGCGGTCAGCAGCGGAGGGCGACATACGTGTGCCCTGCGCGACGACGGCGAGGCGATCTGCTGGGGCGATGCGGCGGATGGCCGGACCGAGCCGCCGGCCGGCGAGCAGTTCGTTGCAATCAGCAGTGGCTGGGCTCACAGCTGTGCGCTGCGTGACGACGGCTCGGCCGCGTGCTGGGGCAAGGACCATGATGGCCAGGCGTCGCCGCCGGTGGACGAACGCTTCAGCGCCATCAGTAGCGGGCTCACGCACACGTGCGCGCTGCGCCAGGATGAGTCGGCGGTGTGCTGGGGCCAGGACTACGACGGCCAGGCCTCGCCGCCGGAAGATTCGCGGTTTTCCGCCATTAGCAGTGGCTCGGACTACACCTGCGCCCTGTACGAGGACGGCAGCCCGTTCTGCTGGGGCGATCCGGATGACGAGACGTCGACGCCGCCATATGTCGAGCGCTTCGTCGCGATCAGCACCGGCCCGGATCACGCGTGCGGACTGCGCGCCGACGGCACGCCGGTCTGCTGGGGGGAACGAAATGCGGTCGCTCCGCCGGGCGAGCACTTCAGCACGATCAGCATCGGCGCGGTGCATACCTGCGCGCTGCGTACGGACGGCCGTCCCATCTGTTGGGGCAGCGGCTTCGTCACGCCGACCGAATCGGCCGTACGTTCGCAGTTCGAGACGGTCAGTGTTCAGAGCTTCGTCGCCATCAGCAGCGGCTACGGGCATGTCTGCGCGCTGCGCGAGGACGGGACGGCTGCCTGCTGGGGTTCGAGCGGAGCAGGGCGGACCGCGGCGCCGCAGGGCGAGACGTATTCCTCGCTGACGAGCGGCGGCTCGCACACGTGCGGGTTGCGGTCGGACGGCGTGGCGGTCTGCTGGGGATACGACGAGCAGGGGCAGGCGTCGCCGCCGGAGGACGAACGGTTTACGGCGCTCAGCAGCGGAAGCACTCACACCTGCGGGCTGCGTAGCGACGGCGCCGCGATCTGCTGGGGGAGCGACGACTACGGTGAGGCGTCGCCGCCCGAAGGCGTGCAGTTCACAGCGCTGAGCAGCGGCGCGATCCACACCTGCGGCGTGCGAACCGACGGCGTGGCGGTTTGCTGGGGGGACGACGAGCACGGCAAGTCGACGCCAACGCGGGCCGAGCGATTCGTTGCCGTGAGCAGCGGCGAGGAGCACACCTGCGCGCTGCGCGCCGATGGCACGCCGGTCTGCTGGGGCATGGCCGGGAGCGTGACGTCACCGCCGCACGGCGTGGCGTTTACCGCCCTGAGCAGCGGCCGACAGCACACGTGTGGATTGCTCGCGGACGGGACGCCGGTCTGCTGGGGCTCAAACGCCGGCGGTTATGAAACCCCTGGCGGACGAGCGGTAGCGCCGCACGGCGAGCAACTTAGCGCGGTGAGCAGTGGCGGTGACTTTACGTGCGGCCTTCGCACGGACGGGACGCCGGTCTGCTGGGGCGGGCGCTTCGAGTCCGGCGCGGCGCGCTATCCGCCTATCGCCGGCGGCCCGTTTGTTGCGGTCGGCAGTGGGGAGTTGCATACCTGCGCGCTGCGCGAGGACGGCGCGCCGCTCTGTTGGGGCGACGACACGCACGGACAGGCCTCGCCGCCAGCGGACGAGCGCTTTGCGGCCGTGAGCAGCGGCGAGCAACACACCTGCGCGCTGCGCGAGGACGGTGGCGCCGTGTGTTGGGGATCCAATCGCAACGGGCGGTCAACGCCGCCGGTCGGTGAGCAGTTCACGGCCCTCAGTAGCGGCTCAAGCCACAGCTGCGCGTTGAGGTCCGATGGATCCGTGGCGTGCTGGGGGCGCAATGACCAGGGGCAGGCCTCGCCGCCGGAAGCCGAAACCTTCGTGGCAATCGGCAGCGGCGGCGAACATACCTGCGGCCTGCGCGATGACGGGTCCACCCTCTGCTGGGGCGCGAACGACCGATCCAGCAGCCGGGACAAGCCCTGGCCGCCTGAGGACGAGCGCTTTGTCGCCCTCAGTGTTGGGCCGGACCATACCTGTGGGTTGAGGGCGGACGGCTCGTTCTGGTGCAGCACGGACTTCAATCAGTGGTCCGGGGTGTTCGAGCACGAGCGGTTCGTTGCCATCAGCAGCGCCCGCGAGCGGTTCTGTGGCCTGCGGGACGACGGCTCGGTCGCCTGCTATGGCGACTTTCAGATCTACCTTCCCGTCAATCAGCCGTTCGTGGCGCTTAGCAGCGGGGCTCGGCATACCTGTGGGCTGCGCGAGGACGGCGCCATCCTGTGTTGGGGTGAGAACAAGCGGGGCCAGGCGTCGCTCGAGGAACGGCACGGAACGTCATGGCGTGGCGAGCGATTCACGGCCGTGACCGCCGGCAGCCGCGTGGCCTGCGCGCTTCGCCAGGACGGGACGCCGGTGTGCTGGGTCGCGCCCGACTCCAGGTGGTCGTCACCCCGCGACATTCCGGAGATTCCGGACGAGCGGCTGAAGGCAATCAGCGCCGGGTCCGGGTACGGCTGCGGTCTCCGCGAGGACGGGACGCCGGTGTGCTGGGGCGGGGACTGGAACGGTCGAGCCGTGCCGCCGGAAGGCGAAGTGTTCGGGGCCATCAGTGCCGGCTCCGGGCATACCTGCGCGCTGCGTTCGGACGGCACGCCCGTGTGCTGGGGGAGCGACGATGACGGATACGGCCGGCAGGCCGGCCGGGCGTCGCCGCCGGCGGACGAGCGCTTTACAACCATCAGCGTGGGCGCCTTCCACACCTGCGCCCTGCGCGAGGACGGGACGGCCGTGTGCTGGGGTAGCAACGAGGACGGGAACGGCAACCCTGTTGGCCAGGCCTCGCCTCCGAGCGGCGAGCGGTTCATGGCTCTCAGCAGTGCATGGCTTCACACCTGCGCCTTGCGCGAGGACGGGACGGCCGTCTGCTGGGGCGAGAACCGCGACGGCCGGTCGTCGCCACCGGAGAACGAGTCGTTCGTGGCGATCGAAAGCGGCGACGAACACACCTGCGGTATCCGCGCCGACGGCTCCGCCGTCTGCTGGGGACAGGACTGGAACGGCCAGGCCTCGGCGCCCGCGGGCGAGACGTTCGCAGCCATCAGCAGCGGCCAGAACTACAGCTGCGCCCTGCGCGAGGACGGCACCGCGACGTGCTGGGGCGAGGGGTACCCCCGCCCGCCTGACGTGACACCGCCGTACACCCCGCCGGCGCCGCCGCTGCCCAGCCCGCTGCCAGCGTTCGTGGCCGTCAGTTGCGGCAGCTTCCACACCTGTGCGCTCAGCGTGGACGGACAGGCGATTTGCTGGGGCGGACGGTCCGGTCTTCGGCCGGTGTGGCCGCCGGAGGGTGAGCGGTTTATCGCGCTCAGCGGCGGATGGAGTCACACGTGCGGGCTACGCGAGGACGGAACGGCCGTGTGCTGGGGTGTTGGCGTGGCCGTCGACGAGTCGCCACCCGCCGGCGAGAGGTTCGTCGCACTGAGCAGCGGCTCAAGCCACACCTGCGGGTTGCGTGCCGACGGGACGGCGGTGTGTTGGGGCTTCGACGACGACGGTCGAACCGCGCCGCCGGCCAGCGAGCGGTTCACGATGCTCAGCAGTGGCGGCGGTCACACCTGCGGCCTGCGCGCCGATGGGACGGCGGTCTGCTGGGGACGCGACGAAGACGGCCAGGCCTCGCCGCCCGCCGACGAGCGCTTTACGGCAATTGCCAGCGGCGGCGACCACACGTGCGGGTTGCGTGCCGATGGGACCGT
>JAPOWQ010000001.1 GCA_026707585.1 Chloroflexota bacterium | reverse complement strand
ATGTAGGTGCCGTCGTAGCAGAAATCCGTATTTGACCCCACGTGAACGCGCGTCAACCATTCACCATTGACTCTCTGCCTGATCTTTTTCGAGTAGTTCTGAGACTTGCAGCCGCCGCTTGTCGCGAGCAGGCCAGTCGGAAAGTCAATGTCGGAAATCGGCGTGACACTGTACTCCTCGACGATCTCTATTTCACCAGATGGACTTAGCGGCGCATCGCCAGGGGGTTTCCTGGGTACCGGACCTTCAGCAAGCGCCGTCCCGACCACCAGGGACGCGCTGAGAGCTGCGATGACCGTAGCGAGGAGGAACCTTGTAGCTGGGTGCCTCATGGCAACCCTCCTCGGTTCTGCCCGCCAGGAGAGTCGCCGTTGATCCTGACTCCAGCGAGCCATGAACCGCGAGGATCATATATGAAAAAGTCTACAGGATCAAGGCATCACCTGGACTTCTGTTCATCTACGGCCGGCGCGACAAGCACTGACCCTAATCGGAACCCGCGCCATCAACCCCAACCGCATGACCACCCGCCGCTCCCCCTACACCCGAGCCCCCGAATCCTTCCGCCTCCTCCCCGACCACCCCGACCAGACCCTCGGCGTCCTCCTCCACTGGGATATCGACCAGACCTGGCCCGCCAGCCGTCTCAAGCAGCCGCCTGGCCCGTCAGGGCGCAGGGACATCACCGAGCTATCGCTTGGCCTCTTGAATGAGATCAAGGCGCGGGGTAGTGGTCAAGTTTGATCCTGGAAGCCCTTGCGGCGAGTGCTGACCTCGCGAGCGTCCGTTTCCCGTGCTTCCAGCAACGCCATGACTTCCTCGTAGGTGCCGGTCAAGCCTCTGGTCAGGTGTCATCGAGTCCCAGGTTTCTACGGCCACTTCGCGCAACCGTAATCCAGGAAACCTTGCGCCGGATGTACGTGATATCGGCGCATCGGTAATCGCTGTATACGGCAACGCCGGAATCGAATTAATCAATCGCGGCGCTGGAAGCCGCAACTGATTTCGCGTCGACCAACCTGCGATCCACGACTCCACCGGGACGCGGCGGGGCAGGTAGGCGAGGCTCAGGAGGGTCGG
The DNA here is from genome assembly GCA_026707585.1 of Chloroflexota bacterium. GTDB lineage: Bacteria > Chloroflexota > UBA11872 > UBA11872 > UBA11872 > UBA11872. The sequence goes on along the minus strand of JAPOWQ010000001.1, from coordinate 73,804 downwards.
TCTGCCGATCGCCGCGAGGTGAAAGCTAAGTCCTCAGGGTGCCGGTCCACTTGGAAAGACCGACTGGATCAGTAGGGACGCGCCGATGGCTGTAACCAGGAGCGCAACGACGATTCGGCGTATCGACTGCCGCATGGCAATCCTCCCCGGCCCTGGCCGCCAGGAGAATCGCCGTTGATTCTGACTCCGGCGCACCATGAACCGCGAGGACCATATATGAAATGGGGAATAGCCGCAAGGCGCGCAATGCCAGCCTCTTCGCCAATGGTCAAGGCGGCCGGCCCGGAGCGGTATCCAGGCCGGCGCTAGCCAGCCCGTCCCCACGGCCACACCGGCCAGCCCCCCGGCCTCCCGCTCGACCGGGGCCCTGACTCCTGCTAGCCGCCGGCCACCCCGGGCAATTCCCCGGCCGTCGAGCACGCCAACACCGCAACCCGACGGTCCCCGGGCGCTGCCACCGGCTCCCTGCGAACCGGCGCCGGCCCCGCCCAACCGTCGATCTGTTTACCCGCGTTGCCAATCGTTCTCGGAGAGTGTACACTATCCGCAGACGTTCACGCAACTGCTCCCGGAGCCCCCCTCGTGCCAACTCCGCCGTCCCGACTTAGCCCCAACCGTGGCCACCCCAGCACCCTTGCCCGGCCAGCAGCAACCCACCCTGCCCCGGTCGCCGTTCTTCACCCTCTCCAAGGGGAGAGGCAGATTCGGGCGTCTTCGGCCGAAATCGGTGAGGGGTCTGCCGCGCAACCCCAACCGCTGAACCACCCCACCCCAACCGTCTCCCTAACTCGCCCGAAAAGCGCCCCGCGCCGCCTCAAGAGTTTTTTGGAAAAAACTCTTACGCGCGCAAAGTCGCTCGTTTCCCACCCCCGCCCCGGCTCAGCCCATCACCTTCCCCGCCCGCCGGTCCCGCTCTCGCGCCGCCGCCTCGCGTCGCTCCGGCGGACCCCACCCGCCGCCGCCCGCCGTCCGGTGCTCGAACACGTCACCCCGCCGCAGCGCCGTGGTCCCCTTCCCCGCCAACTCCATCCGCTCCCCGTCCCGCACCAGCACGCTGCTCGACGTCGCCCCCGGCTCTCCGCCCCGCAGGCCGTACGGACCCCGCGTCCGGCGGTCCGAGCGCAGGTTCAGCGTCGTCTGCTCCGCCAGCATCCGGTAATGCCGCTCCACCGCCAGCCCCCCGCGGTACTGCCCGTCACCCCCGCTGTCCGGCACGAACTCGTACCGGTCGATCGCAATCGGATGCTCCGCCTCGATCACCTCCGCCGGGTTGTTCGCGAAATTCACCACCACGCTCGACACCCCGTCCGGGCCGTCCGCGAACGGCCGCCCGCCCCACGACCCGAACAGGAACTCCAGCATCACGAACGGCTCGCCCCGCGCGTCGTACCCCGCCAGGCTCACCCCCGTATCGCCCCCAGCCTCGGCCGCCGGCACCCGCTCCGGCACCGCCTGCGCCAGCGCCCCCAGCACCGCGTTGGCAATCCGGAACCCCGTCAGCCCCCGCGCCGCCACCGGCGCCGGCGGACGCGGATTCACGATCGTCCCCTCCGGAGCCGTCACCTCGATCGGCCGGAAATGCCCCTCGTTGTTCGGAATGTCCGTCGGCATCGCGCAACGCACACAGGCGTACGCTGCCGACTTCGTAAACGGCATCGGGCAGTTGATCGACCCCCGCACCTGCCCGCCCGACCCCGCGAAGTCGACCGTAATCCGGTCCCCCTCCACATGCAGCGTTACTTGTATCGGAATCGGCTCCGGATCAATCCCGTCGTCGTCTAGGTAGTCGGTGAAGCTGTAGACCCCGTCCGGAATCTCCCGGATCGCCAGCCGCGCCCGCTCCGCCGCGTAGTCCAGTACCGCCGCGCCCAGGTCGGCCAGCCGCCGCGGCCCGTGCTCCTCGGCCAGCGCCAGCAGCCCGCGCTCTCCCACGTGTCCCGCCGCCAGCTGCGCCCGCAGGTCGCCCAGCACCTGGTTAGGCACCCGCACATTCCGCTCCAGCAGCCGCCACACGTGCTCCACCGGCTGCCCTTCCGCCATCAACCGCACCGGCGGCAGGCAGATTCCCTCCTGGAACAGCTCGGTGGCGTCGCACCCGTTGCCCCCCGCCGTCTTGCCTCCCACGTCCGCGTGATGCGCAATCGTCACCACGTGCCCGATCACCCGGCCGCCGCGAAACACCGGCTGCGCCGTATAGATGTCCGGCAGATGGGTGCCGCCGGAATACGGGTCATTCAAGGCATACACGTCACCCGGCCGCATCTCGTCGCCGAACCGCGCCAGGAAAGCCCGCATCGCGTCGGGCACTGACCCCAGGTGCAATGGCAGCGTCAGCCCCTGTGCGATCAGCCGCCCCTGCGGGTCGCAAAGCGCGGACGACAAGTCCATCGAGTTCTTCAGGTGCGTCGACCGCGCCGTGCGCACCATCGCCACCGCCATCTCGTCCACCAGCGCCGCCACCGCGTGCCGGAACAGCTCCCGCTGCACCGGATCCACCGCGCGACGCCGCGCGCTCATCGGCTCGTCTCCAGCAACAACGCCACGTCGGTCTCGCGCGAGCAGCGCCAGCCCGGCGGAATCACGGTGGTGGCGTCATAGTCCTCCACGATCAGCGGACCCGGCGTCGGCCGCCGCCCCAGGTCTCCGCGGCGCACCACCGGCACGCTCCGCCAGCGCCCGTCGAACCAGGCCCGCCGCTGCATCCGCTGCTCGCTCCGCTCCTGACTTTCGCGCAACGCGATCGGCTCGTTCTCCCGCACCGCGCTTACCCGCAGCGCCGCCGCGATCACTGGGCTCGTCGGATCCCGGTGCCCATACGTGGCTTCATGCAGCGCCTCGAACCGGTCCCGGACGGTGTCCAGCGTCCGCCTCGTGACCCGCCCCGCCGGAATCGCCGCCGGAATCTCAAACGACTGTCCCCGGTACCGGCACTCGACAACCGACTCGATCTCCAAATCGGCGGCCCGATGTCCACCCGCCGCCGCCAGCGTCATGCAGCGTTCGCGCAGCGAGCCAAGCGCTTCGTCCAGCCGGCTGCCTGCATTGTTCGCGCCCAGGTCGATCAGCGGCGAGTGCGTCGCCATCCAGCGCAGATCGGCGCCCAGCAGCCCGGTTGCACTGAACACTCCCGGCCCCGCAGGTACCAGGACCCGCCGGATTCCCAGCAGGTCGGCCACCGACGCCGCCATGCCTGGACCGCCGCCCCCGAAGGCCACCAGCGTGAAGGCTGCCGGGTCCACACCGCGCTCGCTGGTCACCGCCCGCAACGCGCGCGCCAGCTCAGCCGCCGCCACCTGCCGCGCGGCATCCGCCGCCCGCGCAACTTCGGTACCCATTGGTGCCGCCAGATTCTCCGCCACGACGTGTTCCGCCCGCTCCGCGTCGATCGACATGTCCCCGCCCAGCAACGACGACGGACTGAAGTGACCCAGCACCACGCTGACGTCCGTCAACGTCGCTTCACGTCCGCCGCGCCCGTAGCACGCCGGACCCGGATCCGCCCCTGCGCTGTCCGGTCCTACCGACAGCCCGCCGGCCTGGTCCACCCGCGCAATGCTCCCGCCGCCCGCGCCAATCTCGGCGAGGTCAATCGTCGGAGTCCGCAGCAGGTACCCCGAGCCGCGCGTCAGCCGCGTCCCCGAGCTGATGCCGCCCCCAAGCTCCAATTCCGGCGCAATCGCTGGCGCGCCATCCAGCACCACCGCCGCCTTGGCGGTCGTCCCACCCATGTCGAAGGCCAGCACCCGGTCCAGCCCCCGCGCACGGGCCAACTGGGCGGCCGCCAGCACCCCGGCCGTCGGCCCGGACTCTAGGCAGAATGCTGGCAGTTCGGCCGCTTCGGCCGCCGGCATCACACCCCCGCTGGACTGCAACATCAGGATCGGCGCCCGCGAGCCCGCATCCTCCAACGCCTCGGCCAGCCGCCCCAGGTAATCCCCCATCACCGGCTGCAGGTACGCGTTGATGACCGTCGTGCTCGTGCGGTCGTACTCCCGGATCAGCGGCAGCACCGCCGAACTGCGAGACACCGCCGCCCCGGGCAGCCGCTCCCGCACCAGTCGCTCCACCTCGACTTCGTGACGGCCGTTGACATACGAGTTCAACAGGCAGATCGCCACGGCCTCAACATCGGCTTTCGCCAGCACGTTCAACGCCGCGGCCACGCTCCCTTCATCCAGTTGCCTGACCACCGACCCGTCGGCCGCCATGCGTTCGCCCACGCCCAGCCGCAACCGGCGCTCCACCAGCGGCTCGGGCCTGGACCAGCTCAGGTCATACAGCCGCGGATAGCGCAGCCGCCCAATCTCCAGCACATCGCGGAAGCCCTCGGTGGTGATGAGGCCAGTCCGCGGCCCACGTCGCTCGAGAATGGCGTTGGTCGCCACCGTGCTGGCGTGCAACAGGCTGGCGAGCGGTTTGATCGAACCGCCGCAACAAGCCTCCAGGCCCGCCAGTACTCCAGCGTCGAAGTTGGGCGGCGTCGACAGCGTCTTGTGCCGCGTGACGACGCCATCCGCGTCCACCGCCACCAGGTCGGTAAACGTCCCCCCAACGTCCGCGGCTGCACGCAGACCGCCGGCGACTGGACTATCGGCCGTCAAGCTGTGGACCGTTACGCGAGGGCGGGCGCCGCCGCTCGTCCGGCCAACGCGCCCAGTGTGGCCGGCATCTCCCAGCCAAGCCGCCGCGCGACCGCCGCGAAGGTCGCGCTGTTGCTGCTGACCACCGGCAATCCGTACGCCGCTCCCACCGGCCGGATGACCTCGAAGGTCGCCAGGTTGGTACACGAGAGAAAGATCGTGTCGGCCTCGGCCGGCGGCGGCTGCGCCTCGACGAACTCGCGCAATTCGCTTGAGCTCACGTCGGCAATCTCCACGGCCGCGGAAATGCCCATTCCGTACGCACACACCGTCTCTATGCCGTGCGTGGCCAGGAACTCCTCTTCGTGATCGTTCAGTTCGCCCGGATAAGGCGTATACAGCGCCACCCGGCGGCTACCCAACGACTTCAGGGCCTCGGCCACCGCGCCGGACGTTGTAATCGCCGGTGCGTTGGCGGCCGCCGAAATCAAGGCATGCAGCGCGGCCTCGCCGTCGCGTCCATCCACAAAGCTGCTGGCGGTACAGGCAAAGGCCACAATGTCCACCAACGCGCTGCCGACCTCGTCGGCGGCCCGCTCGGCATGCGCCAGCATCTGGCGAGAGTCGTCCACATCACAGGTCGAGTTCCGCATCCGCGCCGAATGCACGCTCGCGGTCGGCGGCGTCAGCCGCCAGAACTCCGGCTCCACCACCGTATTGACCGACGGAACCAACAGCCCTACACGTTGCATGTCAGTGCCTCGTGGAGTCCCACCCAGATATCGTCAACGGGTGACCGCTCCAGTGTCAACGCTTACAGCTCCCGACCTGTCGACGCCTTGCCTTATCCGTTCTAGGCTGAGCCACGTGGCGGGAGCAGGAGAACGCGAGTGACCCGTCTACGAGTCGGCGTCGTCGGCTGCGGCGCTATCGCCCAGATCCAACACTTGCCCCATCTGCGCGACGGCCGCGACCGCTTCGAAATCGCGGGCATCTGCGACATCGCGCCAGACCTGCTGCGAAAGGTCGGCGACGACTTCCATGTGCCGGAACAGGCGCACTTCACCGACGTCCACGACCTGGTGGCCTCCGACATCGACGCGGTGTTGATCTGTTCCTCCGGGTCCCACGCGCCCCAGGTGCTGGCCGCGGCCGCGGCCGGCAGGCACGTCCTGGTCGAAAAGCCGGCCTGCATCACGCTGCGCGAGGCCCGGACCATGATCGAGGCCTGCGAGGCGGCCGGCGTCGTGTTGATGGTGGCCTACCCCAAGCGATACGAACCCAGCTACGCCTACGCCGCCCGCCGCGTGAAGGCCATGCACGACGTCCGGCTAATCCAGATCAACCACCTGCAGCCCGCCAACGACCTGCATATGGCTGAGTTCTCGTTTCACCGGGCCAATCTGCCAAACGAGGTCCTGGCTCCCCTGCGCGTAGCGGATACCGCGCTGGTAGCGGAAGCGTTGGGTCTGGACGATCCGGCGGCGGAGCTCGTGCGTGCCTATCAGATGGTCAACGGAAGCCTGATCCACGACATCAGCGTCCTGCACGGCATATTCGGCCCGCCGGCGACGGTCCTCAGCACTGAAATCTGGCGCGAAGGCAGCGGGCTAACCACCACGCTGCGCTATCCCCACGGCATACGCGCCGTGCTGACCTGGATTGATTTGCCCGACCTCTGGGCATTCGAAGAGACATTCGCTGTCTACGCACGCTCCGAGCGCGTGATCTTGTCGTTCCCGACAGGCTTCAGCCGCGGTCTGCCGACCACGGCAGTCGTCCAGGAACCGGACGCCGACGGCGCACCGTCCCGCCGCGAACTTTCCTGGCACGAGAACCCGTTCAAACGCGAACTCGAACACTTCCACGACTCCATCACGTCAGGTCGTCCACCCGATACTCCTGGCACCGAGTTGATCGACCACCTGACGCTCGTGCGCGACATCGTGCGGGCGTCGTTCGCCGCCGGAGGTTGAACATGGCCTTCCGAGTCTTTGATTCACGCACCGACATCCAGAACCTGATCATCCAGCCCGACATCCGCGCACGGTTCCTCCAAATGGAGCCGGGCGAGGAAAACGTCCCCCACAGCCACGATCTGGGCGCCGAGATCTTCCTGATCCTCGACGGCCAGGCCGAGTTCGTGATTGAAGGGCACAGCGAAATTCTGGGCCCCGGCCAGCTCTGCTTCGCCGACCGCGATGAAATCCACCTCGTCCGCTGCGTTGGCGACTCGACCATGACGATGTACCTCTCCGTCACCCCCCACATCGACCCCACGCACACCTGGTGGGACGAGAACGGTGCCAAGCTCCCGCCCCGCTACGGCGGGTCGACGACTTCCGAGCGCGCGGCGATGGATGCCGAAACTCCGCCGCCTCCCATCACCGACCTGGCCACCGCGCACGCGGCGGCCGCCGACGAAGCGGCACGAGCCGCGCTGGACGCCGCCGAGTCTCAGCGTGCAGGAATCTCGGTCTTGGAGCAGGCCCTGGCCAAAGGCGATCAAGCGGCGGCCGAAGCTGCGGTCGACGACATGTGGGCCGCGCTCTACGGGAGCTTCAGTGCAAACCGCGACCTCGCCGCCGCCTGGAACGCATTGGCGCCCCGAGTCGGAAGACGGTGATCGTCGACTGACTGATCGAGTAGCTAGTCCGTCCCCGCCGCCCAGGCGCCCAGCGCCATATAGCCGCCGTCCACATTGACGAACTCGCCGGTCATGAACGAGGCGCCCTCGCTCGCCAGGAACACCGCCACGGCGCCGATCTCGGAGGTCTTCCCGACCCGGCCCAGCGGGTGCGAGCGTCCCCACAGGTTCAGCATTTCGTCCTCGTCGCCAAACGCCCGAGCCGCCCCTCGCGCGAGCGGCGTGTCGATCGTGCCCGGGTTGATGGCCAGCACGCGAATGTTGTCCTTGGCGAAATCCAATGCCATGTTGCGGGTCAGCGACAGGCTCCCGCCCTTGCTGGCGGCATAGGCCGGAACCTGCGGCTGCGACTGCAACCCCTGCACGCTGGCAATGTTGATGATCGTTCCGCCGCCGCGCGCCCGCAGGTGCGGGATCGCGAACTTCGACATCAGGAACTGGCCCTTCAGGTTGATGTCGATGATGCGGTCCCATGTCGCCTCGTCCATCTCCTCGGCCGTCATGTACGAAGCCGTGGGTTGGATACCGGCGTTGTTGACCAGGACGTCCAGGCCGCCGTACTCGGCCACGGTTTCCTCGACCATACGCTCGGCGTCCGCGATTGAACTGACGTCACCGATAACCGCGCCGGCGCGCTGACCGTCGCTTCGCAGGCGGTCAACCAGGTTGCGAGCCGCTGCCTCGTCCACGTCGGCCACGCTCACGGCCGCACCGGCGGCGGCGAACGACTCCACGATTCCGCCGCCAATACCCATGGCGCCGCCCGTCACCAGCGCTACCTGTCCGTCCTGCTCGCTCATCGACTCATTCCCCGCGGATACGCCGGGGACAGCCTAGCGGGCGCGGCAGGCGAACTGGCGCGTAGACTCCCGTCCAACTCATGAGCACGGCTGCGGCGTCACCCGCAATCAGCGAGGCCGGCCGGCGCCGCATCGTCGGCGCGCTGTTCGTGGCGCGCGGCAGCATCGGCGTTGGGTATCTGGCCGGCTTCATCGTGCTCACCATCGCTGGCAAAGAACTCAGCGGACACGCGGAACTGGCCGGATTGCCGGCTGCGATTTCGATGGTTGGCCGGGCCATCGGGCCGCCGCCGATCGCCCGCGCCATGGATGCGTTCGGACGGCGGCCGGCAATCGCAGGCAGCTACGCACTGGGGGCTGTGGGCGCTGCGACAGCCGCGTTGGCAGTTGCGGGCGGTTTGTTCTGGCTGCTGCTGGTCGGGTCGCTGCTGATGGGCGTCGCCCGGGCCGGCGGCGACATGTCGCGGTACGTCGCCGCCGAAGTCTATGAGCCGAGCCGTCGCGGTCGCGCCATTGGAATCGTCGTCTGGGGCGCCACCGCCGGCGCTTTGGGCGGACCGCTGCTGGGTGGATATGCGCAGGAATTGGCAGGCGCGGGCGGGCTGTCTCCGCTGGCCGGACCCTGGTTCGCCGCAGCCGGGCTGCTGCTGTTTTCGGCGCTGGTGACCTGGGCCTTCGTGCGCCCCGATCCGCGCGACGTGGCCGACCCGACGCCGGAGGCGCCGCCAGCGGACGGCGAGCCGCCGGACCTGCGCGGGGTGCTGCGCGATCGCCGGGTGCAGTTGGGCATTTTGGCGATGCTGACCGGCCAGGGTGTGATGACGTTGATCATGGTGGTCATCCCCCTGCACCTGGACAGCTATGCGGACCTGGGCGAGGCGGTTCCGGTGGCCATGACCGCGCACGTGGCCGGCATGTTTGCACTGGCGCCGCTGACGGGACGCCTCGTGGACCTGCTGGGGCCGCGGCCGATGGTGCTGATTGGCGCAGTCTTGCTGATGCTGGCCAGCGCGCTGGCTGCGTTCGACGCCGGCGTGGGCACCGTGCTGCCGGCCATGTTCTTCCTCGGCTACGGCTGGAATGCCTGTTTCGTGGCCGGCTCAACCATGCTGGCGCGCGGAGTACCGCTGAACGTTCGTGCCCGGATTCAAGGGCGGGTGGAAGTCTTGATAGGAGTCGTCGGCGTGTTCAGCAGCTTCGCGTCCGGCCCGCTGCTGGTGGGTGGCGCCGGCATGGGCTGGCTCGGGACCGCGGGACTGATCTCGGCACTTCTGCTCCTTGTCGCGCTCGGCTGGGAGCGATCGGCCACTCGAGCACCGGCAGGCGCGTAGAGTCCTCCCGCCTACAATGGGCGCCGCCCGCTAGCCGCCAGCCGAGAGCCGACATGCCAAATCTGTGGGGTCGTCAGGTCAGCCGCGCCGAGTTAATGGCGCGCGTGGGAGACGTTTCGCAAGTCGGCGGCGTCCGCGAATATCGCCTGGACGGCGGGGCCGGCGACGGCCTGTCGGTGGTCGACGTAAACACAGGCTCCGGGCTGCGCTTCACGGTGATACCCGGCCGCGCGCTCGACATCTCGGGGGCCTGGTTCAACGACATTCCGTTGGGCTTCCGTAGCGCCGCCGGCGAGATGCACGGGGCTTACTACGAACCCGAAGGCTGGGGTTGGGTGCGCAGCACCGTGCTGGGCCTGCTGGTCACCGGCGGCCTCGACAATGTAGGCGACCCTGCCGTCGATCCGGATCGCCTCTACACCGACCTGGGTCTGCACGGGCGCCTCTCAAACCTGGCCGCCTCCAACGTTCATGCTGATGGTGAGTGGCGAGGCGACGAGTACGAGATGTGGGTCCAGGGCCGGGTGCGTCAGGCCGCCCTGTTCGGCGAAAACCTTGAACTCAAGCGGCGCATCTCGAGTTCGCTGGGATCGACCTCCATTCGCATTCACGACGAGATCACGAACCTGGGATCCGAGCCCGAGCCGGCAATGATCCTCTTCCACTTCAATCCCGGGTATCCGCTGGTAGACGACGGGTCGAAACTGCACGTACGCAGCCGTTCAAGACGGCCCTACGACGAGCACTCGGCCTCACTGGAAGCCGGCTGGGACACCTACGGTCCACCGACGCCCGGCTGGCAGAACACCGTCTGGATCCACGACGTTGAGCCGGATGCCGACGGAATGGTGCACGCGGCGTTGGTGAACCGCTCATTCGGCGACGGGATCGGCCTGGGATTCACCTACCCGAAATCCCAACTGCCGTTCCTCAACCAGTGGAAATTCCTGGGCGTGGGCAACTACGTCACCGGCATCGAGCCGGCCAACTGCACCGTGCTCGGGCGCGCCGTCAACCGGGCCGACGGAACGCTGCAGATCCTGGAGCCGGGCGAAACAACCGAGTTCGACATCGAACTCTCGGTCCTGGCTGGCGCCGATGCCATCGGCGCCTTCCTCGCCAACATCGGTGAGTGACGCCTGCGATCACGTCGAGACCCTGCGCGTGCGCTATTCCGACACCGACGCGCAGGGCATCGTCCACCACTCCAACTACTTCCGCTGGCTGGAGGAGGCGAGGATCGGGTGGCTGGAAGCCATCGGACAGCCCTACGAGAAACTGACCGAGCGAGGAATCTTCTTGCCGCTCACAGCCTGTAGCTGCGCGTTTCAGGCGCCCGTCTACGCGGGCGAGCGAGTAGACGTGCATCTCAATCTGGACGAGGTGACTCGCGCTCGGGTTGACCTGACGTACGAGATCCTGCGCGGTGAACAGGTGACCGCGACCGCCGCGTCGACGCACGCCTATGTCGACGCGGCGGGACGACCACTGCGACTGAAACGCGACGACCCATTCTGGCTGGCACTTCAGGAGGCCTAATGCGTGCGATTGATGCCATGAGCGATGAGAAGAGTGCGACAGCTTCCGTGCGCCGCGAGCTTTCAAACGGACCGATGGACGGCCGGCCGTCTTTTACGGTCTTCCTCTCCGGCGTCATGCAGGGTTCCCACGCGGACAATTCGCTCCACGCCCAGGACTACCGACAACAACTGCGCAAGATCATCACCGCCGAGCACCCCGAGGCCGAGGTGGTCTGTCCCGCGGAACTGAACCCGGACTCGGTTGCCTACGACAACGAAGCCGCGCGCCGGGCGTTCATGGGAGAACTGGACCTGGCGGCGGAGACCGACGTGCTGGTGGCCTATGCGCCCGTCGCCACGATGGGCACGGCCGTTGAGATGTACCGGGCCTACGCGGCCGGCCGGCTGGTGTTCACGGTGTCGCCGATGACGACCAACTGGGCGATTCGCTTCCTCTCGACCCGCGTGTTCGTGGACCTGGCTGAGTTCGAGGCATTTGTGCGCGAGGGCAAACTCGGGCGGACGGTGGCGTCGCGCGCCGGCTAGATTCCCTCCGGCGGCTCCAAAGCAGGGCGCCCTCTACGTCCGCCATGCAGAACCTGCAGCTCGGAAGGGACCCAATGCCGAACCCGAAACCAAACGTCATCGTTCTGCTGACCGACGACCAGGGCTACGGCGACCTCTCCTGCCACGGCAATCCAGTGCTTCGCACGCCCAACCTGGACCGGCTCCACGCGGAAAGCGTCCGACTCGAAGACTTTCACGTGGCGCCCATGTGCACGCCCACCCGCAGCCAGCTCTTGACGGGGCAAGACGCGCTGCGAAATGGCGCCACGTTTGTATGCATGGGCAGATCGCTGCTGGATCCCGCGCTCCCCACCATGGCCGACCTATTCGCGTCCAACGGCTACCGAACGGGCCACTTCGGCAAGTGGCATCTGGGCGACAACTACCCCTACCGACCGCAGGACCGCGGGTTTCAGACGACAATCCACCACCCGTCCTGGGGCATCACGTCGGCGGCCGACTACTTCGAGAACGACTACTTTGACCCTCACGCCAGGCGCGGCGACGCTATCGAGCAACTCGAGGGGTACTGCACGGACATCTGGTTCGACGAAACGATTGAGTGGATCAGTCAGGACAGGGACACGCCGTTCTTCGCCTACCTGGCAACAAACACCCCGCACGGCCCCCACTGGGTACCGGACCGGTACCGGCAGCCGTACCTCAATCACGTCAATTACGACGTCGCCAGCTTCTTCGGGATGATCGCCAACATCGACGAGAACGTCGGCCGCCTGGACGACTACCTCACCAAGTCCGGACTCCGCGACAACACCATCCTGATCTTCATGGGCGACAACGGCACGGCCACAGGCGAGAACGTTTTCAACGCCGGAATGCGAGGCAAGAAGCGATCGCTGTACGAGGGCGGCCACCGGGTCCCCTGTTTCATCCGCTGGCCGTCCGGAGGACTGATTGGACCACGCCAGGTCGATCAACCAACCCAGTGCCAGGACATTCTTCCGACGCTCATTGACCTGTGCCATCTGGAGGGGCCAGCGCCCGCTGACTTCGATGGGAATTCACTGACAGCGACCCTTCAAAACGACGAGCCCATCGCCGACCGGATGCTGTTTGTGCAATACGGCCACGCCAGCAACGGCTGGACCGGGGAGACAGGCCGAGGCGATGCGGCCGTGATCTGGAACCGGTGGCGCCTGGTTGGCGACAAGCTCTTCGATCTCTCGCGCGACCCTGGACAGCAGACTGACGTGGCGGGCGAATTCCCGGACATTCAATCCGCGATGCAAGCCGAGTACGACGCCTGGTGGGATCGACTCGGTGGAAACCTCGACAGCTATCACCCCATCACGATCGGCTCCGACGTCGAAAACCCCACCCGTCTGTGCAGCTGCGACTGGGCCTACGTCTACTGCGACAACCCCGGCAACATCCGCGGCTGCGTCATGGACAGCGGCACCTGGCACCTCCAGGTCGAACGTCCCGGGTCCTACACGTTCTCGCTCTATCGCTGGCCGGAGGAGTCCGACCTGCCGATTTCAGCGCCTGCCCCCGAAATGCACGGCGTTGACGGGTCGTTGCCCGAGGGCGAGGCGTTGTCGGTCGCGAAGGCTTTGCTGAAGATTGGCGAATTCGAGGCGGAAGCTGAGGTCCGGCCGCAGGATCGATGCGCAACCTTCACAGCTGACCTCAGTGCCGGTCCGACGCGGCTCAAGACCTGGTGGCTTGACGCTGACGGCGCCAGGCTGGCCGGCGCGTACTACGTCTCCGTCACGCGGCCCGCCTGAACCCGTGCCTGCGGCCGCCATCTGCGTGGCTGGCCCCGGGAGCGCGGGAACGGCTTAGACTGATCGCATGACCCTGCAAGCCCGCGCGCAACGATTTCCCACTCGCTCGCCGCTCGCGGCGGCGGTAGTGGTAGGCGTGTTGACCGCCGCGGCGTTTGGCCTGAGCGTGGGTGTGATTACCGGCGCCATCGACACGCCGATACTCGAGCGGGCCACGCCCGCCTATGCCATCGATTACCCCATCTGGGCGCTCAACGCCGTGCTGGTCGGCGCGCTGGCCGGCGTGAGCATGTTCGCCTTGCGCCGGCGCCAGGACTTCGGCAGCGGTCCTATCTACGCGGGCGGGTTCCTCTCGGCCTTCGCCATTTCCTGCCCGCTGTGCAATGGATTGCTGGTGGCTGCCTTCGGCACGGGCGCGGCCGCGAACTTCTTCGACCCGGCCCGGCCGTTTATCGGAGGCTTTACAGCCCTCTTCATGGCATTCGTGCTGTTTCGCCGGGTCCAGTCGTTGAGAGCCGGCTGCGTCGAGTGTCAGATTCCCACCGAGGCTGCCTCTCGGGCCACCGGCTGAGGCTTAGCGCCTAGTACCGGTCAGGCCAATAGCAATACGCGTCAAGACGCGGGAAGAGGACGTCCAGGAGTTCGACGTCACGCTCGGCCAGGCGTACGCCGTGGATCTCGCGTAGTTCCTCCGCTGATCGGTAGCCGAAGAGAAGCTCGCACAGATCGCCGGCCGGCAGCCGAACCTTCCGCGCTGGCGCTTCGCCCCCAAGCGCCAGGTCGCCCGAGCCCAACTCCGTCTCGATCGTGAGACGCCCGGGGCGACCTGGACCGAGCGCTTCGGCCTGCTCGCGTGCGTAAGGCTGCAGCGCCGCCAGCACCTGGCCCGGCAGGCTCAGCCGGACCATCTGCGCGCGGTTGATCGGACGCTCCGTCGTCATGCTCACGTCGAGATTCTGCAGATACCGACCCACGCGGCCGGTTGGATACACGTGAAAGTCCAGGCTTCCCATCCGGTGTCCGATCGCTTCCTCCGCCATGGCCCGAATCAGGGACCCCGCCACAGCGCTACTGGTCGCCTGCGCGTCCACGATGTCAAGCCGCTGCGCGTCGCCCTCGATTTGATCGCCGATGCAGTAGCCGACGATCCGGCCGTCATCGTTCAGCGCGACCTGCACCCACGCATCCAGCCGGCCGAAATAGAGGCCCTGGCGAGGACCGAGCCAGCGTTCGGGCTCTCGCACCCGCACGCCGGTCATCCCGGCCGTTTCGCGGTTGTACAGGCGAGCGATCGCGGGTCGATCCGCGGGCTCGCCCGCGCGAATCCGGTGACTCCCCGGCACCGCCTCGGCGCGCCGCGTCGAAATGCTGAACCTGAACTCCGGCATCACCGTGGCGTACGCCCAGCGGTGATACACGTCCGCCACGCCGCCATACAGCATGGAGAGCGGCACGCCGCGTCGCTCGGCCCGTTCCAGCACCGTTTCCAGCATGAAGCGCATGTGCCCCCGCATCTGGTGCGCGTCGGCCGTGTGCACGCCCACCACCCCGGCGCTCTCCAGCGTCACGCCGCGCAGTCGGTGCGGAACCGCGAAGGTCTGCATCCAGCTGACCAACTCGCCGTCGACCTCTACGCGCACCTGTTCCCACGGCAGCCCGAGTTCGTGCGGAAGAAACTTGATGATGCGGTCGTACACGGACTCAGGCGGTGGCGAGCTTTGCCAGACCGGCCAGCGCGCGCTGCAAGCGCTCACGGCAGCGCTGGCGGCCCAGGACCTCCATCGTGGCAAACAGCGGCGGCGTGGCCTTCCGCCCCGTGACTGCAATGCGAGTGGGCATGAACAGGTCGCCGGCTTTCCAGCCCAGGTCGCTGGCAAGTGCGCGCATACGAGCTTCCAGCGTTGGGTCGTCAAACGGCTCGGTCTCATCAACCAATGCCGCCACCAATTCGAGAGCCCGTGCCGTCTCGGCCGCCGTGTGCCGTCTGAACCTCACCTGCCCCATGTCCGGATCAAGATCGTCGTCGAAGAAGAAATCCATCAGCTCGGCCGTCCGATTGAGGTGCGACAGACGCTCGTACTCCAGCTCTAGCGCCGACCTGAAATAGCCACGCTGATCCGGCCTTAGCTCCAGTCCCCCTGCCGACGCGTAGGTCCACGCGCGCTCCGCCAGATCGTCGAGATCTAGCCGACGAATCCACACGCCGTTGAAGTGATCCAGCCGCTGCGGGTCAAACACAGCATCGGCTCGGTTAACCCGCTCCAGCCGGAACTCCTGCACCAGTTCCTCCAGGCTGAAAATCTCGCGCTCGTCACCCGGTGCCCAGCCGAGAAATATCAGGAAGTTGACCAGGGCCTCCGGCAGGTAGCCTTGCGTTCGGTATTCCCCGACCCACTGCGCGCCGTCCCGGCTTGAGAACTTCTGGCGACGTCGGTTGACCACCAGCGGCAAATGCGCGAAGGCGGGTGGTGTCCAGCCCAGCGCTTCGTACAAGAGCACCTGCCGAAACGTATTGGACACGTGATCTTTCCCCCGGACCACGTGGCTGATCCGCATGTGCTCGTCATCGACCACGACCGCCATGTTGTAAAGCGCCGATCCGTCGCCGCGCGCAATCACGAAGTCGTCGACTTCGTCGGGACCTGCGCGGATCGTTCCCAGGACGATGTCGTCGAATCGAACTGGTTTCGGGTCGGCTCGAAACCGCACGGCCGGAACGACGCCGGCGGCCTTGCGCTCGGCGATCTCGGCGGCCGTGAAATGACGGCCCATGCCGGAATAGCGCTGCGGCTGGCCCTCCGCCCGCTGCTGCTCCCGTTCGGCGGCCCGCTCCTCGGCCGTCGTGTAGTCGTAATAGGCCCGCCCGGTAGCCAGCAGTTGCTGCACGGCTTCCCCGTGGATGTCCTGCCGCTCACTCTGCCGATAGGGCCCGAACGGTCCGCCGACGTTCGGGCCTTCGTCCCAATCCAGGCCCAGCCAGCGCAATCCCTCGTAGATCCCCTCTTCGTGGGACGCGTCGCTGCGCTGGGCGTCGGTGTCCTCAACCCGCAGGATGAACGCGCCGCCCAAGCGGCGGGCCATCAGGTAGTTGCATAGCGCCGTGCGGGCGTTGCCCACGTGCAGGTCGCCCGTGGGACTCGGCGCCATGCGTACACGGATTGGCTGAGTCATGGCGCGCAGTATCTCACCGGAAACTTGCTCGCAGTGGCGAGCGGCTGCTCACGATCCGTAGTAGTCGATGATCGTGTCCATGGCTGCCGAGAGTTCCGCAACCCAGCTCTCGGGCGGCGCGCTGCTCGGACTCACCTCGGGCGTAATCCAACCGCTATAGCCCACACGCCGCAGCGTCTGCATCACCACCGGCCAGTCCACGTCCCCGTGCAGCAACTGCGTGAATCCCAGCCATCCACCGGGTCTGAGCGTGAAGTCCTTGACGTGAACTCGGGCGATCCGGTCCGCGCCCAGCGCCTCGATCCAGTGCTGTGGACGTCCAAACTGCATCACGTTGCCGACGTCGAAGTAGACCCGCAGGCTTGGACTGGCAAAGCCGTCCACAAACTCCAGCATGTCGCGCGGGCTAAGGATCAGCGCATTCCATACGTTCTCCACCGCCAGCGTCACCCCGGCCTCTTCGGCTTGAGGCAGCAGTGCCTCGGTGGCCGCGCGCGCGGCGTCCCAGACCTCGGTGAACGGTTGGTCATCCGTGACCACGCCCGGGATGTACAGCAACGTGTCCACGCCCAGATCCGCCGCCAGGTCGATGCTGCTCCGCACCAGCGCCTGCCCCTCCGTGCGAGTTACTTGGTCCAGCGACGACGCGGAGTACTGCCACGGCAGCCCGGCGTTCAGACTGAAGATCGGCGGTCCCTCGGTCGCCAGTCGCCGCAGTTCGTGTCGTTCGGCGTCCGTGGCCCGCAAGGAGAACGGCCCATCCGCCGGCAGGGTAAGCTCCACACCCTCAAAGCCACCGAGACCGGCAAGGCGAAAGATTTCCGGAACCGGCGTCTCGCCGCCCAGGCAGCCATCGCGCAGGCCTTTACGCAAACGGGGTGTTGAGTTCATCGGTAGGTCTGGCAGACACTCGCAGTCCGGGTTAGGCGTGTTTCAACTGCCAACAACACTTGTGCGATTCCGAGTCTACGGCTTGTAGGCGATGACCTCGCCAAAGGCGATCGCGCCGACCGAGCCGGGATTGTCCCGCCACTCATCGATCCGGGCCTGCCAGTCATCGAGTTGCTCCTGGGACGCCAACCCGAATTGCACGATGGCCGCCGTGACCTTGGGCGAGTAGAACCAGTCGTTGATGAAGCCGTGGAAGAAGGCCACGTCCTCAGTCGATCCGAAGAAGTCGAAGGAGCCGGACGCCCGAATGTCGGTGAATCCGGCCGCCATGAGATTGGCCTTGAGCTCAAGCCCCATTTCCGGATGGCCGCCGTTGCCGGCCAGGAGCCTGGCGAACGTTTCCCAGGCTTCGGCCGTGTCCTCGTCGCCGGGATGCAGGAACGAGGAGGAGATGATCGACTCGCGACTGGCGATGAGGCCGCCAGGCTTGAGGACGCGCTTTACCTCGGCCAGGGTGGCCTGGGTGTCGGGTACGTGCATCAGCACGGCGTGGCAGTGGGCGACCTCGAATGAGTGGTCATCGAACGGCAGGTCGGTGACGTCGCCGACGTGGAAGGTCGCGTTGGCGTGGCCACCAGCCTCGGCGGCGGCATTGGCCATTGCGATCTGCGAGGCTTCCATGTCGATGCCGTGCACTTCACCAGGATCGACGACCTGCGCCAGGCCGACCGAGATGGTTCCGGGACCACAGCCAAAGTCGAGTACGCGCTGGCCGGGCTTGAGGTGAGGCACCAGATGTGCGGCATGCGTGTGCACGCTGCGACGAGCGAGCATCTGCTGAAAGTCGTCGCTGTAGCCCATGGTGTAGGTGGGTTCTTGTGATGCCTGGTCCGACATTGCCGCCCGCTTTGTTCATTCATGCCACGCGCGCTTCATCGTAGGCCACGTGACGCACGATTGCGGTAGCCCGCAATGGCCCTTCTATTCGATCAGTCGACCGTCCGGTTTCGAATCGCCTAACGAAAACGCGGCACGTCGACGAATTCGTGTCGACGGGCCGAGGCGTAGGCGGCTTCGGTGCAGGCGACACCGGCCCAGCCGTCGTGGCCGTCGGCGCAGGGCGGACGCCCGGTCGCCACGGCGTCGGCAAAGTCCAGCAGCAGGGCCGCGTTCATATCCGAGGAGAACCCGGATTCCTGGTAGGGGATGCCGGGATCGGCGGACGTGACCCGAACGACGTGATCGGTAATGTCGAACTCTATGACGCCGCCCTCGCAGACGATGCGGCCGCTCACATCGCCCCACTTGCGCCAGGTCGTCGGGCGGTTCCAGCTGGGATCGCAGGTGCCGATCACACCGGAGTCGAACACCTCGATCAGGGCGCCGGTGTCCTCGACCGGAATGTCACGGGCTAGGGTGTCGGCTTCGCAGTAGATCTGCCGGACTTCGCCTCCGATGAACCAGCGCATCAGGTCGGTGGCGTGCACGATGTGGTCGCGAATGGCGCCGCCGCCTGAGCGCGCCGGATCAACAAACCAGCCGATTGGCTGGGCGCGCAGGACGTTGGTCAGCGACATGGCGCGAATCGGGCCCAGTTCGCCGCTGTCGAGACGACGCTTGGCCTCCCAGACCTGGGGTGCGTGGCGGACGGGATAGGCGGTGGCGAGGGTGACGCCATGGTCTGCGCAGCCGCGGACCATCGCGGTGGCTTCGTCCATGGAAATGGCCAGGGGCTTCTCGCAAAGGACATGCTTCCCGGCCTCGGCGGCGGCCAGTGTCAGATCGTGATGTTCGGCGTTGGCGGCACAGATGCTGACAGCGTCAATATCGTCCGCCTGGATTGCGTCGGAGTGATTGGCGTGGACGCGCACCGAGTCCCCGCCACTCTCGGCCAGGAGGCCTTCGGCCACGACGCGTTCGTCGGGATCCGGTTCGGAAATCGCGACCAGTTCGATCTCGGGCAGCCGCAGCATGGCCCGCAGATACGAGTACTGATGCCCGTGGTCGAAGCTGACGGCGGCCATGCGCACTGGCTTGTTCATAGCGCGATCGCTCGCTTGGACTCACAAGCCCGTAGCAGCGCGGCGTAGGCGGCGTGGGCGTCGGCCAGAGTCGGGGCAAGCGCGGGAGGCGGCCTCGTACCGTCGCGGCGACAGAGACTGGCGACAAACTGTGCGTAGGGCTCGTCTTGCGTAGCCGGCAGCCCGGTTTCCACACCGCTCTTGATTACGCGGTTGATGGATCGGCGCGAGTCGAATTCGCGTATGCCACCGCGGCCAAGGGCTTCGTAGCTGAGGAGTCCCGCACCCGACGGCGCTCCGGCCATGGCTTCGACGTAGGCGACGGAGTCGTCGCGAAAGCGTCCGACACCGTAGATCGCCGAGAAGCCGGGGCCGCGCGGTTCAACGCGGGCGGCGATGCGCCGCAGGCCGCCGCCGAGCGCGATGAGCCCAAGCACGGCTCGCCAGGCGGCCGGGCCAAGGCCGGGCGCCTCCGCGACCACGACGGACTTCGACATGGTTCGGCGACCCAGCGAGTCCAGGTCGGCCGCGAGGGCGACAACCGGTCCCGCCAGCAGGTCAGGCCACGCCGCCAACGAACGGGCATCAGGAGCACCCGCAACCGGAGCACCGGCAACGATAAGCGCATCGGACGCCAGCAGCCGCTCGCGTAGGCCATCCGGCAGGTCATCTGGGTCGGCCAGGTCCACGGCCACGTCGTCAGTCAGGCTCGCTCCGTCGGTCAACCAGTCCACGCAATCCGTTCCAAGCACCCGCTCGTAGGCGGCACGACGCACCTGATCCGTGGGGCTTGGAACAATCAGGGCACGGGTAATCACTCGGGCAGCAGGCCTCGCTGCGAGGCGATCAGCACGGTGCTGATCATCCCGGCGTGGTCGTATTGATCGTCCAGGATCTGCTCGCGCAGCTCGCGAAGGGGAACGCGGACGACTTCCAGGATCTCCGACTCGTCCAGCGAAGCCTCACCCTGGGACAGGTGGCGCCCAATGAACATGTGCATGCGGAATCCGCTGAGGGCGGGCACCGGCACGAAGGAACCGAGGGATTCCAGGTCGCCGATGCGCAATCCGGTCTCTTCCTCGAACTCCCGGTGCGCGCAGGCGGCGGGCGTTTCGTTGCGGTCAACGTGGCCGGCGGGCAGTTCCAGCATGACTTGGCCGGTCGGATGACGGTACTGCCGCACGCAAATGGCCCGGTTCTCGTCGTCGAGTCCCAGCACGGTGACCGCGCCGCCGCTCAGCTTGAGGTAGGTGTAGTCCATCTCGCGGCCGTCTTCGCGGGCACGCAGGCGGTCGATCACCACGGGAAAGCGACCTCGCCAGGCCAGCTTCGACGCGATGACGTCCCACTCGAGATTCATTGGATTCTCCGAGGCGGCGGCCAAACGACCAGCAGAGGTTACGGCAGTGCCCAGGGCACGGGCGCGATGTGGGGCCGGATGAGGTCGGGCAGTTCCGCTATGGAGGCGATTACCGGCACGGGAGCGTCGGCAGGCACGGAGGGGTTGACCCAGACGGCGTCGATTCCGGCGTTCAGCGCGCCGTTGACATCCGCGTCCAGGCTGTCGCCGACGTGGAGGACACAAGGACGGTCGGCTTGCGCAATGGCCAGGCCGCGTTCAAAGAAGAGGCGGTCTGGCTTCTCGGCGCCAATGTCCGCGCTGACCACCTGGGCGGCGAAGAACCGTTCCAGGTCTAGCAGGGCCAGCAGGCGGCCGAGCCAGCCTTCCCAGTTGGAGGCGGCAACGACGCGCAAGCCCATCCGGTTGAGCGCTCGCAGGGCCTCCACGGCGCCTGGCATGGGTTGGTAGGCCTCGAACGAGCTGAAGCGCTGATAAAGAGCGCGGCTGAAGTCGTGAGGGTCCGGGAGTCCCAGGGCTTCACCCAACCGGGCGTAGTGGGTGTGCCAGTAGCGGGAGGAGGCCGAGGTGGTGATGGAGTGGCCGCGAGAGCGGCTGGCCGTGACGTCCCGGCGCCAGATGTCCGTGGCCCGCTGCTCAAAATTGTCCGGCGGGTGCCTAACGCCGAAGTCGGCGGCAATGGCCAGGACGGTTTCCAGGAAGGGCGGGTGGATGTGAACGACGGTTTCGCCAATGTCGACGAAGACGGTGTCGTAGGGGCCGCGCAGCGGTCGCGAGGATTCAGCCGTGGTGTGCATTGGGCGATTATCGAGACTCGGGCTGGCTCGCGGCCAGTCGGACTGCTTCATTCGGGGCGCCACGTGAAGATGTCGCGATGCAGAGGCGCGTCGTCCGGGTGTTAGGGTTGAATCCGGCCGGTGACGGCCAGTCCTTGGGGTATCGTCTAGTGGTAGGACGCGCGGCTCTGGACCGTGAAGCGGTGGTTCGAATCCATCTACCCCAGCCACGTACGCCGCAGCGATCAAGGCAGTGGGAAGCGCAGCGCGTGATGCCAGGCAGCGCGCGTCAGCCCACGTCTCGAGGCGACCGATGGCGACGGAGCTGACACCAAGCGACGCACTGCTGCTGGTCGACGTGCAGAACGACTTTTGCCCGGGCGGCGCGTTGGCCGTGGCGGAAGGAGACGCGGTGGTTCCGGTGTTGAACGACTGGGTCGCGGCGGCGGAGCGAGGCGGGGCACGCGTATTCGCGTCGCGCGACTGGCATCCGATCGACCACCTGAGCTTCGCGGCGCAAGGCGGTATCTGGCCGCCGCACTGCGTGCAGGACACGCCGGGCGCGGCGTTTCACCCCGATCTGGAGTTGCCGGACGACGCGGCGGTGGTATCCAAAGCGGAACAACCCAACCACGAGGCCTACTCAGCGTTCGACAGTGGGGAGCTGGGCGAAAAACTGCGTGCGGCGGGCATCCGGCGTCTCTGGGTGGGCGGCCTGGCCACGGACTACTGCGTGAAGGCGAGCGTCCTTGACGCGATTGAAGTCCCGGGGCTGGAAGTACGCGTACTAACCGCTGCCATACGCGCCGTCGACGTGGCGCCCGGCGACGGTGATGCGGCATTGAACGAGATGCGTAAGGCAGGCGCGATCCTGGAGCACGCCGAGCCCGCATGACGCCCCGGGCGCAGCCGTCCGCGCCCGCCGACGCGCTGCTGACCGATCTGTATCAGTTGAGCATGCTGCAGGCGTACTGGGAACACGGTCTGACGGATACCGCGACCTTTGACCTGATCTGCCGCCGGTTGCCACCGAATCGGAATCTGCTGGTCGCCTGTGGGCTGGAAACGGCCCTGGACTACCTGGAAGGGCTGGCGGTCACGTCGGCGGACCTGGAATACCTGGCCTCACTCAATCGCTTTTCCCGGGACTTTCTGAACCGGCTGGAGCAGCTGAGGTTCAGGGGCGACGTTCGGGCCGTGCCGGAAGGGACACCGGTTTTCGGCAACGAGCCGATCCTGGAAGTGACTGCCTCGCTTCCCGAGGCCCAGCTTGCGGAGACGTACCTGCTGAGCGCGATTCATCATCAGACGCTGATGGCTTCAGCGGCGTACCGCCTGGTGGCGGCGGCCGACGGCTTGCCGGTCGTGGACTTTGGTATGCGGCACGCGCAGGGCGCGAGTGCCGGCGTCGACACGGCACGCGCGGCCTACGTCGCCGGCTTCGCGGGCACCTCGAATGTGGCCGCGGGACGTCGCTTTGGGATTCCGGTCAGTGGCACGATGGCGCACAGCTACATCCAGGCGCACGAGTGCGAGTCGGCAGCGCTGGGCTCGTTCACGGCCACGCACCGCGGAACCACCTTGCTGGTGGATACATACGACCTGATCGGCGGCGTGCAGCGCGTGATCGACCTTGCGGGGCGACAGGACGAGCGATTCGATGTGGCCGCCATCCGCATCGACTCAGGCGACCTTGGGGCTGGTGCCCGGCTGGCACGCCGAATGCTGGACGACGCCGGTTTGGTCTCGGTTCGGATCATTGTGAGCGGGGAACTCGACGCCCCGGCAATCGCGGACCTGGTCGCCGAGGACGCGCCCATCGATGGATTCGGCGTCGGAACGGCGCTGGCGGTGTCGACCGACGCGCCTTACCTGGACACGGCCTACAAGCTGGCGGCGTACGCGGGGCGGGGGCGGATGAAGCTGTCCGCCTCCAAGCAGACATGGCCCGGACGCAAGCAGGTCTTTCGCGAAAAGAAAAACGGAGTCGCGACCCGTGACGTCATTGGAACTGCCGGCGAATCGCTGGAGGGTCGGCCCTTACTGGAAACGGTGATGGCGAACGGGCGGCGGATCCAGGGCGCCAGTCGATCGCTGGAAGAGGTTCGACGGTACGCGGCTCGGTCGCTGGCGGCGCTGCCGGCGAGGATTCGCGGATTGGACCGGGCCGATCCTCCGTATCCGGTATCGATCAGCGACCGGCTGGACCGTTCGGCGCGCACGCTGGCACGTCGTCTGCGGGGCGAGGCTTAGCCTTCGACTGCGCCGGGCTGCCCGGCGGCCAATTCACGCTTGACTATCAGCCGGCCCGCGCCGTCCTGGGCGACGAAGCAAAGCGACGCAGGCGCAGCGAGTTGGCGACGACGGACAGGTCGCTGAAGGCCATGGCGGCGGCGGCCAGCATGGGGTTGAGCTGTACGCCCCAGACCGGAAACAGGACGCCGGCCGCGACCGGGATCAACGCCACGTTGTAGGCGAATGCCCAGAACAGGTTCTGCCGAATCGTGCGCATCGTGGAGCGGCTGAGCCGGATGGCCGTGACCGCAGCGTCCAGATCGCCGCGCACAAGGGTGATGTCACCGGCTTCCATGGCGATGTCGGCTCCCGAACCCATGGCAATGCCCAGATCGGCCTGGGCCAGGGCCGGGGCGTCGTTAATTCCGTCGCCGACCACGGCCACGCGATGCCCGGCGGTCTGCAATTCGCGCACGATGGCGGCCTTGTCGCCGGGTCGCACCTCCGCCCTGACCTCGTCGACTCCGACCTTGCGGGCGATGGCCCGGGCCGGGGCCTCGCGGTCGCCCGTGACCATGAGCACACGCAGACCCAAGTCCCTGAGCTGCGCAATCGCGCTGGAGGCTTCGGGGCGCGGCGTGTCGGCCAGCCCCAGCAGGCCGGCCAATTCGCCGTCGATCGCCGCGTAGACCGGCGTGCGGCCCCGCGCGGCCAATTGCTCGCCGCGACGCGCGGCGGATTCGACCGGCACTCCGGCGTCCGCCAGCAAGCCGGCCGTGCCGACCAGGACCACTCGCTCGTCGACCAGGGCCTGCACGCCGCCGCCGGTAACCGATCGAAACCGGCCAGTCGGCGACAGTTCAACACCGCGGCCACGCGCGCCCTGCACGATGGCCTGGCCGATGGGATGCTCGGAGTCGCGCTCAGCCGAGGCGATCAGGCGCAGGATTTCCGACTCGGGCATGCCGTTGAGCGGAATGACGTCCGTGATCTCCGGCCGGCCGCTCGTAATCGTGCCCGTCTTGTCCAGCACCACGGTGTCGACGCGCCCGGCCGTTTCCAGTGCTTCGCCGCTGCGTACCAGGACGCCCAGTTCGGCGCCCTTGCCCACGCCAACCATGATGGCGGTTGGCGTGGCGATGCCGAGCGCGCAGGGGCAGGCGATGATCAGCACGGTAACCATGGCGACCAGCGCGTAGGTGAGCCGCGGATCGGGTCCGACCGCCAGCCACACAGCCAGGGTCAGGAGGCTAATGACGATCACGGCGGGCACGAAGCGGGCGGACACCCAGTCCGCCAGCCGCTGCACGGGCGCCCTGGAGGTCTGGGCACGTTCCACCAGAGCAATGATCTGCGCCAGCATCGAGTCCCGGCCGAGGCGGGTGGGGTTAACGCGCAGGCTGCCCGTGGTGTTGAGCGTGGCGCCGATCACCTCGTCGCCCGGGCCCTTGTCCACGGGAATGCTCTCACCGGTGATCATCGATTCGTCCAGCGCCGACGCGCCCTCGAGCACCCGGCCGTCCACGGGGACCTTCTCGCCCGGGCGCACGACGACTAGATCGTCATGCCGTACGTCGTCGAGCGCGACCTCGAGGGTCTGTCCGTTCCGCTCGACCCGGGCCGTCCTGGCCCTGAGGTCCAGCAGTCGCTGAATCGCGGCGGATACCCGGGCTCGGGCGCCCATCTCGAAGTAGCGGCCGAGCAGAACCAGCCCGATGATGACCGCGGATGCTTCGAAGTAGTGCACGTCGGCCCCGGCCACGCCGCTCAGCAACCCGGGCGACACGGTGACTACGAGGCTGTAGCCGTAGGCGGCGCTGGTGGCAATGGCTACCAGCGTGTTCATGTCCGTGCTCGCGCGTCGCGCCGCCAGCCAGGCGCCCCGGTAGAACGACCAGCCGGACCAGAACTGAACCGGCGTTACAAGGACCATCACGACCCAGGGGTTGCGAAGGACATCCGGCGCCCACGCGACGACCTCCATCGCCCCCCACATCGCCAGGGCCCCGACGCCGAGAGCGAAGGCGGCCTGAATGCCGAGCCAGCGACGTTCGCGACTGCGGCGCTCCTCAAGCCCTCCGTCCGCAGCGGCAGCGTCCTCGGAGGTTTCGTTGGGCGTGTCGGGTTCGAGCACGCTGAAGCCAGCGCGCTCGACGCCCGTCCGCAGCGCGCCGACGTCGGCATGGCCCAGGGCGTGGCGAACCAGGGCCTGGCCGGAGGCCAGATTCACGGATGCGTCAAGCACTCCGGGAACTTCCACAAGGGCCTTCTCGACCTGGCCCACGCATGAGGCGCAGTGCATGCCCTCGATCTGGAGCGTGCGCTCGGCCGCTGGCACCTCGAAGCCCGCCGACTTGACAGCGGCCGCGACGTCGGCGGCCTTGAGGCCTCGATCAGCGCGGACAGCCAGGGTTTCGTCGGAGAGATTGACCGACGCCTCGTGGACTCCCGCCACCTCCGCGACGGCCTGCTGGACCCGGTCGACGCAGGCGACGCAGTGCATGCCCGCGACGGGCAACGTGAACGCGTGTCCGGCCACGGCGGTCATGCGGTCTGGCCGTTTCCATGGTCGTGGTGCGGCGCATCACGACTTTCGAGGCTGGCAGCGACGCGTTCGATGGCCTCGCCCGCGGAGTTCACGCGGCGCAAGTGGCCGGTGCCCTTGAACACGTCCATCAGCTCCGCGATCACCTGCTCGCGCTCGGCGGGATCGTCGGAGGCGATGGCGGTCGTGACACAGGTCTTCAGATGTCGTTCCAGGACGCCGGCGTTGACTTTCTCGATGGCGCCCTGGATAGCCAGGGTCTGCTTGAGGACGTCCACGCAGTAGGCATCGTTTTCAAGCATTTTCTCGACCGCGCGGGCATGGCCCTGGATTGACTTCCAGCGGTTGAGGAGGCTGCGGGTTTCCTGGTCCATCACGCGTCTCCGTGGCGGCGAGCGCTACTTTACCCCACCCCAGGTGGGGTGGTCTAGTCAATCATACACCCACTTGGCCATGATCCAAACCCCGTCGGCAGCCTTCGCGATTGCCGCACTCGCGCTATGTTGCAAGCCCACGATCAGATCTGGAGTCATCGCGATGGAGTACCGCCGACTAGGGCGCACCGACCTGCGCGTGTCGCTGGCCAGCCTGGGGACGGGCGGCCCCAGCAAGATGGGGCAGAACCGCGGGACCACGCCGGATGACGCCCGGCGCCTGACGCGGCGGGCACTGGACCACGGGATAAATTTCTTCGACACGGCGGCCAGCTACGGCGACAGCGAGATCCTGCTCGGGCATGGGCTGGCGGGGGTTCCGCGCGACGAGTTCGTGGTGGCCACGAAGTACAGCCCGCTTGCCGACGGCGAACTGAAGAGTCCCGAGGACGTGGGGACGTCGATCGATCGAAGCCTGGAACGCTTGCAGCTCGACTACATCGACGTGATCCAGGTGCATGGCCTGATGCCGGACCGGTACGACGCGGTCGTGGAGCAGCACGTTTCCGTGCTGCGTGAGGCTCAGCACGCCGGCAAGGTCGGCTTTCTGGGCGTTACCGAGCAGGCCCACGCCGACGTTCACCACGAGACCTTTAGGCGCATGGCCGAGGACGGACACTTCGACACGTTCATGGTCGGCTACAACCTGCTGCACCAGACGGCGGAGCAGGACGTACTGGAAGCGGCCGAGGCCGCGGACATCGGCCTGATCGTGATGATCGCCGTGCGCCGCGCACTGGGAAACCCTGAGCGTCTTCGCGAAGTGATTGCGGAACTCAAGGCCGACGGGCACCTGGCGGTCGACGCGCTGCCGGATGACGATCCGCTTGGCTGGCTAGTCCACGGCGACGTGGAATCGGTACCGGAAGCGGCCTATCGCTTTGTGCTGGAGCCCAGTGCCATCTCAACCGTGCTGACGGGAACTGCCAATCCCGACCACCTGGATGCCAATGTGGCCGCCATGGCGCGGGGACCGCTGCCGCCTGAGGACCGAGCGCGGCTGCAGTCGATCTTCGGCGGCCTGGCGCTGGGGCTAGGGAACTAGGTCCGCCAACCCCCTGAGCGGCCTACGCGATGGCGCCGGTTGCCCGCATGACGGTTTCTTGGACGATGCGTTCGTGCTCAAGTGAGCGTTCCGGCGCCTGCTCGCCTCGAAGCGTGCGGACAAACGCCTCCAGGCTGGCCACGTAGCGCGGCCGGGCCTCCAGCGTCATTGTCTGCTCACCTTCCAGGAATCCATCGCGCGCGCTGTCCAGCGATAGGCGCACGGTTTGGGCGGGTTCCATGGGTTCCATGATGGCCCAGCCGCGCGAACCGTAGACCTCGTAGCGCCGCGGGCGCGGCGCAACCTCGAGGCCTGCGATGTCCACGATCGCCAGGGCTCCCGGGTACTCCAGCACGGCCACGCCGTTGTCAACAAAGCCACTGTTGGGCCGCACGCGCTGCATGAACGGCGTCACTCGATCGGGCCGACCCAGCGTCCAGACGACCTGGTCCAGCACGTGGCCGCACAGGTCGTAGAACACGCCGCCAGCAAAGCTGGCCAGCAACGAGTGGGTGGCCGGCTCGACGTACGTGGACATGTGGGCGCGGATGGCGAAGACGTCGCCCAGCAAGCCGCTCCGCGCCCAGTTGGCGATGCGCTGGTAGCCGTCGTGATGGCGAAACATGTAGCCGAGCTGGATGTACAAATCCTGCTCGGCCGCTGACTCCAGCACGCGTTCCCATCTCGGCTGGTCGTGTCCGGCGGGTTTGTCCAGGAGCAGGTTGCGGCCGGCCGCAATAACCGCCTCGCCCTGCTGGAGGTTTTCAGAGTTGTCGCCCTCCGCAGCCACCGCGTCAATGCTGGCGTCTTTCAGGACGTCGCCCAGGTCGTCGAGCCAGATCGTCCGGTTCCAGGGCGCGGCGCCGCCGGCTTCCAGCTCGTGCCGGCGGTCGGCGTCGTCCTCGTACACGCCCACGACTTCGACATCCGGATTGTCGAGCATCACGCTCAGCCAGCCCGCGGCGTGGGGATGCTTGGTCCCCCACTGAACCATGCGCAACGGTGAAGGGGTCACGGGACTCGGCTCCTTGCAGGGGCGTCGGATTGGATCGTCGTCGGGGATTCAGCCTAGCTGGCTTGCCGAACGGCTGCCGACGCCATGCGCGTGGTTGTCGTGCCAGAGCCGCGACCAAATCGTCGCCGGATCTGGGCGCCCGGATGCATCTTGAAGGCGGACCCCGACGCCAGCCGTACCGGACGGAATCCCAGGCCATTTCGAGCTGTCAGCTCGGGTACGGAACGGCCTCCACATCCTCGATCTGTCCGTCCGCCGTGAAGCGCCAGATGCCGACGTGGCCCTGCGCGAGATCGCCGTTCGCGTTCCAGGCGAGCGTGCCGGAGGCGCCCTGGTAGATGACTTCACCGCCGTCGGCCAGCGTCTCCAGCGCCTCGGCGACTCCGTCAGGGCCGGCGACGACCGACTGGCCCGGAGCGACGCCGATCGAGCGCAGCTGGTCACGGATAGCGAGGCCGTCGGTGCTGTTCGCGGCCTGGGCGGCCAGCGCCAGGGCGATGGTGGCGTCGTAGACCTCGCGAACGTATGAGCCCCGGGGCGGCTCGCCATACGCGTCAAGCCAGGCCGCCAGCCACGCGGCGGAGGACTCGCTATCGGGCGGAATAGCCGTACCGGCGCCATAGGTACCAGCCAGCGCGTCGGCCCCAATCGATTCGATCAACTCGGTGTTCTTGAGGGCGTCGCCAAGTACGAACTGGTCGTAAACGCCGCCGTCAAGGGACTCGCGAACGGCGGCAATGGCCTCGGCCTGGAACAGGATCACAACCAGGGCCTGGGCACCTCCGGCCGCGGACTCACGCAGAGGTTCGGCAAAGCTGGTCTGGCCCGGTTCGCTGGCGACCGAACGAAGCGAGCCATCCCAGGCATCTTCGAAGGCTCCTGCCAGGCCCTGGCC
Source organism: Chloroflexota bacterium (assembly GCA_026707585.1). GTDB lineage: Bacteria > Chloroflexota > UBA11872 > UBA11872 > UBA11872 > UBA11872. The sequence continues at coordinate 44,223 of JAPOWQ010000001.1, read as the reverse complement.
CCAGAGGTCGTTCCGATAGATCAGGCCCACGTTGTCGAACCCACGTTGCCGGGCGATCCGGGCAAGCACAGGCCCCTGCGCCAGGTCGGAGAGGGCGGCGCGAAAGAAGAAATCGTCGTCCACAGCTTCGGTCAGGCGGGGCGAGGTGGCAGACGGGCTGATCAGGGGCACGCGGGCCGGTCCGGCCACCTGCTCGGCTACTGGCAGTGCGTTGGCGCTGGTGCTGGGACCGACGAGCGCGTGCACGCCTTCGTCCTCGATGAGGCGGCGAGCCTCGGCCACCGCGGTGTCCGGATCGAGCGCGGTGTCGCCGACGGCGGTCTCAACCGGCCGGCCGAACACTCCACCCGCCTGGTTAAGGTGCGCGACGGCCAGATGGAACGCCCGCTGCCGGTCCTGGGCATTCTGGTGCGACCCGGCGCTGATGTAGGTCAGCAGCCCGAGCTTCAGCGGCTCCGCCGGCGCCGCTTCGCCACAGGCGCCCAGGCCGGCCACAAGAAGCACCAGCGTCAGCACGCTTGCGACCGCTTTGGACGCACGTGGATGTCGGCGGTCGAGTCGAATCATGCCGACCGCAGGCTTTGCATCGGCTTGCCGTCCGTACGCTTCAACGGCATTGCGCAACTAGAACAGCTTCCGCCCAGGCTGGTACACGCCCACTAATTCGACCTCCGGATCGTCGAGCATCACGCTCAGCCAGGCCGCCGCGTGGGGATGCATGGTGGCCCACTGAGAGGTCCGCGGCACTGAAGAGGACACCATGTCAGCCTCCTCTTGCAGTGTCTCAAGGCGCAGTCACGAGTATGCAGATAGCCGATTGCTCCCACCCGGCAGCATTCGTGCGGCGCAAGAGGGTGAGCGCGAGGCACCCGCGTTGACGAATGTCAGGACTCGTAGAGGATTCGACGGACGTGTTCAATCCGACCATCGGCGGTGTAGCGCCAGACTCCCACGTACCCCTGGCGCAAGTCACCGTTGGCGTCCCACTCCAGCGGACCCGACGCGCCCTGGTAGACGATCTGACCGCCATCGGCCAGCACTTCGAGCGCGCGGGCCACGCCGTCCGGTCCGGCGGTGACGGGCTCACCACGACCTGAAACAACGGCGCGCAAATGGTCGCGAATGACGGTGCCGTCTGTGCTGTTGCCCGCCTGGGCTGCCAGGGCAAGGGCGATGGTGGAGTCATAGACCTCCCTGGCATAGCTGCCGACCGGAGGCTCGCCGTAGGTCTGGACGTAGGATTCCACCCATGCCGGGGCAGGCTGGCCCGTAGCGGACGCTCCGACGCCGTACGAGTCGGCCAACGCGTCCGCGCCGATCGCTTCGATGAGATCAAGGTTCCGCAGGGCGCCGTTCCACAAGAATTGATCATAGAGGCCAAGGTCCAGCGCCTCGCGGGCTGCAATCACAGCCTCGGCCGGATACAGGAGGGCGACGAGCACCTGGGCACCGCCGGCGGCTGACTCGCGCAGGGCATCGACCACAGTGCCCTGGCCAATCTCCACGGCTACCGACCGGAGCGCGCCGTCCCAGGCCTGATCAAATGCCCGGGCCAGCCCCTGGCCCCAGAGATCGTTGCGGTAGAGCACGCCGACGTTGTCAAAGCCACGCTCACCCGCTAATCGCGCCAGCGCCGGCCCATACGCCCGGTGGGACAAGGTGGCGCGGAAGAAGAAGTCGTTGTCCGCAGCGTCGGTCAAGCGCGCGGTGCCTGCCGCCGGACTAATGAAGGGGATCCCGGCCGACCCCGCCACACGCTCCGCCACTGCAATCGCGTTGACGCTGGTGCTGGGGCCCACGATCGCGTGCACGTCTTCCTCCTCCGCGAGGCGCCGTGCTTCGCTCACCGCCCGATCCGGGTTCTGTGCCGTGTCGGCAACCACAGCTTCGACCGTGCGGCCAAACACACCGCCAGCCTGGTTGAGGTGGGCAATAGCCAGATGGAACGCACGTTGCCGATCCTGCGCGTTCTGCGCCGAACCCTCGCTGATATAGGTCAGCAAACCGAGCTTCAACGCCTGGTCGTGTCTAGTCTCGCCGCAGGTCGCGAACACCATGGCGAATAGAAGCGTCGCGAGGACACGCACTGCCCTGGTGCACGTAGTCGCACTCGAACGGCTAGACCTCAGCGGTATCGACCCAGAGCGCCGGGGCCGAGATGTCAGCAACATGCCTGAGGTCGTTTCTGCCTCAGAACAACGTGCGACCGGGGACGTTGACTCGCGTGCGATAGAGCGCTGTGCCCGCATTAATGAACAAGCTGCGCAGGTCGGCGTCGCCCCAGGTGAAGTTGGCCACTCCCTGGGGAACGTGAATGACGCCCAGGCAGGTCGCATCCGGCGCGAATACCTGCACCCCGCCCGGGCCCGCCGTGTACAGGTTGCCTCGGGTGTCGATCTTCATGCCGTCAGCCAGCCCGTCGCGGTCGCCGGTCAACTCGGCCCATATCCGGCCGTTCGAGAGCCCGCCGTCGGCATCCACGTCGAACACTCGGATGTGGGCGCGCATCGTGTCGTTGATGAACAGCTGCTGTTCGTCCAGCGAGAACGTGAGTCCGTTGGGCTGGTCGAAGTCGTCCACCAGCAAGCTGAGCGCGCCGTTCGCGGGATCGAGCCGGTACACACCGCGGACGTCGAGCTCAGGTTCACGCAGCACCCCGTAGTACTCCATCCGTCCGAACGATGGATCGCTGAAGTAGATCGAGCCGTCGCTCTTGACGATCACGTCGTTAGGGCTGTTCAGTTCCTTACCGTCGTAGTGCGTGGCCAGGACCGTGATCGAGCCGTCGTGCTCCGTGCGCGTAACTCGACTGGTGGCGTGTTCGCAGGTGATCAGTCGTCCCTGCACGTCGTACGTGTTGCCGTTGGCCATGTTGCTGGGCTGTCGAAAGACCTGGATTCCGTCCGCGGCCGTCCACTTACGCATGACGTTGCCGGGCATGTCGCTGAAGATGAGGTAGCCCTCAACGTGGTTCCAGACCGCGCCCTCCGTGAAGTCGAATCCGCCGGCCACTTCCTCGACCGGAGCGTCGTAGCCAACCACCAGTCGAAACCGCTCATCGCGAATCTCCACGTTCATGGCCGCTCCTTGATCTGAACCTGCACCGTCAGTTCTCGCGCGCCGCGATGGTCGCTACTCGTCGGTCGAAATCACCGGCAGGGCTTCGTTCATGGCACCGGACCTGAATCCCTGCAGGTCCAGGGTCACGTAGGTGAAACCAAGCGACTTCAGGCCGTCAAGAATGCGCTGCCGTCGCTCGGAGTCCTGAGTGAATCGACCCAGCTCCGACTCGGGGACTTCGATTCGGGCAATCGTGCCGTGGTGGCGGACGCGAAGCTCGCGGAAGCCTTCGGCGCGCAGCAGGGCCTCGCCGGCTTCGATCTGCCGCAGCTTCTCCACGGTGACCTCGCTGCCGTAGGCGACCCGGGACGACAAGCAGGCTACCGCCGGCTTGTCCCAGCTGGGGAGGCCCAGCCTGCGCGAGAGCTCACGGACCTCGGCCTTGCGCAAGCCGGCTTCAACCAGCGGCGCTCGAGCACCCCGTTCCCGGCTTGCGGCCATCCCGGGACGAAAGTCGCCCAGGTCGTCCACAACCGGCCCATAGAGCATGTGCTGCACGTCATGCTCGGCCACGAAGTCACGCAGGCGGTCGAAGAGTTCCGCCTTGCAGTGGAAGCAGCGGGAACTGTCGTTGGCGCGGTAGGCGGGGTTATCCAGTTCGCGCGTTTCGATGAACTCATGGCGAATGCCGATCTGGGCAGCGAACCGGGCGGCATCGTCCCGCTCGGCCTGGGCCAGGCTGGGAGAGACGGCGGTGACGGCCAGCGCCCGGTTGCCGAGGGCATCGAACGCCATCTTTGCCAGGAAGGTGCTGTCAACACCGCCCGAAAAGGCCACGACCGCGTTCTCCAAGCCGCCAAGCGTCCGCTGCAGAAACTGCGTCTTGGCCTCCAGCGAGGCCTCAAGGTCAATGGACGGCTGGTAAACGGCGGTTGCCATACCCGAATCCTACGTGCCTTCGTCGTCCGCCGGCTCGATGACGAGCAGTGGCTCTTCGCTGATCGCCCCGCCTCGCAGCCAGAAGCAGCGCATCACTGGCCGTTCGGGATTCATGAGCGAAACGATAATGAAACGGCTGTACTCGGAATAGCCGGACTCAACGGCCTCGCGCACGTCCGTCGGCGAGGGGTAGGCATCGCTACGCGGGTGCGAGTGGTAGAAGGCGGAGATGTCCCAGCCGTGCACGTCTTCGATGTCGCGGGTGGCGTTGAGCATGTCGCGCGGATCGATGGTGTAGTGCACGCGGCTCTGGTCGGCGTTCCGGGCAGGGTAGATCTTCAGTGCCGTTTCGCCCTGCCCGCCAATCAGGCCGCAGCATTCCAGCGGAGCCTCGGCGCGGGCCTGGGCCACGATATGGTCGTACTGCGCACGGGTCAGGTGGAAGGGCATGGCGCAAAGATAAGGGATTGCGGCAGCCGCTGAGAGATGTCGGCCGCGTGTTTCGTAGTTCGGCCAGTCTCGCTAGGATCAGCGCTTGCCGGTGCGGCGCGCGAACAGAGCCGCCAAGACCACTGTGATTACCGGCACCCCGGGCGGGAGAGGATACCGGTGTCCTATGCCTTTTCGTCCGCAGGGTCTCTGGCGCCACCCCAACTTCCTGAAGCTGTGGGTTGGCGGCACCGTCTCAGCGTTCGGCTCGCAGATTACGTTCCTGGCCCTGCCGCTCACGGCGGTACTTGTGCTGGATGCCTCGCCGCTGCAGATGGGCATCCTGGCGGCCATCGGCGGCCTCCCATCGCTCGCATTCGGCGTCGGCGTGGGCGTCTGGGTCGATCGGCTCAGGAAGCGCCGGGCGATGATCGTGGCGGACTACGGACGCGCACTGCTGCTGCTCTCCGTCCCAATCGCCGCCTGGCTGCAGGTTCTGCGGATCGAACACCTCTATGCCGTTGCCCTTGGCACCGGCACGCTGGGGATGTTATTCGGCGTCGCCAATAGGTCGATTCTCCCGTCGCTGGTATCGCGGGAGAAGCTGGTGGAAGCCAACAGCAAGCTCGCCATCGGCACCTCAGCTTCGCAGGTCGCCGGTCCGGGGGTTGCCGGTGTCTTGATCCACGTGGTCACGGCGCCCGTGGCCCTGGTCGTCGATGCCGTGACCTTCGTGATCTCAGCGCTCGCCCTCCGAGGAATTCGCCTCGCGGAAGCTAAACCGGCAACGTCGGCAACCGGCGACGGCTTCCTCAAGGAGGCCCGCGAAGGGCTGGTCGTCGTCGGCCGGAATCGAATCCTGCTCCCCATCGCCGTCGCCATCGGCGGTATCGCCGTCTTCAACGCCATGTTTGAAGCCGTGTGGCTGCTCTATGTCAACAGGCAGCTCCAGGTCGAACCGCTCGCCTTCGGCTTCTTATTCGCGGTCAGCAGCGTCGGATTCATGGTCGGCGCCTTCGTCGCGGAACGGCTGATCCGCCGGTTGGGCGCGGGACCGGCCATGATCGTTGCGGTCGTCATTGCGGCGGTGAGCGACCTGGTGACCCCTCTCGCGGGAGGGCCGCTTGCAGCCGTCGTTGTGTTGCTTACCACCTCGATGTTTCTGTTCGGCATCGGCGCCACGGTTTACGGGGTCTGCCAGGGCAGCCTGCGCCAGGCGACCACACCGCTTCGGCTTCAGGGCCGCATGAACGGCATCATGAACACCCTAGAGATTGGGTTGGTCCCGCTCGGCGCCCTTGTCGGTGGCGTGGTCGCGGAGGCATTTGGCATGCGGCCCACGCTCTTTGTCGCCGCCGGGCTTGAACTGGCGGTCGCGCTCTGGCTATTCCTGTCGCCGATTCGGTCGCTACGCGAGCTGCCGAAACCTGACGAATCGGGCGATGCGTAGCACCAGATACGCGTCGGCACAGCACTGCCGCAAATGGCGGAATCTCTTGACGCTCGTTTTGGCCGATCCTTACAATGGGCTGCTAACGCGAATGATTCGATCCGCGTCAGCGCGCGTCCCGGAAAGCTCGGTGCGCGGCGTCTGACTGGCGGACCAGATACGACCCCCACACGAAGGCCGAAGCATCCTGCTGGCGGTCCAGCCGGGTCGAAAGGGACGACAGTATGCCGAAAGACATCCTGCTGGATGTAGAGGCCCGCTCGAAGCTGGTAAAGGGCATCGACGTGGTCGCCAACGCCGTCAAGACGACGCTGGGGCCGAAGGGCCGCAACGTGGCCCTGGGCAAGAAGTACTCCGGCCCCACCGTCACCCACGACGGCGTGACCGTGGCCAAGGACATCGACCTGGAAGACCCCTTCGAGGACATGGGCGCCCAGCTCATCAAGGAAGCCGCCAGCAAGACCAACGACATCGCTGGTGACGGCACCACCACCGCCACCGTGCTGGCGCAGGCCATCATCAAGGAGGGCCTGAAGAACGTCGCGGCCGGCGCCAACCCCATGATCATCAAGCGCGGTCTGGCCAAGGGCGTCGAGTCCGTGGTCGAGGAAGTGGGCGCGCAGGCCAAGCAGATCCGCAGCCAGGACGAGATTGCGCAGATCGCCTCCATTTCCGCCAACGACACGCAGATCGGCGAACTGATCGGCGAGGTCATGGACAAGGTCGGCAAGGATGGCGCGATCACGGTGGAAGAGTCCAAGGGCCTCGAGTTCGAGATCGAATACGTCGAGGGCATGAAGTTCGACCGCGGCTACATCTCCCCGTACTTCGTGACCAACCAGGACCGCATGGAGTCCGTGATCGAAGACGCGCTGGTCCTCGTCACCGACAAGAAGCTGTCCGCGGTGAGTGACATTCTCCCGACGCTGGAGAAGGTCACGCAGTCCGGCAAAAAGGACCTCGTGATCATCGCCGAGGACGTGGAGGGCGAAGGCCTGGCCACCCTGGTGGTGAACAAGCTACGCGGCATTCTGAACTGCCTGGCCGTCAAGGCCCCGGGCTACGGCGACCGCCGCAAGGAAATGCTGCAAGACGTGGCCGTCGTCACCGGCGGCACGGTGATCTCCGAGGACATGGGTCGTCGCCTGGACGGCGTGATTCTTGAGGACTTGGGGCGCGCCCGCCGGGTGGTGGCCGACAAGGACAACACCACCATCGTCGAGGGTGGCGGCAAGGAAGCGGCCGTGCAGGCCCGCCTCAACCAGCTCAAGGGCCAGGTTGAGGAAGTCACCTCCGAGTACGACCGCGAGAAGCTGCAGGAACGCCTGGCCAAGCTGGCCGGCGGCGTGGCCGTCATCCGCGTCGGCGCCGCCACCGAGACCGAGCTCAAGGAGAAGAAGCACCGCGTGGAGGACGCCCTTTCAGCTACGCGCGCCGGCATCGAGGAAGGCATCGTGCCGGGCGGCGGCGTGGCCCTCCTGAACGCCGCTCACGTGCTGGACGCCGTGGAATCTGAGTGCGTTGGCGATGAGATCGTTGGCGTTCGCGCCCTCCGCCGCGCGCTCGAGGAGCCGCTGCGTTGGATCGCTTCCAACTCCGGTGCCGACGGCTCGGTTGTCGTCGAGGAAGTTCGTCGACAGTCCGGCTCCAAGGGCACGAACTGGGGCTACCACGTGGTGGACGAGGAGTACACCGACATGGTGGCGGCCGGCGTGATCGACCCGGCCAAGGTCACGCGCTCGGCCCTCGAGAACGCCGCCTCGATCGCAGGCATGATCCTGACGACCGAAGCGCTGATCGCCGACGTTCCCGAGAAGGAAGAGGCCCCCGCAGCGCCCGCGATGGACTACTAAGTCCACCAGGCCGATCCCTCAACCGCCCCGCCGGCCCTCGCCAGCGGGGCGGTTTGCTTGTCAGAAGCGCTCGGCGACTCAGCGGGCCCCGGCTGCCGGTAACTGCACCTCCCCATCCAGCGTGCGTACGCGACCGGCCAAGCCTGACATCGCTTAGCCCTGGCAGAAGCGCACACCGCCTGTGCGCACGGCATATGGACGGGCCCATCCCTTGCATCGCGTCAGCGGCGTTCGACGCTCGTAGATTTGACTTCACCAAAAACATTTATTTAGGTACCATAAACGAGCCGGCAGGCCGCCTGAGGTGCGGGCCTGCCGGCTCTCGACCGGGCACGATGCTCGAAAGGAAGCCTGATGCGTGCGCCGCGGGTGCTGGCCGTCGCGGGAGCCACAGCCATCTGCGCTCTCGTGCTCACGGCCTGCGGCGCCACCCTTGACCGTGCAAGTACGAGCGCGGCGTCCAATCTCTCGCCGGTTGCCCGCGAGGAAGGCCGACCGCTCCGAGTAGTTGCGACCACTGGGCAAATAGCCGATACCGTGCGCCGGGTCGGTGGAACTCGCGTGGTAACCCACGGCCTCATGGGACCTGGCGTGGATCCGCATGTTTACCGCGCCAGCGAGAGCGACATCACGCGGCTCGAAACGGCGGACGCCGTGTTCTGGAACGGCCTGCATCTGGAAGCCGGCATCTCCGAGGTCCTCGAACGGATTGGAGATCTCGGGGTCCATTCGATTCGGGTGACCGACGCCATCGACCGTGGTGGCCTGCTGGCACCGCCGGAGTTCGAAGGCGCCTACGACCCCCATGTCTGGTTTGACCTCGATCTCTGGTCCATCGTGGTGGAAACCATCCGCGACGCGCTGACTGAGATGGACCCCGACGGAGCCAGTGTGTATCGGGCCAACGCCGCCGCCTACATCGCTCAGATTGCGGAACTCGACGTGTACGTGAAGGCCAGGGCGCTTGAGATTGAGGAGCGCGTGCGGGTGCTCGTTACCGCTCACGACGCCTTCAACTATTTCGCCAACCGCTATGGGATGGAGGTGCGCGGCCTCCAAGGCATCAGCACCGAAGGCGAAGCCAGCACTGCGGACGTGCAGAAGCTCGCGAAGTTCATTAGCGACCGCGAGATTCCGGCCATATTCATCGAGTCGTCCGTGCCCGACCAGGGCGTCCAGGCGGTTATCGAAGCCGCCGCCGCTCGCGGACACACCGTGATCATCGGCGGGGAGATCTTTTCCGACGCCATGGGCGCGGAGGGCACCGATGAAGGCACCTACCTCGGCATGATCCGCCACAACATCGACACCATCGTCGAGGCGCTGCGGAAGGCCTAAGCGTGCGCCTTCGCACCGGCAACGCCCTGGCCGTCCAGGCCACGGACCTCACGCTGGCATACCAGCAGCGCCCGGTCCTGTGGGACGTGGATCTGGAGGTCCCGCGGGGCGTGCTGATGGCAATCGTAGGGCCGAACGGCGCCGGCAAGACCACGCTCCTGCGAGCGGTGCTCGGTCTGCTGCGGCCGGCCGCCGGCGAAGTTCTCGTGTTCGGCCGCCCCTATGTCGAACAACGCGGGCTGATTGCGTACGTCCCCCAGCGGGGCAGTGTGGACTGGGACTTTCCCACGACCGCGTTGGACATCGTGACGATGGGCACCTACGGCGGCCTGGGCTGGGTGAAGCGCCCCGGCGCCTCCGAGCGCTCCCGCGCGACCGACGCCCTGGCCCAAGTCGGCATGCAGAACTACGCCGACCGCCAGATCAGCCAGCTCTCGGGCGGCCAGCAACAGCGAGTCTTTCTGGCGCGAGCGCTCGTTCAGGACGCGCAGGTCTACCTGATGGACGAGCCGTTCCAGGGCGTCGACGCCACAACGGAGCGCGCCATCGTTGACCTGCTCCGCGCGCTGCGCGCCGACGGAAAAACGGTGGTCGCCGTCCACCACGACCTGCAAACCGTCGCCGAATACTTCGACCAAGTCACCTTGCTTAATGTTCGCCGCATCGCCGCCGGGCCGGTGGAACGCGTGTTCACCGAGGAGAACTTGCGCCTCACCTATGGCGGACGAGTCGCTGGCATCGGCGGACAGACCAACGGCGCGGACGCGGCAGTCTTCCCGTGAACAGCCCAGTGGACTGCCGGTAGCTGACGACTGCCAATGGACGTGCTGGGCGACCTGTTCCTGGATTACACGCTCCGAACCGTGGCACTCGGCTCGGCCGCACTGGGCATCGTCAGCGGCGCCCTCGGTGCCTTCGCCGTGCTGCGGCGCCAGGCCCTGCTCGGCGACGCGATGTCGCACGCGGCGCTGCCTGGCGTGGCCCTGGCCTTCCTGGTCACCGGCAGCCGCGCGCCGCTGGTCCTGATGATCGGCGCGGCCGTGACCGGCTGGCTCGCCGCCGTGGCCATCGTCAGCATCGTGCGCGCCTCCCGCGTCAAGACCGATACCGCCATGGCGCTCATGCTCAGCGTCTTCTTCGGCGGGGGGCTGGTCGTACTCACGTTTATCCAGCGCCAACCCTCAGCCGGCAAGGCCGGCCTGGACAAGTTCCTCTTCGGTCAGGCGGCTGCCATGCTCGAAATCGACGTCATAACCATGGCGTCGGTCGGCGCGCTCGGACTCCTGGGCGTGCTCGTTCTTTGGAAAGAGTTCAAGCTGCTGAGCTTCGATCCGGACTATGCCGCGACGCTTGGCATGCCCACCCGCCGCCTGGACGTGCTCCTGACCAGCCTCCTCGTGATTGCCATTGTGGTGGGTCTCAAGACTGTCGGCGTGGTCCTGATGAGCGCGATGGTCGTGGCCCCGGGCGCCGCCGCCCGGCAGTGGACGAACCACCTGGGGGTCATGGTTACGCTTGCGGCGCTCTTCGGAGCTGCCGCCGGTGTGCTCGGCGCGCTGCTGAGCACGACCGCCGAAACATCCACCGGTCCCACCATTGTGTTAGTCGCCACCGGCCTGGTTGTCGTCTCTCTGCTCGTTGCGCCCGCGCGCGGACTGGTGTGGGCCCGTCTGCGCGCCTGGCGCAGTCACCGCTTGCTGGCGCTCGAAGCCGTGCTGGCCGACCTGGCGGCGTTGGCCGCGCAGCACAGTACGGACGCCACCCGTCCGCATGACGTGGCCGCTCTGCATGCCGTGCGCGGTCGCGCAATCGTCGAGCGCGCGCTCAGCGAACTCGCCGCCGACGGCCTGGCGCAGCGGCACGACAGTGGCGGCTGGTCGCTTACCCCCCGCGGCCTCGCCGAAGCGGACCGGCTGGCCCGGCTTCGGCGCGGGCCCGGTGAGGTCTCGTGACCTCGGCCCAAGTCGACGTCCTCTTGGTCGCCGTCGTGGTCGCCGCCGCCTGCGCGATTCCCGGCACCTTCCTGGTGCTGCGCCGCATGGCCATGATGAGCGACGCCATCAGCCACACCGTGCTCCTGGGCATCGTGCTGGCCTTCTTTGTCGTTGCGGACCTCAACTCGCCGATCCTCATCATCGGCGCGGCCCTGGTCGGGCTCCTGACGGTCGGTCTGGTTGAGGCGGTGAGCCGCACCGGTCTAGTCCGTCAGGACACCGCCATCGGCCTCGTGTTCCCAGCCCTGTTCTCGATTGCCGTGATCCTGATTTCCAGGCTCGCCGGCAACGTGCACCTGGACAGCGACGCCGTTTTGCTCGGCGAGATCGCCTTTGCACCCTTCAACCGATTTGCACCCTTCGGCCTCGATCTGGGCCCCGTGGCGCTTTGGGTCATGGGTACCATCCTGGTCGTTAACCTTGCCTGCACCGCCCTCTTCTTCAAGGAGCTCAAGCTCGTAACGTTTGATCCCGCCCTGGCCGCCGCGCTTGGCTTCTCGCCGGCGCTCGTCCACTACGGTCTCATGGCCGTGGTATCGGTCACCGCCGTCGGCGCCTTCGACGCCGTGGGCTCTATCCTGGTCGTGGCGCTCATGGTCGGGCCGCCGGCCGCCGCCTACCTGCTTACGGACCGGCTGCCCCGCATGCTCGGCCTCAGCGTAGTCATCGGCGCCGTTTCAGCCGTCGGCGGTTATTGGCTCGCCCGCTTGCTGGACACCAACATCGCAGGCTCCATGGCCACGGTGGTCGGAGTCGTCTTCACGCTGATCCTTCTGTTCGCGCCACCACGCGGACTCGTTGCAAGCGTCCGCCGCCGGCGACGCCAGCGTTGGACCTTCGCCAGTCAGATGCTACTGATCCACCTTGCAACCCACGAGGGTACGGCGGCCGAGGCCGACGAGAGCCGCCCCGACCACATGCACCGCCACATGCGCTGGCCAGCCGAATTCGCCGACCAAGTCATTCAAACCGCAACCGAACGCGGCCTGGTAAGACTGGATAACGAGCAGTTGCGCCTTACCGCCCAAGGGCGCGAGATCGCCCGCGCGGCGGCTGTGCGGTAGTCCTTTGGTCTTCTGAGGCCCCGTTCACGTTGCGCGACATTCGGATTGGCCAAAGATAGTCGATGAGGACCGGATAACCCGACCCGCGTTGGATCTGACCGAAGGGACGCATGGCAGTGGAAACCCTCTCGCCCGCGATCAATGCTCTGGAAGAACTCCAAGTCGTTGACAGTCGCCGGGGAAGACGAGACGGGGTTGCGGATGTCAGTAGGGGAGCTGAGTGTCAGGGTGGTCCTGGATGTAACGGGCCTGGGCGACGCCGAAGTTTTCCTGGATCTGGAGGGAGTGGCCGCCATCGACGACGAGGGTGTGGCCGGTGATGAAGGAGGCGTCCTGGGAACAGAGGAAGGCGACGGCAGCGGCGATGTCCTGGGGACGGCCGCAGCGGCCGACGGGGTACTGGGCGGTGAAGAAGTCGAAGCCGCTGGGGTTGTCGTCCCAGATGCCGGCCTGGATGTTCTCGGTGACGATGTGGCCGGGAGCGATGGCGTTGACGCGGATGCCGTCGCGGCCGTACTCAACGGCCATCTGTCTGGTCGCGGCGATGAGGGCGGCTTTGCCGGTTTCGTAGACGAGGGCGCCGGGGGCCACGAGCAGGCCATGAATGCTGGAGATGTTGACGATGCTGCCGCCGCCGGCGCTGCGCAGGTGCGGCACGCCGAACTTGGCGGACAGGTAGCTGGCCTTGACGAGGACGGCCATGGCGCGGTCGTAGACATCGGGCGGGATGTCTTCGGCGCCGCCGGTCATAGCTTCCATGGCCGGATAGGCGTTGTTGACGATGATGTCGAGGCGGCCCCAGCGGTCGACGGCGGTTTGGATCATGGCCTGGACCTGGTCGAGCTCACCGACGTTGGTGGCGCGGGCGGCGGCAGTGCCGCCGTCGTCCCGGATGCGGGCGGCGCGATCGTTGGCGCCCTCCACGTTGATGTCGGCAATGAGGACGGAGGCGCCGTCGGCGGCAAGGCGCTCGGCGATGGCGCCGCCGATGCCGGTGGCGCCGCCGGTGACAATAGCGGCCTGGGATGCGAAACGCAGATTCAGTGTCATCAACTTCTGCTACTGATCAGCCATGCAGTTTGATAGTCACACTTATCCGCATGATGATCAAGGTAGCTTAGCTCCTCTAATGCAACGATTTGCAAGTCCGACTGTTGACTCACTTGGGCTACTTGACCATGCAGCAGCGCATCCAAATCTCCTTAATCACGTCGCCATACCATTCAATTTCTATAATATATCTATCATTTGTTGTCTCTAGTCTCATCGCGTGATCCCGCATCCAGCGGTCATTCTCGTCTTCACATTCACACTCAGAACCGAAATCTTCTTGACAGCTTGGACAACTGATCCCGTGATCATAGAATTCACCACTCTCGAGTCCGTACTCTGCCATGATCTCAAGCTCTAGCCACTCCACATCTTGCTTGTACTTGGCATTTATCTTTCTTAATTCCTCTATTTCTTCTTTGTCAAGCTTTATAAACTCCTCAAGCTCAGAATAGCCAATATTGAACTCGCGTCTAAGGTCTTCTGTCTCGTCCGTTAGCTTGCCGAACATTGACCTGAGCGTACTTCGTCGGTCTCGATCTATCCCAGCATAGATTTCTTCCGACTTTCCTGCGGTGCGCCTCTGATGTGTCCACGCAGCCAATCGAAGCAGTCGGCCCAGCATGTTGTATTTCCGCTGCGACTGCGGTGTGTATTGTCCTATGTGTTCGGCACAGTAACACTTTTCGTGTTTACCTGCGCTTCGTGCGAAGTTCCGTTTACTTCGATGCGTGTCGCGCAGTCGCGGGGAGTTTGGGTCAGCCCGCCAGGCTGAGGTAGTGGACGGGGGCGAGGCCGGCGTGGGTGCGCCATTGGTTGAAGGTCATGCCGTCCACGAGAAATACCTGATCCTGGAGGTTTCCGCCGGCGATCAGCTGGCGGGCATCGTCCGAGAATCCGCCAGTCGTAATCAAATAGGCCCGCTGCGCCCCATGCAGTGACATGGAAGCGCGCAAGGCGCTCACGTCACCGTACTCGATGGCATCGTCGTGCGCTTGTAACTTGCATTGCACGATTGCCGACGGTTGGGTCCGACTTCCGCCGGAGTCGAATAGCCGGAGGTCGATGCCCCTGCTGCGGGGTTGGCTGGCGATTTCGACCTGTTCATCGGCGAAGCGCCGGCTAAGCGTTTCGGCAACGACGCGTTCGAACTGGCCTGGAATGACGACGTACAGGGGCTCACCGGTGTATTCGGTCTCAACGGATTGAGTTCCCGGCGGTGGCCGCGTGTTGCTGGCAGGCTCCGAGTTTCCCGTGGAGCCGTGCTGAAGCTCGCCGAGCTTGCGGTGGTGTTCGGATTCGATTCGACGGATTCGATCTTCGTATTCCGACTTCAGGCTCTCGATTTCGTCTACGTGACTTCCCGGCCCTTCGGCGTGCGAACGAATCGTTTCAATGCGCAGTTCATGCCTGCGATTCAGCGTCTCAAGGTCGCGCTCGTGCTTTCGACGGAGGTTCAGCAGCGCCATTTGATGGTCGGTGAATACTTCCGACGTCCCCTCGCTAGACAGCGCCATAACCAGCGCGACAACCCAGCCAATCAGCGTCCAACCGAGCAAGATATTTATCAACATTATTGGTGTCTTTTCGCGATGAATCTTGGTCGCCACGATTATCGTAGGTAAGAAATAGAGGGAGATATACGCGGCAATCTGGAAGACGACCCCGATAGGCTCCAGCACTTATCTTCCTTCCGGCTTGCTCAAGACTTCGGATTTGACGTCTGCTTTGAGGCGTTGTCCAGCGTAACGTGCGCGTCGGTGTCGCCGGCAGATCAGCCCGCCAGGCTGAGGTAGTGGACGGGGGCGAGGCCGGCCTGGGTGCGCCATTGGTTGAAGGTCATGCCGTCAACGAGGAATACCTGATCCTCAAGGTGGCCGCTGTCAATCATCCGGCGGGCATCGTCCGAGAAGTCACCCGTAGTGACCAGATACGCCTGCCGCGCGCCGGCCAGCGACATGGCGCCGCGGAGATCACTCACATCCCCGTAGTCGACAGCCTGATCGTGCGCTTGCAACTTGCACTGCACGATGGCCGATGGCTGCGACTGGCTACCTCCGGACTCGAAGAGCTTGAGGTCGATGCCCCGGCTGCCGGCGTCGTCCGCGGCTTCGACCTCGTGATCGCTGAAGCGGCGGCTGAGGGTTTCGGCGACGACGCGCTCGAACTGGCTGGGGACGACGACGTAAAGCGGTTCGCCTTCGTACTCGGCCGGGACCGGGGGACCTTGCGGCGCCGGGCTCGGCTGGACCTCGGGCTGGGGCGCCGCGATTACTTCGGGCTCCGGCTGGCTGGCGGCTTGCCGGCGCTCTTCGGCGAGCGCGCGCAGTCTTTCCTCGTATTCCGACTTCAGACTGTCCAGTTCCGCTTCGCGCCTGGAGAGATCGGCTTCGCGCTTGGAGAGATCCGTGTCGGGCGGCGATGTATCTGCCATCCGTTGCGGTCTTTGCGCGCTGTAGAGCTCACGGTTCTTGCGCCGAAGCTCTTTGATCTCAGATTCGTATTGGCCCTTTAGCGCCATGGCCGCGACTGCCTGGCGAGTTTCGATTTCCTCCGCACCCTTCTGGGAGAGCGACATGTAGAGGGCGATAAACCAGCAGATTACGGTCCATCCAAGAAGCAGGTTCAACGCGAAGATCAGGGTCTTTTCGGGATGCACCTTGGTGGCGACGATGATCGATGGAAGAAAATAGAGGACGGGAACCGCGATTACCGAGATGACGCTGCCGAGACCGTCCACCTTTCAGGCTCCCTTCTACTGGCTGTGCGACAAGTCGTTCAGGATTGCACGACCGCATCCTTGAGGCTGGATTCCTGCGATGCGGACGTTGCCGTCGCGCGGCTGGCGGTGCGACCGTTGCGCGAGGGGCGGGCGTCGGGCGCGAGGACGCGTTGAAGGTATTGGCCGGTGTAGCTGGCGGGCTGGGCGGCGACGTCTTCGGGGGTGCCTTCGGCGATGAGTTCGCCGCCGGCGTCGCCGCCCTCCGGCCCGAGGTCGATGATCCAGTCGGCGGACTTGATGACGTCGAGGTTGTGTTCGATGACGATGACGGTGTTGCCGGCGTCGGCCAGGCGCTGGAGGACCTGGATGAGCTTGCGGGTGTCGGCGAAGTGGAGGCCGGTGGTGGGTTCGTCGAGGATGTAGACGGTCTTGCCGGTGGCGCGCTTGGAGAGTTCGGAGGCGAGCTTGATGCGCTGGGCTTCGCCGCCGGAGAGGGTGGTGGCGGGCTGGCCGAGGCGGATGTAGCCGAGGCCGACATCGACGAGGGTGCCGAGCTTGCGTTCGATGGACGGAATGATCTGGAAGAAGGCATGGGCGTCTTCGACGGTCATGTGCAGCACGTCGGCGATGGTCTTGCCTTTGTAGGTGATGTCGAGGGCTTCGCGGTTGTAGCGGGCGCCCTCGCAGACCTCGCAGGTGACGTAGATGTCGGGCAGGAACTGCATCTCGATGCGGTTGAGGCCCTGGCCCTCGCAGGCTTCGCAGCGGCCGCCCTTGACGTTGAATGAGAACCGGCCGGGCTTGTAGCCACGGGCGCGTGACTCGGGGACGGCGGCAAACAGGTCGCGGATGGGGGTGAAGGCGCTGGTGTAGGTGGCGGGGTTGGAACGAGGGGTGCGGCCGATGGGGGACTGGTCGATCTCGATGGCTTTGTCGATGTGTTCCAGGCCGCGGATGCGGGAGTGCTCGCCGGGGACGTTGCGGCTGCCCCAGATGCGCTGGGCGAGGGCGCGGTAGAGGACGTCCTCGATAAGGGTGCTCTTGCCTGAGCCGGAGACGCCGGTGACGCAGATGAAGCAGCCGAGGGGGAACCGGACGTAGAGGGACTTGAGGTTGTTGGCACGGACGCCTTCCAGTATGAGGTTGGCGCCGTTGCCGGGGCGGCGGGCCATGGGTACGGGGATGTGTTCGCGGCCAGCGAGGTAAGCGCCGGTCAGAGAATCCGGATGGGCTTCGATGTGGTTCGGCGGGCCTTCGGCGACGACCATGCCGCCGTGTTCGCCGGCGCCGGGACCGATGTCGACGACCCAGTCGGCGGAGCGGATGGTCTCTTCGTCGTGCTCGACGACCATGACGGTGTTGCCGAGGTCGCGCAGGCCCTCCAGGGTGCGGACGAGACGGGCGTTGTCGCGCTGGTGGAGGCCGATGCTGGGTTCGTCGAGGATGTACATGACGCCGACGAGGCCGGAGCCGATCTGGGTGGCGAGGCGGATGCGCTGGGCCTCGCCGCCGGAGAGGGTGCCGGCGGAGCGTTCGAGGGTGAGGTACTCAAGGCCGACGGCCTCCAGGAAGCCGAGCCGGGCGTTGATTTCCTTGAGGACCTGAATGGCGATGGTGGCGTCGCGCTTGCTCAGCTCTAGGCCGTTGAAGAAAGCCGCAGCGGCCTGGATGGTGAGGGCGGTGGCGTCGTGGATGGAGCTGCCGCCGACGGTGACGGCCATCGACTCGGGGCGTAGCCGCGCGCCCAGGCAGACGGGGCACATGCGGCGGGTCATGTAGCGCTCGATCTCGCCGCGGATGTACTCGGATTCGGTGCTCTCATAGCGGCGTCGCAGGTTTGGGATGACGCCTTCGAACTCGAACTCGTAGGCGCGGCGGCGGCCGGCGGCGTTGGTGTACTGGACGACCAGGGGCTGGCCAGGCGCGCCGTAGAGGATGACGTCGACGATGGCGGGGTCGAGACGCTCGATGGGGGTGTTGGTGCGGAAGCCGTATTTGCGGGCGAGGGCTTCGATGACATGGCGGGTCATGGAGGACTCGCGGGTGTGGGCCTTGAGCCACGGAGCGATGGCGCCCTGGGCGATGGTGAGGGAACGGTTGGGAATGATGAGGGCGGGGTCGAGCTCGAGCTTGGAGCCGAGACCGTTGCAGTCGGGGCAGGCGCCGTGGGGGGTGTTGAAGGAGAAGAGCCGGGGTTCGAGGTTGGCGAGGCTGACGTGACCGTTCTTGCAGGCGAGACGTTCGCTGAGGGTTAGCTCGTCGCCGTCGACGATCTGGATGGTGACGAAGCCCTCGCCGAGCTTGAGGGCGGTTTCGAGGGAGTCGGCCAGACGCATGCGGGAGTCGGATTTGGGGGTGAGCCGGTCGACGACGATATCGATGTCGTGCCAGAGGTTGCGGTCGAGATCGGGCACTTCGTCGAGGGGAACGACCCGGCCGTCGACCCGGGCGCGGACGAAGCCGGCGCGGCGGGCGTCCTCGAAGACGCCCTTGTGCTCGCCCTTGCGGTGGATGATGACGGGGGCGAGGACCATGAAGCGGGTGTCCTCGTCCCAGCCGAGGATGAGGTCGACCATTTCCTGGATGGTCTGGGAGGTGAGGGGTTCGCCGCAGGAGTGGCAGTGGGGCTGGCCGATGCGCGCCCAGAGGAGGCGCATGTAGTCGTAGATCTCGGTGACGGTACCGACGGTAGATCGCGGGTTGTGTGACGTGGCTTTCTGGTCGATGGAGATGGCGGGGGAGAGGCCCTCGATCTGGTCGACATCGGGCTTTTCGAGCTGGCCGAGGAACTGGCGGGCGTAGGCGGAGAGGGATTCGACGTAGCGGCGCTGGCCCTCGGCGTAGAGGGTGTCGAACGCGAGGCTGGATTTGCCGGAGCCGGAGATGCCGGAGATGACGACGAGCTTGTTGCGAGGGATCTCAAGGTCGATGTCCTTGAGATTGTGTTCCCGCGCGCCGCGGATGACGATGGAGGAGTCGGCCATAACGCTCCAGCTTAAGCGATTGGGCTTGAGGCTGTTGGCGGCGGGTATCTGGACGCTCGGCGGCGGTGGGTGTGCCGGGGTGTGTTCGATCAGAGGGCTAAGGTTGGGGCAATAGCCGCCAGGTAGCAGGGTTCGATCAGATGCTGCGGTTGTTGCTGGAACGGTTGGAAGCGCGGGCCGCAGCGTGCCGGCCGGTGACGGTGGCGCTGGCGGGGGCGGGGCGGTTTGGGACGAGCGTCGCGGCGCAAATAGCGCAGATCGACGGGTTGCGGCTGGCGGCGGTGGCGGATCCGAACGCGGGCAACGGGGTTGAAGCGCTGAAGGCGGCCGGATGGGCGGAGGGGCATTGGCGGCGGTGCGAGGGCGCGGGCGAGGCGCACGCTGCCATCGAGGCCGGGGCGGCTGTGTTGGCGCCGGACGCGGAGGTGCTGGAGTCCACGCCCATCGACGTGCTGGTGGAAGCAACCGGGATTCCGGAGGTGGCGGCCCGCAATGCGTGGGGGGGCCTACGGCAGGGGCGTCACGTGGTGATGGTGACGGTGGAAGCGGACGTGAGCTGCGGGTGGGCGCTGGCGCGCGAGGCGCGGCGGCAGGGGGTGGTGTACACGCTGGCGGCGGGCGATCAGCCGGTGGCGATCATGGAGCTGTTCGACTGGGCCAGGGCGCTGGGCCTGGAGATTGTGGCGGTCGGGCGCGGTACGCGGCGGTACCCGGCGGACCGGCACGGGGACCCGGAGCGGGCGCTGGCGAGGCTGGGCTACGACAGCGAAGCGGCGGCGCGGCTGCGGCTGAACGCGCAGATGTACAACTCGTTCCGCGACGGGTCGAAGGCTCAGATCGAGATGTGCGCGGTGTCGAACATGACGGGGCTGCCGCCGGATCGGCGGGGGATGCATGAGCCGTCGGTGGGGCTGAACGGCTTGTCCGACCTGTTTGCCGACGTAGAGGCCGGCGGGCTGTTGGAGAGCACTGGCGTGGTGGACCTGGCGAACGGGGTGGGAGCGGACGGGGAGTCGGAGCTCGCCGAGAACATTGCGGACGGGGTGTGGGCGGTGGTGACCTCGGCGGACGGGCACATCCGGGAGGACATGCGAATTCACGGGACGCGGGTTTCGAGCGATGAGCGGCGGATGGCGCTGTTCCGGGAGTACCACCTGTGCGGGATCGAGACGCCGCTGAGCATTGCGCAAGCAGCGCTGCTGGGGTCCTCCTCCGGAATGCCGCAGGAAGCGCCGACCTCCGAGGTGCTGGCGTATGCGAAGCGAGACCTACGGCCGGGGGACAGGCTGGACGGTTCGGGCGGGCGGCTGGTGTACGGGCTGATCGACCAAGCCGAGGTGCTTGCGGCCGAGGGGATATTGCCGCTGGGGCTGTCGTTCGGAGCGAGGGTGCGGGAAGCGGTGGCAGCGGATCAGCCGATACCGGCAGGGGCGGTGGAGGTGGAGGTAGCGTCGATTGTGGCGCGGCTGCGATCGATGGCAGGCGAGCGGTAGCTGACCTGCCGACTCATGTGCCCGCCTTCAGCGCGGTAGCGCGGGAATGGCTCGGGCTAATCGATGGGTTGGTGGAAGTAGAAGCAGAGGCCGTCGGGGGCGATGAGGAAGAAGACGCTCATCTTTTGGCCGCCGTGGTCGTCGATGCGTGATTCGCCGGGCGAGAGGCCGCTGGCTTCGAGTTCGCGGCGGGCGCGCTCGATGTCGGTGACGAGGATGGCGGCGCCGTCGTTGCTGGCGTCGCCGCCGTTGATGGCGAAGCCGATCTGGATGCCGTCGCGCTGCATGATGACGGTTGGGACGGGGTCATCGCGGCGTTCAACCTCGGTAAGGCCCAGGGCGTTGGCGTACCACTGGGAGGCTTGATCGAGGTCCTCGACGGGGAGCGCCAGGACGTCGTCCTGATACGGGTTGGCAGCTTTGAAGAGTGGTTCGGTGGTCATGGCCGGGCTCCTCCGCCGTCGACGCGGCGGCTTCGAAGGCTCTTCCAAGTAGAGCGTACAACTGGTGATTCGACAGGGGCCTGGTCAGACCTCGCGGTAACGGAAGCAGGTGACAAGGTGGTCGTTGACGAGGCCGGCGGCCTGCATGAAGGCGTAGCAGATGGTGGGGCCGACGAACGTGAAACCGCGGCGTTTAAGGTCGCGGCTCATGGCGCGGGAGATGTCGGTTTCGGCGGGGATGTCGTCCATAGCGCGAAAGGCGTTGCGCAGCGGGCGACCGTCGACGAAGGACCAGATGAGCGCGTCGAGCGAGCCGAGTTCGTCGATGGCCTGTAGGGCCGCCCGGGCGTTGCCGACGGTGGACTGGATCTTGGCGCGGTTGCGGATGATGCGGGCGTCGGCTCGGCGGGCTTGGATGTCGACGGGGGTGTAGGCGGCGATGCGCTCAAGGTCGAAGTTATCGAACACCTCGCGATAGCCCCGGCGGCGGTGGAGGACGGTGCGCCAGGAAAGGCCGGCCTGGGCGCCTTCCAGGGTGAGGAGCTCGAAGAGGGCGCGGTCGTCGTGGAGGGGGACGCCCCATTCCTCGTCGTGGTAGGCGTGCATCTGCGGGTCGTCGCCGGCCCAGGGGCAGCGGGGGCGGTTCATGCCGGATCGTCCAGGTTGCGGGCGTAGCGGACCAGGTGGACCGGGCCATGCCAGTCGTGGGTTGCTTCGGCGCCGTCGAAGGCCCAGCCGTTGGCCTGGTAGAAGCGGCGGGTTGGCGGCAGGTCACGCAGGGTCCAGAGAATGGCGGCCTGGTAGCCGCAGGCGCCGAGCGCCGTCACCAAGGGATTGAGCAGCGACCGTCCCACGCCGCGTCCCTGCCAGTCAGGATGAACGAAGAGCGCGCGGATCTCACCCGCGTCGGCCGTCAAGTCCTCGTCGCACGCAGGCTCGGCCATGCCCATCCCGATGATCGCGTCGCCGGCGCAGGCCACCATCACCGACGAGCGTTCGACGTCCCGGATCGCGTCGCGGCAGCGCTGGATGCGGTGCGGCGGGAGCGAGAGACCATCGAGGAATTCGTCCGAGACGATCCCGCGGAAGCAGGCCTTCCAGGTGGCGATGCGCACGGCCTCGAAGGCCTCGATGTCGTCGAGGGTGGCAGGTCGGACCGTCCAGGGCAGTGGGCGGGTCACGACGATTCGCCCAGGTTGCGTGCGTAGCGGACCAGGTGGACCGCGCCTTGCAGGTCGAGGCTGTCTTTCGCACCGTCCAACTCCCAGCCATTGGCTTCGTAGAAGCGGCGGGTCGCGCGGCGGTCGCGGAGGGTCCAGAGGATGGCGCTGTGATAGCCGAGGGCGCGAAGGCCGGAGGTCAGGCGTTCAAGCAGTGCACGGCCGACGCCACGGCCTTGCCAGTCGGGTAGCACGTAGACAGCAAAGACCTCGCCCGTTCCCCCAGGTAGCTGATCATCTTCGGGCGGTCCGGCGAAGCCCATGCCGATGACCTGGGATTCCGCGACTGCCACAACGCTGCCGCCTGCGTCAGCGCGGTCGATGCCCTTTCGAATTCGGTCGACCCTGGACGATTGGACGCTGAGTGCGTCGAGATACGCGTCTGGAACGATCCCGCGGTAGCAGGCTTTCCAGGTGGCGATACGGACGCTCTCGATGGCCTCGGCATCGTCGGGGGTGGAAGGCCGCACTGCCCAGAGCTCATTGGGGTTGGTGGTCACGGCTCTTCGCGTCGCCTTACGGCCTATGGCCGCCACGTTTCGGCACGTCGAAGGAAGACGGTGGGGTCGTCTCGCCACTCGGCGTAGTCGATACGCCGGTTGTCAGTGAGCCAGTTGACTTTTGCGTCAATGCAGGCGGCCAGTTCCTCAGCGTCCGCAGCGAGAGCGAAACCGCCGTACTCCACCTCGGTGTCGAGCGCCGCGATTTCGAATGCGTCGCCCGATGCGTGCACTGCGTCACGATTGCCAATCTCGCCGCGCGCCAGGGCGTCGATGCGGCCGTCGCGCAGGGCCTGCAGCAATTCCGTTTCGCCGCTCTCTTCGCCCAGGTAGACGACCTGCGGCATGTCCGGCCCCGGCGGCTCCAGGCGCTGACGGCCCTCCAGGCCCGGTGAAACGCTGGCCGCCGTGATGACGTAGGCCGCACTGCCGTCGGCGATCACCGTCCCTGACCGTGTGTGCACACGAGTTTCCGCGGCCAAGATGCCAGCCGAGTCGACCAGGCCCGTCAGTTCCAGCAGACGCGCTTCTCCCGTGGTACCGGCCAAGGCGCCGATTCGATGCCGGCTGGTCAGGCGGTCGTAGCCGGAGAATTGGTCGGCCTGGCCAGCGCGCACCAAGAGCGACTGGCGAAACGTGATGTGTCCGGACGTGAAGCGCACGATCTGAGCACCGGTAGCGTCGCGGGTCCGCGAATCCAGGATGGTGATACCGCCGCCGACCATGTCGATGTCGTCACCAGCCGGCGTGAGCCAGATGTCGTCCCAGGGTTGGATGGGGTGGCGGGCAAACGCCAGGCCAGCGCCGTCCATCGTTTCCAGAGCGGTCAGCAGATCGGCTTCGTAGCCGCGATGTTCTTGAAAGCCGGGGGCGTTCGGATCGGGGTCGGCGCTATAGCTGACAGGCTCGAAGAAGGCGTAAAAGCCCAGGCGAAGCTCCCGCCCAACGGACATGCAGGCCGCCGACAAGGGGTCTTCGGGTGCAGGCGGTCCGCATGCGGCCAGGGTGTGCATCAACGCGAGCGCGACGATGGCCCAGGCGCATCGAGTGAGTGCGCGAGAGGTGTGATTCGGCAGGCCGATCATGGCGCTGCATTCAGATTACGGACGTAGCGAATGGCTGGCGTAGACATTGGTTGGGGGCCGTGGAGATCAAAATCAGCAAAGCGGTCGAACGTCCAGCCATTGGTTTCGTAGATGGCACGGGCGGCGGCCACAGGGTTTGGCTGGATCAGGTGGGCTTTGACTTTACCCGAGGGGATTGGCGAAATCGTTCGTGCCCGGAAGTACCCGGCCAGGTGGCGACGGGGCGCGTATGGTGGAGCGCACTCCCCCCGAGTCCACGCGCCAGGACGCCGCATGGCCCGAGTGGTCGAGCTCCCCGATCCGACGGATCACGAGCCGATTGAAGGACCGCGACTTCGCCTGCGGCCGCTGACGCCCGACGACCTGCCGCTGCTGTTGCGCTGGCTGGCCGATCCGGAGGTACAGGCGTTCTATGGCCGGCCGCCTGAGTCCCTGGCGGAGGCGCACGACAGCTACCTGGTGGCGGAGGACGCGCCGTGCTGGCGCTTTGTCATCGAGGCGCAGGGCCGTGCGGTGGGCGAGATCCAGTACTACCACCCCTACCTGAACGAACGCTGGTCGGCGGGGATTGACATCTTCATCGGAGAGCCCGGGGACCGTAACCGGGGGTTGGGAACCGAGGCTGTGCGGACGCTCCTGCAGCATCTGTTCGAGGTGAAAGGCGTGAACCGGGTCACGATCGGCCCTGAGCCGGCCAATCGGCGCGCCATTCGCTCCTACGAGAAGACCGGCTTTCAACCGGATGGCGTGATTCGCCGCAGCTACCAGGTGGACGACCGGTGGGTGGATGCCGTCCACATGACCATCCTGGATGACGAATGGCCGGCGGCGAAGGCGCGCTGGGAAAGGGAAGCCGACGAGCCGAGACGCGGCTGACGGGGCGAATGGATTGCGCACTGCGGGGAGCAGCGTCGTATATTCTTTCGGTACTGAACCGTAGGTTCCTTTCGCTGGCTTGGAGGCTTGACATGGCCGTCAGCACGCTCCGAACGCTTACGCAAGCACACGTTGATCAGTTTCTGCGCGACGGGTTCACGGTCGTCGAAGACCTGCTGGACGCCGACGAGATTGCGGTCCTGGCCGAGCGGGCGGATCTGATTGCGTCGGGTAAGGCGCAGCACATCGTTGAGGGCACGATTCAGCTGGAACAGCCGTTCCGAGAGGCCGAGGACGAGGTCGACGACCGCGTGATGGCGACGCGCAAGCTGGCCCACATCGTCCCCGAAGACGAGGTGCTGCGGGCGCACGCGCGCAATCCCAAGATCGTGGACGTGATTGCGGACCTGATGGACACGGACGACATCACGCTGTACGGCGACCAGCTGTTCATGAAGCCGCCGCGGCACGGGTCGGCGAAGGAGTGGCACCAGGACTCAGCGTCGTTCAAGAACATCTTTCCGATGGACCTGATTTCGGCCTGGACGGCGATCGACAACGTGACGATCGAGAACGGGTGCCTGTGGATGGTTCCGGGCAGTCACCGCTGGGCGATCATTCCGCCGACATCGCGGCCGACGATCGAGGGTCAGTTCGGCGGGGACTATCCGACGGTGCCGGTGCCGTTGCGGCCGGGCAGCGTGAGTTTTCACCACAGCCTGACGTACCACGCTAGCGGGCCGAACGAGACGGACACGCGGCGGCGCGGCTACGCCACGCACTACATGCGGTCGAATTCAGTCAACGACAAGGAAGTCCCGGGATCGCCGGCGGTGCGGGGCTATGTGCACATTCGCGGCAAGCGGATTCCGGGGACGGTGTCGGACGAGGTGTTTGACCTCTAACCGGACATGGGCCGGCAGATTGGCGCTGCGAAGCGTCGATCTGCGGCTTTCGGACTAACCCGACGGCGGTTCGTTGACGGCGATGAGCCGGAGCAAGCGGCCGCCGGCGTCGTCGGTGACGTAGATCTCGCCGTCGCCGCCCTCGCCGAAGGTCGGGATCAGAAAGTCGAAGTCGGCTCGCTGGACCATCTGCCAGGCGCCCTGGTCGTCCAGGTGGAGCGTCCAGACGCGGCCGCTGCAGTAGTCGCCGAAGATGTAGGCGCCGGCCAGGGCGGGGAAGGCCTGGCCGCGGTAGACGTAGCCGCCGGTGATCGAGCAGCCGTAGTCGCGTCCGTACTCGGCAATTGGAATCTGGAGACCCTCGGTGGCGCAGCGGGGCATGATGGGCGGGAAGCAGGCGCTGCCTTCCATGATGTTCCAGCCGAAATTGAGGCCTCCACGCAACGGCGCCAGGGCCAGGTGGACTTCCTCGAGGTCGTTCTGACCAACGTCAGCAAGCCAGAGGTCGCCGGTGACCCGGTCAAAGGAGAAGCGCCAGACGTTGCGCAGGCCGTAGGCGAAGATCTCGGCGCGCTTGTCGGGCTGACTGGCGAAGGGGTTGTCGACGGGGATGGCGTAGGCGGAATCGGTGTCGACGTCAATTCGGAGGAGCGAGCCGAGCAGCGTGGCGGGGTTTTGCCCGTGCCGTAGTGGGTCTCCCCCGGATCCACCGTCGCCGGCTGAGATGTAGAGGTAGCCGTCCTGCGGGCCGAAGGCGATCATGCCGCCGTTGTGGTTCTGGTAGGGCTGCGCGATCTGCAGGAGGATGCGTTCGGACTGGGGGTCGGCCGTGGCTGGTCCAGGATCGGCGGCGAATTCGGAAACGACGGTGTCGCCGTTGTGGTCGGTGTAGTCCACGAAGATGCGACCGTTGGTGGGATAGCCGGGATGGAAAGCGACGCTGAAGAGGCCCTGTTCGTAGGCCTCGGAGCGCACGCGGTCGGTTATGTCGAGGAAGGGATTGCTACGGACCTGGCCGTTCTGGACGACAAGGATCCGGCCTTGTTTCTCCACAACGAATAGCCGGCCGCTGGCATCGCCGGCGTGGCCGACGAAGATGGGGCGATCGAAGCCTGCGGCCACGAGCTGAACGTCAATAGCAAGGCCTCCAGACGGCACGGGCTGAGGGGTGGCGACGACGTCGGGAGTCGGAGCCGGTGTCGGCGTGGGCTCGGGTGTCGGCTCAGGGGTCGGCTCGGGCGTCGCGGTAGCAACCGGAGACCCGGTGGCCGCCGGAGTTGCGGCAACTTCGACGCCGGCCGTGGGTGTCGGCTCAGCGGCGGTCGTGGGCGTTGGGGTTGGTACCACGAGCGTGGGCGCGGCCGTTGCCTGAGGGCTGGTCTGAGCGGGCGCGGAGGGCGGTACGGGCTCCCGCGAAGCGGCAGGCGCCTCGGCGGCCTGGGGCGGTGGGGCCTGATCTCTCGCGGCTGCAGGTGTCGTCGCCTGCGCGGGTGACGACTCGACGACGGGAAGTGGCGTTGCAGGCGCCGGTTGCGACTCAGTCGGCGGTGACGACGCCGGCTCGCAGGCAGCGGCCAGGAGAATCAGCACGAGGGCGGCAAGCGTTCGTAGCATAGGGTCAACCTTACGGCATGGAAGACCGTTGAACCGTGAGATGCGTTGCCGAGCCGGCAGCATTGAATACGCGACCCGTGCAGCGCACACTCGGCGGGCACGCGAGCTTGGCGGGGAGCGGCCGATGGGACGACTTGAGGGCAAACGGGCGCTGATTACCGGCGGCGGTCGCGGGATTGGCGCCGGGATTGCGCGTCGGTTCGCCGCCGAAGGGGCGCACGTGATCCTGACGCAGCGTGACGTCCGCCTGCTGGAGGCGACCGCGGATGGAATCCGGGCCGACGGCGGCACGGTCACATTCTTTCCGGGAGATGTCGGCACACCGGCCGGCGCCTCGGCAATCGTGGACGAAGCACTAGAGCGGGTTGGGTCGCTGGAGATCCTGATGAACAACGCGGCGCGCACGGGGCAGGTGGGTCCGTTCCTGGAGGTCGCGCTGGAGGACTGGCACAGCTACATCGATACGAATCTGACTGGCGCGTTCGTGGTGGCGCAGGCGGTGGCGCGCCACATGGTGGCGGCGGGCATCGAGGGCCGGATCGTCAATACGGGGTCGGTGGATTCGTTTGCGTCCGAGGCCAACGCGTCGCCATACGCGGCCAGCAAGGGCGGGTTGTGGCTGCTGACAAGGGCGATGGCGGTGGACCTGGCACCGTACGGTATTGCGGTGAACCTGATCGCACCGGGACCAATCCGAGTGGAGCGCTCGGAGGTGCGGGCACGCGATCCCGAAATTCGGGCGAAACGGGAACGGGTGATCCCGCAGGGCGCCTACGGCATGCCGGAGGACGTGGCGGCGGCGGCCGTGTACCTGGCCAGCGACGAGTGCCGCTATGTGACCGGGAGCGCGATTACGGTGGACGGCGGGGGGCGCGCGTTTCTGCCGTTCTAGGTCGGCACGCCGAACGAGGAGCCGACGCGAGGCATTAGAGGAGCGGGTTGTGGATTTCATCGCGCCGGCGTTATCGGACCCGCTTTGGCGGGACAACCCAGGGACCTGGGACTGCGAGCCAGCTGACATCTGGTCGATGCTGCGCGCCGCGCTCACGGGCGACGTCGACCGAGTGCGGGACCTGACCAGAGGCGAGCCAAACCTCGTACGCGCGGAATACTGGTATACGCAGCCGCTGCACTTCGCGGTTCGCGAGGGGCACGCAGAGGTTGTGCGGACGCTGCTGGCACTGGGTGCAGACCCCAGCTACCGCCGTTACGCCCACGAGCCGCTGGCCATGGTGGCACGCGACCGCGGACACGAGGGCATCGCTCGAATCATTGAGGACGCGCGGGCGGCGTTGGGGCTGGGCGTCGAGCCACACGAGGTGCACGCCGCCGCCTCGGCTGGGGACGCAGGTCGGTTGCGAGCCCTGATCAACAGGAACCGCTCGCTGTTGGAGGGCGGGGATGACGAGGGTTTCACGCCGCTGCATCGGGCTGTCGAAGCCGGGCAGGCTGAATGCGCAACTCTGCTCCTCGAGCTCGGCGCGCCGCCAGACGCCCTTCAGTCCGGCGGCGGGGGGAACCGGCCGGACGCCTGGTACCGCCCGGCGGGTCAGCGGCCGATCGACCTGGCTCTGAAACGCAATGACTTCGACATGGTTCGCGAGCTGCTGGCCGGTGGGGCCAAGTTGACGATTGACGTAGCGGCGGCGATGGGCGACGACGACGAGGTGGGGCGAATCCTGGATTCCGACCTAACTGCCCTGAGCGCTCTTGGCGACGAGGGCGGGCGGCCGATGGGGGAGGCGGCGCGGCGAGGGCACATCGGTGTGGTCCGGACACTGCTTGCGCACGGGGTCGATCCGAACCTGCGCGAGGGACGGGATGCTCCGCATGGATCGGCGATTTGGCACGCCGCGCAGCGCGGCGATGGCGCAATGGCCCGGTTGCTGCTGGAGGCGGGCGCGGACCCCAACGCCGGCATCGAGTCCTCGGGGACCGCCGCGTGGATGGCGAAGGAACCCGGGCTGCGTCGAGTGTTCGAAGAGCACGGCGGATACGTGGACGCGAGCGGGCACTTGCTGGACGGCAATGACGAGGCGGTGCTGGCGATGGCGGACGAGGACCCGGATGCCGTGAGTACCCACGGGTGCGGCGGAATCTTCACGATGGCCGTCTCGTTCAAGCGACGCGACCTCTTGCAGCCGCTGCTGGACCGCGGAGTACGGGTTCCCGAGGTGGTGACCGGGTGCCGCACCTACCTGTGGAACACGCCCGACATGACACGCGTGCTGCTGGAGCACGGCATGAACCCGAATCTGCCGAACTGGCAGCGGGTGACGCCGCTGCATGACATCTGCAGCCGCGGTGGCCGCGGCCGGCCGGATCCGAACCGGCATGAGCTGCTGGATCTATTCCTGGAGTTTGGGGCCGACATCAGTGCCGTGGACGAGGAGTACCGGTCGACACCGCTGGGCTGGGCGGCGCGGAACGGGCTGGCTGACATGGTTGAGTTGCTGCTGGCGCGCGGAGCGGATGCAAGTATTTCAGGAGAGCCCTGGGCGACACCGCTGGAGTGGGCGCGGCGACGGGGACACACTGAGATCGAGTCCGCACTTGGGTGCACGGGCCGGCGCAGTTGACCGGTGTATCGCCCCGGCGGTCTCGCGGTGAGGCTCTAAGGCCCCGACTGTCGGATCCCGGAGATGCTCCGTACGTGCTGAATCTTGAAATATGGCCATCCCCTCCATATGGTTTTCCATATGAAGACGACACTTAACATTGACGCGACCATCATGCGGCGCGTGCGCGAGGAGGCGGCGCGTCGCGAGACAACCATTTCGGCTCTTGTTGAGGCCGGTCTGCGGCGAGTCCTCGAACCCGATGTCGCCACCACCGTCGATCCCCTGCCGAAGTTGCCCCGGTGGCGAGGCGGCGAGGCGCGGGTCGATGTAGCCAGCCGTGCGGAGCTCGCCGCCGTGTTGGATGAGGAATGAGTGCTCGTCCTCGACACCAACGTGCTCCTGTACGCGGCGAACGAGAGTTCGGAGTTTCACTCAGCCTGCTACCGGCGGCTTGAGGATTGGCGGCGTGATCCGTCTCCGGAGTTCCTCACCTGGAACATCTGCTACGAGTTTCTCCGTATCAGCACGCATCCACGCGTCTTCCCTCAGCCGTGGAGTTCACGGCAGTCGTGGGGATTCATTGACAGCTTGCTGGCCTCGCCGGGCATTTCCGTTCTAGCCGCAACCACGCGACATGCGGCAGTGCTTGCGCAGACCCTGGACGAAGTACCGGAAGCTCGTGGAAACCTGATGCACGACCTTCACACCGTGGTCGTGATGCGAGAGCACGGGATCAGTCGGATCTGCACTCGCGACACCGACTTTCATCGGTTTCCATTCCTTGAGGTCCTGGATCCGCTGCGCATCTAGCGCACTGAAGAGTCGCCAGGAATTGGTTTGATGCGCTGCGCTAGATGGGGTCGAGGGGGAAGATGGGGCGGCGGAGGCGACGGTAGGTGAGGTCGCGGGGGTCGTGGGATTGGACGGCGGGGAAGGCGACGCGGTGGACCTGGGTGGCGATGGGGCCGTAGGCGGCGCGGAAGTGGTTTGAGGACTTGACGCCGATCCAACGCAAGGCGGTTGGCTCGAGGCCGAGGGTGCGGGGGCACTCCAGGCTGAAGATTTGCAGGCGGTTGGTGGTTACGGCGACGCGTACGCCGCCAATGCGGAGCAGGGCGGTAGGTCCAAACTTCTGGGTCAGGCCCGTCATCATCGGTCCGCGAATGACGAATTCGAGGTTGAGGAGCCGTTCGACGGTGGCGCGGGCGTGCAGGGGTGGACCCTGGTCGGGGTGCGACTTGCCGCCGATGGCGACTTCGACTTCGGCATCGTGCCCGGCGGCCTGGGCGAGTTGGACGGTTTCGGGGTCACAGATGGTAAGGACGAGCGCGTCCTGGAGATCATGCTGGATGAAGGTGCGCAGCATGCCGGTTGAGTCGCCAGGGGCGCCGCCGCCGGGGTTGTCCTGGCCGTCGGCGATGACGATGGTTCCGGGTCCAGCCGAGCGGGTTTCGGCGAAGGCGTCGTCGAACCGGACCAGGTCGACCAGGAACTGGTGGCGTTGCCCGAAGACCCAGTCGGCGTAGGCCCTAGCCTCGCGCCGGGCCCTGGCCGGATCGCCGTCGGCCACGACGACGACGGAGGTGCCGGCCTCGGGAATGTCGGCCCAGGCGAAGCCCGGATTGACGGAGGCGCTGAGGATGCCGGGTTGGGCTTCGAGCTGGTGGGCGCGGGCGACGATGCCATCGAAAGGCTCGAAGCCGGTGACGTTCCCGCCGGCCCAGAGCAGGGGCAGAAGCCTGACCGCCATGGAGGGGCGAATCTCGCCGCGCAGCGTGCGGACGATGAGGTCGGCGGCTTCGCGGCCGCGCTCGCGAAAGTCGACGTGCGGATAGGTGTCGCAAGGAATGATGACATCGGACAGCTCGGCCATGGTGTCGCTGATGTTGGCGTGCAGGTCGAGGGTGACGATGATCGGACGGTCGGGTCCGAGGATGGCCCGGACGCCGCGCAGGAGATCGCCCTCGCCGTCGTCGATGCCCTCAATGACCATGGCGCCGTGCAAGTCCAGAAGGGCGCCGTCGACGGGCATGGCTGCTTCGAGGCGTTCGAGGAACTCGGCCTTGAGGCGGGTCCAGGCGTCCGAGTGGACCGGACCGGAGGGTTCGGCGAAGGTCCAGAGGAGCGGGGCCAGCTCGTAGCCGTGGGTTGCCACCGCATCGATAAAGCCGCCGCAGCCGGTGTTGGTATCGCGCATGGCCTCGATGAGCTCGGGGCCGCGGTGGAAGCCGCGGGAGGCTTCGGAAAAGGCCTCGTACGGCGTTTCGATAGGCGTGAAGGTGCTGGACTCGTGCCCGATGTTGCCGGTGGCTATGCGCATGACGCGGCTCCGGGGCGTGGATTGGGCGGAGTGTAGCGGCGCAGCAACGCTAGGTGCCCTGAAAGGGTTTGAGCCGGGCCTCGCGCACCAGGGAGAGTACGCGGGTATGCGCTTCGGGCGACACGGCTGCAATGACGCCGCCACGGATCAACGGGTCCGCCGAGTTGAAGGTGTGTGGGCGGCTTTGGAAGTCGGTTACCAGGCCGCCGGCCGCTCCAAGAATTGCGGCGTGCGGCGCCAGGTCCCACTCGTAGCCAGTTGTGCGGGGCGTCACGTACGCGTGCATCCCGGCAGAGAGCATGGTCGTCATGCTCATTAGGCCGTGGTAAAAGACCTTGAAACTCGCGCCGGCACCTCCGGGCACTTCGGCGATGGCCGCGGCGGTTGGACTGTGCATGACGTAGAGCGATGAGCCAGCCAGCGGCGTTGCCTTCAGTTGGGTCGTTCGTTCGTGGTGCTCCATAGTCGGTTCAACTCCCACAGCACCCAACCGAAGTTCGCGCATCGCGGGACGGTTGACGGCGCCAACGACGGCCTGACCATCCACCGCGAGCGCAAGCATGATCGACCAGTCGCGGTCGCCGCGTTCGAAGTGGGAGGTGCCGTCGATGGGGTCGACGATCCAGCAGCGCGACTTGCTCAGGCGATCCGGGTCGTCGAGACCTTCCTCGGAGAGGATGGCGTCGTCGGGGAAGGCGGAGGCGATGGCTTCGACGATGACGTCATTAACGTCGAGGTCAGCCTGGGTGACGATGGTGCCGTCAGGCTTTTCGAAGACGGAAAGATCGGGACGCTCAAAGAGCGCCAGGGCCGGTCCGGCGGCGCGGCGGACGATATCGACGGCAAAGGCAAGTTCGGCGGTGTAGGTCATGGCAGAAAGTTGGGACTGTCTGCTGCAAGCATGTCAGGTCTGCATGACGTGGACGGCTTCGGGGGGGATGTGGACGCGCCAGTGGCGGCGGGTGGCGACGCCCATGACCTGGTAGGGATGGGGGGCGATTTGGATTTCGAGGGTTGGGGCTGAGGCTTCAGTTGCGTTGGCGAGGCGGGCGTAGAGGGTGCGGGAGTGGCCGAAGTCGGCTTCGTCGGTGATCTCGACGTCCAGTGTGTTTAGGCGGTTGTCGGGTGGTCGGTCGGGGCGGGTGAGGATGATCTGGTCGGCGCGGATGGCGATCCGGACGGGGCCTTCGGTGAGGCCAGTCTGGGCGGTGTGTAGCGGGCCGATTGGAGTGACGACCGCAATGCCGTTCTCAGAGCCGGCGACTTCACCCTGGAGCACATTGGCGATGCCGAGGAGGTGGGAGACGCGGGCCGAACGGGGGTGCTGAAGTACGTCGGGACGGTCACCGACCTGGAGGACCTGGCCGGCGTCCATGACGGCAATGCGATCGCCGATGTGGCTGGCCTCGGTGAGGTCGTGGGTGACCATCAAGACCGGGAGGCCCAGGTCGCGAACGAGGCGGCGGAGCTCGCGGCGCAGGGTGAGGGCAACGCCTTCGTCGAGGGCAGCGAACGGTTCGTCGAGCAGGAGGGCCTGGGGGCGGCGGACCAGGGCTCGGGCCAGAGCGGTGCGCTGGGCCTGGCCGCCGGAGATCTGGGCAGGACGGCGGTCGGCAAGGTCCTGAATACCCAGGGTTCGGAGCAGGTCGTCGACCCGTTGCTGGCGCTCGGCGCGGGGTAGATCGAAGACGCCGTAGGCGACGTTCTGGGCCACGGTGAGGTGGGGGAAAAGGGCGTAGCTCTGGACGACGTAGCCGAGGCGGCGGTCGTAGGGCGGGACGTTGAGGCCGGCCGCGGCGTCGAAAACCGGGCGGTCGTGGATGGCGATGCGGCCGCGGTCGGGGGTGAGGAGTCCGGCGATGGCTTCGAGGGTGAGGGTCTTGCCGGCGCCAGACTGGCCGAAGAGGACGGTGATGCCGGGACCGACCTGAAGCCTGGGGGCGAGCCGGAAGTCGCCGAGCGTGAGGGCGACGTCGATGTGGATCACAAGGCGCGGCTTCCGGCGCGGGCGAGGCCTCGGAAGGTGATCAGGACGGCGAGAGCAATGGCGGCCAGGACGACGGCGATGGCGATGGCGGCGTTGGCGTCGGCTTCCATGGCTTCGAGAATGGCGAGGGGCATGGTCTGGGTGCGGCCGGCAACGTTGCCGGCAAACATGATGGTGGCGCCGAATTCGCCGAGGGCGCGGGCCCAGGCCATGACGGCGCCGCCGGCCAGCGAGGGGAGAGCCAGCGGGACGGTGATGCGACGAAAGGTGCGCCAGGGGCGGGCGCCGAGGGTGGCAGAGACGGCTTCGAGACGCTGGTCGACGCTCTCGAACCCGGCGCGGGCGGCGCGGATGTAGAAGGGGGCGGCGACGAACATCTGGGCCAGGACAACGGCGGCGGTGGTGAAGGCGACATCAACCCCGGCTCCGGCCAGCGGGCCGCCGACGGGTCCCTGGCGACCCAGGAGCAGGAGCAGGGCCAGGCCGCCGACGACGGGGGGCAGGACGATGGGCAGGTCGATGACTGCATCCACCAGGGCGCGGCCGGGGAAGTGGCGGCGGGCCAGGAGGTAGGCCGTTGGCGTGCCAAGGGCCACGATGGCCAGCACGGCGATGGCGGAGGTGACGAGCGAGAGCTGAACGGCACCGCGGACGAAGGGGCTGGCGAGGGCCGCGCCGATGTCGGCCTGGGTGACGCCGCGGGCGATGAGCACTCCGACCGGGGCGAGGACGAGGGCCAGGGTGAGGGCCGCGAGGAGCCAGCCTAGGAGCTGGCTCCAGGCGAGTGGAGCGGCGCGGGGCGGGGTCAGGTCAGGGTCCTCTCAAGGCGGCGAGGCGAATCATCGCACCGGCGGGGTCATGCGGGAGCACCGAATCCGTGGCGGGTGAGGATGGCGTGGGCCTGGGGGGTGCCGAGGAAGGTGAGGAAGCGCTGGGCCAGCTCGGGGTTCGGGGCGTCGCGGAGGATGGCGGCGGGGTAGCGGGCGGTGACCTGGACCTGGGGCGGGGTTTCGATGACATGCAGGCGGCCGTGGGAGGCGTGGACGTCGGTGCGGTAGACGAAGCCGGCGTCGGCTTCGTCGAGTTCGAGCTTGGCGGCGACCTGGCGGACGTTGGTCTCGAAGGAGATGACGCGCTGTAGGACGGCGTCGGCGAATCCGGGTTGGCCAGTGGCGGCGGCGTGGCGGGCGAGCATCTGGCGGGCGTAAGTGCCGGCGGGGACGGATTCGGCGGCCATGACGACGCGGCGCTCGGGTTGGGTGAGGTCCTGAAGGCCGGTGATGCCGGCGGGGTTGGCGCCGGGGACGGCGATGACGAGCTGGTTGGTGGCGACGGCGGTGGGGGGCGCCGCGAGGAGGCCGGCCGGTTGGAGGGCATCAAGGTGATCGGGGTTGGCGGAGATGAAGAGGTCGGCGCGGGCGCCGGATTCGATTTGGAGGCGGAGGACCTGGGAGCCGGCGAAGTTGGGGACGATGCGGATGCCGGGATTGCGGGATTCAAAGGCATCAGCGGCTTGGGTGAGGGCTCCGCGGAGGGAGGCGGCGGCGAAGACGTGGAGTTCGCGGGTGGGGGCGGGGTCGCAGGCGGCGAGGAGGGTGGCGAGGAGGACGAAGGCGTGGACGGCGGAACGGGCGGTCTCGCGCGCAATAAGAGTTTTTTCTAAAAAACTCTTGAGGCGCGGCGGGGTGCATTTTTGGCGGATTTGGGGTGCGAACGGGGAGCCCTGGCGCGATGGGCAGCGGATGTGCGGGGGCAGGCGCAAGGCCTTCAGCCGTGGGACGCGTCCGGGGCAGATTTTGCGCGGGCACGACGAATGGCGGGGTGGGCACGTCGGGCGTTGGCGGCGGGAGGAGCGAGGCATCCGAAGTTGGGGTTGCGAAGACGTTGGACCTATTGTACACTAGGTGTAGACGGATGGCAATTGGCAGTTGGCCGTGGTTGGAGTCCCTGGGGACGACAGGGTGACGTGTCCGGGCCGCCAGGCCGCCGTGGTGGAGGGGAGGACACGGAGGTTGGGGATGCGGTGGATGGTGCAGAGGTCGGCGTCGTGCTGGTTGGCGGCGTTGCGGCTGGTGCTGGAGAGGATGACGAGGTCGTAGGCGTCAATGACGGCACTGGGGTGTATGAAGCGGCGGTGGACGCTAACGAGTGAGGCTGGGGCTGCCGTCGCGATGCTCTGAGCGGTGGGAGTGCCATTGCGTCGGCGGCGCACCGTAGATGGTGTGACAACTTGTGGACACCGGCACTTCTCTGTCCACTCAGATTGGAGGTGTTCGGCCTGTTCAAGAATTCAAGCAATTGGCCCAAATCCGGATAAGGGCCGCGTCCCGGCACTGTGCTAAAAGTGGGCCGCGGTCAATGGGGCCCGACTCGATGCTCGCAACCGGAGAAATCGAGCGACGCGAGTTGTGGGTGGAACTTTCGTCGCTGCGCATGTTTGACATCGAGGTTATAGAGAGCCCGCCCCGAATCGCGACTGTTGCATGATGAAGGCGCTGGTACTTCCCGTTCTGGGTCTCTGGGCGCTGCTTAACGCGGTCGTCAAGCTCGCGGCCAACCTGATCAAGGTCCTTTGGGAGTTGCCCAAGACCGTCGCCAAGCTGGCTGCCGGCCTGGTCAAGGTCTTGTGGGAGCTTCTCAAGACGGCCCTGGACACGCTTCTCAAAGTCCTCCCGATCATCCTGCCCGCCTTCGCGATCGCGGGACGGGGAATCGGCAGGGGAGTGCGTGGGATTGGCAAGGGCGGGCGGCATATCGTTCAGCGCATTCGGCGCACGGATACGCCCCCCGACTTGCCGCAATAGCCAGGCGAGTCAGGGCGTCTGCGCCGTTGTTCCGACGTTTGGAGTGGCTGGTCCTGCGACTACCTGTCGCCTGCGCCTCTTCACTGTCTATGAATGATTCTTCGCGACCCGAGGATCGGTAGCACGGAAGACGCTCACCCGAACCCTATCCAATCGGAGACCATTGCGTAATCCGAGGGTGGGTGCCCGGAAGACCCCTCACCGAATTCGGCCGAAGACGGCCGAGTCTGCCTCTCCCCTTGGAGAGGGTGAAGAGGGGCGGCCCCGGCGGAAGGTGCTCGACTTCGGCTTCGCAGGTTCACCGAGGCAGCCACCCTCACCCCAGCCCTCAACCTCAAGGAGACCTTTGAGTAACCCGAGAGCGGGTGCTCGGAAGACCCTCACCCCAACCCTCTCCCACTGTGCAGACCGGAGACATCATTTACACGTGTTCGGAGACATGGTTTACACATCCAGCGATGAGATGGAGGACCGGGATGTGCCGTTTGCGGCGCGTCGGTGGGGCGTCGTCAGCATGCCGTGTGGGCATTCACGCGAAGTGCGGAGAGTCGTGACTTCTCGGCGTATTCTTTGATCGAGGAAGGCGAGGTGGGCTATGAAGCTGAGGGTAAACCGGGAAGCCGACGCGCTGTGCCTGCGCCTGGATGACTCGGAGATTGTTGAGTCGGAAGAAGTTTCGCCGGGGGTCGTACTGGACTGCAACGAGGCGAAGGAAGTCGTCGGCGTGGAACTTCTGCGCCTCTCGAATAGGCCTTCGGATCTGAACCTGTCGGTGCAGGAATCGGAGGCGGAAGAAGACGAGGCTTGAGTCGGAAATGCGGGCAACGACCTGAAGTCCTGGGCGCGGGGAGTGACGTTGGGGTTGGGCATAGGGGCCGATTGGCCGACGAGGGCTGCTCTTCTTCGTTAGGCGGTCATCGGTTCCGGCTCAAGAGGACTTAGGAACTCTCGGTCAAAGGTCGAGGTGCCATCCGAGGTAAGGCCGCTGAGACGTTCGGACAACTTGGGTGAAGGAAGGTAAACGAGATCAATGTCTCCCGGCTTTGTTCGATGATCGCCATACAGCGCCGTTTGGGTCCGTTTTGGCGACGGGGACACTCGCTCGTAACGTCGGTGTTGCGGCAGCAGGCCATCCAGGATTCGGCGAACGACCGCGAGCGTCCGCTCCCTGGCATCCACTCGGAGGCACCAAACCGCAGTTGGTCGTGCCCTTGAGCGCGTTTCCGCGAACACGCTTAGAAGCATGGCTTCGTATTTCTTGGGACTACAAAACTTCTGGTCGGTGGACCAGTCAGGTCGCGGCGGACCCTCTCCCAATGCCCACAGCCTGATCCAGTTATCGGCCCGATAGTTGGTAACTCCAACGTAAGGAGGCGACGTAAGTACCAGATCGGCGGGGGCATGCATTTGCGGCAAGGCGTGGGAGGCATCGCCAAGTGATATGCAGGCGTGGCCAGACCGTGCCGGAACTCCTTTCGCGAAACGCCAAGCAGCGCGATCACGCAAGAACGCGGCTGCGTCAATGTCCGGCGGAGCCGCTAGCCCACGCTTGCGCCACCAACGCACGGAATAGTCAGGGCACATTGCCCGTGTCGGCCGCAACTGGTTTGAGAGACCTCCCCCAAGCTTTGCGTGCAGGTAGTGGAGCAGCAGTGCGGCGACCGTTCGATCCCGGACGCAGTCACGCCAACTCAGTTCTCGGCGAGCACTATTGATGAATCCGAGCGCTCGCGGACCGAACGCGAGCGCTTGAAACTCGTCGGCGGGCTGGCGATCTTGAGCACGAATGGCGCCGGCAACCTCGTCAATGCGCCGAGTCACGTCGGCCAGTGATTGATGGGGACACGTCTTGGCGGCAGCGTACAGCCACGCAACGGGATTGATGTCACAGCCGAAGGCACCGCGGCCGGAGACCATGGCGACGTAAGGTGCAGTGCCACGTCCGCAAAACGGGTCGAGAACGATGTCGCCACGTTTGCTAAAGGCTGCTATGACTTGCCGCGCGAATTCCACGGGGAACATCGCGTAGTAGGGTCCCAGTCGCGCCCACCGGCTCTCGGCGGTTCCGAAGCCGGTCATGGCCGGGACTTCTCGAAGACTAGTCGCGCTCATTCGTCCGCGAAGAGCTCTGTTAGTAGCCCGATACCGGCCTTGAGAGGTATCGCGGCGTGAGCATGTGCGCGCACCAGCGGAACGAAGCCGTCCTCGTATAGGTAGGTGGAGAACTCATCCATGACGTCAAGTGCCTCTCCCAGACGGGGAAAAGCGGCTTCGTCGATGCAGTCTCGATCCTGGCCCTCGTCGTTCACAATTGGTGTCATGAGGACTGAGTGCTGCCCCAATCTGTTCTTGTAGAGCACCCGGCGGCCGTAGTCGGTGACGTCGCCGTGGGGTTTGGCGTCTTGAGGACGCAGGGCAATATGCCGGTGGGTGTACGTGCGGTCGGGAGCCAGTGCAAGACCGGGCCGAAGGCGAGCGCGGGGACCTTCGAAGTCGCTCTGGTCAAGTGCCTTCAGGTGCTCAAGGAACATGCCGCTCTTCTCCACACCAAAGAGCATCACGCCGTCGCCACCCCGCGACAATGCCTGCGCATGCAAACGGCCGACCTCTGCCTGAACGTGATGCTTCAGCCATGCAGGCATACCGAAAATCGCCAGCGGGCCGTCCATCACGAATGCGGTTGTGCGAAAAGCGCTCCACCAATTGCAGCGTTCGAAGAACCGCATGATGTTGACCATGGCAAGGTGCTCGACGACCTGCCGCGCCGCGGTATAAGCCTGTGCCGACGAACCGTGATCCTCAAATCGCTCGTGCAGCCGCAGACTGTCAGTTTCAAACACTGGCTCCTTTCTTTCGCAGGGACACACTCCGGCTCCCTCCAGAGCCGGGATTGAATTCTCGCAGTCGCTCACCGGACAGCGAAAGCCCTGCCGCGGCGGTGTGATGGCGCGCATGGTCTCAATGAGCGTCTCGTGATCGCGGTCAACTCTCCTGCCCGACAGCATCTGGTGAATCGTGAAACGGAAGTAGCGTTCGGGCGTGTCGTCAGCAACATCTCGGCGAACTACGTTTCGACCTGGAAGCACGGCATCAAGTGTCCTGCAGTCCTCCATACCCCTCATGGTGCTGGGGCGTGGGATGGAAGCAAGTGGGATATCCCTTAGCGCCGCGAGGTCAATGATGACGGCGGCAAGCTGAAGAAGAGCTGCCTCAGCACCGGGATAGCCTATGCGAACCGCACTGGTGACCGTGGAGCCATCAATTACGATTATTCGTGTGATTCGATCAAGGCCACGCGGTGGCGAGAGCGTAGAAGGCGGATCAGCTACTTGCTCCGGTCCACCGTGGCGGACAACGCCCTGGAATTCCTTGACGCTCTCACTCTCGACCAACCGCCAAAGTGAATCGCCGCTGGCAAACTCGCTGTCGTAGGGCATTACTCCGGCGCCGCTGGCGCCGTAAAAAGGTCAATTTGGACAGGCAGCGTATAAGGATTCGACATCATCCGCACCTTCAAAAAACCCGGTTCCTTTACACGCCGGATACTCCCGGAGAAATCTGCGAAGTCGTTGTACTGATCTAGCTCGCGGGTTTCGCCTGTGCTATTGAGATGAGAGAGGAACCAGTTCTCGGTATTCCGCAGGATGTTGCGCTGGATTGACGAAGGTTCTTGCGTAGAATAGACGAGTCCAATATTGAATTTAGCGCCTTCTTTTGCGGTGCGTGCCCAAATGTTGGTCGTATCCTCCTCACTACCGCGAGGAAGAAGTGTGTGAGCCTCTTCAACGTAGATTATGACAGGATTCGGCCGAAGATACGATCCGTCTGATCCCTCTAGCGGATTGGTGAATCGCCGTTGCTGTCGAACGAAGATTGCACGCATGATGCGTTCTGCGGCCTGGACGTTCATATTTGGGTCGCCGAGAGCCTGGTCAAGGATTACTAGCCTACCTGCATCCAAGTCAGCCACGATTTCTTCAGTGTACTCTGTGTTGCGATCCCGGTCGTGCCACTCGCGGCATTCCCGAATGGCTTGAACTCCTCTAGTGTTCTCGAAGATTCGCAATAGGTTTAGTAGTCGGTCGTCGCTCCAGTTCCGGCCATCGTTGGCGATTTGGTATTGACGGTCAAAAGCACGTCCGCCCCCGCTTCTGAACCACTCGCTAAAGTGCTTGCAGAATTCGGCTGCAACGTCCCAAGGTAGCCGATCGTCTAGCTGAGGCACAAAACCGGATAGGTCGTCATCTCGATTCATGGCGTCGCGAACATCGCGACTAAAAAGTCTGCTGACCGAGACTTCGCCGCGTGGCAATTCGAACCCGGCGGCTGCTAGCACCGAGCGATACACAAACACCGCCCGACGGTAGCGAACGTATTCGCTCCAGTCTGTTACGCCACGAGGAGCCGTCAGGTCAGTGGCCCGGAATGCAGCTATATATCCAGCACTCTCTTCATCAAGCCTGCCGTCGATGATCTGCTTTCCCATATAGAGGGATTGCAAGTCGTCGTGAATACTTTCCGCGGTGCGCGGCGGCGCGGTTGGGAGCTCTGGTCCAAAAAAGTTCATCTTCGTTATTCTTCGTCCCGGATCGTTGGGATGAGGAGTCAGGCCATAGGTCACTACGTCATCCGGTCGTGCACCGCTAAGGTGACCTACGTTCCTTAGGCAGCCGGCATCCTGTGGATTGTCGTTTGCATACTCGCCATTAGGATCGATAATCAGCTGTGCGACTCGCTCCGGTTTGGAAGCGTCAAGTCGCAACGAAAAGACTGCACGGGATATCGTCTTAACCGTGTTTGATTTTCCGGTTCTTGTCATCCCAAACAGCGCCGTACGTTGCGCAACTACATCGCGGGTCGTCATTAGTACAGGCACGGACTCGGGACGGCCACTATCCAGCGCCGAAGCGTACTTGATCTCGCCAATACGAACTCGACTGGCATCGGAATCGCTATCCTGAGTGAAGTTGATAATCTGTTCCAGAGCGGATTCTACGGGTTTGTAGATCTTCATTCCCTGTCCAGCATAGAAGTTGTCAATATCGCTTCCAAATGTCAGCTGCCACTCCTCGGAATCAGTCCCAATGGTCATGCGAAAAGTACCCAGGATCGAGCAACGAAGGCCCGCATAGCGCATTTGGTTTAGCGTAAACTGATCTGTGTTTTGGTGTTCGTCCCAATTGTAGGGACTATCCGAAGCCCTCTGGCCGGCCTGGAATCGTGCCTGGTGCATCTCGATGTCGTTGGGCAGTTGGCTGTTGCCAAGAACGCGCAGTAGCAAGAGTGATGGCATGGAATCGGCTGAATCTGGTGCTGCATCTCCAACTGCGTGAGTCCGCGCTGCCAATAGGAGGCAGCCATGTGGAACGCCACCGACCTGCTGCCGCAAGGCGTCATGCACCAAGACGTGTGCCTCGTGGAAGTCCATCCGTATGAGATCGCCGACTTGAGAGTCGGAATCCTGAAGAGCCGCGATCGCCTGAGCAGCAGCGGTCAGGCGGCTAGACGATTCTTCGCGTTCGATCTCTGGGCCGAGCCGACCTAGGAGATCCGGTCGCTCGTCTGAGTCGTTTGTTTCATTCATGTGCACACGAGTTCACCAGCACTGAGGACTGTAGTGTGGGTCTGCACCATCGGACAGAACAACATTGCCGACGGGCTCAACGAAAGAGATTGTAGCTGACTTCGCCGAAGCCGGGTTCCGGGGATGGGGGCGTCTTCGAGGACGACGTTGCCTCGGCCTGGGGGTTTGGCCATGCGTTTCATGGGTGGGCTCCTTGTCGGGATACCGCGTGTCCGTGAAGTGTCGTCATCAGGCCAACCGGGCGTTCACGGGAAGTGCGGAGAGTCGTGAATTCTCGGCGTATTCTCTGATCGTGGCCTGCGAGGTGAGCTATGAAGCTGAACGTGGACCGGGAAGCCGACGCGCTGTACCTGCGCCTGGATGACTCAGAGATCGTGGAGTCTGAGGAAGTTTCTCCCGGGGTCGTGCTGGACTACAACGAGGCGAAGGAAGTCGTTGGCGTGGAACTGCTGCACATTTCGCAGCGGTCTTCGGATTTGAACCTGTCGGCGGTGGAGTTCGAGACGGTCTAGCGAAGAGCTGCGGCGGACTTGGGGGACTTGTCGAAACTTCGCCGCGACGCAATCAAGACGTCCGGTGAACGCTGGCTGACTCGCGTAGGTTCCTGCGTCTGTCCAGCCATTCCAGGAGTAAGCGAACATCCGGGAGAACTACAGCTCGTAGTCCAACGTCATGTCGTGTTGTTCGGCGTGGCCGGCGGAGAAGGCGCCGGCGCCGGAGAGGCCGGTGAGATGGTTGGTGCCGGAGCCTGCGACGACCTCGTAGTCGGCGGTGGCCGTTTGTCCGTCGTAGGAGCCGGTGTGTTGGAGGACGAAGCTGCCGGAGCGGCCGTGCAGGGCGCCCACGACTTTCTCGAAACCCATGAACGTGGCGTTGCCATCCTCGAAGTGCGTCATCAGGTACATGAGGTTGCCGGTGCCGGTCAGGTCGCCGTGGAAGGACTTGCGGATGTGCGCGCGGGTGAGCTTTGGCCCGTTCTCGGGTTCGTCGAAGGGTTCCTCGTCCCAGCTGAGGATCTTGAACGTGGCTTTCGTGAGCATCTGATTCTCCTGAATTGGGTCGCGCGGCACCTGGATTCCAGACTACCCAGCCCTTTAGCTCGACATTGCTATTGGGCCAGACCGCCCTGGTGGAGCTCCATGGCGAGGGAGCGGAAGTTGGGGATGCGGTGGATGGTGCAGAGGTCGGCGTCGTGCTGGTTGGCGGCGTGGCGGCTGGTGCGGGAGAGGATGACGAGGTCGTGGGCGTCGATGACGGCGCTGGGATACATGAAGCTGCGCTGAACGCTGTCGGGCCAGCGGGCGACGCAGCCGGCGGGGAACCAGTTAAGGCAGTCGATGCCGTAGGGCAGGAAGAGCCAGCGGGGCTGGTTTCCGGCGCCGCCGGTGTAGCCGATCTCCCGCATACGGTGGCCCCAGCCGAGGACGTCCTGCGAGTTGGTGACGAGGTTGCCGAGCATCCAGGAGGGCGCCTTTTTCCACGAGACTCCGGCTGAGAACTGACGAAGTAACGGCCGCTCTACGTGACCTCGCGGACGGCGAACCCGACGCCGTCCGGCTCGCCGGCCTCCACGCGATCGTCAACGAGGAGGTGCTCCACACCCTGACTGAGCGCGCCCACCAAGCCGACCGTGAAATCACCCTTGATCTGGGGCTCGACGGCTTCTTGCCTGCCGTAGCGCCAGCCTTCTTCCGAGCCGCGGCTGATGAGACTGCGCACCGCCATGACACGGACCTCGTCGTCGTTCGGCTCAGGGATGGGGGGTCTTCGAGGACGACGTACCTGCGGCCAGCGGGCTTGGCCATGCGCTTCATAGGTCGGCTCGCTGCATAAACCTTTGCGTAATCCTATAGATGGGTGCCCGGAAGACCCTCACCGGTTTCGGCGGGTACGCCGAACCCCGGATCGAGTCCGGGGCAGGTTCTGCCTCTCCCCTCGGAGAGGGTGA
>JAPOWQ010000051.1 GCA_026707585.1 Chloroflexota bacterium | reverse complement strand
CTGAGGTGTTCACCATGTCTCCGAACACCTGTCTACCATGTCTCCGGTCTGGACACTCCCAGAGGGAGAGGGAGAAAGAGCCGCCCCGCCTGTGAGGTCGAGGCGCGTTATGCAAGGGTCTCTGGAAGGGAGTGGGAGGAAGGGCGGACGTCGAGGGATTCGTAGACGCGGGTGATGTGTTGGATCTGGCGGGTCCAGCCGTACATGCGTTCGGCTCGTTGGCGGAGGGTGTGGCCGTGGCGGGTGCGGAGGTCGGGGTCGGCGAGGTAGCGGAGGAGGCCCCTGGCCAGACCATCGACGGATCCGACGGGGACGCGGAGGCCGGCTGAGCCGAGGAGTTCGCGGGCGACGGGGCCGTCGTAGGCGACGACGGGGAGGCCGGCGGCCATGTAGTTGAGGACTTTGCCGTTGCCCTCGGATTCAGAGCGCTTGGGGGCGACGGCGATGTCGAGGACGCGGAGCATTTCGGGGGCGTCGGCGTAGGGGACTCGGCCGGTGAAGTGCAGGTGAGCGGCGAGGCCCGCGGCTGT
This sequence comes from Chloroflexota bacterium, assembly GCA_026707585.1. Classification (GTDB taxonomy): domain Bacteria; phylum Chloroflexota; class UBA11872; order UBA11872; family UBA11872; genus UBA11872. Next base: position 77,369 of record JAPOWQ010000051.1, on the reverse strand, counting down.
GGCCGCGTCGCGGTAGGCCGCTTCGTTGGGAAATCCCATGACCAGGAAGTGGGCGCCCGGGTTGCGTTGGACCACAAGTTGGGCGGCGCGGATGAGGTCGTCGGTTCCCTGGTAGGGGGCCAGGAGCCCCAGGTAGCCGACGAGCAGGCGGTTGGGTGGGATGCCGAGGCGGTGGCGGAGATTCAGGAGTTGATCGGTGTCGTCGGGTTGGCGGGGGCGGAAGCGGGTGAGATCGACGCCGTCGGTGACTGCGACCACTCGGTCGTCCGGTAGGCGGGATTCGGCGATGAGGGTGTTTCGGGCGTTCTCGGAACTGGTGAGAATGCGGTCGGCCAGGCGGTTGGCCAGTTTTTCGAGCCAGGAAAAGACGTGGAGGAGCGGATTGGCGGCGCGGATGAATTGATGGTCCAGCATTTCGCGCGTGAGACTGCCCTGGTAGTCGAACACGAGTCCCGCGCCATGCATGCGAGCCAGGAGCCAGCCGATGAGCACGCCTTCGTGCAGGTGGGCGTGGACGATGTCCACCGGCCGCGGCGGCAGGCGGGTGAGGGCAGTGGCCAGCAGGGCGGGGTCGAGCATCAGCTTGCGCCAGTGGGAGCCGACGCGCGGACCGCCGCGGTGCAGCCAGGCGGGGATACGGACGACGCGGAGGCCTGGGGGATCCTGGCCGCCGGGATACGTTACAACGGTAACGTCATACCCGTGCTGCTGGAGGGCGCGGGCTTCCTCGACAATGCGGACGTGGCAGCCGTAGTCCGCAAAGAAGCCGGTAGGCGCGATCTTGACGACGTGACGACGCACGAGGCGGGTCTCCCGTACACGCGAAACCTCCGCCGGTCGGGGCCGACGGAGGCGAATTGGATTCTAGGGGTGTGGTGGGGGTGGGGCAACGGCGGGGAACTCGGGGTCGTTCTACAGGATGGTCGAAACCCCGGGACTTGGCCGGCTATTACAACACCAAGCCCGAAGACCCTCACGCTGTCCATTCCGAGCGGAGGCTGTTGTGTATCCCAAGGCAAAGTGCCCGGAAGACCCCTCACCGGGTTCGGCCGAAGACGGCCGAACCTGCCTCTCCCCTTGGAGAGGGCGAAGAGCGGACCGCCTTGGCGGACGAGGTGGGGTCTTGCAACGGTCGCCCGGAGCCAGAGCAAGAGCCGGCGTGCCTTGGAGGACGTGGTGCGTTTTGCTAGGGATGCCAGAGGGAGACGAAAAAGTGCGCGGAACTCCTTCGTGCATCGGTGCCTCGAAGAGCAGCAGGCACCGACTGCCTGCATCGGGCTTGGTCGGGCGTGATGGCCAACTCGAATTTGGCCCTGGCGACGCGTGACGAGCGGGGGACGCGTGAGGTTGGGCGGGCGCTGGGGACGGCTTGTTTTGGGGCGCTGTGCGTGGCGCTGCGCGGGCCGTTGGGGGCGGGGAAGACGGTGGTGGTGAAGGGGATGGCCGAGGGACTGGGCATGGCCGACACTGTGACCTCGCCGACATTCACATTCGTAAACGAATACCACGGGGCCGGGCGACGGTTGACGCACGCGGACCTATACCGGATCGAGAGCTACGAGGACCTGGAGTCGATTGGATGGTCGGACGTGGTGTTGGAGGCTGACGTGCTGGCGGTGGAGTGGGCGGAGCGCGCGGACGGGGAGCTGCCGACGCCGCGGATTGAGGTGGCGCTGGTGCTGGGTGCGGGCGACGAGCGGCGGGTGGAAGTTCATGCGGTGGGCGCGGAGGCGCAGGCGGCGCTGGCGCGGTTGCAGCGGCAGGGTTTGGATAGCGCGTGATCGCGGCGCTGAATACATCGTTCGAGGCCCCGGCGTTCGGCATTGGCCGTGACGGCGAGTTGCTGGCCGCGGTGTGTGCGCCTGGATGGCCGGCGGATCTTGCCGACCTGGTGAAATGCGCGTTTGGCGAGGCTGGACTGGCGCCGGACGCGGCCCTGGAGGGCGTGGTTGTGGCGACGGGGCCGGGGCGGTTTGGGTCGTTGCGCGGGGGGATTGCGTTTGCCAAGGGGCTGGCGCTGGCACGGCGAGTCCCGCTGCTGGGCGTGCCGACGGCGGCGGCGGTAGTCGAGGCGGCCGGGACAGGTGACGCGGTGGTGGTTTCTCCGGCGGGTCGGGGGCGCTGGTATGTCGCGACGACTGTCGAAGCTGACAAGGTCCAACTGATTGACGCCAACGAAGTTGCGCAGGCCGTTCCGGGAGACGTGCCGGTTGCAGGACCGTTGGATGTGGACCTGGTACATGCACTCGAGGCTGGCGGTCGGCAGGTCCGGCGGGTGGATGGTGAGGCGGTGTTGGCGGCGCTGGTGCGATTGGCGGAACGGAGGTTGCGCGAGGGGCGAGGACAGGCCTCGTTGGGCGCGCGGCCGGTGTATGCGGCGCCGGCGACTCGCGCGAGGCCGTGGGTTCGTGGTATTCCGAGCGGTTGAGCGGGCGAGATTAAGTAGCTGGAACAGGAGGGCACCCACAAGGGGCGCCCCTACGCGAAGGATGGACGATCGGGCGGCGTAATGGTTGACGAAGCGTTTGTGGTGGAGCCCATGCGGGTGGAGCAGCTGGACCAGGTTCGGCGGATCGAGCGGGCGTGCTTTCCGACGCCGTGGCCGCGGAATGCGTATCGGCGGGAGATCGAGAAGAATGAGCGGGCGCGATACCTGGTGGTGCGGACGAGCGGCGAGCCGGGGCCAACGCCGAAGCGGCGGCAGTTTCCGATGTCGCTGTTTTCGCTCGGGCGGTCGGAGGCGCGGGACGTGGTGGGGTATTGCGGGGTGTGGGTGATGCTGGACGAGGCGCACATCACGACGATCGCGGTGGATCCGGACTACCGGCGGTTGGGGCTGGGGCAGTTGCTGATCATCGAGATGGCGCGGATTGCACTGCAGGCGCGGGCGACGCGGATGACGCTGGAAGTGCGGATGAGCAACGAGCACGCACAGGCGCTGTACCGGAAGTACGGGTTCAGCGACGGCGGGATCAGGCCGCGGTATTACAGCGACGACTTCGAGGACGCGCTGATCATGCGGAGCGAGGATTTGAGCAGTTGCAGCTTTGGGGAGCGGATCGATGCGGGGGAAGCGGAGTTGCGGCGGCGGCTGACGTGGAGGTCGCGGCTGTGAGGAATGGGATCCCGCGGTGGCTGCTGGCCATTGAGACGTCGTGCGACGACACGTCGGTGTCGATTTTGCGAGACGGGCGCGAGGCACTGGCGACGGTGAGCCAGACGCAGGTGGCGCCGCACGCGGCGTATGGCGGGATCGTGCCGGAGGCGGCGTCGCGAATTCATGCGGAGGCTATCGATTCGGTGTGTGGAGCGGCGCTGGGGCAGGCCGGTGTTGGAATGGACGAAATCGGGGCGGTGGCGGTGACGGTGGGACCGGGTTTGCCGGGATCGCTGCTGGTGGGGTTGGAGTTTGCGCGGGGGCTGGCGTTTGGGCTGCGGGTGCCGCTGGTTCCGGTCAACCACCTGGAGGGGCACATCGCGGCGGCGTGGCTGGACGTTGAGGAGGGGCCGGCGCTGCCGGCGGTGGCACTGATTGTGTCGGGTGGACATACCGAACTGGTGCTGGTGGACGGGCCGGGGCGCTACCGGATGCTGGGGCGGACGCGGGACGACGCGGCGGGGGAAGCGTTCGACAAGGTGGCGCGGATGCTGGGGCTGGGGTTTCCGGGCGGGCCGGCAATCCAGAAGGCGGCCGAAGAGGTGAACGACACGCCCTACACATTGCCGCGAGCGTGGTTGCGCGGGACGAGCGATTTCAGCTTCAGCGGGTTGAAGACGGCGGTACGGCGGCTGTTGGAGAACCGGCTGGGGCCGGACGAGTCGGCGCGGATCCTGGGTGGCGATGGGCTGTACCAGGCAGTGGACGGCGATGCGCTGGTGGGGCAGGTGGCGTTGGCGTTCGAGGAGTCAGTGGTGGAGGTTTTGGTTCGAAAGACGGTGGACGCCGCCAGGGCCGTGGGTGCGCGGTCGATCATCGTGACGGGCGGTGTGGCGGCGAATGCGCGGTTGCGGTCGGAGATGCGGGCGGCGACGTCGATCCCGCTGTTCATTCCGGCGCCGGCGCGATGCACGGATAACGCGGCGATGATCGGGTTGGCGGGGGCGTGGGCGATGGCGCGCGGAGAGGCGAACGGGACGCGGCTGGAGATTCAGCCGGGGATGCGGCTGGTTTGAGGCCTGGGCCGTCGAGTCTGTCGCTAGGGACCTCTGCGTTACCCAGAGGGTGGGTGCCCGGAAGAGCCCTCACCGATTTCGGCCGAAGACGCCCGAATCTGCCTCTCCCCCTGGAGAGGGTGAAGAGCGGCGGCCCCGAAGGAAGGTGCTCGACTTCGGCTTGGCTGCTGGACTGAGGCAGCCACCCTCACCCCAGCCCTCTCCCTCAAGGGAGAGGGAGGAAGAGGCTGCCCTGGCGAGGGCCTGGCGAGGTTTGCAAGGGTCTCTCAAGGGAGGGGGTGAAAGAGTGGCCGCACATTGGCAGGCGAGAGTCGTTCTGCAAGAGTCTCCGTTAGGAGAGCGCGGCTAGGGTGGGTGACGGTTGGGTGCGGCGGGTGGTGAGGGCGTTGGTGTAGAGGCGTTGGTAGGCGGCGGCGGAGACATCCCAGGAGGAGTCGCGGGTCATGCCGCGGCGGACGATCTGGCGCCAGGTTTCGGGGAAGCGGTAGAGCTCCAGGGCGCGTGCGACGGCGCCGAAGAAGTCGATGGGGTCGTAGCGGTTGAAGACGAAGCCGACGCCGGTGTCGTTGGCGGGATCGACGTCGTCGACGGTGTCGGCGAGCCCGCCGGTGGCGCGGACGACGGGGACGCTGCCGTAGCGCATGGCGATGAGCTGGCCGAGGCCGCAGGGTTCGTGGCGTGAGGGCATGAGGAAGATGTCGCTGCCGGCGTAGATGCGGCTGGCGAGCGGGTTGTCGAAGCGGATGGCGGCCGCGACTTGGTCGGGGTGGGCGTGGGCCATTTCGCGGAGGGCTTCCTCGTAACGCGGTTCGCCGAGGCCGAGGACGACGAGTTGGGCGCCGCGGTCCAGGATGTGGGGCAGGGAGGCGAGGAGCAGGTCGAGGCCCTTGTGCTCGGCGAGGCGGGTGACCATGCCGAGGAGGGGGACGTCGGGTCGGACGGGGAGGCCGAGGGTTTGCTGGAGGGCGGTTTTGTTGGGGGCGCGGCGGTCGAGGGTTGCGCGCGAGAAGTGGTTGGTGACGTGTGGATCAGTGGCGGGGTTGTAGGCGTCGGTGTCGATGCCGTTGAGGATGCCGTGGAGATCGGATTCGCGGTCGCGAAGGAGGGGATCGAGGTCGTGTCCGAATGCGGGAGTGAGGATCTCACCGGCGTAGCGGGGGCTGACGGTGTTGATCTTGTCGGCGAAGAGGATGCCGCGGGCCATGAAGACGAAGACGTCGCTGAGGTCGGCGCGGGTGGGGTGGGGGATGAGGCCGTCGGGCGCGAGGCCGGCCGTCTCGAGGACCGATGCGTCGAAGTGGCCCTGGTACTCAAGGTTGTGGATGGTGAAGACGCTGGCGGTGTCGGCGAACTCTGTCGCGTGGCTGTGGGTGGTGCGCAGCCAGTTGGGGATGAGGCCGGTGTGCCAGTCGTGGCAGTGGATGACGTCGGGGCGCCAGTCCAGCACGCGGGCGGTTTCAAGAGCGGCGCGGGCGAAGAAGGTGAAGCGATGGCCGTCGTCGGGGTAGCCGTAGATGCCGGGTCGCGCGCTGACGTAATGCTCGTTGTCGATGAGCAGGACTTCGAAGCCATCGAGCTCGACGGCGTCGAGGCGCACGCGTTCGTCGCGTCCGTTGAAGGGGAGGTCGAAGCGGGCGATGCCGGGGCGACGCGTGACCGCGGTGAGGTCGACCGATCCGTAGCGGGGAATGGCGACGCGGACGTCGAGGCCGCGGCGGGTCAGGGCCCTGGGGAGGGAGGCCATTACATCTGCGAGGCCGCCGGTCTTGGCGAAGGGGTCGAACTCGGCGGCGACCATGAGCACGCGGAGCGGAGGGGGCTGGTTTGGAACGGCCATGGCGGAGAGCTAGTGGCGGAAGTGGCGTTCGTCGACGAGGACGAGGATGCCGTTGCGGGCGTCGACGGCGTCGATGACTTCCTGGTCGCGGAGGGAGCCGGCGACGGAGACGATGGCGCGGACGCCGGCGTCGAGGGCGGCTTCGGGTCCGTCGGCGAAGGGGAAGAAGGCGTCGGAGGCGAGGTAGGCGCCCCGGGCGGCGTCGCCGGCCTGTTCGGCGGCGTGGCGGACGGCGTTGACGCGGTTGACCTGGCCGCTGCCGAGGCCGATGAGGCGTTCATCCTTGACCAACACGATGGCGTTGGACTTGACGTGGCGGATGACCTTGAGGCCGAAGCGGAGTTGGTGGAGGTCGTCGGCGGTTGGCTGGGCTTTGCTGACGACATTCATTTCGAGATCCGGGCGGGGGGCGCGATCGGGGGCCTGGACGAGGTAGCCGCGGTCGATGCCCCAGACGTGGGCGGCCTCGAAGTGGAGGGGCGGGCGGGTGACGGCCGAGGGCCAGCGCATGATGCGGAGGTCCTTGCGGCGGCGGAGGCGGCGGAGAGCGGCGGGTTCATAGTCGGGGGCGACGATGACGTGGTAGAGGTGGCCACGCATGGCGGCGACGGTTTCGGCGGTGACGGTGCGGTTGAAGCCGAGGATGCCGCCGAAGGCGGAGATTGGATCGGTCTTGCGGGCGCGGCGGTAGGCCTGGACCTGGGACTGGGGGTGGGTCGCCAGGCAGCAGGGCATGGTGTGCTTGATGATGGAGACGGCGATGTCGTCGAAGTCGTTGGCGGAAGCCCAGGCGGCCTGCAGGTCGAGGATGTTGATGTAGGAGAGTTCGAGGCCGTGGAGTTGCTCGACCCCGGCAAGCTCGGTGTCGCCAAGCTCGGCGGCGCCGGCGGCGTAGAAGGCGCCGGGCTGGTGGGGGTTCTCGCCGTAGCGGAGGCTTTGGAGACGGCGTAGGGGGAGCGTTAGGAGTTCAGGGAAGGACTGGCCCAGGTCCTGCTGCAGGTAGGCGGCGATGTGGGCGTCGTAGAAGGCGGTGAGGGCGAAGGCCTTGGCGGCGAGTTCGCGGCGGAGTGAATCCGCACTCTCTGGGTGGTCCATTGCTTCGAGGACGCGTGGGTAGTCGGCGGGGTCGACGAGGATCCAGACGTCGTCGGCGTTTTTGGCGGCGGCGCGGATGAGGGCGACGCCGCCGATGTCGATGTTTTCCAGGAGTTCGTCGCGGTCGTCGGTGCCGGCGAGGGTGGCGGCGAAGGGGTAGAGGTTGACGGCGACGAGGTCGATGGCGCCGATGCCGAGATCGGCGAGTTCGGCGAGATGCTGGTCCGATTCGCGGCGGGCGAGGATGCCGCCGTGGACGGCGGGGTGGAGGGTCTTGACGCGGCCGTCGAGCATTTCGGGGGCGCCGGTGAGGTCTTCGACCTCGCGGACGCGATGCCCGGCGGCGGCGAGGGTGGCGGCGGTGCCGCCGGAGGCGACGAACTCCCAGCCGCGGGCGGCGAGGCCAGCGGCGAGGTCTTCGAGCCCGGACTTGTCGTAGACGCTGATCAGGGCGCGGGGTGCGGCCATAGGGCCTGGCTTTCCTCCGAATCGATGTAGACGTGTCCGTTTTCTACGCGCGCCGAGCCGTCGGCGAACCAGCGCAGGGCCAAAGGATATAGCCGATGTTCCTGTTCGAGAATTCGATCCGATAGTGAGTCGACGGTGTCGTTGGGCCGAACGGGGACGGCGGCCTGGGCGACGATGGGTCCGGCGTCCAGTTCCTCGGTTACGACGTGGACGGTGCAGCCGGTGATCTTGACACCGGCGTGTAGAGCATTGGTTTGCGGGACGGGGGCCATGCCGCCGGCGAAGGCGGGGAGCAGCGACGGGTGGATGTTGAGGATGCGGTTGGGATAGGCGGCGACGATGAAGGGGCGGAGGATGGCGTCGAATCCGGCGAGGGCGACGAAGTCGGCGCCGGAGGCCTGGAGAAGTTCGAGCATGCGCTGTTGCTGGGCAGTACGTGAGGGGAACGCGCGTCGCGGGACGGCGTGGCCGGGGACGTTGTGGGATTCCGCGACGTCGAGGGCGCCGACATTCTCGCGGTTGGTGATCAGGGCGACGGGGCGGGCGTCCAATTCGTGGCGGTCGATGGCGTCGAGGATGGCGGCCGCGTTGGAGCCGCGGCCGGAGGCCATGAGGGCCAGGTTCATGGGGTGGGCGTGAGCTCCACGGGCGACTGGCGGCGGGCGGCGATGGTTCCGACGCGCAGGGCGTGGGGAAGTTCGTCCAGGAGCCGTGGCGCCGCGTCGGGCGAGACGACGAAGATTGCGCCGACGCCCATGTTGAAGACGCGGTACATCTCGGCGGGCGAGACGTCGAGGCCGTCGGCGATGGCCTCGAAGATCGGCGGTTGGGGCCAGGCGGTGGTGTCGATCAGGGCGGTGACGGAGTCGGGGAGGACGCGCTCGAGGTTTTCGGCGATGCCGCCGCCGGTGATGTGGGCGGCGACGCGGGTGCCGGGGACGGCGAAGGCGGCGGAGAACTCGGCCAGGTAAGAGAGGTGGGGCGCGAGGAGGGCGTCTTCGAGGGACTGGTCGCCGATGGGCGTCTCGTGGTCGTAGACGGTGAGCAGTTCGCCGGCCAGGCTGTAGCCGTTGGTATGCGGGCCGCTGGACGGGAGGCCGATGCAGACGTCGCCGACGGAGACGTTGGCGGGATCCGGCAGGTGAGCGGCCGAAGCCACGCCGATGACCGCGCCCACGGCGTCGTAGCGGCCGGGGGCGTAGGTGTCGGGCATGAGGGCGGTTTCGCCGCCGACGATGGAGACGCCGGCATCGCGGCAGGCGGAGGCCATGCCCTGAACCAGGGAGGTTAGGACTTCCGGATCGAGGCGGTCGGCGGCGACGTAATCGAGAAAGGCGATGGGTCGGGCGTTCTGAACGGCCACGTCGTTGAGGCAGTGGTTGACGAGGTCGCGTCCGGCGTCGGCTGGGCGGCCCATTTCGATGGCCAGGTGGAGCTTGGTGCCGACGCCGTCGATGCTGGCAACGATGGCGGGATCGGGGATGTCGGCGGGCAGGCGGATGACGCCGCCGAAAGCGCCGAAAGCGTCAAGGGTTAAGGGTGTCGCGGTGGAGGCGACGGCGGAGCTCAGGCCCGCCTTGGCGCGCTGGGCCAGGTCCAGGTCGACGCCGGCTTCCGCGTAGCTGGAGATTGGGGTGTCTTGCACGCGGGTGGCCGGATTAGCCCGAGGAGGGCGTGCCGGACTCGACGCGGTCGATGGTGGCCTCGCGTGGGAATACCATGGCGGTGGCGATGTTCTCGGGACGTTCGAGCAGGAACTTGTCGAAGGTCAACTGCACGTCCAGCGGGTAGGTGTGGGTGAAGCAGCCCAGGCAGAGACGATCGCTGGAGCGGCCGATGGCCTGGACGAGGTTCTCGGTGGACTGGTAGCCGAGGCTGTCGGCGCCGATGTCCTTGCAGATCTGCTCGACGTCCAGCTTGTGGGCGACGAGGTCGTCCGGGTCGGGGATGTCGATGCCGAGGAAACAGGGCCAGCGGATGGGCGGGGCAGTGATGCGCACGTGAACCTCGGTCGCGCCGCCCTCTTCGCGCAGCAGCCTGACGAGCGAGGCCTGGGTGGTGCCGCGCACGATGGTGTCGTCCACCATGACCACTCGCTTGCCCGCGGTGATATCGGGGAGCGCGCTGTACTTGAGGCGGACTCCGAGCTTGCGGAGGCGCGGGGTGGGTTCGATGAAGGTGCGGCCGATATAGCGGTTGCGTACAAAGCCGTCGCCGTAGGGCAGGCCGGACTCCTCGGCATAGCCGGTGGCGGCGGCTGTGGCGGAGTCGGGCACGCCAATGACGATGTCGGCATCGACCGGATGCTGGCGGGCGAGCAGGCGGCCCATGGAACGGCGGGCGGAGTGGACGCTGGAACCATCCAGCATGGAGTCGGGGCGCGAAAAGTAGATGTACTCGAAGGCACACATGGCGTGGCGCTGGGGCATTTCGAGCTTGATCGACTGCATGCCGTCGTCGTCGATGGCCACGATCTCACCGGGCTCGATGTCGCGTTCGAAGGTGGCGCCGATGGTGTCGAGCGCGCAGGTTTCGGACGCGATGACGCGGGTTCCGTTGGCGCGGCCGATTGACAGCGGACGGTTGCCCATGCCGTCGCGGACGGCGATCAACTGCGTGGGCGTGGCGATGATGAGGCAGAACGAACCCTGCAGACGCGGTGCGATCTGGCGCACGCGATCAACCATGGTTGCGCCGGGGGCGGTGGCAATGAGGTCGGCAATGACGGCGGAGTCGGTGGTGGATGAGTCAGGGAAGGCATCCAGGGAGGCGTTGTTGCGCAGGTCGAGCGCGTTGACGATGTTGCCGTTGTGGCCGAGGGCCATCGGCCCGATGTCCGTATTGCGCAGGATGGGCTGGATGTTGGAGGCGTTGCTGGAGCCGGCGGTGGAATAGCGGCAATGGCCGATGGCGAGGTGTCCCTTTAGACGGGCCAGGCGGTGGTCGGAGAAGACGCGCGAAACCAGGCCCATGCGGCGTTCGGCGTGGAGGCGCTGGCCATCGCCGACGGCGATACCGGCGCTTTCCTGCCCTCGATGCTGCACGGCGAAGAGGGCGAAGTAGGTTTGGACCGCCGCGTCGTCGGTAGCACCGTGGATGCCGATAACCCCGCAGGCTTCGCGAAGATTCGGCGAGCCGTCGGGGGCGGCCGGTTCGTAAGACGGACCCAGGCTCAGCGCCAGAGCAGGTTGTTCCGTTACGTGCTCCCCGTGCCGCATGTTAGCCGGGCGAGGCCTGTCCGGCCAGTGCCAGCTCCAGGCCCTGGGACCAGACCTGTTCGGCGCGAGCCAGCGAGACGTCCATGGGACCGATGCTGAGGCGGTTGCCGCCGACCGTACCGACCGGAGTCAACGGTACCGACAGGGTGGCGGCGGCAGCGGCCACGGCGGCACCGGCCAAGGGCGGATAGCTGACGACGATGCGGGATTGCGACTCGCCGAAGAGGGTCTGGTCGAGGCGCCCGGACATGGGGAGGTCCGAGGCCCGGACTCCGCATCTGCCGGCGAAGGCGGATTCGGCCAGGGCCACGGCGAGGCCGCCGTCGGAGCAGTCGTGGGCGGAGGAAAGGAGGCGGCCGGCGATCAGCTCGCGGACGAGGCGTTGGACGGCGACTTCGTCGACCAGATTGATCTCCGGTTGGCCGGCGACGCGGTCGTGGACAATGGACAGGTACTCGCTGCCGTCGAGCCGGGGGCGGCCAGCGCCGAGGACGGCGATTTCGTCGCCGTCGTTGGCGAAGCCCATGCCGCAGCGCCACTCGGCTTCGTCCAGCACGCCCAGCATTCCAACGACCGGGGTGGGCCAAATGGCCTCGCCGCCGGACTCGTTGTAGAGGCTGACATTGCCGCTTATGACCGGGGTTTCAAGGGCTCGGGCGGCGGCGGCCATGCCGTCAATGGCCCGGGATAGCTGGTAGTAGGCGGCGGGCTGCTCGGGGGAGCCGAAGTTGAGGCAGTTGGTGAAGGCGAGGGGCCGCGCGCCAGTGCAGGAGACGTTGCGGGCGGACTCGGCGATGGCGGCGGCACCGCCCACGAAGGGGTCCAGGTAGGTCGTACGGCCGTTGCCGTCGGTGGAGAGCGCCACGGCCATCGGGGTGCCCTTGATGCGCAGCAGGGCGGCGTCGCCGCCGGGGGCGATGACGGTGTTGGCGCCGACCATGTGGTCGTATTGGCGGTAGATGGGGCGGCGGCTGGCGATGTTGGGCGAGGCGAGGAGTTGCAGGAACGCAGTGGTTGGGTCGTCGGGTTCGGGCAGAGCATCCAGATCGAGCGAGCCGACCTCATCGAGATAGGCGGGGCGCTCGACGGGGTAGGTGTACGTGGGTGCGTCGGTGAGCATGGTGACGGGCAGGGTGGCGGCGGCGTGGCCGTTGTCCCTGACTTCCAGGAGACCGGTCTCGGTGACCTGGCCGATGACGTCGCTGTGGAGGCCCCACTTCGTGAAGACGCGCTGGACTTCGTGGGCGCGGCCGCGGGCGGCGACGACGAGCATGCGTTCCTGGCTCTCACTTAACATAACTTCGTAGGGCGTCATGCCCGAGGCGCGGCGCGCGACGTGTTCCAGGTGGAGCACCACGCCGGTGCCGCCACGACCGGCGGACTCGACGGACGAGCTGGTGAGGCCGGTGGCGCCGAGGTCCTGAAGGCCCAGGACGGCGTCGGTGGTCTGAAGGACTTCGAGGCAGGCCTCGAGGAGCAGCTTTTCCATGAAGGGATTGCCGACCTGGACGACGCCGCGGTGGGAGGCTTCGGGATCGTCAACGGAGGCGAAGGTGGCGCCGTGGATGCCGTCGCGGCCGGTGTCGGCGCCGACCAGGATGAGCTCGTTGCCGGCGCCGCTGGCGGCAGCGCTGGTGAGCTGCTCGTGCTCGAGCAGGCCGACGCACATGGCGTTCACCAGCGGATTGCCGCGATAGGAGGCGGAGACCTGGACTTCGCCGCCGACGGTGGGGACGCCCATGCAGTTCCCGTACCAGCCGATGCCGCCGACGATGCCGTTGGCCAGGTAGCGGCCGCGGCGGTCGTCCAGTGGGCCGAAGCGCAGGCTGTCGAGGAGCGCGATGGGGCGCGCGCCCATGGTGAAGATGTCGCGAAGAATGCCGCCGACGCCGGTGGCTGCTCCCTGGAAGGGTTCGACGGCGCTGGGGTGGTTGTGGCTTTCGACCTTCATGACGATGGCAAGGCCGTGGCCGATGTCCACGGCGCCGGCGTTTTCCTCGCCGGGGCCGATGAGGACGTGGGGGGCCTCGCTGGGAAGTCGGCCCAGGAGCGGGCGGGAGTGCTTGTAGCCGCAGTGCTCACTCCACATGCCGCCGATGATTCCGAGCTCGACAGGGTTGGGCGGGCGGTCCAGGAGGTCGGTGGCGAAGTGGTACTCGTCGCGGGTGAGGGCGACTTCGCGGAGGACTTCGTCGCTGGGCGGCTCGTGGGTTGGGGTGAGCGTCATGCGCCCGCCGCTGCGAGGAGCGAGTCCCAGATGGCGCGACCATCCTCGCCGCCGAGGGCGGCCTCGGAGGCGCGCTCGGGGTGGGGCATCATGCCGACCACGTTGCGCGCGGCGTTGCAGATGCCGGCGATGTCGTCGATGGCGCCGTTGGGGTTGGCGTGGGCAGAACGCTTGCCGTCCGGGGAGACGTAGCGGAAGACGACGCGATCGTGGTCGTGTAACTGGTCCAGGCCGTCGGGATCGATGACGTAGTTGCCCTCGGCGTGCGCGATGGGCAGGCGGAGCACCTGGCCGTTGCCGGCCGCGGACGTGCAGGGCGTTTGGGTGGATTCCACCCGAAGGTGGGTCCACTCGCAGCGGAACTGGGTGCTGTCGTTGAGCAGCATGGCGCCGGGGAGCAGCCCGGCTTCCAGCAGGATCTGGAAGCCGTTGCAGATGCCGAGGACGGGACGGCCCCGGGCGGCGTGGTCGCGCACGGCGGTCATGACCGGCGCGCGGGCGGCCATGGCGCCGGTGCGCAGGTAGTCGCCGTGACTGAATCCGCCGGGGAGCACGACCAGATCGACGTCGTCCAGAGCCGTGTCGGCGTGCCAGGCGTAGCGGGCATGCATGCCAGCCACGTTGCTCAGGACGTGCAGCGTGTCAGCGTCGCAATTGCTGCCGGGGAAGACGACAACGGCGGCGTTCACGCGGGTTGAGCGACTTCGTCAGCTACGGGCTCGAGGGCCTCGATCGCGAACGACTCGATGACCGGGTTGACCAGGAGCTGGCGGCACATGGCCTCGGCGCGCTCGGCGGCGGCCGATTGGCTTTCGGCCGAAAGCTCAATGTTGATGAGCTTGCCGATGCGGACTTCACGCACCTCGGCAAACCCGAGGTCGTGGAGGCTGCCGCGGACAGTCAGTCCCTGCGGGTCATTGACGCCGGCGTTGAGCTGGACCGTCACCCGCGCGCGGAAGTGCTGGCCGGTCATCCAGCGAGCAACGCCTGGGCTTCGCGGTAGCGGGCGGCGGTGCGCTCGATGATCTCAGCCGGGAGGCTGGGGATCGGCGGTTCGCGGTCCCAGCCGGTGGCGATCAGGTGGTTGCGCACGATCTGCTTGTCAAAGCTGGGCGGCGACATGCCTACCTGGTATTCGCGGATGTCCCAGAAGCGCGAGGAGTCGGGGGTCAAGATCTCGTCGATCAGGGTGATTTCGCCGTTGACGTAGCCGAACTCGAACTTGGTGTCGGCGAGGATGATCCCGCGCTCCTTCGCGTAGTCGCGGCCGAACTCGTAGACGGCGATGGTGAAGTCGCGCAGTTGGTCGGCGACGCCGCCGACGATTGCGCGGAAGTCCTCGAAGCCGATGTTCTCGTCGTGGCCGCTTTCGGCCTTCGTGGCTGGGGTGAAGAGGGTTTCGTCGAAGGGTTCGGCCTCCTGCATGCCGGCGGGGATGGGGATGCCGCAGATCTCGCCGTCGCGCTGGTAGTCGACCCAGCCGGAGCCGGTGATGTAACCGCGGGCCACGCACTCGGCGTCGATGCGGTCGGCCTTGTGGACGAGCATGGTGCGGCCGCGCAGGGCGTCGCGGTGGGGGGCAACCTCGGGCCCCATCTCATCGACGTCGGTGGTGATGAGATGGTTCGGCACGATGTGGGAGGTGAGCCCAAACCAGTGCTCGGACATACCGGTGAGCACGGCACCCTTGCCCGGAATCGGATCCGGGAGGACGTGGTCGAAGGCCGAGATGCGATCGGTGGTGACGATCAACAGCCGGTCGTCCAGGTCGTAAATGTCGCGGACTTTGCCGCGATTGAGCAGGGTGAGCCCTGACAGCGTGGTTTCGGTGATGGTTGCGCTCACTACGAGGTGACCTCCTGTGCTACCGCCGGCGTCGGTTCCGGCGTGGATTCCAAGCCCATTCGTTCGTAGGCCGTGTCGAGCCAGCGCAGATGGGGCGCGGGACTGAACGCGGCGTCAAGTTGTTCGGTGCTGAGCCGGGCGGCGACGCGTGGGTCGGCGCGCACGGCGTCCTGGAAGCTGGCGCCGCCTTCCCAGGACGCGGTGGCGTGTTCCTGCATGACGTCGTAGGCGTCCTGGCGGGACATGCCGGCGTGGATCATGGCCAGCATCACACCCTGGGAGTAGATGAGGCCGCCTGTGAGATCCACGTTGGCCGCCATGCGATCGGCGTAGACGCGCATGTCGCGCGCGATCGGGATGAAGATATAGAGCATGTAGTCGAGGGCGAGGCAGGCGTCGGGAAGGATGATGCGCTCGGCCGAGGAGTGGCTGATGTCGCGCTCGTGCCAGAGCGTGACGTTCTCGAGCGCGACCTGGGCGTGGGAGCGCAGGAGCCGGGCCAGCCCGGAGACACGCTCAAGGCGCGAGGGATTGCGCTTGTGGGGCATGGACGAGGAGCCGTGGCGGCCGGCTTCGAACGGCTCTTCCGCTTCGCGAATCTCGGTTCGCTGCAGGGAGCGAAGCTCGGTGGCGAACTTGTCGAGCGAACTGGCGATGAGGGCCAGGGTGCAGACGAAGTGGGCGTGCCGGTCGCGCTGCACGATCTGGTTGGAGACGGGCGCCACGGCCAGGCCGAGCTCTTCGCAGGTCCAGTCCTCGACGTCCGGCGGGACGTTGGCATGCGTGCCGACGGAGCCGGAGATCTTGCCGACGGCGATGTGCTCACGCGCCTCGGCCAGGCGCGCGCGGTGGCGTTGGACTTCGCCAAGCCAGATGAGGAGCTTGAGGCCGAAGGTGATGGGCTCGGCGTGGACGCCGTGGCTGCGCCCGATCATGAGGGTGTGCTTGTGCGCGAGCGCCTGGTCGGTGAGGACCTGCTCGAGGATGGCCAGGCGACCTTCCAGCAGGTCCGTGGCATCCACGAGTTGCAGGGCCAGGCCGGTGTCCAGCACGTCGCTGGAGGTGAGGCCGAGGTGCAGCCAGCGGGACTCGGGGCCGACTGATTCGGCCAGGGCGTCCACGAAGGCATTGGTTTCGTGGTCGTTGACCTTTTCTAGTTCGTCGATGCGTTCGAGCGTGAACGAGGCCTTCATCAGCATCCGGGCGTCTTCGGCCGGAATGCGGCCGGCGCGCGCCCAGGCGTTGACGGCCGCGAGTTCAACGTCGCGTTGCTTTTCGAAGTAGACCTGGCGGTCCCAGACGGCGGCCATCTCGGGCCGCGAATAGCGGGGGATCAAGCGGGCACGACCGATGGCGACTTTCGGGCCGGTGCTTTTTCGGCCGCGGCGATGTCGCTTCGCCACTGGCATTCCTGGAACGTCACTTCGTCAACCGCCGCATACGCATTTTCCCTCGCTGCCGGAACGTCCGGCCCTGTACCAACGATTCCAAGAACTCGTCCGCCCGCGGTGTAAAGGCCGTCGCCGCGGGTCTCGGTGCCCGCGTGAAAGGCCAACGCGCCGGGGGGAAGAGCATCCAAACCTTCGATTTTCCGTCCCGTCTCGTAGGAACCCGGATAGCCGCCGGAGGCGAGGACCACGCAAACCGCGGCGCTGCCGTCTGGGACAAGGTCGATCGTGGAGACGTCGCCGTCGATCGCCGCGAGCATGGCCTCGACCAGGTCGCCGCGCATGGTGGGGAGGATGACCTGGGCTTCCGGGTCGCCGAAGCGGATGTTGAACTCGATGACTACGGGACCGTCTGCGGTGAGCATGAGGCCGGCATAGAGCACTCCCGTGAATGGATGGCCGGCATCGGCGGCGGCTTGCAAGGTCGGGCCGATGATGCGGTCGGCGACGTTCTGGAGGAGCGCCTCGTCGGCGTCTGCCACCGGTGAATAGGCGCCGACGCCGCCGGTGTTGAGTCCGTGGTCGCCGTCATAGGCACGCTTGTAGTCGCGGGCGGAGCCGATGATGCGGAAGCTGGTTCCGGCGCAAATGGCGAAGACGGAGAGTTCAGGGCCGAAGCAGCGCTCCTGGATGACGACGGAGGAGCCGGCGTCGCCGAACCGGCGCTCGACCATGATGGCGTCAATGGCGGCGTGGGCCTCATCGGGCGTGTCGCAGACGAGGACGCCCTTGCCGAGGGCGAGGCCGTCGGCCTTGACGACGAGCGGATTGACGGCGTCGTCGACGTAGTCGTGGGCGTCCAACGGCGTGTCGAAGATGGCGGAGTCCGGGATGGGCACGCCGGCCCGGTCCAGGAGCTCAGTGGTCCAGGCTTTGCTGGACTCGAGGCGAGTGGCGGCGGCGGAGGGCCCGAAGGCGCGGATGCCGGCCCCGGACAGACGGTCGACCAGGCCGAGGGCACAGGGGTCTTCGGGTCCGACGATGACGAGGTCCGGGCGGTTGGCCACGGACCAGTCCACGAGGCCGCCGATATCGTCGGCGGCGAGGGGGACTGTCGTGGCGATGTTGGCAATGGCGGAGTTGCCCGGGGCGCAGTAGAGGTCGGCATCCGGGCGGTCGGCGCGGATGCGCCAGCAGAGGGCGTGCTCACGGCCACCGCTACCGACGACGAGGATCTTCATTCCCACTCGATCGTTCCCGGGGGCTTGGAGGTCACGTCGTAGACGACTCGGGTGGCGTTGGGGACTTCGTTGACGATCCGGGCGGAAATGCGGGCCAGGACGTCGCCGGGGATGCGGGCCCAGTCGGCGGTCATGAAGTCGTCGGTGGTTACGGCGCGCAGGGCGATCAACTCGCCGTAGGAGCGGCCGTCGCCCATGACGCCGACGGTCTGGACGCCGGGGAGGACGGCAAAGTACTGGGAGAGCTGGCGCTCGAGGCCGGCCTCGGCAATCTCGACCCGCAGGATGGCGTCGGCCTGCTGGAGCAGGGCCACCCTGGGGGCGGTGACTTCGCCGATAATCCGGACCGCCAAACCCGGACCAGGAAAGGGCTGGCGCCAGACGAGATCGGCCGGGAGGCGCAGTTGCGTTCCCAGCGCTCGGACTTCGTCCTTGAACAGGTCGCGCAGGGGTTCGACGAGCTCGAACTCGAGGTCGTCGGGTAGGCCGCCAACGTTGTGGTGGCTCTTGATGACGGCGGCGGAGCCGTGGATGCCGCCACTTTCAATGACGTCCGGGTAGATCGTGCCCTGGGCGAGAAAGTCGGCGTTGGCGATGCGTGCGGCTTCGCGTTCGAAGACGCGGACGAAGCGTTCGCCGATGACCTGGCGCTTGGCTTCAGGGTCGGTGACGCCGCGGAGGGCGCCGAGGAATTCGTCGGCAGCGTCGACGATGACGAGTTGCAGGTCGAAGCCTTCGCCGAAGGTCGTTTCCACTTCGGCGGCTTCGTTGGCTCGCAGGAGACCGGTGTCGATGAGGATGGCGGTGAGCCGGTCGCCGACGGCGCGGGAGACGAGGGCGGCGGTGACGGCGCTGTCGACGCCGCCGCTGAGGCCGCAGATCACGTGGCCGTCGCCCACCTGGCTGCGGATCTGGGCGACTCGTTCATGGATGATCGAGGCGGGAACCCAGTCGCCGCGGCAGCCGCACAAGTTGAGGGCGAAATTGCGCAGGAGACGCTGGCCGTGGGCGGTGTGGCGGACTTCGGGGTGGAATTGCACGGCGACCACGCCGTTGTCGTTGCCCATGGCGGCCATCGAGGATTGCGTGCTGGCAAGAGGGCGAAGTCCTGGCGGCGGTTCTGCGACGACGTCGCCATGGCTCATCCAAACGTCGATCTCGTCGGGCACGCCGCGGAAAATGGGGTGGGAGCGATCGGTGATGCGGGCGCGGGCGGGGCCGTACTCGCGGTCGTGGGCGGGTTGGACGGCGCCGCCGAGGCTGTGGCCCAGGAGTTGCATGCCGTAGCAAATGCCGAGGACCGGGACGCCGGCCTGGAGGACGGCCGACGGGAGTTGGGGGGCGCCTGCGTCGTAGACGCTGGTGGGACCACCGGAGAGGATGACGCCGCGCAGGTTGGGTTCTTGCAGGGCGTCGGGCTGGTTGCAGGGGGCGAGCACGGTGCGAACGCCCAACTCGCGCACGCGCCGGGCGATGAGCTGGCTGTATTGCGCGCCGAAGTCGAGAACGACGATGGTCTCGTGGTCAGCGGCAGCGCCAGGCGTGGGCAGGGTCATGTTGATCGCCGCGCCGGGCGCCGGCCGGTCAGAGGGGCGTTTGACCTGAGGTAGGGGGACGAGACGGTACCTGCGCAGATCTGCGCGCCGTCCACGCGGATGGTGCCTCCCAGCTCCCGCGTCCGCAGCGGACGCGGCTCATCCTTGCCGCGCCTGAGTATACGAAGCGCAGCGACTTATGTTGAGGCCAGCGGCTCCATGGCGGTGGCGCCAGTCTCGGCGGCGTTGGCCACGTAGGTCTCGCAGCCCGACGACGCGTCGATGGCAACGTCTGCCATGGCGCCGGCGACGCGCATGGTGCGGTCCTTGGGCGCAAAGGCAATGAGGGTTGGTCCGGATCCGCTGAGGGCGGCGCCGTACGCGCCGGCATCGAGGGCGGCCTGGACGCCGGGTTCGAGGGCGGGATTGAGCTCGGCCCGGTAGGGCTGGTGGATAAAGTCCTGCGTCGCCACGCGCAATTCCGCATAGCGTCCCGTTTGCAAGGCGGCGACCAACAAGGCGGCGCGGCCGAGATTGGCCACCGCGTGGGCGCGAGACACGCCGGTCGGCAGGACCGCCCGGGCACGCGCGGTTGGCACGTGGTAGCCGGGTACGACGACGACGATCCCGATGTCGCTCGGAAACGGGACACGCACCGCGTGGAGGGCTTCGTCGGTTTGGACGGTTACCACCAGGCCGCCCAGCAGCGCCGCGGCCACGTTGTCGGGATGGCCTTCGATTTCAGTGGCACGGCGCAGTAAGTCGTCGTCGTTCAGGCCAACACCGAAGGCGTGGTTGGCGGCGACGAGTCCACCAACGATGGCGCTGGCCGAGCCGCCGAGGCCTCCTTGCGGTGGAATCTCGCGCACCGCGCGCAGCCGGTACGGGCCGGCGGCAGCGGGGGCCAGCGACCTGAAGGCGCGGAAGGCCAGATTGCGGCGGGTGTCGCGGGGCACGTGTTTGAGGAACTTGCCGGCCGGCTCGATGGAGTCGCGGCTGGCCGGCTCGAATTGGTACTCGTCGCGCACGTCAATGGCAAGGCCGAACACGTCGAAGCCCGCGCCCAGGTTGCCTGACGACGCGGGGACGGAAACGCGTGCGCGGCCGGTCACCGGCCCAGCACGCCGCGCGGGCCCGCCGCCGGAAGCGATCCGCGCACCACATGCATCGACTGCTGCCGGAAGGGCGCCGCCCCGCGGTGCGAATGAATGCTGAGGAGGATGCCGACGGACAGGAGCGTTACCAGCAGCGAGTTCTTGCCGAGGCTTACGAGCGGCAGGGTGATCCCGGTGACGGGCATCAGGCCCACATTCATTCCGATGTTCACGAACGACTGGGAGAAAAGCATGGCGGCAATGCCGATGGCGAGCAGGCGACCGAACATGTCGCGGGCTCGCAGCCCGATGACCAGGGCCTGGACGATGAGAAGGGTGAAGAAGGCCAGGAGGCCGATCGTTCCCGCCAAGCCGAGTTGTTCGCCGAGCATGGCGAAGATGAAGTCGGTGTCGCGCACGCGCAGAAACTCCAGTTGAGACTGCGAGCCCTGTCCCAGACCATGGCCAAACCAGCCGCCGGAGCCAATGGAGATCCGGGCCTGCAGCACGTTGTAGCCAGCGCCCAGAGGGTCGCTGCTCGGATTCAGAAAGGTCACGAAGCGCTGTCGCATGTAGTCCTGGGCGAAAAACCAGGCAAACGGGAAGGCGGCCAGAGCGATGACGACGGGCGTGAGCAAGTGCCACCAGCGGGCGCCGGCAACGAAGACCATGGCCATCCAGATGGCGCCGAAGATGAGCGCGGTGCCCAAATCCGGCTGAAAGAAGATCAAGCATGCCGGAATCAGCATGATTCCCAGGCTGACCATGACCGTGCGCAGGGACCGGGCGGAGTCGCTGCGGTCCGACAGGTATTTTGCGAAGGCGACGATGGCCGCGAGCTTCATGAACTCGGAGGGCTGGACGACGATGGGGCCGAGTTCGAACCAGCGGCGGGCCCCGAGGTCGAAGTCGCCCACCAGCAGGACCACGACCAACGCAGAGACGCCGACCAAGTAGACGGGCGCGGCCAATCCATGCAGGCCACGGTAGTCGATCTGGGCCATGGCAAAGGCCAAGGCCAGGCCGAGAGCTCCGAGCACGGCCTTCTGCACAGCCTGGTTTTCCAGCCCCTGGGTGTTCGGGTCAGCCGTGGTGCTGAGCATGAGCACGCCAAAGGCCACCAGGGCGATAGTTGAGATGACCGTCGCCCACTCGATGCGCGCCAGCCAGCGAAGCATCAGAGCCGATGGTCCGGTGAGATGAAGTCGGGGCGATTCTGCGGCAAGGGCGGCATGTCGCCGGTTACCAGGTAGTCCACGATGTCGCGGGCGATTGGGGCGGCGGCAAAGGAGCCTTCGCCACCGTCGCGTACCAGCACAGCAAAAGCATATTCGGGCTGCTCGGCCGGGGCGTAGCCGGCGAACCAGGCATGGCTGGGCAGGCGGCCTTCGGCATCGCGGGCTCCGCTGTACTCGGCCGTCCCAGTCTTGCCGGCGACAACCGTATGCGCGGAGCGGGCCCGAGGGCCGGTGCCCTGCGGCTCATTGACGGCGCGGTAGAGGCCGGCCTGTAGCAGCTGCAGGTTGGTGTCGCTGATTGGCAGAACGCCGCGAACCTGCGGCGGAGTCCGGTCGGCCACGTTGCCGTGGTGGTCGAGCATGCGGTCAACGAGGCGCGGACGCATGACGCGACCACCGTTGCCGATGGCGGCGTACATGCTGGCGATCTGCAGGGGCGTGACCTGAACCAGGCCCTGGCCGATGGCGGCGTGGTACGTGTCGCCCGTAACCCATGGTTGTTGCAGATTCTTGTTTTTCCATTCCGAGGTTGGGACCAGTCCCGACGCTTCGCCTGGGAGGTCGATGCCGGTTCGCTGGCCGAAGCCGAAGGACCGCTCGAATTCGGCGAGGCGCCGGTTGCCGAGGCCCTGGAGGCGCGTATACGGATTACCGCCGGAGACGTTATAGAAGTAGATGTTGCAGGACTCGGCGATGGCACGTTCGAGGTCCACGAGCCCATGGCCCTGGGGCAGCCAGTCGTCGAAGGCCCAGCCGTCGGGCAAGATCAGGCGGCCGTCGCAGTGAATCTTGCTCTGCGGCAAGACCACACCCGCTTCCAGCGCGCCGCTGGCCGCGATGACCTTGTAGGTTGAACCCGGAGGGTAAAGCCCGGATATCGCGTGGTTGATTAGTGGCCGGCGGGGATCGCTGACCAAGAGCGCGAAGCTCTCAGACGAAGCGCCACGGGTAAAGATGTTGCTGTCGTAGTCGGGCAGGCTCACCATCGCAACCACGTCGCCAGTGTCGGGGCGGAGCACAACCACCGCGCCAGCTCCGCGCTCACGCAGGGCGAGATGGCGGGCCAGGATTTCGCGTATGGCCTTCTGTTCGTTGACGGCAATGGTGAGGACCGCGTGCCGGCCAACCTGCGGCGGCGTGAACGAGAGCTCGTGGAGGGCACGGCCAAAGGCGTCCGTTTCAAGCCGCTGCTCGCCGTCCCGGCCGCGAAGCTGCGTCTGGAGACTACGCTCGATACCAGCGAGTCCGATGTCCTCGTCAAAGCGGACGCCCTGGCCTCGATAGGTCTGAACGTCCTCCGCCGGGATTGGTCCGGTGAAGCCGAGAATGTGCCCGAACACGTCGCCGTGGGCGTATTCGCGCCGGGTGCCGGTGCGAACGGCGATTCCCGGCAGATCCTGGCGGCGCTCTTCGATCGTCAGGGCCGATTCGCGTGGCACGGCGCGCGCCAGTCGCGCGGGCACATCCGGAGCCAACCGCGCCTGGTTCAGCTTGAATCGAAGGTCGACCAGCCGCTCACCGGTCAGGACGGCAAGGTTGGCCAATACCGGACCTTCGCGCTCAAGCGGCAGATCGGCCGGCGTCAGCCACACGCTGAAGACCGGCGCGTTTGCGACCAGCGGCGTGCGGTTGCGGTCGTAGATGAGGCCGCGCAGGGGCTGGATGGGCCTGGTGCGGGCGCGGTTCTGTGCTGCCTGCGCGCGGTAGGTGTCGGATTCGACGACCTGGAGTTGCCAGAGGCGGGCGGCCAGCGCGGTGTTGGCAGCGAGCGCCGCCCCCCCGAGGAGCAGGGCACGACGGGTGCCGCTCATGCGCGGCTGGCCGGCGCCAGTCCTGGCTGCCGGGCGTGGATGCGCCTCCAAGCGTGTCCTCCGTCGCTAGCTGAAATAGCCGCCGCGCGCACGCCCCAAATACCGTGCGGCGCTCTGTGGGCGCGTCCACCGGTCCATCAGGCGTACCGCCGGGTACAGCAGCACGGTCGCTCCAGCATTGACCGCCACGGCGCGCGGCAGGCGTTCCCAGACCTGCCTTCCCCAGTCTAAGTCGAATCCCAGCAACTGCAGCGTCAGAACCACGGCGGGGTAATACAGCAACGTTGCGGCGGCGCCGGCCAGGACGGGAAACACGGGGTTGACGCGGTCGAATTGGCGTCTCTGCCCGCCGACGATGTAGACGAGCAGCGTAAAGATCAGGGCGTTGACGCCGACGGGCGCTGCCGAAAGCAGATCAATAAGCAGTCCGCCCAGAAAGCCCCAGTACGCCGCCCGCGCGTCGTCGCTCACCGTAGCCAACGTGATTACAGCCATCAGGACAAGCGCGGGACGGATTCCGGCAATCGGGAGGGAGGGCAAGACCGAGGTCTGCAGCAGGCCCAACACAAGGACGAGCAGCAGGGCGCCGACGGCGCCGGCCCGCGCGCCCCAGCTTCGGCCGGGCTGAGGCATCCTGGCGGCTATCACGACGGACCCGGCGCGCGCCCAATCACCACCTGGACGACGCTCAGGCGTTCCACGCGCACGAAGGGTTCAATGGCGGCTTCCCGGAACACACTCTCCGGCGAGGTGAACACGGCGATGACCCGGCCGATGGCGAGACCGCGAGGGAATCCGCCGCCGAGGCCCGATGTCACAACGAGGTTGCCGATTGCCAGCGGCGCGTCAGGTTCGATTCGGGTCAAGCGGAGCCCACGGTTCTCGTCACTCTCCACGATGCCGTCCGCCTCGCCGTCGTCACCCTGGGCCACGGCGTTCACCGCACTGGGTCCGCTCAGTAGCGGAAGGATGTTGGCCGATGTCGGCGTCACGCTCTGAACCCGGCCGGCCAGGCTGCCACCGGCCAGCACGGCCATCCCGACCTGCACGCCGTCCGCCGCGCCGCGGTCGATGATGAGGGTGTCGAGCATGTCCACGCTGTCGCGGCCGGCGACTTGCGCGGTGAGGAGCGTGAACTCCCTGCTCTCGCGTTCGTAGTCGAGTGCGGCTCGCAGAGCCTCGTTTTCCCGGCGCGTGGCCTGGACGCCGGCCGCGGCCGACCGCAGGTGGGCAACCTCCGCGCGAAGCGCCTCGTTCTCCGTCCGAAGTTCGTTGAATCGCTGCGCGTCGGCCAGCGCAGCCGTGGCGCCCGACGCGGCACTGGTCAAGGCAGAGCGGACGGGAGCGAGGGCCGCCAGGACCGCGCCTTCAACGGCCGACCCGGCGCCGGTGTTGCGCAGCAAGGCCAGCGCGATGGCGACGACGATCAGAACCAGGAGCAGGAGCACCGACCGTTGTCCGCCGCGCATCCCGGTGGCGTCTACGCGTACGGTGCGGCGTTCTCGGCGACGAACACTTCGCGAAAGGCTTCGAGGTTATGCAGACAGGCGCCGGTGCCGCGCACGACCGCCTCCAGCGGGTTATTGGCGATGTGGACGGGAATATCGGTTTCCTGCTCGATGCGCTTATCCAGCCCCCGCAGCAGCGCGCCGCCGCCGGCGACGGCGATGCCGTGTTCCATTACGTCGGCCAGCAACTCGGGCGGTGTGGCTTCGAGGGCGAGCTTGATGTTCTCAACGATTTCGGTGACCGGGCCGCTGATGGCGTCGCGAATCTGGCCTTCGGTCAGTTCAACCTGCCGCGGCAGACCGGTTTGCAGGTCGCGTCCGCGCACGAGGGTAGTTTCCTCCTGGATGCCCGGGGCTGCCGATCCGATGGCAATTTTGCAGGCTTCGGCGGTGCGCTCGCCGATCAGCAGATTATGGGTGTTGCGACAGTAATCGACGATCTGCTCGTCGATTTCGTCGCCCGCAATGCGAATGCTGTGGCTGACCACCACGCCGCCGAGGGAGATGACGGCGACTTCCGTCGTGCCACCGCCGATGTCGACGATCATGCTGCCGCTGGCTTCCTGGATCGGTTGCCCGGCGCCGATGGCGGCCGCCATGGGTTCTTCAATCAGGTACACCTCGCGAGCCCCGGCCTGCAGACTGGCCTCGTGGACCGCGCGTTTTTCCACTTCCGTCACGCCTGAAGGCACACCCACAATCACCCGCGGTCGGGCTGCGATGGGCAGTTCCTCGTGAACTTGCCCAATGAAGTAGGACAGCATGGCATGCACGGTGTCGAAGTCGGCGATCACCCCGTCGCGCAGGGGACGGCTGGCCACAATGTTCGTGGGCGTGCGCCCGACCATTTTCTTGGCCTCGGCGCCAACGGCCAGGACGCGGGAGGTGTGCGTGTCGGTCGCGACGACCGATGGCTCCGCCAGCATGATGCCGCGGTCCTTGACATAAACCAGGGTGTTGGCGGTACCCAGATCAATTCCGAGGTCGCGTGAAAAGAGACCCAGGAGCGCGTTGAACGGTCCGAACATCAACGAATCCGGGAATGGCGGGGCGCGGCGAGGGCCGCCTGTGCGTCAGCATAGCGGTAGGGTGACGACACGGGCGGCTTGCCGATGGTGGTTGGCGTGCTACTCGGGGTCAACGAGCGCGTGGCGCAGTGCCGCTTCGACGCTGGCAACCTCGATGAACTGAATGTCTCGCCGAACGTGGGCGGGTAGTTCGGCAGCGTCCTGTCGGTTGCCCTTGGGCAGCACGAAGAGGCGCACGCCGGCCCGATGCGCGCCCAGGACCTTGGGCTTGATGGACCCTACCGGCAAGACGCGGCCCTGGAGCGTGATTTCGCCGGTGAGCGTGAGGTCATGTCGGACTCTTTTCCGCGCGAGCGCCGAGATTAGCGCGACCACCACGGCCAGGCCGGCGGACGGTCCATCCTTGGGCAGCGCACCGGAGGGCACATGCACGTGCACGTCCAGGTCGGCGAAGTCGCGCTGGGGCAGCATGAGCCGGCCCGCCCGCGCCCGCGCGTAGGTGAGCGCGGCGTGCGCGGATTCTTTCATCACGTCGCCGAGAAGGCCGGTCAGCAGAATCTGGCCGGTACCTGGCGCCAGCGAGACTTCCACCGGGGAGAGATCGCCGCCGGCCGGCGTGTTGAATACAGCCATAGCGGTGCCGATGCTCGCTTCGCTTTCCGTCGAGCCGAAGCGAAAGCGCGGCGGTCCCAGGACCTTGGGCACATCGCGGGAGCGGATCTTCCAGTTGCTGTCGGTACCCTCGGCGCGCGCCAGCGCCCGCTTGCGCGCCACGGCGGCGATGGATCGGGTGAGTCCGCGCACACCGGCCTCGCGGGTGTATTCGCGAATGATCCGGGTCAGCGCGCCGGGCTTGAAGCGAACGGCATCGGTTTCAAGCCCATGCTCTTCCAGCTCGCGCGGGACCAGGAAGCGTTCGGCGATGGCCAGTTTCTCGTCCTCGACGTAGCCGGGGAGCTCGACGACTTCCATCCGATCGATCAAGGCCGGAGGCAAACCATCCAGCGTGTTGGCCGTTGCTATGAAGATGACCCGGCTGAGGTCGTAGGGGATTTCGAGATAGTGGTCGCTGAACGCCGCGTTCTGTTCGGGGTCCAGCACTTCGAGCAGCGCCGCCGACGGATCTCCGCGGAAGTCGACGCCGAGCTTGTCGAGTTCGTCGATCATGAACACGGGGTTGACGGTTCCCGCCTGGCGCATCATCTGAAGGACTCGCCCCGGCATGGAGCCGATGTAGGTCATGCGGTGACCGCGAATCTCCGCCTCGTCACGTACTCCACCCAACGAGACTCGCACGAACTTGCGGGAGAGCGCCTGAGCGATGGACTGGCCCAGGCTGGTCTTGCCGACGCCCGGCGGGCCAACGAAGCAGAGAATCGGGCTGCGCGACTGTCGCGCCAGCCGGCGCACGGCAATGTACTCGAGCAACCGCTCCTTCACCCGGTCCAAGCCGTGATGGTGGGCGTCAAGAATGCGCGCCGCGCGCCGGATGTCCGTGTTGTCGCGGGTGCGCTTTTTCCAGGGGAGTTCCGTCAGCCATTCCAGGTAATTGCGGACCATGCTGGCCTCGGGTGACCCCGGCGGCATGGCGTTGAGACGGTCGATTTCCTTGAGCCCGCGCTCAATCACCGCCGCGGGATAGCGTCCGGCTTCGAGCTTTTCGCGAAACTCGCCGATCTCGGTGTTTTGTGCGCTGGTCTCGCCGAGTTCCTTCGTGATTGTTCGCAGTTGCTCGCGCAGGATGAATTCGCGCTGGTCCTTGTCGACTTCCTCGCGGACTTCCTCGCGGACTTCGCGCTCGAGTTCGAGTACTCGAATCTCCTCTTCCAGCACCGTGTAGACCAGCCGCAGGCGCTCGGAGACTTCGCGAATTTCCAGTAGTTCCTGCTGGGTGCCGGGCACCAGGTTCAAGGATGCGGCGATGATGTCGGCCAACGCGCCCGGGGCGTCGGCGTTCATGGCCCTGATGTAGGCCTCGTCGGGGGTCGCTTCGTTCAGTTCGACGACGTGATGAAAGAGTTCCAGCGTCAGCGGCATCAACTCGCGGGCTTGGTTTGGCGCTTCGTCCAACTCTTCGACCACCCAGCCGATCGCCCGGATGAACGGATGTTCCGAAACCGGCGCGATGGCTCGGACCCGCCGGATGCCCTCCGCGAGGACGCTGGTGGATCCATCCGGCAGCTTGAGCACCCGTGCGATCTTGGCCTCGGTGCCGACTTCGTGCAGGTCGGCGAAGGTGACGGATTCCGCGTCGGGATCCTGCTGACTGATCACGAGTACCCGCCGGTCAAGGCTCAGGGCCTCTTCGATCGCGGCCAGGGACTGCTCGCGGCCCACCACGAAGGAATTGACCGTGTCGGCGATTGGAAACAAGGTTTCCCCACGCAAGGGGAGCACGGGCAGCTCGACCTCGATCGGGCCGTCGCTGGGCTGGGCGGGCCGGGGACCTGCGTCCGCCGCGCCTCGGTCGGCCGTCGCCTGGGAGGTGGATCGCATAACGCCGGTGTCCGCCATCAGGACGAGCCACCCGCGGCGATGGATCGGCCGAGCCGCGTCAGCAGGTCGAGCGGATTGTCCACCAGCACCGTCTCGGTCTCGTCCGCGTCCAGGCCCGCACCGCGCGCCACGCGGCGTGCGAGGGCCTCGGTGAGCAGGTCGCCCGGCGCGTGTGCATCGCTGTTCACGATGAGCTTGGCGCCTGCCTGGCGACAGACGTTGGCCACGTGGCCGTTGGTGAGCGAGTGGCCGCGACGGGCCGAGAGCTCCACAAACTTGCCGTTGGCACGGGCGACATGGCTCAGTTCGGGGCTGAGCAAGCCTGGATGGACCAGCGCATGCACATATTCGGACTCCAGGGCCGCACGGTTGGTGCCAGGCTCCACGGGCTCCACGATGGTTTCGCCGTGAACCGCGATGAATTCCGCGCCGGCTTCCGCAGCCATGCGAGCCACCCGGTCAATTGCCGCGGGAGGGACATGCGTGATTTCGACGCCGGCCAAGGCCACGATTCCCCAGGCGGACTCCGCCTGGCGGCAGTCGCGGGCCAACGCGTCGACGAGGCCTTGCACGTTGGCCGGGCTGGCGTGGTCGGTAATGGCGATGGCCGTGTAGCCGGAGACGTGGCAGCGGCGCAACAACTCAATGGGCGAGAGTTCGCCATCGCTGAGGAATGTATGAGTCTGAAAGTCAAAGAGCATAGTTTCGGTGGCCAGTGGATTGGGAGGCGTCGTGCGCCTGCTCGATTCTAGGGAGCGTGGGCGCGTGGCTACAACGCGGCGCGGCTCCGCCTGCACCTGCCCGCTTGCATGCGGACGGCAGAACTCATGGGCCGGCGAGGAGTTGCGGCCGGAACGGCCGCCGAGCATGGTCCATAATCGGCGGCCAGCGCGAGCGTCGATTTGGCCCCAGGAGGCGACGTGGCCACAGACTTTCAACAGTACAACCAGGGCTACAACGTCGGCGTGGGCGGCGCGGTCGTGCGTGGCCGTTCAATCCTCTTTGTGCGCCGCTCGTCAAACTATGGGCGCGGGAACTGGCAGATTCCCGGCGGGTTCGTGGATCGGGGCGAAACGCTGGACGCGGCCGTCGTGCGCGAGGTGCGCGAGGAGGCCGGCGTGGAGGCCAGCGTGCAAGGGGTGCTGGCCGTGCGCACGCGCTGGGACGACACCAACAGCACCTACGTGGTGTTCCTGATGCGACCGGAGCACGGCGACC
The DNA here is from genome assembly GCA_026707585.1 of Chloroflexota bacterium. Taxonomy (GTDB): domain Bacteria; phylum Chloroflexota; class UBA11872; order UBA11872; family UBA11872; genus UBA11872. The sequence goes on along the minus strand of JAPOWQ010000051.1, from coordinate 47,949 downwards.
CGGCACCCGGCGACGAAGTGGACCGCGCCGAGTATCTGACTATGTCGGAGATCGATGAGCTGGATCAGGTGCCGGAGATTAACCGCGCGATTGCCGCGCGCGCCCTTGGCGTTTCACGCAATCTCCTCTATCCGGCCGAGGTTGAAAACCCGCGCGGCGGGGAGTACCGCCTGTTCCTCGGCTGAGCGCATGTGTCCGCAGATGTCGACGTCCGGCCACTGCCGGTCGCATGCGTTCACGCGATCGGCCGCCGGCATGGGTGACGGAGATCGCCTGAATGACGCTTGACCCGTCCGTGATTCCCGGCTTGCTGCTGCTGGCGGCGGCGTTGCTGGGGCTGGCGGCGGTCGGCTATGTGGTCGCGCGCGTTGCACTGCGACAGTCCCACGACGGCCTGGCGCTGGCCCAGGGGCTGGTGATCGGACCGGCGCTGTGGGGGCTGATCGTCAACTTCGTCCTGCACGCGCTGCCCGGCATGGCGGGAGCGGCCGCGGCCTGGGCCATCACGCTGGCGCTGGCCGCGGGACTGGCCTGGCAGCGGCCCGCCGCGCTGCGGGCGCCGCCGCGAATGGTCGTCGGCTTTGCCGCGGCGGTGCTGGCGCTCTTCTGGGTGGTGCTGGCCAGTCGGCAGTTGATGTCGATCGTAGATGCCTATCTCCACCTCGGCCTGGCCGCCTCCATCCGGGCGGGCGGGTACCCGCCGGCCTTTCCCTGGCAACCCGGCGTGCCGGCGCCCTACCACTACGGCGCGGACCTGCTGACGTCGTTGCTGGCTCCGCCAGTCGGACCGGACGCGGCGTTTACGACCGAGGTCATCGACGCCTACGCCTGGACGGGCCTGGCCCTGATCGTGGTGACCACGGTGCTGCGGTTCGGGTCTCGGCTTACGGCGCTGGCGATCTGCCCGTTGCTGCTCTCGTTCGGGCTGTGGACGCAACTGCACTACACCACGCCGCCGGGCATTCTGCAATTGCCCGTTCCGGCGGGCTTGCCGGCGGCCGGCTTGCGGGCCGCGCTGACTGAGGTTTACTGGCCGGCCGTGAACGACGCGTGGACGGCCGCGGTTGAGATGTCGCCGGCGAACGTCTGGAAGCCGCATTTCGTGCTGGCCTACGCCCTGGCGTTCGTTGCCCTTGAGCGTGTGACGGCCGGAAGCGGGCGGGGGTGGCTGGCACAGACGACGCTGGCGCTATTGCTTGCCTTCCTGGGACTGGTCGACGAAACGATCGCTCCCATCGTGCTCGTGCTGTGGGCGGGGCTGGAGGTCTTGGAGGTCGCGCGGAGCGGGCACCTTCGGTCGTTGCTCGCGAGCCGAGGTGGAGGCGACGCGGCGCGGGCCGTGCCCTGGGCCCCGATTTTGCGAGCGGCGGCCGGGCCGGCGCTGGCCGCGTTGCTGCTGGCGGTCGCCGGCGGCGCCATCACGGGCGCTCTGACCAGTTCAGCGCGGTCCGGCTTGACGCTGGGGTGGATCGCGGATGCCGGCAGCCGGCGTCCGGTGGGCGAGTTCAGCAGCTGGCCAGGCGGCGTGGGCCTGCTGGAGCTCGGCACGCTGCCGGTGGGGGCGGCGGCGCTGCTGCTGGCGTGGCGGCAGCGGTTGGTACTGGCCCTGACCGCGGCCGCCGGACTGCTGCTGCTGGCCGCGTTCAGCCTGCGCTACGAGTATTCGCTGGACCTGGTGCGCCTGGACGGGCATGCGCGCAATTTCGCGCTGCTGGGCCTGCTGGTGGCGCTGGCCGCCCGCCTGGCGGCCATGCCGCCGCGCGGGCGCTATGCCGCGAGCGCGCTGCTGGTGGGCTTAGTTACCTGGCCAACGGCCGTGGCGCCGGTACATAACGTCGGCCTGGCTCTGACACGCGGACCTCAATTGGCGAATGCCCAGCCGGCGCCATTGCGCTATCCCGCGGACTTGATTGGTCGGTACGCGATGCCGAAGCCAATGTCGCCAGTCGTGGCTGAGTACATCCGGCTGCACACGCCGGTCGATGCCCGGATCCTCTCGCCGGTTCCCACGGAGATGTCCATCGTGACGGGCCGCCCCAACGCCTCCGCTTACGCTGAGTTCGTGCAATTCGTTCCCGTGTACGGACCGGAGTACCTGGACGCAATCCAACACCTGGAACCGCTGGCTGTGCACCGCCTGGGAGCGACGTACGTGCATGCATCGGACGCATGGGTTGCCGGTCTGCCCGAGCAGGCCAGACGGTGGCTGGATAGTCCCGAGCAGTTTCGCCCGCTTGTCCGCGACGGCGAGGACACCCTCTACGGTATCCAACCGGCGTTCCTGGAACTCGATACGACGCCTCCGCCGAGGTCGTTCGAGGCGCTGCGACAGGCGGTCCCGGCGTCCACCACGGTCTATCTGTCACCGGCGCTCGAACCTGTGAACTCGATTCGCGCGGCCGTCGTGCTCTCGCACACGCGGCTCCTGGGCCGGGCGCGTCCTACGCCAACCTGGCACAGCCGGCCGGACTTTGCGTCTGAACCGCTGGGTGATCAGACGCCCGATCTGGTCGTCACGTCAGCGCTGCTTGCACCATCCGCGTTTCCGGTGAACCAGCGCGAGCCGATCTGGTGGAATGAGGAGATTGCGGTGTATGCGCCGTCGGGCGCCATTGACCGCATTGTGACCCCACCGGCGCGGGATTTCAGCGTCGCGGTTTCTGACGTGGAGGCAGCGCAGGGGCAGATCAGCTTCACCGCCACGTTCAATGACCGCGCCCCGGGCTTGTGGCGTGGTCAGGACTGGCTCACGGTGGCCGTGGACGCTTCGCCCTGGGCCATTCCGAGTGAGTTCGAAGCGGACGAACGCCGGCATGCCGGCGTTCAGTGGTACGGCGGGCAGGTCGTGCCCGGCAGGGGAACCACAATGTTGCGGGTGCAGTTTGACCCACGCGACGTCAGTCTTTCCGTGCAGAATGAGGATGGCAGCGTTGCCCAGACAATGGCGTCCGGCGGCGGCCTGGAACCCGGCGTGTGGGTGCTGGCCGTACGCCTACGCGGCGAGTGGTGGGAAGTCGCCTTTATTCCGCTGATCAAGGTATCGGTCTCTCAGACTGGCGACATCTCGTACCAGGTCTATGAGGGAACACTAGGCGCGGCATTGATGCCGTGAGCTCCTGCAGGTTTCGCGACGGCTCTGCAGCGACTGCTGGACTGGCGTGCCGCCCACAGACGCCCAAGGAACCCGGAAACACGGGCCCGGGATTGGCTGAATGACCGTTGATCCGGCGGTCGTCCCGGGGCTGTCGCTCCTGGCGGCGGAGCTTGTGGCGCTGGCCGCGGTGGGTTTTGTCCTGGCGCGAGTGGTGCTGCGACAGACAGATGACTGGCTGGCGCTGGCGCAAGGATTGGTGGTAGGCCCGGCGTTCTGGGGCCTGCTGGTCAACTTCGTCCTCCACCTGCTGCCAGGGCGCGCCGGAGCACTCGTCGGCTGGGTCGTCATCCTCGCGTTGGCCGCCGGGCTGGTCTGGCGGAGTCCATCGGCGCGGCGGATTGCCGCACGCACGCTCGCGGGATTCGGGATGGCGGCGTTGGTCGTCTTCGGAATCGCCCTCACAGCTCGCCAAACGCTGATTATCGGCGATGCTCACCTGCACCTGGGGCTGGCCGCTCCAATGCAGGCCGGGGTATGGCCGCCTGTCTTGCCCTGGAGCCCCTGGCAGCCGGCCCCGTACCACTACGGGTCCATGCTGCTGGTCGCGCTCTTGGGTCCCCCGGTTGGACCGGACCTGGCCTTCACAACCGAGATGCTGGATGCGTATGCGTGGTCCGGTCTGGCCCTGCTCGCTGGCGCCATGCTCTTCCAGCGTGGTGGGCGGGCTGGCCTGTTTACCCTCGCACCACTCGTGCTGACGGCGGGGGCCTGGACGCCGCTGCTCGCTCCGCCCCCGGCTCTCCTCGAGATTCCGATCCCGGCGGGACTTCCGAGCGCCGGGATTCGTTCGTCGTTGGGCGGAATCTATGGACCGGCGCCATCCTGGCCCTGGCCCTGGCCGGAGCCATACGCGTCTCCTCCCAACATCTGGTTCTCGCGCTTCACGCTTGCCTACGGGCTGGCATTCGTCGTGATGGAACGCGTGATCAGCCGTCCGCGGATGTCCGGCTGGTCCGCGAACCTGCTCCTGGCCGTGCTCGTCGGATTCCTGGGCCTGCTTGAAGAAGCGATCGCGCTTGTGACCCTGGGCCTGTGGGGTGTGGCGGAGGCGGGGCGGGTTCTGCAGGCCGGCCGCGCGCGGGCCAAGGCTCTGCATGTGGCGCGGCGTTCGCTTCCAGGGTTGGTGGCGGCGGCCCTGTTGTTGGGCGTCGGCGGGGGTGTGATCACCGGCATCCTGGTGGGGTCAGCCGGCGGAGACCTGGCACTTGGCTGGATGGCCGGAGCGCCAAACCTTCGGCCGCTGGTATCGGTGGAATCCCGCCCCGGTGGCCTTGCCCTGCTCGGGTTGGGACCAGCCTTCGTGGCATCCGCGGCCGTGCTGCTGATGTGGCGTGATCGCCTCGTGCTGGGGCTGGCAATGGGCAGTGCCGTGTGCTTGCTCTTCAGCATGGCGCTGAAGTCCGAACTCTCGGTGCCGCAGGATGCCCGTTTGGACGGACACGCCGGCAACTTCGCCTTGCTGGCATTGCTGGTGGCGGGCGCCGGACGCCTGCGGGAACTGCGTCCGCGGTGGCGTCTTTCGGTGAGCGCCTCGGCCATTGCGCTGATTGTGTGGCCAACGGTGGTACTTCCAATCCGCACCCTTGGCCTCGAATTGAGCCGCGGCGTAGCCCTGGCAAATGCTCAACCCGGCAGCGCCTTGACGCAACCCGACTTATCCTCGGTCGGCATTGGCCGTCGGCCGATCGAACAGCTCGCACCCGACCAGCTTCCGCACTACATCAGCAATCCGGAGACGCTGCTGCATACGCGTCCCCACGGGGCTCTTGCTCCCGACCTGGTGACCAGTTATGTCCGTGAACATACGCCGGCCAATGCGCTGATCCTGTCGCGCCATCCCAGCGAAATGACGCTCGCGACTGGCCGTCCAAATGCATCGGGATTCGCGGGACTGTTGCACGTCGAATGGAGATTCGGACCCGAGTACGCCGACGCCATCAGTTTCCTCGAACCGCAGGCCGTCCAGCGGCTTGGCGTTACGTATGTCCATGCCACTGACGCCTGGGTCGCCGGCCTGCCAAAGCGCGCGCAAGCCTGGCTGGACGATCCGCGGCTGTTCGAACTTCTGGCACGCGACGGCGCCCACGCGCTGTATGGCATCGAGCCCGAATTCCTGAGCCTGGAGGTAGCGCCCACACCGGCGTCGTTCGAGGCGCTCAGGCAGGCGGCGCCCTCCGCGGCCCTTGTTCGGCTGAAGGGACTCGAACCTGCTCACGCGATTCGGGCAGCCTCCGTGCTCGGACATACGCGCTTGCTGGGTCGGCTGGACCGGTCGTCCGGGATTCACGTGCTTACGGACATCCCGACGGAGCCCGTAGGCGAGCGGATGCCCAACGTCGTGGGTGTCCCGCGGCGGTTCTCGTCCTGGGTGCACAGGGCATCGGGAGATTCGCCGGTCTGGTGGAACGATGCGATCGCTGTCTACGCTGACGACGATGTCATCACGCCCGTGATGGGCTCGTGGACGCAACCTCAGCCAATGTTGGGCATTCGGGTCTCAGAGGTCCAGACAGGTGCTGGCGGAGTCGCCTTCACCGCAACATTCGCCGACCAGGCATCGACGAACGCCTGGAAGGGCCAGGATTGGCTGGTCATCCCAGTGGACGCAACGCCGTGGGCGTTGCCCGCCACGATCGAATCTGAGGGGGATACGCTCGCAAGGGGAACCCAGTGGTATGCCGGCCAGGTCGTTCCGGGTAAGGGCACGACAACATTCGCCTACAATTTCGACGCACGAGTGCCGAGACTGGCCGTGCGGGGCGATGACGGCGTCTTTGCCAATGTGCAGTCGTCTGGGGCCGGATTGGAGTCGGGCGTCTGGGCGCTTGCCGTGCGTTTGCGTGGCGACTGGTGGGAACTCGCCTTGATTCCCGTGTTGAGGATCGTGGTTTCCGAGGATGGCGGGATTGCGTACGAGGCATTTGAGGCGGCACCCCGCGCCGCGCCGGTTTCATGAGGTCGAATGGGGGCGCGATTGGTTGCTGCCGGGACGACCCGTAACTCGCTAAGACCTGGCGAGTCGGCATGGAGGTGGAGTGCCGATCGCTCCAGGTGGGAATGCACGATTGCGCTGGAATCAGCGTGCGTTAGCCAACCAACCCGGAACTAGCATGGTCGCTGGCGGCCCGGCGCTTGCTCCAGGGATTGCGCGGGTCCTGGATTTCGAAGAACTGGCCCAACGCGCTAGCCCGAGCCCGCTGCCGTCGCGGTTCGCGCTCTCTCCGTATCGCACTCGACAGCCGATTGGTCGGTTCTCATGGCTGGTCGCGACCAACCATATGGGCGGACGGGCTCGGGACCGGCCGCTACTGCTGACTGCGGATGAACGCGATGAAGTTCTGCAGCTCCTGCTCGGAAAGGTTCGGGAAGGCCGGCATCCCGCTGCCGCCTTGCATGGCCTGCGAACGAATGCGGTCCTCGGGCAAATCGTCGGGCGTTCGGCCAGCCAGCTGCGGGCCAATCCCGCCGCTCAGATCGGCGCCGTGACATGCGATGCAGCCCAGGGCCGTGAACTGCTGGCGGCCCGCTTCAGCGGCGCCGCTAAGCGAGGCGATCGCAGCCGCCGTTTCGGTCGGGCCAGGACCTCCAGTTGGCGTGGGTGTCACTGACGGCGTTGGAGTGACCGTGACCGGGGTGACGGCCATTATCGCCTCGGCCACCCGTGGCGTGGGCGATTCCACCGCCGGCGCCGGCGTCCGATCCGGCGGCATCGTGATTTGCGGCACCGGCACAGGCGCGACCACAACCGCGCTGGCCGTGGTCACGGTTCGGCCTTCGCCGCAGGAGGTCAACATGCCGGCCAACATGAGAGAGAACGCCAAGGCAGCCAGCAGGCGGCGGCTCGGGCTGTGGCCGGTCATGCGGTCAGCGTCTCCCCGGGCGCACACGCGCCCTTTTGTGATTGTATTCACAAAGTCCGATCGACGCTAGCCATCGCAGCGCGACCCGATTCAGGGTCAGTGCCGGCTACTCCTCGTCTCCTCGCAGCGCGGCCAGTACGGATAGATCCTCCAGGGTCGTCGTGTCGCCCACCACCTCGCGGCCGGCCGCGATATCCCGTAGCAGGCGGCGCATGATCTTGCCGCTGCGCGTTTTGGGCAGGGCATCGGTGAAGCGCAACTGCTTGGGACATGCAAACCGACCGAGCACCTGGCCAACGTGCGCAATCAGTTCGGCCTGCAGTTGGTCGCTGCCATCGAACTGCGCGCGCAACGTCACGAAGGCGGAGATGAACTCGCCCGTGATTGGATCGGGAGCGCCAACGACGGCCGACTCGGCCACCGACGGATGGCTGACCAATGCGCTCTCCACCTCGGCCGTGCCGATCCGGTGGCCGGACACGCTCAACGTGTCGTCCACGCGGCCAATCACCCAGTAGTAGCCGTCCGCGTCGCGTACGGCGCCGTCTCCGGTCAGGTAGCGACCAGGGAACTTCTCCCAGTACGTCTCGATCAGCCGTTCGCTGTCGCCGTACTCGCCGGAATGCCCGGGTTGGCCCCAGCCTTCCTTGTAGATGCCGCGAAGCATGGACGGCCAGGCCCGCTTGATGATCAAGAGTCCCCGCTGCCCGTCCGAAACCGGCTCGCCGTCTTCGCCGACCACCGCCGGCTCCACGCCTGGGAATGGCAGCGTGGCCGAGCCAGGCTTCAGGGTCGTCGCGCCCGGCAGCGGTGTAATCAGGATCCCGCCCGTTTCCGTCTGCCACCACGTGTCCACGATGGGGCAGCGTCCTCCGCCAATCACGCGGTGATACCAGAGCCAAGCGTCGGGATTGATGGGCTCGCCCACCGTACCCAGCAGCCGCAGGCTGGAAAGGTCGTGTCCCTGCGGGTGGTGGTCGCCCCAGCGCACGAACGTGCGGATGGCCGTCGGCGCCGTGTAGAACACTGTCACCCGGTATTTCTCCACGATCTCCCAGAATCGGTCCTCGGCCGGGTGATTGGGCGCGCCTTCGTACATGACGCCAGTGATGCCGTTGCCCAGGATTCCGTACACGATGTAGCTGTGTCCGGTCACCCAGCCAATGTCAGCGGTGCACCAGTAGATATCGTCATCTCTCAAGTCGAAGACCAGCTTCGAGGTCAGGGCCGTGTAGACCATGTAGCCGGCCTGTGCGTGTACCACGCCCTTGGGCTTTCCGGTCGTCCCGCTCGTATAGAGGATGTAGAGCGGATGCTCGGCAGGCAGATGAACGGGCGGACAGACGTCGGACTGTCCCTCGATCACGCTGTCCCACCACCGGTCGCGCGCGTCGTCCCAGCCGACCTCGTTTTCACAGCGTTTGAGCACAATCACGCCCTCCACGGAGGGGCAGGCGTCGTCGGCCAGCGCCGCGTCGACGTTGGCCTTGAGCGGAATCACGCGTCCGCGCCGCCAGCCGCCGTCGGCGGTAATGATCATGCGGGCGCCCGCGTCATTGACCCGGTCGCGAATGGCGTCAGCGCTGAATCCGCCAAACACGACGCTGTGCACGACGCCCAGGCGCGCGCACGCCAGCATGGCTACCGGTAGTTCGGGAACCATGGGCATGTACAGCACGACCCGGTCGCCGGCTGCCAGGCCCTGGGCCTTCAGCCCGTTGGCAAAGCGCTGCACGTCCGCGAGCAGATCGGCGTAGGTGACAACCCGCGTGTCGCCGGGCTCGCCTTCCCAGTAGTAGGCCACCCGGTCGCCGCGCCCCGCCCGCACGTGTCGGTCCAGGCAGTTGACCGAGATGTTGGTCTCGCCGTCGACAAACCACTTGACGAACGGCGGTTCCCCTTCCTGCAACTGTGTCCACGGCTTGAACCAGGTGAATTCGTCGGTCACCTCGCGCCAGAATCCCTCGGGGTCCTCAAGGCTGCGCCGATGAAGCTCTTTGTACGCCTTGAACGACGGCACGTGCGCGGCTGCGGCGAAGTCAGCCGGAGGGGCGAATAACTGGGTCTCCTGGGAAGCCTGATGCGTGTCCTGCGCCGCCGCCATGTATCACCCTCGCCGGTCTACTGGGTGGGCCCGAGCGGAACTGAGGCTAGGCACCGGCCTCGAACCCGTCAACCCCCGCGACGACTTGGCCAGGCCTGACGCGCCGGCCCCGCCGCTGCAGAGCGGCACCAGGCGGAACTCTCCTAGCCGCCGCCGACTTGAACGTACGTGGGGCTGCTCCACGCCATGTGACCATCGAGTTGCAGGATCCGCACATGGTACGCATGAAGGCCGGCCGGCGGCGTGTGGTCGGTCCACGTGACCCGCGTGTCCAGCGGGCCGCCGTCGCGCGGCAGCGCCTGGATGCGCAGATGCGCTCCCAGCCCGTCGGCCTTGACGAAGATCGGACCGTCCGCGATCCCTTGCAGATCACGAGTCACCGTCAGCGGCCCGGCGCGGAACTCAATCTCAGGATCGTTCGCGGCGGCCAGCTTCAGCCGCAGCCCGTCGTAGTCGCCAGCGGTCTCGCTTGTCCAACGCACGCGCTGCCCGTCGCTGCGAACCAGACCCTCTTCCGGATGGTCGAAGGCAAACGGCGCGACGCTGCCGATTCGAGCCCCGCGGACGGTCAGTTCGCCGTCCCATGTCTGCTTGCGCCCCCGCGCGATGCGCAGATTCCCGGTCCAGGCGACCAGGACGTGCGCCGGGTCACCCTCAGGCGTCCAACGATAGACGGGCTCGCCGTGGCGATACACCGCAATCTCGATGATCGGCGCCGTGCCGTTCACCTGGGTCTCAACCGGGACGCTGCCGCGGGCGACCGCCTGGGCACCCATGCGTGCTCCAGCGATCTCGGTCTCGACCAGGATTCGCGCACCCGTGCTTCCGTGACAATGGCGGGCGTGCAGACCGTCCCAGAGGCCAGCGCGCGTTAGCTCGGCTGCTCGAATGCAGGCGAGCCCACCGTGCACAGGCATCTCATTGGCATTGGCCAGCGTGGCTGCCGGCCGCCCCATGTGATCGTCGCTGCCGGCCAGGAAACCGACTGGCGCCCCGGTCGCCAGGGCCTGCCGGAGAAACCACTCCGAGGTACCATGCGCCGAGTGCACTTCGACCACCGGCTCCAGCCTGGGATCGAGCCAGCGCAACTCCGCGCGCCGTCCGCCCACGTGCGGCAGCAGCATCACGTCGTCCCGTCCACGCAGCCGTGCGTACAGGTCCTCCAGGTGGCCGGAGTCGCTCGAGGGATCCAGCGGTCGGCGGTCGCCGATCAGCCAGTGCCCGGAACGCGAAATGTCGTTGGACCCTGGAATCCCGCGGAAGATCACATTCCGGTCGCCGCCAACCTCTGTGTTGCCCGACCATTCATAGCCGTGAAAGCACACAAACTCGCCGTCTTGGTGGATCTCCTCCACTTCGCGGCGCAAACGCGCCCAGAACTCGTCCGTGATTTGGAAATCATTGCCCTGGTGGCACGTGAAATCCGCACAGGCCGTGTGGCGCGCGTAGTGAAAGTAATCGGCGGAGGAATTGGTCCCCACGGTCTCGCCGCTTTGTCCATGCAGATCCCCCCACCAGAGCCGTTGGTCCGGCCACTCCGCGCCAACCCGGATTGGGTTGCTGGTGGCCCGGAGGCCGCTGGCCTGATCCGTCACGTCAAGGCGGACCACACCGGCTTCCTCCAGCGTCAGATTCTCAACGGCAACCACCGGCCCCGCGCCGGCTGCCGTGCCCAGCACCTCATCGCGCCCGCACATTGCGACGCGTAACGAGGCGCCCGGCAGCGTGGCAGGGTTGCCCCACGCGTCCTCGAATCGGGCGTGAAGCGCAAACGGCTCACCGGCCTTCACGTCACTCGGGCCAATGCCCACCAGCCGAACCGCCGGCCCGGCCACGACCGGAAATGTCAGGAACCCGTCCAGGTCCAGGAATTCCTGCGCGCCCTTGCAGTCAACCGATACCTGAAACTCAAAGGCCTTCACCACCGTCACCGGCGCGCGGATGCCGGGACTGTCCCCGGAGGTGTCGCCGAAGGTCATCTCCAGCCGGTCGCCCGGCCACAGCCCGCCGTCGTCGGTGTGAACCGTGACCGCCGGCACGAACGGCCGCCGGTGCGCGCGCTGATTGAACCGCGCGACCGGTCGTACGCTGCCCTCCGACAGCGCGCGCACCGCCAGGTACCCCGGAGACGCCGGATCCTCGACTTGCGGATCCCCCAAGCCCGCCTGCGCCCGCCAGGAGACTCGAACAGCTCCGCGGTCGTCCACGCCAACCGAACCAGCGGTGTAGACGATGCGAAATGTCACCGGCTGGCCGGCTCTGGCCGGCCCATCGATTTCGAGGCGAGCCGAGCCGAGCACTTCGTCCAGGATTTGTCTAGTCACGGTATTCCGCAGAGCGTTCGGTACAGGCTGTGCATTCTGCCTTTCCGAGACGGATGGGGATAAACGCGCGGGCTGTCGCCGGGACACAATGCCGGTAAGACCGCTGCAACCGGCCGGTCGGGTGCGGCTCGGACGCTATGCCGCCGTATAGGGGGAAACCGGAGAAGTGGTTTTTCCATCCAGTTGGCGGCACGACACCGTGTGCCGGACGCGTTCCGGGCAAGGGTTGACGGCCGTTCGGCGTTCGCCCGGATAGACGCTGTATGTCACGTCCCCGGGCTTGGATATCACGATCTTCAGTACCGGGATGACGGCCGCTTGCAGGTTGTGCTGCCGGATCCGGACCGCCAGCACCCACACGCCCGGCGTCAGGCGGTCGCCGGCTGCCTGAACAGGGGCAAAGTCGCCGCCGGCGGTTTGGGCGGCCAGGGCGCCGGCCAGCGCGTCGAATTCGTATCTCTGGTTGATTGGTCGACTACTGGGGACTGCCTGGCCGGCGAACCACCAGGCGCCCGCCAGCGTGTACCCGCCGTCCTCGTAGTGAATCGGCCAGGCCCAGGGGCTGTCCTCGATTTCAACGACGAGCCAGTCCTGTCCCGTCCATTGGTCGGAGGCGTGGTCGGTGAATGTTGCCGTGAAGCGAATCTTGTCGGCGGCCGAGTCGACATTGGACAGGCGGACGCTAAAGTCGGGCTCCGGCAGGGGCGGTGGATCGACTGTCGGCGCGATCGACGGACGAACGGCGTAGGCGATCGCGTTCTGATTCCACCAGATGGCGGGGAGCCTGTGCGTGCCGACATCAAAGGGCAGATCGCGCGCCACCACCACCACGTCGGGACGTCGCGTGCCCGGCGGCTCGCTTGGGATGTCCGTGAGCAGGTGGAGCCTGGAGGGGCCGAGTGTCGCCAATAGCGTGGTGTGCGGCAGCAACGACGCCAGGCGGATCTTCTGCAGGGGCTCGAGCGATTCCGTGAGGTATACGTTGGTGGACGCCGGGAGGGCCTGCCGCAGCGCCTCGAAGGATTGTGGGACGGGCCGCGGATCCAGGCGCAGGAAGGCCGGCCGGACGCGATAGAACGCGTCGGCGCCGTCGCGAACAAGCAAGTCGAAGAGTCCCGGATCGTCCAGCCAGCGCCTGGACCGGTCGGGCAGGCTGGCGACCCAGGCGTCCGTGGCATGCACATGGGTGATGCCGAGGCGCTGCAGCGCGGGAGGCTCGAGGAAGCGAATGGCATCCCTGTATCCGGGGCCGGTTCTCCACACGTAGTGGGCAAGGCCTTCGAATCCCGAGGCATTTGGACGACCTGTAGCGAGGGACATTACATCTGGGCGGGGCGAGAGGACGCGCGCATTGACGGGCGTATGGTCGCGGACATAGGCGGTTAGATGCTCTGAAGCAAAGGGCGGGAGTGTGTAGCGGCCCATGGATACGAACGCCTCACCGAAGTCCGGCTGTCCCGATTGGGCGTTGGCGAGGTGAATGCCGCGCTCCAACCCTCGGCCAAGCTTGCGTAGCGGGAGCGCAATGGTGGGCCAGGCGACGAGGGCAATGATGAGTGCGGCGGCGGCGTAGCGCCAGCGCGGACGGAGGGCGGCCAGGCGGGCGGCAACAGCGACGAGCAGCGTCAGCAGGGCGAAGCTGCGGGCGTGCCCGTCCAGACGAACCAGGTCCGGCGAGTTCTGGTACTCCAGCGTCAGCGCGGCGAGGATGAACGCGCCGCTGCCAACCGCCAGCGCCAGGACCAGGCGAAGCCGCCAGCCCACGACCAGCGCCGCGGCGGTGACGGCCAGGGGGCCGAGGCCCAGCATGCCCACGCCGCCCGGCCGCGTGGTGAGGGATCCAAGCAGGTGGCGAGTGTTTGGGTCGTTGGGCCACTGGATCGAAAGATCGCCGCCGGCCGATCTGGTCAGGACATCGGCGAGGATCCCGCCGCCCAAGGCCAGCAACAAGGCCGCGGCGGCCGGTCCCAGGGCCGCGTGCGGCACCAGCCTGCGGGCGTTGCCGCGTGCTCGGTGAGCGTGCAGGACGCGCCCCGCGGTGACTACGCTCCAGACCCCAAGCACGGTCAGCGCCACGGCTTCCTCCAGGAGGCCCAGGAACCCGACCAGCCCCGCCAGCGTCAGCGCTGCGGCCCAGTCAGGCCGCACTGGGCCGGCCGTCAATCGCTCCAGGATCACGAACGCCAGCCCGTAGGCCAGCGTGAACGAGGGCTTCCAGATGTTGGGGGGCGACGCCTCGGGTTCCGGATAGCTCCACGGCCACTCAACGGCTGGCCAGTAGATGTCGGCCAGGGAAGCGCGCAGCCCGGCTGTGGGAAGACCGCCTGGGACAGGGAGCTGGAGCGCTGCCGGCGCTTCATGAAACACGAGCGTCCATGCGCCGGCTGTCAGCAGCAGCGGCGTCAGGGTGAGAGAACTGAGCCACCCGCCGCGCCTGAGAAGCGCGGTGCCGACCACGAGGGCCAGGCTGGTCCAGGCAAAGGCGCCCAGGAGTTCGGTCGTGAAAGCCAGATCAGGGCCAACCGGCGGGTCGAGCAAGCCGACCAGCAAGGAGGCGCCGTAGTGATAGGGGATTGGCTGCCAGGGGATCCAGGGCAGCACGGGCGGCCAGGCTCCTGCCTGGATCGAGGCCGCGAGGCCCACGCGCACGATGGCGTCGGGAATGATCAGCAATTGCCGCGCCGCCAGCGCCAGGCAGAAAAGGGCCAGCGCCACGGCGCTGAATCCGGCGAGCGTGCGTGGCCGCAACCGCAGCGTCGGCGCGGCACGGCGGGCCAGGATCGCCCCGATCATCAGCATGACAGCCCAGCCTGCGAGCGTGCCTGCCAGCCGGGGCAGCGGGCTCAGCAGGAAACTGACGAGCAGGCCCCACAGCGTCGGACCGACCAGCAGTCCCTGGGCCAACGCCATCCGATCGTCGGTCTGGCGCAGGACAACCCGAGTCACGATGTAGCCAAGCCCGGCTAGCGCCAAGACCTCCGCGGTGAGCAGCAGCAGTCCCGGCATGACCGCTGGATCAACCGTCATGCCGCCAGCCTCCGCGCCAGGACTGTCCTGGCGGGCGGAGCAACTTGAATGCGGACAGCGTGGGCTGGTGGCATGCCTGGGCGTTCCGTGCCGTGTGTTTGGTCAGGCTAGCGACGTGCGGATCAAGATTTCACACGATGCGGTTCAAGACGGCGTATGGGCGGAGCGTGGGGATCGGCGGCCGGCGCTTAGACGGCGCCGTTGGCTCGGTAGATCCACCTGCCAGGCCGAGGCCTAGACAAGCCACACAAGCCGCGTCGGCCGTTGCCTGCCTCCGCGCAGCCATCACCACCGTTACGGGGATCAAGGGACCGCACCAACGGCCGTCAATTCGCGGCAGGCATCGGTGTGCTGCAGGCTTTCCGGACAGGCATTCACGTCTGCGCCGCGCTCGCCGGCATAGGTGGTGTAGACCACGTCGCCGGACTGAGCGATCACGAACTTCAACACTGGGATGACGGCCGCCTGGAGGTAGTGTTGTCGCAGCCGGGCCGCCAGAACGTAGACGCCGGGCGCCAGGCGGTCGCCGGCGGACGGCAAGCTGACGAAATGCCCGTCAGCACCTTGAGTCGCGAGCGTCCCCATCAGTGGGTCGAACTCATACGTGTGCGTGGCGCCGTTGCTGCCCGGCGTACTCTGGCCAACAAACCACCGTGCGCCGATGTTCGTGTACCCATCGGCTTCGTACCGCGTGGGCAGTATCCAGGGGCCGTCCGTCATCTGGATCACCAGCCAGTCCTGACCCGTCCACCGCTCGGGCGCGCGGTTGCTGAACGTGGCGGCGAAGCGAATGCGGTCATGGGCGAGGCGGACGTGCGAGAGCCGAACGGTGAAGTTGATGACTGGTGGCGGCGGGGCAGCGGCGGGCGGGGCAATGGTGGGCGAGATGGCGTAGGCCACAAGGACGTGATTCCCCCATATGGTCGAAACCGGCTGGTTGCTGATGACATCCATGGGGCGTTCCCGCGGCATGATCACCACGTCCGGCGTGCGGTCGCCAAGCGGCTCCGTTGGAAGGTCTGACGTCAGGTGAATCATGGATTGATCCACGTTTCCGGCCAGCCGGGCATGCGCCAGCACAGACGCGATGGGGATTCTGTCCAGGAGATGGGGGATCTCCCCCAGATACACCAAGGCGGACGCGGGAACCGCCTGCCGCAGGGCCTCGAAGGATTGCGGATGGGGTTGGGGAGCCAGGCGCTGGAAGGCTGGCTGGACGCGGTAGAGGGCATGGGCGCCCTCGCGCACCACCAGGTCGAACAGATCAGGGTCGTTGAGCCAGCGCCGGGCGCGGTCGGGGAGGCTCGCGACCCAGGCGTCGGTGGCATGCACAAAGGCAAAGCCCAGCCGACGAAGGGCGGCGGGCTCAAGGTAGCTGAGCGCGTCCCGGTATTCGGCTCCGGTATGCCACACGTAGTGCAGGTGACCGGCCAGCCCCGCGGCGTTGGGGCGCCCGGTGGCCAGGGTCAGCTCCCGTGGGTGCGGGGAGAAGATACGGGCGTCCGGGGGAGTCTGGTGGCGGATATAGCGGATGACTCGGTCTGGAGCCAGAGCGCCGGTTGGCTGGACATGCAGTGGCGGCAAAGGAACGGGGAGATAGTGAGCCGCTCGGTCTGGAGTCAGCGACTCCATGACGTGACGGCCCACACCGCCTGCGTACAGCGCGGGATCGCGGTCCGCGGGATGCGGCTGAGCATTGGCCAGGGCGAGCCCACGGCCGAGCTGGACGGCCAGGGTGCGGATGGGCATTGCGATTGTGGGCCAGACGACCAGGAGGACGATCAGGGCGCCGGCGAAATAGCGCCAGCGGTAGGGCAACGCGGGCAGGCGCGGCGCCGCCGCGGTGACCAGCGCCAGCAGGGCGAAGACTCCGGCGTGCCCATCGAGCCGAGCGATGTTATGCGGGACAATCTCGTACCTCAGCAGCAGAGCCACCGCCAGAAACACGCCGCTGCCACCCACCAGCGCCAGGACCAGGCGCTGGCGCCAGGCCAGCAGCACGGCGAAGGGCGCCACGAGGGCCGGGCCAAGACCGAGCAGCGCCAGGCCGCCCGGCCGCTGCTCGAGGAAGCCCGGTGGACGACGGCCGGGGTTGTCGATCCAGCCGAATACCAGGTCGCTGCTCGTTTCCCCCGTCGTCAGCATGCCCGTGATGACGCCGCCGCCCGACACCACGAGGAGCGTGGCCACCAAGGGTCCGGCGGCGGCGCGCCGTATGGCCGTGAAGGCTTCCGCCCAGTCTGGCCGAGCGCGCAGGATACGGATGGCCTCCAGCAGACCCCACAGCCCCAGCACCGTCAGGGCGACGGCTTCCTCGATAAGACCCACGAAACCGATGAGGGCGGCGACTGTCAGGGCCGCGGGCCAAGCCGGCGGACGGGGGCCCGCCGTCAGGCGTTCCAGGACGGTCAGGGCCAGCCCGTAGGCGAGGGTGAAGCGCAGGAACCAGATGTTGGCTGGAACGGCGTGGGGTTCGGGATACGGCCAGGGCCATTCCGGGGTTGGCCAGTACAGGCCAGCCAGGGCGGCGCGGACCCCGGGTTCCGGCGGGCCTGTCGGTGCCGGGAACTGAATCAGCGCCGGGGAGGCCACGTTGAGTTGTGTCCAGGCGCCGGCGGAGAGCAGAAGCGGGGCAAAAATCAGGCCGCCGAGCCAGCCGCCACGCTGCAGGAGCAGCGCGCCAACCAGCAGCATCAGGCTGGACCACGCGTACGCATCCAGCACTTCGGTCAAGAAGGCCAGGTTCGGTCCCTCCGGCGGAGCCAGCAGCGCGGCCAGCAAGCTGGCGCCGTAGTGATATGGAATGGGCTGCCAGGGATTCCAGGGCAGCGCGGGGGGCCAGACTCCGGCCTGGATGGAGGCGCCCAGGCCAAAGCGAAGGTAGGCGTCGCTGGTGATGAGCGACTGCCGGGCGGCCAGCGCGATCAAGAAAACCGCCAGGAAGATCAAGACGAACCCGACAAATGTGCGCCGGGTGACCGACGGCGCCGGGCGCGCGCGCCAGACCAGGGCGGCGGCGAGGGTGAGGATGATGAGCCAGGCCGCCAGCGCGCCGGCGCGGCCGGGGAACGGGTGCAGGAGAGCGTTGGCCAAAAGCCCCCACGCCGCCGGTCCAATCACCAGCCCCTGTGCCAGCGCCAGCCGGTCGTCGGTCTGTCGCAACACCACGCGCGCAACCACGAAGCCAACCCCGCCAAGGGCCAGCAACTCCGCAGCGAGCAAGAGCAGACCCGGGATGACTGTCGGGTCAACGGTCATTCAGCCCGCCTCAGTTGTCGGCTTGAGGGTGTGTCGATCACTCGCGGTCTGGCACATCGTGGCAATCACGCGACTTTGCACAGGCGCCATGTGGTTTTGATTATGGAAAAAGCGTGGCGTTCAAGGCGCCGTCGTAAACCTCGTACCGCGCCTCGCCGTGCGCGCTGATGACGATTTTCATTACGGGAATGACGGCGGCTTCCCACCAGTCAGCGCGCAGGCGCACGACCAGCGTCCATGTGCCCGGGGGCAACGCCGACCCGGACGAATCCGTTGCGGTATGCCCTCCGTTATCGCCGAGTACGGCTAGCCTGGGCGCTTGTGGGTCAAACTCGTAGGCATGTCGCGTCGTTCCCTGACCGGGGACAATCTGTCCGGCGTACCACTGCGCGCCCGCGTGTCGACCGTCGGACTCGAGTTCTCGAGGAAACGCCCATGGTGAGGCGTCCGCCGCGACCACCAGCCAGTCCTGGCCGTTCCAGCGGTCCGGCGCGCCGTCGGCAAAGGTGGCGATGAAAGAAATGCGACGGCTTTCCACACGCACGTCCGATAGCTGAACGCCAAAGGGCCGTGGCGGTGGATCCATGGCGCCGACGGCGCTGCCGTCTGCCGCGAAGAGGGCAATCTCCTCGGTCCACAGAATCGGCTCGCGCGCACCCGGGCTGAAGGCGGAGGGCGCCAGCCGCGCCGGTACGGCCACGAAGTCGGGCGCACGCGCACCGAGCGGCCTGGTAGGAATCGGCGGCAGCACGTGCGGATGTCCCAAACCCACGACACCGAGCAGTTGGGCGTGCGAAAGCGCCGACGTCAGCCGCAGCGCGGCCGGCCAGTGGATGCCGGGTGACAGGTACACCGTGGCGGATGCCGGGACCGCTTGCCGGATCGCCTGCCGGAGTGCCGTGAAGGACATAGGCGTGGGCGGCGCGTCAAGCTCCAGAAACGCTGGGCGCACACGATAGAGGGCATCCGACCCGTGGCGCACCAATGGCGCGAAGTACCGGGGGTCCGTCAACCAGCGCCTGGCCCGCACGGGAAGGCCGGCGACCCAGTCGTCGGTGGCATGCACGTAGGTCACGCCTATCCGGCGGATGGCCGCGGGCTCCAGGTAGCGGATGGCGTCTTCGTAGTCCGGACCGGGAACCCAAATCAGGTGCGTGAACCCCACAAAGCCCGAGGCGTTTGGGCGGCCGGTCGCGATTGACATCTCACGTGGGTTCGGCGAGAGCACGGCGTCGTTAATTTCCGAATGTGTGCGGATGTGCGCGGCGACGGACTCGGAACGGAAGCTGTGAATCGCCTGCCGGCCCATGTACCAATAGTGGGCGTCGAATTCCCGTGGCCCCGGCTGCGCGTTGGCCAGCTGCACCCCGTGCCCCAGCGCCAGGCTGAGGCCTCGGGCGGGCGCGACGGCCGTCGGCCAGGCAATCAGCGCAATTACGAGCGCGCCGGCTGCGTAGCGATGCTGGGCGGCGAGGTGGGGCAGGCGAGCGCTCAGGGCCAGCAGGAGCGCCAGCAGCGCAAAGTTGCGGGCGTGCCCTTCAAGCCGAGCGAGATCGTATGGCGCGGGCTTGTAATGCAGCGTCAGGGCGGCGAGAACCAGCACTGCGGCGCCGCCGAGCAGCGCCCACGTCAGACGGTCACGCCAGCCTAGCAGTGCGGTGGCGATGCCAACCGGAATGACCCCCAGCCCGAGCACGCCCACGCCCCCGGGCAGCACATCCAGCGACCCGAGCGGTCGGAGGCTTCCCGGATCGTCCGTCCATCCAAGCGACAAGCTGCCGCCGGACGATCCGGTCAGCATGCCAGTGAGTGCCCCGCCGCCCACCGCCAGCAGCAGCGCGGCCAGCGCCGGCCCCGCCGCCAGGCGCAGGGCTCGCCGATAGAACCCCGAACCCGACGACCGGGTCTGGACCAGATGCACAGCCCCCAGCGCGCCCCATAAGGCAAGCACCACCACGGCTACTTCGGCGGCGACGAGTCCAAGGAATCCAATCAGGGCGGCCAGTGCCCCGCGCCCCAACCACTCGCGCTCGGCGCCGGCTGCGGCTCGTTCCAACGCCACGAACGCCAGGGCGTAGGCCAGCGCGAAGGACGGGCTCCAGATGTTGGGCGGCACGGTGTCGTGCACCGTGGCCCACGGCAACCCGGTCGAGGGCCAGTAGATGCTCGCTAACGAGGCTCGAAGGCCCGCGGCCGGCAGCCCGGTGAGGACAGGAACCTGGATAAGAGCCGGGGCTTCGACAAAGCCAATCCGCGTCCAGGCCCCGTGGCTCAGCACCAGCCCGGCAAGTGCCAGGGCGCTCACCCACCCGCCGCGACCGAGCAGCGTCGCGATGATCGCCAGAGTCAGGCTCATCCAGACGTAGGTGCTCAGCAACTCCGTAACAAAGGCAAAGTCGGGCCCGAACGGCGGAGTCAGCAGTCCGACCAGCAGGTCGAAGCCATAGTGGTACGGCACAGGCCATCCGGGATGCCAGGACAGCGTGGGTGGAAAGCCGCCGGCCCGCAGCGAGGCGGCCAGCCCCAGGTGGTTGGGCCAGTCCAGGATCACTAGAAGTTGGCGGCTAGCCAGGCCGACCCAGAAGATCAGGAACGCCGCGGCGGTGAATCCGGCCACCGTGCGCGGTGACGGCCGCACGCGATGCGGCGCCCGCCAGGCCAACCCCGCGCCGATGGCCAGAACGATAGTCCAGCCCGCGATGGCGCCGGCCATCCCGGGCAGCAGACGCAGGATCAGGCTGACCGCCAGTCCCCAGACCGCGGGGCCGACCACCAGCCCCTGTGCCAGCGCGACCCGATCGTCCGCCTGCCCCAGCGCAACCCGCGCGACCACAAAGCCAACGGCGGTTAACGCTCCCAACTCCGCGGCCAGGAGCATGAGACCAGGCAGAACGGTCGGATCAACCGTCATTCAGCGAGGCCTCCGAGTCTGTCCCGATCCGGCTGCTGCCACCCCTGCAGTGGGATACCTGGTGGAGGCCGGCGTTGCACCAGAGCCGCACTGTGGGTCTCGAGAGGCACGTGATGTTGATGGCCGCGATTGCCGTGTGGTGGTGCATCGTGAAGCCCGCGGCGATCGGACGAGTACGCTTAGCACGCGCCCAGGTGGCTCAATCGGCAGAGCAGCGGTTTTGTAAACCGCAGGTTGTGGGTTCGACTCCCGCCCTGGGCTCCCTGGCACGCGATAGGCAGGCTATTCGCGTCCACCTGTGCTACGGCTCCGGCGCCGCGCAAGCATGGCACACGCCGTCAGGAGCGCTGGATCAGTATCCGGCCGGAAGTCTGACGGGCAGCCCCTGGGCTAGAATCGGCGCGGCGCGGCGGCCGTCCAGCGCCAAATCGCCCGACGTTCCTAGCGTGATTGGAGTGCGCGAACGCTGCCCATGCGCGTGCTGGTAACCGGTGCGGCCGGCTTTATGGGAAGCCATGCCGTGGACCGTCTGCTTGAGCTCGGCCATGAGGTCACTGCCGCCGACAGCCTTATCGGCGGGTATGTGGACAACATGGACCCGGCTGCGGAATTCGTGGAGTGCGATCTGGCCGATCGGGCGGCGGCCAGGGGGTTGGTTGAGTCCGCCGCCCCCGACGTGATCTTTCACTACGCCGCCGACGCCACCGAAGGGCGCAGCCAGTTCACCCCGCTCAGCTCCATGGACAACAACGTCGTGGGGTACCTGAATACGCTGGTCCCGGCTATCGCCCAGGGGCTGTCGAAAGTCGTGCTGGTGAGTTCGATGAGCGTCTACGGCGCGCAGCAGGCACCGTTCGACGAGACGATGCCGCGTCTACCCGAGGACGTGTACGCCGCAATGAAGGCCTCAATGGAAGCGGCGACTGAGCATCTGTCAGCTGTACACGGCTTTGACTATGCGGTCTTTCGGCCACACAACGTCTACGGCGAGCGCCAGAATCTGGCCGACCCGTATCGCAACGTGGTGGCGATCTTCATCAACGCCCTGCTGCGCGACCGCGCAATTCACATCTACGGAGACGGCGAACAACGCCGAGCCTACTCATACATCGGCGACGTCAACCCCGCCATAGTTGATGGGGGATTGAGTCAGCGGTCCAATGGCCGGGTCTTCAACATTGGTTCGTCCGAGGATGTCTCGATCAATCAGCTTGCCGATGTCGTTCGCGACGTGTTCTTCGACGGCGGGGCCTGGCCGGAGGGACAGGAGCCCATCTACCTCCCGCCGCGTCCGCTGGAGGTCAAGAACGCCTACTGTACGCACGACGCGGCTGAGCAAGTCCTTGGCTTTCGCAACGTCACATCGCTGCGCGCGGGCGTGGAGGCCATGGTGCGCTGGGCGCGCACGGTGGGATCCCGTGAGCCCGTCTACCTGCCGAATAGTCTCGAGATCGGAAGCGAACGCGCCCCGGCCACGTGGCGTGATCAGTTGATCTGAGCGGCGGTGGTCACGCGCTGGCCTGGTCCGCGCTGGCGCAAGGATGGACAACCCGAAGAGCGTCATACTTCCAGACCAGCGGCCCGCCGCGTGAGCACGGTCAAAACCGACCTGCGGACGAACCTGCCGGCCCTGGCAACGGACGCACCCCAAGGTCTCCCTGGTAGGTGTGGTACAGCACCGTGCCACTGTCCAAGACAACGACCGTAGCGACCGGTATGAAGGCAACCAGCTGGTAGTCGCTGCGCAGGCGCACCCCCAATACCCAGGCGCCCGGCGCCAGCCCGTCGCCTGAAGCCGAGAGCGCGCTCCGGTGGTTGCCATCGCCGCGCAGGGCAAGCGTGGCCGTGTGCGGATTGTATTCATACCGATGAACAAAGGTCTCAGCCCGTGGAACCGCCTGGCCTGCAAACCACTGGGCGGGGGTGTCGGTTGGTCGAATGAGCGGAAAGGTCCACGGCGAGCCATCGGCCGGCACCACCAGCCAGTCCTGACCCGTCCAGCCTTCGCCAGTCAGTTCGGTTAGCGTGGCGGTAAAAGACAGGCGTTCCCCGGTCACCTGCGTGTCCGACAGTCGAACGCTGAACGGCCGCGGCGGTGCGGCCATGGTTGGCGCCACGGCCGCATCGGGGGCGTAGACCGCAATCTCGTCGTTCCACAGGATCGGGCGCCGTGCGCTGGGCTCGAACATGGATGGAGCCAGCCGCGCCGAGGTAACCACCAGGTCCGCCGTTTGGCTCCCGAGTGCCGCGGGTCGTATGTCCGCCTGAAGGTGAAGGTTGGGCAAGTGCAGCGCGGACTGGTCGGGGGAACCGAGCAGCTGCGTATGCGGGAGCACGGCCACGGCCCGGAACGTGTTCAGCGGGTCGGTGGCTGGTGACAAGTACACCGAGGACCCCGCCGCGACGGCTCGCCGCAGGGCTTCGAAGGACCCGGGCGCGGGCGCGACGTCGAGTTGCAAGAACGCCGGGCGCACCCGATACAGCGCGTGGTCGCCGTCGCGGATCAGCAGTTCGAAGAAGTCTGGATTGGCCAGCCAGCGCGTGGCCCGCGCAGGCAATCGGCTGGCCCAACGGTCCGGCGCATGCACGTAGGCCACGCCCAGTCGCTTCAGCGCGGCGGGTTCCAGGTGGCGGACGGCGTCCAGGTACTCGGGCCCGGTCGTCGGTCGGGGATGCAGGAACTGCGTGAAGCCCGAGGCGTTCAACCGGCCCGTGGCCACGGTCATGGCGTGGGGGGTTGGAGACAGGACGCGAGCGTCGACGGCGGTGTGGCCGCGAACCCAGTTGGCAATCCCGTCGGACGCAAAGCGCTCCAATGGGTAGCGCCCCATCCACCAGTACCACTCGCCGAATTCGCTCGGACCGGCCTGGGCGTTGGCTATCTGCACGCCGTGGCCGCTCGCCAGGCCGAGTTTTCGCGCCGGGCTAGCGATGGTGGGCCAGGTCACCAGCGCCGCAACGCCCAAGGCGGCGGCGTAGCGCCAGCGTGGTCGCAGGACGCCCAGGCGGATGCTCAACGCCAGCATCAGCGCCAGTAGCGCGAAATTGCGGGCATGTCCGTCGAACCGGCCCAGATCGTGGGGCGCCGCCTCGTAGCGAAGCGTAAGCGCGGCAAACAGGAAGACGCCGCAGCCGGCCGTCAGCATCAGGACCAGCCGATTGCGACCAGCCAGGATGGCCGCCGCGATCGCGGCAACCAGGGAGCCGAAGCCAACCAAGCCCAGACCGCCGGCCGCACTGGTCAGGGCGGTCACGGCTGCCCGATCCCGCGGATCCCGCGGCCAGGCAACGGAAAGCTCGCCAGCCCCGGCGCTCTCGGTCAGGACGCCGGTCAGCACGCCCCCGCCGCCGGCCAGCAGCAACGCCGCCAACGCCGGTCCCGCCGCTGCGTGCGTGACAGCTCCGCGCAAGGCTGCGGGCGCCGGCCGCGCCTGCCAAAGCCGCCAGGCTTCGCCCAGGCTCCAGAGGGCCAGCACCACTGGGGCAACCGTTTCATCCACCAGGCCCAGGAACCCAACCAGCCCGGCCAGCGCCAGGCTGCGTGGCCAACCTGGTCCGCTCGTGGCGCCCATCCGCTCCAGGGTTGCCAAGGCCAGTGGGTAGGCATACGAGAACTGAGGCTTCCAGATGTTTGGCGGCACCGCCTGCTGTTCCGATGACCACGGCAATTCCACCGCGGGCCAATACGTTTCGGCCAGCGCTGCGCGCAGTCCGGCGGATGGCATGCCCGTGGGCACCGGCACCTGTACCAGCGTCGGTTGTTCGCCGAACACCAGCGTCCACGCGCCGGCCGCAAGCAGCAGCGGGGTCAGCGCCAGCGCGCTGGCCCATGAACCGTGCCGCAGCAGGAGCGCCCCTGCCTGCAGGATCAGGCTGGTCCAGGCAAAGGCGCCCAGCAGCTCGGTCGTAAACGCCAGGTCCGGTCCCATCGGTGGCGTCAGTAGCCCGATCAGCAGGTCGATGCCATGGTGATACGCTAGGTCCAAATCTGGATTCCAGGACAGCCTCGGCGGCCAACCGCCGGCCCGGATCGTGGCCGATAGGGTGGTGTGGATTGCTTCGTCGGGGATGATGAGCAACTGCCGGCTGGCCAACGCGACCCAAAAGATCGACACCGCGGCTAGCCCAAACCTCGCCAGCGTGCGTCTTGGCACCCATAGCTTCCGCCTGGCTCGCCACCCCAGACCGGCGCCTAGCCCCAGCACGATCAGCCAGCCCGCCAGCGCGCCGGATAGTCCTGGCAGAACGTGCAGGACGAAGTTGACAATCAGACCCCAGAGCGCCAGGCCGACCACCAGGCCCTGCGCCAGCGCCAGTCCGTGGTCGCGCTGCCCCAACGCCACGCGCACGACAATGAACCCAACCACTGCCAGGGCCAGGCCCTCGGCAGCAAGCAGGACAAGGCCCGGCACGACGCTGGGCTCAACCATCATGGTGGCCAGGCCTGGTGCCTCGATCGGCGGTCACGTGTGTGGTCCGGCGCCCAGGGCGCCTTCGTAGACCTGGTACGTCGAGTCGCCGGTTTCAGGAGTCACAATCTTCATGACTGGGATCAAGGCGACTTCCCTATCCTCGTGGCGCAGGCGGACGGCTAGCGTCCAGACCCCGGGATGCAGCTGGCCGGCGGACGACTGAACGCTGGTGAATTGTCGGTCGGCGCCCTGCACTGCCAGCCTGCCTGCGCGCGCGTCAAACTCGTAGGTACGCGTCAGCGTTGCCGGCCCGGGGACCGCCTGGCCGGCAAACCAGGCCACGCCCTTGTGGGTGACCAGGTCGGCGTGCAGGTCCCGTGGGATCGCCCATGGTGAAGTGTCGGTGGCCGTGAGCAGCCAGTCCTGGCCAGTCCATCCCCCGGGCATTCGATCGACGAACGTCGTGGTAAAGCGAACGCGTCCGTTGAGCGAGCGCGCGTCTGACAGCCGCACCTCAAAGGGACGTGGCGGGGCAGGCATAAGCGGAGCTATCCCGCCTCCCGGCGCGTAAACGGCCATCGTCGAAGTCCACCAGATGGGCTGGCGCGCCTGCGGTTCGAAGCTGGACGGCGCGAGCTGCAGCGACGCCACAACCACGTCCGGCCGCCGACCATCCAGAGGCTCCGTCGGAATGACGGTCGATACGTGCAGGACCGGCGGATGCACCGTGCCTAGGATCCGCGCGTGCGACAAAACGGACGCTGCCCGAATGGAGTCCAGCGGCTTGATGGCTGGCGCCAGGTACACCAGGGCAGATGCCGGCACGGCCTGGCGCAGTGCCTCAAACGAGCTAGGCGTGGGCTCCGGTTCAAGATTCAGAAATCCTGGCCGGATGCGATAGAGCGAGTCGTCGCCGTCACGGATGAGCAGTTCGAACAGCCGCGGATCGTTCAGCCAGTGCCTGGCTCGATCGGGGAGGCTGGCCCTCCACACCTCGGTGGCGTGCACGTACGTGTAACCAAGCTGCCGCACGGCGGCGGGCTCCAGATAGCGGATCGCGTCCGTGTACCGAGGGCCGGATGTTGATCGAAAGTGCAGATAGCCAGCAAAGCCCGACGCGTTGGGCCGGCCGGTGCTGAGGGACATCGCGTCGGGGTGGGGCGAGAGGACCCGGGCGTCAACGGTCGTGTGATTACGGATATAGGCGGCAACAGGCTCGGACTCCAGCGTCGCGAGCGCGTGCCGGCCCCACGGTGACGTGTCGGGCTGGGCGTTGGCCACTTCTATGCCTTCGCTGAATGCTGTCGCCACCTCGCGGGCCGGCTCCGCGATGGTTGGCCAGGCAACCATGACCACGATGAGCGCGCTGGCGGCGTAGCGCCGGCGTGGCTGCCAGACCGACAGGCGGCCGGCCAGCGCAATCATCAGTGCCAGGAGCGCGAAGTTGCGGGCATGCCCATCGAACCGAACGATGTCGTGCGGAGCGATCGCGTATTGGAGCGTGAAGGCGGCCAGCAGAAACGCTCCGGCGCCCAGGGAGAGCGCGACAACCAGGCGCTCGCGTCCTGCCAGAAGCATGGCAAGTACCGCGGCCAAGACTGGCCCAATGCCCAGCAGAGCGATTCCGCCCGGCAGCAAGTGGACGGCCCCAATCGGGCGCCGGCTACCGACGTCGTTGATCCAGCCAAACGACAAGCCGGATTCCGATGATCCGAAGAGAATATCGGTAAACACGCTGCCGCTGGTTGCGAGCAAGAGCGCGCTCAGGGCCGGGCCGGCGGCCGAGCGCAGGACGAGGTCCCGGCTGACCCGCACCCGGCGCCAGGCGTCTACCAGAGCCAGCAGCGCAAGAAGTGTCCAGAGCGCCAGCACAATGGGGACGACCGTTTCGTCCACGAGGCCCAGAAACCCAACCAGGGCCGCCAGCGCCAGGACCGACGGCCAGGCCGGGCTTTCGCGGGCGGCCGCACGTTCCAGGACAACCACTGTCAGCGCATAGGCCAGCGCGAAAAGCGGTTTCCAGATGTTTGGCGGCGACGCATCCATGGCCAGCGTCAGGGGCTGAACCGTTGGCCAGTAGATTCCTGCCAGCGAGTCGCGAATCCCGGCCGCCGGCACCCCCGTCGGCGCCGGGATTTGCAGGATGCTCGGCGGCTCGGGAATCGCGACAAGCGTCCAGGCGCCGGCGGTCAGCAGCAAGGGCGTCAGTGACAGCGCAACCAGCGCGGACGCCCGCTGCCGGAGCGTCGTGGCCACCACCAGAACCAGGCTGGTCCACACGTACGCGCCAAGCAGCTCGGTCACGAACGCCAGATCGGGCCCGAATGGCGGCGTCAGCAGCGCAACGAACAGGTCCGCTCCATAGTGGTAGGCGACTGACGCTTCCGTCAGCCAGGGAAAAGTCGGAGGGTATGCGCCGGCCCTGACCATGGCCGCCAATTCGAGATGCACATGCGGGTCAGGGATGGCCAGCAGCTGGCGGCTGGCCAGCGCTACCCAGAAGAGCGCCAGGGCGACCGCCGCGAACCCGGCACCGGTACGTGGCGCCAGCCGCAGATCGGCGCGCGAGGACAAGGCCAGACCGATCCCCAGGGCCAGCACCAGAATCCAGCCCCCAACGGCGCCCGCCAAGCCGGGCAGCAGGGGCAGCACGAAGCTGACGGCCAATCCCCACAGCGCGGGACCGATCACCAGGCCCTGCGCCAGCGCCATCCAATCGTCCCGCTGCTGCAGCGCCACCCGCGCCACCACGTAACCGACTGCGGCCAGTGCCAGGAACTCGGCCGCCACGAGCAGTAGGCCGGGAATCACGCTCGGGTCGACCGTCATTCAAGGACCGCCCGCGGTGATTGGGGCGCGGAAGGATGGCGGAACAGAGGCAGGGTGCAATTCGCCGCCCTGCGGGAACCGTTCTTCAAGCTGCGGGTCAACCATGCGGCGTACGCCTGTGGGTACAGATGGTGCGTCAGGTGTGCCGGGGTGCTCAATCCATGCCCCGTGCTGCCACCACGGGAGCACGGCCGTTCGTGTCCCTCCCCGAAGCCTCGATATAGGCGGACTTAGCCTCGCCCCTTCAGTTCGAGATCCCGGCACGAGTCGGTGTGCTGCATGCGGCTGGGGCAGGGGTTGACGGCTGCTCGGCGGTCGCCCGGATAGACCTTATAGGTTGCCGACCCGACCTCGGCGATCGTGACTTGCAGCACCGGGATCACGGCCGCTTGCAGATGCTGGTGCCGCAGCCGCACGGCCAGCACCCACTCGCCCGGCGTCAGGCGGTCGCCGGAGGTCGCGCTGGGGGTCAGCTGGCCGGCCGAGGTTCGAACGGCCAATGTGCCTGCCAGAGCGTCGAAGGTGTAGGTGTGGGTGCTGGAGGCCCCGCCGGGGACGATCTGGCCGGCAAACCAGCGCGTGCCGGCCAGGGTGAATCCGTCGGCCTCGTAGTGGAGGGGCCAGGCCCAGGGCGAGTCCTCCACTTGAACGACGAGCCAGTCTTGTCCCGTCCATTGGTTGGAGGCGCCGTCGGTGAAGGTGGCGGTGAACTGGATCTTGGCGGCGGAGGCCGTGACATCGGAGAGGCGGACGGCAAAGCCAGCGATGGGCGGTGGCGGGGGCGCGATCGGCGTGGCCAAGTGCGGCCCGGTGCTGTAGGCGATGGCGGTGTCGTCCCACCAGATGGGCGGCAGTTGGTGGGTGCTCACGTCAAAGGGCAAGTCGCGGGCGACGAGAACCACGTCGGCGGGCGAGGAGCCGGGGAGCTCGAGTGGGAGCTCGGAGAGCAGATGGACGCCCGGCGAGTCGAGGGATCCCAGCCGGCGGGCATGTGGCAGCACGGACGCCAGGCGGAGCTTGGGGAGGGGTGCGAGCGTATCCGTCAAGGACACGGTGGCGGCCTCGGGGATTGCCTGGCGCAGCGCTTGAAAGGACTGCGGTGCCGGAGTGGCGGTCAGGCGCCGGAAGGCGGGGCGCACGCGATAGAGGGCGTGGGCGCCGTCGCGGAGGAGCAGTTCGAAGTTAGCCGGGTCCTGGAGCCAGCGCTGAGCGCGGGCGGGCAGGCTGACCACCCAGGTGTCCGGGGCGTGCACGTAGGTGATGCCCAGGCGGTCGAGCGCGGCTGGTTCAAGGTAGCCGATGGCGTCATCGTAGTCGGGGCCGAAGACCGGCCTCAAGTGCGCGATGTCCGCAAACCCGGAGGCGTTTGGCCGTCCCGTGGCAGCCGTCATGGCGTATGGGCTGGGGGACAACACGCGCGCATCGACTGCCGTGTATGTGCGCACGAAGGCGGCAATTCGCTCTGAGGCCCAGGGCGTTAGCGCATGCCGCCCGACCACCCCAATCAGAACGGCTCGGGACGGCTGACTTTGCTCGGGCCGGGCATTCGTCAGGTGGACTCCATCCCCCAGGGCCCGGCCTAGCTCGTGCATGGGCGCGATCACGGTGGGCCATGTCACAAGCGCCAGGACGCCGGTCGCTGCCGCCGAGCGCCAGCGTGGGCGAAGGACCGCCAGGCGGCTGGCAAGCGCGATCAGGAACGCCAGCAGCGCGAAGTTGCGGGCGTAACCGTCAAACCGCGTGACGTCATGCGGCGCGGGCTCGTACTGGAGCACGAAGGCGGCCGCCAGAAACAGCCCGCTTCCCGTCGCGAAGGCCAGCACCAGGGGCTGGCGCCGCGCCAGCAGCACGGCGGCGACGGCAATCAATGCGGGCCCAAACCCCAAGAGGCCAACCCCGCCCGTCCGCGCCTGCAACATCCCGAATGGCCGGCGGCTGCCGGGATCGCTTATCCATCCCAGCGAGAAGCCCGAGGTCTGCGAGCCGACGAGAAGATCGGTGATGCCGCCGCCGCTGGTGGCCATTAGCAGCCCGCTCAGCAGTGGTCCCGCAGCTGCGCGTCCGATCGCGGCCCCGCCAAAGCCGCCCTCGCGGCTGGCGCGCAGGAGATGCCAAGCCTCCAGCAATACCCACAGCCCCAGCGTCATCAGCGCCACGGGCTCGTCCACCAGGCCCAGGATCCCGATCACTGCCCCGAGCATCAGCGTGGTCGGCCAGGCCCGGCTACGGACGGCGGCGACGCGCTCCAGCCCTATCAGGGCCAGCGCATAGGCAAAGACGAACAGCGGCTTCCAGATATTGGGCGGCGTTGCGTCCGTCTCCACCGTCCAGGGCGCGACCGCCGGCCAATAGATCTCGGCCAGCGAGGCCCGCAGCCCGGCCCCCGGAACGCCGGCCGGCACGGGTACTTGCAGGAGGGCTGGCGCATCCGCGAGCCACACCAGCGTCCAGGCGCCGGGCGTCAGCAGCAGCGGCGCCAACACCAGGGTGCTGACCCATCCGCCGCAGCGAAGCAAGACCGTCGCCACGGTCAGGATGAACCCGGTCCAGACGTATACGCTGAGCAACTCCGTCACGAAGGCCAGGTCGGGGCCGAATGGCGGGGTCAGCAAGGCCACGAGGGCGGCTACGCCGTAGTGGTAAGGCACCGGCACGTTGGGAATCCACGAAAACGGCGGCGGATAGGCGCCGGCCCGCAGCCCGGCCGTCAGCCCCAGATGAGTGTTGGCGTCCGGAATCCCGAGCATCTGGCGGCTGGCGAGGCCTAGCCAGGCGAGTGCGAGCGCGGCAACGGCAAACCCGGCAAGCGTCCGTGGCGAGAGCCGCAGCCGCGGCGGGTCGCGCCAGGCCAGCCCCGCGCCCAGCGCCAGGACGACGGCCCAGCCCGCGATCGCCCCCGTCATCCCCGGCAGGAGATGCAGCACGAAGGTGACCACCAGGGCCCAGAGCGCAGGACCGATCACCATGCCTTGCGCCAGGGCGAGGCGGTCGTCGGTCTGCCGCAGCGCCACTCGCGCGACCACGTAGCCAATCGCGGCCAGCGCCAGCAGCTCGACGCCCAACAACAGCAGGCCCGGAAGCACCGTCGGATCGACCGTCATGGCGTCAGGCCCCGCGCCAGCATCGCGCTGGGAGAGGTAATGCTATCGGTCGGCGCGGCGCGTGGGCGTCACGCCGCCAGCCATCCGCCGTCCACCGGGACGACCACCCCTGTCAGGTAGGCCGCAGCCTCCGAGGCCAGAAACACGGCCGTGCCGGCCATGTCGACTGGGTCGCCGTGCCGCCCTTGCGGGATCCGGCTCATGAGCCAGTCGCGCGTGACCGGATCCTCAAAGCGCGGCCGGGTAAGTTCGGTAAACACGTAGCCCGGGGCGATGGCGTTGATGGTGATCCCGCTCTGCGCGAACTCCACGGCCAGCGCCTTGGTGAGTTGCGCCACGCCGCCCTTCGTGGCGCCGTACACCGAAACCTGCGCAAAACCCAGAAACGAGGTGAGCGAGGCTGTGTTGACGATCCGTCCGTAGCCGCGCGGCTCCATCAGCCGGATGCCATGCTGGCAGGCAAAAAAGAGACTGCGCAGGTTCAAGTCGGCCACCTGGTCCCAGTCGGCTGGCGTGATCTCCAGCAGCGGCTTGCGAAAGCCGGTTCCGGCATTGTTGAACAGAATGTCCAGCTGGCTGAACTCGGCATCCACCGAGGCGAAGACGCCGGCCAGGGCGTCCAGGTCGGTCAGGTCCGCCGGCAGCGCCAGCGCCCGGCGCCCAAACGCCTGCACCTCGTCGCACACCTCGTCCAGTTGATCGGCGGATCGCGCGGAAACGGCCACGTCCGCGCCGGCCGCCGCCAGCCCCACCGCTATCGCACGTCCGATGCCGCGCCCAGCGCCGGTTACCAGGGCCACGCGGCCGGTCAGGTCAAAAGGGCTCTCGGTTGATGCATCCGGCATTTGGGGGGCCTCTCCCACGGGCTTCGCGCTGACCATATCAGGGAAGCGTGCGAACCAAACCTGCCATATCGACGTGCGCGCCTCGCACCGCGCCTGAGCGTTGCGCACAATGAGTCGCTGTCGCCAGTGCCCAGCTTGTGAGTTGTTCGCATGTCCCTGCTTGCTCCCGGAGACAAGGCCCCGGATTTCACGCTCACCGCAACCGACGGGTCGCAGGTCGCGCTTTCAGGTCTGCGCGGCCGGCGGGTCCTGCTCTATTTCTACCCGCGCGACGACACCCCTGGCTGCACGATTGAGGCGTGCGGCTTCCGCGACAAGCGGGACCAATTGGCCGCTCGCGGCGTGAAGGTCTACGGCATCAACGACGACGATGTGGACTCGCACAGGCGCTTCACCGCGAAGTACGACCTAAACTTCCCGCTCCTGGCGGACACCGATCATGGCGTAATCGAGGCCTACGGGGCCTGGGTGCAAAAGCAGATTCGCGGCCGCAGCGTCATGTGCGCCGATCGAGTGTCCTACCTCATCGGCAGGGATGGTGAGGTGGAACACGTGTGGCCGGCCGTGGACCCCAACGTTCACGTGGACGAGATTGTGGCCCTGCTGGACGCGAAGGCCTAGCGTCGTGGCCAGGGCCTCGCGTCGCGACGCGCCGCCGAGCGGCGAACAGGGTACGATCAGCCGCTGGTTGACAGGGGCCGGTTGGCGAGCCGGCTCGTACCGGCCCACATAGCTCAGTCGGTAGAGCGCGTTCTTGGTAAGAACGAGGTCTCCGGTTCAAGTCCGGATGTGGGCTCCACGCACGGTTTACAGGTTTAGGAGCCTGGGTCTGCTGGCAGTTTGGTCACATGGAGGCCTGCCACAGCGCTTGAACACACCACTCACTTGGCAGCTACTGTCCGGCGAAGCTTGACGTGTACGCTTCGCGCCGCCTGGGTAGCTGGCAACATGCGGAACTCTAGGGGCTGTAGGGACGGCTCGGCGTCGGCTACGCGGTCCGCTCCAGCTCGCGATGAAGTCGTCCACCTCGAAGTGCGGCGGCATGTGCTCGAACCGGTGCCGGGAGGGACCGCTCTGAAACCCGGGGACGAACTGCTCGGTCTCCGTGTGAAGCTTCGCGTCGAGCGCGGCGAGACGCTGCGCGAGTAGCTCAGTCTCGGCGCTGGTGAAGCGGTCGGCCAGCACGTCGAAACTCTTGATGCTGGACGTTTGCTCGCCTACGGTCGCGGCACGCTCACGTTGCGGCAAGGCCGCGACCTCAGGGCGCTTCAGCGTGCCAATCCTGGCTGCCAGTTTCGACAGCAGGACCACGCAGACTATGCGTCCAGTCTCGCCTGGATGAAGCAGTATCAGGGCCTCGCGGAATCTGTCCGGATTCTGTTCGAACATTGCGCGAAACACGGCCTTGATCAATTCGTCCTCGCGCTCAGCCGATCGACTCGAAGAACGTCAAGTCGGCGCCGAAATTGTCCATTGCGGTCACGGCGTCCCCGCGCAGCCGGACGCGGATCTTCGGATCATGCGGTACCAGAATCAACTCTTGGTCCGGGAGTGCGAATGAGATGCTGATCGCCTGCCGCAGCGGCGGCTGCGGCAAGAAGAGGTAGCCGCGGGTGACGCGGTACGCCTGCGCCGTACCGCCGACCGTGACGCTTCCGGCCGGAACCCAGGGCGGCAGCCGGACAAAGAGCGGTCCGGGCTGTTTGAGCGTGATCGACATCGCCCGGTGGGTGTAGATCGACTCGACCTTGATCGCCGCGGTCTCGTGGTCGAATAGCAGGTTGACCCAGTGGCCCGCCTGGTCGACGCGCGTGGCCTCGCGGTAGGCCTCGCACAGCGATCCCACCGCGCCGCCCACGATGTCCATGTTGAACGACACGCGTTGAATGCCCAGCGGCTCGTGGCCATAGGGTGCGGGGAAGCCGAACGCGCCCCGATGCCGGGCCGCTAGGTCGCGCAGGCCGTCGTGGTTGTTCGGATTCGGGGGATCGACGATGAACGAGGTGTCGCGCAGCTGCGAGGGCAGCAAGTGGCCGCGCAAGATGCGCTCGGCGTCGTGGTACGCCGCGGCATAGCCCCACCGGCCCAGGATCAGGCCGTCTCCAGGATGTCGCCTGTGTTGTTGACCTCGCCCCGGTCCATCGCGTGCTGGTTCTTGTCCCCGCTGTTTTCCATCACCCAGCCCAGGGCATCGCGGATGCGCCACAGCCCGCGGTCGTAGAAGGCCCTGACCCGTTCCAGTAGCACTACATCCGAGGTAAGGTCCGCCAGTTGCGCGAGTGACGACATCACGCAGGTCGTGGAGTGGGTGTGCGCGCCGAACCGCCGCGCCTCGTACGAACCGTCAGCCAGAAAGAACTCCGACGTCGCCTTCTCCTTCAATACGATCGCCAGCTCCAGCGCCGGCCCGTAGCCGGTCGCGCGGAAGTACTTCACCAGCGGACCGATGGCGCGCGCGAGGCCGACGATGAAGGTTTCGGTCGGCCTAAACTCGAGCCCATGCGCGGTTTCGAGTCGATCTCGGTCCCACCCGGTGTCGGGATCCCAGGTCGTGAAGATGGCCGCGATACTCGCCGCCGCCACCTCCTGGGCGCGTGCCGAGTCGCGAAACTGGGCCAGGGCGCACAGGGCATGGAAGCCCTCGCGCACGTTGTGCGGATCGAACGCGCCCAGGCGGGCGCCGCTCGCGCTGCGGCCCAGTGGCAGCGCGAGGGGGCCGCTGTACGAGAAAAACGCGGCCCGCGCGTGCTTCGCCACAGCCGCGGCATCAAGGTCGACGCCCGCCGCATCTTCAGCGTTGAGCAACGCGTTCAGGTGCCGGCCCGGCACGTGCGCATCTGAGAGGCCGCCGCCACTGAGGCGCGGATCCGGCCGGACCTGCGAGCCGAAGTAGGGAAGGTCGTGGTCGTCCGCGTTGAACACGCTGGCCATGGTCCGGCAGCCCAGCTGAATGGCATCGCGAATGTCGGTCGTATTCACGTCGCCTACTTGCGCCACAACGCCGTCCGATCCCGGGTCTCAACCGAGCGTGATGGCGAGTGTATTGGCTACCTAACCGCCGCCTCGGCGGTGCGTCTGGCCGCTGATATGCCAGACGCGGCGGTTCGAGTTCCGAAAGGTAGCTCCCGAATAGTCTGTGATAGGTTAGTTCGGCATTTGAGAGGCGGCGCGACGCCCACCTCGATCCTCTCGAGTGGCCTCTGGCGAGGCGCGAGAGCTGGGACCGGGCATCGCCAAGCCTTTACGGAGGCGGATGGGGAGGCCAACGATGAATCCAGTAGTTTCGCGAAGGCGCATGCTGCGCAATGCCGTCGTGGGCGTCAGCGGCGTCGCCGGGCTCGCCGCACTCGCTGCCTGCGGTGAAACGCAGGTTGTGACGGTCGAGAAGATCGTTGAGAAGGAAGTGCCGGTCGAGCGGGTCGTCGAGAAGGAAGTCCCGGTCGAGCGAGTCGTGGAGAAGATTGTTAAAGAACAAGTGGCGGTCGAGACCGTTGTCGAGAAGGTCGTCACCCGCGAAGTTCAAGTAATGGTGGAGGCCCAACCCGAACAGCGAACCGTGAAGATCGAATTCGCCACTGATCACACGTCCGGTCCCCGTGGGAAGGCGATGAGTTGGGGGATCGAACGGTTTGAGGGACTGCGGCCCGACATCAAGATCAAGTTCATCCCACAGAACCACATCTTTTACGAGAAGATTGCGATCGAGGCCGCCGCCGGGACGCTGTCTGAGGTGAACCTGCTCAACGGCGGCACGTATCAGCGGCACATCGAAGGTGAATCGTGGCTCCTTATCAACGATCTGCTGGACAAACTCGACGACCACGATCCGGACAATTATTGGTTCATCCCGGACTCGTACTCCGATAACAAGGACGAGTCATACCCGTACAACCGCACGATGCACGGGCCGCAGCATGGGATGCCGTTCCAGACAGTAATCGGCGGGATGCTCTACAACATCGACGCGCTGGCGGCGGCGGGCGTGGATGAGCCGGTGGAGGGCTGGCGCTACGACGACCTCTTGGAAGCGGCGAAGCGCGTGACCGACCCTGACACCGGGATCTACGGAATCAACTCGGATCGTGGCGAGCAGTTCTACGTATTTCCGGCCGCGTTTGGCTACAACGACCAAGCCGAGCGCCCCCGGGGCGACGATGGCGCACAGGTGTGGGGACCGGCGCTCGGCGACGGTCCGCAGGGGTGGAAGTGGATTGTCGATCTGATCTACGAGCATGGGGTCTCCTTCACTCCCGAACAAAGGCCCGACGTGGCGGGCGAGTTCGGCAGTCCGTTCGCGGCCGGCAATCAGGTCTTCTGGATCGGCGGGCGCGTCTACAGCACCGGGTTTGCGATTCCGCGGATCCGCGACCGGTTCCGGTGGTCACTGGGTCCAATGGTTTGGGGCAATGTGACCGATCACGCCAACTTCGTGCTGAACGACCAGGCGCATCTGGTGGCGCGGTCCGCCACTACGACCGGTGTGGAAGAGCAGGCCGTGGCCTGGGCCCATTTCCTCGCCGGGCCGGAAGTGCAAGGCCGTGTGGGGATCGACCGTGGCCACATGCCGTGCTTCAAGGCCGTGGCGAACGACGCGGCGGCCACGGCGCCACCGCCCGAAGGAATGCACCATCTGTTCACCTACCCCGCGTCGCCCTACGTACGGCACGACCAGTGGTACGTACCGGGCGGCAATTTCCTGGAGCTGCGCGCCGAGTGGCGGCCGGTTCTGGACAAAGCGCTTGTCGGTGAAGCCGATGCGGTTCAGTCCATGCTCGATGCAGCGGAAAAGGTCAACCGTATGCTGGCCCGCTGGCAAGAGCAGCTCGACAAGGGCGACGTGTCGCGCTAGTCGGCAGCGGTCCGCGACGGGCTCGACCTGATCCGCTCGTAGGTCCAAGTTGTGACCTGGAGGTTTGGTAATGGCGACCTATCGTGCGGCAATCCTCGGTGTTGGTCCTCGTGGCCTCAAGCACGGCCGCGCCTATCGTCAGCATCCACGTATCGACCTCGTGGCGCTTTGTGACGTGGACGCCGCACGGCTGGCGCACGCCTCACAGGAACTCGGAGTGGAGCGGACGTATGGAGACTACCGGGAGATGCTCGACCGGGAGGACCCCGACATCGTCAGCATTCCCACACGCACCGATCTGCATGCGCCGTTGACGATGGCGGTTTTGGCGCACCGACCGCCGCGCGCGATCGATGTGGAAAAGCCGATGGCCACCAGTCTCGACGATGCCGATCGCATGGTGGCTGAGGCGGCTCGAACCGGCACGCTGCTCGCCGTTCACCATCAATTCCGCTGTACGCCACCGTTTCGAGTAGCCGCGCGCATGATCGAGGCCGGTGAGATCGGACCGATCACGACGATCAAGCTCCGCGGCAAGGGCTACTACGGCGGTTATGACCTCATGAACATCGGAACCCACCGCCTGAATGGCACGCGCGCTTTCCTTGGCCGGGCGCGCAGCGTCTCGGCCATCTGTACCACCGCTGGCGAACTCACCGGTCCCGGAGGCGTGATCGCCGGACCGTACGGCTTTGGGTGGATTGCGGGCGAGAACATTTCGGCGGTGTATGACTTCGAAGGCGGCGGGACCGTATTTGCCGAGTTTCACCGGCGCAGCGAGTCCAACCGCGGCTGGGGCCACATCAAGATCTACGGCGAAGACGGCGCTATCTGCCTCTACAACCAAATGAACATGCAGGTGCGCCGCGGGCGCGACTGGCGGGTTGAGGACGTCAACTGGGAACTGCTGGAACTGACGCCCGCCGACCGAATCCTGCACGGGGTGGACTACCTGGATGAGCCGGGCGGCGATCTGTGGATGGCCGATGAGACGGTCCATGCGCTCGATCAAGATCGACCGCACGAGAACAGCGGCGAAGAAGGCCTGGCCGTGATGGAGATGCTGCTCGGGGCGTGGGAATCGCATTTCACCGAGCGCCGAGTGCGATTTCCGATGGGTCGGGGCGCACATCCATTGCTGCAGGCGCGGACGCAGGCCGGCTTGGGTGAGCCGGATCCGGCGCCGCTGGAACTACGCTATCCGGAGTGGCTTCCGCAGGAACTGGATCGAATCGGCGCGGATCACTAGCGGACAAGAGTCAGATCCAGCGTCCGCAGCGCGTCGACGTGGCAGAACGAACTCACCCGTCGTCGACCTTGATGAGCTGGATTGAGCCGTCGCGCTTAATTGCCGCCCCGGTACGTGCACATCTGAGAGACCGCCGCCGCTGAGGCGCGGATCCGGCCGGACCTGCAAGCCGAAGTAGGGCAGGTCGTGGTCGTCCGCGTTGAATACGCTGGCCATGGTCCGGCAGCCCAGCCGGATGGCGTCACAAATGTCGGTCGTATTCACGTCGCGCACTCGAGCCACAGCGCCGTCGAATCCCCGAACTCAACCGAGCGTGCGTGATGGTGAGCGTAGTCGCTCCATAACCGCTACATATGCGGTTCGGCCGGCTGCTGACACTCCAGACGCTGCGGCTCGCCTTCTGAATATTGGTGACCAAATAGTCTGTGATAGGGTAATTCGGCATTTGAGAGGCGGCGCGACGCCCACCTCGAGCCTCTCGAGCGGCCTCTGGTGAGGCGCGAGAGGTGGGGCCGGACGTCGCCAGGCCTTTACGGAGGAGGATGGGGTGGCTGATGATGAATCCAGCAATTTCGCGAAGGCGCATGCTGCGCAACGCCGTCGTGGGTTTGACGGGTGCAGCCGGCCTGGCTGCTCTGGCCGCCTGTGGTGAAACGCAGGTTGTGACGGTCGAGAAGATCGTTGAGAAGGAAGTGCCGGTCGAGCGGGTCGTCGAGAAGGAAGTCCCGGTCGAGCGCGTCGTGGAGAAGGTCGTTAAGGAGGAGGTGGCAGTCGAGACCGTTGTCGAGAAAGTCATCACCCGCGAAGTTCAAGTAATGGTGGAAGCGCAGCCCGAACAGCGAACCGTGAAGCTCGAGTACGCGACGGACCATACGTCGGGGCCGCGCGGCAAGGCCATGCAGTGGGCCATCGAGCGCTGGGAGCAGCTGCGACCTGACGTCAAGATCAAGTTCATCCCGCAGGACCACATCTTTTACGAAAAGATCGCCGTTGAAGTGGCCGCCGACACGCTGTCGGAGATCAACTTGCTCAGCGGACACTCCTACGGACAGTTCCTATCCGCTGGTGCCTGGCTGGAAGCAAACGACATCCTGGCCAAGAAGGATGGCTTCGTGCCGGAGGACTACCTGTTCTCGCCCGATGAGCACTCCGACAACCGGGACCAAAACAACTACGGCAAGTGGAACAAGGTGATGAACGGTCCCAACCACGGCATGATGTACCAGGGCGGCCTCAACGGGCTGCTCTACAACATCGACGCCGTTGCCGCCGCCGGCGCTAATGAGCCCTGGGACGGGATGCGCTATGACGACCTGCTCGAGGAGATGAAGAAGGTCACCGACCACGAGCAGGGAATCTGGGGATCGGATGCGAGCCTAAGCACCGCGTTCAACTGCGCCTTGGGCTACAACGACAGCCAGCGCCGGGTGATGGGACCGGAAGGCCACCAGGTCGACGGGTACTTTATCGGTGAAGGTTGGCGAGGGCTGCAGTGGGTGACGGATCTGATGTTCGAGCATCAGGTCGCGTACAGGCCGGAGCAACGGGCCGAGATATCGGGCGAGATTGGCAGCCCGTTTGCCGCCGGCAAGCAGGTTTTCTGGTGGGGCGGCCGCTTCCGCACCGTCGGTTTTGCTATCCCGCGAATCGCGGATCGCTTCCGCTG
This sequence comes from Chloroflexota bacterium, assembly GCA_026707585.1. Classification (GTDB taxonomy): domain Bacteria; phylum Chloroflexota; class UBA11872; order UBA11872; family UBA11872; genus UBA11872. The sequence goes on along the minus strand of JAPOWQ010000051.1, from coordinate 8,360 downwards.
GTCGCTGGCGCCGCTGGTGTGGGGCAACGTGACGGATCACCCGAATGTGGAATACGGCGATCAGCCAAATATCTTCGCCGCGTCGGCGGCCGTGACCGGCGTGGAGGTGCAGACCGTCGACTTCGGAGTCTATTTGGCGGGCCCCGAAGTTCAGGGCCGCGTCGGCATCGACCGCGGTCATCAGCCGGTGCATCACGACGTGAAGAACCAGCCGGATGCCGTCGCGCCGCCTCCGGAGGGCATGCACTACCTCTACGCGGGCTATGACTCGCCGTATTTGCGCCACTCCCAGTGGTACGTGCCCGGTGGTCCCACGATGCTGGAGCTCCTCCAGGTTGAGGGGCCGCTACTTGGCAAGGCACTCACAGGCGAAGCCACGGCGACGGAGGCCATCGAGGAAGCGACAAATGCCACCAGCGCAATCATGAAGCGGTGGCAGGAGCGACTCGACCGCGGCGACGTGGAGCGCTAGGCGTCAGAGCCCTGACGACAGCCGGGAGGGCACGCACCAGCGTGCCCTCCCGCATTGTTTCTCAGGCCGCGCGGCGAGGTTTTACCCAGGCCAATGGCCAGGTCGTGCCTGGCGGAGGCGTATCGGAGCCAGATCCGGTTAGCCGGCCTCGCCCCAGCTTGCGATGAACTCGTCCACGCCGAAACCGGCCGGCATGTCCTCAAACGCGTGCGGCGTCGGTCCGCTCTGAAACCCGGGCACGAATTGCTCGGTCTGCGCGTGCAGCTTGGCGTTCAACGGCGCGATGCGCTGCCCGAGCAATTCGGCCTCGGCTGACGTGAAGCGTCCGGCCAGATCTTCGAAGATTCTGAACGATCCCCACGACACCTCGCCGACGGCTTGCGCCCGCTCTGGGCCCGGCAGGCCGGCGACCTCCGGGCGCTTGAGCGTGCCGATCCTGGCCGCCACCTTCGACAGCAGAACTACGCAAACCATGCGCCCGGTCTCACCGGGGTGCAACCTGGCCAGCGCCTCGCGGAATCCGTCCTGGTCCTGGTCGAGCATCGCGCGCATGTACGCCTCGATCTGATCGATCTCGCGTGCGGCTAGTTTCGTGAAGCGCTTGAAGGTCGCCCGCGCCTCGGCCGACAGATGTTTCACGAAGCTCGGCTCCCAATAGAAGCCCCGGATGTAGGGATACAGCCCGCCCCCGAACGAGCGGTACCCCAGGTGGATGACCCGCCGCAGCTTGGTGCTGTAGTTGCTGGGCCAGTGCAGGATCGTGTTGATGTACATCACGCCGTCGCCCGCCTCGAGCTTGACCGGCATCCCGCTCGACAGCGGCGCGCGCCGGTCATTCAGCAGCTCGCGGTTTTCCTGCGCGGTATTCAGGCGGCGATGACTGCCGGGGACCACCCACAGCACGTCGTCGTCGTACAGCGGGATATTCCACTGCACGTAGCCCGGCCCATTCGCCACCAGGTCCGCCTGCAAGCCTGCCAGCGGGGCTTGGTTCTTCGGTTGAATATCGCGATGCCACAGATCCGGCCCATAGTCGGTTGCTGGATTGCACATGAGAAACATCGCGATGGGCGCCGCCTCGGCGCCGCGCAAGGCCTGACGGCTGACGCCCAGCGTGTGGTCGTGCAGACAGAATTCCACTGTATTGGCCGTTGCCGCATCCACCACCGTCTGGAACGCCAGGCGCGGCTGTTTGACCTTATAGGCGTGGCTGCGCGGATCCTCGGGATCGTCCGCCCAGATGGCCTGCTGCCGGTCGACCAGCACCTCAAAGCTGGCGCGCAACTCATCCAGGCGGTCGGGCGGGATGACGTTCTTCAGGATCACGAAGCCATCGTTGAGAAACTGCTCGGGATCGATCTTCATCGGTTGCGGCCTCGCGTGGGGTGCGGCTATTCTACCTTTGGCTTTTTGACCTCGAATGAGTCGGTGGGGTGGCCTGCCTGCCGGTGCCTGCTCAATCGGCGACGGACCCAGGGTGGTTGCGAAAGCTAAAGGACGTGCAGTGCGGATCCGACCGATGATGAGATCTCCTGCGTGAGTAACGCTCACGTCTGCCTGCGTCAGCCACCCCGTAGGCCGCTCGGGAGTCGAGGCATCCATTCCTTCCACACGACACGCGGCAGCGTGTTCCTCGGTGATGGCGGCTGTGATGCAGGGGCTGGCACGTGACAGCTATCCGGATCGCGCGGATACGTCGCAATCTGGCCGTTACCGGCGTGGCCGTGGTGATCTGTATAGCGGCGTTCGTGGCCGCGACCGGCTGCGAAGCCAGCGATGACTTCGACTTCCGTGGAAGCGGAAAACACATGAGTCGTTCCGGCCTATATGGGCCGGCGGCATCTGAAGAAGAGCATCGCAAGATTCAAGAGGGCTATGCGAAGAAGCTCGAAGCGGCCAAGTCGGCCCAGGGCGGATAGTCGCCACGCTGAGGCCGGCCGTCGAGTTGCCAGCGAAAGCGGCTGGCGCCAGCCTGACCGGCAATTGAAGGTTCCCGAGCAACGTGAGACTTAACACCGGCTGGCGCGTTCTCAATGTTGATCGGTGGGTAGCCATCCGCCAGCCCCCGCGGTTCCCGGTCGCAACCACGCTGCCTGGGCATCGTCAGCCGGCCAACGCTGAAGGCGCCTCCGACCAGGAAGCGTCGGCTCTCCCTCGGTCGGCGGTAGAGATCGAGGCGGCGGGGTGACACACAACGCAAGCGAGCCCATTGATCTCGGTTCCAGGAAACACCTCTTCATCGATTCTTCGCTCATCGATCAGGTCAAAAACGTCACGCTCCGAATGAACCCGCCGCGCGTTGGCGGGGTGGCGATTCATCGGGATCGCGCCTGGGAGCACCACCTGCACTTTCCGAATACCGTGATCGACGACGACGGTCTCGCGCGGATGTGGTACGCATCCAGCCACATGGGTGCGGGCAATCTCAACTCCTTTCGCTGGGGGTATGCCGAGTCGCTCGATGGGATCCACTGGAACAAGCCGAACCTCGGCCTGGTCGAGCTTGACCGTGACTGGGCGAACAACCTTCTGCCGGGGACGCCGGGGAGCGTCTTCAAAGACCCCACGGCCCCCTCGGAAGAGCGTTACAAGGGCTATTGGCTCAACCGCGACCCGGACGTCGGTTCGCTCGGACTCGGCTACTTCGCATCGGCCGACGGCCTTCGGTTCACGTGGATCGGCGGAAACGGCGTCCAGCTGATCGGGGATACGCAGAACCAGGTTTTCTGGGATGCGCGTATCGGACGCTATGTGGCCTACCTCCGCAAGTGGGTCCCGACCGGTCGTGACGAGAAGTGGCTGAGCGCCGTTGGGCCGTGGCGGCGCGCGGTTGCGCGCTGGGAAACCAATGACCTCACATCGCGCGACGGCTGGCAACTGACCGAGTCGCCGGTCCAGCCGGGAGAAAGCGCCCTGCTCACTACCGAACTTCCGACGGTGCTCGCGTTGGACGATCTGGATCCACCGGACATGGACATTTACACGCCCTCGGTCGTGAAGTATCCGGGCGCCGATGACGTGTACATCTCGACCTTCTCGACCTACAGGCATTTCACCGAGCTCGAAATCCGCGACGCCAACCCGCCGAACAACGACGGTCTGATGGAGATTCAGCTGGCCGTCAGCCGCGACGGGATCACCTGGGATCGCCCGGACCGTCGGCCATACGTACGCCTCGATCCCGCCGGACCCCGCTCGCAGATGATTTATTCGGCCCTCGGGATGGTCATCCGGAACCACACGATCTACCAGTACGGCACCGCGTACGACCAGTCGCATGGGCTCAAACGCTCGAACAACCCGGGCGGCCAGATCATTTGGACCGAGCAGCGGCTGGACGGATTTGTCGGCGCGGAGGCGGCCTACGGCGGCGGCGAGCTGATCACGAAGCCAATGAATGTCGCGGGCCGTCGCCTTGAGCTCAACATCGATGCATCCGCCAGCGGGGATGCTCGGGTTGAGCTACAGGATTTCGAGGGGAGGCCCATTGCGGGATACACGCTGGACGCCTGCGATCGGGTGCTCGGCAACCACATCCGGCACGTCGTCACTTGGCACGGCGACTCGGCGCTGCCCGTCGAGGCCGGCCAGCCCCTGCGCCTGCGCTTCTCGATGCGCGGCGCGCGGCTCTACGCCTTTCAATTCGTCGATGAGTAGCGTGCCCAGGCCCCGGCGTCTATCGCGTGTCAGAGTCGGGCTCTGCCGGGCAGAATCGATCGCCCGGCGTGATGGACCTTCCGTGACATGAAGCTGACCACCATCGTGCGCGCGGGCCAAGACCGGGCGGCGGTCGTGCTCGATCTTCCCGAAGGCTGGGACGGATCGGTTGACCACGCAGAGTCGGCGCCGACCGACTCACCCCCGGATCCAAACGCGCCCACCCCGGGGTTTACGCGCTACTTCCTGGATGTGGCGGCCGCGCAGCGTGTCATTGCATCGGCCGGCGCCCGCGTCCGCTGGCCGGCCGCCATGTTTGCGCTTCCCTTCGAAGGACACGTCACAACCCGCCGGGTTCTGGCCGGAGGGCCGGCGGCGCTGGCGGCGCTGCGGGATCTTGCCGAGACCGTGCGCCGGTTGGCGCTGAGCGGTGACGACCACGCCCTGCTGCAACCAGCCTTGGTGCCGGCGTCGCGTGCACGACTGCGAACCCCGGTGCCGGATTCGCCGCTGTGGATGGTCTTGCACGGCAATAGTCCGACCGTGTGGCGTAAGCAGGAGGGAATGGACCCGACGCAGCACATCATGACGCGCGTCCCGGCCAAGCGAGTGCGGCCGGTCAATTCACTCTTGGGCCAGGACGAACCGCTCTATTTGCCGCCGGATGCGCAGCTCAGCTTCGGCGCGGAGCTGGGATTCGTGATTGGCGCGCCGGCCCACCGGGTCTCGGCCGACCAGGCGTATCGCCACGTGGCCGGGTATCTGTGTACCAACGACGGCTACAGCAAGGTCTACACCCCGCCCGGGCCCGCAAGACCCGGCGACGTGCACAACACCACCCAGGTTGCCGACAAGGCAACCGACGGCTGCGGGCCGGCTGGTCCCTGGATCGTCACGCACGACGAAGTGGGCGACCCTCACGACCTGCTGTTGTGGACGCGCCAGGATGGACGCGTGCGCAACCGCTCGCACACCTCCGCGCACCTCCTGGGCGTGGAGGATGCGGTCGAGCGCCTCTCCCACATCTTCACGTTGCAGCCCGGCACGATTGTGAGTCTGGCCGCCGCGGGCTGGGACGGCATCGAGGACTTGCCCAGCGACCCTGCCTCCGGTCGCACGGTCCTTGAAGTCGAGGCCGAGCGCGTGGGCGCCTTGCGCACCCCGGTCTACTACCCGGATGCGCCGCAGCAAGCGGAGCGCACCGGCAGGAGTCCCTACTACTTCGTGGGTACGGTGGACGGCTCGTCGCCGATGGATCGCCTTCTGGCGGATCGGGCGGCGGCGGAAGATGCCGGACCTCCCGCATTGCCCGGTCTGCCACCACCCCACGGCCTATGGATGCTCCTGGGCAATCAGCGCGACGCGGCCTCGCTCGAGATCGAGGGCCGTGCGTCGCCAGCGGTGCCCGCGCCGGTGGCCTATCCCATTGCGAGCTTGAGCGTTGCCGGCGGCGACGATACCGGCGAGGAGCGCTTGGTTGAAGTTCCTGCCGATGCCGGCTCCATTCGAGTCGCCTGCCATCTAGCGGTCGTCCTCGGGCCCGAGCACGCGTATGGCGAGGCGCCTGCGACCGCGGTGGACCGCGTGGCGGGACTCGCGGCATTGCTTGCCATCCACGACGCCGGTCCAACCGAGCGGCTTGTGCCGCCGGTCACGGATTATGAGCGCCGCTTTTCAAGGTTCCTCGGCTATTGCGGGGATGTCCGGCACACGCTCGGTCTCGCCACGTCGGTTGGGTCTGAAGCTGACATCGCCGCCGTCCGGGCGGCGCATCTACAGGTCAACGGCGCGATCCATCAGGCGTCGACAGCCGACTACGTCCACGACGTCGCGGCAACCATCGCCTACCTGAGCCGGGCCATCACCTTATTACCAGGCGACGTCATCGGCCTGGGGCCGCTCGGACCGGCCGTGGAACTCCCATCCGAAGCGCTGGTTCGCGGGGTGTCGGTAGAGGCCGGAGTTGAGGGACTGGCGCCCATCCGCGTCCGAGTGCGCCAGGCCTAGGCCGGACCCAGTCCTGTATCCCGCCGGTTCCTGATCAGCCGGCTGGTTCGGTGAACTGAAAGGCGTATAGTTCCGCGTCCCGATGCTCGAACTTGAGCCGCACCTCGCGTCCGTTCCAACTCGGGTCGCCACCGCGATCGCCCCAACGTACCCCCTGCCGCACGCCGTCGCCCGTGATCGGCGTGCAGTCGGCCAGCCCATAGCCTGGCAGCGGCTCGCCGCTCGCCGCTTGCACCTCGACCCGCAACTCCCCGCCCGCGGCGACATTCGTGTTGACGGCAAGCTGGCCACTGCCCGGCCGCAACGGCCGTGTGGTCAGCCATCCGCCTTCGGGTCCGGCGTCCAGCGAGATGAACCCTTCCGATCGAATCTTCGCAAGTCCGATCGCTGGAAACTGCCGGCGGCCCGCTCGCACGTCCTCCAGGAATCGGTCGCGAACGACCGGGTCCGCGTAACTGATGGACGAATGGGCGGTGGCATGACCGCAGTAGTACACCCACCACTCGTCGCCCACCGTGAGAGGAAACGAGTGGTAGAAGATCATGGCGCTGTCAAAGCCCTCGGGATCGCCGCGCGTGATCACCGGCTGGCGGTTGCCCGCCCGGTGCCAATGCACCAGGTCGCGGCTTGACGTCAGTTGCACGTCGACCAGGGCCTGCTGGTTGCGCCCGCCCAGCCGCGTGCACTCGAACGCCGCATCGAAGATCCACAGCATCCCCAGCATCACGTCCCCGTGGCGAAACGCGACCATGCCGTAAAACTCGCAGCGGTGATCGTCCGGGTGGTTATAGATCAGGAGTTCCGGACTGGGCGTGGTGGCCAGCCGCTCCTTGGTCATCTCGTCGTCGCGCTGATCAGGCGCCAGGGCCAGCAGCGGTGTGCTCCACTCGACGAACGGCGTGCGGTTATTCACGGCCTCCGACGTGCACATGCCGATGCAGCGCCGTCGCCAGGGACCCAGCGTCACATGCACCTTCGGAAACAGCGCGTATTTGTCGCTGGGAAAGCCCGGCGGGTCGTCCAGGCGATAAAACGAGTCGCGCAGTTTGGCCGAGGTGATTGAGTCCCCATGCTCGAGCCCGCGAATCACGGGATTGCCCTCGTACGTTCGCCAGCGCAGACCGTCGGGCGAGAAGGTCACGCCATGCCCCCCGTAGCCGTTGTCGTCAAAGCCCAGCCATCGGGTGCTCTTGAAGCGCATGTCGTCGGGCTCGATCCCGGCCATCTCCTCGCAGTCCAACATGCCGTGGCCCGGCCCGATGTCGTCGTTCAGGATGTTGTTGGCCGTGGAGCCGTCAAACTCCGTCAGGCCCAAGTCCGGCCGCTCGAAGTTGATTCCGTCGCGTGACGTCGCGTAGCACGACAGGCTGGGCACGCCAGGCAGCGTTCCCGCCGTAAACGTCCCCCGGGCGTAGTACCACAGCTTGAACAAGCCTTCGTCCTCGTCGTAGATCGCATTCACGGCGCCGGCCAGTCCGGCGACCTCTGGCCGTTCCCAGGCCGCCTCCGCCTTCAGCACCGGGCCTGGGTGCTTCGCCATCTGATGTGTCTGCTCGGCCAGCCCCTGGTGTTTCGATACCAGGTAGCCGTCGACAAAAAGCTGCGGTCGTGTCCCTACGTAGGCGGTCTGTTCGGCCATGTGCTCCGCCAGTGGTCAAGACGTCCGCTGCCCCCAACGAAGCCAGGAGCAATCGCCGGACGCTAACCGTACTCAAGGCTGCTCAATTCTATGCGCCCAACCAACGCCGAAGAAGTGAATGCTGCGAACTTCCGCTTCGATCCGACAGCGGATCCAGTTCCCCAGCCCCACAGAGAGCGTGGACGGACCCTCGGTCGCCGTGGCTTGACCCGCCGAGCGGCGACTATTCTCTGCGGTTGCCTCGGCGGGCCTGCTTGCGGCCCGCTGATCGCTATACCAGGAGGGTGCGTACCGTGAAAGGAACTCTCGCAGCCATCTGGGAGATCCCAAGGCCATTGTCGGTTCACCCGGTCCACGCGGACGACGACACCGTAATCATGCTGCGACGCCACGGAAACCCGGAGGGCCCCAGGCTGGTGCTGAGCCACGGTAACGGCCTTGCCATTGACCTCTACTATCCGTTCTGGTCACTCCTGGGCCGCGACTTCGACTTGCTTGTCTACGACCTGCGGAATCACGGTTGGAACAGAGTCGGCGCCCAGACGGATCACCGCGTCGACACCTTTGCACGAGACCACGACCGCA
>JAPOWQ010000046.1 GCA_026707585.1 Chloroflexota bacterium | reverse complement strand
CGGCCACCGACCCGGAAGGCGCGACGGTGATCTACGACATCACCGCCGGCAACGCCGCCGACCATTGGGCGGTGGACGCCCTGGCCGGGCACGTCGCCGTGGGCGCCCAACTGAGCCACGCCACCACGCCCAGCTACACCCTCACCATCACCGCCAGCACCGGCGGCGCCAGCCCCTCCGCCACCACCACCGTCAGCATCACGGTAACCAGCACGGACTGACGAAACTGCGCCTCAGCGCGCACGCCCCAGCTGCGAGGCGCGTCCGGGAAATCGACGCCGGGCCGGCGAGACGCGTGGCGCAACTGGCGTGCGCCCGCCAATTGAAGGCACCCGAGGCCGGACAGAAAGAGCCATGCCCGAATTCATCCTGGTCTCCGGGAAAGGACTGGCTTGCGTTGGCCCTGCCTATCGGCAGTCAGCCCTCAGACCTGCGGCAACGTGCGGCTAAAGGGAATCGGACCGCTCGCAGCCTCGCCCCGCACATGCAGGCTCGGCCTGCCCGGGCTCGCGGGGATCGTGACCTCTGGAAAGGCGGCTAGCTGGCGCTCGCCGTCGCCGCTGCCACGGCTTTGAGCTTCACCGTCGCCGCCGTCCACTCGATCCCCGACGCGGCCCAGGCCAGGCCGGCCCCGAAGCCGACCATTACCACCCGGTCGCCCGCCTGGATTCGGCCGGCCTCCAGCGCTTCGCAGAGCGCGATGGGGATCGACCCGGCCGAAGTGTTGCCGTAGCGATCCGCGTTCACGAACACCCGCTCCATGGGGATGCCCGCGCCGCGTGCTGCCGATCTGATGATTCGAAGGTTGGCCTGGTGCGGAATGAATAAATCGACGTCTTCAGGACCCAGTCCCGTGCCCTGCATCGTTTGACGCGCCGCCTCCGCGGTGGCGGTGACGGCGAACTTGTAGACCTCACGGCCGTTCATTTGCAGGTAGTGGGCGCCCGACTTGATCGTGGCCACCGTGGCCGGCTGGTGGCTGCCCCCGGCTGGCTGGATCAATAGCGGCGCGCCGGCCCCGTCGGATCCCAGCACCGTGCTGAAGATGCCGCCCGGCCCGTCTGTGGCCTGCAAGACGACCGCGCCCGCGCCGTCGCCGAACAGTACGCAGGTCGAGCGGTCGGTCCAGTCCACCACCCGCGACATCGTGTCGGCGCCGATGAGCAATACCGTCTCGTGCGTGCCCGACTCGATCATGCTGCGCGCCACGGCCACGCCGTAGACGAATCCCGCACAGGCGGCGTTGATGTCGAACGCCCCGGCCCGCGTCGCGCCCAGCGTGTCTTGCACCAGGCTGGCCGTCGCCGGAAATCCGTATTCCGGTGTCAGCGTGGCCACCACCACCAGGTCGATGTCGTTCGGATGCACGTCGGCCACCTGCAACGCCTGCTTGGCGGCGTCCCGCGCCAGCGTGAACGTGGACTCGTCGTCGCTGGCGATCCGCCGCTCGCGGATGCCCGTGCGCGACACGATCCACTCGTCCGACGTGGAGACCATCTGCTCCAATTGGGCATTGGTGCGTATCTGCCGGGGAACACTCATCCCCCAGCCGCTTATCGTCGCTGCACGGCTCACGCCAGGCTCCGGTGGTTTGGGACGCGCATCAGCGTCCGCCGGCGAGCATAGCCGTCAACCGCCCGCCAACGCGACTGCGGGGCGCCAACCGGACCGCACGGTAGGGCCGTCCAACCAACCGGTTCCTCAAGCGGCTCGTCTCAAGCTTTTCACGATTCGATCTTGTGCTCCTTCCGGCGCCGCCCCGGTCCCCGACCAGCCTCTTCCAGGCACACACTGGTGTAGGGACCGGTCCCCGACCGGCCTCTTCCGGGCACCTTCCGGCGTAGGGCCCGCTCCCCGACCGGCCTCTTCCGGGCACGTTCCGGCGTAGGGGCCGGTCCCCGACCGGCCTCTTCCGCGCAATCCCGCACACCGCAGCCCCTCGCCGGCTGCTGACGAACACCCTGGTTGCCGTCTGTGCTCCTAGAGTGTACACTAGACCCGATGTCCACGCAAGCCAGAGTTCCCATGCCTCACCGCCCACCACCGCTCCGCGCCGTCGCTCCTTCGCCCGGCGACGCCCCGCTGCCTGACTGCCTTCTCCTGGCCTTACTCGCCGCCGATTCGGCCTGCCCCGCCGCCCTCCGAATCCGCCCGAATGACGCCCCCCGGCGCCTCAAGAGTTTTTTGGAAAGAACTCTTACGTGCGCGAACCCGCCCCGCAATCTGCCCGCTGCCGCCACGTTGATACACTCGTTTGTCAGCGCAGCGGGCTGCCCGTCCGGCGGCTTGCGGTGATCGGAGACTGCATGTCGAGGCGGGTTGTCGTCACGGGGATTGGCGCCATCACGCCGCTTGGGGCGACGGCCGGCGACACCTGGCGCGCAACGCTGGAGGGCCAGAACGGCATCGGGCCGATCACCTCATTCGACACCACCGGCTTCAGCTGCCGCATCGCCGGCGAGGTCAAGGACTGGGACCCCAACGCGCTGCTTGGGCGGCGCCTGGCCCGCCGCACCGACCGCTTCGCCCAGTTCGCCATCATCGCCGCGCGCGACGCCGTCGCCGACGCCGGCCTCGAGATCACCGACGACAACCGCGACGGCATCGGCTGCTTCATCGGCAGCGGCATCGGGGGGCTGCTGGTGCTGGAGCAGCAAGTCAATACCTTGCGCGACCGCGGACCCTCGCGCATTTCCCCATTCATGATTCCCGAGGTCATCGCCAACATGGCCGCGGGCCTGGTCGCCATTGACCTGGGCATCGGTGGGCCGAACATCGCCATCGTCACCGCCTGCGCCACCGGCGCCCACTCCATCGGCGAGGCCGCCGCCACCATCAAGCGCGGCGCCGCCGACGTGATGCTGGCGGGCGGCACCGAGGCCGCTATCGGCCCGATTGGTCTCGCCGGCTTCTGCGCCGGCCGCGCCCTCAGCACCCGCAACGACGACTACGAACACGCCTCACGCCCCTTCGACAAAGACCGCGATGGCTTTGTGGCCGCGGAAGGCGCCGGCGTCTTCGTCCTTGAGAGCTACGAGCACGCGAGCGCGAGGGGCGCCCCGATTCACGCCGAGATCCTGGGCTATGGCTTGAGTTCCGACGCGTTCCACATCACCCAGCCGCCCGCCGCCGGCGACGGCGCCGCACGCTCAATGCAGGGCGCGCTGGATGACGCGCAGCTCGAAGCCTCGGCGGTCGACTACATCAACGCCCACGGCACCTCCACACCGGCAGGCGACCTGGCCGAGACCAACGCCGTCAAGCAGGTGTTCAGCGGCAACGGTTCCACGGCGCCGGTCAGCTCGACGAAGTCGATGATGGGTCACCTGATCGGGGCCGCCGGATCGGTGGAAGCCATGCTGTGCATCAAGGCGATCCACGACGACGTGATTCCCCCGACGATCAACTACGAGACCCCCGACCCCGAGTGCGACCTGGACTACGTGACGGACGGGGCGCGCGAGATGCCGGTCACGTGCGCCATGTCGAACAGCTTCGGGTTCGGCGGACACAACGCCACGCTGATCGTTGGCGCAATCTAGGCGGTTGGCGCGATCCCGAACCCGGAGGACCCCGGCGCCGACGCAGGCTACGTCCGGCGCGTCCGCTCGATCCTGGATGCGATGCGCCGATTGGATCTGTCCGAGCTCGAAATCCGCATCGGCGACCAACGCGTCGCCGTCCGCCGACCCGACGCCGGCGCTGCAGCCGCTGCTCCAGCGGCCGTGCCCGCCGCTGTCCCGCCGCCCGCCCCACCGCCGTCCGGGACCCCGGTCACCTCGCCCCTGGCTGGAACCTATTACGGCTCCCCGCGCCCGGGCGCCGAGCCGTTTGTTCGCGTCGGCGTTCAGGTGGCGGCCGGTGACCCCATCGGGCTGGTCGAGGCCATGAAAGTCTTCAACGAAATCACCACCGACCACGCCGGCGAAGTAGTTGCCGTGCTGGTCGAGAATGGCGACACCATCGCCGCCGGACAGCCCCTGATCATCGTGGATACTGGCGCTCAATCGTGATCGATCGAGATAGCGCTGGCCCGGGAAAGGTGTGGCGACCGTGAGCGTTGAAGTTGGTCGACGAGTGGCGGGGCTGACGCCGCGACAAGCCGTCTCGGACGGCGTGCTCGTCATCGTCTTCGCCCTGCTCATGGCTCCGGCGGCGCAGGCCAAGATCGAGGCCGACCCGGTTCCCTACACCCTTCAGGTGCTCTTCGTCCTGCTGACCGGGCTTGTGCTCGGCCCCTGGCGGGGCGCGGCCGCGATGATGCTGTACGCAGTGATGGGATTCGCCGGTTTGCCGGTGTTCGCCCGTGGCGGCGGACCGGCCTACTTCCTGACCCCGACCGCCGGCTACATCTACGGATTCATTGTCGCGGCTTTCGTTGTCGGCATGACGTCGCAGATGCTGCACGCGCGGTTCGATTCAGCGATCGAGGGCAGCCGCGGGGCGATCCTGCGGTTCGTGCGAATCGACCTGCTGGCGGCCCTGGCCGGGGTTCCGTTCATCTATCTCTTTGGCGTGAACCACCTGGCTCTTTACTATGTGCTGGCCACGGACGAGTTGAACCCCTGGGGCAAGGCCTGGTCCGCCGGCGCGGGTATCTTTATCTGGTACGACGTCTTGAAGGCCGCCATTGCCGCCGCTGTCGTGAGCAGCGCCGGTATGCGAAGAGAGGGACTCCGTGGGAACGGTTGACCGAGTGATTGCTGTTGTTTCGGACAAGCTCGATGTGCCCGCGGACGAGATATCCGCGGACTCGCGCTTCGTGGACGACTTGAACGCCGACTCCCTGGATCAGGTCGAGTTGATCATGGCGCTCGAGGACGAATACGACCTGACGATCCCCGACGAGGACGCCCAAAAGATCCTCACCATTACGGACGCGGTCAACTACATCGAAGAGCACGGGTAGGTTCAGGCCCAGGCGAATACGCGACCAGGCGGCGTCCTCGTTCGAGGTGCAGTCGGCGCGGGCGGTAGGTTCTAGAGCAGACCGTTGGTGACGGCGGACTGCGCCCAGGTCAAGAGGCCGCCGCCAACGATCCCGAAGGCGACCGTGGCGCCCGCCGCGGCGGCGATGACCGCCGAGTGCGTGTCGGCCACGATTGCCGAGGCCGCCACCGAGCCCGCGTCGGCGGGGACGGCCTCGTCGGCGTCGTGCATGAACATCATCACAACGACGCGCAGGTAGTAGAACGCCGAGACGACCGAGGTAACCACCAGCACCACCGCCAACCAGCCAAACTCGGCGTCAACGGCGGATTGCAGGATGTAGAGCTTGCCGAGGAAGCCTGAGAGTGGCGGGACGCCGGTCAACGACAGCATGAACACTGCCATGGCCACGGCCGGCAGCGGCGCCCGCTGCGCCAGGCCGCGGAAGGCGGATATGTCGTTGCTGCCCGTCTGAGTCTCGACCACGTAGGCCACCGCGAACGCGCCAAAGGTCATGAAGGCGTAGACGAAGCCATAGAACAGCACCGACGGGATGCCGATGAAGGTCGTGGTCCCTTCGGTCTGACTGACGGCAGCCAGTCCGACCAGCATGTAGCCGGTGTGGGCGATGCTGGAGTAGCCGAGCAGGCGCTTGACGTCGTTCTGGGCGATGGCGGCCACGTTCCCGAGGATCATCGTCGCGGCTGCGATAACGGCCAGCGCGATCGCGATGTTGGCGGCCAGCGGCTCGAAGGCCAGCGTGACGACGCGCGCCAGCAGGGCCATGGCCGCGACCTTTGGCCCAACGGAGATGAACGCGGCGGCGGGCGTCGGGGCGCCCTGGTAGGCATCGGGCGTCCAGGCGTGGAAGGGCACCGCGGCGACCTTGAAGCCCATGGCAACCAGGATCAGCCCGAGGGCGAAGAGCGTCCACGGCGTTTCTCCGTGGGCCGTGATGCCGGCCGCCGTTTCGGCCAGGCTGGTGGTACCGGTCAGGCCATAGGTCCAGGCTATGCCGTAGATGAGGATGGCTGACGCGAAGGCGCCGAGGGCGAAGTATTTCATGGCGGCTTCCAGCGACTCGCGGCGGAAGCGGGTGAGGCCGACCAGCACGTAGACGGGGACGGCCATGGTTTCGATGGCGATGAAGGCAGTGGCCCAATCGGCCGCGCCAACCAGCAGCATCATGCCCAGGAGGGAGAACTGCAGAAGCGCGGCGAAGTCCGTCAGCGGCGCGGTTGAGAAGCGCTGGGCGCCGAAGACGATGGCCAGCGAGGCCAGGATCAGGAAGAGCGTGCGGAAGAAGGTCGAGTAGCCATCAACGACCAACTGGCCGGCAAAGATCTGGACCGCCGCGTCGTCGGCCGGCGCTCGCATGAACATGAACAGCGCGGCCAGGCCGTTTCCGGTGAGGGCAAGGCTGACGCTGGTCCAGCGCCGGTCGCCTCGCGTAATAGCGGCCCATAGCAACAGCGCCAGGGCGGTGCCCAGCACGGTCAACTCTGGAAGGACGAAGCCGATATCCGAAGGTTCGATCATCGTTTACCCGGCCAGCCCGGCGGTGGTGGCGCTCAGGAGGCGCACGAAGGTGTCCGGCACTATGCCGACCCAGACGACCAATACGCCCAGGCCGACGAACGTCAGGATTTCGGTGCGGTTGACGTCGGGAATCGTCGCCAGCGCCTGGTTACGCAGCCGTCCGAGCGCGACGCGCTGGTACATCCAGAGCATGTAGGCGGCGGCCAGGATTACGCCCAGCGCGGCCAGGATGCCGACGCCGGTGGCGTAGTCGAAGGCGCCGACAAGCACCAGGAACTCACCCACGAATCCGCTCAACAGCGGGAGCCCGAGCGACGCCAGCATGAAGAAGCCGAAGAGCGTGGCGTAGATTGGCATGCGCGGCGCCAGACCACCCAACTCGTCGATGCGGCGGGTGTGCGCGCGTTCGTAGATGACGCCGACGGCGAAGAACAGCGCCGGGCTGACGACGCCGTGGCTGAGCATCTGGACCAGCGCGCCGTCGATTCCAGTCTGGGTGGCGGTAAAGATGCCGAGGGTTACGAAGCCCATGTGGCTGACGCTGGAATAGGCGACCAGCTTTTTCAGGTCGGGCTGCACCATGGCCACCAAGGCGCCGTAGACAATGGCGACGAGCGAGAGGGCGACGACCAGGCCGCGGGCTTCGTCAACGGCGTCCGGCGCCATGGGTATCAGGAAGCGCAGGAAGCCGTAGGCGCCCATCTTGAGCAGCACGCCGGCCAGCACCATGCTGCCCGCCGTTGGCGCTTCGACGTGCGCGTCGGGCAACCAAGTATGGAACGGAAACATGGGCACCTTGATGGCGAAGCCCAGGAAGAAGGCCACGAAGACCCAGCGCTGGAGAATCTGCGAGGCTCCGGCCATTTCTTCCGGAATCGCCTCGATGTCGAACGTGCCGGTGGTAAAGCGGATGGCCAGGATGGCCACCAGCATCAGGACACTGCCGGCAAACGTGTAGAGGAAGAACTTGACCGTCGCGTAGATGCGCCGCTCGTGGCCCCAGACGCCGATCATCAGGTACATCGGGATCAGGACCATTTCCCAGAAGACGTAGAAGAGGATGAAGTCGAGCGTGACGAAGACGCCGAGCATGGCGGTCTGGAGGGTGATGAGCGCAGCGAAGAACTCGCGTTCCCGGCGATGGATCGTCAGCCAACTGGCAGCAACGACGAGGGGGCCGAGGATTCCAGTGAGCAGGACCATGAGGATGGACACACCGTCCACGCCGAGCTTGTAGGAGATTCCCAGCGCGGGAATCCACTCGGCGCTCTCGACGAATTGGTAGCCCGTGGCCTGGCGGTCGAAGGTGACCGTGACGACGATGGCGAGCACGGCCTGCGCCAGGCTGGCCATGAGCGCTCCCACGGCTATGGCGTTACGGCTACGCGCCAGGACGATGATCGGAAGTCCGACGAGGAGCGGCAGCCAGAGCGCCAGCGACAGGATTGGGAAGTCGAGCGCGGCTTCGCCGGTGGTCATGCCGTTCATCTAAAGAGCACCAGGCTGCCGACGGTCAGCACGAGCCCGACCACCATCAACAGCGCATAGTTCTGGGCCTGGCCGGTTTGGAGACGACGGACCTGGCCAGCGGTGAAACGCGACAGGTGGCCAACGCCGTTGACGATGCCGTCGATCACGCCCGCGTCAAAACCCCAGGAGATCATGGCCGTGGCCCTGGTGAAGGCGACGCCAAAGCCGTCCCCGACGTGGTCCATGTACCACTTCTGGCGGAAAAGAGTCTCGGCGCCCGGCAGGACTCGCCGAGCCAGCGCGGGGATGCCGATGCCTCGGCTGTAGGCGCCGAGGGCCAGCAGGAGGCCGCCGCCGGCCGCGACGGTGGAAATCAGGGCCAGAACAACCGTTGCCGGCGGACCGGCACCCTCCAGGTGAATGATTCCGGCCGCGTGCTCCAGGTAGCCGTGGATGATTCCGTGTTCGGGCGGGATGCCCAGGACGGCTCCGGTGAGCACGGCCCCGGCCGCCAGCACGATCAGGGGCACAGTCATCACCCGCGGCGATTCGTGGGCGTGGGCGTGAAGTTCGGCGTTGCGGGGCTGGCCGTGGAACGTCTTGACGATCATTCGGAATGTGTAGAAGGCGGTCATGACGGAGACGGCCAGGCCGGTGAAATAGAAGACCCAGAAGATCCCCGCGCCGTGGTCGGTCGATAGCGAGGATCCAGGATCGGAGGTCGCCTTGAGATGTGTTAGGGCCAGGATCTCGTCCTTACTCCAGAACCCGGCCAGCGGGAAGATGGCTGCCAGGGCCAGACCGCCCAGGATGAAGGTGGCGTAGGTGACGGGGAGCTTGCTACGAAGGCCGCCCATCTGGCGCATGTCCTGTTCGTCATTCATTGCGTGGATGACGCTGCCGGAACCGAGAAACAGGAGGGCCTTGAAGAAGGCGTGGGTGGCCAGGTGGAAGATTGCGACCGTGTAGGCGCCGGCTCCGGCGGCCAGGAACATGAGGCCAAGCTGACTGACGGTCGAATAGGCGAGGACGCGCTTAATGTCGGTCTGGGTGAGGGCAATGGTGGCCGCGAGGAAGGCGGTGAACGTGCCGACGGCGGCGACGAGCAGCAGCGCCTCGGGCGCGGCGGAGTACACGGGATTGAGTCGAGCGACCAGGTAAACGCCGGCCGTGACCATGGTGGCGGCGTGGATCAGCGCGCTGACGGGCGTCGGGCCTTCCATGGCGTCGGGGAGCCAGACGTGCAGCGGGAACTGCGCGGATTTGCCCATGGCGCCGATGAAGAGCAGGCAGGCAATGGCCGTGACCATGCGCGGGTCCGCCGCGCCCAAGCCGTCGAAGATCTCGCGGTAGCGCAGCGTGCCGAATTCGTGGAAGGCCAGGATGATGCCGATGGCGAATCCGAAGTCGCCGATCCGGTTAACCAGAAAGGCCTTGGTGGCGGCCGCGTTGGCGCTGTCGCGCTCGTACCAGTAGCCGATGAGCAGGTACGAGCACAGCCCCACCATCTCCCAGAAGATGAAGAGCTGGAGCAGGTTGT
>JAPOWQ010000036.1 GCA_026707585.1 Chloroflexota bacterium | reverse complement strand
CACTGATGTAAGCTGTTTCGTGCAGGGGCCCCTTCCAAACTGTATCAACCTTGAATTCATATATCTTGTCGTTTTCGACCGGGTGTACGGCAACAACTTCGCCAGCGAACACGTACCTTGCCTTCCGACGTTCATCGGATGGAGGTCCAGGCGGTGCGTACGAACATGCCTTGGTTTCGCGTGAGACTGCCAGGAATGCGGCGCCTGCCAAGAGGGCGACGAGCATGAGTCGTGTCACAAGCTTCGTTGCGACCGTTAGCTGACGTGTGCGGGAGTCCATGGGATGACTGTGCTGACCCGAATTCTACTGATGACTTTGCCGTCAATGCCTGACGCCTGAAGATCTTACCGAGTGAGCCGGACAAGCGATTCAAGCCTGAGCTGACAGAACGCTCGACGGTCAGGCTCTGTGCACAAATCCGAGGCTAAACGCGATCGCCGCCAAGGGAGGCGAGTCTGGAACCTTCGTAGGACGGGTGAGGATGACCCTGAGGACGGTCTGTGTCGCGCCCATGTAGGGGAGTCGACCAGGGCGAGCGGTTTGAGGCTGCGAGGAGGTGGTGGGTGAGGGTGACGAGAGTGGCGGCGGTGAGGTGGGTGAGGATGAAGATGAGGACGGATTGGGGGACGATGGCGGGGAAGGTGGCGCCGAGGAAGGCGGCGCTGGCAAGGGTAAGTAGGGACTCGATCGCCGTGACCTCCACTGTCCTGCCCCACTCCCTTCTCGCCCAACGTCGACTTCGGAACCCCGGAGGGCATTAGCAACCAAAGCTCCCGACGCGATGGTTGCAATTCTGAGAAGTGTAAGGGCTGTCTGCCATTAAGGTTACGTACATTCGATAGGCGAGATTCTCTTTCACGAATTCTTCAGCCTATCTTCGGCCACCTCCAGAGCTCTGGAATGGAATCGGCACCACTGATGCAATTAGCAGGGCAACAAGAGCCACTCCGATAACAACTATCGGCAACATCGGAAACGTCGGTTCATCGATAGATTTCGGCCGTGGTTCGCTTGTTCCGGACACGGGCCGCTGGCCTTCGCCGAGCTCGGCGAGGTCTTCATGTGCAGAAGCAAGCAGACCAGTACGACTACCGATGAGTCCGTTCCCTTCATACACAATGTAATCCCTTCGGATGTCAAATCTCATGTTGGCACAAGAGGATGTATCTTTGCCTGAGAATACAAACACCGTCTCAAGTAAAGGCCCTTTCCAGACCGTGTCTACTCTAAACTCGTACATCATTCCGTGATCCAAGCTATATACCTCGACAACTCGCCCAGCAAAAACCGTAGACCACCTCTGCAACTCCTCTGTTGCCGATGTCGGGGGAGGAGGCACGCATGCATGGGACTCACGCTGAAATGTCACAGAAGCCGCGCTGACGAGAGTGACTACCACGACAGATCGAACAATGAGATTCAGCAAGCGACTGCAGGAACTCGCAGTGGCAAGCCCTGGGCTCGTTTTCGGATACACATCGTCTGAAGATCTAGTCGGCGCAGATTCAGGTTATCAAGTCCGTTGCCGCAACTTGGACCGTTGAGGATTGTCTCAGGAATAAGGCCCTCGCGAGACAGATTCCTAAGCGCGAATTCGTTTCCCAGCAATGACTGTGATGGCACGAGACGTCGTATCAGAGCAACGGCGCGTGGACATCTGCCTGGGAGAGTCTGGTCGCGCCCTTCGAGGCTATCCGACTATGGCCGACGGTTTGGGGATGCCAGGAGGTGGTGGATAAGGGTGACGAGGGCGGCGGCGGTCAGTTGGACGAGGATGAAGATGAGGGCGGATTGGGGCGCGATGCCGGCAAAGGTGTCGGTGAAGATGCGGCCGAGGGCGACGGCGGGGTTGGCGACGCCGGTGGATGAAGTGAAGTAGTAGGCGCCGGCGACGTAGGCGCCGACGGCGCCGGGGAGGACGTTGTAGGAGCGGGTGGCGACGAGGGTGAAGATGAGGCTGAGCAGGCCGACGGTGGCGACGAGGTCGCCGAGCCAGGTGATGGGGGCGTCGCGCACAGTCGTCGAGATTTCGGCCGGCGGAAGGCCGAACATGAGGTTGGCGAGGAGGGTGCCGGCGATGCCGCCGGCGATTTGGGCGGGGAGGTAGCCGGCGGCTTCACGCCAAGGAAGTTGACCAACCGCGGCGGCGGTGAGGGTGACGGCGGGGTTGACGTGGGCGCCGGAGACGGGTCGCAGGGCGGCGATGATGGCGGCCAGGGCGAAGCCGGTGACGAGGGCGTTCTGGAGGAGTTGGAGGGCGGGGTCGTCGGTGAGGCGCTGGGCCATGATGCCGGAGCCGACGATGGCAATGAGGAGCCAGGCGGTGCCGAAGAACTCGGCGAGAGTTCGGATTTGGAGGGATGCAGGGGGCTTCATAGCGCGCGGACACTCCTTTGCCCAACACACCCTTGCAGGTGGGTGGACCAGTAGGCAGCTTGATATGTCTGGTGCTTACTAGGCCAGGACGGATTCCTCAGAAGACCCTCGCCTGAGACCTCTCCCATGGGAGAGGGGGAAGAGAGCGGCCTTGACACCGTAAGCGTGATCACGGCCGGAGTGGTCCGTGAGGCTTCGACCGGAAGACCCTCACCCTAACCCTCTCCCACGGGGAGAGGGGAAAGACGGCGGCCTTGATACCGGACGCGTGATGACGGCGGGAGTGGTCCGTCAGGCTTCGACCGGAAGACCCTCACCCTAACCCTCTCCCACGGGGAGAGGGAGAAAGAGCGGCCGCGCACTCGAGGAACCGGGGCGTTTTGCAACGGTCTCCACGGGGAGAGGGGAAATACCAGCACCAGGCGGGGAGGTGCGACGCCGGGCAGCGGTGACTCGGGGCATCTCGACCGAAAGACTTCTCTCCCGTCGGTCGCGGGCAGGATCGGCAGCAGGCACAGAACCGCTGAAGTGTGTCGAGATCTCGCCTGGTTGGAGGCTGGTTGGGCTCGAGACACCAATTGGCTCGACATGAGTCGGGATTACCCACCGTTTGAGAAGACTCCGCCTAAGCTGCTTTCGCTGGCACGATCGCTGCGGAGACGACAGACGGACGCCGAACGAATGATGTGGCAATTGGTTCGTCGCCGACAGCTTGGTGCGAAGTTTCGCCGTCAGCACCCGATTGAGCCCTATGTGCTGGATTTCTACTGCCACCGGTTGCGCCTCGCGGTGGAAGTGGATGGCGCTGGACATATGCAGCCAACGAAACGCGCAAAAGACCACCAGCGATCGGCCGCGCTGCAGGCGCAGGGGATCAAAGTGATCCGGTTCACGAACGTTGAAGTGCTCCAGGAAACAGACGCCGTGGCTGAGGCCTTGTGGCTGGCGTGTGAGAAGCGACGTGAGACCCGTGAAGGCACGTGACGGCAGACGGTAGCGCTGTGCCCTGAAGACTGGGGCGAAAAGCGCGCCGGGATGACTCGGGACGCCTCGACCGGAAGACCATCACTCTAGCCTTTTCCCACGGGAAACCTTTGCGTAGCCCGGGGGTGGGTGCCCGGAAGTCCCTCACCCAGAGCCTTTCCCCCAAGGTAGGCGTCTGCGTTACCCCAGGGTAGGTGCCCGGAAGACCCTCACCCTAACCCTCTCCCACGGAAAGAGGGGAATGACTGCGCCTCCGCGGCCGGAGGCGCGGTGACGGCCGGAGTGGTCCGTGGGGCTTCGACCGGAAGACCCTCACCCCCGGATCGGGGTCCGGGGCAGGCTCTAACCCTCTCCCACGGAAAGAGGGGAATGACGGCGCCTCCGCGGCCGGAGGCGTGGTGACGGCCGGAGTGGTCCGTGGGGCTTCGACCGGAAGACTCTCACCCCAACCCTCTCCCACGGGGAGAGGGAGAAAGAGCGGCCGCGCACTCGAGGAACCAGGGCGTTTTGCAACGGTCTCCACGGGTAGAGGGGGCAAGAGCCGCTCCTCCGCAAAGGACGAGGGAGCGTTGGGCAAGGGTCCGGCGGGAAGAGGGAGAAAGAGGGGCGCTGCGGCGGCATTGGACGCTGGTGCATCCCGCATAGCTGCTGCCGATTTGTGGCCTCGCCTTCTCGCTCGGTGGAGAGCGTGAAGGCGAGGCAAGACCTACGGGTGGGCACTGGGGTGGGTGGGGGTTAGGGGGAGGTGGAGCCGTTGGTGGGGGTGGTGGGGTCCTGGGGGGTGGGGTCGCCGACGTCGGGCCAGCGTTCGTCGGGGGCGGGGGTTTGGCCGGTGGTGAGGTAGATGACGCGTTCGGCGATGTTGGTGGCGCGGTCGCCGATGCGTTCGAGGTTGTGCGAGACCCAGGTGAGCCAGGTGGCGCGCTGGATGTTGCGCGGATCCTCGAACATGTAGGTCAACAGCTCGCGATAGACCTGGTCGTTGAGCTGGTCGACCTCGTCGTCGGTGTGCCAGACCCGGCGCGCGAGAGCAGCGTCGCGCTCGTTCAGGGCGGTCAGGCTGTCGCGCAACATGCCGATTGAGATGTCGGCCATGCGGGGAATGTCGATCAGCGGCTTGAGCGGGGGTTCGTCGCCCATGCGGATGCTGATTTTGGCAATGCCCTCGGCGTAGTCGCCCATGCGCTCGAGCTCCGAGCCGACCTGCATGCCGGTGATGAGCGCGCGCAGATCGCTGGCCATGGGCTGCTGCCGGGCGATGATGTCAATGCAGAGTTCCTCGAGCGCCAGGTAGCGATCGTCGATTTCGTCGTCTTCGTCGACGATTCGTTGCGCCAACTCGACGTCGCGCGTGCGGAGCGACTCGATCGAGCGCTTGATGGCCTTTTCCACCATGCTTCCGATGAGCAGGAGTTCGTCGTGCACCTGCTGGAGCTGGTTTTCATACTCGGTTCGTGGCGACATGGGACTCCCTCACTCTGCCCTTTCCCAAGGGAAAACTATGCGCAACCCGGGGGCATAGCCCGGAGGACGCCTCAGCCCAACCCTTTCCCCCAGAAGAGACGTTTGCGTAACCCGAGGGCGGGTGCCCGGAAGACCCCTCACCGGTTTCGGCCGGGGACGGCCGAACCTGCCTCTCCCCTTGGAGAGGGTGAAGAGCGGCCCCGCCTTCGAGGACGAAGGGCGTTTTGCAAGGGTCTCCCACGAGGTGAAGGTGCTCTGGCTTTCGTATTCGGTTCGTGGCGACATGGCCTCCTCCGTCCTAGCCGAACCGGCCGGTGATGTAGGCCTCGGTGCGCGGGTCGGTGGGGGTGGTGAAGAGCTTTTGGGTGTCGTTGAATTCGACGAGGACTCCGGCTCCGGATTCGGCCACCGTGAAGAAGGCCGTGCGGTCGGAGATGCGGGCGGCCTGCTGCATGTTGTGGGTGACGATGATGATGGTGAGTTGCTCGCGCAGCTCGCGGATCAGGTCCTCGATGCGGGTGGTGGCGATGGGGTCGAGCGCGGAGCAGGGCTCGTCCATCAGCAGCACGTCGGGCTGGACGGCCAGGGCGCGGGCGATGCAGAGGCGCTGCTGCTGGCCGCCGGATAGCGCGAGGCCGCTCTTCTTGAGGTCGTCCTTGACCTCGTCCCAGAGGGCGGCGCGCTTGAGGGAGGTTTCGACGACCTCGTCCATGTCGCCCTTGTAGCCGTTGACGCGCGGTCCGTAGGCCACGTTGTCGTAGATGGACTTGGGGAACGGGTTGGGCTTCTGGAAAACCATGCCGACCTGGCGGCGGACCTCGACCGGGTCGACCGAGCGGTCGTAGATGTCGCGGTTTCGAAAGACGACGGAGCCTTCCAGCCGAGCGGTTGGAATGAGTTCATTCATGCGGTTGAAGCAGCGCAGGAAGGTGCTCTTGCCGCAGCCGGAGGGGCCGATGATGGCGGTGACCTCGCGCGGCCGGACGTCGCAGTTGACGTCCTCAAGCACGTAGGCGCTGCCGTACCAGAAGTTGAGGCTGCGGGTCATCAGGATTGCGTCGGTCTGCCCGTTCTGCGACGGCGTGGCTACCGCATCCGTGGTTTGCGCATCGATGCGCAGGTTGATCACTGAAGCCTCCTCTGCATGCGGTACCGGAGATAGACGGCGAGTGAATTGGCGGTGAGAAGCACGACCAGCAGGACGACGATGCCGCCGGCGGCGAGGCTGTGGAACTCCTTCTGGGGCAACGACACCCAGTTGAAGATCTGGATGGGCAGCACGGTGAAGATGTCCAGGGGCCCGTTGGGATCGAAGGCGACGTAGGTGAGCGCGCCGATGGTAATGAGCGGCGCGGTTTCGCCGATGGCGCGGGCGAGGGCGAGGATGGTGCCGGTGAGGATGCCGCCGGCGGCCGAGGGCAGGACGGTCTGGCGCACCATCTGCCAGCGGGTGGCGCCGAGGGCGTAGGAGCCTTCGCGCAGGGAGTCGGGGACGGCGCGGATGGCCTCGCGGGAGGCGACGATGATGAGGGGCAGGATGAGGAGCGCCATGGTCATCGAGCCGGCCAGCACGACGCGGCCGAGCGCGAGCCAGCGAACGAAGAGTCCGAGGCCGAGCAGGCCGTAGACGATGCTGGGGACGCCGGCGAGGTTGGCGATGTTGAGCTGGATGAAGCGGGTGAGCCAGTTGTCCGGGGCGTATTCCTCCAGGTAAATCGCGGCGCCGACGCCCAGCGGGAAGGCAATGATGGCGGTGAAGGCCAGCATCCAGAGGCTGCCGAGGAGGGCGGAGCGGAGCCCGGCGTTGTCGGCGATGCGCGAGGGGTAGTTGGTGAGGAAGTGCCAGTCCACCTGACCGGCGCCGTCGGTGACGATGTCGAACAGCAGGGCGCCGAGCATGACGAGGCCCATCAAGGTCGAGACGACGGCGAGGCCGTAGAAGAGCCAGCCGGACCAGCGGCGGCGGGTCTGGCTGGGACGCCAGACGTCCGCGGACGGGATGGCGGCGGTGGACTGGGCGCTCACTCGTAGGCCTCCCGATAGCGGCGGACGAGCAGATCACTCAGGAGATTCATAACGAGGGTCATGACGAAGAGCAGAGTGCCTACCGCGAAGATGGTGCGGAACTCGATGCCGCCCTGCGGGGTGTCGCCAAGGCTGACCTGGACGATGTAGGCGGTCATGGTTTCCATGGACCGGAGCAGGTCGAAGCCCATCTGGGGCTGCAGGCCGGCGGCGATGGCGACGATCATGGTTTCGCCGATGGCGCGCGAGATCGACAGGATGACGGCGGCGAGGATTCCAGAAAGCGCGCCCGGGACGACCACGCGGCTGACGACTTCGAACCTGGTTGCGCCGAGCGCAAAGGCGCCTTCGCGAAGGTCGCGCGGGACGGCGCGAAGGGCGTCCTCGCTGATCGAGGCCATCATCGGGAGGATCATGAAGCCCATGACGATGCCGGCGCTGGCGACGTTGAAGATCTGGGTCTGGGGAAAGATGTCTCGAAGAATCGGCGTGACGAACTGAAGCGCGAAGTAGCCGTAGACGACGGTGGGGATTCCGGCCAGGACTTCGAGCACCGGCTTGACCACGCTGCGCAGGCGGGCCGGGGCGAATTCGCTGAGGAAGATGGCGGTGAGGAGCCCGATTGGCACGGCCACGACGATGGCGACCAGGGCGACCACGATGGTGCCGTTGACGAGGGGAAGGACGCCGAAGCTCTTGGAGGCGAAGAGGGGGGTCCAACGGGTTCCGGTGAGGAAGTCGACGATGGGGACTTCGCCGAAGAACAGGATGGTCTCGCCGAGGAGGGTGATGACGATGCCGGTGGTGGTGAGGACGGAAATGAGGGCGCAGAGGAAGAGCACGGCGTGGACGCTGCGTTCGACGAGCTTGCGGCGGAGGGAGTCGCGGCGGGAGCGGGTGAAGTCAAGGCCAGCAGGTTCGGAAGCGGCCGCGTCAGCCGCGGGGTGGGCGCGCGGCAATGACTTGAGGCTATCCAAAGCGTCTCTCCATAGAGAAGCCTCTGGGTAACCCGGGGATGGTTGCCCGGAAGACCCTCACCCCAGCCCTCTCCCATGGGGAGAGGGGGCAGGAGCCGCCACACCCTTGAGGACGCGGTGAATTCTGCAAAGGTCTCAATAGCGGGCGGCGTTGGTGTCGGATGCTAGGCGCCCGATTTCCAGGCTTGTAGCACCGAATTGGGGGTGTCGGTGACGCCTTCCATGGCGGAGACGGTGCCGGTTTTGCGGGTGGTGAAGCGCTCGAGGGCGAGGTTGTACATCGCGGCGGGCAGCGGGACGTAGCCGACATCACCGACCAGGCTGGCGGCGTTCTTGAGGTAGAACTCCACGAAGGTCTGCACCGCGGGACGCTCGGCGGCGACGGTGCTGACGTAGATGAAGATCACGCGCGAGAGGGGCGCGTACTTGCCGCTGAAGACGTTTTCCGTGGTCGGGAACACCGGACCGGCGCCGCCGTCGACTTTGAGGGCCTTGAGGATTTCGGCGTTCTGCTCGTAGTAGGCGAGGCCGAAGAAGCCGACGGCACCGGCGTCGCCGGAGACGCCCTGGACCAGGACGTTGTCGTCCTCGCTGGGGGTGAAGTCGCCGCGGCTGGCGCCTTCCTCGCCGTTGACGGCCTTGGTGAAGTAGTCGTAGGTGCCGGAGTCGGTGCCGGGGCCGTAGAGCAGGAGGGGCTCGTCGGGCAGGCCCTCGCGGACCTGGGACCAGGTCATGACCTGGCCTTCGGATTCGGGGGCCCAGATCTTCCTGAGTTCGTCGGTGGTGATGCTGTCGCCGATCCAGTCGTTTTGCTGGTTGACGACGACGGCGATGCCGTCGATGGCGACGGGGAGCTCGATGTAGCCGATACCGCTCTCGTCGCAGGCGGCGGCTTCACTGGACTTGATGAAGCGGGAGGCGTCGGAGATGTCGGTTTCCTGAGCGCAGAACTTCTTGAAGCCGCCGCCGGTGCCGGAGACGCCAACCGGAACGCGGACGTCGGAGAACTGTTTCTGGAATTCCTCGGCGACGGCCTGGGAGATAGGGCCGACCGTGCTGGAGCCGTCCACGAGGATGGTGCCGGAGATGGGACCGGAAGGTGGGGTGACCTGGACCATCGAGGACGCGGCAGCGGCGCTCGCAGCGGCCTCTTCTTGCGTGCCGGCCGGCGTTTCGCCGCAGGCGGCCAGGACGGCGGCGGTGGCGGCCGCCAGGGATCCGAATCCGGCTGCGCGGAGGATGCGCCGGCGGCTGATTGGACTCACGGGGTGGGCTGCCTCCCAAAAGTCGATGCGGTCAGATTCGACCAGTGACACGTTAGGAGGCCTGCGTCAGCGGGCGGTGCAAGCTGTTTAACGGACGATTAGCGCTGTCTTAGCGGTGTCTGAAACTGGCGGGCGGGTTGGCTGAGCGGGAGGGCGACGCTGAAGGTTGCGCCGTGGCCGAGGCCGGGGGATTCGGCCCAGATGCGGCCGCCGTGCTGGCGGACGGTGTGGCGGGCGATGGAGAGGCCGAGGCCGGCGCCGGCGCCGCTGCGGGATGGGTCGGACTTGTAGAAGCGTTCGAAGACGCGGTCGAGTTCATCGAGGGCGAGGCCGGCGCCGGTGTCGGAAACGCTGACAACCGCATCCACGTCGGACTGGTGCGTGGTGACGCGGATGGAGCCGGAGGGCGGGGTGAATTTGATGGCGTTGTGGATGAGGCTCATGACGACGCGGGCGGTGCGGTCGGGGTCGGCGTGGACGGGGAGCGGGTCTGCGTGGGCGGCAACTTCGAGGGTGAGTTCGTGGCGAGCAGCCTGGGCACGGAGGCGGTCGGCGGCGGGAGCGACGATCTGGTTGAGGTCCACCGCGGACAGCTCCAGGTCGGCCATGCCGGACTCGATGCGGGCAAGGTCGAGCAGCTCGGCGATCATCTGGCTCATGCGTTCGACTTCGACTTCGATGCCGTGGAGGAACTCGGCGCGACTGGCGGGATCGTCGGCGGCGCCGTCCTGCAGCGTTTCGACGAGGGCGCGGAGGGCGCTGAGGGGCGTACGCAGTTCGTGGGAGACGTTGGCGACGAAGTCGCGGCGGACGGTTTCGGTCTGGCGGAGGTCGGTGAGGTCGCGGAGGAGGACGAGGCGCTGACGGAGGCCCGGGAGGCCGAGGGGGACGGCGATGGCGTGGACTTCGCGTTCGGTTGCCCCGACGGACAGGAGGCGGGCGGCGGGCTGCTCAGCGGACGTGGGCGCACGGATGAGCTCGACCAGATCGTTGTCGCGCAGGGCGTCGGCGAGCGAGGCCTGGCCCTCCATGCGGGCCCGGACGTCCAGCATGTCGGCGGCCGCCTGATTGACGAGGCTGACGGTGTTGTCGGTTTCGACGATGACGACGCCGTCGGTCATGGAGGCCAGCACGGTTTCGAGGCGGGCGTGGTCGTGCTCCAAGGCGCGGGATTCGGCCTGCAAGGCCTCGGTGGTGTCCGCGATTGCCATGGACAGGTCGCGGACTTCAGGTCCGCCGGCGCGCGGGAACGGCTCGGGACCCTCGGCGGACAGAAGGCCTTCGGTGGAGCGCTGAACCTGGCGGAGCGCCCGGACATCGCGGCCTATCAGGCCGGCAGCGAGGCCAGCGGCCAGCGGTGCGCCGAGGACGGCGGCGAGGATCAGGGGGATGGCGAGATCGGCCCGCGCTTCCACCTCGGTTGCGACTGCGAGGGCGATGCCGGCAACCAACGTGGCAATCAGCACGCCGGCTGCCGCCCCGAGGGCGGCGCGGGCGCGCAACCCACGGCTGGGCCGCATCAGCCGACGAACCGGTAGCCGACGCCGCGGACGGTCTCGATGCGGGTGGGGTTGGAGGGGTCGTCTTCGATCTTGCGGCGGATGCCACGGATGTGGACGGGGACGGTGCGGGTGTCGCGGGTGAAGGCGTCGCCCCAGACGTGTTCGAGCAGTTGCTCCGCGGAGTAGACACGTTCGCGGTTGCGCATGAGGAACTCGAGGAGGTCGAACTCCCTGGGCTTCAGACGGAGCGGTTGATCTCGGAGTGTGACCTGGCGGGTGGCGCGGGAGAGGGTGAGTTCGCCAGCCTCGATCATGTCGCGGGATGGGGCGTCGGCGTGGCGGATTTCTTCCTGGAGTAGCTCGCGACGGCGGAGCATGGCTTTGACGCGCGCAATGAGTTCGCGCATGGAGAAGGGCTTGGTCATGTAGTCGTCGGCACCGATTTCGAGGCCGACGACGCGGTCGATTTCGTCGTCGCGGGCGGTGAGCATCAGCACCGGAACTGCGCTGGTGCGGCGGATCTGGCGGCAGACGTCGAAGCCATCCATGCCGGGGAGCATGAGGTCGAGCACGACCATGTCGGGCCGGGTGGCGTTGGCGAGGTCGAGGGCGCGCTCGCCATCGGCAGCGGTTTCGACGTCGTAGCCCTGGCGGCGGAGGTTGTAGGCGATGGTGCGGGCCAGGCTTGCTTCGTCCTCGACGATCAGGACCCGGGCCACTGTGATTCTCCGCGCGCGCCCGGCGGTCGGGCGGGCTGCCTGCGGGTGTCAACTATACGAAGATCAGGAAAGCGGAGGTGTTGGGTCGCTCCCGTTGTTCAACGGTGGTTAATCGAGGAGGCGCTGGGCTAAAGGCGGGTAGCTCGAGAAGAGACATGTGCGTAATCCGGGACTGGTTGCCCGGAAGACCCCTCACCGATTTCCGCCGGCGACGGCGGAATCTGCCTCTCCCCTTGGAGAGGGTGAAGCGGGGCGGCCTCGGCGGAAGGTGCTCGACTTCGGCTTGGCTGGTTCACCGAGGCAGCCACCCTCACCCCAGCCCTCTCCCTCAAGGGCGAGGGAGCAAGAGCGGCGTCACACAGGAGGAGATTGACCCTGGCCCGAGCCGCGTCGTGACCGGGTTGGGTGCGCAGAAGACTGCTCACCGATTTCCGGCGAAGACGCCGGAACCCCGGATCGAGTCCCCCGGATCGAGTCCGGGGCAGGCAGGGGCAGGTTCACCCTCTCCCCCTGGAGAGGGTGAAGCGGGGCGGCCCCGGCGGAAGGTGCTTAACTTCGGCTTGGCTGCTTCACTGAGGCAGCCACCCTCACCCCAGCCCTCTCCCTCAAGGAGACCTTTGCATAACCCAAGGTGGTTGCCCGGAAGACCCTCACCCCAACCCTCTCCCAGAGGAGACCTCTGCGTAACCCGAGGCTAGTTGCCCGGAAGACCCCTCACTGATTTCCGCCGGGGACGGCGGAATCTGCCTCTCCCCTCGGAGAGGGTGAAGAGCGCCACGCCCCCTGGAGATCGGAGTCCGTCCGCGGGTACTGGCGCGTCGATCGAGACCGGAAGCTCCCGCACCTTCGAGTACGCGGCGCGTTCTGCAAAGGTCTCGCAGGAGAGGGAGCAAGAAGCGGCTGCGCATTCGAGGGCTGCCGGAGTATTGCAGGGGTCTCGAGAATCAGGAAGCAGGGCTGAACTGACGGTAGCGAAAACTGCCATACTCCCAGGACTTTGCCGGCTGGAGACCTCGCGTGTCCCACGCTGCCGCCGACATTCGGCTGAGCCGCTTCAATCCGCTGCCGAGAATCCTGGCGTTTGACGACTTTGACGACGGGTTGCACGGGTGGTGTGAGCTGGTTGGAAACCACAACGGGGATCTGAACGAGCTGCAGCCAGTTTTCAAGGACATGCGGCCGGCGCAGTTGAGCACGTGCACGTACTTCGACCTGGGGACGCACGGGGCGGTGGACGGGACGTATTCGATGAAGCTGGCGACGCGTCCGCGGAAGTTTCACCAGGCGGTGGCGATCAAGCGGTTGACGTCGGCGGCGGACGGACTGGTGCAGTTCGAGGCGTGGTTCACGTATAAGGCGGAGCAGACGTTTGGCGGCGACGATACGGGGGCGCGGGCGTGGGATGGGAACTATCACCCGTCGGAGGCGCACTTCGGGTCGTTCACGCTGTGGAACGACATCTGCGAGGGGACCGAGCCGAGAGACCGCTATCACGCGGCGTTGCGCTACGAGAACACGAACGAAGAGGGCGAGTTCACGCAGCGGTGGCTGTACAAGACGGGTCTACACCCGACGACGCGGATGCTGCGGGAAGGGTTCGACTCGAACCAGAACGACGTACACGTGGCGAAGCCGGACATGTGGGCGCCGATACCCGGCGGCGACCAACAGCTATGTTTCAACGAGGTGCCCACCAAGGTGAACTGGCACTACCTGCGCTGGCTGTTCGACCTATCGACGCGGAGAAACACGGAGTTGCAGGTGAATGACCTGACGATGGACCTGCGCGAAATCCCGGTGTTGCGCTTTGACGATGGGTACTGGGGCATCAACCGGCTGTTGAACCTGTGCATGGACGTGCGGACGACGAGCAACGTGCGGAATTTCCTGTACCTGGACTCGGTCGTGATATCGGCGGACTGGTAGGCGGGCATGCGGCATTCATTTACCGCGGTCATCGAAAAGAACGCGACGTTTGATGGGGACTTCGAGACGGAGCCGTATGAGTGCGCGTGGGCTTCGGAGGCGCGGTGGTTCATTCACGTGGCGGAGCTGGAGGGCGACGGAGCGAGCCTGAGCGCGAGGGTGCAGGTTTCGCCGGATGGGCTGTTCTGGTGTGATCAGGGGTCGGCGTTCGAGACGATTTCGGGGCCGGGGATGTATTCGCTGGCGGTGCGGGACTTTGGCGGGTGGTTGCGGTTGGATTGCGGGCTGGATGGGGAGGATTCGAGGCTGAGGTTGATGATCTACCTGGTGCTGAAGGAGTAAATGGTTCGGGGGTGGTTCGTGAGACGCCCCTGTTGGTGTTGACTGAGGAATCTCAGTTGCGGGCGAGCGGAAGGGAGTGAGGTCGATGAGAGCCGTCGTGTATGACGAGGTGGGTGGCCCGGAGGTGCTGCACCTGGCGGAGGTGCCGACGCCTAAGCCTGCCGCGGACGAAGTGCTGGTGCGGGTGCTGGCGGTGGCAGTGGATTTCATCCAGTTGCACATCCGGCATGGGGGATCGGGGCGGATTGGGTCGCCGAAGGAGCCGGCGTACGGTTTGGCGCCGCTGCCGCGGATTCCGGGCGGGACGGCCTGCGTGGAAGTGGTGGAGTGCGGCTCCGCGGTAACGGACGTTCGGATCGGCGAGCGGCACCTGGTGGGGGGATTGCGGCCTGGTTCGTACGTGGAATACGGGGTGGTTTCGGCCGGCAGTCTTTCCGTGGGAACCCCGGACGCGCCGGGTCCAACGGCGATACCGGCGAACTTCGGACCGGTGGAGGCCGCGGCGTTCGACTATGCGCCGGTGGCGTATCACACGCTGCGAGTGGCGGCAGGGCTGTCGGCGGGTGAGACGGTGTTAATTCACTCGGCGGCGGGCGGGACCGGCGTGCTGGCCGTGCAACTGGCCAAGCACTTCGGGGCGACGGTGATCGGCGTGGCGAGCAGCGACGCGAAGCTGGAGGTGGTGCAGTCGCTCGGAGCCGATCACACGATCAACTCGCGGACCGCCGACGTGATCGAGGAAACGCTGCGGCTGACGGATGGCGAAGGCGTGAACGTGGTCTGGGACCCCGTAGGAGGCGACGTCTTCGAGCAGAGCCCTCGCGCGATGGCCGAGGGTGGGCGGCTGGTGAGCCTGGGGTCGAATTCGTTTAAGGGGACGGGAACGGTGGAGTTCTGGTCGTTCTGGGTGAAGAACCTGCGGTTGATCGGTTGGGGCGGGCAGAGCAACTCCGATGCGCACGCGCCGGAGATCATGCGGGAGCTGGTTGAACTGGCCGAGGCAGGGCGGTTGCGGCCGGTGGTGGGTGGGACGTATGGGTTCGACGAGGCAGCGGCTGCGCATGCGGCGATTGAGGCAAGGAGGCCGATTGGGAAGGTTGTGCTGATTACCTAGGAAGAGACTGTGGTGCAGTCCCGCCACGAGCCATTCTTACGCTGTTAGAACCCGGATTCCGTTAGGGGCTTACTTGGAATAGACAGTGCCCCTCATATTATTGGCACGCAGGTCAAGTATCTCCAAGTTATGCGGCGGAACTAACGTAGAAGGAACAATTCCAGTCAACTGATTGTACTCAAGGGAAAGCACTCTAAGATTCGGAAGCGTACCCAACCCGGCTGGAATCTCACCGGTCAGGCGATTGAATCCGAGGTTCAACCAATCCAGGTTAACCAGCGCGACTAGTTCAGTCGGGATCGGCCCGGTCAATTGATTCTTTGCGAAGTCGAGCGTTTCCAGCTTGCGGAGCGCCCCCAGCTCAGGCGGAATTGCACCCGTCAATTTGTTGCCCTGCAGGCTGAACCACTCCAGGTTAGCAAGCGCTCCCATTTCCGGCGGAATCGACCCCGTCAGTTCATTGTCCGATAGGTCAAGCGTCTCCAGGCTCGTCAGCATGCCAAACGCAGCTGGAATGCCGCCCGTCAGCTGGTTGCCGTCCAGATCGAGATACTCCAACTGGGAGAGATCACCCAATTCCGGCGGTATCGACCCCGCCAGTTCATTGTCCGATAGGTCAAGCGTCTCCAGGCTCGTCAGCGTGCCAAACGCAGCTGGGACGCCGCCCGTCAGCTGGTTGCCTTCCAGGTCTAGATACTGCAGTTGGGCAAGTTCACTCAGTTGCCTGGGTATCTCACCGGTCAACTGGTTGCCGCTGAGGTCTAGTATTTTCAGTTTAGTCAGTGTCTTCAACGACGCCGGTAAACCGCCTGACAGCTGGTTGTTCTCCAGATCTAGCTCCATCAGAAGTGCAAGGGCCCCTAACGTCGGGGGAATCTCATCGGTAAACTGGTTGTCCGACAGATAGAGCCATTCAAGCCGTCTTAACTCACCCAACCACTCAGGGATCCTGCCAGTCAACTGGTTGCTGCTGAGAAACAGTGCCCTCAGATTGGTCAGTGCGCGCATTTCCGGAGGAATTTCGCCGGTCAGCTCGTTGCCCGAAACATCCAAGACCTCCAGGCGACTAAGCTCTCGAAGCTCGGTCGGAATCTGGCCCGTCAACTCATTCTCGCCCAGGAGGATTACCTCGAGGCTGCTGAGCTTGCTCAGCTCGGCTGGAATCGTTCCTGTCAACTGGTTATCCGACACGTCAAGGAGAACCAGACTGGTCAGCTCAGCAATCTCGAGAGGGACTTCGTTCGTCAAACGGTTGCTTCGAAGTTCGAGCACGCGAAGATTGGACAGTGCGCCTAGCTGCGCTGGAATCGGCCCGACCAACAGGTTCTCGGAGAGCAGAAGCTCATCCAGGTTGGCAAGTGCATTTAGTTCGGATGGAATCTGCCCGATGAGTTGATTATTCGACAGGTCCAAGACCCTCAACTCGGTCAGCGCGCCGAGCTTTGCTGGAATCGTCCCCGTCAGTTGGACCGACCCGAGGTCTAGTTCGGACACTCGATTGTCCGGCGCCTGCCGACCAGGGTAATCAAAACCCCGCCATTCGAATAGGCGACGGCTCTGTGTCCACCCACCGAGATAGATTCCCCACCAGTTGGAGATATCGCGATCGGCGCTCCAGTTCAATGGCGCTGTGCCAGCCAGCGTGTCGCGGACGGCCAGCAGCACGGCGCAATCCTCGACGAGTCCAGGATTCTCCTGCGGATCGGGTACGGCTATTCCGTTGGCGCACTGTTGCTCAAACGACGCTGTCGAATTCTCAGGAGAAGCGTCGGCCGACGGCGTGGTTTCCGGCGACTTCATTTCGGGCGGCTGAACGCTAGGTTGTTCGACTGTCGGAGTGGCAGGCGCGCGCGATGGAGCTTCGGCGGGCGGCTGGCCATCGCAGGCGGCCAGCCAAGCGAAAGCCACGACAAAAACTAAGCTGATTCGCACCCGCAAAGTTCTCTTGGAATCGTCGTGCTGGAATCCGACTATACGCCAGCAGAAGTTGGCAGCCGGGCCTCGCCGCCGCGCGATGGCCGAGGGTGGACGGTTGGTGAACAGGGGGTCGAACTCGTTTACGGGGACGGGAACGGTCGAGTTCTGGTCGTTCTGGGTGAAGAACCTGCGACTTATCGGTTGGGGCGGGCAGAGCAACTCCGATGCGTATGCGCCGGAGATCATGCGGGAGCTGATTGAACTGGCCGAAGCGGGGCGGTTGCGGCCGGTGGTGGGTGGTGCGTATCCGTTGGCGGAAGCGTCGGCGGCGCATGCGGCGATCAAGGAGCGGAAGCCGATTGGGAAGGTTGTGCTGGTTCGCTAGCAACAGCGCACCGCGCGGCCCCGCCTTGGAAAGAGCCCGAATCACCGACGCGGGCAGCCTCTTGCCGCTATATTTCAGTGCAGGGCCAGTGATTTGCCGACGGCACAGGTCCGGTCAACCGATTGCCCGCGAGGTTCGCCGTCCTTAGATCGGGAAGCTCGGCCAGCTCAGGCGGGACAGATCCCGTCAACTGATTGCACGACAGGTCGAGCTCTCTGAGCTTCCGCAGCAGCCCTAGCTCTGCGGGGACTTCGCCAGTCAGCCGGTTGCCTCGCAAGTCCAACTGTTCCAGGTTGACCAGTCCGGCCAGTTCGGGCGGAATGGACCCTGTCAGCGCGTTTCTCCGGAGGCTCAACCACTTGAGTCCTGACAGCCAACGCAGGTCAACCGGGATCGTTCCGGTCAGTTGGTTGTCATCCAGATACAGCGCCTCGAGTTGCGTGAGCTCCCCCAGCCATTCTGGTATAGGGCCGGTCAATCTGTTTTCACCGAGGTTGAGTTCTTGCAGTCCGGTCAATGCGCTCATTGACCGCGGAATGTCGCCGGTCAGCTTGTTGTTTCCGAGAACGAGCCATTGCAGATCCGTCAGCGCGCTCAGTTCAGGTGGAATCTCACCTGTGAGTTGGTTCTCCGCGAGGTCCAATTCCGCCAGGTCGGTGAGCATTCCCAGCTCGGACGGAATCGGGCCCGACAATTGGTTACCGCGGAGATAGAGCACCTGCAGCTTGGTGAGCGCGCTCAACTCCACGGGGATGCTTCCCGTCAGCCCGCTGTAGTTCAGATCCAGATACACCAACTCCGGCAGCTCACCCAACTGCGGTGGGATTGGCGCCCCCAAGTCGAGCCACGAGAGCTCTAGCCCGATGACTCGCCTGTCCGGCTCCGGACCTTCGTCCAGATATACGCCTGTCCAGTCAGATATGTCGCGGTCGGTGCTCCACATCAGCGGAGCAGTGCCAACCAGCGCATCGCGCACAGCCAGAAGTACCGCACAGTCCTCCACCAGCCCGGGACTGTTCTCTGGATCCGACACGGCCACGCCGTTGGCACAGCCGTGTTCTTCGGGTGCTCGCGATGGAGCGGACGTGGATTCTGGCGTTGGTTCGGCCATCGGCGTGGGTGCGGCATCCGGCGTCGACGTCGCTACCGGACTCACCGCTGGTGTCAGCTCGCGAGGTGTGCCCGGAGTGGCGGTGGCTACCGGCGTGGCTGACGCCTGCTCTGCTGCCGCAGCTTCAGGCTGAGTGCGAGGTCGGTCAACCACCGCAGTGGAAGACTCCTGGTCCTGAGCAGAGCTTGGGACTGAGCCATCGCAGGCCGCCAGCAAAACGACGGTGGCGCCTACAGCCAATGCGATGAGTATTCGCGACGTACGCTCGGCAAGCTCCGATATCTGGACGACCTTGCGCCGAAAGTTGCGACCGGTCTGACTAGCCACCATGACCTCCGCATGTGAACTGGGCCTGGCGGCGCCCGGTCCCTGGTGTAGTACACGACACTTCCACGAGTTGTCGAGCATCCGCTGATCCCGAGAAACTTACCGCGTTGCTAACAGCCGACGATGCCGGTACCGGGAGCTAGCGGTGCGGAATCTCGCCCGTGAGTTGGTTGTCGCGGAGATTCAGCACCTGAAGATTTTCATGTCGGTCGAGTTCTGAAGGGACACGTCCGGTGAACCGATTGTCGTGTAGGTCGACGACGTGCAGCCCCGGAAGGGAGCCCAGCCAGGACGGAATGGAACCCGTGAGCTGATTGGACGCAAGAACCAGACTGTGCAGGTCTGAAAGCGCGCTCAGTTCGAGCGGAATCGATCCAGTCAGGGCATTGTCCGAGAGGTTCAGTGTGCGCAGCCTGGTCAGTGCACCCAGGTCCGGTGGAATCGTCCCCACGAGCCGGTTGCTTCCCAGGTTCAGATCCTCCAGCCTGGTCAATGCGGCCAGTTCCGGGGGGATCAGGCCGGAGAGTTGGTTGCCCAAGAGATACAAGCCCTCCAACTCGACCAAGGTACCCAGTTCCCGTGGGATCGCCCCGGTCAACTCATTGCAACAGAAGTCCATCCGTCTGAGATTTGCCAGTCCGCCCAGTTCGGAGGGAATAGGCCCGGTGAGTTGGTTGCCCTCGAGGCTGAGGTCGACAAGGACGCGTAACGCGCCCAGTTCGGGTGGGATCGTCCCCGCCAGGCGGTTGTCCCAGAGATACAACCCCTCCAACCTGGCCAGCGCACCCAGCTCAGGGGGAATCGTCCCGGTCAACGCGTTGCAACAGAGCGCCAGCAACTCAAGGTTTGACAAATCGCCCAGCACGGGCGGAATCGATCCCGTCAGCCGGTTGTTCCCGAGCGATAGTTCCTTCAGATTGACCAGCGCGCCGAGCTCGGTCGGTATCGACCCCGTCAGCTTGTTATTCCACAGATTCAGCACGCGCAGGTCGATCAACTCGGCCAACCCCGCTGGGATCACGCCGGTCAGCTCGTAGGACGCCAGATCCAGTTCGATCACACGCCACGGCCAGCCGCCCACAACCACGCCGTACCAATCGTCAATGAAGCGATCAGCGTCCCAGTTCAGGGCTGTCTCGCCGGCCAGCGTGTCGCGGACGGCAAGCAGCACGGCGCAGTCCCGCGCCAGCCCTGGCGTTGCCTGGGGATCGGGCACGGCTACGCCGTTCGAGCATTGGCGAATCAGCTCGTCGCGCGAGGGCACCTGGCCGGTCTGCGGCGTGGGCGCTGGTTCTTGTGGCTTCGCGACCGTTGGAGCGGGTGTTGATTCTGCCGTGGACGTGGACGCTGGCTGGCGTGCAGCTACCGGGGTTGGCGGTGCTGTCGGAGGCTGACTCTCCTGCACAGATGCCGCCGTGGGAGTCTCAGTCTGTTCAGCGGAATCCGACGACTCGCCGCAGGCCGCGAAAAGCGCGAGCGACGCGACTGCCAATAGGGCAGCAGCTTGCCGCGCTACCGCGCTAGCCTCGGGATCGCGACGTGACCACACGGCAGCTCGTGCGCTTGTTGGGCTGATCGATCGACGTCGAGCCCAAGCCTTGCCCACAAGCGAGATTAGACGCTGCCGTCGATGATGATGTCGAGGAGGGTGGGGCCGTTGTGGTGGAGAGCCTGGGTTAGGGCGGGGGGGATGCGGGTTGGGTTTTCGATGCGTTCGGATGGGACGTTCATGGCCTGGGCGATGGCGGCGAGGTCGAATGGTTGGTTGAGGTCCATGCCGAGGTACTGGCTGGGGCGGTCGGGTTCGTGGAGGACGTCGGCGAACCAGCGGCGCAGGTTGAGCTTGAGGACGCGGTAGCCGGCGTTGTTGCAGATGCAGAAGACGACCGGGATCCGGTAGGCGGCGGCGGTCCAGAGGGCCTGGACGGTGAGCATGGCGCTGCCGTCGCCGATGACGGCGACGACGCGCTGGTCGGGTGCGGCCAGGGCCACACCCAGGGCTCCGCCCATGCCCCAGCCGATGGCGCCGCCGGCGCGTTCGGCCTGGACGCGGCGTCGATGGTCAAAGGTGACGGCGGCGTGGAGGTCGGGGCGGCAGGAGATGCTGTCGTCGACGACGATGACGTCGGCGGGCAGGCCCTCGGCGAGCGCGGCCATCATGGCGGTTGAGGGCATGGGCCGGGCGCCGTCGGCTTCCGGCGGCGAGGCGCGACGAGCGGGGTAGCCGGCGGCCAGGGTAGCGGCGCGTTGGCGGGCGGCTTCGGCCTGGGCGGAGGTCTGGAGTTCGCTGACGGCGGCGTAGAGCTCGTCCAGACCGATACCCAGATCGGTCCAGATTCCGACGTCGGTCGGTTCGACGCGTCCGATGGCGTCTTGATTTATGTCAAGGTGAACCAGGCGGGCGTCGTCGGCCAGGATGCCGGTGGCGGGGGCGAAGAAGTCGTGGAAGACGCGGGCGCCGACGGCCAGCAGGACGTCGGTCTCGGCAAACGCTTCCCGATAAAGCCCCACGTAGGGCGGAAGCTGGTGCATCCACTGGGGATGCGAGGTGGGGAACATCATGGTGGGGTAGGAGGCGCCGTAGACGGGGGTGCCCAGGAGCTCGGCGACCCGGACCGTCTGGTCGACCGCGCCGTATTGGGCGACGCGATCGCCAACGAGCAGGGCGGGGCGTTCGGCGGAGGCCAGTAGCTCGGCGGCGGCCTGGATGGCCTGCGGGTCGGGGGTGAGCACGGTGCTGAGGTCGCCGGAGGGGGCGACGCGGACGTCGGTCATTTCGTCCAGGGCGTTCTGGGCGAACGAGACGAAGGTGGGGCCGGTGGGTGGCGTCTTGGCTTCGCGGAAGGCCCGGTGCATGACTGCGGGAATCTGATCGGCATTGGTGACTTCCGCGCCCCACTTGCTGAAGGGGCGGGCGAGGTCCACGAGGTCGGTGCGGCCTTCCGCCACCTTGCCGATGGAGCTGTTGGCGGCCGTGACGACCATCGGGGTGCCGCCGGCGTAGGCGTTGCACATGAGGCTGAGGCCGTTGGACAGGCCGGTTTCGATGTGCAGGTTGACGAAGGCCGGGCGGCCACTCTCGCGGGCGAAGCCGTCGGCCATACCCACGGCCACGCCTTCCTGGGCGACGAGGATGTATTCGAGATCGGGACGGTCTTCGAGGGCGTGCATGATGGCGCCCTCGGTGGTGCCGGGGTTGCCGAAGATGTACTGGACGCCCTCGGCTTCGAGGACTTCCATCAAGACGTCGCGGCCGGGTCGGGTTGGCATGGGTCAGGCCTCCTGGATCCAGGCGTTCAGCGCCTCGGCGGCGTCGATTACGTACATCTGGCGGCTGCCTTCGTGGACGGAGTCAATGCAGACCTGCCGACCGTCACGGCTCCAGCGCGGATGCAGGTCGCAGCGCACCGGGCCAGCGTAGCGCGGCGGGGAGTGGAAGCGGCCGAGTTCCAGGGCGCGTTCGGTGTCTTCGTCGTAGACCAGCAGGCGGCGCAGTCCGCTGGAGTCGGGCTGGGTGTCCATGAGGACGAAGCGTCCGCCGGGACGGTAGCTGCAATGGCCGTCGGGCGGGAGGACGTTGCGTCCGACGGGGCGGGCGTCGCCGGTTGCCAGGTCCAGCAGCCAGAAGCCCATCTGTCCCGAGCGGGATTCCGGGTCGTCGGGTACGTCCGCGGGAATCGCTGAGAACTGGATTTCGGAGGGCGAGCGCCAGCACATGTGGGAGGCGCGGGTGGGCCAGATCTCGCGGACCGAGGCGTCGGCGATGCGCAGCAGCATGAAGCGCGTGCGGAAGCGGGGGGCGCCGGGCGGCCACCAGCGGTGGACGAACATGGCGTGGGCATCGTCAGGGCTGAAGATGAGGTGGTTGACCCAGTTGATGGCGCCGTGCATGGAGGGGTGGGGGCGCACGGAGACGATCTCGTCGAGCGAGACCGCCAGTTCTGCCGTGCCGCTGTCCAGATCTACGAGGTAGATGCCGTCGTCCGCGGGGTGGTCCACGTCTTCCCAGGGATCGGGGAGGCCGGGGTAGCCGACCTCGGGGCGGACGCGCAGGCGGGCGAAGTTGAGGCTGAGGGCACGGCGCTGGTCGTGGCTGACGGCGGCGATGGGGCGGTCGAGGACGCGGGATGTTCCGGACTCGATGTCGACGACGCGGGTGACGTAGCGATCGCCATCGCTGTCGTTGTAGACGACGGTGGTCGGGCCGTGTTCGGGGAGCCAGTGGAGCATGGCGCCCTGTTGCCAGGACCAGGTGCGGGTGGTGGAAATCTCGCGAAACCGGCAGGCGTTCTCAAGGTCGACCGTGCCGATGGTGGCGTGGTCGTCGGCGGAGGGGATCTCGACGTCGAGGTTCACGCGCTGGGTCAGCAGGTAACGGCCCGAGGCGTCCCAGGAGGGCATGTCGTAGTAGCCGAAGAAGTGGCTGGCGGGGCCGGAGGTGACGCGGCGAATGGTGACGCCGCGCGCGGCCTGGATGTCGGCATCCACTAGGTGAGTCCCAGGTTTCGGGTGGGCGGAGTCTAGCCGGAGCCGTCGTTGCTCTATTCGCCGTAGAGCGTGGTCCTGGGGAAGTAGCTGACCCAGCCGAACCAGTAGGCGAGGTGGCCGCCGAGGCGGTCGAGCGTCTGGCCGTCGGGGCCTAGGAGGGCGTCCTCGGTGATTTGCCAGAGGCGTCCCTGCGCATCGCGGACCTGTTCGGCGCCCTCGGTGGGCTGGAAGGTGTGGTCGTTGCGTTCGTAGGCGCGGATTTCGGCGCCGGCGTCCCAGACGACGGGACCTACGCGCCGGTCGATGCCGACGCCCTTGAGATCGGGGCCGCCGGCGATGACGACGACGGGGGTGTTGCCGACGCTGTCGTTTACGACGCGCTCGCGCACGACGTCGGTGGTGGCGAGGGCGTGGGGCTGGCCATCGATGTGGAGGGCGTAAATGCGGGCCTTATCGGGCAGGCGCTGGGCGGGATCGCCGGCGGGGAACATGGTTTCGGGGCTGGCGAAGTAGCTGCCGTAGGGGTTGCCGGGGGTGTAGTCGCGCAGGTGGCCGGTTTCCAGGCTGAGCACCTGGGTGTCGGGGTGGCGGTCGAGCCAGGCCTGCCAGCGCGTGACCACGACCGGGAGGCGCTTGAGCTCGATGGAGCCGTCGGCCAGCTTGCCGAGGACGGGCTCGCCGGTGAGCTGATTCCAGAGGGTGTAGGTGGTGCGGTCGTACATGAGCTTGTTGCTGCGCATGAGGAAGCCGGAGGAGCCGAACTCGTAGGTGGCGTCGCCGACGCGGGTATCAAAGAGCACGCCGGCGCCGCAGAGGGTGCAGTAGGCCAGGGCCACGGGGACTCCGCCGACGACATCGTTGGCCATCTCGTGCCAGTCGAGGATGCGGAGGGGGTAGGCGCGGGCGTCGCCATTGATCTCGACGCCGAA
The DNA here is from genome assembly GCA_026707585.1 of Chloroflexota bacterium. GTDB lineage: Bacteria > Chloroflexota > UBA11872 > UBA11872 > UBA11872 > UBA11872. The sequence continues at coordinate 54,758 of JAPOWQ010000036.1, read as the reverse complement.
GACCAGTTCGGTGGGCGTGATGTAGTCGGCATCGGCCGCAGGCAGCATGCGGGCGTTGACCAGGGCGGGGATGCCGTCGAGCGCGACGCCGCCCCAGACGACTTCTTCCACGCGGATCGTGGACGGGGCGTCCTCACGGAAGAAGGATGGGAACTCTTCGTCGATGCGGCTGTAGAGCAGGCCTTTCCACCGGCGGAAGCCGGGCGGGGGTTGGAGGTCGGTGGTGGCGTACCAGAGGACCCAATCGGGCCAAGGTTGTTCGGGGAGGCCGGTGAGTTGACTGAGGGCGCGAATGGCCGAGGCCCCTTCGCCGGGCAGGATGCCGATTTCCTGGGCGCGCAGGACTTCGATGAGGACGGAGACGAAGCGCTGGTCGCCGCTGGCGGCTGCCTCGTCGATGGCCGCTTGAAACTCGTCCAGGCTGGTGGTTGAGCGGAGGGTCTTGAACATGCGGGTGGCCAGGTCGTCGTCGACGACCGACGCCTGCGTTGATTCCTCGGGCTCCGGATCACAGGCGGCAAGCACACCGGCCACGGCGGCCAGGGCAAGCGCGCGCCGGCGGGTCAGTTGTGGGGCCGTCATTCCGTATATCCGAATTGTGTTCGTTGGCCTCAGCTTAGGGGTGAGGGCGCGGGCGTGTCGTGCGAAAGGCCACACCCATGGGGTCGGTGACGGCGCGTGCCTTAGGCTGAGCGGCGGATGGCAGGCACTGCGTGGATTGGGATCCGAGCATGCGGCTCGCGAATCGCGTCATCGGCATCACTGGGGGCGCCTCGGGGATCGGGCGGGCCTGCGCACTGGCGGCGGCGGCCGAAGGGGCCGACCTGGCGCTGGGGGACATCAACGCCGAGGGGCTGGCGGAGACGGCGACCGCGATCCAGGACCTGGGGCGGCGAGCGGTGACGCGAATCGTCGACGTCACCACGGACGACGACCAGGAAGCGCTGGTCGAACTGGCGGTCAACGAGCTTGGCGGGCTGGACGGTTGGGTGGGCAGCGCGGGCACGGGTTCCGGCCAGTTCGCGCTGGAGCAAACGCGGGCTGATTGGCGGCGCGTGATGGACGTGAACGTGGACGCAGTGTTCTTTGGCGCGCAGGCCGCAGGACGGCACATGGTGACGAAGGGCAACGGCTCGATCGTGACGGTGGCCTCGATGTACGGGCAGCGGGCGGTGAAGCAGCGGGCGGCGTATTGCACATCCAAGGCGTCGGTGGTGATGCTGACGCAGGTGCTGGCGCTGGAACTGGCGGAGCACGGCGTGCGCGCGAACGCGCTGGCGCCCGGCTATACGGATACGCCGCTGTTCAACGCCGGCAAGGAGCGGGACAGCATTGAGATGGACCGGCTGATTGGGCACGTGCCGTTCAAGCGCCTGGCGGTGCCCGAGGAGATCGCGTCCGCGGCGATCTTCCTGCTGTCGGACGAGGCCAGCTTTGTGACGGGGCACATCCTGACGGTTGACGGCGGATGGGCCGCGCACGGGCCGCGGGAGTAGCGGCCAAGCGAGCGCCGGATGCCTGACGACATCTTTGACCTGGTGCAGGCGGGCGACGTTGCGGCGGTGGAGACGCTGATCGCGAAGGACCCCGCAGCCATTCGCGCGCGAAATGGGCAGGGACTTTCGCCGATCCAAATGGCCTTCTTTGGCGGACAGCACGCGGTTGTGGACGTGTTGCTGGCGGCGGGGCCGGAGCTGGATGCGTTTGAGGCGGCGATTGTGGGCGATGCAGAACAGCTGGCGTCGCGGTTGGACGACGATCCCGAACTACTGACGGCCTATTCGCCTGACGGGTGGACGCTGGTGCACCTGGCGCCGTGGGCGGGGCAGCCGGAAACGACGCGGCTGCTGTTGGAACGAGGCGCCGACCTGGCGGCGGTGAGCAGGAACACGCTGCGCAACCAGCCGCTGAATGCCGCCGTGGCGGGACCGAATGCCGAGACGCGAACGGCCTGCGTTCGGCTGCTGCTGGAGGCCGGGGCGGACGTGAACAACCGCCAGGCGGGCGGGAATACGCCTCTGCACACCGCGGCGCACCTGGGTGATGCCTCAACCGCTGAGGCGCTGCTGGCACACGGCGCGGACGCGGGGTTGCGGTCGGATGACGGGAAGGCGGCGGCCGACTACGCGCGGGAGCGGGGTCACGAGGACCTAGCGCAGCGGCTTGAGGCCGGCTGAAGCAGGGTGAAACGCTTCCCGAGGCTGATTCGACTAAACCGTGCCGATGTCAGCTTCATCGCCGACTTGAAGGCTCGGGCGGAAGCATTCAACGGCGAACTGTTCGGCGGCAAGCTGCCGCTGGCGAGTGTCAAGTTTCTACCGTCGGCCGGCGTGCGCCAGCTTGGATCGGTTCGTACGAATCCGCAGAGGTCAGAGTTTGTCGTGCGAATTGCCCGTCTGCTGGACGGATCGGGCGGGGACCAGCCTGTTGCGGAATCGCGATTCAACCTGCGCGACGAGGTGCTGGTGCATGAGTTAGTCCACGTGGAGCAGTTCATCCGAGCGCCGGACGAAGCGCCGCATGGGCCGTGGTTTCGTGAGCGGATGCGTGCGATTGGGGCGCGGCCACGGGCTTGTCCGACGGCTGAGTTGGCGGTGACCGGGCGATGGCTGTACCGCTGTCCGGCCGGGCACGAGGTGATTCGGCTGCGGCGGTATGGCCGACGACAAGTGAGCTGCCGTCGCTGCGATTCGCGGGCATACAACCCGCGACATCGCTTGCGACTTGTAGGGGAAGTCACGTCAGCCGGCGGCGCAGAGTAGATTAATGGAGTGAGCGTTTCCGGCAGTGGTGCAGCAATCACGAGTTCAACCGCAAGCCGGAGGGCAGGAGGGCGCTGACATGTCGATGCGACGACGAATCATATTGGCTGGCGGCGGTGTTGGAGCCATCGTGGCGATTGCGGTGGGTTGGTGGCTGGTGTCGCCGCTGTTCGTTACCAACGTTGTGGACGAGGCCTTTCCGTTCGAGATGCCGGAATCGGCCGCCATGGCCAGCATGCCGACTGAAGAGAAGCAGGAACTGAAGGCCAAGTTCGACGCCGCCATGCCGAGCATGGACACCATCGAGTCTCTCAGTCCTGCGGATCGTGAGCAGGTCCAGGAGCGGGTGATGGACGTGGCCGCGAAGATGCCCGACACGATGATGGACGAGCCCATGCCGGCCGGGCTGGCGGGGGTAGCCGTGCCCGTGATGCCGGCGGCGACGCCGGCCGCGACGGCGACGGCCGCAGCAACCGCGACCGCAACCCCGGCGCCAACGGCAATGCCCGAGACGGGTCCGGCGGCGGTGGCCATGGGGATGTTCATGGATGCCGATGACTTTCACCGGGGTTCCGGCTCGGCCACGATGTTCCGCGGGCCGGACGGGAATCACATCCTGCGGTTCGAGGACTTCATGGTGACCAACGGCCCGGCGCTGAGCGTGCTGATCTCGAAGGCCGAGGGGATCACCAGCAGCGAGAACCTGGGCGAGTACCTGGACCTGGGACCGCTGAAGGGAAACGTCGGCAACCAGAACTATGAGGTTCCGGCCGGGACGGACGTCAGTGAATACAAGACCGTGGTGATCTACTGCGTGCCGTTCCACGTGGTCTTTGCCACCGCGCCGCTCGCCTAGCGAGCGGCCGCGGTGGGCAGCGGGGTCAGGCGGCTTCGACGAGCTCCTTGAGCTTGCGGAGTTGCTTGCGGCCGAGGTACCTGGTGAACCAGCCGAAGAGGAATCCCATGATGCGGACAAAGCGGGAGGACGAGTCCACGTCGCACACGTTGACAACCTGGGTTCCGCCATTGACCGGGGTCAAGTGGTACTCGACGACCATCGAGTAGGAGCCGCCGGTCACCTGGGAGCCGTAGGCGTTGGGCGGATCGTAGACGGTGATTTCGCCGTGGTATTCGGTGATTCGGCCGCCCTCGCGGATGCGCTGGGTGAATGTAGTGCCGACGGGGTTGCCAGGATCGAAGTCGGAGGTGTAGTCGAACGTTTCCATTCCCTCGGCCCATTCGCCGCGGCGGGTGTTGTCGGCGAGGAGGTCGAAAACGGCCTCGGGCGAGGCATCGATCTGGATGCGTGCGAGTTCCTGCATGTGCGGACGCCGGGAAGACGGGGCGATCATTCTGGCATGCGAGCGGAGGGCGTAGAGTTAGTTTCAGTACTAAGTGAGCCAGGAGCAGGGCTGACCGGTATGTACGCAACGACACCGGCCCAGCACGCACCGTGATGCGTGCATCCTGGAGCGCGGGGACAGGCTACGCGATTCGAGGCTTGGCCACGCTGCGGGTCACGCCCTTCGTGATCGTGGCGATCATGGTGCTGTTTTCGCTGCCGGCTGCGGGGGTGATCTGGATAACCGCGGCCGACCTGCCGGAGGGATTCGGGCGGACGGCAGGTACCACGATCCTGAATCTACTATCAGGCACCGTTGCGCCGGTGATGTTCATGAAGGCCGTGGCGGCGGCGCACGAGGGCCGGCGGCCGGGATTGTGGCGGCACCTCGATGACGGCACACGCTGGTTGCCGCGCTACATCTGGACCAATTTGCACACCACCGTGATTTTCTGGGCGCCGGTGGGGATCCTGACGCTGGGGCTGATCAATTACCAGCGGATGCCGTTTGCCGAGACGCTTGCGGGGGGCCTGATTTCGATACTGTGGATTGTGGTGATCGGCGGGACGGGGATCTACGTGCATTCGCGGACATTGCTGGCGCCGTTTATCGCGGTGCATGGGAACGTGCCAGGTTCGCTGGCGGCGCTGGAATCGTGGCGAGTGAGCGGGCGGGAATTCGGGCGAGTCTTCGCCACCTTCGTGGTTACGTCGGGGCCAATCGCGGTGCCATTGGCGGTGGTGTTCATGGGGTTCTACCTGACGTTGAGCGGACCGGCGCTGGAGGTGTTTACCGCGACGCTGGCGGCGCAGGTGTGGATTGCGATCAAGCTGATCCGGCCGCCGCTGGTGGCGGCTACGTATGCGCTGTACACGGAAGTCTGGCCGGGCGAACTGGCGCGACGCGCTCAGCAGGGGCATCCGGCAACACCGACGCTGGTGCGATGGCTGATTGACGTGTCTTGGTGGCCGCCGCGGGTGGCGGCGGCGATGTTTCGGAGGCCGGTGAGTGGGCCGCTCTAGCGCCGCCAGCGCGTGACAGCGGCGGTTGAACGGGCGAGAATCGGACGTAGGCAGGTACGAGGGCCGGACCCAGGTATGCGTCTAGATAGCGAGCAACTGGATTTCTTTGGGCGCGAGGGGTTTCTGGTGGCGCCGAATGCGCTGGATCCGACGGGCCTGCAGCCGGCAATCGACGAGATCACGGCGACCATTGACGTGCATGCCGAGGCGGCGGTGGCGGACGGCAAACTGAACCACACGTATGCCGATGAGCCCTTCGAGACGCGGCTGTGGAAGATTCACCAGGAATACGAGGACCTGTACTGGTCGGTGATCTACGGTCAATTGCAGGGCCACGGGATTTTCGCGCTGGTTTCGAACGAGGAGTTGCTGGACCTGGCCGAGTCGGTGGTTGGGCCCGAGATCATTGGATCGGCGGTCTACCGGCTGCGACCCAAGCTGCCGGGCCACTGGCACGGCGAGGTGCCCTGGCACCAGGACTCGGGCTACTTCGAGCCAGTCTGCGACAACGAGCTGATCCTGACAGTCTGGGTACCCTTTGTGGACGCGACGGTGGAGCGCGGGTGCCTGGAGGTGATGCCGGGCGTGCACAGGGGCGGCGTTGTTCGGCACACGCAACTGGCACCCGGCGAAGAAGGCCGGCGCGCGTACCTGGAGATCCGGGAGGAGGATCTGCCGGGCGAGCGCGTGGTGGCCACGCCGGTGGACCGCGGCGGGGTCGTGCTGCTGACGAACCGGACGCCGCACCGCTCGACGCCCAACCGCAGTGACGTGATTCGCTGGAGCATCGACATTCGCTATCAGAGCGCGGACCTGCCGACGAACTTCCCACCGCTGGTGATGGATCGGAACGGCCTGGCCTCGGGCAACGGCGCCGGCAGCGCCGACGGGTCGCTGCCCGAAGCGCCGCTGACCTGCTATCCGCCGGAGTCCGACTTCCTGGTGCGCAGCCGGTCGCGGCCGGAGGCGGTGGTGCGGACGTGGCAGGAGTTCAACGAGATTCGCCGCGCACATTTGCCGGCGGATAGCACGGTGCGCTGGGCGTAGGCCCAACGGACGACTTCCGGGGCTGAGACCAGGCGAGACGGCACACCAAAAGACCTTTAGAGAATCTGGTCACCCGCGGGACGCCTGAAGATGCGTGGATGGCGTGCCTATGCGTCGGCGACTGTCCCGCCTGGTAGCCCCTGCACATACGCCACCGCCGACTCGCCGAGCCGGTTTAGCGCGTACCCGCCTTCCAGCACGTGGAGCCGCGGCGTGCCCAGGCCGGCAATCCGCTCGGCCAGCCGTCCGAAGTCCTCGCTATACAGGCCCAGCACCGCGATCGGGTCTTCCCGGTGCGTATCGAACCCCAGCGAAACCACCAGAGCCCGCGGGTCGAACTTCGCGACTGCCTCGCAGCCCCGGTCCAGCACATCCATGTAGGCGTCGATCTGCATGTGCGGCGGCAGCGGCAGGTTCAGGTTGAACCCAACGCCGGCTCCGCGTCCTCGCTCGTTCGCATGCCCCGAGAACCCCGGATACGCAAACCGCGGATCCGCGTGCAGCGACACGTAGAGGATGTCGTCGCGCGTGTACGCCAGGTGCTGCGACCCGTTTCCGTGGTGGTAGTCCACGTCCAGGATGGCCACCCGCCCGTCGCCGCTCAACAGGTTTGCCGCCACCACCGCGTTGTTGAAGTAGCAAAAGCCGCCCATACGGTCGTGCTCCGCGTGGTGCCCCGGCGGCCGGCATAGCGCAAATGCGTCCACCGTGCCCCCCCGCACCAGGTCCGCCCCCGTCAGCGCCACGTCCACCGCTTCGCGCGCCGCCCGGTACGTCGCCTGCATCAGCGGCGCGTCCTGCCCAAACGAGTAATAGGCCGCCCGCTCCGCCGGGTCCGACCGCTCTAGGACTGCGGGATCCATGGACACGCCAACCGGCGTCAAGATCGCCTCGGGCCCCAGTTCGGCGCAGGTATCTCGGATGAACTCCCGGTACTTCGGCTCGTGCACCGCGTCCAGCAGCCGGACATCGTGGGCCGTCGGCGCCACCGACCGCGCCAGGCCCGCCGCTTCCAGCGCCTCTCGAACCAGGGCCGGACGCGCCGGCGTCTCCGGATGGTCGTACAACTGTCCATCCACGGTCTGCAGCTTGGGCGCATGCCCCCGATGCACGTCCGAGCACACTAGTGGAACAGCCAGCAGCGCACCTCCCAGACACTCCGCGGGGCCGAGATTGTCCCACGACGCACCGAGTTCGATGTCGGCATTCCGAGCAGGACGTACTTGACCTGCGCTGTCCGGACCGAGGGCTGCCGAGAAACCTGTCGGGATGTCCCGCGGACCGCGGCAGGCCACCTGGACTCGCGGATTCGGCGTTGCCCCGAGTCTGGCTGGCGCGCCTAGCAACGCGGGAGCGCCCGCAGCAGTGATTGCCACCGGCTGGACGCTGGCGCCCAGGCAGCCTAGTTTGGATCTCTACGCCGAAGGGTGCCAACGCGGTGCGGCGACGCTCCACACGAACGGTTGCGTTGGGCCGACTTCGTCGCCTCGCGTTTGCCGTGGCGGTGGCGATGGTCGTTGCCGCGGGTACGGCGGCCGGCGCCAGTGCGCAGTGGCCTGCGACCTGCGTCGACCTCAACGACATTGTGGAAGCGCACCTGGGCAACGACGCCAACGAGGGGATCTACCAGCGGGTGTTCGGCGACCAGGCCGAGGACGCCTGTCAGAGCGATCATCTCGAGGACGTGCGCGGAGTCTTTGTGTGGGCACTCGACGATTCGTCGCCCTCCGACGCCAGCGACGGTGTCGCCCCGGCGGACATCGGCGGATGGCCAACCACCTGCGTGGAGCTCAACGACATCGTTGAGGCCCATCTCGGCAACCACCACAACGTCACCATCTACCAACGCGCATTCGCAGGCGAAGCCGAGTCGGCTTGTCGCAATGACCATCGGGCAGACGTCCAGGAGCTCTTTGCCTGGGCCGCCGCCTGCGACGCGCCGGCGGCGGCGTATTCCGTCCAGACCACCGGTCAAGCCCCTCCCGGAACGCCGCACGAGGCAATTGCAGCCCTCGCTCGAACAGATTTCGGCCTACGCAACGTCCTGGCCGACATGCCCTGGCTGGCCTGCCACACCTACACATGGCTTGCCGACGGCGTGTCCAGCGACGATCGCAACCAACTCCGGCAACTGAATGACATTGCATTTGCCAGCGAGCAAGCCGCCAGGCTCATCGCCGACGCCGCCTGGTTCGTCGAAGGCGTGGACTATGACGATCCATACAGGTCAGGACGAAATGCGCTCCGGTCACTGCGTAACTTGTCTGCCAGGGATCCCGCTCTGCGCAACATCATTCTGAGCTATCCATGGATTACTGACGACTTGAGTGACGATGAATCATCGGCTCTCAGGCGGATCTTTCGCATTTCCGTACACGACTTACCATTCGCTATTCGATTAGCAGATACCGAGTGGCTCAAAGACGGCATTGCGAGGTATGAAGATTGGGCACTCGACTCCATAGACGCGGTGCTCCAAAACCCTCCCGAGGGAGGCCGGCAACTTATCGAATATGCCTTGCAAGACCCGCTCTTCACTAGCGATCTTGATTTCATTCGAGTCGTGTACGATATCCGCTTCGGCGGCGGTGAACATGAACCAAGCAATATTTCAGCCTATAATCTCCTACGCAGACAGCCATGGTTTGCGGACGGTCTTAATGCCGAGGAGCGAGCGTTTATTATCGCAATTGGAAGCGGTGCCAAGTATAGCTCAGAATACGCTGACATTGTGCAATCCTACTATGCACAGTCGGCGACCATTGCGCTACCCGGCACCGGACCTGTCCGCCTCTGGGCCTTTCAGCACGTGCCGTTTGCAGAAGGAGAGAATTCGCTGGGAACGGTGGCCCAGGGCCTGCTTGGCGCCAGCCGAATCATGGGGACGGCGCTGCCAACCAACGATGTCGTCGTCTACCTGAGCGGCAACCGCGGAGCCGCCGAGTTTCCGAACCGCCTGCTTCTTCCGCCTCCGAACCGCTATCCGGAAGAATTCACACGGGATCTCATCTTCGAGACCGTTGCTAAGCTCTATTTGGACTACAGCATGGGCCCGCACTACCCTGCTATCGACAGTTGGCCTGTCGGCTCACAGATTCTCTTTGAAACAGCGTGGCTGGAGAATAGCGGATCTGAATTCGTTCGAGCCTATACGAACGACTGGCTGGGAACCAAGGGCATCCTTGTTCAGAACCACGAGTGGGCAGAGGATGCTCGCGTCGACTGCACGGAAAGGGGACTCGCATCAATCTATACGATATCAAGGATCGCCTATCCCGGGGATACCGCGACCGCACGCCAATTTCGCGACTGCACGGAAGCTTATGGACGACTCTTGCTACTTCGTCTGTTCCTGACGCTCGGTGAGGAGCGGATGTCGGCTGCCCTCGGCGAGCTCCACCATATCGCCAACCACAACTATTCGCGCGAAAACGACGAAGGTATCCGCATACCGAGCGAGAAAGAGGTCTTTCGTACGTTCATGAAGCACACGCCGCTCGAGCTGCATGATGAAGTCCGGCACTGGTACCGGGAATACCATGGTGCGCCGTTCATTGACTACGTGGGGTGAGACGTTGCGCAGATCTCCACCGCCGATAGTCAGAGAGGCACGGCTTTCGCGCGGTCGCCGCGGGCGTCTGCGTCAGAACTAACCGCGGCTCTCCGCCAGCACCGGGGGCTCGTGATTCTCCCACGAGCCCCCGCGTCCGCTGCGGGTCCGCCGGCGTCTAGGCCAAGAACGTCTTCAAGTGCCCGGCCATGTGCGGTCGCCGCAGCTTCCGCAGCGCCATCGCCTCGATCTGTCGGATGCGTTCGCGCGTGCGGCCGAAGCGCTGGCCGATCTCCTCAAGCGTCAGCGGCGTCTCGGTGCCCAGGCCGTAGCGCAATCGCAGCACCTCTTGCTCACGGGGCGCCAGCTGATCCATCGCCGCCGCCAGGTGCTCGATCAGCAGCTGGTCGGCAATCTCCTCCAGCGGCTCGCCGGCCTCGTCGTCGGGGATCAGGTCACCCACCGCCGTTGTGCCATCCTGGCCCACCGGCGCGTCCAGCGACACCGGTGCGCGCGCCACCCGGTTCAGCGACGCCATCTGCTCTTCGCTGAATCCCAGTTCCGTGGCTATCTCTCGGTCGGTTGGCTCGCGACCCAGCGTGAGCTGCAAATCGCGCCGCACGCGGGAGCTCTTGGCCAGGCGATCGTGCGTGTGGACCGGTAGCCGAATCGTTCGGCTCTGCTCCGCGATCGCCCGGGTGATCGACTGCCGGATCCACCACGTGGCGTAGGTGCTGAACTTGAACCCACGCCGCCAGTCGAACTTCTCGACCGCGCGCATGAGCCCGCTGTTGCCCTCCTGGACCAGGTCGAGCAGCGGGACATCGTGGCCCGTGTATTTCTTTGCCACGCTCACGACCAGCCGCAGGTTCGCGTTGATCATCTGGCGGCGGGCCGACGCGTCCCCACGCTCGATCGCCTTTGCCAGCCGCACTTCGTCCTGCGCCGTCAGCAGCGGAATCCGGCCAATCTCGTTCAGGTAGCGCCGCACCGGGTCGCCGATGGCCGCGCCGCCGCTGGCGGCCGGCTCCGCCACGGTGTCCGCTCGATCGCCGCGCGGCGCCGGCCGCTCATCTGCGTTCGGGTCGGCCTCGACCCACACGATGTCATCCAGCATCAACTCGTCGGCAAGTTCGGCCGCCGCGGCTCGCCCCCCGACCGCCATCGTTTGAACCGTGTCCGTCGCCATCTCGGTAGTCATCGCCCGCTGGCCCTTTCACGTCCTTCGCTGGATCCCCCCGCCGCCGACGCCGTTGTCAGTGGCGGGTCTCCCGCGGGTTTTCCCGCCGGATGACTGAGTAAACCGCCAGTCAAAGCGGTGTTTCCGTAAGAGATGTGACGCAACGAGCCCAAAATCCGGTTTTCTCATCCAACTCTCATCTGGGCCTGCCGTCCCGCTCAGTTCAGTCTTCTTCCGCTCGTCCTCACTCCTGATCCCTCGCCGCGTCCGCCTTGTGCTAGCGTCCCCCTCGCCGCCACCATCCCCGCAACCATGCCCACCCAACGCCTGCGCATTTCCGCCGACGACGTCATCTACGCGTTCGACCCCACTACGCCTCCCATCGCCCACGTCACCCCGCCCGCCGACCTCACCGTCGAAGCCCGCGACGCGTACGACCGCGGCTGCAACGACCTCGACATCGAGGCTTACCTGGCCAAGCGCATCCCGGGCCGCATGAACCCCGCCACCGGCCCTATCGCCATCCGCGGCGCCCAACCCGGCGACACCCTCCAGGTCGACATCCGGGATGTTCGCCTGGGTCCCCGCGGCTATGTCGCCACTACTCCCGGCACCGGGCTTCTGGGCGACCGTCCCGTGCCCCCCTCCGTCCAGCCCTTTGATGTGGCGAACCAGACCGTCACCGTGGCCGGCGTACCCCTGCCAGTTCGACCCATGGTCGGAACGCTCGGCGTCGCACCCGCCTGCGGCGCCATCGAAGCCCTGAGCCTCGGCATCCACGGCGGCAACCTCGACTTCAACGACATCACCGCCGGCACCACCGTTCATTTGCCCGTCTGGGCGCCCGACGCCCTCTTCGCCATCGGCGACGTCCACGCGACCATGGGCGACGGCGAAGCCCACTCCGGCGTCAACATCGACGCCGAGATCGACCTCCAGCTCTCCCTCACCCCCAGCCAGCACCTGCAGTGGCCCTGGTTCGAGACCGCCACCCACGTGATGACCGTCGGCGTGCACGACGATCTCACCGAGGCCCTGCGCATCGCCCAGCACGCCATGGAAACCCGCCTCGTCGACCAGCTCGACATATCGCCTCAGACCGCGCGCGCCCTCGCCGGCGCCGCCATGGACCTCCGCCTCGGCCAGGCCGGCGGCTACGGCGTCCCCGTCAGCGCCTACGCCAGCTTCCCCAAGTCCGCCCTCCCCGCGTAACCCCCAATGGACACCTCCCAAGGCGACGAAATCAACCTGATTGACCAAGAACCAGCCGACGACACCCTCACGTCCGAAGACGCCAGGCTGGCGGAGGCCATTACCCAGGGCCTCTCAACCAAACCCGTCAGCAAGCAGCAAGTCATCGAAGCATTGCAGCCCCCAAGCCCTAAGCCCTCACGCCTCCCGTAGCTGCCCTCGCCTCCTCCGCCCTCCGCCCGTAGCAAGCGTGGCCGTGCCACCCTCTCTTCCCACTCCCCTCTCTTCCAACTACCATCCCCCCAGTCGCCCCCCGCCCCAGATCCCCATGCACACCAACCAGGCCAAGGCCAAAATGGCCCGCGGCGAACCCGCCATCGGCATCAGTTGCGGCCTCCAGTCGCCCGTCTCCACCGAAATCTGCGCCCGTCTCGGCTACGACTGGGTCATGCTCGAACAGCAACATTGGGTCTGGGACTGGTCCTTGTTCCAGCACGGCCTCATCTCCATCGTCGCCGGCGGCTCCGTGCCCTTCGCTCGCGTATCGCGCAACAACGTCACCGAAATCGGCCAGGCCCTCGATGCCGGCATGCTGGGCATCGTCGTCCCCATGGTTCACACTGCGGAAGACGCTCGCCGCGCCGGCGAAGCCGTGCGGTATCCGCCCCGCGGCGTCCGCTCGCTGGGCGCCACCCATGCCCAGCGCTACGGGGCTGACTACATGGACTGGGCCGACGACCAGATCCTGATGATGGTCCAGATCGAATCCGCCCAGGCCGTCGCCAACTGCGAAGCCATCCTCGCCGAACCCACCGTTGATGGCTGCTGGATCGGCCCCGCCGACATGGGCCGCTCCATGCAATTGGAACCGGATGTCGCCGGCACCGACGCCGAAGCCGCCTACGCCAAAGTCGTCCAGGCCGCTAAGGACACCGGCAAATTCGCCGGCATGTCGTGCGGCGACGGCGAAGAAGCCGCCCAGCGCATCCGCCAGGGCATGCTCTTCGTCAGTTGCGGCAACGACAGCAAATGGATCCGCCGCCTCGGCGCCCAGGACCTAGCCACCGCCCAAGCCGCCCAGCCTCCGTCTTCATAGGGCTTCGTCTCAGACCTAACGTCTTCCCCGCAACCCTCAACGCCCAGCAAGGCTGCAGGGTCCACGCGGGTCGTCGGTAGCAGCGCTCTTTCGGTCGCCCGGGGAGAGGCTATCTGCGGCGTCGCGGCCGGAGAGAGGCGTCCCTTAGCCAGTGCGCCCTGAACAGCGTGGCGGGACGCCTGCGCGCCGGTACCGGCCGCCAGGCGCTAATGCCCGTGCTCGAAGCGCATGACTCACGAGTCGCCACGAAGGGGAATTGACGGCGGGTCCCTTGAGCGCGAGAAGTGGTGGCACGAAACGCAGAACTTTGGACCGAAGCGGAGGGGTGGCTTGGAACCGGGCTAAGATTGTTGGCAATGCCATCTGTGCGGGCAGCCGGACGCCGGTTGTCGCACAGCACACCCAGAGACGTGTTCGTGCCGCCGAACTTCACGCCGGAAAACCTGGAGATTGTGTTTCTCTCATTCGAGGGACCGGATCAACCCTACTCGCAGGCCGGGGGGCTGGGGGTGCGGGTGGCGCAGTTCACGCGTTCGCTGGCGCGGCAGGGGTTCAACACGCATCTGATCTTTGTTGGGGATCCCGACCGACCCGGGTACGAGGTGCAAGAGGAGGGGCGGCTGCATTTGCACCGGTGGTGCCAGTGGCTCAGTACGCATCACCGGGGCGGGGTGTACGAGGCTGAGATCGAGAAAGTTCACGACTTCCAGGACTCGGTGCCGGCGCACGTGACGTTTGAGATTGCGTCGCCGGCCGTGGAGGCCGGGCGCACGGTGGTTGTGATGGCGGAGGAGTGGCACACGGCCGACGCGCTCTCTCGGCTGAGCGATTCCCTGCACTTCAACGGGATTCGGCAGAGCTGCGTGCTGGTGTGGAACGCGAACAACGACATGTCCTTCAACCGCATGAACTGGGACCGGATTGGTTACGTGGCGGACTTTGCGGCGGTCTCAAAGTACGTCAAGCATCAAATGTGGGACTGCGGCGTCAACCCGGTGGTGATTCCGAACGGGGTGCCGGAGGAACGGTTGGCGACGGTGGATCCGGATGCGGTGGCGGCGTTCCGGCGGGCGATGGACTGCGACGTGTGGTTCTTCAAGCTCGGACGGACGGATCCGGACAAGGGCTGGCTGGAGGCCGTGGAGGCCGTCCACCGGCTGCGCGAGCAGGGTGTCAACGCCCGGCTGGTGATCAAGCCGGGCGCATACGAAGCGCATGGCGACGAGGTCTACCGGCACATGGTGTGGCGAGGACTGGATCGCGCGGAGGTGGCGACCGACGACCGCTCGGTGCCAGGGATTGCCACGGCCCTCGGCGCCGCGCCGGAGGCTGCGGTGCTGGACCTGCGATTCTTCGTGCCGGACGAGGTCTTGCCGGTCTTTTACACCGCCGCGGACGGCACGCTGGCCAATAGCGGCTACGAACCGTTCGGGCTGGTGGGGCTGGAGGCGATGGCGGCGGGCGGGATTGCGTACGTGGGGTCCACGGGCGAGGACTACGCGCGGCCGCTGCAGAACTGCGTGGTGCTGGACGACGCGGCGGATCCGGATGAGATCGTCCGATTTGCATTGCAACTGAACGATGACCAGGAGCTCAATGCGTCGATTCGGGCTGGCGCGCGTCGAGCGGCGGAGTTGTTTACCTGGGAAGCCGTGACCCCGATATTCCTGACCCGGATGCGCCACCTGGCGGCCGGGCAGGACGTGGTGGTCGGTTAGCATTCGGGGAGCGCCAGCCGGCCGCCCGACCCCAACGATCGCGCACTTCAAATCGCCGAACACCTGGTTATCTACACGCTGATTCACCAGCCGCGACGGGTGCGGATTCCGGCGGTTCCGATTCCGCATGGGGCCGATGCGGCGACGATCGAGGCGGCGCTGTTCGACGACGAGTTGAACCAGTTTTACTTCGAGAAGGTGGCGCGCTGGTGCTACCGGCCGGCGATCAAGCAGTGGCAGGATTTGCTGGATCGGGGGCTGGCGCTGGGGCTTGGGATTCCTCTGTCGACGCTGCCGCAGTTCGAGGAATGGGACCCGGATTTGCTGGACGACCTGACGGGACTGCTGCGGCACGAGAACTGCGAGCCGGTGGCGACGGAGCCGTATCACGCGGTGAGCATGCTGCTGGACCTACCGCTGTTTGCGAGCGGGATGGAGCGGTCGGCGGACGGACTGAAAGACCTGTGCGGGCAGCGGGCGCGGGTTGCGGATACGACCGAGATGCTGATGTCGTCGGACATTGCGCGGACGCTGGGCCGGGTTGGGTTCGAGGCGGGGTTCGTGGACGGGCGGCCGTGGATCATGGAGTGGCGGAGCGCGGCTCACCTGTACAAGGAACGCGGGGGATTGCCTCTGCTGGCCCGGCACTTCGACCTGAGCGACGACGTGGGCTACCGGTTCTCGAACCAGGGCTGGGACGGGTGGCCGCTGACGGCGGACCGGTACGCCGACTGGATTGCGTCGACGCCGGGCGACCTGGTGACGCTGGCGTGGGACTTCGAGACGTTCGGCGAGCACCACAACGTGGATACGGGTGTTTTTGAGTTCCTGGATGCGCTGCCGGACGAGCTGGCGAAACGAGGGGTTCAATGCTTGACGCCCAGCGCGGCGGTTGAGGCGTTTGGCGGCGATGCGCATGACTTGCCGCTGTCGCCGTTTCCGGCCACGTGGGCGGGGCAGCATGGTGGGTTGGAGTTCTTCCTGGGGAACCACGCGCAGCAGGCGGTGTTCCGGCTGATGACGGCGGCGTACGGCAGCGCGCAGCTGACGGAGGATCCGGCGCTGATCGACCTGGCGCACTTGCTGATGCAATCGGACAACCTGCACTGGTTGCAGTGGGTGGGTAAGGAAGGCTCGGAGGCGGACGTTTCGGCCTACTTCACACCGGGGGAGTGGATGTGGCTGGGGGCAGACCGGTTGCTGTGGGAGCACCAGCGGGTGTACATCAACTTCATCGACGCGATCAGCTAACGAGCGAATGGAATGGATGAAGTTCTTCTAGGACCGACCGAAACGTGTGTTCCCAAGATTGGGCTGGGCACGGCGAGGTATTTCGGCGGGCGCGGTGTGCTGGTGAAGGGGCTGGCGGCGGGTCTGCGGCTGATCGACACGGCGGAGTCGTACAACGCCCGCGGCGATGAACCCGGGGAGGCCGAGTTGCTGGTGGGAGAGGAGCTTGCGGGGCACTGGGAGCGGGTGTTTATTGCCACGAAGATTTCACCGAGAAATCTGAGGGCATGGGACGTTCCAGTGCATGCGCGAGCGAGTGCGCGGCGGCTGGGCGTGGAGGTCCTGGACCTTTACCAGATCCATGGGCCGAATCCGTCGATCCCGATTGGCGAGACGATTGGCGCGCTGGAACGGCTGGTGGACGAGGGGCTGATCCGGTTCATTGGGGTCAGCAACTTCTCGGCGGATCAGTTAAAGGCGGCGCAGGACGCGGCGCGGCGGTATCCGATCGTATCGAACCAGATTCGCTACCACCTGTTCGACCGCGGTGTGGCGGATGACGTGCTGGAGTACTGCCAGGAGACCAAGGTCACCGTGATTGCCCACACGCCGTTGGCGCTGGCGGACTTTGACGGACACGCGGGGTCGGGTGTGCTACGCGAGGTGAGCCAGGCCGCGGGGCGGACGCCGGCGCAGGTGATGTTGAACTGGCTGGTGAGCCAGGACGGCGTGATTGCGATTCCGAAGACGGACCGGCCGGAGCGGGTGGCGGAGCTGGCGGGGTCGGTGGGTTGGGAACTGGACGGCGATCAGCGACGCGCGCTGGACGGGTGCGCCTGACCGCCACCGGCGGCACCGCTAACAGATTCGAGGGGTGGCTGACGTTGCGTATTGCGATGGTGGTGTGGGAGTACCCGCCGCACGTGGTGGGTGGGCTGGGGACGTATTCGGGCGCGATGGCGCCGGCGCTGCGGGCGGCGGGGCACGACGTGCAGGTGTTTGCCGCGCTGCGGGACGGCGACGCGCCGGATCCGCAGCCGGATACGCATTGGGCACGTCAGCTGGACCTGAGCCCGACCTATTTGGGCGTCTACAACCAGGAGGCATCGAGCTGGGGGGCGTTTTTCGGAGAGTTGTACTCGACAAACATTCTCTGGGCCGACGCGGTGCGGGCGGAGCATGGGCGGCGTCCGTTCGACGTGATCGCGGTGCACGACTGGCTGGGAGCGCCGAGCGGGCTGACGCTGGCGCAGCACCTGGACGCGCCGATCGTGTTCCACGTGCATAGCGCGGAGTGGGGGCGGCAGCCGGGCGGGCCTTCGCCGATCGTGTCGCAGTGGGAAGCGGCGGCGGGCCGGGCGGCCGCCGCGACGATTACGGTGAGCCAGGCGATGGTGCGGGACCTGATCGCGCACGGCTGGGACGCGGAGCGGGTGCACGGGGTCTGGAACGGGGTGGACACGGAGAAGTTTGCGCCGGATGCGCCGGGCGGGGCGGAGCTGAGGGCTCGCTATGGATTGGCTGACGATGCGCCGGTGGTGTTCTTTATTGGGCGGCTGACGGGGGTGAAGGGCACGCGGCCGTTGATCGAAGGCTGGCCGCGGGTGGTGGAACAGCATCCGGAGGCCCGGCTGGTGGCGCTGGGCACGGGCGATCAGGACGACGAGATTCGGGGGCTGGTGGCCGGGCTAGGGATTGAGGATTCAGTCACGGTGCGAACGGAGTGGGTTTCCGAGGCCGAGCGCATCGCGCACTTCGCAGCCGCCGACCTGGTGGTGTTGCCGTCGACGTACGAGCCGTTTGGGATCGTGTGCCTTGAGGCGATGGCGTGCGGCAAGCCGGTGGTGGTTGGGGCGCGGGGTGTCGTGGGATTTCGAGAACAGGTGATGAACGAAGGGCCGAACCAGTGCGGGCTGCACGTGAATGGGGCGGATCCAGTGGACATTGCCTGGGGGCTCGGCGAAGCACTGCGCGACGGCAAGCGAATGCGGCGCTGGGGCAGGAACGGGCGGGAGCGGGCAGTATCGATGTTTACCTGGGCGCGGTGCGCGGCACGGACGGCGGAGGTGTACGAGCGGGTTGGGTGAATAGCGGCAAGCTACGAAGCGTCGTTCACTTCGCCAGCACCGAATCCGCCGATGGCCGCTTCACGAACTTGGGCAACGCGCCCGCAGTCTGGGTGAGCGCGACGCACCTCTGAGTGGCCGGCGCCCGAGGGAAGGGGCGGTCAGTCAGGGCGTGCTTCGAGGCGGGCGACGCGCTCGCCGAGTTCGCTCATGCGTTCGGCCAGAACATTCACACGGCCATCCAAAGCGCGGATATCGGCGCGGACGTCGGTCTCGAGGGCACGGATGTCGGCGCGAAGCCAGGCAGCCAGCGCCACCATCAGGGCGGCCAGGGCGCCAGCCGCGCCAATCACGGTTCCGAGAATCGGGATCAGATCAGCGCTCATGGGGACAATGCATCTCTCGGCCGTGTCGAACACGAGCGACGGGTTACATAGACGTCTCTGAGCCGCATCGTCACTCGATTCGCTCAGAAGAGTGCCCGAGTTGGGCGGGACCGGTACGGCTGGGCCCCAGCGAGTTGGCTTTCGAGTCCTGAGCCAGGGCTCCGGCGAGGAAAACCTGGATCAAGGCATCCACCGTGGCACCGGTAGCGCGTTGGCGATCGTCGAGCTTGGCGATATCGGCCCGAAGCCAGGCCAATGCGCCACCAACGACGGCGAGCATGGAGCCAAGGACGATGCCGGCGATGGCCAGGAGATCGGCGGTCTCGAGCGTCATGGAGCGGGCTTATCGGTGGTTGAATCTCGTACTGGTTCGCCGAGGCGAGCGAGAGACTGCGCCATTTCGAATTGCCGGGCTTCGATCCTGTCCAGACGCGCGCCATGATCGGCGCGCAGATCGCTCAGAGCAGCAGCGTGCTGCTGAGCCATGAGATCAAGACGAGATTCAAGGCTTCGCCATATCGCTATGACCAAGCCAGCCAATCCAACAAACAGGGCCCCGCCCGTGCCCAAGATCGTCCACGCTTCGGCGCTCATGCGGCGACGCTCCGGCGGGGTCGGGCATCGGATTCATGGTACACGCTCACGGCAGTAAGCCGTACCGGGCGGATGCGTCAGCTGGTTGGCGTGGACTGGGACTCAGATGCGGTTGGCGAAGCCCCGGCTTCAGGCGTGGCGACTAGCGGTCCACGGGCTAGCGCGCTCGCGAGAATGGCCTGCGTCAATGCATCGACCTTGGCATCGATTGCGCGAATCTCAGATCTAACTTCCGACCGCAGAGCTTGCATGTCAGCGCGAGTCTCAGCCCTAAGTTCTCGGATGTCGGACTTAAGCCAGGCCAGCGTCCCGCCCATGACGGCTAGCAGCAGTGGTAGCACGATGCCGGCGATGGCCAGCAGATCGGCAGTTTCGAGGGTCACGGGGCGGGGTTCCAGTCGCTTGAATCAAGTACAGGTCAAACGTGTCACGATGACCCGAACGTGGCTGGAACCTGAGAGACTAAAAGGTCCGGCGGAGGACGGGTCAAGGGCTACTCGGGCCTGGTCTCGCCTGTCGCCACAGCGCTCGGGCGCGAGAGTTCCTGCAGCGAGGAGGGTGTTGACGCCACGGCGGCCAATTGCTGCTCCTGGCGGCCCTCGATGCGGGCCAGAGCCTGAGCCAATTCGAACTGGCGAGCATCCATCCTGTCGAGGCGAGCTTCCAGTCTGTCGAGACGGGCGCCGTGGTCAGCACGCAGGTCGCGAAGGTCGCCGCGCAACACCTGTAGCTCGGCGGCATGCTGCTGCGCCATGAGTTCGAGACGGGCGTCCAGGCTGCGCCAGATGGCGACAGCCAAACCAGCTAAACCAACAAACAGGGCCCCGCCCGTGCCCAGAATCGTCCACGCTTCGGCGCTCATGCGGCGACGCTCCGGCGGGGTCGGGCATCGGATTCAACGTATCACACACTCGACCTATCGCCCGGCGTTGCTACATGCGACACCACGAAGGCCTTCAGCCGCGGTCGGGGTTGGGCAGGTGCGCGCCTAGAATGCGGGCGGCGCGTGACGGACGAGCCCGGTAATGCAGAGTTTTCTGAGATCCCTGTTTGGCGCGGAAGACGCGGCCGAGGGCTGTGGTGGCGCGGCGGCGGGCGATGGGCGGGCGGTGTTTGGGGAGCACATTGGTCTCGCAGAGTCGGAGCTCGAGATCCTGGGTGAGCGGTTTGCGCGGCGGGACCTGGGAACCGGGCGGTTTCGGGCGGTGCCCGCGGAGGTTCGCGCGGAGCTGGGCGGGTTCGGGGACGAGGCGCCGGATGCGACGCGGCTGGTGCCGACGCGGGACGAGGTCTTTATCCGGATCACCGCGTCGATGGCGGAGATCCTGCAGCGGATGGCGCAGATCGAGGCCAATCCGCACCTACGGACGTTCGTGCTGCTGACCGGTCCGACCGGCTGCGGCAAGACGACGATGGTGAAGACCTACTGCCACCTGGCGAACGAGCCGTGCGTGGAGCTGACGTTCAGCGGCGATACGACGCTGGCGGACTTCTTTCAGCGGACGGAGGTCGTGCGCGGCGACACGGGGCAGTCGACGGTGGCGGCGCTGGGGCCGGCGGTGCAGGCGATGTTGCACGGGCACAAGCTGCTGATCAACGAGATAAACATGCTGCCGCCGGACCTGGTGAGCGCGCTGACGCAGGCCATGGACACGGGTCGATTGGTGATCTCGGGAACGGACCTGGGGAATATCGAGATCGAGGTGCACGAGCAGTTCGGGGTGTTCGCCACGGCAAATCCGAACTACGTGGGCGCCGCCGAGATCGGGCGGGCGCTGCAGCGGCGGTTCGGCTGGGGGCTGGGCGCGATTCCGATGGGATTCCTGCCGGCGGACGAGGAAGCCGAGGCGGTGGCCTTCGAGTTCGGGCGGCTTGAACTGGCGGAGGCGCTGGATTTGCGGGCGAATCCATCGATCGTCGAACGACTGGTCGGCGTGGCCGGCCAGCTGCGCGGGCACGACGAGTTGGGCGGGGCCATGCGGGACCGGATTTCGACCCGCTCGCTGGTTCACTGGCTGGCGCTCGGGCATGCGACGGGGCTGCCGCTGGCGGAGATCGGGGCGCAGGCCGTGCTCTCGATCGCACCCGACGACCTGATGCAGCCGGTGGCGGAGACGACGCGGCAGGCGCTGGGACGCGCGGTGGCGTCCACGGCGTATCCAGACGAGCTGCGGCGGGCCCTGCTGGATATTGAGCGACCGGATGCAGGCGCGGCGGTAGCACTGCCGCCGCCGACTCCGGTGGCCGAGTCAACTTCGGTGGACGGTGGTTCCGGAGTGACGCTGGACCTGGCGGGCGGGCGCAAGGTGCGAGTTCGAGGTCGATCCGACGGTCCGCCCGCAATCGAGAGCGACAACGGAACCGACGGCGTGGCCGTCGACGAACTGCGGCGGGCTCTGCGAGCGGAGTACGGATTGAACCTGGCGTCGTCGCTCGGGCACGTACCACCGGCCCGCAGCGTGTTGCCGTGTCTGACGGCTTCGAGCTGGCAGGCCTTGCGGTTGACGCAGGGCGCGCTGGTGGCGGGGCGGCCGGTGTTCCTGCGCGGGCCGACGGGCTGCGGGAAATCGGCGCTGGCTCGCACGCTGGCGCACTTGTGGAAATTGCCGGCGGTGGAGTTCAGCCTGACGGGCGAGACGAGCAAGACGGACCTGACGGCGGCGCGGCGGCTGACGGGCGGGGCCACCTCGTGGTCGATCCAGGGATTCCTGGAGGCGGCCAGCGAGGGGCTGTTCGTGATCGTGAACGAGTACAACCTGGCCTATCCGGACGTGCACTCGATCATCAACGGGCTGTTCGACAAGGGCGGGCGGCTGCTGCTGCCGGATGGACGGGTGGTGCACGCGCACCCGGACTTCCGGCTGGTTGCCACGGGGTTTGCCGAGGGGCCGGGCGTGAAGCCGCTGAACGAGGCGGTGGAGAACCGCTTTGGGGCGGTAATCCGCATGGACTATCCGCCGCTGGATGAAGAGGCCGCGATCCTGGCGTTCGTTGCCGACGAGGCGATCGACCCGGCTCTATTGCACTCGGCGGCTGAGCTGGCGGCCACGGGCCGCGCGATTCTCTCGGGCGCCTGGGACCGCGACGCACGGCACCCGCTGAACGACGTGCCGGCGGACCTGGCCGGGGCGGCGGCCGAGCGGGTGAGCCTGACGACGGCCGAACTGGTGACCAGCGCGCGGGCGGGCGACGACACGGCCACGTTCGTGCGCTGGCTGCGGCGGGGTGTGCTGGACGGGTCGGGCGACGACATTCGCCCGGTGCTGGAAGCGACGTTGGCCGGTTATGGCCTGGTCTGACGAAACGCGGCTGACGACCGAACAGTTCGAGCTGGCCGGCCGGATGATCCTGAGCGACCTGCCGGTGCGCCTGGAGGCCGGGCCGTGGTGGGCCTACCGCCCGGCGCAAGAAGTCGTGGATTACCCGCGAGCGCTGCTGTCGGAGTGGCCGCCCGAGCTGATGGTGGCGGGGCTGGCGCACGAAGCGGCCGAGGTGCGCTTTACGGGCAAGGCGGGGGCGATGGCGACGGCGCGGTGGATCGAGGGTCACGCCGACGTGGCGCTATCGGCCGCGGCGCTGACGTTGCTGGTGAACGTGGTGAACGACATGCGGGTGAACCGGCTGCACATGGCCCGGTACCCGGGCGTGTCGCGGTTGTTCCGGCGGCTCTATGGCCGCGGGGTCGAGATGGAGCCGATGCACGACATGCAAGGGATTCGCGATACCGGGGACGTGCCGCTGCACCACCAGTTCCTGGATGCGCACATTCACGCGTGGACGGAACGGCAGTGGCCCGGCAGCCGGGCGGCGCCGGTTCTGGACCGGCCGGCCGCGGCGGCGTTCGAGGCGACGCTGGTTGCGGTCGAGCGTGCGAGCTGCCGCGCGCAGGTGTCGGGGTTGCTGGACGAGGTGACGGACGAGGTGCTGCCCGCGTACCGATCACTGGTGGCGGCAGAACAGGAAGCGCGGCGGCAGGCGGCCGAGAGGGCTCGAAGCACGACGAAGGCTCCGGACACGAGCGATCCGGGCGCGACGCCGACGGAGGACGAGCCGGAGCCGCAGGACGCGTCAGCCGCGGCTCAGGCGGGCGCGCAGACCAACGGGTCCGCCAGCGACGAACCGGCCGAGCGGGAACAGGAGGTGCCGGAAGGCATGGCTCGGCCGCTGCAGAGCCGGCGCCGGGATGGCGCCCCGCAAGCGCCCGAGGATCGCGAGCCAAGTTCGGTCAGGCAGGGCGAGCGGCGGCGGTGGAGCCGGCGGCAGGTACGGGACCGGGTGCTCAGCTCAACGGGGGAGTCATGGCATCCGGGGCTCATCTCGTACCTGCGGAAGGGTCGCGGACCGCAGATCGACTACGAGGCGTTCGACTACCTGGCGGCGGTTCGAAAGCTAGAGCCGCTGATCCGGGAGTCCATCCACGGCAGCGGACGGCGCCGAGGGCTGGCGGAGATCATGGACCGGCGGCGGCATGGGGCAGTGGACCCGTGGCGGCGACCGCGGAAGCAGCGGCGGGGCGATACGGGAGAGATCGACCTGGAGCATCCGGAGCGACTGATCACGGATCCGGCGTCGGCGTTCCTGCGCGGGGTGCGGGTGGCGCGGGAGGACCGGCAGCGGGACTTTGCCAGCGCGATCCTGCTGGACATCAGCGGGAGCATGGTGCAGCGCGGGTTTCCGACCAAGAAGTTTGACCGGTTAGTGGAAGCGGCGGTGATCTTCATCGAGATTCACGAACGACTGCGGATTCCGTACGCGGTGCTGAGCTTCAGCACGGAGGCGGTGGTGCACTGGCGCTTCGAGCAGAGCGTATGGACGGCCGCCGGGATTCCCTCGGAGGCGGCGTATCGCCCGCGCGACCACAGCCAGATTGTCCGAACCATCTACACGTTGGACCACCGCGAGACCGACGACGCCGGGGCGATGCGGCGAGCGTTGACGCACATCCAGCCGCAGGCCGGTTTGAAGAGCGTGATCGTGATTACGGACGGGATCAGCAGCGATCCGGCGCAGTTGCGTCGGGTGCTGACGGATCTGGACCGCCGCAACCGCAACGGAGCGGGCGGGCAGGCGACGAAGGTGCTGGCATTCGGGGTGGGGGTGTTGCGCACCGAGTTCGAGCGAGCGTATATGCCCCGAATCGACGGGCGGCCGCTGGGGGCGTGCTTCGGCGAGATCGTGCACGACAGCCAGTTGCTGCCGACCTTGATCCGAAACGCGGTGGATCAGCGGATTCGGGCGGCCTAGCAGTTCAGAGTCGAATAACTGAGAATCGGCGCGCCAAGCGGGGAATCGCCGAAAGGCGCGCGACGTGTTGACCCGATTGCAGCAGGGCCGGCCTGAAGATCCGCAGCACACGCAAGTCGCGGCGCGGGCGCTTATCGACGCCGGCTATGCGCCGCACGAGGCCGGACGGGCGTTCGTGCAATACCGCGCGCGTGTGCGGGCGGCCATTGCCGCATGGCCGGCCATCGCGATTGCCGGCTTGCTGACCGCGCTGGCGCCGGCCGTCGCATTGGCCGTGCTGGGGGCCGCACCGACCGCGCTGTTGCTGTGCCTGCTGGGCATTGGGCTGGGCGTTATCGAGCGCTGGCGCTGGCGACGGGAGAATGTTTTGGGAGAGTTCAGAGTCCAGGCTGCCGATCAGCAGTACCTGTTGCATCAAGGATTGCTATGGGTAGTCCTGCTGGTTGTGCTGGCGGTGCAGCAGCTAGCCCAAGCCGGCGCCGTGATTGGACTTGGCCTGTACGTCGGCCTGCCGCTGACTTTTGTGTACCGCTACTACTTCTACCGGACATATCCAACAGCGCTGGCAATGGTGAGCAATGCTCCGGCGGGCGCGCGGGCGCGCTCGATCATCGAAGGAGAGGTTTCCGACGCTGGCACAAGCACCGCCCAAGACCCCGGCCCCGCGGGGCCGGGTCGGACAATGCTGAGGCGATCGGCCGCAACCGGCGTGAGCCAGCGCCTGCGACTGCGGGTGGCCATCTTCGTGGGCAACGTGGCCCTCTGGTGGCTGTTGGCACGCTGGTGGGTCTGGCAGGGCTCCGAGGAGGGAACGGTGTCGCTGGCGCCGTTCAGTGGCGACATCGTCGTCGACATCGTGGGAATCGTGGTCGGATCGGCACTTGGCGTCGGATCAGCGTGGTTCTACGAGAACTTCATGTAGGGCCGACCCAGCACCGCGCCTCTAGTCCTCCGCCAAGCTGACTCGTTCCAAGACCTCGCGATTCCAGACGTATTCGGGCATCCGGCCTTGCAGGACGCGGACCACGGACAGGGCGGCGCGGCGCTCGAGTTCCAGCAGCGATTCCTCGGAGAGGAAGGCGGCGTGCGGGGTGACGATGGCGCGGTCCAAACCGATCAACGGGTGGTTGGGTGGCGGGGGCTCCTGTTCGAGGACGTCGATGCCGGCGCCGGCGATCCAGCCTTCGGCAATGGCGCGGGCCAGGGCGTATTCGTCCACCAGGGGACCGCGCGCGGTGTTGATGATGTAGGTGGTTGACTTCATGGCTCGCAACTCGGGTTCGCCGATGGTGTGATGCGTCTCGGGGGTGAGGGGGGCGTGGACGGAGATGAAGTCGGCCTCGGCTACCAGGCGGTCCTTGTCGACCAGTTCGGCATCGATGTCGGCCACACGGTCGGCGGTGATGTAGGGATCGTGGACGAGGATCTTGAGCCCGTGCGGAATGGCGCGCTCGGCCAGGGCGAAGCCGATGCGGCCGTAGCCCAGGATTCCAAGCACGCGGCCGCGCATCCGGTGCATGGGCCGGGCGGGCTGGTTGGTCCATTCGCCCGTGCGCACGCTGCGGTCCAGCACTGAAATGCCGCGGGCCTGGGCCATGAGCAGCGCCATGGCGTGGTCGGCGACTTCCTCGTAGCCGTAGTCGGGCACGAAAGTCACCGGAATGTCGAGCGAGGTGCAGGTGTCGACGTCGATGTTGTCGGTGCCGACGCCGTAGCGTCCGACGACACGCAATCGCGGGGACGCGCGAACGACGCGCTCGGTGACCTTGGCGAAGCAGGTGAGGATGCCGGTGACGTCGACGGCCAGTTCGGTGAGATGGTCTTCATCGCCGGATTCGGCTTCAACGACCTCGGCGTCGAGTTCGGCCAGGATCTCGCGCTCGGGATCGGTGGAAGGCCAGACGTAGTCGGTAATGAGGATCTTGTGCCGGTCATCCACGCAAGCGACTCCCAAGACAGCGGCGGCGCGGCGAGCTTAGGGACCAGCCAAAACCAATGTCAATGAGCCTGGGGCGGGGTGCATTCCGGCGTTCGCTGGCATGACGGAGCAACCTGAGGTGCGCCCCCCGCGGGTCACGACGATCGGCTGGTCCATCGGGGCCGTGCCCGTTCAGTCTCGGCGCCGCTGCGAGTGCCGACAGCAGCGACGGCCGAGCCTTCGATCCCAGCTGGGCTCCGCCCTACCACAGCGCTGC
The DNA here is from genome assembly GCA_026707585.1 of Chloroflexota bacterium. Classification (GTDB taxonomy): domain Bacteria; phylum Chloroflexota; class UBA11872; order UBA11872; family UBA11872; genus UBA11872. Next base: position 28,134 of record JAPOWQ010000036.1, on the reverse strand, counting down.
ATGCACGCGCGGGCGGCATGGCAGACTAGTGATAACTGAGCGCAGGTGGATTCGAGGACTAGATTTGGCGCAGAGCGACGACCTCCGGTCAGAGAATGAGCGACTAAGGTCGCTGCTCTCCCGGCTCACCGATGCAATCCTCCGCATCAGTCAAGACCTTGACATCGACACGGTGCTGCAGGAAGTAGTGGACAGCGCACGCTCGCTGACGGACGCGCGTTATGCCGCGATAACCACTCAGGACGAGTCTGGGCAACTCCAGGACCTGGTTTTTTCCGGTCTGACTTCCGCCGAGATACAGGAAGTCATGGCGATCCCGGAGGGCATGGCTATCTTCCAGTACCTCAGCGGGCTGCGGAAACCACTGCGCACGCGGGACTTTGTCGCCCACGCCAACCTGGCTGGATTTCCGGAGTTCTGTCTGCCAATTGGCGCGTTTCTTAGCGCACAGATTCGTGACCGCGGCAACCAGGTCGGCAACATCTACATCGGCGAGAAGCAACGCGGCCTTGACTTCACCCTCGAAGACGAAGAGACCCTGGAGATGTTCGCCGCCCAGGTCGGGGCCGCCATCAGCAACGCGCGGCGCTATGGCGAGGAACAGCGGGCCAAGGCCGACCAAGCCGTCCTCGTCGATACCTCGCCCGTAGGGGTCCTGGTGGTCGATGCAAAGACACGCGAGTTGTTGCAGTTCAATGATGAAGCGCGGCGTCTCGCCGGTGGCTTGCGTGGGCATGACCGGGATTTCGATCACGTGCTCTCGCTGTTCACGTTTCGGCGCATCGACGGGCGTGAGATTCCTCCCGCTGAAATGCCGGTGGAACGTGCCCTAAGGACCGGCGAGACGGTGCGCGCCGAAGAGATGACCATCCAACGTCTGGATGGTCAGACCGTGACGACGCTCGTCAATGCAACCCCGATTTTCTCGGAGGACGGGGACATTGTGTCGGTCGTTTCAACCGTCCAGGACATGACGCCGCTGGAAGAGATTGAACGCCTGCGCGCCGAGTTCCTGGGCATGGTGAGCCACGAGTTGCGCACGCCCTTGACGTCCATCAAAGGGTCCGCGGCGACTGCTCGGAGCGCCTCATATCCCCTCGATCCCGCCGAGACGCGGCAGTTCTTCCGAATCATCGAAGAACAGGCCGACCGCATGCGGGACCTGATCAACAATTTGCTCGATTTGGCCCGGATCGAGGCCGGCACTTTGTCCGTTGCTCCCGAACCGACGGAATTGGGGGACGTAATTGACCATGCGCGAAACGCCTTCCTGAGCGGCGGTTACCGGAACATCGTCGAGGTGTCAGTCGCGCCGGATATCCCCCGGATCCCCGCCGACAGCCAGCGAGTCGGCCAAGTCCTCTACAACCTCTTCTCCAATGCCTCCAAGTATTCGCGCGAATGGTCCACGATTCGCGTGAACGCCTCGCTGGAGGATGTGTACGTCGCCGTGAGCGTGATCGACGAGGGCCGAGGGATCTCGGCCGCGCAGATGCCCCGTCTCTTCAGCAAATTCTCGCGGATCGACAGCGACAGCAGTCCGGAGGTCGAGGGCTACGGCCTGGGCCTTGCAATCTCCCGCGGAATCGTCGAGGCGCACGGCGGCCGCATTTGGGCCGAGAGCGACGGCGAGGGCAAAGGCACTCGCTTCACGTTCACGCTGCCCGCGATCGATGCGGCCGATGAATTGGCGGACCTGCCCAGCGCCCCCGTCGAAACTCCCACGCAGGCCGCGCCGGCCTACGCCGAGCGCATTCTCGCCATCGACGACGACGCGCAAGTCTTGCGCTACGTTCGGAGTGTTCTCTCGGAAGCTGGCTACTCGGTCGTCGTTACCGGCGAACCGGACGAGCTTGACAGCCTGATCGAGGCCGAGCAGCCGCATCTCGTACTGCTGAACCTGGTGCTGCCGGGGACCAGCGGCTTCGAACTGATCAAGCGCATTCCGAACGTCTTCGAAGTTCCGGTCATATTCCTGACCGGTCGCGGCCGTGAACAGGACTTTGCCAAGGCCTTCGAGATGGGCGCCGCCGACTATGTTGTCAAGCCGTTCTCGCCAACGGAGTTGGTGGCACGGATCCGGGCGGCGCTGCATAAGCGGTCCATATACCGGCAGGCCCAGGCCGTCGAGCCCTTCCGGCTGGGCGACCTTAAGATCAACTACCTCGAACGCAGCGTCACCCTGGCGGGCCGGCCGGTCAGGCTGACGCCGACCCAGTTCAAACTGCTCATCGAGCTCTCCAGCAATGCGGGGCGGGTTTTGACCCATGACGAGTTGTTGGTGAAGGTTTGGGGACAGGGCCACTCGGCCGACCAGCAGTTGCTTCGGTCATTCGTGAAGGGCCTGCGCGGCAAGCTTGGAGACGACGCCAGAAACCCCGTCTATATCTTCACGGAGTCGGGGATCGGGTACCGGCTAGCGAAACCGTAGCGGCCCGCAGCGCGGCAGGCTCGGGGGTCCCACGCCGACGGCCTCGGCCCAGTAGCGCGGACGGTCGAGTTCAACGAGAGGTCAGACGCCGGTTCCTATTGCCGGCTCGGTAACGCTCGGCAGAGTCCACGGGCTCTTGCAGCAGTCCAGGACGTTCGGGCGCGGGGGCGCGCGGAACTCAATGGTTGATTCCTAAGCCAGAGGGCCGCGGGATTTCTCCCGCGGCCCTCTGGCGAACGTATCGCGATTCCCGGCTCTCGCGCTTACCTATGCGCCGGCGCCCCCTTCTGAGCCCTAGGTCGCCGGGCTAAGCGTCGGCGCCTCGCCGGCTTGCTCTCCGTCCTCATCTTTCTTCCGGCGTCGCCAGAAGAAGAGGAGGATTGCCGTCAGACCGGCGAGCATTGCCGTCCACAAGGACACTTGGAATTTCCACTGCAGCACTTGTGACAGCAGAGCGAAAGCGGCGAGCAGCGCCGGCCACACGAAACTGAATATCAAGGCCTTTTCGGGCGTCCACGCTCCAAAGCCGGACAGGAGTGTCGTGATTGGATCGTTGACCGCGGAACTCGCCAACATGGACCCGCCTTGCTCCCGTGAGAATCCGCCGTAACCGGCCTCGATCGGTTCCGAGGGTGTGGCGGGGGCCAAGGCTCGACGTTCCGCGGCGCGAACCTGCAGATTGGTCACGGAGGGGCCGTCGGAGGAACCGCCAGGCGGATTTGTCGACGCCGGATTGCCCGAGTCGCCTCGGGGGTTGACCGAGTCGCCAGGGCCGCTGGCATTGTTGGGGCCGTTGGAGCCACTTGGACCATTGGGGCTACTCGGGTCCTTCGGCTGGTTGGAATCGTTCGCGTCGCTCGGTGAGGGCGTGCGGCCCGTACCGGCGACCGACCAGGGACCGATGCCCTCCACGTTGGCCGCGGCAACCTGCACTTCGTAGGCCGTGTCGGGGTCCAGACCTGAGATCCAGGTCATGGCGCCGGCGCCGACGAAGGCGTGCGCGGTCCAGGAGGCCGCGCCCACCTTTCGGTAGCGCAGGTCGTAGTCCGTGATGGCCGGCCGATCGGGGTTGGCCGGAGCCGTCCAGGTCACGTGCAGCGACGTTGAATCGGCGGTCGACGGCGCCACGGTTGGCGCGTCGGGTCGATTGGGCGGCAGCTGGTCCAGCACCCGGATGGTCACGTCCAGCGTGGCATCCACGGTGGCGTCCCGGTTGCCCTGGGCGTCTTTGCCGTCGGTGACGCTGACCGTGACCGAGTAGGCGTTGGTAGTCTCGTAGTCCAGCACGGCGCCGGGCGCCACGCGAATCTGACCGGTGGCGGCGGCGATAACGAAGGCGTTCGAGCCGGACAGCGCGTAGGTCAACGCGTCACCGTCGGCATCGGTCGCCGTTACCGGGTCGCCCACGATGGTCCCGGCGGCCGAGTTCTCGGCCACATAGCGGCGAACCGTGTCCGGATTGCCGGGCTGGTTCCCGAATCCCGGCGGGTGGTTGCGGTCGCCGGGCTGGACTGGACCCGGGGTGACGTTGATGACCACGCTGATGACGGCGTTGACGATGTGATCGTCGGCTGACCCGGACGCCGTGTGGCTGGCACGCACCGTCAGGGTGTGCCGATCGGCTGCCTGGCGGTCCAGGTTCGCGCCCTCGGCAAGGCTGATCTGTCCGGTGCGGCTGTTGATGGTGAACTGGTTGCGCCCACCACTCGATCCGCTCCCCGCATCATTCACAATGGCGTAGGCGAGTGTGTGCCCCCGCGGGTTGGTCGCGGTTACCGGAGCGCCCACCGGAGCGCCGGACGGCGCGTCCTCGGACACCTGCCGCGTCGCGTTCAGCCGGGTGGGTCCGGTGACGCCAGTGCCGGACCGCGACCAGGGGCTATCGCCTTCGTCGTTGCGGGCGAGCACCTGCACTTCGTACATGTTCCCGAAGTCGAGACCCGTGAGGGTTGTCTCGGTCCCTGCGCCGGCGAACTCGTGGTCCGTCCAGGCCGCGGTGCCGACCGGTCGGTACTGCACGTCGTAGTCCGTGATGGCGGGCTTGCCGGTCATGTCCGGCGCCGTCCATGTCACGTTCAGCGAGGTTGTCGACCCACCGGCCGGCGTCGTCACGGCCGGCCCGTCCGGCTGCGCCGGCGCCTCGGCCACGTCGGTCACGGTCACGGTCACCGTGATTTTGGCGTCAACGGACTGGTTGTCGCCGGTCCACCCGCTGTCGAGGCCGTCGCTGACCTGGATGACCAGGGTGTAGGACTCCGCGGCTTCGTAGTCCAGGGACGCGCCCGCGGCCACGCTGAGCTGACCGGTGGCCGAATCCAGATCGAAGAGGGTCGAGGCTTCTTGCAGCGAGTAGGTCAGCGAGTGACCGTCGGAATCGCTGGCCGTGACCGGGTCGCCCAGCCGGGTGCCGGCCGGCGCGTTTTCGGGCACGGAGCGCTCCGTGGCCGACGAGGCGAACTGCGGCGGAAGGTTGTGTCGCGCCGTGGCGCCTTCGCCTGGCGACGACCACCCGCTGCGACCGTCGGTGTTGCGTGCCCGGACGCGGACCTCGTACGTCGTGTCCGGCGTCAGGCCGGTGAGCGTGGATTCGGTAGCCGCGCCGGTGAAGGGGTGATCCACCCAGTGGCCGCCGTTCGTCTTCCGATACTCCAGGTCGTAGTCGGTGATGGCCGGACCGCCGCGGGTATCCGGTGCGGTCCAGGTGACGTCCAGCGCGGTGGTGGGGTGGGAGTCCGACCGCGAGACCGCCGGCCGGTCCGGCGCCCGCGGCGGCACCTTCGTGGGCCGCTGGAGCGGGTCGTTTGAGACTGTGGGTTTGCGCGTCACCTCGATGGTCAGCGCAATCGTCGCCGGCTGGTCTTGCACCGTGTACTCCACCGTGCCGGTGTAGGAACTCTTGGCCTGGTAGTCCAGGCTGGCGTCTTCCGCCACGCTGATCTGGCCGCTGTCGGCGTCGATCGCGAAGGCGCCCGAATCCGCCGCTTCGCCCGTCAACGTGTAGCTCACGGCTTCACCCTGATAGGGCGTCCCGGTCACCGGGGCGCCCACCAGCGTGCCGGCGGGCACGTCCTCGCGCACGCTCCGAGTCACGCTCTCGGTAACAGTGATGACGAAGCTGCGCGAAACGTATCCGCCGTAGCCGTCGTGCGCGCCGTAGGTAACGGTGGACGAGCTGGGATTGATGCCTTCAACGGTGAGCGACGTTTCGAACTCGCCCGTGATTCCGGCTCTGAGAATCCCGGGATGTTGCGCGGACGCGGAGAAGCTCAAATCGTCACCATCGGGATCTTGGAAGTAGTGAGTCTCGAGTGATTCATCGATTGGTTCGCCACGCGTGAGTTCGCGATCCTGGAGAGCCAGGCCGGTCGTCGTAGGCGGCCGGTTGGCCTGGCCGGCGCCGGTGGCGGACCAGGGGCCGCGCTCACCGCCGCTGCTGACGGCGCGAATCTGCACCTCGTACGTGGCGCCGGCGTCCAGGTCCGACAGGGTGAGGCTGGTGGACGCCGCCGACAACTGACTGGTGGCGGTGTTGGTGACGGGGTCGGTGTAGGTGTACGTCGTCCAAGCCTCGGGGGTCTCACCGTCGGCGACTTGCTTCCGGTACCGGGCTTCGTAGCCGCCGAGGGTGACGCCGGTAACCGCCGCGGGCGCGGTCCAGGTGACGTCCAGGGCCGGGTTGGAGGGCTTGCTGAACGTCTTGCGGGTGAGCGTTGGCGCGTCCGGCCGCGCGGGCGGCGTCAGATCCGCCACATTGATGGTGACGTCGATGGCCGCCGCATGCCCCTGCACGGTGTATTCGACCGTGCCGGTGTACGACGCCTTGATCTCGTAATCCAGGTTGGCGCCCGACGCGACGCTGATCTGGCCGCTGGCGGCGTCGATCGCGAAGGCCCCGGAGGTGGCCGCCTCGCCGGTCAGCGAATAGCTGAGCGATTCGTCCCCGTAGGGCGTGCCGGTCACGGGCGCGCCGACGGGGGTGCCGGCGGGGGCGTTCTCGGCAATGCTGCGGCTCTCCGTCGCGGAGATCGCGATGGTGGCATTGCGCGTCACGGACCCGCCGTAGGGGTCGCTGGCCGTGAAGGTCAGCGCTGACGAGCCCTGGTTGAGCAGGGTGGCCTGCAAATGGGCTGCGCCGGCGTCACCGGAAAGGGTGACGCCGAGCAAGGCGGGATGCTCGGCGGCAGCCGCGTAGGTCAAGGTGTCGCCATCGGCGTCGGCGAACATGACCCCAAGCGCGCCGGCCCCGGTCTCGCGGTAGTCGACCTGGCTGCCGACCCCGAATGTACCGCCATTGAAGAGCGCGCTGGTGGCAGTCGGCGGGCGGTTGGCCTGGCCGGACCCGGAGTCCGACCAGGGGCCTTCGCCCTCAAGCGAGGTGAGCGCTCGCACCTGCGCCTCGTAGGTGGCGCCAGCGTCCAGGTCACGCAGGGTGAGGCTGGTGGTTGCCGCTGGCAGCATGCTGATCGTCTCGGTTTCGTCGTTGGGGTCGGTGTAGGTGTACGTGGTCCAGGCGTTGGGTGTCTCACCGTCGGCGACCTGCTTGCGGTACTGGACCTCGTAGCCGGTGATGGTGGCGCCGCTGGCGGCGGGCGCCGTCCAGGTCACGTCCAGCGCCGGGTTGGTCGGTTCGCTGAACTCGGTCCGCGTCACCGTCGGCGCGTCGGGCTGGCCGGCCTCGAGGTCAGTGACGTTGATGGTCAGGTCGGCGACGGCCGCCTGACCCTGCACGGTCCATTTCACCTTGCCTGTATAGGAGCTCTTGGCCTCGTAGTCGATGGTGGCGCCCTGTTTGACGCTGATCTGGCCGGTGGCCGAGTCGATGACGAAGGCCCTGGAGGTCGCCGCCTCGCCCGTCAGCGCATAGGTCAGCGCATCGTCGGTCTGATCGTCGCCGTCGTCGTAGGGCGTCCCGGTTACAGGGTCTCCCACCGCCGTGCCGGCGGGGGAGTTCTCGGCCACGCTTCGGCTCAGATCCGCGCCGTTGATGGTCTCGGCGGAGCCGCTGACGTCAATGGTCTTCGAGGCGTAGCCGCCGTACGGGTCGGACACCCCGTAGGTGACCGTTGACGTGGACGGGTTGAGGACGTGGATCCGCAGCTTGTCGGAGTTTTCACCCTCGATAGAGACCCTGAGCACGCCGGGATACTGCGCCGAGGCCGAATAGGTCAGCGTGTCGCTGTCGGCGTCCGCAAATTTGTCACTGAGTGTAATTACGGAGTCGTCTCCGCCCCACAGAAGGGTATAGCTGGGTTGGAGGTTGGCCGGTTCCGTGCTCCGCGGCGGCCGGTTGGCCCGGCCGGAGCCGGTGGCCGACCAGGGGCCGGTGCCCTCGTTGCTGAGCGCGCGCACCTGCGCCTCGTAGGTGGCGCCGGCGTCCAGGTCCGGCAGATTCAGGCTCCGGGCGGTTGCCGGCAGCTTGCTGGTGACGTTCTCTTCGTGGTCGGTGTAGGTGTAGGTCGTCCAGGCGTTGGGCGTTTCACCCTCGGCGACTTGCTTGCGGTACTGGACCTGGTAGCCGCTGATGGTGACGCCGGTGACCGCCGCGGGGGCGATCCAGCTGACGTCGAGGGCCGGGTTGGACGGCTCGCTGAAGGTGGTGCGGGCGAGCGTGGGGGCGTCCGGCTGGCCGGTCGTGAGATTCGTGACGTTGATGTTGACGGTGATGACGGCGGCGTGGCCATCGACGGTGTAGTGCACCTCGCCGCGGTAGAACTTGGCAATGACCTCGCCGTTTGACGTCTCTGTCTCCCGGTGGGCGTTATCCGTCTCGTAGTCGAGCGTCGCGCCATCCGCGACGCTGATCTGGCCGCTGGCCGAGTCGATGACGAACTTGCCGGAGTCCTTCGCCTTGCCCTGCAGCGTGTAGCTCAGGGCGACGCCGTTGTAGGGCGTGCCCGTCACCGGGGCCCCGACGGCGGTGCCGGCGGCGGAGTTTTCGGCAACGCTGCGGCTCGTCCTGGCGGAGATAGCAATGGTGGCGGTCCGGGTCACGGACCCGCCGTAGGCGTCGCTGGCGGTGTACGTCAGCTTCGACGAGCCCTGGTTGCGCAGGGTGGCCCGCAAGTGGGCCTCGCCGGCGTCACCGGACAGGCTGACGCCGAGCAGGGCGGGATGCTGAGCGGCGGCGGCGTAGGTCAGCGCATCGCCATCGGCGTCGGCGAACATGACCCCCAGCGCGCCGGCCCCGGATTCGCGGTAGTCGACCTGGCGGCCGACCTCGAACGTGCCGCCGTTGAAGGGCGCGCTGGTGGCAGTCGGCGCGCGGTTGGCCTGGCCGGAGCCGGTGGCCGACCAGGGGCCCTCGGCCTCCTCGCTGGTCACGGCGCGCACCTGCACTTCGTGGGTGGCGCCGGCGTCCAGGTCCGGCAGATTCAGGCTCCGGGCGGCTGCCGGCAGCTTGCTGGTGACGTTCTCTTCGTGGTCGGTGTAGGTGTAGGTCGTCCAGACGTTGGGGGTTTCGCCCTCGGCGACTTGCTTGCGGTACTGGACTTCGTAGCCGGTGATGGTCAGGCCGTTCGCGGCCGCGGCGGTCCACGTGACGTCAAGGGCCGGATTCGACGCTTCGCTGAAGGTCGTGCGCGTGACCGTTGGCGTGCCGGGCTGGCCGGCCTCGACGTCGGTGACGTTGATGGTGAGGCTGGCAAAGACGGCCTGGTCCTGCACCGTCCAGTGCACCTTGCCGGTGTAGGAATTCTTGGTCTCGTAGTCCAGGCTGGCGCCTTCCTTGACACTGATCTGGCCGGTGGCAGCGTCAATCACGAAGAGCCCGGAGGTCGCCGCCTCGCCGGTCAGCGTGTGGGTCAGCGCGTCGTCGGTTTCGTCGTTGCCGTCGTCGTAGGGAACTCCCTGCACGACCCGTCCCACGTTCGTCCCGGCGGGGGAATTCTCGGCAACGCTCCGGGCTGGGTTGGCGACGACAGTTACCTTCCAATAGCCAACAGCAACCCCGCCGTACGCGTCGTGCGCGCGGAATGGGATTTGAATACCCGAGGCCGGGGTCGGGTTGATCGCGTGAAATACCCTCATGTCTCCAGTGGCGTCGGTAAACCAGGTCTTCACCAGGCCGGGATACGGTGACGAGGTTGAAAAGGTCAGGGCGTCACCGTCCGCGTCGGCGAAAAGGGTGCCGATGTCAACAACTCCAAGTTGAACCCTGGCGCCGAAACCAAACTGCCCGGGGGGGTATCCGCCGCTTGTGCGGCGCGGCGCGCGGTTGGCCTGGCCGGAGCCGGTGGCCGACCAGGGGCCGCCGGCCTCTTCGTCGGTTACGGCGCGCACCTGTATCTCGTAGGTGGCGCCCGCGTCCAGGTCCGGCAGATTCAGACTTCGGGCGGATGCCGACAGCTTGCTGGTGACCTGTTCTTCGGAGTCGGTGTAGGTGTACGCCGTCCAGGCATTGGGCGTCTCGCCCTCGGCGACTTGCTTGCGGTACTGAACTTCGTAGGCGGAAATGGTCAGTCCGTTAGCCGCCGCCGCCGTCCAGGACAGGTCCAAGGCCGGATTGGACGGCTCGCTGAACGTCGTACGCGTGACCGTTGGCGTGCCGGGCTGGCCGGGCTCGATGTCGGTCACATTGATGGTGAGGTTGGCAACGACGGCCTGCTCCTGCACCGTCCAGTGCACCTTGCCGGTGTAGGAGCTCTTGGTCTCGTAGTCCAGGCTGGCGCCTTGCTTGACGCTGATCTGGCCGGTTGACGAGTCGATGACAAACATCCCGGACGTCTCGATCTCACCCGACATCGAGTGGGTCAGGGTCTCGTCGCCGTAGGCGTTCCCCTGGACGGCCCGACCGACGTTGGTCCCGGCCGCGGAGTTCTCGGCGATGTTCCGGGTCGGGTTGGCGACGCCCGTGATTTTCCAGGGGCCGGACGGGGAGCGACCGCCATAGGCGTCCGTCGCCCAGTAGGTGACGGTGGACGTGGCCGGATTGCGCGCCTCTACGACCACCCAGGGCCCATCCTCGATCCAGGCGCTCACGATGCCGGGGTACTCCGAGGAGGTGTGGTGGGTCAGGGTGTCGCCGTCCGCATCCGTGAAATGGCCACCGAGCGGAAGTCGGGCCACGGAACCCCACGAGATACTCTTGTCCTGGGCGACGAGTTGGGTCCACTGCGGCGCCGAGTTGGCCTGCCCGGTTCCCGAGTCCGACCAGGGGCCCAGGCCCTCTTCATTCGTGCCGGCGCGCACTTGCACCTCGTAGGTCGCGCCGGCCTCAAGGTCCGACAGCCTGAGGCTGGTGTCTTTCTTCTGCAGCACCCGCTCGCTGTAGACCGTCCACTCGGCGGGCTCCGCACCCGCGGCCGCCTGCTTGCGGTACCGCAGCTGGTACCAGGTGATGGTGAACCCATTGGCGGCCGGCGGCGTCCAGGTCACGTCCAGGGCCGGGTTGGTCGGCTCGCTGAACTCGACGCGGGCCAGGGTGGGCGCGGCAGGCTTGCCGACTTCGACGTCGGTGATGTTGATGGTCAGATTGACGACGGCCGCCTGGTCCTGCACCGACCAGCGCTTCTGCCCGGTGTAGGAGCTCTTGGTTTCGTAGTCCAGGCTGGCGCCTTGCTTGACGCTGATCTGCCCGGTTGTCGAGTCGATCTCGAACGCCCCGGAGCTCGCCGCCTCGCCGGTGAGGGTGTAGCTGAGCGTCTCGTCGCCGTAGGGTGTGCCGGTGCTACTGGGAATGCTCACCTGCGTCCCGGGCGCGGCAGTCTCAGCGACGCTGCCCGTCCTGTTTGCGGTGGCCGTAACCGTATACACGTGAGCGACGTAGCCGCCATAGGCGTCACGCGCCCCGTAACTGACGATCGACGAACCGGGGTTGAGGACCTGCGTCGTGTAGATGTCCCCCAGTTCGTCGTCTGTCGATGTCCAGAGCTTGACGACGCCGGGATATTGCGAAATGACTTCCCAAGTCAGCGTGTCGCCGTCAGCATCCTGAAGGAGGTTCGAAAGCACGTTGTTCGACTTTGCCGGCCACAGCGTGTTCCAGTCGGCAATCGTGACGTTGGTTTTGGTGGGCGGACGGTTGGTCCGCGCGGAGCCGGAGTGCGACCACAGGCTCCAGGTGCCGCCCTGGTAGTAGGCGCGCAGTTGCACGTCGTAGATGGCGCCCTTTTCCAGGGAATTGATGGTGAGGCTGCGCGTGTTGGCGCCCAGCCAGGTTTCATTGAACGTACGCCACGTCGTAGTGCCCTGCTTGCGGTAGCGCGCCTGGTAGCTCTGGATGCCGATCGAGATGGGCGGGGCCGTCCAGGTCACGTCCAGGGCCGCGTTCGTCTGCTTGTCGAATTGGGTGCGCGTCACTGACGGCGTGCCCGGTCTCACCAAGTCCGAGGCTATCGAGTTGTCAAGCCTCGCCGTGGGCGGATCGGCAAGAACGGCGATGGTGAAGTCAAATGATGTCTCTTCACCGTCTTCGTCGGTGGCGGTGTAGGTCATCGTGTATTCGCCCGCCGCGGTAGGCGTGCCGGTAAGGGCACGGGTCTCCGGATCGAACGAGAGGCCCGCCGGCAGGTCCGCGGACAGGCTGTAGGCGAAGCCGCCGGCGCCGCCTGCGGCTTCCGGCAGCGTCTGCGTGCCGATGTCCTCGTCCTTGTCGAACTCGATCCGGTTCATGGCTGCCGGGAAGTAGGGCGGCAATTCCGCCTGAGGCTCCGACGAGGGGTCCGGGTCCGGAGTCGGCGTGGGCTCGGGTGTTGCAGTCGGTGCGGGCGTCGGCTCGGGGGTGGGCTCGGGAGTCGCCGTCGGTTCGGGGGTCGGGGTCGGCTCGGGCGTGGGCTCGGGAGTCGCCGTCGGTTCGGGGGTCGGGGTCGGCTCGGGCGTGGGAGCTTCAGTCGGCACGGGCTCGGGGGTGAGAGCCCCCGTGGGCGTTGGGTCCGGGGTGGACAAGGTGTTGGGCGCGTCGCCGTCGTTCGGTGACGACGAGGAAGCTGACGCGTCGCCGGAGAGCGCCGTCACCATGACAAATGCGGCGAGCAGGGCCAGGGCAATCACACGCGCGCTGACTCGAGGAAACCGCCATTGCCTTCGGGCACCGACCCTGTTCGTGCGGAACGTACGCATAGAGCCTGTCGGCGAACAAGGGCGCCAGGCCAACTCCACCCGCGCACGGCCGAGCGTCGACTCGGCCGGCGCGAGGGCATCTCAAGCCTTTGAGATCGACCCGCCTAGGGGTTTAGATTGCTTTCAGGCGGGCTTGACGATAGGCTTGAGACGTCGCAGCCTTGGGTAACTCACCAAGGCTTTGGCCGTCACGGTGGGGCCCATCTCTTGGTCGGGGCGGGCCCTACTGTGACGCAGCACCGTTGTCACCTTCCTCCTTTCCACGACTGGTCGGCCACGGGCGTTGGCCGATATTTTCCGAGCGACCCGAGTAAAGACTTGAAGCTCGTCGTCCTGGATTCCTTCCAAGAGCACGGCGTACACCGCCGCTATTTCAGGCGAGAGGTGGCGTACTAACGCTTGGCCCTTGGCGGTTGCCTCCAAGCGCACCACACGCCGGTCTCGTGATTGGCGTTGTCGCTTGAGGAGGCCCAGCCGAACCAGCTTGTCCGCAGCGCGGCTGATGGATGCTTGATCGACCGGCACGATCTCGGTCAGCTCGGTGATGGTGTTGGCCTGGCCCCTGGCGCACCGTTCCAGGACGCCCCATTGCGGGAGCGTCAGGCCCGCTTCGTCGACCGGCCCGGTCGCCAATGCGACGTACCCGCGAATCACGCTGGTACAGAGGACTCGCAGGTCGACGTTCGGTTCGTCGAGATCGCCGCGTTGCGGTTCAGACACCAGCCGGCATTCCTCGTTCCACCGCCCCCGCTGGAGGCGTTTTGTTGGATGAACAACCATTCACACAGGCATCCATCGCGTGAACATACAATGCCTCCACATTAGCTGTCAAGAACATTTTCTGCATTCTCATTCAATGTTATACCATCTATTGTGCCAAGCATGCGTGGTCGGGATGTTTGACGCCAGCGCCGGTCCAAGTCTGGCGCGGGCGGACACGGCGGCCTGGGCGACGCCTCGCGGCTCCGATCCGTGAGCACCCGCGCGAACGGCGCTCCGGGTACGCCGTATCGGTCTCGGGAACCAGTGGGGGCGTCCCACCCGCTTGCCGCGTAGCGGGATAACGCGTGCGAGGCTCCGCACCTCGGGTGGCGTGCCGCACTCGCGTCGCGAGAGTGAATCGTCCGAATCCCGGCGACCTTGGCACAGGCGTGGGCGCCGCCCGAAGCGTGATGCGAGGCGAGCGGACAGTCCGCCAGGCCGTCTACGCCAAAGTCGGGCGTGCAGGCGGATTCCCACGGCTGCGCGAACGCCGTCGCAACGACATCGGGACAGGTCGTGAGCCAACAGTCAGTCCGCGCCCGGGGAACCTGATTCGCGTGAATCCGACGTGCGGTGCGCTCACTGGGACGCTGGTCGGCCGGCGACCCAGACCTCACCCCGGATCGATGTCTGGGACAGGCCGTTCGAGCGTACCAGTGGTAGACGTGATGACATCCTCATCCTTGACCGCGAAACTGGAAATTGTGAAGATAGTGTCATCCCGCTAGGGTAAGCATAGGGTGGGGCGTACGCTGGCGCGGCGTGCGCAGGCTGGAACAGATCCCAGAGAGTGTCTAGGGGTTTTGGGTGAAATGTGACTGACGAGTTGTCGGGGACGCCCGACTACACAATGGGATATGGCGAAGAGTACCTCCAGGCGCTCCTGCGAGTCTCGGCCTCGGCTAACGCCGCCTACCTGCTCCCCCATCTGGAGCCCGGCCTCCGGGTCCTTGACTTTGGGTGCGGGCCGGGCACCATAACGATCGGACTCGCCGAGGCCGTATCGCCGGGTGAAGTCCACGGCGTTGACATGGAGGCATCGCAGATCGATCTGGCGAGGATGTTTGCCGAGCGGTATGGACGGGACAACGCCGCGTTCCACGTTGGCGACGTCACGGATCTTCCGTTCGAGGACGATGCCTTCGACGTTGCCCACTGCCACAACGTCCTCATGCATGTTCCGGATACCCAGGCGGTCCTGCGCGAGGTGAAGCGGGTCCTCAAGCCCGGCAGTCTCATCGCCAGCCGTGAAATGATCGCCGAGTCAAGCTTCACGCATCCCGACTTCGGCGTAATCAGGAAAGCCTGGGACATGTTCGAAGACCTGCTTGCAGCCGACGAAGGCCACCCGCAAATGGGTAAGGACATGAAGTCCCATTTCATTGAGGCCGGCTTTGCCAGCATCCGCGTGGGCGCTTCGTTCGATACCTACACCACGCCTGAGGAAGTCGCCTTCATTTATGGCATCGCCCTGCAGTGGTTCCTTTCTCCCGAAATCACCGAAGCGGCCATCAAATACGGGGCCGCAACCCCGGAGCTGTGCAAGCACATCGGTATCGCCTACGAGAAATGGAAGGACCATCCCGGCGCCTTTGCCGCCGTCGCCCATGGCGAAATGCTGGCTCGGAAGCCGCCGCCCTGATTCGCAGCGGCCGTCCAGGTCGGTAGGGAAGCGGTAGGCACTCCTCCCACCGGCCGGGTCGCCGGAATCTTCGTCGCTACCCGGCCAGGGCTGACTTTGGGCCGGATTCGCCGCCAGCGGTTTGTCCACGTCGGTCGAAAGACGACGTCTCGCGCGTGCCGGCGAGGTCGAACGTCCTGAGTACATAGACACGCGTTCACGTGAACATCCATGGCCTGCAGAGGCGCGGGCATCGGGAGCCGTGACTGAGCCGACATCCGCCGCGCCGCACTACGCGATGGGATTCGGTGCGGCCATCCTCCGACAGTCCAAGCGGCGGACGGCGCACAGTCATGCCGCACATCTGCTCCGCTAGCTC
The DNA here is from genome assembly GCA_026707585.1 of Chloroflexota bacterium. Classification (GTDB taxonomy): domain Bacteria; phylum Chloroflexota; class UBA11872; order UBA11872; family UBA11872; genus UBA11872. Next base: position 12,885 of record JAPOWQ010000036.1, on the reverse strand, counting down.
AAGCCCGGTCTGCGCGTTCCCGACTGTGGTTGTGGGCCGGGCACGATTTCGATCGGCCTGGCCGAGTTGATCGCGCCCGGAGAGATTCACGGCATCGATATGGAGCCGTCACAGATCGATATGGCGAGGTCTATCGCGGAAGCGGGCGGACACGGCCACGCGACGTTCCACGTGGGCGTCGTGACTGATCATCCCTTCGAGGACGATTACTCCGACCTGGTGCACGGCCACGCCATTGTCACGTCCGTTCCGGATACCCGGGCCGTGCTGGCCGAGGTGAAGCGGGTCTTGAAACCCGGCGGCCTCGTCTCGGCCCGTGAAGCGAATTTCGGATCCTCGGTCCTCGCGCCCGACTACGAAGTTATCGGCGAGTCCTGGGCAGGGCTCTCCGAACACATCACCGCCGCCGACGGCCACCCCAGCATCGGGAAAGAACTGAAGCGGCATTAGATGGAAGCCAGCTTCAGGAACATCACGCCGTCACCCTCGTTCACATCCTGCGCGACAGCCGAGGTCGTAGCTCACTTATCCAGCGTCATCGAAGATTGGCTGCTATCGACGGCGGTGCGTGATGCGGCAACGGAGTACGGTGTGGCGACCGAGCGGCATTTCGACAGCATGGAGCGCGCACTCAAGCAGTGGATCAGCCACCCCAGCGCCTGTGGCGCCATTGCTTCCGGCGAGTGCCTGGGCTACAGGCCGTTGCGCGGAGTGGTCCAACCCGGAGCTGCAAACCACGTCTGGCTCGCCTGATGGACCCAGGGACGCTGTGCACAGTGCGCACCCGCCGCAGCGCCATCGTTCGACGGCGCATTCCGGAAACTCAGCAAGAGTCGGTGAACAGATCCGAGGCGGACTGGGCGGTTTGGCCGCCGGGAGAGTGTTTCGCTTCCCGTTACCGCGATTGCTTCAGCGTCGCATAGTTGGCGACGATCTTGGAGGTGACGGACTCGAACACGCGCATCTCGCGATCGCTGACGCCGTTGAGCAGCCCGGAGACGTGGCTTTGCACCCGCTGATTGACACGCGACGTCAATTCCTGTCCCTTGTCGGTCAGATGCAGCAGCACGACACGACGGTCGCTTCGTAGTCGCTGCCGCCGCACCAGGCCCATGTTGACCAGCCGGGTCACCATGCGGCTAATGCGAGATGCATCGACGGGCAGGACGCCGGCCAGTTGCGTGGCGGCGCACGGTCCATTTGCGCACACCCGCAGGAGGTTGAACTCTGAGGGGATGAGCGCGTAGGGGGACACCTCGTCGGCCACACCCTTGTCGACCGCGTTGACCAGATCAGCCACGCAGCGCTCCAGCGCCGCGGCCGACGATCCCCCCTGCGGTTCCTGCTTTGCCAGGCGCTCGGTCCATTCGTGCGCGGTACCGGCAGTCGGGTCGTCGTCTGACATCAACTAGTGTGTGGGCAAGGAGCGCAAGATTCGTCCACCTTATCCGCCAGACAAGCATCTTTCCACTGGGCGCCGCGAGTAGTCGGGCGTCAGTTTGCGTTCTAGTTTCCGCGAACGCGGAAAGCCGCTCCGGCCTGCTCCGCTCGCTTCGAGACAGGCACGCCGACTCCGGCGGAGCACCTGTCGCCATGCCACGTTGCGACATCAAGCTGACTCCCGACTTCGCCAGGAGGCCCCAGACCGCTCTGCCCGCGGCTGGCCTATGGCCGCCTTGGAGGGCGCGGCGGTTGCCTGTGGCCAAATCTCCGCCGGCGCCGGCATGACGGCCGGCGAACCGATCGAACCCGGCCCACGGCTCGGAGCCCGGGCGGTTTCCCGTTGCTCAATTGCTGCGCTACCCAGCGGCGCGGCCAATTGCAACAATGTGCGCGGCGCTTGGAGTCAGCGGAGCTCACGCCATGCCGCGCGACCTGGCCTTGGGCAACGGATCTTTTCTGGTCAACTTCGACTCGCGCTACCGCGTGCGCGACATCTACTACCCACGGGTCGGGTCGGAGAACCAGACGGGAGGACGAGCCTGCCGATTCGGCGTGGGTGCAGGCGAACAATTTTCATGGATCAGCAACGACGAGTGGTCGCGTGAGCTGGACTACGCCGACAACACGCTCGTCACCCACGTTCGGCTCCGGAATTCGCGCCTCGGGGTAGAGCTAGTCTGCGCCGACGCGGTGGACTTCGACCGCCCGATCTACGTGCGCCGGGTCACCCTCCGGAACCTCGCGAACCGCGAACGCACGTTCACCCTGTATTTCCACGCCGACTTCTGGCTGGAGCGGGATGGGATCGGAGACACGGCCTATTTCGACCCGTGGACCCAGGGCATCGTCCACTACAAGCGCAACGTGAACTTCCTGTGCAACGCGCAGGTTGGGGACAAGGTGGGATTCGACGAGTACAGCGTTGGGGGAAAGTCCGAAGACGCCGCGCAGGGGACGTGGCTGGATGCCGAAGACGGACGCCTAGAGGGGAACCCCATCGCCCAGGGGCAAGTGGACAGCGTGGGGTCGGTGCGCGTGCCGGCCGCGGGCGGCGGCGAGGCCACGGCCCATTATTGGATCGTGGCTTCCGACGACTTCTTCCGGGCAAAGGACCACAACGACACCGTGGTGACCCGCACGCCGGAGAGTTTCATCCGCCGAACCAGCGACTACTGGTCCTACTGGGTCACGCGCGACCCGACCGATCTCTGGCCGCTGGGACCGGCCAGCCGCGACCTCTACCGCCGCAGCATGCTGGTCGTGCGCACGCAGATCGACGACGGCGGCGCGATTATCGCGGCGAACGACAGCGACATCCTGCAGTTTGGCCGCGATACCTACAGTTACATGTGGCCGCGGGACGGGGCGCTGGTGGCGGAGGCGCTGATCGGCGCCAACCAGCGCGAGTTGGCCGCGCGCTTCTTCCAGTTCTGCCGCCGGGCCCTGCAGCCGGGGGGCTTCATGCTGCACAAGTACCATCCGGACGGTTCACCGGGCAGCAGTTGGCATCCATGGGCCGATGCCAATCGGCGGCGCGTGCTGCCCATCCAGGAAGACGAGACCGCGCTGGTGCTGTGGGCCCTGCAACGCTATAACCAGCGGTTCATGGACACCGAGTTCATCCGCGGCGTCTATGCCCCGCTGGTCAAAAGGGCGGCCGACTTCATGGTCCGGTATCGGCATGAGCCCAGCGGTTTGCCAGCGGCCTCGTGGGACTTGTGGGAAGAACGCCTGGGCATCCATGCGTTTACCGTTGCTTCGGTGTGGGCGGGGCTCGAGGCGGCAGCGGAGTTTGCCGAGGGGTTCGGCGAGTTGGATAGAGCCTCGCACTACCGGACGGCGGCAGCCGAGATCCGAGCGGCGGCGCTGGAGCACTTGTACAGCGAGGAGCACGGGCGGTTTATCCGTCGCGTTGAGGTGAACGACGACGGATCGCTGACGCCGGATCTCAATATTGATGCCAGCGTCCATGGCGTCTGGCGCTTTGGGATGTTCGAGCCGAATGACACGCGCGTGCGGTCCACCATGGAAAGCGTCCGCGACGAACTGAGCGTCAAAACCTCGGTCGGCGGCGTGGCGCGTTATCAGAACGACTACTACCACCAGGTCAGCAGCGACATCCGCAATGTGCCCGGCAACCCCTGGTTCATTTGCACGCTGTGGCTCGCGCAGTGGTACGCGGTGCTGGCGGAAACGGAGGCCGACCTCAAGCCGGCCCACGATATTTTGGCCTGGGTGGCGGATCGCGCTCTGCCGAGCGGCACGCTGGCCGAACAGGTCCATCCATACTCCGGTGCGCCCCTGAGCGTGAGCCCACTGACCTGGAGCCACGCGGAGTTCGCCACGACCGTACAGAAATATGCGGAGAAGGCTGCCCAGCTCACCTAGCTCTCGTTCGCACCTCCTCGCGCGTATCAATTGGGGCGTCGGATCGGGTTGACATGTCAAGGCGCCCGTCGCCACGCCGTCGGCGAGGTTGCTAAGGTCAGCGTGCTCCGCTTCAGCCTGCCCCGGAATGCCCCGAGCCATCACCATCACCGTTGGCGACATCGAGATGGACGGCACGCTCTTCGATACTCCGACGGCCGACGCCGTTTGGAAGGCGCTGCCGATCGCGCGCACGGTCAACACCTGGGGACATGAGTTCTACTTTGACATCGGCGTGCAAGCCGACCAGGAGCCTGACGCTTCGGACATCGTGGACGTCGGCGACCTGGCGTATTGGCCGCCGGGGTTGGCGTTTTGCGTGTTCTTTGGGCGAACCCCGGCCAGTCAGCGCAACGAAATACGCGCGGCCAGTCCGGTGAATGTGGTGGGGCGCATCAACGATCCGCCCGTTGACCACTTGCGACGAGTACGCACGGGCACGTCAATTCGGATCGAGCCTGCCTGAGTTCACGGCATCTGCACTCCGGCGTCACCGCTCCGCTTGACCGTTCGCTTATTGTCCGGTATCCTTCAACTGCACGTTAGGACTCTGGGCCTGGAGCGTGGCACACACCGTGCACGCGACGAGCACCGAGGCGCGCGCAAGGACGGCTTGCGGTGGGCGATCCGCTGACACAACGCCAGCATCGTGTGTTGCAGACAATCGAGCGGTTTGTGCAGGACGAGGGCTATACGCCGAGCGTGCGCGAGATTGGTGCCGGTTTGGGTCTCGCGCCGGCCACCGTGCAGCAGCACCTGGAGGTGCTGGAGCGCAAGGGGTACATCCGGCGATCCGGCCAGTCGCACGGCATCGAAATCCTGAGCGGCGGCATCCCCGGCGGGGTGGTGAATGTGCCGATCGTTGGCGAGATTGCCGCCGGGGCTCCGATTGATGCTTATGAAGAACGGCTGGATACAGTCGCGGTCGCCGCCGACATGTCGCCAAACAGCAGCGCCTATGCCCTGCGGGTGCGCGGCGACAGCATGATTGAGGACCACATTTGCGACGGAGACCTCGTGATCGTGGAGCCGGTTGAGACGGTTCGCGATGGGGAGATTGGCGTGGCCATGCTGGATGACGGCTCGGTGACGCTGAAGCGGATCTTTCGCGAGGCTGACCGCGTCCGCCTGCAACCAGCCAATGCCGACATGGCGCCAATCTACGCCGACGCTGTTCGCGTGCAAGGGCGGGTGACCTCGATCATGCGGCGGCTCTGACACGGCCCGAGCCGTGCCGCATATTCACGATCGCCGCGACGATATTGCCGATCTGATCGCAGCCGGCGCCGTTGACGCCGCAGCCCAGTGCGCCTTACTGGCCGTTGACGCCGCAGCACCCAGCCCGGAAATCCGCTTATCAGCGTTGCACCTGGCCAGTCTGGGGGTTCGCTACGCCGCCGAGGGAAACAGTTCGGCGGCACGCGAGGCCTTTGATCTGGCGCTTGACACAGCAACTGGCGCATCGGGCGCCGACGATCTAAGGCCGCGGCTCTATCGCAACGTGGCGGCCGCGCTGGACGCCGCCGGCCATCACGCCTCGGCCGCACGGTGCTTGGAAGCCGCGGTGGAGCACGGCGCTGAAGGTTCGGCCGTGTGGCAAGCGCTAGGCCGTGTGCGCCTGAAGGCCGGCGACGCGCCGGGCGCGCTTGAGGCGTTGCAGCATGCCCAACGGCTCAAGCCCACAGCAGCAGTTACCGCAGACCTCGTGCTGGCTGAACTAGCTGTTGAGGTGTCGCCAGCCACGGCGCGGCGCGCGCTGGCGCGCCTCGAAGCCAGTCGGCCGGATCGCCCCTCCGTCCGCTGGGATTTCGCCCTGGCGCGCGCCTACCAAATGGCCGGGGACTCCGTGACGGCCACAGTCGCCTTTCGGCGTGTGCTGGAACACACCGACGGAGAACTGGGCGCTCAGGAATTGGCGCTAGCTCGAAACAGCCTCTAGCGGAACGCCCGAGCCACGCAGGGCGTCGCACGGTCCGAGACTGCATCCAGCTCACGCGTGTCGTCCGTCAAGCGACCGTTCGACATGAACTGCGCACGTCGACCGCGTGTTCGTAATTTGTCCGTACGTATATTGTACGGTATCCTTCGGACATGGATACGACGCGTGTCACCACTGCGGAGCGCTGCCGCCCGCCCGCCGAGTGGCGGGGGCAGCGGGTAATCGTGCACGCGGACATGGACGCCTTCTATGCGTCGGTTGAGCAGCGGGAACAACCGGCATTGCGCGGTCGCCCCGTCATCGTGGGCGGAGCACGGGATGCGCGGGGCGTCGTGGCAGCCGCTTCCTATGAGGCTCGCGCCTTTGGCGTCCGGTCGGCGATGCCGCTGCGCCAGGCGGCCGGGCTTTGCCCACAGGCCGAGTTCGTCCCCGGACGTATGCGGCTGTACGCCGATGTGTCCGTTGAGGTCATGCGCATCTTCCGGAGCTATACGCCGCTGGTTGAGCCACTATCGCTGGACGAGGCATTTCTGGACGTCACGGGCTGCGAGCGGCGCTTCGGAACGCCCGGGACGATTGCCGACCATATTCGGGACCAGGTACGAACAACTGTTGATCTACCGATTTCCGTGGGCATCTCGACCAGCAAGTCTGTCGCCAAGATCGCCTCGACCCTGGCCAAGCCCGACGGTCGTCGGATTGTGCCGCCAGGCGCCGAGCAAGGTTTTCTTGCTCCGCTGCCGGTGCGAATGATCTGGGGCATCGGTCCAAAGACCGAAGCCCGCCTGGCTGTCCGCGGAATCCGCAGCATCGGAGATCTTGCGCGCCGCGATCCGGCGCGGATGCGCGAACTGCGTAAGCCAGCCACCCTGGCTCGTGGGATCGATGGTCGCGATGTCGAGAGCGAGCGAACGGCCAAGTCCGTAGGCAACGAGGTCACATTCGGCCGCGACACCGGTAATCGCGCGCTCGTTCTGCGCTACCTGCGCCAGCTCGCCGATCACGTTGCACAACGCTTACGCGCGAAGGGGCTCGCGGGACGCACCGTGGTCCTAAAGCTGCGGTACGCAGACTTCCGAACGATCACGCGGCAGGTCACGCTGACCAAGCCAACCGACCAGACACGGACCATTTTTGGCGCCATCCGGGACCTGCTAATGCGAGAAGCGCGTGACCAGGACCTCTACCGGCTGGTTGGGGTTCATGTATCGGGCGTTCAGTCGGCGTCACTGCGGCAACTTGCGCTGAGGTCAATGAATGAGCGCGATCGTCGCGCGCTGGAAGTCGCCATGGACGAGGTTCGGGCGCGCTTTGGCGATGCAGTCGTCACGCATGCGGCCCTGCTGGGATCGAGCGCCCGCATGGATCGCGAGCGCTACGCCTGGCGTGAGGATGTCCTGGGATGAGCCGTTGCGTTCTTCGACTCTGCACCGTTGCCAGAGCAGCCATCGCCTGCGAAGGAGCGCCCGATGTCGCGACTGCCCGATGAGTTCCGCGCCCTGCTGCGCCTCGAAGTGGCCAGCGGCCACGCCACGGCCGAGGCCGGCGGGCCCGATACCTCCGCCAGCCGAATGGCGATGGCCAGGCTTCGCCGTCTGTACCGCTACGCCCTCCGGCACCCGGCGCCAGGGCGAGATGTGGTGCTCCGTGAAGTGGCTCGCCAGACACTGCGGCACGGGCCGGCTCATGTGCTAGGACGCCGAACGCGCGAGGCGCGGCTGTTTGTCAGTTGGGGTCATCAGGTCCACCGCGAGGTGTTCGCGGCGCGCACCGGACTTCGCTTCCATCCGGGACGGGCACCGCACGAGCGCGTGGCCACCTGGAACTTTACGTTTCCGGTTGTCGACTTGGTCCTGCGCGACCTGCATCGGCGGATGCGCGACTACACGCTGGTCATTGAAGACGGATCGCGACGATACGTACATGACGGATGCGGCATCCGGTTGGAGTCGAGGACGTCGCGTACACACCTGGAACCGACACGGCAGCTTGGCAGACGCGTGCCAGCGCTCTACGCATTGGTCTAGGCGCTCGGAATCGGCTCGCCAGTGCCGCTTGAACTGACCGACGCCGAGCCCTCTTGTTGGTGCTACCATCGCCGACGGCGGGCGGCACGGCTTGTGCAGCCCGCGACACGGGGGGCAAGGATGAGCTTGTCTCCGTGCGTATCGTTGGATCTATCGAAGGTCGCGCCCGTCTTGCCGTAGCCGCAGGCTTTCAGCTTGGCGCGCACCCGGCCGTGCTGCCGCCTTCGCAACGCGATCTTTACGGCGCGCTGGCGCATCGAGCGTTTGCCGGGGTTCTTGAACAGTCGGCACGGGCGGGGTGCCAGGCGCTGGTGTGTGGCGACGGTCTGTTTGCGCAGTCGTCGCCCTCGCTGGAAATCGTGCGCGCCGCCATGGGCCCGCTGAGATCCGCTCGGCGCGCGGGAATGACCGTGGTCGCGACCGGCGCACCGCCAGGCCCCGGCACGGACGGCACCGACTTTCTGGCTGAAGTCGGTTTCGTCGACGCGGTCCTAAGTGCGCAGGCGTCAGGGCCCACGGTGGTGTCAGTCGCCAATCTACAGATTGGCTTCGTCACTGCCGGCTCAGCCGCGAATAGCGACGCCGCTGATGTGACCATCGACATTGTCACGGCTGACAGCGAACGCGCCGAGCCGGCTATGCCTGCGGGATCCGCCGACATGGTCGTCGACACCAGGGCCCCTGGCGCAGGATCGGATGGCCTGGACGATGTCCCTTCAGTCGCGACGGCCTGGGCCGGCCCTTCGCTGGAACGACGAGCGGAGCCCGGATTTGTGATCTTGGATATCGACCCGGCCGCCGGGGTGATTCCGACGTTCGTGCCGACGGAAGTGCTGCGGCCATCGCTGCTCGAAATCGACTCGCCAAAGTCGGGCGGCGAGGTGGCGAATCTGGTTGCCAGGGAACTGGGCGTCGCAAGCATTCTCGATGTCGAGTTGCACGGACGCATTTCGCGAGCGGCCTGGCACAACCTGAATCCCCCAGCATTGATTGAGCGTGCCGCGTCGACTGGCACGCTGCTGCGCTTGGCCATTGACCACTTGACCGTCGAAGACGGCCCGAACGAAACGAGCGACTCGGCGCGCTCGTCCTTCCTGGTCAATGCAAGACGAACCAGCGAGCGACTTATGGCGGCTGTCAGCGACGACAGCGAGCGCGAGATGATCGCCGCAGCACGGGCGCGTGTCGTCGAGATTGCCCGACGACGCGAACCCACGAAGGCCATGTCGTGATATTCCTCGAGCGACTGATCGCCCATCACGTCGGCGACGTTGACGACGTGGATATCGCGTTCATGCCGCGCGGCCGCCAACTGATCGACGCACCACCCCAAACGGCGGACACACTCAGCGCTGCGCTGCGCTGTGCGCTCTTCGGCGACGTGGCGCCGGGATTCGGCCGCCGGGAAGGCGCGCTGGTCGGTGCGTCCATTGTGACCGGCGGCGCGGCCTATGCCATTGAACGGCGAATTGCGCGCGATGGTCGCCTCACGACGGCGCTGGCGCGAGGCGGGCCGTCGGGATTGGTCCCAGTGACAGGCAGCGGCCGCATCGAACGCGAACTGGAACGGCTGCTAGGCGCCGACAGCGAGGCAATGGCCGCGCTTATCTGGCCGCCACGCGACCTGGAGCCGCTGGCGGGCCGACTGCGCGATGTCGTTCGAGCCTGGCTTGGCTCACGCCGAATGAACGTGCTGGCCGCCTCTGTCGAGGTGGGCCAGAACCTCCAGGAAGCCGAGCGCGTGGCGTCGCTGCACGTCGCGCTGGCCAAGGCGGCCGAGGCCCATAACGCCGCCGCTGCCGAAGTTCAGCGGCTTGAGTACCTGCGCAAGCGCGACCGGGCTGCGCGCGCGGTTCATCAGCTTGAGGAAGCCGAGCGTTTGGTCGCCGAGGCCGAGGACGAGCGGACGCGCATGGCGACGCTGGCGGAGAGTTTCGAGCGCCACCTTGAGCATGCCGATCACGCGCTTGCGCTGGCGCACTTGCTGGACCACCGGGACGCAGCCGCTCAGCGGCTTCAGACCGCGCGTGAACGGCGAGCCGAGTTCGAGACCCAGATGGCTGCGCTGAGCCACCTCCGCTCCGAGTTGACGGCGAGCGAACAACGGCTGACGACGCTGGAACGCGGACTGGCCGCCTATCAGCGAGCCGACACCGCCGCCGCGGCCGCCGCAGAGGCACGCCGCACGAGTACAGCCGTCGGCGACGACGTAACGGCACTGGAACGCGCTCGCCAGGAACTCTCAGCCAGCCGGAGCAAGTCAGAGCGCTTAGCCGCACAGGCGAAGCGTGCACGCACGCTAAGTGACCGGGCCAACGAAGATACGCATCTGCCCGCAGCGCACCGCCTCTGGAGCGCGTGGCTGGACCAGGCGGCCGCAGACGGCGACGATGCGGAGACGGCCGAGGCCGAGGCGGCGGCGCTTCACGAGCAACTGAACGCCCTCGAGATAGCGGTTCGGGCCCATGACCGCCGCACCCAGCTACGGGCAGGATGGCGGCGACTGGCCGCCGGCAGCGCGGCGGCGGGGCTGACGGCAGGAGTGGTGGGACTTCTGGCTTTCGCGCCGCTCGCGCCCCTGGGGCTCCTCGTGGGCATGGCAGGCACGCTGGCGGGCATCTGGTTAACTCTGGCGGACCGTGGCGAAGCTGAGAGTGCCGACCACCTGGAACGAGAACTGAACAGCGTGTCGGGCGCGCTTGAACAGACGGAACACCAGCTTCTGGCAGCCGCGCAGGCAAGGGATGCCCAAACCCGCATCGAGCGGCAACTCGAGGATCTGGGCTTGGAAGTCCCGTCCAATGCGGACAGGGCCACGGTCCTGCGGGACAGTGCGACGGCTCGTTTGCGGCACTTGGCCGATGGCGACAGTCGGGGTGATGCAACCGAACTTCGCCTGCAAGCGGACGCCGTGGCGCAGGAGGCTGAAGACGCCGAGCGGGACGTTCGTCGACTGGAAGCACGAGTGGCAACGAAGAACCACAGCGATCCAGAGCAGCAACTCATCGCCGCCGCAGCCGAACGGCGAATGCAGCTGGTACGAGCAGCCGACGCACGACGGTCGGCGGAGCGCCTGGCGAACGAACTGCACATCGGGACGTCCCGGCAGGCCATAGAGAAGTCGCGGCGCAACACGCTGCGCAGGGTCCAGGAGCTGCAGCGGCAGTTAAGCGGCAGCGCCGACTTGGAGCTCAGGCGACAGGTAGCGATCCGGGACGAGACCCGGGCCAGCGACGAACTAACCGAGCTGGATGCTCGGATTGCCCGCCGGCGCGGTACCGATGCCGAAGGCGCGCAGGATCGTGCGCGCGCCGTGCAGATGGCGCAACTGGCGGCCATCGCCGCACAAGTTGGTAGCGAGCGGTCCCACATTGCCGCGCGCGGCGCCGCCCTACGGGGCCGAACCGTACGCGCCGCCTCCAGGCGACACACGACCGATCTGGCGGCAGCGTTGCGCGCCCTGGGAATCGCCGCTGACGCAAATCCCAGCGCAGCTGAGGCGCATGCCGCCATCCCGGATCTGGATGCAGAGTCGCTCGACGCCGACTGGTTTCGCCGTTCGCTGCGCCAGGCCCGCGGGGCGGCGCGCCGGACCGAAACTCGCGTACAAACACTGGAACTGCGAGCCGGCGCCGAACACACGGATATCGATTCTGCCGATGCGCAAGACCGTCTGGACCGGGCGCTGCGAGCTCGGAAAGTTCGCGAGATCGGCCAGACCATTGTCCGCGGTGCGCTGGACGCCTCGCTGGAGAACTTGCCGGCAGCTATTGAACGCGAGTTGCGGATGATCCTGCCGGCAGCCAGCGCTGGTCGCTATTGGGATGCCCAAGTCGGTCAGGACCTTGGTGTGGAAGTGTGGGATCCGCAGGCGAGCAGGTGGCGCGCGCCGTGCGATATGGACGGCCCAAGCCGCGAGCCGGTGGAGTGGGCGTTGGCGCTGGCTTTTGCGATTGCCGGTCCTCCGCTGGATGCCACGGACTTGCCGGCCTTCATTTGGCTAGAGCAATCGCCGACGGATCACGACGGAGCAATCCTGCAGGCCGTAACAGCGACGGCCTGCCGGGGACAGGCAGCACAACGTTATCCGCAGGTTATCGCCATCGGTCAGTCGCCTACAGCCGGCCTCGGTCGCTTCGATCGCGTGACACGCCTGATAAACGAGAACGCGGGTGCTGCCATGCCGGCGAACCGCGACATCCGTAACGCCGGCTAGTGCGCGCGCCCGAGGCCAACCACCGCGTCTCACGCCAGCGCGGCGTCAGCCGTGGGTCTCGCCGCGCGCCCGGCTCTCACCTCTCCATCCGAGAAGCTGGTGTCAGAAAGCCCGAGACCAAGCCCAAGGGCGATGAATTGCCACCCCGCAACAGCCAGCGCGGGGACGAGAATCCCCCCATCCGAGTCCGCCACGGTGAGTCCCGCGGCGAGTCGCAATCCGCAGCCAATCCGCCGGGGCAGCGAATGGCGAGTCCTATCCGCCGCGAAGCAGCCGCCCCAGGCCCCGAAATCGATCTCGACAGCCGATTCCAATTCGCCCTGGACCTAAGCGACCCGGAGCCACGCGGCTACGAGGCTTCCGCGACTCCACCGCGCGAGCGGATCGACACGACGCGTTGGCTCTGGCTGGCCATGGCTATGGGCATGGTGACCTGCCCCATCCTGTTGGGCTTTCAGCTTGTCTTCACCAATCCGGCGCACGGACTCAACGTCCTTGCGGTGGTGGGCACTGTGTCTTTCGGCGCGCTGTTCGCCTCCTGGACCCTTGAATTCTGGCTGCGGCGCGGATCCGCCGCCACCCCAAAAGAGCTGGCAACCTGGGCGCTCACCCGCCATGCCATCCTGGTGTCGATAGGCGTGGCCGCTATGGCCGTAAGTGCGTTAAACCGGACGGCAAGCTTTGGCTTGCTGGTTCTGGTGGTCTTTACGCTGGTCGTGGCCGACATAGTGCTGCGCAGGCTGCGCATCCGATAAGTGCACGACGCCACGTCAGACGACCCCTTGTATGTTGCAGGACCCTCGGATCGTCCGGGGGAAATCGTAGGGCCGGGA
>JAPOWQ010000017.1 GCA_026707585.1 Chloroflexota bacterium | reverse complement strand
CCCTTAAGGGGTCGGGCTGGCGCGAGCGGGTTCCCCCTTCATCCCCCACCCCCCAACACCCCCATCCCTCGCCTTCCGCGGGCCTGGCCGGTTGACCGCAAGGGCATGAACTGATCAATATGACGCGCGCCAGAGGTGCGAAAGGCCGTGCGCATGGCCGCTGAAACGCTGAAGGCAGTCGTGGTCGGTTGCGGTGTGGGCCGCAACCACGCCGACGCCTACGTACATTCCGACGCCGCCGAACTGGTGGCGCTCTGCGATATCGACGAAGTCGCCCTCAACCGGGTGGCCGACGCGAACGACGTCGAGGCCCGCTACACCGACTTCGAAACCATGCTGCGCGAAGAGCAGCCCGACCTCATCAACATCGCCACGGCCCAGCCCCTGCACGCCGAGATGACCATCCTGGCGGCCACGCAGTACACGCCCAAGGGCATCCTCTGCGAGAAGGGCATGGCCAACAACATGGGCGAAGCCCGATCGATGATCGCCGCCTGCGACCGCAACGGCGTCAAGCTGGCCATCGGCCACGAGTCCCGCTACCTGACCCAGATCCAGGAAGCCCGCGAGCTGATCACCGGCGGCGCCATCGGCCAGGTGCGCCTGGTCCACGGCTGGTACGACCAGGGCGGCATGCTGAACCAGATGTGCCACGGCTGCGACCGCGCCCTGTTCATCCTGGGCGACCCCGAGCCGCAATGGGTGATCGGCAACATCCAGCGCAACTCCGACGTCTGGGAACGCAGCTGGCCCTGCGAGGAAATGGCCGTCGGGGTCGTCGGCTTCGCCGACGGCTCGCGCCTGATCCTGGAAGGCGAAACCCCAGGCGGCGCCCAAGTCGAAAATCACCGGCTGACCTTCGTGGGCGACGAAGGCACGCTCTACGTCCGAACCGAAGGCGAAATCGCCCCGCCGGGCACCGTACCCGAGGATCCGATCGGGATCCGGATTCAGCGCGGCGACGGCAGCGTCGAAGCAATCGAGTTCCACAACGACACCTACCTGGCGGCCCGACACCGCGAAATCGACGCCTTCGCCCGCTGGGCCGGCGGCGAACTGGACGGGCACTACCAGGACGCGCACTTCTGCGTGCAAACGCAGGAAATCCTGATGGCCATCTACGAGTCCGCGCGAACCCACGGCCTGGTGCAGCTTCCGATGAAGACGCAGTCCTCGCCGCTGGTCGAAATGATCAACAGCGGCGCGCTGCCGGTGAGCAACCCCGGCTGGCACGACATCCGGCACGGCACCAGAATCGCGCCGTTCGATTACGGCGGAGGCAACTCGTGAGCGCCCAACCCCTCCGCGCCGTCATCGTCGGCGGCCACATCGGCCGCAGCCACGCCATGGGCTACCTGGCAAGCGACCGAATCGATCTCGTCGCCGTCTGCGACATCGATCCCAACACGCTGGAAGAGTTCGGCGACGAATTCGACGTCGAGAACCGCTACACCGACTACGAAACCATGCTGCGCGAGGAAGAGCCGGACCTCGTCAGCATCGGCACGCCCCAGCAACTCCACGCCTCGATGACGATCCTGGCAGCCACTCGCTATTCCCCGCGCGCCATCGTTTCCGAGAAGCCCATGGCCAGCAGCACCGGCGAGGGCTACGCCATGCTGGCCGCCTGTCAGCGGAATGGCGTGAAACTGGCCATCGGGCACCAGGGCCGCTGGATGCCGCGGCACGAGAAAGTCCGGCAGTTGATCGCCGATGGCGCGATCGGCCGGGTGCTCACCGGCTTTGCCGGGCCGCCCAAGCCGGACGCGGGCCTGATGAACATCGCCACCCACCAGTTGAATAACTGGCAATACATGCTGGGCGACCCCACGCCGCTCTGGGTGCTGGCCAACGTGCAGCGCCAGACCGACCGCTACGAGCGCGGCTGGCCGGCCGAGGACCTGGCGGGGCTGCTGGTGGAGTTCGAGGGCGGTATTCGCCTCTCAATGGAGAGCGACACGTCGCCCGAAGGCCTGGAGCGGGACCTCCGCGTCATTACCGGGACGGAAGGCGTAATCTGGCTGGCCGGCGGGACCGCCGGCAACGTCATCCGGCTCCTGCGCCACGGCGCCTCGGGCTGGGAAACGATCGAGGCCAGCGAGGCTGAGTTCAGCGACGCGCGCACGCTCGAACTTGACGCCCTGGCCGCCTGGGCCTCCGGCGAGATCGACGAGCACCGCGGCGACGCCAACCTGGCCATTCACACGCTCGAAATCCTGATGGGCATCTACGAGTCGGCCCGGACGCACAGCCTGGTTCGGCTGCCGCTGCAAACCAAGGGGTCGCCGCTGACCGCCATGATCGACGCTGGCGACCTGCCGGTCCGCTATCCGGGCCACTACGACATCCGCCACAAGTCCGCCACGCCAGATTAGGGGCCGCTGACATGACCACTTATCGCGCTGGAGTCATCGGGCTGAATCTCGGCCAGTCGCACGTTCGCGGATTCGACGAGGCCGACGGAGTCGAGGTTGCGGCGGTCTGCGACATCGACGAATCACGGCTTGAGGAAGTCGCCGACCAGTACGACGTACCGGGTCGCTACACCGACGCCACGGCCATGCTCGAGACCGAGTCGCTGGACATCGTGAGCGTCACCACGCCGGCCGCGCTGCATCCGATGATGACCCTGCTGGCCGCCCGCTATCCGGTGCAGGCCATCATCTCCGAGAAGCCGCTGGCCAACTCGATGGGCGATGCCGACGCCATGCTGGCCACCTGCGACGCCGCCGGCATCAAGCTGCTCTGCGGCTACCAGGGCCGCCACATGCGCGCCTTCGAACGCGCCCGCGGCCTGATCGCCGACGGCGCCATCGGGAAGCCGCTGGTGGTAAAGGTCAGCGTGGAAGAGGGCGGCCTGCTCAACCAGGGGTCGCACCTGATCGACCGCTCGCTGTATCTGCTTGGGGACCCCGAACCGCTCTGGGTGCTGGGCCAGGTGCAGCGCGAGACGGACCGCTACGAGCGCGGCTACTACTGCGAGGACCTCTGCTTCTGCATCGCCGCGGTGGAAGGCGGCGCGCGGATCGTCTACGACAACGACATCGGTCCCGGCGGCGACGTGGGCAACCGCGCCTTCGTGGTCACCGGCGACGATGGAATGTTGATCGTGGAGCCAAGCATTCCCGCGATTTCCATGTCCTATGGCGTCCAGCTCATCTCAGGCAACCGCGACGACCTGAACGAGCCGTGGGACGGCGTGGAAACGAATTTCATGCTGGCGCAGGCCAACGAACTCGTGGCCTGGCTCAACGGCGACATCGACGACCACCGGCAGAACGCCCACCACGCCATCAAGTCGCAGTCGATCCTGATGGGGCTCTACGAAAGCGCGCGTACCCACACGCTGGTGCAGGTACCCATTCAGACCAAGCTGGCGCCCCTGGAAGCCGCGATCAACGAAGGCTCGCTCAAGGTCCGCTACCCCGGCGCCTACGACATTCGCCGCCCCTACGTCCACGCCAAGGACCAGATCGGCTAGGCGGACAGCGGTTTACTAGAAGCGATTCCGGGCGCTATTCGTCCTCGAAAACCGCCTCGCGCAGGGTGTCATTCATGCGTGTCTGCCAGCCCTTCCCGGTTTCGCGGAAGTGGAGCACCAGGTCGGCGTCAAGCCGCAGCGTGATCTGGGTCTTGGTGGGCGCCCGCTGTTTGCCGCGCGTGCGCCGGTAACGCCGCACGATGTTCGGCACGACCTCGCTGGCGGGCCGGGCGCGCTCGAACCAGTCGTCGCCCAGCTCGGACGCCTCGGGGTCGGCGGCGACGGCCGCATTGATGGCGTAGTCCTCGCCAGGCGTCGGGCTGACGTGGCCCGGCTTAAGCTTGGGCATATCTCCGTTCCTCCCCTCGGCTGGCACAGTGCAGGCTGATCACGCGAATCCGTGTCCGGCGTTCCGTGAACACGATGCAGTACAAACGGACATCGATGTAGCCGATGGCCACATAGCGAATCTCGCCTCCGCGATCCGAACGTTCGACCAGAGCGCTTTCCCAGTCGAACGATTCGACTGCCGCGAAGTCGACTCCGTGCTTCTGCGCATTGGACTGCCGCTTGGCCTCGTCCCACTCGTACTGCAAGACTATATTGTAACTACGATTTGATTTAGCTTCAAGTCTCCCGTCCGAGCCGCAGTCCGGAACGAAGCCTCGGCGCTAGACAATTTCTTCCGCGACGTCAGTCTCGCCGCAGATGTCCATCAGGGTGTGATGGACCGCGCGGTCGTGAGCGTAGCTGAAGCGGGGTTCACATTCACCGCGGATGCAGGCCACGAAGTTCTCGACGTCGTCTCGAAACGGCGCCTCGCGGCCCGTGCCGTAGACCTTCCAGCCGTCCGCGCCGGCGCCGGGTCCGCCCCGGTGAATGGCCACGGCCGGTGCGCGGTCGCCGATGGACGCCCACGGGGAGACGATGGCCTGGGCCTCTGATCCGTAGACCTCGAAGCTGCGCGGACGCACCTGCTCGGTCTCCAGGTGGCTGGCTTCCAGCGTGGCGATGGCGCCCGGGTACTCCAGCACCACTGTGGCGTTGTCGACATAGCCGGACTCAACAAAGCGGTCGCAGCGCAGGTACGAATGGACCTTGCCGGGCGTCCCCAGCACGGCCATTGCCATGTCCAGCGCGTGCGAACCAAGGTTGTAGAAGATGCCGCCGTTGAAGTACCGATCGCGGCCCAGGTAGGTGTCGGCCGACGGGTGGTAGAAGCTGCACATGTGCGAGCGCACCCGGTAGATGTCGCCGAACTCGTCGCGATCCGCCATGTCCAGCACGCGCCGGAAGTGCGGCGTCAAGCGGTTGTTGTAGCCCATCTGGAGCAGCAGGCCGGACGACTCGGCTAGGCCCGTCAGTTCGTCAACGTGGGCGTGGGTCCAGCCGCAGGCCTTTTCCATCAAGAGGTGTTTGCCGGCCTGCAGCGCGCGGCGAGCGTACGAAGGGTTCTGGCGCTCGGCCCCGCCGATCAGAATGCCGAGCACGGATGGATCCTCGAGCAGCCGGTCAATGTCATCGACGTACGGCAAGCCCGCCGAATTCGGCTCGGACTCCTTGGCCGCGCGAGCATCTGCGCAGGGCTCGTAGACGCCGGCAAGGTCGATCTCCTCCAGGTCGCGCAGCCAGCGCAGCTTTCCGGCCGCATGCCCATGCTGCGCGCCGAGCATTCCAAGCCGTACCGGTTGCTTGCTCATGGGGTGTGCTCCGAAGCCGTGAGTGGACTAACCATAAGCGGCATCTGAACCTCCTCGAGACGGGCGAGCCGCAGGAAAAAGTGACCCAGCCCGGATGATCCCAGCATGAAGTCCGGGCTGTAGTTGCCCGGCTCGTCCCCAAGCCAGCGCACCTCGCCGTCACGCTCCTCGCGATAGGCGACGGCGGCGTCGCCGAAGTCGCGGGCGCGCGCCATCCAGGATTCGTCGCCACCTGCCCGCGCGAGTTCGATGAAGAGCTCCGCGTTTCCGGCCAGGCCGTGGCACTGGCTGGGGTTGTTGCGGACATCGCCGGCGGCCAGGGTCGCCTGGGCACAACGCTCCGCAAGGCCGCGCAGGTCGTCATCGTCGAAGATTTCGGCCGCGCGTGCCGCGAACAGCCCGATGCCCGGCGCCCCGTGGCACCACTGCACGCGCGGACGGTGCGGATCGCCCGGCCAGCGATTCCAGCAGATTCCGCGATCGTCTTCCAGCGCGACCGCCTCAATCCAATTCCAGGCGTCGTACACGAGGTTCTTGATGGCGTCGTCGCCCGTAAATCGCCAAAGCTCCGCCAGCGCATAGGCGATACCGCTGGCTCCGTGAACGAAGCCCGCGCTGAACCGAATCTGCCCTTCGCGGTGCCAGTCCCAGCGCGCTCCTTTGTCGTCGCATTCGACCGTTCGGGTTATGTGGTCACCGGCCCTCACCGCGGCATCCAGCGCGCTCTGATCGGCTGCGGCCTGGTACAGGCGCAGGAGAAAGATCACGCTGCCGGCCGATCCGCTCAGCACGTGGGCGTCGGGCCAGGACGCGCGAGCCACCGCGCGGGCCCGGGCCTGCGCGTCCCGCAGCCAGCGTTCGCGCCCGGTGGCTTCGTACAGGTGCAGGCACATCTGACCGTGGCCGGACATGCCGAAGTACAGGCCCGCGTCAGCGGATGGATCCCTGAGATCTGGCTTGGACTGGCCCTCCACCCACATCGCCGCCGCTTCGGCCACTTCGCGGGCTCTTGAGTCGCCAGTTATGCGAAACAGGTCGGCGAACAGGAACACGACCCCGGCCGTCCCGCCAAAGACTGCGGTCGAATACTGCGGCTTGCCGGTATAGCTGCGCGTCTCCCAGCGGGCGCCGCCGACGGCGGGACGCGCCCGCGCCGCGATGCTGTCGGCCACGCTCCGGGCGGCCGCCAGAAAGCGGTCGTGGTCAGGCATGGCGGTGCTCGAGGGCTGCGCGCGGCCTCACGGTACCCAATGAACCGGTCAGACGAGGCTCACCTGGCTCAAGGGTCATGGTCACATTGACCCGTCATCTGTCATTCGCGGCAGCCTCGCAGGGTAGCGAGGATGTGAGGTGGGCGCGAGAGTCGCCTGTGCACCCACGAGTCGCCAGGCCGTTGGCCCGTACCGCAGTGACCCGTGACAGGTTGTGGGGCTCCCGAGGCTTGGGTAGCTTTGGCTGATCGATCCTGACGCCGTTGTCCCTGCCCATGTCGGCCGCAACTACTGTCCACTTCGAGCACCTGCTCGATCGCGTCGCCAAACCTGCCCAATATCTCGCGGGCGAGCACAACGCGCGCCAGAAGGACTGGGGTTCGGCGCAGACTCGCCTGGCGCTCTGCTTCCCCGACGCCTACGAGATCGGGATGTCCAACCTGGCCATGGGCCTGCTCTACGAGCTGATCAACGACGACACCCCCCATCTCTGCGACCGCTGCTTCACCCCGCTCCCCGACATGGCGGACGCCATGCGAGCCCACGGCATTCCCCTCTTCGGCTGGGAATCGCGCCGCCCCCTGCGCGACTTTCACATCCTCGGTTTCTCCATGAGCTACGAGAGCGGCAACACCAACGTCCTGGAAATGCTCGATCTCGCCGGCATCCCTATCGCACGGGTCGACCGCTCCGATGACCACCCGCTTATCCTCGGTGGCGGCTCCGCGGTCTCCAACCCCGAGCCCATGGCCGATTTTTTCGACCTGATCGCCGTCGGCGAGGGCGAAGATCTGCTTCAGCAGGTGCTAAACCTGCACGCCGAGTTCGACCGCTCACAGCCCGGCTGGCGCGACGCCTTCATCGTCGCCGCTGCCCGCGCCATCCCCGGCATCTACGCCCCCGGCCTCTACGAGCCCCAATACGCCGCCGACGGCGCCTTCCTCGGCCACCGGCGCCTGCAGGACGACCTCCCAGAAAGAGTCGCCCGCCAGTACGTCGACATCGATGTCTACAGCGGCCCGCGCCTTCCCGTTGTCCCAAACACCGGTGTCGTCCACGACCGCATCGCCGTTGAACTCGATCGCGGCTGCGCCCGCGCCTGCCGCTTCTGCCAGGCCGGCTACCTCTATCGCCCGGTCCGCCATCGCAGTAAAGACCTCGTGGAGCAGGCCGTGGACCGCTGCCTCACCGCCACCGGCCAGAGCGAAGTCTCCTTGCTCTCCCTCAACGCTGTCGATTACGAGGGGTTGGATGGTGTCATCAACGACGTCTATGACGCCGCCGAGGACTACGTCCGCGTCTCTATCCCCTCAACTCGCGTTGAGACCTTCAACGTGGACGTGGCGGACGCTCTCCAACGCGGCGGCAAGCGCGGCGGCAGCCTTACTTTTGCCCCCGAAGCCGCCACGCCGCGCATGCGCCGGGTCATCAACAAGGAAATCTCAGACGAGGACTTGCTCGAGACCTGCGACATGGCCTTCCAGCGCGGTTTCCGCACCATCAAGCTCTACTTCATGATCGGTCAACCGACCGAGACTCTGGACGACGCCCGGGCCATTGCCCACCTGGCCAACCGTGTCATGGCCATCGGCCGCCGCCACCACGGCGCGCGCGCCAAGGTCAACGTCACCGTCTCCACCTTCATCCCCAAGCCCTTCACCCCCTTCCAGTGGCACCCGCAGGACCGCAGCGACGCCATCCGCGCCAAGCAGCAGGCCTGTTTCGACATCGCCCGCGACCGCAACATCCACCTCATGTGGCACGACCCGCAGGAGAGTCACATCGAGGCCCTGCTGGCCCTGGGCGACCGGCGCGTGGGCCGCGCCATCAAGGGCGCCTGGGAGCGCGGCTGCCGCTTTGACGGCTGGATGGAGCACTTCCGGCCCGCTCGCTGGTACGAATCCATCGAAGCCGCCGGCCTCGACCTCGACTGGTACATCCACCGCCAGCGCGACCCCGACGAACCCCTCCCCTGGGATCTCGTCGACATTTTCGTCAGCAAGCGCCTCCTGCAGCGCGAATACCAGCGTGCCCTCGCCGACGCCGCCACGGAACCGGCCTCCGCCGCCTAGCTCAACCGTCCGTCGCTCTCGGACACCAGGCCGTAGAATCTCCTAGCTGCGGGCGGCAGCCGATCCGCTGGTCGCCGGCGCCTCAACCGAGGGGATCGGAGACTCTCGCGAAACGAGGAACCTCGCATGTCGCCGGAGTTGATTGGAATCCTTGCTGTAGGGGCCGCCGTGATAGCTGTCGTCATTGCCGTCTGGCGTGACGTGCGGACTGACGTCCGCCACTTGACTAGCCGCGTAGATAATCTCACCGAACGCGCTGCCCGGATTGAAGGTGTGATTGAAGGCGTGTTGAGCAGCCGCACCCGTCCGCCTTCGTAGTCTCCCACCGACCGAAACTCGCGCTCCAGGCTGCGAACTACCCCCGCGCCGGCTCGCTCATCTCCTCCCGCGCCTTCGCTACCAATCCCGGCAGGTGGTCGTCATTCGCTATCCGCTGCTCCAGGTGCACCATCCGCTCTGGCCCTGCCGTCCTGACCATCGCGTCGCCGTAGGCGCTCTCAGCCCAGAACCGCACCAGTGAGGCGACGTCGTTTCGCAGCGTGTCCAGGTCCTCGTCGTCGAAGCGCTCCGACACGTTGATCGTGAACATTCGACGTCGCGTGCCGCCCCCGTACGAGGCGTGCTTCAGGTCCTGGTTGAACATGATCAGGTCGCCCGGCCGCGTCTCCAGCGCCACCGCCGGAACTTCGGGGCCTGGGACGCCGAGTGCCGACTCGGTTTGGTCGACCCGGCTCGTGCTCATCAGTCTGTGTAGCTCGTTCGCATACCCGTCGCGCCGGTGGTGGCTTCCGGGAATCACCCGCAGGCAGCCCGACTCCGCCGTCACCGGGTCCAGGTAGAACGCGAACTTCAGGAACCGGTACTTCGTCCGCGCAAACCCGTCCGAATGCCAGCGCGTATCGCCCACGTAGAAGTTCCCGTCGCTGGTTTCGTAGTTGTAGTCGTCTCCCAGCAGCGCCGCGGCCACGCCATTGATTCGCGGGTCGTCGATCAGCCTGCTCAAGTACTCGCTCTGGTCAATGAACGGCACGAACGCCGACCGCTGCTTGTGATCATGCGCTCTCCCCTCGTGCCCGCCTCCGCGCTCCGCCCAGACCCGCTCGAACTCCTCGCTGATCGCCTCCGCCTCGTCCGCAAACGCGCCCGGAAAGCTCAAATACCCAAACGTCTCGAAGAACCGCACTTGCTGTTCCGAAAGCCCCATGCCACTGACCTGCCGCGTCTGAGGGGTACCCCGGTCAGTGTAGGCCCGCCCCGACAGCGCGGAGCGAGGAGTTCCGCTGTCAGCCGACGGGCGGCAGCCGGTACTCGATCAGCGTCGGACACCGCCGCGCCAGCCCGCGCGCCACCGCCGCGCCCAGCTCCTCCGGCGT
>JAPOWQ010000032.1 GCA_026707585.1 Chloroflexota bacterium | reverse complement strand
CTGAGGTGTTCACCATGTCTCCGAACACCTGTCTACCATGTCTCCGGTCTGGACACCCTGCCAGGGAGAGGGAGCAAGAGGCGAGGGATCCCCCATACGCTTTGGAGCAGCGAGGGCGCCGGTGGCGCTCACAGGCGGCGCCAGCGGAAGCCGTCGGCTCGGAGGAGGTCGCCGGCCTGGCGGGGGCCCCAGCGGCCGGCTTCGTAGGTGGGGAGGCGGGGGATGGGGTCGCCTTCCCAGGCTTCGAGGATGGGCATGACGGCGCGCCAGGCGGCTTCGGTTTCGTCGCGGCGGATGAAGAGGGTCTGGTCGCCAAGCATCACGTCCAGGAGCAGGCGTTCGTAGGCGTCGGGGGACTCCTCGGCGAAGCTCTGGCCGTAGCCGAAGTCCATGCGGACGGGGCGCACGCGCATGCCGAGCCCGGGCTGCTTGGCCTCGAAGGTGATGGAGACGCCTTCGTCGGGCTGGATGCGCATGGCCAGCACGTTTGGCGGGACGCCGTCGGGGTTGGATTCGCCAAAGAGCAGGTGGGGGACTTCGTTGAACTGGATGGCAATTTCCGAGGCGCGCTTGGCGAGGCGCTTGCCGCTGCGCAGGTAGAAGGGAACACCCTTCCAGCGCCAGTTGTCGATGAAGAAGCGAGAGGCGAAGTAGGTCTCCGTGGTGGAGTCGGGGGCCACGCCGTCCTCGTCGCGATAGGCGGGGACTTCCCGGCCATCGACGAAGCCGGCGCCGTAGGACGCGCGCATGACGTTGCTGGCGACCTGGTCGGGTTCGAGGTGCCGCAGGGCGCGGAGGACTTTGACCTTTTCGTCACGAATGGAGTCAGCCTCGAAATCAACTGGCGGCTCCATGGCCACGAGGGCAAAGAGCTGCATGATGTGGTTCTGGACCATGTCGCGAAGGACTCCGGCTTCCTCGTAGTAGGTGCCGCGACCCTCGAGGCCGACGGATTCGGCCACGGTGATCTGCACGGAGTCGATGTAGCGGCGGTTCCAGACGGGTTCGAAGATCACGTTGGCGAAGCGCAGGACGAGGACGTTCTGCACGGTTTCCTTACCCAGATAGTGGTCGATGCGGTAGATCTGCGATTCGTCAAAGACGTCGTTAGCGATCGCATTGAGGTCCAGGGCGGTGGCGAGGTCGCGGCCGAATGGCTTCTCGATGACGATGCGGGTGGAGCCAGGACCGCGATTGAGGCCGGTTTCGCCGAGCAGACGAATGATCTCGGGGAAGAGGCTGGGCTGGGTAGCCAGGTAGAAGATGCGGTTACCGCCGGTGCCGTGGCGGGTCTCAATTTCGGCCAGTTCGCGTTTCAGGTCTTCATAGCCCGCATGGGTACTGAAGTCGCCGCGGACGTAGTAAAGGCCCTGCTGGAAAGCGCTCCAGAGTTCGGGGTCGGGCTTGCCGGTTCGAGAGAAGCTGGTTGTTGCTTCGAGTTGGCGAGTCCGGTAGCTCTCGTGGTCCATGGGTCGGCGGCCGAGGCCGACGACGGCAAGGGACGACGGGAGCAGGGCGTTGCGCTCGAGGTTGTAGAGGGCGGGGACGAGCTTGCGGGCGGCGAGGTCGCCGGAGCCGCCGAAGATGATGAGGGTGTGGCCGGGCGGGGCCTCCTGGGACGCCAGACCCTCACGAAGCGGGTTGGCTCCAAACGCAGTGTCCAGGGCCTGGCCGTTGATGCTCATGGGAAATGCTCCGTCAGGCTGGCGAAATCTGGTTCAAGGCGGTGCGAAGGGCAGAGGCGACGGTTTCGAGGTCAGTTGACGAGTCAGTGAGATGGAGGCGCAGGCGACGGCGTTCGCGGGCGGCGAGGGATTCCAGGTCACCGATGGCTTGAGCGTCGATGAGCGTGCCAAAGCTGTAGCCGCGGCCGGGGACTTCGACATCAACCTGGTGATCGGCGGTGATCTGCAGGAAAACGCCGGTGTCGGGTCCGCCCTTGTGTAGCTGGCCGGTGGAATGCAGGAAGCGGGGGCCGTAGCCGAGGGTGACGGCACGATGAAGGGCATCGCGGAGGAGGGCCTGGATGGTGCGCAGGCCGGCGTCGTGGGCGGGCGTGCGGTCGAGGTAGGCCTGGATTGAGATGTAGTCGCCCGGGCGGACGGAGCTGAGCCAACCTGAGAGGGCGGCAGTGAGGTCTGCAGCCTGGCTGCCGGCGGCGAGCACCCCGTTGGCGCCGGGGCCAGCGGGGACTTCAAAAGGCGCGCCGGAGGCTGTGATCTGGCCGAGGACGCGATCCGTGTTGTCCTTGCTTTCGGCAACGCTAGGCTGGTCGAATGGATTTATGTCAAGCAGAGAGCCTGCGACCGCAGTGGCAAGTTCCCAGGTGAGGAAGTGGGCGCCGAGGTCGTGCGGATCGTCCAGCGGGAGGGTGATGACCGGGTGGCCGGCGCCGGCGAGCGCGTCGAGGCACGTGGTACGGCCGTCGTCGGGGTCGCCGGCGAGGGCTAGTTCCATGAAGACTCGATCGTTGTCGTAGACGCCGGGATCGCCCAGCGGCTCGCCGTCGACCGGCACGATGCCCTGGCCTTCCTTGCCGGTGCTTTCGGCGACCAGTTGTTCGACCCAGGCGCCGACGGGCTGGAGGGAGGCGGAAGGGACGAGCGTGAGTTTGTCCCGGCCTGCCCCGGCGAGCGTACCGAGCGCTACGCCGATGGTGACTGGTGGGTTGGTGTTGACCGAGGCGTTGGCGGCGGAGGCCTGACCGGCCGCGATGGCGCGGGCGAGCAGCGGCTCCAGGTCAATGCCGGCGAGAGCCGCGGGGACAAGTCCGAAGAAGGAGAGGGCGGAGTAACGGCCGCCGATGTCGGGCGGGTTGAGGAAGACGCGGGCGTAGGCATGGTCCTGCGCGAGCGAGGCGAGGCTGGTTCCGGGATCGGTAATGGCGACGAAGTGGCGGCCGGGCGACTGAGCGCCGGCGGCGGCGTAGCGCGACCAGAAGTATTCGGCGAGGGTTGCGGTTTCCAGGGTGCCGCCGGACTTGCTGGCGACGATGAACAGCGACCGGGTGAGGTCAAGGCCGGATTCGACGCGGCGGATGGCGGCGGGGTCGGTGGTGTCGAGAACGGTGAGTTGGGGCGAGCCCTGGGCCTGCGGGATTACGGAGGCCATGACCTCCGGCGCGAGGCTGCTGCCGCCCATGCCGAGGAGGACCACGTCGTCGACTTGCTCAGCGATTTCGGCGCTCCAAGCGGTGAGGTCGTCGACGCCGGCGCGCATGGCCTCGGCCACGCGCAGCCAGCCGAGGCTGTCGGCGATCTGGTTTTGGACGAGGGGATTCTGGGTCCAGAGGGAGAGATCGGCGGCCCAGAGACGACGAGCGACGTCGTTGGCCTGGGCGCGATCCAAGGCTTCGGCCACGGCCTCGGTCGCCGGGCCGAAACGAGCGGTGGGGCCCTCGCCGGACATTGCCGCCTCAGTTCCTGGCTAGGAGGCGAGCGCCCCCGCCTTGGCCTCCAGGTCTTGCAGGAGGTCGTCGTACGAATCGATGAATTTCTGGACGCCCTCGTCCTGGAGCTGGTCCATGATGGCGTCCAGGTCGACGCCCAGCGCGGCCAGCCGTTGGAGGACAGCGCTCCAATAGTCGGGGTCGCTGCTTACGGTGGGCTGCACCTCGCCCTGCTCGCGGAAGGCGTCCATGGTGACCGAGGGCATGGTGTTGACGGTGTTGGGGCCGATGAGTTCGTCCACGTAGAGGGTGGGCGAGTACTCGGGGTTCTTGGTGCTGGTGCTGGCCCAGAGCGGGCGCTGGGGCTGGGCGCCGTCGGCGGCGAGGGCCTGGTAGCGCTCGGAGGCGGAGATCTCCTCGAAGATCTCGTAGACGGCCTTGGAGTTGGCGATGGCGGCCTTGCCGAGGAGGGAGCGGATTTCGTCAGCGTCATCCGGGCGCTCGGCCAGGAGTTCCTCGAGCCGAGCGTCGACGGCGGTGTCGATGCGGCTGACGAAGGTGCTGGCCACGGAGGCGACGTCGTCCACCGGCTCGCCGGCCGCCGCGCGGTTCTCGAGGGCGCTGAGGAAGGCGTCGACGACGCCACGGTAGACGGCCTGGGCAAAGATGAGGGTGATGTTGACGTTGACGCCTTCGGTAATCAGGGTCTCGACGGCGGGCAGACCGGCCGGCGTGGCGGGGACCTTGATCATGAGGTTGGGGCGGTCGACCGCGGCGACCAAGCGGCGGGCTTCCTCAACCGTGCCCTCGGTGTCGTGGGCCAGGCGGGGGGAGACCTCCAGGCTGACGAAGCCGTCCGTCATGCCCGATTCGTCGAAGACCGGGCGCAGCACGTCGCAGGCGGCGGCGATGTCGTCAACGGCGATGGCCTCGAACATCTCCTCGGGCGAGAAGCCCTGGGCGCCGAGACGGCGGATGTCCTCGTCGTAGGTGTCGCTGCCCTTGATGGCCTCCTGGAAGATCGTGGGGTTGGAGGTCATGCCGCGGACGCCCTCTTCGGCGACCAGGCGGGCGAGTTCTCCAGAGTCGACCAGGTCCCGGCTGAGGAAGTCCAGCCAGACGCTTTGACCGTGCGCATGGAGTTCGTGCAGCGGGGTTTGCGACATCAAAACCTCCGGGGCCGGGGCAACGTTGGCCGGCCGAGGTTGATCGTGCAGGCGGTGGCTCACACGAGTAAGTCTGCTCGTTCAATCGTACCAACGGCGCCGGCGGCGTCCGGCAATGAAGGTCCGCGATGGATTGGCTCAGTCAGAAATGTGCTGACTTGCTCGCGGTGCTTCTCCCCGCCGAGTCCCTTACATGCCTGGCTTGTCGGGATGTTGAGGAAAACCAACGGCCACCAGGGCGAGGCTCGTGGTTATTGGAGTCCCGAGTTGGTGGAGATAGGCATTGCCTTCATCCGTTGGCGGCGGCGCGGACCACCCACGGCACTAGCCAAGACCCGGAACGGGAGCTGGTGTGTAAGCGAATTCGATTGGAAGGACGATGAGCGCCGCGGCGATGAGCCCAGCGACAATCAAGACACTTATCTGGGCCGTCGGCCCCAAAAACCCATGCCGGAATCGCGACGGTGGGCCTGAGAGCCCTCGCGCGGCAGCCGTGACGGCCAGAATCCACGCGAACACCGTGACGATCACATCGCCAATCAGGAATAGGCGCCGCGGGTCGCGCGTCAGCAGGTCCTGGACCACACGCCCGCCGGTTGCAATTGCATAGGTGCCCATGGCGAGCTGACGACCCTGGGGCACGTCGTTCACGATGACGTCACCATGCGGGCCGGCCCTTTCACCGGTCAATCCGAGATGGATCCGATGTCGCGGCTCACTGAATATCACCAGGTCATACCGAGTACCTTCACTGCGGGGGATTGGTTCGAAGGCGATGCGATTGATCGCGGGGCTGGACCGGTTCCCGCGCACCTCGGCTTGCGTCCAAATCGGACGCCCGCCCTGGCCGGGCAGCAGGCTTACGAGAATCGCGGCGGTGCCGCTCTCTCCGTCCGGGCTCTCGGCGTAGCCCCAGACATCGATCGCCTTTAGATTATCGAGATTCGCCTGAAAGGGCTGCTCAAAGCGCGTAATGGGGCCTGCGTAGAAGAGCGGGCGCATCCACCCAGCTTCTTCCCATTCGTACTCTGCGAGTAAGGCCGGAATACTGGCCGCGACCACGACCAGGGTTACCGCAAGTGCTGCCCAACCGTTGAGCCGCTTTCGCCGATGCTCCCAGCCGTCAACGGAAGCCGCGTGCCTCGCTACCAGCGTCTCGAAGAAAACGACGGCCAGGATCGCGCCGACCATGATCTCGGAACTGTCGTCAAGGAAAGTCCCCCACCAGTGCGTTGTTCCGTAGAGAACGCCGAACCCGTCACGAAGTATGGCGGCTATACCAAGGACTAGAGCCAGCGCGGTGAGCAGCAGGAGCGCTGGTTTCTGGCGTAGCGAGGTATAGATGGCCCAGCCCGACAGCACGGCCACCGGAGCGGCAACCACCATGACTATGGCCGCCCAACGCATGCCGGTCGGGAGGCCGGCGAGATTCAATTGTGCGAGGAGCGCTTCAGGCTCCTTCCGTCGTTCGAGGGTGTCCTTGACGCTTACGACTTCTTCCAGGGCTATGAGGGCAGCGAAGAGCGCGACTAATATCCAGCCGAGCATCCACAGCAGTCGAGGTCCCCTCAAGATAGGTGGGGGGCGCAACAACTGCGCCGCCGCCAGAATTGATGCCGCCGCCCAAAGGCCACTCGAATACCAATTGGCAGCCGATTGCTCGCTGTCCAGGTTCAGATGCTGGAACCACTCCTCGAAGCCAGGCCAATACCAGCCGGCTGCAAACAAGGCCAATGGCAAGGTGAGGGCGACGTTCCCGGCCAGAAACGCAGCGCCGAGCAATGCCCGGGTTCGCGGATGCCTAACCGAGAGCGTCCTGACCACTAGACGTTTGGTGTGGGCACCCTGGTGCGCAGACAGACCGTTTGGGGTGTCCCCCGAACAAAGGCGTGGCAAGCGCTAACCCTGGCACTGCGGCACTCAGCGCGCACGGAGCAATCGTCGTTGCGCCGCTCCGAAGCCGAGCCTGCGAATGCTCGAGCACGCTCTCTAGGGTTTGAGTCGCGTGCCGCGTTCAAGGGCCTGGACCTTGTGGAGGCGACGGACGTAGCGCTCCTCGTGATCGGCGAAGCGGGCGCCGAGGAAGGCGTCGAGGAGTTCCTGGATCAGGGAGAGGCCGACGATGCCAGAGCCGAGACAGAGCACGTTCATGTCGTCGTGCTCGACGCCCTGGCGGGCGGAGTAGGTGTCATGGCACATGCCGGCGCGGACGCCCGCGACCTTGTTGGCGGCGACGCAGGCGCCGACGCCGCTGCCGCAGACTATGATTCCGCGGTCGGCTTGGCCAGAGGCGACGGACTCGGCGACGACGGCCGCGTAGTCGGGGTAGTCCACGGACTCTTCGGAGTGGGCGCCGAAGTCAATGACTTCGCAGCCGGCGGCGCGCAGGATGGAGATGAGATCGGATTTAATGGCATAGCCGCGGTGGTCCACGCCGATGGCGACGTTCATTGCGATCTCCGGGGATTCGCAGGGCTCAGGCGCAGTGTCCGCCAGCGGGCGGCGCCTTGCACGTGAGGTTGGTGCATCTCAGCGCAGGTCCAGGCCACCGGCGCCGGCCATGCGCCGGTAGAGGCGGCGCTGGCGGGATCGGGCTTCCTGGTAGATGTCGTAGTGGGCGAGGTTCGGTTCAAAGGGTTGGTCGCTTCCACGCTCCCGATCTCGAGGGACGCCGTGGCCCAGGGCGGTGAGCGCCCAGATGGCGGCGCCGCGGCTGGTGGGTTCGGCGACGGCGGAGCGGATGACGGGACGGCCAAGGACGTCAGCGAGAACCTGCGTCCAGCGATCCGAGCGCTGCAGCGCGCCGCCGGAGACGTGGACGCCGTGGAGTTCGCCGATTTCAGGGACCAGCAGGTCGTAGATGGCCGCCAGACGAAATGCTACGGCCTCGATGCCGGCCAGAAGCAGGTCGGCCGGCTGGGTGTTGAGGCGTGCGCCGTGAATGGTGGCGCGGGCCGCGTCGTCCCAGCCGGGACTGCGCTCGCCAGCGAGAAAGGGCAGCACTGTGAGGCCGTGGCCGTCAGGCGGCAGGTGGGCTATGACGTCGTCGGGGTCGTCGCCGCGGACGCCGCGCAAAAGGTCGCGCAGCCACGCCACGACAATGCCGCCGTTGCTCTCGGCGCCGCCCAGGAGCGAGCGTGAACGATCGACGCGATATTCCCAGAGCCCGGCGGGGACGGAGCGAACCGGACCCGAGACCAGGGCACGGACCGCGGCGCTGGTGCCGATGTTGAAGACGATGGCGTCAGGCTTGCCGGGAGCGGTGCCAAGGTTGCTGCAGAGACCATCGCCGAGGGCGGGGAACCAGGGAATGTCGGCGACAGCGGGCCAGCGCTGGCGCCAGGGTGCCACGAGTCCGCAGAGCGGTTCACCGTCTGGGTCAATGGCGCCCAGAGTGCTTGCATTGACGTTGAGGGCGCCGAGGGTGGCGGGGTCCCAATCCAGTTCTCGCCTATTCAACATGCCTGACCACGCGGCGAGGCTGAGTCCCAGACCGCCGGGGCAGCCGAATAGGCGCTGAGCGACGTACTCGGCGAAGGTAATCCAGCGGGCGACCTGGCGAAAGAGGTGGGGCTGGGTACGGCGCAACCAGCGCAAGCGGGCCGGCAGGTAGCTGGCGTGGATTGGCGTGCCCGTGCGGTCGTAGGCGGCGGCCACGTCCCACTCCTGGCGCAGGACCGCGGCGTCATCCGCGCAGCGAGTGTCGGCGTACGTGTACACCGGAGTCCGGGGCTCGCCGGCGGCGTTGACGCCAAGCACGCTGGACGCGAAAACGCTGGCGCTGACGCCCTGGATGACGTTGGCCCGAGGGCCGAGTCGCTGGAGGGCGATGTCAATGGCCTGGGCCAGGCGGTCGAAGAGGGCATCGGCGTCGATCTGGACGCCGCCGTCGGGCGTGGTGTCAAAGCTGGAGGCAATCTGGGCGTCGCTGCTGGGCAGCGGAGAGCCGTCCGCTGTGTGGGCAGCAGCACGTACGGATGAGCTTCCGACGTCGACGCTCAGAACCAGTGGCGACTGGCCGACCGACGGTTCTCTGGCCACGACGAATACCTGGTGCAGGCGGGATGGCGTCAGTTTATGGCGGGACCCTCCCTATACTTCCCGGCGCCCAGCCGCGGCGGAGCGACACGCGTGAAAGCCCGAGCGTGCGACCTGCTGGTGGTCGGAGGAGGACCGGCGGGTGCGGCGGCGGCGATCGCCGCACGGCGGGCGGCGCCGGAGCTTGAGACGCTGGTACTGGACCGTCAAGGGTTCCCGAGGGACAAGGCCTGCGGCGACGGACTGGGACCAGGCGTCGTGGCGCGGCTGGCGGACCTGGATGCCGGCGACATTGTGCGGGGTCGTCGTCCAATCGAGCGACTGAAGATCGTGGCGCCATCGGGCGCCGAGGTCGTGGGCGATCTGCCGGCAATTGGTGAGGCCGCGCGGGGTTACGTGGTGCCGCGCGCGGAGTTCGATGGCGCGCTACTGGGGCGTGCCCGGGACGCGGGAGCCGTGGTATGCACCGAGATTCGGCTGGAGGGGCTGGAGTCGCCCGGCGACGTACCGGTCAAGGTCACAGCAGGCGGTCCGAACGGGCCCGTCTCAATTGAGGCCAAGGCGGTGATTGCAGCCGACGGGGCGCGGTCGGACGTGCGGCGACTGCTGGGCGTGGCCTACAACGACGCGGCGCACACCGGCGTAGCTATGCGGGCCTACGTGGAGCGGCCCAGCGGGTTCGAGCACATGGCGTTCTATTTCAAGCGCGAACTGCTCCCGGCGTACGGCTGGATATTTCCGATCGACGAGCAGGGCGCGAACGTGGGGGTGATGATCGACGCCGCGCGCTATCGACGGCAGAACCGGAGCCTGCCGGAGCTGTTGCGAGGTTTCCTGAGGTCTAGCGGACACGAGGTCCTGGAGCCGACGCGGTCACGCGCCTACATGCTGCCGTTCGCCAGCAAAGTGCCGCCGCTGGTGCATGGGCGGGTCGCGCTGGTGGGGGACGCAGGGTCGATGATCAATCCGTTCTCGGGCGAGGGGATCGCGTACGGAATGGCGGCCGGCATGGAAGCGGCGACCCGCGCGGCGCAGGCCCTGCGGTCGGGAACGGGCAAGCAACCGTTCCAGGGCTACGACGCCTGGTTTCGTCAGCGCTTCGGCGAGCACTTTCGCGCGTCGGCGCGAGCCAAGCGGCTGGCGCAGCAGGCCTGGATTGCAGATTTTGGGGTGCGGGCGGCGCGGCGCAGGCCGGAGTTCGTACGGGAGGGCATTGAGTTGCTGGTGGGGGAGGGCACGGCGCTGTCGTGGGGCAGCCTGGCGCGGCTGCTGGTGCATGGGAGGGCTTAGGGTCCGCCGGCGGCCAGTTGCCGGTGGCCTGAGATTGCCGAGGCGGAGCAGCGGGCGTAGGTTAGGCGTGCTTCGTCGGTGTTTCGTCGTCGCTGTTCGGGGAGATGGTCGGTGACACGTCCTTAGCTTCCGCGGCCGCTGCTTCGGGTCGGGCCGAGGTCGTTTCGGTCTGCGTGGCTGCCTCTTGAGATCCAGCGGCGTCCGCGCGCGCCTTGGGAGACGGTGCGCTGGCTGGGGGCTGGGTGTCTTCGCCGCGGAGACGGTCGCCGATTTCGGTGAGGGCGGAGTCGACGCGCTTGACGACGGCCTGGGTGCGCTCGTGCCTGAGGGCGTCGTCCACGCGGTGCATTGCTTTGTCGCCAAGCGTCGCCATTTCACCGCGAATCCGGCGAGCCTCGTCGCTCTCAAGGCCGGCCGCGACGCGCGATTTGGCTTCGGTCAGTCGTGAGCGGACTCTTTCGCCGCGTTCGCCGCCGACTTCGTCGCCCACCCGCTTGATCAGGCCGTCGAGGCGACTCCCCCAGCCTTTCTTGTCCTTGTCATCCGCGCTCATGGTGCCACCCGGTACAACGGCTTGGTCGCTTAGAGCTTACTGCGGCGGCTCGTGTTACCGTCGCGCCGCCGGACCCTGGAGTCGTCGCCCATGAGCACGCCG
This sequence comes from Chloroflexota bacterium, assembly GCA_026707585.1. Classification (GTDB taxonomy): domain Bacteria; phylum Chloroflexota; class UBA11872; order UBA11872; family UBA11872; genus UBA11872. The sequence goes on along the minus strand of JAPOWQ010000032.1, from coordinate 69,540 downwards.
CGCCGAATTGCCGTTATCGAAGTCAACCACTGGCACTCCACCTACGACGCCGCCTACCTGACGGTGCTGCAGAACCTGGACCTGGACATCGAGCTGGCCGGGGTATCTGACAGCGACGCCGCGATTGCCGAGGACCGGGCGCGCCGCTACGAGACGACGGCGTTTACCGATTACCGCGAAATGATCCACGCGACGAAGCCGGAGTTCGTGATCGCCCTTGGACGGCACGTGGAGATGCCGGAGATCGCGGGGTACCTGATCGAGGCGGATATCCCGTTCATGATGGAAAAGCCGATGGGGACCAGCGCGGGGGTCGTGAGCGGCCTGGCGGACCTGGCGGAGGCACGGGGCGCCTGGGTTTCGGTGCCGTTTCCCAACCGGCAGTCGCCGTGGGCGGCGAAGGCGCGGGAGATGATTGCGGCGGACGAGTTCGGACCGATTTCGCACATCGTGTTTCGGATCATCCGGCCGACCATGCAGCGTTATGTCGAGTGGGACTCGCCGTGGATGCTGGACCGCTCGCAGGCTGGCGGCGGCGCACTGACGAACTTGGGCGGTCACGGCATGGACATGTCCCGGTTTTTGCTGGGCGAGGACGTGCAGGTGGTGTCGGCGGTGATCAGCAACATCGTGCACGCATCGGAAGTCGAGGACTACGCGCTGGCGACGCTGCGCAGCTCGAGCGGGACGCTGGTGCACGTGGAAGTGGGCTACACGATGCCCACGTGGCCCGCGAACGAGTCGGACTCCGAGATGAAGGTGGCGGGCGCGAACGCCATGCTGCAAGCGGTTCCCGACGGCCTGCAGATCCTCGCGCCGGGTCGGAACGAGCACCTGGACACGCCGGTGACCGTGCTATCGGCCTATCCGGGATTCGTGCGGGATTGCCTGGAACGGGTGGGTCGCGGGGACCCGCCGGCCATCACGCCGCGGGACTGCGCGAATGCCGTGCAGCTGATCGATGACGCCTACCGGGCGGCCGGCCGGGTCTAGTCCGGCTTAGCCCGTCGGCTCGAGCCGGCGGATGATGGACAGGCTACTGACGGCGGAGGTCCGCGGGTCGTCCAGCGCCATGTTGACTTCGACGCTGACCGGTCCGTCGTAGTCGGACTCGACGACCGCGCGGAGGGCGTCGCTGACCCAGGCCTCGTCCTGGACGCCCTCCAGCAGCCCGAGGTGCAGGTCGCTCTGGGCGTCGTTGTCATTGACGTGGACGTATTGGAGGCGGTCGCCGGCAGCCTGGATCGACCCGGCGACAGACTCGCCGGCGATCTGGTTGTGGCCGATATCCAGGACCATGTAGAGATTGTCGTGGCCGCAGGCCGTGATGAAGTCGAGCGTTTCCCGGACGGTGGGGAGGCCGCGGCCGGGGAAGTGTTCGATCCCGAGGCGGATGCCGGCACGCTTGGCTTCGTCCGCCAGGGTGAGCGCCGATTCGCGGTAGGCGGCAAGGGCCTCCGCGTCAGGCGTGGCGGGAGGCGCGAGGTATACGTCGGGAATGTCCAGGCTTTGGGCCTCGAGGATCCCGGCGCGGACATGATCCACAGCCGCTTTCCGGGCCGACTTTGGGATGGCGTCCAACAACGCGCCGTCCGGCATGAGGTGAGCCACGGCCATGCACGTGACGGGAAGGGTGCGTTCGGAATCCGGGAGCTTGCTGTAGCCGGGGCGTACGTCCACAGACTGGAAGCCCGCTTCGGCGGCAAAAGCCGTGGCGACCGCCGGGTCTTCAGGCAGGCCCCACAGGCAAAAGGCGACGTGCAGGCTCATGGGCAGGAGTCTCTCACGCGGTACCCGGGGCTGCCGCCCAGCCTCGGGTGCGCTGGACGGCGCGGCGCCAGGTGGAACGGTCAATCGACAGAGCTGCCGGGCCCGGCTCGAATAGCGTCGGTGCGGGGCGGAGCGAGCGCAGCTCGTCCACGCTCGACCAGACGCCCTGAGCCAAGCCGGCCAGGTAGGCCGCGCCAAGGGCTGTGGTTTCAATGTCCGCGGGTCGGGCAACGGTACGGGCAGCGCTGGCGGCCTGGAGCTGCAGGAGCAGGTCATTGGCGGCGGCGCCGCCGTCGACGAGTAGCTGGCCGCTCAGCGCGGGCATGAGATCCAGGACGTCCTGGACCTGGTGCGCGATGGCTTCCAGGGCGGCACGGGCCAGGTGGGTCGCCGTGACGCCGCGCGTGAGACCGAGAATCGCCCCGCGGGCATCGGGATCCCAATAGGGCGCCCCTAGGCCCGTGAACGCGGGCACGACCACCGCGCCGCCGGTATCGGGCACCGATCGCGCCAGCCTCTCGATCTCGGGAGCGGACTCGATCAGCCCCAATTCGTCGCGCAGCCACTGCACTAGGGCGCCGCCGGTGAACACGCTGCCTTCGTAGGCATAAGTGAGACCGTCAGGTAGGCCGAGCGCCACGGTGGTGAGCAGATGGTCAATGTCCGGCGGGCGCTCATTCCCGGCGTGTTGGAGCAGGAAGCAGCCGGTGCCATAGGTGACCTTAGCCTCGCCGGGCGAGACGGCGAGATGGCCGAAGAGGGCGGCCTGCTGATCGCCGGCGACGCCGCTGATCGGTGTGCCGCGAGCGACCGGGGCATCGGCGCCGGCGACCGCGCATTGGCCGGCCGAGGGCACAATTTCGGGCAGTGCTTCCTGGGGAATGCCGAACAGCTCCGTGAGTTTGGCGGACCAGCGGCCGGCGTGTATGTCCATCAGGAGGGTTCGGGACACGTTGGTGGCATCCGAGACGTGCGCGCCACCGGACAGGCGGGCAATCAGCCAGGCATCGACGGTTCCCAGGCGCAGGCGGCCGGTATCGCGAGCCGCGACGACCTCGGGCACACGGTCCAGCATCCAGGCGAATTTGCCGGCGCTGAAGTAGGGACTGGGGCGCAGACCGGTGGATGTGCGGATTCTGTCGCCATGGCCGCCGGCTTCCAGGTCGGCCATCCGGGACGCCGTGCGAACGTCCTGCCAGACGATGGCAGATGTGAGGGGTTCGAGAGTGGCCGAATCCCAGGCCACGGCGGTCTCGCGCTGGTTGGTAATGCCAATCGCGGCAACCGCTCCAGCCGGCGCGGCGTCAAGGGCCTCCCGTGCGGCGCGTTGCACACCGTCCCAGATCTGGTTGGGGTCGTGTTCCACCCAGCCCGGGCGCGGGTAGCTCTGATCGACCGGTGCGTAGGCGCGGCCGACGATGCGGGCGTCCTCGTCAATGACCAGCGTCGTGGTGCCCGTTGTGCCCTGATCGATGGCGAGAATCAACGCAGCAGCAACCGGCAGGCTGGCGGGGCAAGCGTACGGTAGCATCGGCGCCGCGCGCCCAAGGGGCCGCGAAAAGGGGGGCGAGTGGTCCTGAGCGATCGGGCTCTGCGCGAGGCGGTCGCGTCAGGGCGTCTCAAGGTCACCCCGCTCGATGAAACCGCTATTCAGCCATCGAGCATCGACCTGCGACTGGGCTCGCTGTTCCAGGTCTTTGTAAATCAGACCGAAACGCATATCGATCCCAGGTTGAATCAGCCGGACCTGACCAAGACCGTCGAGGTCAAGGACGGTACCAGTTTCGTTCTCCACCCGGGCGAATTCGTGCTGGGCGGCACGGTGGAGACCATCCAGATGTCAGACGACCTCGTGGGCCGCATCGAGGGCAAGAGTTCGCTGGGGCGGCTAGGATTGATGGTGCACAGCACCGCAGGCTACGTGGACCCGGGCTTTCGCGGCAGTTTGACGCTTGAGTTGTCGAATCACGCCAACCTGCCCATCCTGCTGTGGCCCGGCATGCGGGTCAGCCAGCTTTCGGTGATGCAACTCACGAGCCCGGCGGAACGTCCGTACGGCTCGCCGGGTTTGGACAGCAAGTATCAGGACCAGCAGGGATCCACCCCTAGCCGGTCGCACCTTGGCTTCGCCTACCGCGACGCCCCCACGGTATAGGAGCAACCAATGGCAGAAGCCGCCGATCAGCCCGCAGCAGCCGCCGGCAGCGAAGAGCCCTTCCTCGAGTCGTCTGGCGGTGTGATATTTCGCCAGAAGAATGGCCAGGTTCAGGTGGCCGTCGTCCAGACGCAGCGCGGGGCCTGGGTTCTGCCGAAGGGCGCCGTCGAGCCGGGTGAAGCTCCCAAGGACGCGGCAGTCCGCGAAGTCCTTGAGGAAACCGGCATCGTCGGCGAAGTGGTGGACGACCTGGGCGAGATCCGCTACGAAGTCCGCCCCGACCTGTGGACGGGCTTTGTGCCGAAGGTCGTGCATCAGTATCTGCTGCGGTCCACCGGCGGCAGTATCCGTCCCGACCCGTCGGAGCACGTGGAAGCGCGCTGGGTGGCAATGCAGGATGCGGTGCGCATGCTGCATCATGTGAATGAGCGCACGATCATGCTTCGGGCGGAAGACCTGCTGAGCCGCCAGAACCCAGAGAACGTGGGTGCCTAAGGCCTTCGAGTGGAGACGCGCGGTCCGTCGGCTATTGCTTGCCGCGGCGCTTGCCCTGGGGTTCACCGTATTTGGCGGCGGCGATGCGGGACCAACGGCACCTGCCGCGTCGGGCACGCTTCGGCTTGCGGCCCACGAGCCACTGACCCTTGATCCGGTTCACGTGCGCGATACGAACTCGGCCGAGTACGCAAAGGAGATCTTCGCCGGCCTCACGCGCATCGCGCCTGACTTGTCGGTCGAACCAGACCTGGCTTCGGGTTGGACCGTCAGCAGCGACGGCCAGACGTATATCTTCACGATTCGCCGAGACGCCAGGTTTCACGACGGGACGCCATTGACCGCAACGGACGTCGCGTGGTCATGGCGCCGCGCCCTGGATCCCGGCACCGGTTCCCTCTCGGGACCGGTGTTCCTGGAAGACATACAGGGTGCAGCGGCGTTTGCGGCTGGCGAGGCCGACTCGGTCTCGGGGCTGCGCGTCCGCGGAATGCGAATGCTTGAGGTCACGCTGACCGCCCCGCTGGCTTTCTTCCCGAGCAAGCTCAGTGCCGGCCCGACGCTTGTCGTGGACTGGCGGAATGTCGCGGCGGGCGCCGAGTGGTGGCGCGCGCCAAATGGATCGGGGCCATACCAGCTCCTCGACTGGCGTCCGGAATCGCTGATCACGCTGGGCCGGGCGGATACAGCCCCCTGGCTGCCAGGCGGACCGGCGACCGTTGAGTTCCAGCAGCTCGACGTAGGAGAGGATCTACTGCTGTACGAGAACGACGAGCTTGACCTGATCTCCATCGGAGCGGCCGATTTGAACCGGTTTCGCGACCCGAACGAACCGCGCAGCAGCCACTTGGTCAGCACGCCCGATCTATCGTTCCAATACATCGGCTTTAACACGACGCTGGCGCCTCTCGACGACGTGCACGTGCGGCGGGCTCTGGCCCTGGCCACCGACCGGCTGTTCATTGCCGACGTCGTGCTGGCCGGAGCGCACCGAGAAGCCAGGGGCGTCATCCCGCCGGGCTTGCCGGGTCACCGAGCGGACTTCGAAGGCCTTGCATTTGACCTCGAGGCGGCGCGGGCCGAACTCGAGAAGTCGAGGTACGGCGGTGCCGACGCCGTGCCGCCCATCACCGTGGTGGCGCCGGGCGACGGCCTGTCCGGAAATCCCTTCGTGGAGCTCATCGTCGATCCGTGGCGGACCGAGCTTGGTGTGGATGTGCTGATCGAGGTGCGCTCCTTCGACGATCTCCTCACCGCGCTGGACGAACATGACCACGACATCCCGGCGTTTTTCCTTGGGTGGTCGGCCGACTTCCCCGACGCCTTCAACTTCACCGACGAGCTGTTCGGCTCCGATCGACCGGACAACGCGTGGCGCTTCTCGGATCCTGTCGTCGACGCCCTCATTCAGCAAGCCCGCACGGCCGACACGGACGACGAGCGTTTGGCGTACTACGGAGAGATCGAGGATCGAGTCATCGAGCAGGGGGTGCTCATTCCGCTGCTGTTCTCTGTGTCGCACGAGCTCGTGCAGCCCTGGGTGGAAGGCTACGGAGGCCGCCCGATGACGCGAGAGTGGCTCACCGAGCTGACGATCGCTAACTGAAGCCATGCCGCTGAACCGTCGACGGTTCGTGGAACTAGCCGGTGGCGGCGCTGCTCTCGCGGCCCTGGCGGCATGCGAGGGACCGCTGGCGCCAGAAAGCGCCGCCACCGGCCGGCGGCTTGAGTTGCTATTGGACGAGCCGGCCACCATCGATCCGGCGCTGGTCGCGCAGCCGCACGAAGCAACCGTCGCGGAGGCTCTGTTCGAGCCGCTCGTACGCGTCGGCGAAGGCGGCGTGTCGCACCCGGCCGCCGCCGAGTCGTGGCAGATCACGGACGCCGGGCACGCCTACCAGTTCAAGCTCTCGGCCAGCGGTCGATGGACTTCGGGCGAGGCCGTCTCTTCCGACGACTTTGTCTGGTCGTGGCGGCGCAACCTGGCGCCGGAACTGGGCGCTACGTTCAACTATCTCCTGTTCCCCATCAGGGGAGCGGAGAGCTATGCCGGCGGCGGCCGCAATCGTAACGAGCCGGAGATTCGCGCGCCGGACACGTCGACCTTGCGGGTGCATCTTGAGCGTCCTACGCCTGGACTCCTGGCGCGGGTGGGGACGACGACGTTCGTACCGCTGCCTCGGGCGGAGATTGAAGGAACCGGGGCATCGTGGACCGACCCGATCCGTATTCGCAGCAATGGGCCGTACAAGCTGGCGCAGTGGGATCGCGGCCTGGGCATGACGCTGCATCGCAACCCGCACTACGGCGGTCCCACGCCGCCGGTCTTTAGCGACGTGGTCATTCGATTCCCGCGATCCGCCGACTCGCGGCTCCAGGACTTTCATGCCAGTCCGGCGCACGCCGCCAGCGTGAGCGGGGCAGACTACAGGTCTGCGCTGGGCAATCCAGACCTGCGACCGCAGGTGCGGCTCTTCGAGCGTGCGGGCACCTGGTTCATCGTGTTCAACACGCGCAAGGCGCCGTGGGACATGGTGGCCGTTCGGCGGGCGTTGTCGCTGGCGCTCGACCGCGAGGCGTTGACCGCGGCGGTGTTCGACCGGCCCACACTGCCGGCGCAGCGGCTGACGCCCGAAAGCGTCCTGGCCGCCGAGCCCGGCGGCGCGCCAAACGTCGACGAGGCGCGGGCCCTGCTGGCGAGCGCGGGGTTCCGCAACGGTGCGGGACTCCCACCCCTGCGCTTCACGTACCACCGCACCGACCAGTGGGATCGGTTGGCCGCCGAACTGGCCAGGGTATGGGACGACACCCTTGGCGTGGTGGTCCAGCCGGACGTGCGCGAGTGGCGCGACTTCCTGGACTTCTCGAACGCGCCCGGCGATTTCGATGCCTACCGAGCCGGTTGGACCTCCGAATTCCGCCATCCGTCAAACTGGCTCGACGAGCTATGGCGTTCGGACGTGGACTTTTTCCGCACGGGCTGGGGCAACACCGCGTTTGACCAACACCTGACCACGGCGGCGGCGACAACGGACCAGGAAGCCCAGCGGGCGGCCTACCTGTCCGCCGACGCCGTCCTCGAAGCCGAGACACCGGCTATCGCGATTGGCCGCCACGCCTCGGCCTTTCTGCTCAAGCCTGACGTGACCGGCTTCGGAATCGAACCGGTAAGCGGCGCGATTGACCTGGCGAGAGTCGAACTGGGCGGCTAGGTCAAGCCAGCCGTCGCACGCGCCTCAGCGCTCGATTGGCTGTCCGATCATCGAGCCCCATTCGGTCCAGGAGCCGTCGTAGTTGCGGACGTCCCCAACGCCGAGCAGTTCGTGCAGCGCGAACCAGGTGTGGGCCGAGCGCTCCCCAATTCGGCAGTAGGTGATGACGGGTGCGTCGCCGGTCGCGCCGAGGGGACCGTAGATTTCCAGCAGTTCGTCGGCCGACTTGAAGGTGCCGTCGGCTTCGTTGACGGCGGTCAGCCAGGGCACGTTGTCAGCGCCGGGTATGTGGCCGCCGCGCTGTGACAATTCCTGAAGGCCCGGCGGAGCCAGGATCTCGCCGGTGAACTCGGCGGGCGAACGCACGTCCACCAGCACGGTGGAGCCGTCGCCAAGCGCAGCGCGGACGTCAGGCTGCAGGACACGCAAAGACGGATCGGCCTCACCGGCTTCGTAGGTGGCGGACTCGACGACGGTCTCGTCGGTGGTCAACTCGCGGCCTTCCTGCTCCCACTTGAGCCGTCCGCCGTTCATGAGACTCACCCGCTCGTGGCCGCCCATCTTGAACTGCCAGTACGCAAAAGCGGCGAACCAGTTGTTGTTGTCGCCGTAGAGGATGACGTGCGTGTCGGCGGCGATGCCGGAGCTTTCGAGCAGATCCTTCCACTGTTCCGGCGAGGCGATGTCGCGCCGGATGCCGTCCGAAAGCTGGGTTTCCCAGTTCCAACCCACGGCGCCGGGGATATGACCCGAGTCGTAGGAGGACGTGTCGACGTCCACTTCGACCAGCCGCACACCGTCGTCGCCGCCATAGGTTGCAACCCAGTCAGTGTCGACCAGCACATCAGATTTCACGTATTCGGCCATTGAATCGTCCTACCTGCGAATGATGATTCGCCCGCGTGGGCGCCGGGCCAATTCTTGCATGAAAACAAGGTTCACTACATTCGAAACCGCAGGGGTGGGCTACAGTGCCCGCCGCCAGCTTCACGGTCTATGTCGCCCCATGCCCTCTAGCGCCCGTCGCCAGCGCATCGTGCGCGGCACGGTGCTGGCGCTGGCCCTCCTGGGCGGGATGTTTCTTGCGCCGGCCCGCTTCGCGCAGGCGGAATCGCCGCCGGATTGGGCTACCGCCCACGGGTGGTTCTATTCGCAGGCCGGACCGGGCGACGGTCTCGGTTTCGAAGTGACCGATGCGGAGGACATCCCATTCTGGACGTTTTTCCAGTCCGCTGGCGGCGTGGCACGGCTGGGATACCCGATTTCCAACCGCTGGTCGGCTGGTCCCTTGACCCTTCAGGCATTTCAGAAGGCGGTTCTGCAATGGACGGTGGCCGATGGCGTGACGTTCCTGAACGTCTACGACGCGCTCAGCCAGGCCGGGCGCGACCCCTGGCTTCAGACTGCGCGCGGCGTTCCACTTCCTCCGAACCCAGAGGAGGCGGATGCGCGTTCGTTTGAAGAAGTCTTGGCGGAGCGGCTGGAGATTCTGAAGCGTTTTCCTGACATTGAGCGCCGCTGGTTCGGTAACGACCGCTGGCTGGATGCCTACGGCCTACCGGTGGTCGTCGAAGATCGCGATGACGTTGCGGTGCTGCGGGCGCAGCGCGCGGTGTTCTGGCTGTGGCGCCCTGACTCCGAACCGGCGGTGAGCGCGCCCAACGTCGTCATCTCCCACAGCGGCTTGGACTACCGGGACGGCGGCATGATTCCGGTCGAGGCGACCGCTGCCATTCCCGATCCGAACCTGGCCGGGACGACCGGACTGCTGGCGTTCCTGAGCAACCGCAGCGGGGCGTGGAATCTCTGGACCATGACGCCAACCGGGAGCGATCTGACGCAGCTCACGCAGACGGGCGGTCTCACCAGCCGCCCGAACTGGTCGCCGGGCGGGCAGCGGATTGCGTTCTCCGCGTTCGCCGGCGGCAGCTACCAGGTCTTCGTGGCCGACAGCGACGGGGGCAATCCGCAACAGCTCACGAACACCGCGAGCACGGACTGGGAGGCCTGGTGGTCGCCCGACGGCGAGCGGCTGGCGTTCGCGAGTACGCGTACCGGCGAAAGCGAGATTTACACCATGCTGGCCGATGGCTCCGAACAGCGAAGGATCGGCGATCAGGCCGGATTCCTTTGCTATCCCGCGTGGTCACCCGACGGCTCGCAGCTCATCTTCACCAGCGGGTCGGACATCGTGACGCTGGACCTTGACGATCCTGTCGGGTCTCGCACGGTGATCAGCAGCGGGCGCGATCCTTCGTTTTCGCCGGATGGCACGCTCATCACGTTCGCGAGATGGATTGGCGACGCGTTTGACGTGTTCGTGGCGGACGCGGACGGATCGAACGAGGTGCGGCTCACCACGCATCCGGCGCCGGACTGGAATCCCGTGTTCTCGCCCGACGGCGCAAAGATCGCCTTTGCCAGCTACCGCGACGCCAACTGGGAGATCTACACCGTCCGCGTGGACGGGACGGACTTGCAGCGCATCACGGACAACCCGGCGTCGGACTATCTGCCGGCCTGGGGCAGCCCCCTACGAGCCACCGACGAGACGCGAGCGGGCAGCGGCAGCCGCCCCAAGTAGACCCACGTCTTCGCCGAGCGACCAGGGCTCGAGCCGCAGGCTCGGTGCGGTGCTCTCCAGGAGATGCTCGCGCACGGTCGCCCGCAGCGGATCGAACAGGAGGTCGCCCGCGTTGGCAATGCCGCCGCCGATGACCACCGTGTCCAGGTTGACGAGGTGGGCGACGTTGATGACGCCAAAGCCGACGGCGCGTCCCGCCCGTTCCAGGGCGCTCACGGCGAGCGCGTCGCCTTGCTGCGCGGCTTCCACCACGTCGCGGCCGGAAGGGTCGGTCTGGCCGCCGAGACTGCTGGAGCGGCCCGCGGCGATCTGGTCCACGACCCAGGCCGCGATGTCGGGACCGGCGGCGATGGCCTCGATGCAGCCGCGGTTGCCGCAGTCGCACGGCGGGCCGTCGAAGTCGACGGTCATGTGGCCGAACTCGCCGGCGCTGCCGTACGCCCCGTGCCAGAGCTCCCCGTCCAGGATCAGGCCGCCGCCCACCCCCGTGCTGACCGTGATGTAGAGCACGTTCATGGCGCCGCGTCCGACTCCGTACTGCCATTCGGCCAGCGCCGCGGCGTTGGCGTCGTTCTCGAGGAACGCCGGAAGGCCAACGGCATCGCCGATTCGCGCCGCCAGCGCGACTTCCTTCCAACCCGGCAGATTGGGCGCCTCGTGAATGACGCCGGTGGCCCAGTCGAGCGGCCCGGGCGCGCCAATCCCGACAGCTGCGAGGTCCGAGGTTCTGACCGACGCGCGGGCCAGCGATTCATGCAGCAGGGCAACAATGCGATCGATCACCGCGTCCGGCCCCTGCGACGCTTCCGTGGCGCCGGCCACGAAGCCCGCAATGCCGCCGTTCACGTCAACGACGGCCGCGCGCACGCTGGTCCCGCCAAGGTCGATTGCGCCGACCGGCCTGGACGGGTCAGGCATCAATGGATCCCTTGACCGGCGGCGCCGCGCGTCCGGCTGGATCGCCTGCCCTTCGACGCTGCAGCGCCTGGACGAGTTCGAACAGCACCATGGCCATGAGGATGAAGGCCGGCGCCAGCAGCATGCCACCTCGCGGGCCGGCGGCGTCCGACGCGGCGCCAATCATGGGTGCGAGCAGCGCGCCGCCAACGCTGGCCATGGCCGCAAGGCCCCCGGCAAGGGCGCCGGCCATTTCAGGCCGTAGGCGCAGGCCGATTCCCAGGGCCGTAGGGAAGACCCCGCCAATTGTGGCTCCCGTCAGGACGAAGCCGAGGATGGCCAGGGCCGGCGAGACCGCCAGCGCCGCCAGCGTCGACATAACCAGGGCGAGCACGAGCGACCAGCGAACGATGCTGGAGGCACGCCAGGTGCCCGCCAGGCGGTAGACGACGAGGCGCCCGAGCAGGACGCCGATCCAGAAGGCGGTGACCGATGCCGCCGCGGCCACTCGCGGCAGTCCTTGGGTGCGTTCCATGTAGGCCGCGCCAAAGTCCCCGAACGCGATTTCGACACCCACGTACAGCAGCAGCACCAGTCCAAGAAGGACGGACAGCGGCGAGGTAAGCCCGCGGACCATGCTGCGAAAGGGTGGGACCGCGTTGCCGCGGGGCGGGTAGGGCAAGCGAATAAAGAAAAGGGCACTGGACGCGAACCAGGCGGCCACAACCAAATAGGCGACGCGCCAGTTCGTGAATGCAGCCAGGCAGACAGCCACGAGCGCGGGGGCCACGATAGCGCCGAGCGCGAACGCGGTGTTGAAGAGGTTGAGGGCGCGGGTGCTGCGTTCCCGCGCCAGGTCTGCGATCAGCGCCGTGGCCGCCGCCAGGCCGGGTCCGAAAGTAGCCCCGATGAGAAAGCCGGCCGCCAGCAGCGAGCCGAAGGTGGGGCTGGCGGCGAACCAGAACATGGACAGCGAGGCCCCGCCCGCCGACGGGACCAGCACCGCGCGACGTCCCCACCGGTCGCTCGCCGCGCCGCCGCCCAGCGATCCGGCGATGAACCCGAAGGAAATAATGGTGATGATCAGGCTGATCTGGCTGTAGGTAAGGCCGAAGTCTTCGACTATCGCCTCGACCGACGGCCCAAACACGCTGATGGCGGCGCCACCGGCGGCGTAGAACCACATGCTGGCCGCCAGGATCATGGTGCCTGCCTAACGTCCGACGATCTTCCGGCCGTCAACTTCGTAACTCGGCCGTGTGCAGCCGGCGCGCAAGCAGCAGCAGGAGAAAGGCAACGCCAAGCGTGACCGGCATGACGGCCACCGCCGCACGGACGGACAGCGCGTCAGCAATGGCGCCCGCGAGCAGCGAGAGCCCCGCGAATCCCGTGCCGCCCATGGCGAGCATGAATCCGGCGATCATGCCGGCTGCCGACGGTCGATAGCGCACCCCAAGCCCTACCACGGTGGTAAAGGCCGGTCCGGCCACCAGACCGGCCAGCACCGCGGCGGCCAGGATTGCCGCGGGCTGCGGAACAGCGGCCACGACGATCGCGCAGATCAGCGAAAGGCCGGCACTGCCAAGGGCCAGATCGTAGGCCTGGACACGGAGCGCCAGCCACGCACCGATGATCCGCCCGAGCGAAATCCCCAACCAGAAGGCCGCGACCAGCGTGGCCGCGGCCGGACGCGAGAATCCATAGTCGGCCTCCAGGTACGCGGCCAGGAACCCGCCGAGTCCGAGCTGCATGCTGAAGTAGCCAATGATGACCGCGCCGAGGAGGATTGGTACGGGACGCATGACGGCGGAGACGAGAGACTCACCAACGGCGCGACGCGCGGTCGCGGCCGGAATGCGCGCGGACAGCAGCACGACCGCCGCCAGCATGACCAGCAAGGCCGCGGCCAGATAGCCGCCGCGCCAGCCGATCGGCGTCTGCAGCAGCACGCCGACCAACGGCGGCGCGGTGAGCGCGCCGAAGCCAAACGGCATCTGCGAGATCGTCATGGCTCGGCCGGTTGCGTCGCCGGCAACATCCGAAATGGTTGCGGTAAGCGGGGCCTCCGTAAGCCCGAAGCCGAATCCGTTCAGGCAGGTTCCGATCAGCAGGATCCCCAGCGCCGGCGAAACGCCGGACGTCAGCAACCCGATCACCAGTAGGGTCACCCCCGTGGTAAGCGTGGCGCGACGTCCAAGCCGATCCGCCACCAGCCCGCCCATGATGGTTCCGCTGGCGTATGAGATTGAGGGAACGATCAAGGTCAAGACCACCAGCAGGTAGGTGAGGTTGAAGTCGGCGCGCACCGCCTCGAGCGATGGACCCGGCATCGCCAGCAGGAGGCCGACGGTGAAGTAGAACGGCATGGAGCGTGGGACGACCGAGCGCCGCCCGCCGATGGTCATGCGCGAGCCAGGCGCCAGTCTTTTCGCGGGCTGTCAGGCGGACGGTTCAAACGCGCCGGTCTCGAGGATGGCGTCGTCCGCATCAAAGCCAAACGGGCTGGCCGAGTCGATGACCTCGCAGCTTCCGGGCAGGTCGTGGAGCACGCTTTCGCTGACCCAGAAGGTCTCCAGATCGAGCGTGTTGCGGATCCGCCCAACGCGAAGCGGTCGGTCGGTCGAACGCTCAGCCAAATGCAGGACCGTTTCGTAGCAGGCGCGGTCGGTGGGCAGCGTCAGCGGCACCTTGGCCGCGTGCAGGGCCATGGCGGTCAGCGTGTTCATGGCCAGGGCTTCGTGGTCGATGGCGTCGGCAAGCTTGCGGCTGCAGAGATCGGCCAGGCCGATGCCTACGGCATTGCCGTGGGATTCGGGCGTAAGGCCCAGCACGGCGAGCCAGCCGTAGTCGGGCGTGCGGTCAAGCTCGCTTAACCGGCGCCACATGCCGACCACGTTGGGATCCATGCCCGAACCTGAGATGTTCTTTCCCATGCGGTCGATGAGCAGGCCGTCGAGCTTGTCGAGGGGAAGGCGGGGCATGAGTTGGCGGGCGAGCTTGAGGAGGTTCTCGTCGGTGGCGTGGAAGGCCTCAGGGGGTACAACTTCGGCGCGGGCGGGCCGGTCGAAGGCGTTCTCGACCAGGGCGACGCCGCAGAGAAGGTGGCCGGACGCGACGATGAGGGCAGCGGCTTCCGGTATGCCGGTGGCCAGGGGGTGGGCGTGCAGCGATTCGGCGCCGCGACGATTGCCGAGGCCGATGACGCTCATCTTGCAAAGGCCGCTCTCGATCGGACCGCGAAAGCCGGTGTGGGGCTTGACCCGGCCAATCACGATCACGCCATCGGCCCCTGCGGCCTCGGCGTCCAGGTGGACGGTAATTCCTGAAGCAGTTCTGCCCAGTTCGACCGTGTCCATGGTGGCGCGAACCGGCGCGCCGACACTCTGCTCGTGGACTCCGTAGTCGGCCAGAACGGACGCCTGGCCCTCGGCTGTGCCGCCGCCGTGGCTGCCCATGGCAGGGACGACGAAGGGCTGCAGTCCCGCGTCGTGCAGCCCGCGGGCGAGGGTCTTCACGACCTCAACGACCGGCGAGACGCCACGGGAGCCGACGGCAATGGCCACAGTGGAGCGCGGCGGTAAGGCGGCTCGGTCGAGTTGCCGGCGCAGGCCAGTGGTCAGGTGACCTTGAAGGTCGTCCAGTTCGGCGGTGGCGAAGGCCTGCCGAACCAGGTGCATTGGGGGCGCGGATGCAGGCATGGGGCAGTCTAGCCAAGGGCGCTCGGAGTCTGAGCTACGGCGCATCCAAGACCCACATGCGGCACGAGCTCGGTCAGCCGGGCATCTCCACGCGCCAGGGCCGGCAGCCTTTTGTACTCAGGGTCACCGGGAATTGGTTGTAGTGCGGACTCTCGCGGATGCCTGCACTGAATGCAACGTCTCGAATGCCGAGTCGATCGGGGCTATGGATCACGCGGCTCTGGTTGCGGCTGCCGCCTGATTCGATCCAAGTGAGTTTGACCGTGCACGGCAAACCCGTATTGCCCGGGGTTTCGGATACGAGGGTCATCTGCGTAGTGAGGAATTCGGGCAGGTTCTCAGTGCCCTCCGAGATGCTGTGGACGACCCGAATCTCGCGCCGTTCCGCGAGGATATTCAGCCAGAGGTTGTACCCCAGAACTGCCAGACCGACGAGCGCTACGGCCAGCACAAGCAAACCGAACATTAGGCGACTACGCCGCTGCCTCTGCGCCATGACTTGCGCGGCCTGGGCTCGCACGGCGGGGTCGCGGCGCACCGGCGGCGCGCGGCTGATTGCCGGCTCTGCGGCGGCGGGACGCGCGTCGGGAAGCGCCGAGGCGCGTCCGCCAACCAGATAGTGGACCCAGTGAAAGGCGCCCCTCACCACGTGACGTGCGGCGTTGACGGCCAGGACGAATGCGGCCCCGAAGATGACCCAGCCGGCAACGACGATCAGCAACGCGATGGCCACGATGATCGCGGCGACTACAAGCGAAGGTCCGGTCAGGTCCAAGGTCTCGCCAATTCGCCGCCTGCAATAGCACTCGTCGTCGGGTCAGCGGCGCACAGCCTTCAAGCTAACAGAGCCCGCACGGACTTCGTCGAACGTCGCAGGCGAGCAGGACCCGAGCACGCGACGACCCGCTGTCCTATCTGGGCGACGAGGCCTAGCTGCTTGGGCTAGTTGGCGAGTTGAACGATCAGGGTGACGATGGCCGCGCCCGCGGCGCTGAACGCCGAGACGAGGCAGGCAATCAGAAGCCCGGCGGCCCAACGCGTGAGTGAGGCCTTCAGTTCCTGCAGATCAGCTTTGGTCGCCAGGTGCGCGTAATCCGCTTCGAGGCGAGTAACGCGCTCTTCGACGGTTACGGTCGCCATGCCGGGCACTCCTTCCGCACGGCCACGCCCGGGTGCGACCTTGCAACTCCGCCGTGCGTCACCACGCTATCACTGGCCCGAAAATTTGAGCCGGGGCCGCCGGCTGAGCGACGAGCAGCCGGGTCGCCTTGCGCCGCGACCGAGGCCAACTGGAAGAGTCGCGACCGGTAGGGCACGCTGGCGCACAGGATGCGAGTCGCAGTCGTTACCGACATTCACGGCAACCGCCACGCGCTGTTCGCGGTGCTGGCGGATCTGCGGCGGGTGGGCGCGGACGAGGTGGTGTTTGGGGGCGACGCGGCGCTGTTCGGCTCGAGGCCGCGCGAGTGCTGGGAGCGGGTGCTGGACCTGGGCTGGCGGCTGGTGCAGGGCAATACGGATCGCTACATCGCCGACTTGCCGTCGAAGCTGGCGACCCTTGACGATCCCGAAGGCGTGCAAGGGAGGTTTCTGCAGGCCAATGTGGCCTGGGCGGCCGAGCGGCTGGGCCCGGCCATGGTCCGGAAGCTGGGCGGGATGGCCCGGCAGGTGAGCATCCAGTCGCCAGCCGGCACGTTGCTGGTCGTACACGGGTCGCCGGGCGACGACGAGACCGGCTGGAGCCGCCACGACGACGAGGAGACTGTTGCCCGAGTGATCGGTCCCACCGAGGCCGCGGCCGTGGCGAGCGGGCACACGCATACCGCCATGGTTCGGCACGCCGGCCAGGTGCTGGGGGTGAACTGCGGCGCCGTGGGGCGCTCGCACGACGGACAACCGGGCCTGGCGACCTACGCCGTGCTGGACGACGCCGGCGGCCGCTGGTCGGCCGAACTGCGGCGGGTGGATTACGACTTTCGCGGGGCTCACGCCGAGGTGAGAGCACTCGGCGTTCCGCTATCCGATGCGTTCGCGAGCACGCTGCTGACCGGTATCGCGCCGGCCTGAGCGCCGACGCGTGAGGCCTGAGCCGCCGGCTGCAAGCAACACCGCGGGGCCCGTGACTGCCGCAAAGGGTCCGGTCTACCCCGCACTGCGGTGGCGCGGGATCGGTGCGCTGGTGGTGACGCTGGCGCTGGTACTCGGGTTTGCCCTGTTTGTGGCGCTGATGCGCGAGGGTCGCACGACGCTGGGCGGAATCAGCGCGGGCTGGGCGCTCACCTTCGCTGGCACGTTCGCCGCCACGGCCGCGTGGAGCCTGGCCAGCGTGCTGCTCGTGGCGTTTGCGGCGCAGCGTCGCGTTGACGACGTGCTGCCTGGACACGCACCGACGCACTGGCCGCTGCTGGCGCCAGTGACGCTGGCGGTCATGGCGTTCGTGTCTGACGCCGTGAACCATCGCCTGCTCCAGACCGATGATCTGCGCTGGCTGTGGGCGGGACCTATCGGCGTCTGGGTCGCAGGCCAGGCCCTGTGGTTGCCCCTCAGCCTGGATCGCGTGCGGCTTTCGCCGATTCGCGTTACGCGCGACGCCATTGCGAGTCTGGCCGGCAGCAGGTTCGCGCGGCTGACGTTTGGCCTGGTCTTCGCGCAGTTCGTGGCGCTGCGGCTGGGACTGGCCCTGCTGTGGCGGCCGATCGGGCTCTTCGAGCGCGGCAGCGACGTGGGCGCCTATGAGCAGCGAGCCCGCCTGGCCTTGCAAGGCCTGCAGCCGTACCTGGACTACTGGGTCGAATACCCACCGGTATTCCCCTGGATCGCATCGGGCCTGAAGCTCGTGAGCGTGCCGCTGGGCGGTGACGAGGCCGCCTTCCAGTTGCTGTTTAGCCTGGTCATGGTCGCGTTCGAAGCCGGCATCCTCTGGCTCATCCACGCCATTGCCGTACGGGTGTGGGACGAGCCGCGCGGGCTCGTGACGGCCGCGGCCTATGCCGCGCTCTTCTATCCGATCTACATCGCCAACCGGCACTTCGAATCGATTGCCGTGTTCTTCATGCTGACGGGCGTGTACCTGGTCGTGCGCGAGCGCCGCCACACGGCGTCCCTGGCGATCGCATTGGGCGTGCTCACCAAGCTGTTTCCGGCAGCCGCCCTCCCAGCGCTGCTGGCGGGACAGCCCTGGGCGGCGCGGACGCGCTACCTGGGCCTGGCGGCCGCGGCGGTGATTGGGGCGCTGGCGCCGCTGGCCGTGATTGGGCGTGAGTTCTTCGCAGCCTCGATCCAGAACATGCTGATGCGGCCGGGCTGGGAAACGGTGTGGGCGCTGGCTGACGGTTACTTCGGTTTTGGGTGGATTCACCGCTACCGCCAGTCACCGCACACGGCCCTCGAGTTCAACTACACCCCGGACCTGCCAGCGGCCGCGTGGTGGGGCGCGGCTGCCGTGGTCGCGGCGCTCTACGCGGTGCTGGCGCTGCGGCGATCCCGGTTCACACCGGCAGCGGCCGTCTGGACGACCGGCCTGGCGCTGGTGGCCTTCGCTTTGTACCTGCGGGGCTGGTCGCCGCAGTTCATGGTGTGGCTGCTGCCGTTCACGCTACTGGCCTTTCCCGGCGGGCGCGGGTTCCTGATCGCGACGGGGCTCTCAGGGCTGGCCCTGCTGGAATATCCGGCCTATTTCGTGCTCTGGTCGGAGCACCAGTGGGTGCTCTGGATCGTGGTGGTGGCGCGGACGCTGGCCATCCTGGCGCTGGGCGTGGTGTTTGCGCGCCGGCTCTGGCATGAGGGACGTTCGAGCGCCGCCAGGCCTGCCGCGGCGACAAGTTCCGCCGATGCATAGGTTGCCTGCCAAGCTCTCAAGCCCGCGCGCGGCGCTGAGCGCGCTGGGGTGGGCGAGTCTCGTCGGCATGGCCCTGGCCATGGCCGGCGCCTCGATCGGCCGCACCGACCTCACGTCGCCAAGCGGCGCCTGGGCAGCGACGGCGATAGGAAGCCTGATCGGGGCCCTCCTGGTCTGGGCCGGAGCCTGGCGAATCAAGCATCTGCTAGGACACCAAACCTGCTGGATTGGAGCCGGTTTACCGTTGCTGGCCACGCTGGATGGCTGGATCATTGCCGCGTTTCACTACCTGCACGAGCCAACCAACCACCTCCTTACCGTGGGGCTGGTAACGCCCGAGCTATTCGCGCGGCCATCGGTTACGGAGTGGCTGAGCGTCAAATTCGTTGCTCTGACACTGTTGTGGGTGGGGTGGCCGCGACTGGCGGCCCGAGGCCATCGGCGCTCGGGCCTGGTCAGGGGCGCCGCTGCCACAGTCCCCGGTCCAGCGGCGGGAGCCGTGGCAAGCCAGGGACTGATGGTCGTGGCCGCTGTAGGCGCGCTGGCCTATCTGCGGCTGGCGCTGTTGGACGTGCTGGCGATCGAGGTTCCCTCGGATCTGCGGGTCAACTACATCGGCGCACTGGCACTGCGCGAGGGCCTGAATCCGTACGACAACGCCGTCGCCCTGCAGGTCGCCGGTCGCGAGGCCATCCCCTACGTCGGCACCCGTCTCTGGGCCATGGTGACCAATCCGCCGACGGCCATGCTCTATTTCGCGCCCTTCTCGACGATGCCGCTGGCAGCCGCGCGGCTGGTCTTCCTGGCGGTCAACCACCTCGCGCTGCTGGCAACCGCGGCGCTGACGTGGCGGATGGTTAGGCCGGCCCGGACGCCCTGGGTGTGGCTGGGACTGGTTCTCGGCGTGGCGGCACTACTCGATCCGATTCTGCTGGCGTTCCGGCTGGGCCAGGTCGACCTGATCATTGGCCTGGCGCTGGCCGCTGCCGCGTATCGGCTGCGCGGCGGCGACGACGCCTGGGCCGGCGCCTGCATCGGCATTGCGGCCATGCTGAAGATCGCGCCCGGCCTGCTGGCCTTGTACCTGCTGTGGCGACGGCGATGGAAGGCGTTGGGCGGACTGGCCGCCACGGTGATTGCTATCGGCCTCCTGAGCCTCGCGTTCGCCGGCGCGGATGCCTGGGCGTACTACATGACCGTTCGGCTGCCCGACCTGCTGGCGGGCAGCGCCCTCTTCAACAACCTCTCGCTCTCGGGCCTGGTCCTGCGGGTCTTCATGGGGCCGGAACTGGCGAGAGGCATCCTGGATCTGCAGCCGGACATTGCGGTTGCCCGGCTCCTGATTGTCATCGCCGTGCTCGCCGTCCTGGTGGCTACGGCGAAGGCGCTGGGTCGGCAGGCCCGCCAGGGCCGGGCGTTCGTGCTTGAATTCAGCCTGGCCATCGTGGCGGCGTTGGTCATCAGCGGCGTCACCTGGCCGCACTACCTGGCCTGGCTGCTTCCGCTTGTGGGTCTGAGCCTGGCGTTTCGCTGGCCGACGGGCGCCAGCCGCTGGACGCCGGTCCTGTGCGGGGTGGGGCTGGCGCTGGCGTCGCTGCCCCTGGACGCCTACGGCGGCCTCTTCGGGAGTATCTTCGATATATCCATGACTGCACTCTCCATCCGGAGCCTGGGACTGTTCACGCTGTTCCTGGGCTTGTTGCTGGCCGTTCGCGGCGTCCGTTCGGACGCAGATCCCTCGGCATGAGCCAGGTCATCCGCTCGCGCGCCCTGTGGGCCGCCGTTGGATCCATCACGTTGGCGGTAGTCCTGCTGATCACGCTCGCACCGGCGCGCGACGTCACGCACACGGTCCTGGGCTGGCTGCGGGTGACGCCGCTGGAGATCGACGAGACCGCCGGTCTGGCAACCGCCGCCGGACAAACCGTGCCCGCGACACCGACGCCGACCCTCGCCGAGGTAGTCGAGGTGGTCAGCTCGGAACCCGGCCTGACGATTCAAGACCCGGCGCCCGCGGACATTCGCGCCTTGCCGTTCGAGGTTCTCACCATCAGTCCCTCGGAGGATTTCTCAGGCGAACCCGAGCGCAGCATTTCCACACTTGGCACGCTCACCCTGCAACTGAACACAGCCGATCTGGCCGCGCTGCTGTCGGGAGGCTTCGGGTCGCGATCGCTCGCGCGACGTTTGGGAACCGACGAACTCACCATTTCGGGCGGTGCGGTGGTTGTGACGACCTGGCCGGCTGACGACACCGAACGGGGTTCGCTCACGTTGTTTCAAGTCGAAGCGCCACTGGTTCGCGGACTGCCGCCGCGAGACCTCGAACTGCTGGCCGAATTGCTGGCCCAGGCCTTTGTTCCGCCGATTTTGAGCCAGGAGATCGACCTGCTGGAGATTCCGCTGGTCCAGCTGGCATTGGGCCTGGAGGGCGACGCGAGCTCAAATACGGCGGAGCCGGCCCTCACCGACCTGACAGCCGGGAATCCAACCGTTGCCTGGATGCACGAACGGTCGCAGCTGCTGCTGACGGGGCCGCTGCCGCCCGGCAGCCTGCTGCGCCTGGCCGAAACCGCAAGGACCGAGCGCTGAACGACCACCCCGCCATCACCCTGGCCGGCGTCAGCAAGCGCTACGACGCCACGCTCGCCGTTGACGACGTCAGCCTGTCGGTCGACCACGGCGAGATCTTCGGGTTCCTGGGACCCAACGGCGCGGGCAAGAGCACGATCGTCAAGATGATCCTGGGCCTGACGTACCCAACGGCAGGCGAAATCGAGGTCCTGGGTCAACCGGTCGGCAGCCTGGCGGCGCGCGCCCAGGTTGGCTTCTTGCCCGAGACCTTCCGGTTCCACGACTGGCTCACCGCGTCCGAACTGCTGCACTTTCACGCGCGCCTGGCCCGTGTTCCCGCCGACATTAGGGCCGAGCGCGTGCGTGAACTGTTGGCACTGGTAGGACTCAGCGATCGTGTGGGCGACCGGCTCTCCACGTTCTCCAAGGGCATGATGCAGCGCGTCGGCCTGGCGCAGGCCCTGGTTGGCGAGCCGAGGCTGGTGATCCTGGACGAGCCGACCTCGGCCCTGGACCCCATCGGTCGCCGCGACGTCAGGGACCGCATCCGGGAACTGGGCGAACAAGGCGTCACGGTCTTTCTGAACTCACACCTGCTGTCCGAGGTCGAGCAGGTTTGCGACCGCGTAGCCATCATCGATCACGGCGCGATCGTGGCCGAGGGCAAGCTGGACACGTTGCTGAGCGCCCAGGAAATCGAAATTCGCGCCGGCGACGGCGCCGAGGCCGCTGCCCGCCAGGCCCTGGGCGACGCCGAGATTCGTGCGCTCAACGGACGACTGCGCGTGCGCGTTGCCAACGATGATGAGACCGCGATCCTGGTGCAACGCATCGTCGAAGCCGGCGTGCCGGTCTATGACGTGCGGCAGGTCGGCGACTCGCTGGAGGATCTGTTCGTACGCGTGGCCGAACGGGGTGACGTGTGAGCACGCACCTGATCGCGTTCTTCACGCTTCGCGAAGCGTTGCGGCGCCGCGTGGTGCTGGCGGCGGCGTTGCTGACGTTCGGGTACCTGGTGCTCTACGGGGTCGGGGTGTGGTTCGGGTATCGCGACCTGCAGGACACCCCGGGCGGGCCGCCGGGCCTGACGGAAGGCGTCGTGAACCTGATGCTGGTCGGCGGCCTCTGGAGCCTGAACTTCATCGCCTCGGTGCTGGCCGTCTTTCTGTCGGTCGGCGCGCTCGCGGGCGAGGTGGATCAGGGCACACTGCACGCCATTGCGGCGCGGCCGGTGCGCCGCAGCGAAATCGTGCTGGGGAAATTTGTTGGCTTCACCTTGATGCTGGCGGTGTTCATCGGCGTCTCGGCCGGCCTGATGATCCTGATCGTGGCCGTCATCACCGGCCAGATTGTCGGCGCCAGCTGGTCCGGGCCGCTCCTGATGCTGCTGGCCTCGATGCTGCTGATCGGTCTGGCGCTGGCCGGGAGCTCACGTCTAAGCCCGCTGCCGAACGGGGTGATCGTGTTCACGCTCTACTCCACCGCCTTGATCGGCGGCGTGATCGAGCAAATAGGCGACGTGCTGGAGAGTGCCGTGATGTTCAACATTGGCATTTTCAGCAGCGTGCTCGTGCCAACCCGCGCCATCTGGGACATGGCCAGTGCCCAGCTGGCAGCCGGTGGCTTTGCCGGCGAGTTGAGCGCGGGACCGTTTGGCGCAAGCAATCCGCCGTCGGGCTGGATGCTGCTGATCGCCTTTCTTCACCTGGCATTGACCCTCGGGTTCGCGCTGCGAGCCTTTGAGCGGCGCGACTTCTAGCGTCGCCTAGAATGCGGCGACGTCGCGCCGTCACACCGCCTCCCTATGTCCTCTGACCTTCGTATCGCGCTGATCGGCTGTGGATCACACGGCGGCACATGCCTGGCATCGGCTGTTTGGTCCACCGACGGCGTCGCCTTGAGTGCCTGTGTCGACGTAAACGCCGAGGCCGCTCGCAAGACCGCGCATGGCGTGGCCGAAGTCCTGACCAGCGTGGAGGCGCTAACCGCCGGCGCCTATGCCGACGCGGCGGTGATTGCCGTACCGCACGACGACCTGGCGCCCGTCACGCAGGCTTGCATTGAAGCCGGCCTGCACGTGCTGGTGGAGAAGCCGGCCGGGCTCAATGCGACCGAAGTAGCCGGCGTCGTCGAGGCTGCCCAAACCCGCGGGCTGACCTACATGCCTGCGTACTGCCTGCGATTCAACGAGGTGCGCACCCGCGCGCGCGACGTGATCCGGCGCGGCGTGGTCGGCAACATTCGCACCCTGGCGGCCGCCAAGGGCGGCCCACCGCTGCCGGGCTGGCTGGCCGATCCGGCGCGTGGCGGTGGGCAACTCCTGTTCCTGGGATCTCACCTGGTAGACCAGTTGCTTTGGTTGCACCGCCAACCGGTGATTCGCGCCTACGCGCACATCACGTTCCGGGACGACACCGGCAGCGATGAGTCGATTTCCGGCGCTATCGAGTTTGCCGATGGCGTCAGCGCCACCATCAGTCTCAGCCAGGCCGCCGGCGTCGCGTACGACCATCTCGAAGTCACTGGCGACCGGGGACGGATCCGGTCGGACTGGAAGAGCGGGCAGATCGACATCGAGAGTTCCGGCGCCCACGAATTCCGCCTGCCAACGGTCGAGTTCGTGCAGTCGGACCTCCTGCAGCCGATGTACGACGCCGAAATGGCAGAGTTTGCCGCCGCCGTACGCCTGGGTCGCCCGCCGAGTGTTGACGGGCACGATGCGATCCGCACGCTGAACGTGCTGGATGCCTTGCGCACGTCGGCCGAACGCGGCGCGCCCGTGGATGTCGAGGACGCGGTGCGTGGCACCACAGGGCGGCTGGTTGAGCACGAGGCGGCGCGGATTCGCATCCAGTTGACCTATCCGTCAGACCGAATCCAGGAGCCGATCCTCTACGAGTTGGCTCGGCGCTTTCATCTGAAGTTCAACGTGCGCCGGGCCGACATTGATGCGGGGATCGGCTGGGTGCAGCTGATGCTGGAAGGCGAGCGCTCCGAGATCGAGGCCGCCATTGAATGGGTGCAGGCCCAGGGCATCCGCGCCGACCCGGTCGAGGGCGACGTCGTCAGCGGCTAAGCCAGCTAGCCCTGGTCGTTGGCGATCAACCGGTAGAAGGCGGCTGTAGCGTCGGCCACGGCCTCGGTCGTGTAACGCTCCAGTACGTGTGCCCGGCCCGCCAGGGCCAAACGCTCACAGCGCTCCGGGTCGTCGCGTAGCTGCTTCAACGCCTCGGCCAGGGCGTGCGTGTCACCCGTCGGTACGACAACACCGGCTTTGTCCACGACCTGGGGAAGCTCGCCGGTGTTTGCCACAACCGTCGGCACGCCGCAGGCCATGGCTTCCACGGCGGCGCGGCCAAACTGCTCGGTCCATCCACGCCGCCCGACCGTGGGCAATACAAACGCGTCCAACCCGTTGAAGAAGGTCGGCATGTCAGCGCTGGGGATCGCCCCCTCAAACATGACGCCCGGCATGGCGGCGGACATGCGCCGCAGGTCGGGCTCGGCAGGGCCGATTCCGGCCAGGCGCAGCGTCACGTCATCACCGATCGATCCGGCCGCACGGATCAGGATGTCCACGCCCTTGGCCGCAATCAGACGTCCGGCGTAGCCCACGACGAATCGCCCGGGCTCACGCAGCTGCGGGCGCGGCGCAAAGACCAGGGGATCCACGCCGAACTGCGGGATAACCGCGATGCGCCGCGCATGCCCCTTCCGGCGGAGCACGTCGCTCGCAGCTTCGCTGCCAACAATGCCCTCCGCGCGCTCCAATACGTAGCGCTCAAGCCAACGAAACGGCGGCGGATAACGGCGGTAGAGGTTCTGCCAGGCAAAGAACACCGGACGCACGCCGTAGCGCACGGCATCGCGGCAGGCGATGGCCGTGGCCAGGTTGTAGGGCTCCTCGTCGATGTGGAGCACGTCGGGGCGGAAGCGGCGCATGAGCTGGCGCAGTCGGCGGAACCAGAACAGGTGGTAGCGCCCATTGAGAGCCAGCGGGGTGTAGGCAATCTCGTATCCGCGCGGGGGTGGGCGTTCGGCCATTTGGGCCCGCCCCTGCTCGATCCAGCGATCGGGCGCCACGGCCAGCAGGTCAAGATCGGGATTGGCGCCAAGCGCCCGCAGCTTGTCGTGGTGCGCGCCCACGACCAGCGCCTTGGACGCCAGCAGCACTCTCATATCGACGCCTGGCGGTAGACGGCATGCGTGCGTTCGGCGGTCCGGGCCCAGGTAAACGTCGCCGCGCGCGCGAGGCCGCGCTCGCGCATCTCGGTGGCCGCTGCGGAATCGCAGGCCATCGCCGCAATAGCGTCGGACCAAGCGGCCGGCTCGTCGGGAGGCAGGAGCGGACCGGCATCGCCGACCACCTCGGGAAGCGATGTCGCCCTGGCGGCGATCACCGGCACGCCACTGGCCATGGCTTCCAGCGGATCCAGACCGAAGCCTTCGTAGCGGGAGGGGAAGACGAAAACATCGGCCGCGCGATAGAGATCAGGCTTGTCGCGTTCGTCCACGGGACCGTATACGTGCAGCCAGTCGTCGGCGCTGGGATCGAGGTCGGCGAACCAGTCGACGTAGACGCGGCTGGCCTGGCGCGGCGAGCGCCCGGCGACGACCAGGGGCAAGCGAC
This sequence comes from Chloroflexota bacterium, assembly GCA_026707585.1. Classification (GTDB taxonomy): domain Bacteria; phylum Chloroflexota; class UBA11872; order UBA11872; family UBA11872; genus UBA11872. The sequence continues at coordinate 43,687 of JAPOWQ010000032.1, read as the reverse complement.
AGGTCCGCCAGACCTCCGGCCAGGCCGCCAGCACCACGCCCAGGTTCTTGCGCAGGTCACGCGTGCTGAGAAACAGGCCGAATCGTTCCGGCAACCCCAACCGCTGGCGGGCGTGGGAACGGGTTGCCGCGTCTGCGGGACGAAAGCGCTCATCGACACCCAGCGGCACGACGTGGACTCGACCAGACGAGACGCCCGCCAGCCTCGCGAGATCGTTTCGGGTCGATTCAGAGTCGGCTATCAGGGTTCGCGCCCGCCGCAAACCCGCTCGAACCAACCAGAAGTAGAGAGCCTGGCCGCGACCTGCCCGATACGCCGGCATCGCCAGCGGGATCAGGTCGTGGACGGTTACGACCGTCCCTGGCGCGAGCAGCGGCGGTGCAAGGTAGGGAGCATGGCCAAGGGCGCCGCGCGCCCGCCATGGCCACAGCGCCTGCTCCCACGCGACCTTGCCGGCATGGCCACTCAGAATCCGAGGCGGTGTGTGCTCGTTGATCACGATGTCGGGGTAGCCCGCCCTCAGGGCCTGCACGAGTGAACCCAGGTACTGGCCAGAACCCGTGTCCGGTAGGCGCCGAAAGTAGGCGTTGAACGCGACGCGCAGCGCGCGGGCCTCGTGCGGCTACTCGTGCACGTTGACGCCGAAGCGCCGGTACAAGCCGAGCGCCAGGGCGTCGTCGGGACTGGTTCGGCGCTTCAATTCGAGGAGCGCGCCAAGCACGCCGCCCCAGATTGCGTAGATCCACCACGGGTCGGGATTGCCGAACAGGGCGTACATGGCAAATATGGCGGGCAGCAGCGCGTGAACCGTGGGGGTAGCGTCGGTGGTCCGGCGGCGCGGCAGCAGAGCCAGGAGCCAGACCCCCAGGCACACGGCCCAGATCGCGGGCTGGGCCACCAGCAGCGCGAAGCCCATGGTAGTGGTGCCGCGGCTGCCGCGGAACCGCACAAAAATCTGCCACATGCTGCCCGTGGTGACGGCTGTGATCGCGATCAACTCCACCGCGGGTTCGTCTGGCGCCAGCGCCCGCGCCAGCATCACCGACGAGGCGGCCGCGGCCACGTTCCACAGCAGGGCGATGACGGCGGGAAGCTTGCCGGCTCGGAAGAACGTGTTCTGGATGCCCAGGTTGCCGGAGCCGGTGTTGCGCAGGTCCGACCGCTTGAGGATCGCCGTCGCCAGCAACGCCGCCGGCACGCTGCCAATCATGTAGGCAATCACGCCCACGAGGGCGTACGTTGGGATGTGTTCAGGATTCAACGAGGGCGCTCCGCCGTATTCTAGCCAGCCGCCTCACGTCGTGCCGCAGGGCTGCAACATGAGCGGAGGCCATGCTTGATCTCCGCGTGTCCGGCGCACGTGCGAATCCGCCCTCACCGACCAATCCCGGCGCGAGGGGACTACGCCTGCCTCGGCAGACCCAAGTCACCAAGCCGCCGTGCGACTTCAGAAAGAACGACGAGCCATGAGCCAGCACCGTGAAGCCCATGAAGACGCTGCCTGATTACCTTGGGCCCGGACTCGATATTGTGCTTGTCGGTATCAACCCCGGGGCGTATTCCGCGCGAATTGGCCACTACTACGCCCGGCCCGGCAACCGCTTCTGGAACGCCGCTAACCAGGCCGGCCTGTTCGGCGAGCCCCTAGGGCCCGAGACCGACGCCCGGGTTCTGGAGTTTGGCATCGGCCTTACCGACGTCGTGAAGCGCCCAACCTCTGCGGCAAAGGACCTTCGCGCCGCCGACTACCGCCGATGGTCGCCGATCCTCACGGCAAAGATCAGGCGCTTTCAGCCCCGTGTCGTCTGCTTTCAGGGCATCGATGGCTATCGCAGCTACCTCCGACATGGCGAGGGGCTCCCCGCACCGGCGCGCCCAGGGCCGGGCCGTCAGGCCCGCGCGCTGGAATCGTCAGTGGTATTCGTGGTTCCGAGCCCGAGCGGTTTGAACACGCGCTACTCGTTCGACGACCTCGTCGGCTGCTACCGTCGGCTCCGGGCATTGCGCGACGAACTCCAGAGCCTGAAGCGGAAGCCCTCGGCCAGCCTGCCGTTTAGCGTCTGCCGACGCCAGCCGTCCGTTTAAGGTCGTCCAGCGCTCGCCGCGCCTGCTCCAGCGTGGAACGTGCCGCCGCCCGTCCGCGGTGGTACTGGATGATTGGCGGTAGAACGCGCGTCTCGACAATCGAGTCCACACGCTTGTTTGTCCGCTCCAGCTTTGCGGCGGTTCGCCGCAGACCTCGCCGTACGTTCACGGTGGCTTCCACGATGGCGATGGACCCAAGGACTCCGGCGACGAACGCCGCCAGCCCAACGATCAGTCCCTGGATCACCAGGAGGATGATCGCAATGTCGCGCGCGGCTTCCATCAGCCCCGACCGCGGCGTCCCCGGCTACGGCGGCGTCGGCGCCCGCGCGAGCGCTGGGAGCGACGTCGCACCGTCGCTTCAGCCTCCCTGGCCGCCTGCTCCGCCGCGCTGCGGATGGCGCTCAACCGTTCTGGCAACGTATCCATGATTTTCTGCGCCCGCTGGGGCGCGGCGATCGTACCGATCGCTCCGCCCACAAAAAACCCGACGGCTGCGCCAATGACGATCCAGGCCATATGCGATTCCACTCAGTTCCACCAGCGCAGCGCCATCTGCAGAACTCGACGAAACTTCCGGAGAGCGCCCGAGGTTGAACTCGTGCCGTCCTTCACCGCGTCACTAACCAATTCCGTGGTGTCTCGGACGGTATCTACCGTCTCCCGGGCCGACTGAACGATCGGCGCGACATCAGCCCGGATCGCGGCCAGCAGACGCCATACCAACATCCCGGTAATGAGGATGATGATGGTTGTCACGAGCGCCACCGCCGCGAGTACCACCACCGCAATATCGCGAACGCCTGCCAGGTCCACGGCTCAGGCTCGAGACGGCGTGAGGCGACGCAAGGGCCGCCCGATGATCCGTACGGCCAGCCGCAGGCGCACCCGCCGCCAAGCCTTGTCAACCATGCGTCGCTCCGAGCGTGTGATCTGCCGCCGGCCATAGGTGGCGCGAACATAGGTTTCCGCAACTACTTCGGGCGGGGCGGAAGGATTGGTGGGCGCTTCAGTGGCGGGCGCCGGAAAAAGCTCGGCGGCGAGCTGGCGGCCAAGTTCGACCGGCGTGAACCCGCGGCGCGTATTGTACCCAGCGCGTCCCGCCCAGCGGACCATTCGCTCGTAACGGCGCCCCACCGCGGCCTGCGGACTCTGGATCAGGTCGCGGACCAGGGTCCCCAGCAGATAGAGCGCCCCCAACCCGGCGAGCGCGACGCCAATCATGATCAGCGCCAGAACCGCCCCGCCGAGGTTGGCCAGGAACTCTTGAACCTGGTTCGTGCCTTGGGATGGATCCAGCGGTTGGAAGTTGCCCACGTCCATGTCCTCGAGTTCGTCCAGGAAGTCATCGACCATCGACAAGTCCGCGGCGTCCGGATTCAGCCCCTCGCCTTCGAAGCCCTCGGTAGCCCCGCCGCGCACCTCGGGAGCTCGAAAGCCGGAGGGTTCAAAGAGCACCCATCCGTAGGTCGGGAAGAAGACCTCCACCCAGGTGTGCGCGTCGGCGGGATTCACGATGAAGCGCTGGGTCACCGGATCGAAGACACCCTGCGCGTAGCCGGCGGCCACCCGAGCCGGGATGCCCATGGCCCGAACCAGCACGGCCATGGTCGAGGCGATCTGCGTGGCGTGTCCTCGGCGAAGGTCGAAGAGAAAGTAGTCGGTGGCGTCGCGATCAGGCGGCAGGGGCTCCGTGTCCTGGGCATAGGGAAAACGCCGCATGAAGAACTCGGCGGCACGCGCCCGGTCCACCGCTGTTTCGCCGGTTTCCGCCAGGCGGGCGGCAAATTCAAGAACCCGTGGGGGCAGTTCGGGAAGCGCGATGTAACGCTCCGCCCATGCCGGGTAAACGGTGGGCGCCGTCCGCAGCTGTTGCGTCGTCGCCGCCGCCAGGGTCGAGTCCACGGAATACACGAGCCGCTGACCCACCCGGCGCGTGGCGCGAATCGAGGCGTAGTCCTCAATGGCGACCTCACGCTCCTCCACTTGTACCTGGTACGGGCGGTTGAGACGCAGGGCGTCGCCCGGCGCGAAGAGAATGGCCGAGTTCGAATCCAGGATTTCGATGTTGGAGCGCGACGCCAGGCGCGACTTCAGGTTCAGGGTCTCGGTTATCGGCTGGTTGGCTCGGCGTCCTTCCAGCAGCCGCATCGTGCTGCGCCATCCCTGGCCGGTATAGGTGTCGAAAGTCTGACCCCGCCAGTACGAGGGCACCGTGCTTTCGATAATCAGCGTCTCCTTGCGCGCAAACGGTTCGGGTCCCGTTAGCGCTAGCGTCTCCCGACCGGCCAGCGTGGAACCTGAGGGATTCGATACGCCCCCGAACACGCGCTGGATGCCGGCTTCCACGTTGCCCCAGCCGTCCCCCATATAGGTCCAGAAGGCCTCGGCCAGGGGGTTCCCGGCCGCCCGCGGCAAGATCAGCGCCAGGAATACGACGGCGGTGATCAGCAGGGCGCTCACGATCAGGACGGTGGGCCCAAGCTCCTCGGAATAGTCCGTCCGCGTGTCGTCCCACCGAGCCTCCAGCCAGGCCAGCCGCGTATGCACCGTAAGCGCCAGCGCCGCAATCAGAAACACCGCGAACGGTGGCCAGTCCGGACCCACGTAGGTGATGTTGACGGCGATCGCCAGCGTGCCGGGGGCGATGGCCAGGTAGGCGTTGCGAAGACGAAACGCCGCCCAGGCCGCGGTGAACCCCATGCCCCACGCGGCCATGGTCATCCAGAAGAGAAACACAATGTTGTCGCGGCTGACCTGGAAAGCAAACGCGGCCTGGAACCACGACTCCAGGCGGAAGAACAGGTCCTGCAACAGTCCGGTGCTCTCGCCAACCGCCGCTGCCAGGGGCTGTTCACGCACCAGGTTTCCAGCTTGCCGCAGCTGGACCCACTCCACCGTGTCGCCAAAGAGCAGCACGAAGTTCCGGATCGCGTCCAGCGGACCCGGAAACGCTTCCGAAGCCACGATGTAGGCGACGACAAGGTCGCTGACCATGCCGATGGCCACGATCCAGATCGACGACAGCCGGGTGCGCGACAGCGCGAACCCAAAGAGGATGGCCACCAAGGCGACCGACAGCAGCACCTCCGTGCCGGGCGCCCAACCAACCGTGTGAACGCTGAGCAGTGGCGCCAGCGTGGTGGTGGCGATCAGGGTCAGAGGCAACCAGGCGGTGCGCGGCAGTTGCAGGGCGCGCGCCAGCGGACGCGGACGGCTGGCCACGGCTGCGGTCATGGAGCGCTCATGCCGGGGCCAACGTGACCGGCCGTCGCTGGGTGCGTTCGAACTCTGCCAGGTTGCGGCCGTCGGCCCGGATCATCTCAAAGCGCATACCCCGGTCCACGCTCACGAAGCCGATGCCCGAAGCGGCTGCGGCCTGGCTGAGTCCGGCGTTCGAATCCGCCGGCCCGAACGTGGAGGCGTCCAGCGCCACCGCCATTGGGTAGATCGCGCGATGTCCCAGTTGCGTCAGGCTGGTCAACCAGCGCGCGTCGGCCGAGGGTGTGATCGCCACCAAGCTGGTTCCGCGCCCCAGCCCGGCCGCGCTGGCGGTCAAAAACTCGTGAAACGGCGCGGTGCCGGTGGCCTGCACCACCGCCAGGGTTTCCAGGATTCGCCAAAGCTGCTTGAGACCCTTTTGCGGCTCGATCAGGTAGCGCCCGTGCCGGCTCAGGGCTACGAACCCCACCGCCTTGTTGTCGCGCACGAACTGGTGCGCCAGCGAGGACACGATCTTGACGCCGTATTCCTCCGTGGACTCGTCGCCGTGCCCAGCCTGCACCGCCCGATCCAGGTCCAGCGCAATCCAGAGGTTGGCCGTCGGCTCGAGATCGAATTCCTTGACCAGAAGCTGCGAGCGCCGCGCGCTGGACAGCCAGTGAATGCGCTTGAGCGGATCGCCCGGCTGAAACTCCCGGATTCCGCCGGCGTCCGACGTGACCTGGTGAGTTCGAATCGACGATCGCGAGGTGCCGACCATCGACCCGGCCGGGATTTCCACGTCAGCCATGATGGAGATCGGCGGATAGACCACGATCGTATTGCGGGTATCGATCCGCCGTTCCGAGGCGAAGATTCCAAACGGGTCGCCAATACGCAGATCGGTCGGCCCCAGGCCGTAGAGGCCGCGCCTACTGGCGACGCCCCGCGAAATCCAGCGCTTGCGCTGGCGCGGACCCAGGCTCTCGGCTACAGAGGCCTGGTAGCCCGGCAGCTCCGAATGGTCGTCCACTTCCACCAGCAGAATCGGCAGGCGGCCGGTATTGATGAGTTCGAAGTCCTCCTGGACCTCGTCGCCGACCGTGATCTGGTGGCCCCGCAGCCGGCGGCGGAGCTGCAACGCGCGGGCCGCGTTGCGCGTCCAGGTGTAGGAGAGGATGACCAGTCCGCCCAGCGCGTAGAGCAGCCAGTACGCGATCGGCGATGTTGTGACCATCGCGGCCACCAGCAGCACGCCCAACAGGATGACGATCGAGGGCCGCTGCAGGGTTACCGAGGGACCAGCTTCGGACGGCGCGCTTGCCACAGGGCCTCCACCGCCCATGTCAGCGCCGGGATCGCTCCCCGGCGCTCCTGCCACACTCAATCAGTATGCGCGGAATCCGGGACGCTCGCCTAGCCGGTCGTGGGAAACCAGCCTGAATCGGATCTGCGGCGGACGCCAAACCGCGCATTCGCCAGCCTGCGCCGCCCTCCTGCTGGGCGCTTCGGCTACGGCGCCAGTCCCACGCCCTGCACCACGGCGCCCACAGCCGCACCCGCGAGGATCAGCCAGAGCGAGTTGACCTTGGCGAAGATCAGTACGCCCAGCGCCACCAGCGCCACCAGGATTGTCGGCAGGTCCACCAGCGCCGAGCGACCAAGGAGCACCATCACCACGGTCATCAGCCCCACCGCGGCCGCGTTGACCGCGTCGAGTATGGGAGCCGTAATGCTGGACGCGCGCAGCCGCTCGACCAGCGGGTGAACGGCTGCCACGAACACGAATGACGGCAGGAAAATCGCCACCGTGGCCACTACGGCGCCCGGTACCCCCGCCAGCAGAAACCCGATAAACGTGGCCGTGGTGAATACGGGCCCCGGCGTGACCTGCCCGATCGCCACGGCGTCCAGCAATTGTGTTTCCGTCAGCCAGCCCATGCGCTCCACAAAATCGGCCCGCAAGAAGGCCAGCAACACATAACCGCTGCCGTATAGCACCGCGCCGATCTTGAGAAACAGCAACGCCATGCCCAGCAGGCTGAACGTCGTCGGTACCGCGCCGACCACGCCGACGCTGGCCAGCGGCGCGACAAGCACTCCCGAGAGCCGTCCCGTCAGCCACCGCGGACGCTGCAGCACCGCGCCCACAGCGCCGCCGCCAAATAGGAGCACCAGCTCATTGACGCCCAGTAGACCAAGGGCAATTACACCCGCGGCCAGCAGCGCCGTCTGCCAGCGGCGCACCACCACGCGTCCCAGGCCCCAAATGGCCTGGGCCACGATAGCGATTACGACGGGCTTGACGCCGTACAACACCCAGGTCACCGCCGGCGTCGATCCGAACTCGACATAGACCCAGGCCAGGACCGAAACCATCACCGCAGCCGGAGCAATGAACGCCACCCCGGCGCCCACCAGCCCACGCCAGCCGGCCCGTTCGCGGCCAAGGTGAATCGCCATCTCGGTGGAATTCGGACCAGGGATCAGGTTTGTGACCCCCAGGAGATCGAGAAAACGGCGGTCCGTCAGCCATTCGCGGCGCGTCACGAACTCGTGCCGCATCATGGCGATGTGTGCCGCAGGGCCACCGAAGGCCGTCAGCCCCAGCCGCAGAAAAAGCAGCGTGATCGTCAGCGGACGTTCGATGTTCCGGACCCCTGGATTTGGCGCGTCGCAGCGCAAACCTCCGACAACGGCGCATTCTGCACTAAGCTCTAGGTCATGAACGCTGGATTCACTGTCCACGGTCGGCGCCTGGCGTCAGCCGTGGCGTCGCTGGCCATGCTGCTGATGGGGCTGGCCGCCGCTGATTGCCGCGAGACCGTAGAGCCACTCGCGACGCCCACCCCCGCGCCCGAACTCAGATTCGAGATTCAGACCGAGGTGGCCGGACCCAGCCGCACCAACGTCATCCTGCAGGTGACCAACATCGGTCAAGCGGACGTCCTGATCGAGACAACCCTCACGCTGCCCGAGAATGCGGGCTCAGACCGTGACTACAGTCCCACCACGCGGGCCAAGATTACGAACGAGGACGGACGCGAGATCGGCGCCAGCGCTCGCGAATCCAAGACTCTGACCTGGGTTCCCGAACGCCTGCGCGCCGGAGTCACCCTGCGTTGGGAGTCGGCCCTGCGTTGCCTCGTCCACGAACCCGTGCGGGTGTCAGCCAGGATCACGTCCGTGGAAGTCGGCAACGTCCGTGAAGCCCACTTCGACGACCTGACCAAGGAAGCCGAAGTAACCTGCCTGCCCCCACGCCGACCCGGAAGCTAGCCTCACGGGACGGCCGGCACCACCACCTGCGGCCGGGCCGGTAGCTCCTCCGCACGCAACGCAATCTCGGACTCCGCCAAGCGCCGGACCTCGCGGCCTACCAGGAACCCGGTTTCATCCAGCGGCGCCGTGGGGTGTCCGGGCAGACGCGAGGTCCGGTAGTGCATCGGAATCGCGATTGACGGTGCAATCTCATCCATCGTCGCGGCCGCCGTCTCGCCGTCGATCGTGAAGAATCCGCCAACCGGAATCAGCAACACCTGGTGGCCCCGGCACTGAGCCAGCAGGTTTGTGCCCAGCCGGTGCCCCAGATCGCCCAGGTGCAGCAGGCGCAGCCCGCCCACCTCCACCGACATGAACGCCGTCCGTCCCCGCTCCCGGCCTTCAGCTTCGTCGTGATAGGCCCCGCCGATCATGTGCAGCGTCACGTCGCCCACCGATACCGTTCCCGGATGCCAGCCGCTGTCCGAGATGCCCCGCACAACCTTCGGCGTCCCCGGCGCCAGCCCCACGTTGTTGTGATCCGCATGCTCGTGGCTGACCGCGACCAGGTCAATCGGCGGCAACTCCGGCACGGGATAGCCGAGTTCCACGTTGAACGGGTCCAGCAGCACCTGCGCCTCGCCGGGACTGCTCAGCAGGAAGGTCGCGTGGCCCAGCCAGCGCAGCCGCGTCGGTTGGCCGCGGGCCCGCGTGTCGGGCTGGGACGAAGGTTCAGAGTTCACGCCGACCCTCCAGCGCCTGCGCGATGGTTGCCGCGTCAACGTACTCGATGTCACCGCCGGTCGCGAGCCCGCGCGCCAGCCGTGTGACGCGCACCCCCAGGTCGCTCAGCCGCTGGCGAATCTCCATCGCCGTGGCGTCGCCCTCAATTGTCGCGTTGGTCGCAATCACCACCTCGCCGATGCGCTCGCGCCCGGCCCGCCGCACCAGCAGGTCGATCGTCAGATCGTCGGGCCCGATCCCCTCAAGCGGCGAAATGGCGCCGTGCAGCACGTGATACAGGCCGTTGAACCCGCCCGAGTTCTCGACCGCCACCAGGTCCAGCGGGTCCTCCACCACGCAGAGCAGCGCGGTGTTGCGCGTGGGGTCCTGGCAGATTGCGCACGGGTCGGAGTCCGCGAAGTTACGGCACCGCCCGCAGGTCTGGATGCCCTCGTGCAGCGACGCGATGGCCGTCCCCAGCGTGCGCGCCTGGCCTGATGTCCCGCGCAAGAGAAAGAAGGCCAGACGCTGCGCGGTTTTTGGCCCCACGGTCGGCAGCCGCGACAACTCCTCGATCAACCGCGTAACCGCGCGGGGCAGCGCGTCCGCCACGCGCTAGCCCAGGCCCGGAATCTTCAGCCCGCCGGTCAACCCGCCCAGCTTGCTTTTCGCCAATTCCTGCGACTGCTCCATCGCCTCGTTCACTGCTACCAGGATCATTTCGGCCAGAAACTCCGCGTCCTCGGGATCGATCACGGACGGATCGATGTCAATTGAGACAACCCGCTGGTCCCCGCTGGCCACGACCTTGACCGCGCCGCCGCCCGCCGTGGCTTCCACGGTCATCTGCTTCAGTTCTTCCTGGACCTTCTCCATCTGCTTCTGAAACTGCCGGAACATCTTCATCGACATGCGTCAACCTCCCGTTGCGGACGTGTCTGGAATGGATGTCGCCCCATACTCGCGCATTGCCACCCGCACCACCGGATCGTCGTCAACCGGTGTCCTGGCCGACGTGCGACGGGCTGGTGTCGAGGCGCTGCGTTGTTCGTTGCGAACCTGGATCGGGCGGTCTAGCACCTGCGACAGCGCCCGCGCCACCTGGCGCAGGGCGTCGGGCCGCTGCACCCGCTCGAACAGGAAGCGACTGCGATAGCCCAGCGTCACCGTGCCGTCAGCGTAGTCCAGGACTTCGGCTTCCCCGGCGTACGGGGCGATTTCGCGAGCCTCCTCGCGGATCACCGAGACCCAATCGTCCTTGCGGGCCGCGATCATCGCCGCGGAAAGGTCGCCATCGGGGGCGGCCGGGCGTCCCGCCGCTGCCTGCGCCGGTTGCGGTGGAGGCGTCGTTGGAGCGGTCGGCGACTCCACCGGCCGCGCGGGCGCGGGTGCGGGCGAGGGACGAGCCGCAGGTCGAGTCTCGCTGGCCGCCGGCACCGGCGCCGGGGCCTCCACGGGTTCGGTAATCGAGAGCACCGCGCGCGCGAACGCCAGCTCCAGCTCCAGTGTCGCGTCCACGCCCGTCCGTGATGGCGGGTCCGGTTCCGCGAACACCTCCAGCGTGCGCACGATGTCGCGCAGGCTCGAGCTCTCCGTGCGCCGCGACAGCTCAAACGCCTCGTCCTCCGTCAGGTGACCGACCGCGCTCGTCTCGGGACTGGTCTTCAGGATCAGGATGTCCCGCAGGATGTCGATGATCTGCTGACGCAGCGTGTTCGGGCTGGTCCCGTCCTCGATGGCTTGTCCAATCGCCTGCAGACCGGCCGCGGCGTCCCCGTCCATCAAGTGGCCTAGCAGTTGAATCACCGCGTCGCGCGCCGTCAGCCCCAACATCGAGTTCACGGCCTCTGAGGTGGCGTCGTTATCGCTATACGCCAGCGCCTGGTCCAGCAGGCTCACCGCGTCCCGCGCGCTGCCGCCGGCGTTCCGAGCCAGCGTGTGCAGCGCGGCCTCCTGGATTTGGGCCTCCTCCGTCTCGGCAATGCTGCGCAGTTGCGCGGTCAACTCCAGCACGCCAATACGACGAAACGTCAGGTGCTGCGTCCGCGACCGAATCGTGGCCGGCACCCGGTGCGGCTCCGTCGTCGCCAGCACAAACAGCGTTTGCGGCGGCGGCTCCTCCAGCGTCTTCAGCAACGCGTCCTTCGCCGGCGCCGACAGCTGATGAACCTCGTCGATGATGTACACGCGGAAGCGCCCCGCCCCCGGCGCGAACTGCGTCAGCTCCCGGATCTCGCGGATATCGTCAATCCCGCGATGCGAGGCCGCATCCATCTCGATCAGGTCCAGGAACGCCCCGTTGGTGATGGCCTGGCAGTGCTCGCAGCTGCCGCACGCCTCCGCCTGGATCCCTTCCAGGCAATTCACCGCCTTCGCCAACAGCCGCGCCGCCGTGGTTTTGCCGGTGCCTCGCTCGCCCGAAAACAGGTATGCGTGGCTCAGCCGGTTATGCACCAGCGCGTTCTGCAGCGTCCGCACCACGTGCTCCTGGCCGATCAGCTCATCAAACCGCTGCGGCCGATAGCGGTTATACAGCGCCTGAAACGACGGCGGACGCGACGCAGCCACGGAAGCCTCCAAGCCTGACGGCAGCGTCATGATAGAGATAGAGGCCGCGCACCCGCCGTCGACCCGTCCAACAACGCCTTACCGTCGGGCCGCGGCTCCGGCCAGGTGGACTCGCGGCGCCCGAAGGGGGCTTCGTACCGCTGCTTCCTCTCGGACCTGACGGGGTTGGAAGGCCTTCGTCGCACGAGGCCCGGCGTTCAATACCGAGCGTCGGCGGCAGACACGTTACGGACGGCCCTCAGGCGGGGATTCAGCCCGCTATAGCGGATTGCGGCTCAAGGGCACCGCTAGCTCCCCACCTAGCGCGGCCTCACCTCGATACTGTCACGCACCCCCGACCGGGTCAATGCGCAAGCAGCCCAGGCTTCGCGCCGTCGCGATGGCTCTATTGCCACGCCTGCCGGCGCTTCAACATCGAGTGTCTGGGCCAGGGTGTCGCTCGACGCTGAGGGACCATCCTGCAATGAGCCGTCAAGTGTAGGTTCGGCCCTTCCAGGCGCCGCCGACCCCACCGTAGTGCCGGCGGGCCGAATCCAATGTCATGGCCACGTAGATGGCGGCTGACAGCGGCAGCGTGACAGCCCGCAGCGCCGAGCCGCCGTACCAGCGTGTCATGGGTAGGTAGCTGTAGGTCATGAGCGCCCATCCAAGGATTCCGGATGCCAGGGCCGTCGCCGCTGATCCAGTATCGATTCCAATCACGAGGCTCGCGCCACCCACTACCGCCGCAACCGGGGGCGCGGCGAAGGCCAGCAGTAGCGCGACGACTGTGCCCAGGAGTCGAATGGGCGAGTAGGCAAGCTGGGTGTAGGCCGTGCGCGCCACGACGTGCCAGACGCCGGACAGCCCGGCGTAGCCGCGCTCGCTGCGCACGTCGGCACCCAAGCCCAGCCATATCCGGCCTCCGGCCTGCTTGATGCGGGCGGCCAGGGCGCAATCGTCGATGATTTCGCCACGGAGTGATTCGAGACCGCCGATCCGCTGGAGCTCGCGCCGCTTTACCAGCACGCAGCCACCGGCCGCCGCCGCCGTTTCGCGGTTGGGGTCGTTCGACCAGCGGAAGGGGTAGAGCAGGCCAAAGAAGTACACGAAGGCTGGGACCAGCAGCCGCTCGAACGGCGTGATCGCCCGCAGGTGCGCCATTACGGAGGCGAGGTCCAGGTCCTGGCTTTCGGCCATGCCTACCAGCCGCCGGAGGAGGTCAGGCGGGTGAGCGATGTCGGCGTCCGTCAGGAGGATGAACTCACCTTCCTGAGCCAATTCGGAAACCGCACCGGTGTGCATGGCCCAGACTTTGCCGGCCCAGCCGTGCGGAAGCGGGGGCGCCGTGACTACGTTGACGTCGCGAGCGTCTGAGCGAGCGCCGAGACTACGCGCAACCTCCGATGTGTGGTCGGTGCTTGAGTCATCCACGACGACTATCCGCAAGCAGCCCGGGTAGTCCTGCGCGAGTAACGCCGGGAGCGTTGACGGGAGCACTTGCGCCTCGTTGCGCGCCGGCACGATGACGGTCACCGATGGCCACCGGGCTGGCGACGCGTCGGGCGGCAAAGGCGGCAGTTGCACGTCGGTGCGCCAGTACCACCCGCGACCGACGAGCAGCCAGACCCAGGCGCCGGCAGCGGTAGCGGCCAGCCCCGCGAGGACTGTCAACCAGATGTCGATTGTGCGTTCGTCCGGTGACCCGGCGGGATCAGTCCGCGCGGGTGATCCAGAAGCGCAAGGCGCGGTCGTCCCCGACCGTGGCCAGCAGCGCGCCGTCGGGGCTGTAGGCGAGCGCTCGGATCCAGTCGATGTGGGCATCGATGGCGCGTCCGAGCTTCAGGCCGCCGGTGGGATCGCGCAGGAGCGTTCGTTGATAGGCGCCGATGGCCAGTTCGTTGCCGTGTGGCCGGTAGGCCAGCGACGTGATAAGCCCCGCCTCCGGCTCAATCTCCCGCAGCAAGCTGTTTGAGCCACTTGCCAGGATCTTGATCGTCTCACCGTCCGCCAGCGCCATCTCTGCGACATGTCGGTTGAATCGGATAGCGCGAATCCAGTCATCGAACCCTGTGAGTCGCAACCGCTCAACACCCGTCGCCGCATCGAAAAGCAGGATCTCGCGATACGTGCCTACGGCCGCAAGGCCGATTCCGTCGGTTGCCAGCGACACGACGGGGCCGGATACCGTGACAGTCCAGCCTTGGGCGCCGTTGCTCGGGTCCAGTCGTCGGACGACGCCGCGGGCGTCACCTGCCAGGAGGTGACCGTCCGCCGCGAACGTCAGGGCGGTGACGCTATCCGGAACGGTCGGCGCTTCGGCCAACTGCGTTCCATGCGCGGCGTCCCACAGCCGCACCCCGCCGTCGTCGCCGCCGGTGGCCACGACTTCTCCATCCGGCGAGTAGGCCACCGCGCGAGCCGGCCGGTCGTGGGCGGCGATGGATGCGTGGATTGCGCCGTCGGTTCCAGCGATCACGAGCGAGCCGTCATTCAAGGCCGTCGCCACGGACGTTCCGAGGGGACTGAAATCCACCGCATTGACCGGCGCCGGCATAGTGGCCTGGGCCGCCAACTCCGACAGGGCCGTTTGCCACACGCCAACGTCTCCGTCCCAGCTCCCGGATAGCAGGAGTTCGCCATCCGGGCTAAAGCTGAGGCCTTGAACATCCGAGGTGTGGCCCGTCAGGCTGTAGAGGCGGGTGGCGGTGGCGACATCCCAGACAGCCACCGTAGCGTCGCTGGACGCCGTGGCCAACCGGCGTCCGTCGGGGCTGAAGGCCACCTGCCAGACCGAATCACTGTGGCCTGCGAGGGTGGCGAGCGCCGACCCATTGTTGGCGTCCCACAACACGGCCAGGTTGTCATCGGCACCGGTCGCGATGCGCGTGCCGTCGGGACTGATGGCGAGGGACAGCACGGCGCGCGAATGATATTCGGTCAACGAGAGTTGGCGCTCGCCCGTGGCCATGTCCCAGATGTCCGCTCCGGCCCAGCCGCTCGTGACCAGGCGGCTGCCGTCGGGCGAAAAGGCGATACCGTTTGACCACGCGTCGATGTCGTCGAACTTGGCGAGATGCTCACCCGTCACCACATCCCACACGTGGGCCGCGGCGTAGGTAGTCGCAGCCACCATCGTTCCGTCTGGACTAAAGGCCACGCTTGTAAACCAACGCTCGTCAGCCTGAAGCACATGGATCTGCTCGCCCGAGCGCGTATCCCAGAGCCGCACGGTGTCATCCTCGGAGGCGCTGGCAAGTAGGGAGCCGTCAGGGGAATAGGCGACTTCGTAGATGCCGTCGAAGTGACCCTCAAGTTCATGGATGGGCGTCAAGGTCGCCCGGTCCCAGATGACAACGCGGCGGTCATAGCCGCCGGTGGCGAACGCGCCACCCGATGGCTCGAAGGCCACGCTGGTTACTAAGGGACTGTGGGCTTCCACGAGCGCTCGCGGAATGCGCGGCGGGGCCATTGGCAGCATATTTGGAGCCGGGATCATCCCGGCCTGCTTGAAGTGATCGCCGGCCGGGGCCAGGCGAACTTTGCCGCCGCTAAGGCGCAGGACGGCGCGCTGAGCCCGGAGCACGCCGCCGTCCGCAGCGGATGCGTAACCCAGCGGCAATCCAAAGCGATCCAAGGCATCCGGGGCCTGGCGCCAGAAATCCTCGATTTCCGGCGCGACCATTAGAGCGTCCAAGCGAGCCAGCGGACCGGATTCGGGTGGCAGAAGGGCGGCCGCCGGCACACCTTTTACCGTCTGCAGCCAGGGGTCGTGCCCGGCCGCGGAAAGCACGTCGTAGATGTTGGCGGGTCGGACGTTGCCGTCGGGAGCAGCCTGCAGCAACGCTCGCTGAAACGCCTGGAACGTGAAGGGCCCATCGCGCCAGGACTGCGACACGGGATAGCCCAGAACTTCGTAACCGCCAAGGTCTTGATAAGCGGTCCAGATGGCGGCTCCCGGCTCGTCCCGAACCGCATAGCCCAGACCTTCGCCGCCGGTCTGCATGTAGAAGAAACCTTGATGGAGCGGGAAATCGGCGGGCCCCGCCGCAGCACCTGTCGCTGAGAGAGTGACGAGCGCGGCTACCACGAAGCTCGCAGCGGCAACCCGGCACTTGCGGACCGTGACCAAAACTCGCGCCACCAGCCGGACGGTCACGGCACCGCTGGCCGAGGGCGGAAACTCACCGGCAGCACCCAGGACCTAGCCTGATCGGACTGCCGCGCGCAACGCCGGTTCCAGGCGTGGCTGGCGAAACTCGTAGCCAGCATCGAGCAGCTTTTGCGGGACCGCGCGCTGGCTGGAGAGCAATGCCTCACGCGCGAAGTCGCCGAGCGCCGCTCGCAGGATCGGCGAAGGTACCGGCAGCAGCACCGGCCGGCGCAACACCCGGCCCATGGTCTTGACGAATTCGCGGTTGGTCACCGTCTCGGGCGCCGCCACGACGATCGGACCGCTGAGCGTCTCCCGTTCAAGCGCCAGGCGGAAGACGCCCACGACATCGTCCAACGCGACCCAGGGCCAAAAGTGCCGGCCGAGTCCAAACCAACCGCCCAGCCCCAGCATCACGGGCAGCCGCATTCGGGCTACGACGGGCGATCGGGCATCGATGACGGGCGCCAAGCGGGCAATCGCAACTCGAACACCGGCTTCAGCGGCGGGCCGTGTTGCGGCTTCCCATTCGACGGACACACGGGGTAGAAATCCCTGTCCCGGGTCGCTTGTTTCATCCAGAATCTCGTCGCCGCGGTCACCGTAGTAGCCAGTCGCGCCGGCGCACACGAAAACCCGGGGCTTGCGCGACAAGCCCGCAACGGCGCGCGCCAGCAGGTCGGTTCCGCGCACGCGGCTCTCGCGGATTCGCCGGCGCTTGTCGGCGGTCCAGCGAAGGGCGCTGATCGTCTCGCCGGCCAGATGCACGACGGCATCCGTGCCTTCCAGGGCAGCCTTGTCGATGTCCCCCGCGTTCGGATCCCAGGCGACATCGCCTGCATCTCGAAGACGGGTCGCCGGGCGCACCAGTCGCACGACCTCGTGGCCGCCGGCGCGCAATTCGTCAACCAGCGCCGCACCAACCAGCCCAGTCGAGCCGCTGACGGCGACGCGCATTTATGTCAACTCACACTCAAGCCGTACGGGCGCCCTCGCGGTACACGTGCGCCGGAGGCCGCCGCAGGTCCCAGATCAGCCCGGTCCAACTCAGCATAGTCAGCAGGTAGTGGGTGACGTCGATTTCCCACCAGAAGAAGCCGTTGCGCTCGGAGCCGGGATAGCGGTGGTGGTTGTTGTGCCAGCCTTCGCCGAGGGTGATCAGGGCCAGCAAGAGGTTGTTGCGGCTGGTGTCCCTCGTGGGAAAGCGCCGGCTGCCCCACATATGCGCGCCGGAGTTGATGAGGTAGGTGGTGTGCAACAACATGACGGTACTGGCCAGGAAGCACCACACGAAAACCTGCGGCCAGGTGACGCCGGTGGCCGGGAACGCTCGCTCCAGCCAGAAACCCAGCGCTATGGTCCCGCCGGCGTAGAGCAAGGTGCTGCCGAAGTACCACCGGTCGAGCCAGCGAAGCTCCGGAAACCGGACCAGGTCCTTGACTTCTTCCCAGCGCGTGTCGTCGCGGTTGTAAGCAAGCAGCCAGCCGATGTGCGCCCACCAGAACCCGCCCTTGAGCGGCGAGTGCACATCCTCCTCCTCATCGGAGTGCCGGTGATGGAAGCGATGATGCCCGGCCCACCACAACGGTCCTTTCTGGATCCCCAACGTGCCGAGCAGGGCCATGACCGCTTGAAACACCCTGGTCGTCTGAAAGGTCCGGTGAGAAAAATAGCGGTGGTAGAAGCCCGTAATGAAGAAGACGCGCATCCAGTAAAAGCCGAGACAGGCCACAACGGCCGGCCAACTGACGCCCACGATGAACGCCGCGAGCACGCCCAGGTGCAGGGCAATGAAGCCCCAGTTGTTCCGAATCGCCTGCCAAGTCGTGTAGCGCTGCTCGATACGCTTCGGCAGCTTGATCTTCCTTAGCTTCAGGCCCTTGGGCGAAGCCTCAAGGCGTGTTTCCCTCACCAGCCAGTCTTCTCCCTACGTGTCGCGCCGAATGCGCGGCGGCCAGGATACGTCTATGGCGAGGATGCGAGATGCGCGGGCGGGCCGCAACCCCGGGGTTCTCAACTGAGTGGGGGCGCCCCAGCGCGCATGAGCGGCTGACACTGACCGGATGCGGTGTTCGGGTGCGGTGGTCTGAAGCCTAGGTACCAGCCTGCGCGGCTGCCCCGGGTGAGTCTGCGCGCTCGATCAACATCTGAACGTCGCGAATCGTCTTGGTTTCAAAGCTCGCCGCACAGGAAGCAAGGTAGAAATCCCACATCCGAATGAAGCGGTCGTCGAATCCCAGCGCCCGCACGCGCCTTTCAGCCTGCCAGAAGCGATGTCGCCATTCGTCGAGCGTCCGAACGTAGTGCGGGCCAATCTCTTCAATGGCTCGAACCGCGAGCGCCCTTCCGCCGCGCCGCGCGGACCGCCGAATCTCTACCACCGCGGGCAGGACGCCTCCCGGAAAGATGTACTTGCTGATCCAGCCCGAGGCGCGCATTCCCGAGCCGGCATCTCGATCCTGGATACCGATCGTCTGCAACAGCATGGTTCCGCCGGGCCGCAGGACACGTGCGCAGGTTGCGAAGTACTCGTCCCAATACTCGCGGCCAACGGCTTCGAACATCTCAATCGAGACCACTTTGTCGAACATGCCTTCGATGTCGCGGTAGTCCGAGTAGACGATGCGCACCTGGTCGTCCAGCCCCTCGGCAGCCACGCGTTGGCTGGCAAGCTCGTACTGCTCGCGCGACACCGTGATGCCCACGATTTGGCATCCGGTGGTTCGCGCGGCGTGCATGGCGAACCCGCCCCAGCCGCAGCCGATCTCAAGCACGCGGTCACCGGGCCGGAGGTCCAACTTGCGGCAGACGAGGTCAAACTTGGCCTGCTGGGCTTCGCCCAAATCGTCGCAGCCGTCCCAGATCGCGCAGGAATACGCCAGCGACTCGTCGAGAAACAGCCGAAAGAACTCGTTCCCCAGGTCGTAATGGGCCTGGATGTTCTGTTCGCTGCCCGAGCGGGTGTTGCGTCGGCGGGTGTGGCGCCACAAATCACATAGCCGGCGCGGAAGCGACATTGCGGCATCCAACCGGACTCGCTGAGCATTGGCCAACGCCCCGCTCAGCACACCACGGAGATCGGGGCTGGACCATTGTCCGTCCATGTAGGCCTCGCCCGCGCCGGTCGATCCGCCGACGAGCATCCGCGTAAAGGCACGGTCGTCGTGAATTTCGGCCCGCGCAACCCCACCGCGTGCCGGGTCGCCGACAGCCAGCGTGGTGCCGTCGGGCAGGCGCAGCTCGAGTCGTCCATATTGCCAGCCGCGCAGACGGCTCAGGACGAGCGCGCGGGCTATCTGGTCAATCGCGTGGCACAGAATCAGACGAATAGGCAAGTGCTGCGGACGCTCGATTCTGCCACGCAGTCCGCCAGAAATAACTGCCACCGAACTTCGGCGCGCAGCGCACAAAACCTGCCCCGTCCGCGTCCGGGCTTAGGCCCTCGGCTCCGTGGCATGCTGAGCCACTCGACGCGCGTCGTCCTGCAACGCTCGCTGATGGTCGGAGGCACGGCATGGCAGAGGAAATGCGAATCGCGACTGGCCAGTTCAGCGAGCCCACACCGGACATCCTGCAGTTCGCCGCCCAAATGGGGGTCAGCGGCATCGTGCTCAATAGCCCGCGCCTGCCTGGCGCGGAGCGCTGGGAAGTCGAGGACCTGGTGCGGCTGCGCCAACGAGTCGAGGCCCATGGCCTGAAGATCGAGTCCATCGAAAACGTGCCGCACCACTTCTACGACCTGGCCATGCTGGGACTCGAGGGGACCGACCGTCAGATCGCCAACTACCAGGCGACTGTCCGCCATATTGGCGAGGCGGGCATTCCAATCCTGGGCTACCACTGGATGCCCAACGGCGTGTGGCGCACCGAGCCCAAAGTGATTCGTGGCGGCGCCGTGGCCACAGCCTTCGACGCGTCGACAGTCACGTGCAAGGCGCCAACGCACGGCCGGACCTTCGCCGCCGACGAGATGTGGCGCAACTACGTGCGCTTCACCGATGCCGTACTGCCGGTGGCCGAGGCCAGCGGCGTGCGGCTGGCGCTGCATCCCGACGACCCGCCCGTTCCGTCGCTGGGGGGCGTGGCTCGCCTGATGCGCTCATTCGAGGGCTTCAAGCGCGCCATGCAGATCGGCGACAGCCCCAACAATGGGCTGGACTTCTGCATGGGCTGCTGGTCGGAGATGGGCGAGGACGTGCTGGCGGCCATGCGGCACTTTGTCGCCGAGAACCGGCTCTTCTACGTGCACTTCCGCGACGTGCAGGGAACGGTTCCGGTCTTCAACGAGTGTTTTCTTGGAGAAGGCAACGTGGACATTGCCGCCGCCATGCGCACGCTGTATCACGCAGGCTTCACGGGATTCCTAATCGACGACCACGTGCCGAAGATGGTGGACGACACGCCCTGGGGACACCGCGGCCGAGCCCTGGCGACCGGCCAGATGATGGGGCTCCTTGAGGCGATCAAGGCGGAGGGTCCACCTAGCGCGTCCAAAGCCGCCGCCTGACCCACAGCCTCGGAGGAAGCCACACCGTGCGTATCACGCAGGTTCGAGCCGTCAACCTGGACATTCCGCGAACACCCGCGACCTCGAAGGCTCGAAGGCCGGGTTGGAACTCGCACGCACGACGTGCGCTGCCGATCAACAAGTATCCGGAGTTTTCACGAATGCACGGCCGGATGCCCGGCGCCAATACCTGGGAGCGAGTCTGGGTGCAGGTGACGGCCGAGGATGGAACGTGGGGCTTGGGCGAGTGCAGCTTTGGGGAGCCGGTGGCTGCCCTCGTCGACTACCACTTTGGGCCCCTGCTGGAGGGGCGGGATTGCCTGGCGCTGGAGTTCCTGAACGATCTGATGTGGCGATCAACGCAGCGTTTTGGCGCGGGCGGCATCGCGACGGTCGCGCAGTCAGGTATCGACCTCGCATTGTGGGACCTCAAGGGCAAGCTGCTCGGACAGCCCGTCTATTCGCTGATTGGGGGTCCCTGCCGCGAGAAGGCGCTGGTGTATTGCACCTCCGACGATCTGGACTGGTCGCAGGAGCTTGGCTTCAAGTGCTTCAAGGTCTCGAATCCCGCGCACTACGACGAGGGTATTGACGGAATCAACCTCGTTGAGGAGCACATTGCCAAGGCTCGCGATGCCGTTGGGCCGGATGCCGAGCTGATGTTCAACCCGGTCATGAGCTTCAACGTGGAGTTCACGATCAGGCTGGCCGAGCGATTGCGTCCGTACCACCTGCGCTGGCTGGAAGAGCCGCTGATACCGACAGACCTCGAGGGGCACATCGAGCTGCGCAAGGCGATCAATTGGGTGCCGCTGGCGACGGGCGAAGATCACCACGGTCGATGGACCTTCAGGCAACTCGTGGAGCACCGGGCCGTGGACGTGCTGCAGCCGGATTTGATGTGGTGCGGTGGACTCTCGGAGGGGCTGAAGATCTACACCATCGGCGAGGCGGCGGGGACTGTCACGATTCCCCATGCAGCAGTCGCCACGCCCTGGGGACAGCACTTTGCGATCTCAATGCCGGAGTCGCCGATGGCCGAGTTCTGGATGGGCAGCGATCCAGGCATACCGCTGGAAGAGGTGTGGCCCATCCCAGGTCTGGCCGTTCCCAAGGACGGCTACATCCGACCGAATGACGCGCCGGGCTGGGGCATGGAAATTGATGAGCAGTGGATCACGCCCTGGGATCACGCGGCGGCGCCAAGAGCGCGAGGGTTGATCTGAGGGCTCTGCAGGGCACGCGAGTCTTGCGCGCCTAGCGCCATTCCTCGAAGGACATGGATTTTTCAACACTAACTGACCTCTGAGAGCTTCAGACGTGGCTAGATCATTTATAACGGGGTCGAAGCAAATCTGGTAAAACAGGGCGTCCTGGTTTCCGATCCGCAGAATCTGTATGCGTCAATAGACACTAGGAGGCACTGTATGAACTATGAACCACGCGCCTGGCTGGCCGAGTTTGTCGGCACGCTGACGCTCATCTTTATCGGCTCCCTGAGCGCGGCGGTCGCATTTGAAGCGCTTGACGGCGGTACCGGCGGTGTTGTGCTCGCCGGCCTAGCTCACGGTCTCATCCTGGTCGCCCTGATCTACGGAATCGGCGCCGCCTCCGGCTGCCACATTAATCCCGCCGTCAGCATCGCGCTGGCTGCCATTGGCAAGTTCGACTGGCGCTCAGTTCCCGGCTACATCGTGGCGCAACTTGCCGGCGCGGTCGTAGGCGCTTTGCTGCATGCCGCGGTTCGCGCCAAGGGTGCGACGCACTATGGACTTCCCCTGCCGGGAGCCGACGTCGGCGCGGGACAGGCGCTGGTGCTCGAAGCCGTGCTCACGTTCTTCCTCGTGTCGGTCATCATTGGCGCCGCGGTGAGTGGAAGAGCCACGAAGGGTCTTCACGGGCTTGCCATCGGTCTCACGCTGGCCGCCAGCTGGCTCGTGGGTGGAGCCCTGACCGGGGCCGCGCTGAATCCCGCGCGGTCCTTCGGCCCCGCGATTGTGGCCCTGAACTTCGATTCGATCTGGATCTACTGGGTTGGGCCACTCGTGGGCGGGCTACTCGCTGCCGGCGTTGGTTTCTACCTGCACAACCTCGGCCAGGAAAGCGAAGCGGGCTAAAGGCAATCGAGCGCCGGACCTTCATGTCCGAAGGCCCGGCGCTCGGTTAGTCCAGAAAGTAGCGCTCAGGCAATCAATTCGGCGTACCGCTTGGCCTGAGCGATAAAGTCCACGCCCACGTCCTCGCTGAACGCATCCGCCAAGCGGCGATAGACCGCTCCGACGTTGCCATCCCCAATTGGTTCCCCGTTGAAGCGCGTGGCAGGGATCAGGCAGTACGGCGTTGTGGTGAAGAACGCCTCGTCCGCGGTGGCCACGTCGTAGGGCTCAAAGTCAGCCTCGCGCGCGGGAATGCCAAGCTCGCCGGCGAGCGCCAGGGTCGTGTCGCGGGTGACGCCGCGCAGCACGCTATGGCCACGCGAGGTCAGCAGTTCGCCGCCGCGAACGATGAAGAAGTTAGAGCCAGTGCCCTCGGTGATGAAACCGTCCTCGCCTTGCAGCACCACGAAGGTATCGGCTGCCTGGGCGGCGATTTCATGATTGGCGACCTGGTAGTGAAGGCGCGATCGGCTCTTGATCTTGGGATCCAGTAGCCGGGACGGAATCGCGCGCTGTCGCGGAACGACGGCATTCAAGCCCTCGTCGTAGAGGTGAGCCACCTCGCCCAACATGCCGTCGAGGGGATACGTGTAGATCAATACCGAGGGGCCGGTGTGGGCAACCGAACCTCGGTAGCGCCCCAGGACTCCCGGAGAAACCTGGTGCACGATCGAAAAGTCGATTTCGGGGTCGTAGGCCTCCCGGTTTCGGTCGATGAGTTCGCCGGTAAGGCTCGCGAGTTCATCCATGGAAACATCGCAGGGCACACCCGCGGCTCCCAGCGACGCGTCCAGCCGCTCCAGGTGCGCGTCCAACCGGAACGGATCGTGCAGAAAGGTGCGTGTCGTTTCGAACACGGCATCGCCCCAGACGAGGGACGAGTCAAAGATGGATATCGCGGCGTCGCGCTCGGGTACCCAATCGCCATTGAGATACACGACCCGGCCCGGTCGGCTGTCTTCACTCATGCGCCGTACTCCGCGGTGTAGATGTCCTGAACGACTTGCAAGGCGCGCAGGCTGGGCAGGACGTCGGCGATTGCGGGCTTCGGATCTCGCTGCTCGTCGAGTGCCGAAAAGAACTCGCGGTCCTGGGCGGTGATGACGTCATGCGGCACCACCTCGGTCATGCCGGCGTCGAAGATCACTCCGTCCTTGCCGACAAGCGTCCCCGTTGCGTAGTTGGCCGCAACCGTGTCTTCCTCGCCGATGAAAAAGGCGTCGTCAAGGGCCTGGTGGGTGTTGTAGGACAGCGAAATGCTGCCGACAAGGCCGCCGGCCGTTTTGAGCGCGATGGAAATGTCCATGGGGATCCCGAGGTGATGATGCGGCGGACCCAGCTTCGCCGAGACTTCAGCTTCAGTGACGCCGAGCACCCACATCCAGGCATCCATGGCGTGCCCGCCGTGGTGCCAGATGAGGTTGTCGGTCCAACTGCGCTGGTAGCCGACCCAGTTAACGTTGAGGCGACGAATGAAGCCGTAGCGCTGAATCGCATGGTGGACTGTCAATTCACCGTCGGCGACCAGGGCTCGCATGTGAAGCATGGCCGGCTGAAAGCGACGTGTGTGAGCGGCCATGACCGGCGTGTCTGCCGCGTGGGCGGCCTCCTGCACGGCAACGGCGTCGGCCAGCGACGTGGCCACGGGAATCTCCAGCAGCGTCGGCAGCTTGCGTTCCAGCGCCGCCTCGGCGTGTGCCCGGTGGAAGTCGCTGGGCGACGTGATGACGACGGCGTCCACTTCCGGATCGTCCAGCCCGCGTTCCAGGTCGATGCCATGCCGAGCGAAGCCCGTCTCGGCGGCAAACTCCGAAACCTGCGATTCGCGGCGGCCAACCACGTGGTACAGGGTGTGCCCCAACTCGCGAATGGCGCGCGAGTGGAATCCCGCAATGCTGCCGGACCCCACCATCAATACATTCACTACGGCGTCTTCCTTCAGAGCGATGGCAACTCAACCCGTAGCCTAGGATGAGCCGTTCGCAGCAGCGTTAGCGTACCGTGCCCCCTCGACTATCCGTTTGGGCGTATCCCTGGGACCTGGCCGACGAAGGCGTGGATTCGGCACTGGACTGGCTGGCGGCGCACGGCTTCGACGCGATCGAGCTCTGCCCGAACTACCACGCAATATCGACCTTCTCACCGCGGAATCGACGGCGCTCGCAGTTTTATTCCGAGCAGGGCGCCGTCTACTTTCCCGCCCGAGCCGAGCGCTTTGGCCGGATCAAGCCGGCGCTCCACTCCGATCCTGATGTCCTGGCCGTCTACGAGCAAACTTCTCGAGGCGCGGAAGCGCGCGGCATGCAATTGAATGCATGGGTCATCGGGATGTTTCAGCCGTGGCTCGCACGCGCCTATCCGGACACGGCGATAGAGAACGCCTTTGGTCACCGCAGTTTCGCGGCGACCTGCCCGGCCCATCCGGACATTCACGTGTACATTTCAGCACTCCTGGCCGACGTTTGCGATCAATACCGAATTAGCGGTCTGACGCTCGAAAACGTGGGCCATCCAGACTTCGCCTATGGGTGGGTACGGCCGCGCATCCTGGTGTACATGGATGCATGGACGCAGTTTCTGGCGGGCCTCTGCTTCAATGAGCACTCCATGTCGGCGGCTCGCGCCCACGGCGTCGATCCCGAGGACGTGCGCTCGTCGGTGGCCCGCGAACTTCGCGAGCGCCTTGACGCTGTGCCGGATTCGACCGCGTCCGATGAGGATCTTCCCACGCTAGTAGCGGAACGCTGCGAGGCCGACGAAGAGTTTCGCGGCTACCTGGAAGCGCGTGAGCAGTCGGCGGTTGGACTGGTGAAGGCCGTCCGCCACGCGCTGCGACGTAGCCGCGTACGTGTGGGTGTCAGCGAAGCCTCGCTGGGCTGGGCCAACCATGGGCTGCGCCTCGCCGACTTGCTGAACACGATCGGCGCGCTCATGATTTCGGATCCCACCAATAGCCCTGAGGTCGCCGACGCACAGGTCCGAATGGTGCGTGATTCCGGCGCCGACATTGAAATCACTGTCAATCAGACCGCGCACCACGAGGTCGATCCGCATGGCCCAGGCCTGCTTGCGCGCGCTCGTCGGCTGCGCGAGATCGAGCCTGACCGTGTGATGGTGTACAACTTCGGCCTTCTGGCCCCGGCAACCCTCGCGCACGCCGGCGAGGTTCTGCGCGAGCACCTGGGGTAACTAGCCCATCCAGACCTTCAGGGAAGGACTCAGCAATGCCGCAATACGTGTCGATCCGCTTCTACAAGCTGCGCGACGACGCCGATCCGGCAGCTTTCGAAGAGGCGTTTCGAGAAGCACCGCCAACCTGGGGCATCGAGCGAATCCTGCTGCTGCGTGGGTTTAAGGCGGACACTCACGCGCTGGCGCCAAGCGAATACGACTACGGCAGCATTCACATCTACTCAGATCTCGACGATGCCGTGAAGACCGTGGATATGGCGGGCGACATGGCCGCGCAGGATGACATCCCCGACGCCCTCCGTGCCTTCATCCGGTTCTGGCGAACCGCGCACGCCGGACCGATCGACCACGGCGTGGTCAACGGCTTCACGCTTATTTCCGAATCGCCCTAGCGGCTGAATCCAAGGGGTCCGACAGCAGCTAAAGGCCGATAGCCTGCATGACCGGCCCGAGAGTCGCCGCGAATTCCCCTGCGTCTACAGCCCGGGCATTTGCTGGCGGCTCAACGGAATCGGTCGCCATCCAGTCGATTTCGATCTCGCCCGCCGCCCGCATGCCGGGCCGCGCCAGCCGGATATGCACAGGGCGGTAGCTATCGGCGTCGACGTACAGGCTGGCGAATTCGAAGGCCGGGTTGGTGAGCACAAAGCAGCTTCCGGTGGAAGGGCACGGCTCGGCCCCGCGCTCGGTCCACCCGTCGGCACGGACCGAGCCGGCAATGTCTCCGACCACCGGAAAGGCTCTCGCCAGTGCCTCGACACGCGGAGTGTCGGCGCCAGGCGCGCTGCGATCAGTGGCAATCCACTCGCCATCGGCGTCGGCTGGTCCCTGTCGGAAGTAGGTCCTGTCGCCGACTTCTATAACTTCGAAAGCGACCTGCCCTGACTCGCGAGCAATCGACACGGCCAGGCGAGTTGTGAGGTCGGACGGACGCCGATCCACTTCGACCCGTACGTCACCGTCGCCATCATTCGTCGGCGATTCAAGGCGAGCCGATACGGAAAGTTCACCGCCGGCGATCGCGTCTTCGTACGCGGAGCGGTCGAACTCGGCGGAGCCCTCAGGCGCTGGCTGGGTTTCACCGCAGGCGGCCAGCAGCGCGACAGCGAGGGTCGATCCCAGGAGCCAGGTCCACAATCCGAAGCATCGCCACCGCCGTGCGTGTGGGGTCATCGCTAGATGTACGCGAGCATGCCGTCCGCTTTCGTGGGACGACCTCGGCGCCACGGCCGGTAGGGATACTTCTCCAAGATCCCATCGCTCAGTTCCACGCCCAGGCCTGGCCCTTCGGGAATGGCCACGTAGCCATCGTCCAGCTGAATCGGCTCAACCAGCACCTCAGCCCGAACTCCCGCGTCGTCGGCGTGGTATTCGAGGATCAGGAAGTTGGGCGCCGTTGCCGCAAAGTGGACGTTCACGGCCGTGGCAAGCGGCCCCAGTGGGTTGTGCGGTGCAACGCTCACATAATGCGCCTCGGCCATGGCCGCGATCTTCTTCATCTCGGTCAGGCCGCCTGTCACGCAGACGTCGGGCTGGATGATGTCCGCCGCGCCGGTAGCCAGCAGTCGCTGGAACTCGTACTTCGTGTAGAGGCACTCCCCGGTGGCGATCGGGATTGGGCACTTGCGTGCCAGCTTGGCCAGCGGTTCGAACTGCTCCGGCCGGACCGGCTCCTCGAAGAAAAAGGGACGGTACGGGCGAATTCGTTCGGCCATTTCCAGGGCCCGAGCCGGTTCGAGGATCTTGGCGTGTGGGTCGACGCCGATGTCAATGGCATCACCGGCGGCTTCGCGCACCGCCGCCATGCGCCGCTCGGCGGTGTCGAGCTGAACGGCCCAGGGATCTGCATCGTCGTCTGGCGCGGAGGGACCGATCTTCAGCGCCGTGTAGCCATTCGTCTCGATCAGCCGCTTGGCGTGCTCGCCCATGGCCTCGGGCGTAGCGCCGTGCGCCGATTGGTACACGCGTACCCGGTCGCGCACCTTGCCGCCCAGCAGCTGATACACCGGGGTTCCAAGGGCCTTGCCCTTGATGTCCCAGAGCGCCTGGTCGATGCCGCTGATCGCGGCCGTGATCACCGAGCCGGTGGGAAACCGGCTGCCGGCATACAACTCGTGCCAGATGCGTTCGCCGTCCAGCGGGTCGAAGCCGAGCACCCAGTCCTCGAAATATCGAACGGTCTCGGCGACCGCCTTGTCAGGACCGACCGGATAGGCCTCGCCGATACCCGTGATACCGGCATCGGTCATGACCCTCACGATCGGCCAGTTCCGCGACCCATCGTTGATGAAGTCGCAGGCCAGCCCTGTGATATTCAACGTTCCGATCCCCCAGCCAGGCTGCTCCAAACTCTAACGCGCGCAGGAGAATCCCACCCATCGGAACGACACGCATCGATTAGCCCTGCTCGCCAGCTAGGCCACGTAAACGCGGCTATGCTCACCTCGATGCTGACGCTGGAGATCGACATGATTGACTTCTCGCGGTCGTTCCTGACCTGGACCCACCATCCGCACGAACCCGATCCGGTCTACAAGTACACGGGCGGGCTGCTGGCCGATCCGGGCGACGTGATCTGCGTGCGACTCAAGGCGGATGCGCGACTGACGATCAGCCCTGATGCCGGGGAGTCGTTTACTTGTTACGTCATTGCCCCCTGCCGGGCCGAGTACACCATCGTCGAAGAGAATCTGTTCCAGATTCCGAGCGGCGAATACCGGGCAGTCTTTTCCGAGACGCTGGGAATCCCTATTGGTAGGCGTCCATCAACGGACACCGAGTCTGCCGGACGGCACTCGTTGGCCGAGCACTACGCAAAGTTTGACGTCGACATTCGGCGATTTGCCCGCGCGGAACCGCTGGATTCAGTTCCCGCAGTCATCCGGGCCACGCGGGACAGTGCGCTGTTGAATGCGGTCTGCTCGTATCGCGATCAAGCTCGTCAACTGACGGTGACCATCGAGTTCCCGGTCG
Organism: Chloroflexota bacterium; assembly: GCA_026707585.1. GTDB lineage: Bacteria > Chloroflexota > UBA11872 > UBA11872 > UBA11872 > UBA11872. The sequence continues at coordinate 14,889 of JAPOWQ010000032.1, read as the reverse complement.
AACTCATCAACTTCGACGAGCGGAACGAGAAATTCCAGGTTTGCACCGAGCCCGTCATTCTTCCGGATCTGGCCACGTGGGACGGGCAGGGGCTCGATCGTGTGTTCCTGGCCGGTGTGGCGTTCAGCAGCTTCGATCGCGTGGAGTTCATCCTGCAGCGCGCAATCGAGCCAGCGACCAGCGAGCTGTCCTGGTATCACGAGGTTCGCGGGCGCGACAGAAACGAACTTCGCGACGGGGCGGTCGAGCCACCGGGCGTCCAGCGCGGCCGACCGAAGCCGCTGGTCTTCAGCGAGGTCTGGACACGCGACGCCGAGATCACAGTCGCGCGCGTGTCTGGCGAGGGATAGCTAGGCGGGGCACACTCTCCAATCACGGCGTCGCGGTTCGCGGCGCGTCTGTCGGGAGCCGTCCTGTGAGCGATTCGCTGCGCGTCGCGCTAATCATTGAGCCCACTGGCAATCATCTGGGATCCCTGTACGCCGCGGCCAGAAATCCCGAAGTTGGCGAAGTCGCGGTGCTTGACGCCACCGGTGAGATGTTCGACGCCGCCAAGGAGGCCGTGGGCGACCGGGTCACGGCTACCTTTACCGACCCCGACGCGCTGTTCAGCGACTTCAAGCCGGCTGCCACGCTTGTGACGATGGAGGCCTGGCGGATGCCCGCAATGATCGAGGCGTCGCTGGATGCCGGTTGCCACGTGTGGCACGAAAAGCCGGGGTTCGCAGAGCTGGATGACTACCGACGGATTTACCGCAAGGCCCAGTCGCGCAATCTGAACTTCTCAATCGCGTACGTGAGCCGCCAGCGGGCCATCGTGCAGGAGGCTCGGCGCATCGTGGCCGAGGGGCTGCTGGGCGACCTGTTTGCCTGCCAGGCGTGGTTTATTGCCGATCACGACCGGACGCACCAGTGGGAAACTCTGCAGGGTGGCTGGATCTTCGACAAGTCACGCTCCGGCGGCGGGTACCTGACTTTTTTGGGCTGCCACTACCTCGACCTGATGCGGTACATCACGGGTGATGACTTTGCTACGGTCAGCGCGGCGATTGGCGTCGTGGGTGGCCAGCCGCTGCCGGTCGAGGATGCAGCTTCCGTGACTGTCCAGTTCAAGGGCGGGATGGTGGGGAATCTGAGCGCCGGCTACTACGTGACTCGGCATGAGTACGGCTCGGGACGGCATTCCGGCTTCATCCTTTGGGGCCGTGACGGCTGGCTACGCTTCAATCCGGGCGGGACCCGCCGCGGCGAACCGCTGGAGTGGATGTCACATCGAGGAGCTCACGCCGGCTCGCCGCACAAATCCTGGACGTTTAGCGACGAGGACGCGCGGAATGACGAGTACAGCCTGATGACCAGCGCATTCTTCAAGTCGTGTATGACCGGCGAGCCGCCGCCGCTGGAGAACGAAGCGGGGATGTGGGTGAACGAGGCGGTCCAGGCGGCGTACCGATCCTCTGAGACGGGGATGCGTCAGGACGTCTCGATTCCCGAAGCGTCCTAGCCCAGCTAGACGCAGCCCTCGAAGGAGCGGCCGCGGATCTGGAGCGGGGGCGGAACTCTCGGTGCCTCGAAGACTTCAGTGCGGCGCGACTCGGCTCGCATGTAGTGGACGGCGTAGCCGCGGCGGCGGGCGGTGCTGGTGTTGGCTCGGCTGGCATGCCAGGTGAGGCTGTGGTGAAAGCTGACGCTTCCCGAGCGTAGCGGCGCCGGATCCGGCATGTACGCGGGGGCGTTGCCGATCAGCGAGCGGTGCTCGTCCATTTGATCGTTGCTCAGGAGTCCCCACTGATGACTGCCCGAGACGAACTCGAGGCAGCCGTTCTCAAGGGTAGAGTCGTCAATGGCGGCCCAGGCGGTGACCAGGTCCATTGGGTAAATGTCGATAAAGGACTTGGAGTCCTGGTGCCAGGGTTGGGCGGCTCCGATAGCCGGGGGCTTCATGAAGAGTTGGTCGGCGTAGAGCTTGATGTCGTCGGTGTCGAGCAGATCAGCGATGACGTCGACGATGGCGGGATTGCGGGCGTGGTCTTGCAGCACGTGGTCCTCGCCGGCCAGCCAGTAGAGCTTGCGAATTTCGAGTTCGCGAGCGGCGGCCGTGGCTTCGCCTTCGCGAACGACTCGTTCGGCCTGAACTCGCTCTGGATTCGCATCGGTTTCGCCGCGGGCGATCTGGTCGGCGCGTTGGCCAAGACGGGCGACATCGTCTGCTGACAGCAGGTCTTCGGCGACCAGCCAGCCGTTGCGCCAGAACGAGTCGACCTGGTCCTGGGTGAGCGTGCGACTCTCTGAACTCATCGCCGACCTCCTCTAGCGCAACGCGCCGTTAGACGCGGCCCGGGAACGAGCGGCCGCGAACCTGTTTGAAGGGGGGCATCTTGGGGGCGTCGGTGATTTCCTCGTCCCTGTAGGAGCTGGCGCGCATGAAGTGGGTGGCGTATCCGCGGCGGCGCATGCCGGAGGTATTGGCGTTGCTCTGATGCAGGACCAGGCTGTGGTGGAAGCTGACGCTTCCCGGCCCAAGCGGCGCTGCCCGAACTGGCCATTCGTCAGTGCCCAGGTCGGGCAGCAGCGGTTCGAGGCGGGGCCGGGTGAGCATGCCCCAGCGGTGGGTGCCGGGGGCGAAGTTGAGGCAGCCGTTTTCGGTGGTGGCGTGGTCGATGGAGGTCCAGGCGGTGACCAGGTCCATCGGCAGGATGTCGCGCCACGAAGCGGAGTCCTGGTGCCAGTCCTGGGCGGCGCCGATTTCGGGGGGTTTCATGAAGAGCTGGTCGCCGTAGAGCTTGATGTCGTCGGTGCCCATGAGGTCGGCGATGACGTCGACGATCTTGGGGTTGGTGACGTGGCCCCAGAGGAGATCGTCGTAGACGGCCAGGTTGAAGAGTTTGCGGACGGAGAGGACCTGGTTTTCTACTTCGCGTTCGCCTTCACGGAAGACTCGTTCGAGCTGGATGCTGGTGTCGGGGACGTGGCCGGCTTTGCCGGCGGCGATGAGGTCGGCGCGTTCGGCGAGGTCGGCGACCTCATCAGCGTCCAGCAGATCGTGGACCGCGAGATAGCCGTCGATGTGGAACTGGTCGACCTGTTCGGGAGTGAGTGTGCGCAGCTGTGGTTCCGCGACTGCCATCTGAGTTCTCCTGCCGCCGTCAGCGGACTGCCGAAACCGTACGTGGCGATGCTACACGGTGGGGCCTCTATTGGGGTACTGGTGACCGCCGGCGGCCGAACCCCTCCGGGGGGTTCGGCGGCCGGCGGTCCCGAGATTTGGCGGGTTTTGGGGTCGGTGGATTTTCGGCGCGGGTGGGTTGCGAGGCCACCGGCTCCAGTGTACACTGTTTGAGGATGAAAGCAAGCGAAACATCGAGTCAGGAGGTGGAGCGGCGAGGTTGGGGGTGGTTCGTAGACTGGGCGGGTTTTGGGGCGGTTGGGGAGGTTGGCGCTGGTAGGCGAGGCGGTTGAGCGGGCGCTGGAGGAGCGGCGGCGGGCCGCGGCTTTGCGGGACGAGGATCCGGTTGCGGCCGCCGGGCAGCTGCGGGCGGCGGTGGCGGGGCTGAGCGTGGAGTCGCAGCCGGTGGAGTTTGGGCTGGCGAATTACGACCTGGCCGGGGTTCTGCTGGAGGGCGAGGCGTCCAACGCGATCCTGAACGAGGCGGCGCAGGCGGCGGCGCGGGCGTTGCTGGTGTTTACGCCGCAGGAGCTTCCGGACCTGTTTGCGGGGGCGAGCGAGCGGCTGGGCCAGGCGCAGTGGCGGGCGGGACGGCGCGAAGCGGCGCAGCGGACGTACGCGCAGACGGCGGGGGCGCTGGGCGCGGTCGGGCAGCACGGTCTGCAGGCGCGGTTGCTGGCGGGTTACGCGCGGGCGGCGGGCCAGGACGCGAAGCCGAACGATCCGTTCAGCGTTCGGCAGGCGGTGGGGGTGTTCGACGAGGCGATCGCGGCGGCGCGGAAGGCGGATGCGCGGGGGCTGCTGGTGTCGCTGCTGAACGGGTCGGGCCGATTGCTGGCGAGCAATCCGGCGTCGGCGGACGAGGCGTTGTCGCGATTCGACCAGGCCGCGGAAGCGGTGAACGACGCGAACGTGGACGTGGGCGTGGCGATGGCGGTGCACGCGAACCGGGCGGCGGCCTACGGGTTGCGCCAGGCGGGCGATCGGGACGCGAATCTGCAGGAGGCGATCGCGAGCTACAACAAGGCGGTTCACCTGCCGGGCATCGCGGAGCATGCGGGGGAGGCGGCGCAGCTGTACCGGGCGCTGGGCGCGGCGTGGGGTCAGCGGCCGGGCGGGGACCGGGCGCAGAACCTGCGGCAGGCGGACAGCGCGCTGGCGACGGCGCTGGAACTGCTCCCCGACGATTCGCCGCACAGCGAGCGGGCGTCGATGTGGAGTGAGCGGGGACTGGCGCAGGCGGAGCTGTCGCAACGCGGAATTCCGGGGGCCACGAGCGCCGCGGTGGAGGCGTTCCGGGAAGGTCTGAAGGCAGCCAGCAACAACGAGGCGACGGCGCTGGCGGCTCAACTGGCGAACAACCTGGGGTCGGCGATCATGTCGGCGGCCGGCCAGGGGCTGGAGGCCTCGCTGGCGGAGGCGGCGGAGGCGCTGGACCGGGCGGCGGAGCTGTGGACGTCGCTGGGCCGGCCGGAGGACGCGGGGGCGAGCCAGCTGAACGCGGGGCTGGTGTACATGACGCTGCACTCGACGGAAGGGGACGCGTCGCACCTGGACAAGGCGATCGAGCGGCTGCAGGCAGCGAGCGAGGCGCGTCCGCTGGCGACGCACCCGGCGCCGCATGCGGTGGCGCAGTTCAACCTGGGGATGGCGCTGGCGTTTCGGGCGCAGGGCCGAAACGAGACGGACCTGGCGGCGAGCGTGGCGGCGTTCCGAGCGGCGTTGCAGGTGTGGACGGGTCCGAACGCTCCGCCGCAGGCGGCGGTGGCGCACGCGAACCTGGGGAGCATGTTGTTCGGGATGGCGAAGCAGAACGAGCCGGATTTGCTGCGCGAAGCGGCGTATCACTACGAGCAGGCGCTGGCGGTGTATACGCCGTCGACGAATCCGCAGCAGCACCAGGTGATTTCGAGCAATTTGGCGTTGCTGAGGCGGAGGCAGGGAATCGGTTCAGGGAATGGGGCGATTTGATCCAAGCGGCCGAGACTCACTATCGGGCGCTTCGACCGGAAGACCCCTCACCGAATTCCGGCGAAGACGCCGGAGTCTGCCTCTCCCCCAGGAAAGGGTGAAGAGCAGCGGCCGCGAGGTGCGCGGTAGTTCCGAGGCTTGGATGCCAGGCGCGCTGGCGGTGTATACGCCGGCGACGAATCCGCAGCAGCGTCAGGTGATTTCGAGAAATTTGGCGTTGGTGTGAAGGCGGCAGACGGTGGGGAATGGGGCGGTTTGACCTGCGGGCCGCAAACTGAAGCTATCCGGATGGGATGTCAGGCGGGGAGGACGACCTGGTAGCAGACGACGCCGAGGTCGTCTTCGGTTATGGGGTCGGGGGCTTGAGGGATGGGGACGGGGCGGAGGCCGAATTGGTTGACGATGTCGGTTATGCGGCGGGCACAGTCGGGCACGCTGATACCGCCGGCTTCGTAGTCGCGACGGAGGGCGGAGAGCTGGCGGCGAACCAGGTTGTTGCGTCCCACGGAAAGGGCCTCGTCGGCTTCATCGAATTCGCGGCCGGCGGGGGCATCGGGCGAGCGGAGAACGTCCAGGGCCCAGCGTTGACTGGCGGGAAGGGCGGCGGCGCGCTTTTCTGGATCGAGAAGTGCGTTGTGGGTCTCACAGATGTCGGCGGCGGCTAGCGAGAAGAGACGCTCGAGGTCGAGTCGCTCGGGGATTGGGCAGCCGAATTGATCGCCCGGATCGATGAGCCGGAGCATGGGGAGATCTTCGCGGTGAATGATGTCCCCAGATTCGGAAATCATGCGCCAGTAGCGCTCATCACGGCGAGTGCGGCAGGCAAAGAAGACGGCAGGCTCTTCGAGAGCTGGCGACTGTCGGACGAAAGCGGCGCCGATTCCCCAAGGGAGGCCCTGGAGCCGGGCCACTTCGCCTTCCTCGGCGGCGCGGCGGAGGTGGGCTCGGAAGAGTTCGCCGGCGAAGGCCGAGCCGGTCTCGCCGCCGGTTTCACGCTCGTTCAACAGGGTGACGTCGCCAGCCTCGAGGCGTTCCACGTAGGCGTTCAGGTCAGCAAAGACCAGGGACTCCGACTCGACGTCTGCCAAGACTGGAGTCTCCATGCCGACTGAGGCATTGGCCGCCATGATCTTGGCCTGGAGCTTTGCTTCGAGCCTGAGGAGCCGGTTCAGATCGCCGCGCCTGGGCAGCAGGGTGTAGAGGTAGGCCGTGTCGTGGGGGCTGCGGAGACGGATGACGCGGCCGTTGCGCTGGACGACGCGCTGCGGGTTCCAGGGCATATCGAAGGAGAGGACCGCCTGGGCCTGCTGGAGATTCTGGCCCTCGGAGAGGATGTCGGTGCTGAGCAGCACGTCGACCTCGCCGTCATCCGGTCGAAAGTCGGGATTGTCCGTGACCGAGAGGGGACAGAAGCGTTCAAGCTCGCGGGTGCGAGCGTCGGCGTCGACCTGGGATCCGATGACAACGGTCCACTTGCGGTCAGCCAAGAGGTCGGGTTGACGTTCGATCTGTTCCCTGAGGTATGTGGCGGTGTCCTGAAAGGCCGTGAAGATTGCGACCTTGTCGGACGGCGTTTCCGCCATCACTGCCCTTAGCGCATCCAGCTTGGGATCGGAAGCGTCGTGCAGGCCCTGCAGGCGCAGCGCGAGACCAGCCAGGGCATCGCGGTCCTTGCGGAGGTCGACCACAAATCGGTCGTTGAATTCGTCTGCGCGAACTGTTCCATCCGAGTCGGCCAGCGCTTCGTCAATCAGGTCGGCGCTGAGAAACGAGTCGTCGTCGCCAGACAAGCCAACCAGATCCCTTACGACGTCAGGCGGTGGCACAGCCTTGCGTTCCGCGATGACTTGCAGCAGGGCGTCATTGCCGTCTCTCATTCGCCTGACTGTCTGTAGCGCGGCGTACCAGGACGACTCGAAACGCTTGAGCAGTTGCGATTGCATCAGGCCAGCCAGCGCGTCTTCCGACCTCGAACCCGCGGGGCTGTCCAGGCGATAGGCGGACGGGCGGTAGCGGGCCATCGTGAGACCGTCGATAGCGTTGTAGACCGCCTGGACGATGCCGGGGTGGGCGCCGTCCAGGTCGTAGCGGCGCTCGTGCAACTCGGGCGTTGGAAAGCTCACACGGGTGCCATCTTCGAAGCGTTCGTTCGGGTAGCGCTCTTCGATAAAGGCGCGATCGCGTCGCACGGTCAGGGCGTCGATCAGCGGAAAAAGCTTGGCCTCCGACAGTCGCTCGGTGCTGGATGCGCCGGCCTCGCCGAAGAATCGACGCAAGCTTGGGATCCGCAGCGGCTCACTGGAAAACGCGCTGTCGTGGCGGCCGAAGAGCAGGAAGAGGTTGTGCAAGTCCCACAGCGAGTTGTTGACTGGCGTTGCCGTTAGCAGAAGCAGCTTCTTGGACGTGCCGCCCATCAACCTGTCCAGTGCGGCGTACCAGGTGTTGTCAACGTTGCGGTAGGCATGGGCCTCGTCGATGACGACCAACCGGTAGACATCCTTGTCCACTCGAAGCACCCGCCGTTGTCCACGCGCCGACAGCTGGCGGTCCTGGGCAAGCTCCTGGTAGGAGACGACGGTTCCGGGAAGGTTCGCCTCGCTGAGTCGCTGCTCCCAGAGGCCGTCGCGGAGTTGGGCGGGCGAGATAACCAGCACGTGCTCACCGCGATCGCGAGTGTGTTCGAGGATCAGCTGGACGCCGATCTCGGTCTTGCCCATACCCACGCCGTCGGCGTAGAGCACACCGCCGTACTGGTCGAGAATGCGCTTGGCGCGGGCCAGGCCATCGCGCTGGAAGGCGGTGAGCGCGTGCGAGTCTGGCAGCGGCGCATCGTCATCGAGGTCGGCGCCGTACAGTTCCAGCAGCGCGCGGAGGAAGACGGTTTGCGGGTCGCTTTCGAGGGACGGCGGCCGGAGAAGCTCCAGGAGTTCCTCGCGAAAGTCCTGGGCGTCGTCCCAGAGTCGCTGGTACCAGCCGAGCGCCATGCCGACGACGTTGGGCTGGTAGTGCACCATGCCCAATTCAAGGTTGGCGACGAGGCCGCCGTGGGTGAGGTTGGCCGAGGAGACTAGGGCGGCACCTGGCCCCGCCGGCCAGTCGCCGCCGTCACCGAGTTCGCCGATGACGTAGGCCTTGCCGTGCAGGAAGCGCCGGACATAGCGGCGGACAGCGACGCGATCGGACTGGAAGAAGCGGGTTACCCGCTCCAGGACGGCGCGTCGGGCTGCGGGGAAGGCCGAGAAGTCGCGCTCGCGGCGCAGCGCCGAGACAGACTACTCAAAGCGGTCGGCGACGGTGGTCCCTGGCGGACCGGTCAGGGCCTCGGGCGCTGCGCCGATGAGCAGGCGGGCGGAATGGTCGTGTTGCGCCGCAACATCGGCCAGCGCGTCCAGGCCTTCCAGACCCACGTAGCCCGTGGCCACATGCAGCGGCCCGGCGTAGTGCTGCGACAGCCACGCCAAAGCGTCACGGTGGCTGCCGTATTTGACATTGTCCAGCAGCTCGTAGGGTCCGCCCATCCCTTGGAGTTACTCGGGTCAGGTATCGAAGAAGGCCCGCACCTCGCAGGTAAAGCCGGGAAGGACGTGCTGGCCGTCCAAGGCCTGGGCATCGTTCACGGTCATGACAGGATGGTCGGTTCGATGGACATCGACCGCGCGCTCGTCCGGGTGCACTACCCAGACCAACTCAGCTCCGAAGCTGAGCCACATCCGCGCCTTGTCGTTCAGTTCCCGGCGGGTGTCGCCGGGCGACGCGATTTCGACCACCAGGTCGGGCGCGACTTCGGCGTAGCCCGTCACGCGCTCGTCCAGCGGCGACGTCTCCGCCGAAAAAAAAGCGATGTCCGGTTCGCGCACGGTGTCGGGATCGCGTTCCAGCCAGACGCCGGAGTCCGAGGCCGTAAGGACGCCCAAGCGCCGGGGCTTAATGAAGTTCCCAAGCAGCATCACCAGATTGACGACGATCTGTCCGTGCTCTCGCCCTGTCGGCATGGTCTCGCAGAGCACCCCCCGGATCAGCTCGCCGCGCACGCCTTCGCCGGACAGCCGCAGCAAGTCGTCGGCCGTTAGCAGGCGGGCGCCCAGGTCGGTGACAGCCATCGCAAACCTCCCTCCTGACCCCACATGCTACAGCGCCCCGAACCTATCGGACACCATTGTGCAGGTGTAAGCGTTGTGTACGTCGCTAGAGGAACCGAAGCACGGTTCCATTGGGGTACGTACCTGACTTTTTGCGCGTGCCTGAGCGAACTTCAATTTTCCCATTAGCCTCCATAGGCTTCAGAGTTTTCATCTTAAGTTGACCTGAATGGAAGGCCGTCCCGTCCGACTTAACAAAGTCTAATACGTGCTCTATCTTTTGCCAACCCCGTGACTTGAATCGATTTTGGAGATCCTTCTCAAGTGGGCTGAAGTCAACGACTGCTTCACCCAGCGTGAGCTGCCCAAGTTGTTTTCCTCTGAATCTAAATTCACCGAGAGGGTCAACATTCCAAATTGCCTGCTTCATCTTGTCACAGCCATTCAAGTTCTTTGTTCCAAAGAAGATCGCGTAGACAAGCCTTTGACCCTGATATAGTTCAAAGTGTACAACGTAATTCGCGCCATTGTTCTTTAGCTGTTTTCCGTATAGATCGTAGAAGAATTTCTTTCGATCTTCCCGGTCGTTCAGATTTGCACCCTGTCGCCAGTCTGGACAACCGAAGAGTTCGTCTAAGTGCCATTCAAAGTTCGCATGATTCCTGAATCTATTTATCGATTCATACATGAAGGAAATATAAACTTCCGATTTCGGGTTGTCCAGGATTCTCTTTACGACGCTCATGGGCGTGTTAGAAACACCGAACGGATCAATCATGACGAATGCCGGAGCTAGACTGGTGCGCTGCCGTTCGATGTCGTCGAGAACTTCCGTGAGCGTCTCGTCGAAGGTGGAGGTTATGACATCATAGTTGCACCTGGAGGGCAACTCATCCTCCAGATCATCAAGGATGTCTTGTAGGTGACTGCTTCGATCCGGATCATCTTCGATAAACAGATAGTTGACTTCACTCCTAATGTAACTCTTGGCACGATGATCGATCAACGCGCGCAGCGCAATGACAGGTGATCCCGGCTCGCCGCCTGAGTATTCGCCTGGTCCTGCGAAGGCGTCGATGAAGAGCACCCGACCGTTCCATTTGGTCATGATCGGCAGCCATGCCTGCATATAGCGTTCAAGGACGAGGTGTTTCCCCCGGGTGTGCGAATCCAGATCCCAAGTTGTGGTGTTAGGGGGCATGAACCGGTTCTTTCGTTTGCTTGGGATACTCTCGCCAATGGCGTCCGTCGAGGGTTGCTTGGTGCCCTGATCGTTTACCTCGCCTTCCGCCGAGCTGCTTGAGAAAGAACGCGACCCCGGCATTGACTGATTGATCGCGTAAATCTCTGGCCCAATCCAAATCCATCGGCCGTGCGGCCCGCCCGCTTTCCCCGCCGGCAATGACCCATTGAACGCTTCCGCGGTTGAGCCACTGCCTGAGGTCAACGGCGCCGAGCAGCGGCTCGGCGGAAACGAAGCGTATCGGTGCCGGCAGTTTCGCCAAGACTGCGATTCGCGGCGCGTACTTCTGGTTCTCTACCGAGGTGCCGATCCATACCCCGGCTGGCCATATCCCTTCATAGCGGGCCTGAGTGTGCTTCCACCAACCGACGGCGCGACCCGGTCGCTTGGTCAGGACCTGGAAAATGTGCCCGCGCTGTGCCGCCGCCACGCACATGACATCGAAGACCTTCGTGACAAATCCGTAGGGCACGCGGGGATGAAAGAGGTCAGACATGCTGTTGACGAAGATCCGGCGCGGCGTTCCCCAGCGGAGGGGAGCATGCAATCTTTCGGGCAGAAGCTGCACTTCCTGCGGATCGAACTCATAGCCACGCACGCCCATGGCCGTCAGGCGCGGGTACATGGCGAACATATAGCAGTGATCGCAGCCGGGCGACACCCGTGTGCAGCCCGTAACCGGGTTCCATGTCTCATCCGTCCATTCAATCGCCGACGGCATGGATTAGCACCTTGCGCGAACATAAACCGAACGGCCCCATTGTAGAGAACTCTGGCAAGCCGTCAATGTCTGCTCCACTACAGGCGCTCGAAGTTCCCGAGGACTTGGTCGCGGTATGCCGGGGAGACGGCGTTTTCGGTGAAGTCGGTGAAGATGAAGCGGAGTTCGTCCTCGGTCAGGTCGTAGGCGCGGGCTACCAGCGCGTCAATCTCCGCCCGCAGGTTGTTGCGCTGGACGTCGGTGAGTGGCTCGCAATCCACGCCGGCCTCGGCGGCGAACTCTTCGAAGCGATGGTCCACGCAGGACAGACGCGCTGCACGATCGCCGATACGCATCCAAGGGGAGTTGTCTTGAGACGGGAAGCAGAGCATGTTAAGGACGTAGAAGTTTAGATGTAGCTCAACGTATCTACGTGAGAGCCAGTCGAATGCAAGGCTGTTCATCGTACCGAGTAGGCTTGCTTGCTCGATCGCACTCCAACCAGAAAAGACAAGGTAAGGAGCACTGTTCGTTAATGGCGTCCGCGGTGGAATGAGGCAAGCGATTACGGTCCGGGAGTTGGTCCGATTCGTCACGTCTCGAAACGCAATACGAGAGTGGTTGATTGGGTGAGTGATGGGATCAGCCAGAAATTCCTTGGGAAACATGCGCCTAAAGACTGGCGAACGCGTCCGCTTCCGCTGGACAAACGTAAGCACCTCGTCCCAATCAGAGTATCCAGCTGGCTCGTGGCCATGTGGTTCGTACTGATCGAAGCAACGGCCTTTCCACACGGGATCGCCATGAGAATGCGAGAAAAGCGCGCGCTGCTGCGTCTCATGCAACTCCGTATAGGGAGCTAGATGAGACGCAGCAGCGCGCGCTTTCAAAAAATTTTGGTTTTCGGGATTCTTTAAAGCGTCGAATTGCACGCCGCGCCGCAGTCTGGCGAGCACGTCGGCGTGCATCTGTGTAGGAGTTAGGGGCACAACGCGAGCACTGCCCAAGGAATTAGCAGAAATCCTGATGCCGCGTCTGCTTGTGACGTCGAGAAACTGCTGGAGACTCAGAGAAGGACCAGTGGTGTCAAAAGTGGAATCTGAGGAGCTCGCAAGGCGACGTCCAGCCAATAGAGCCACCGTGTACCTCGGCTCCATTTGGAACGCCCATCGCCCCGAGTTGAGCAGGAAGTCAACCCGCTTGACCGTCGTGTGTTCAAAGAGCCACTGTCGGAACCCTTTGGCCCCCTGTGCGAGGAACGCCGTTCTCGGCAGCACAACTCCGAGATTCCCTCCTTGCCGAAGCAGATGGGTGTATCGCTCGCAAAACAGTTGATATAGGTCTCTGTCGCCAACTCCTTGAAGCTCGTATCCCCCGGTCCTTGAGAAAAACTCTCGGACGGCAGCCAATTGGCTCTGCTGGTCTTCGAATTCGGAACGCCAGTCGGGATTCAGTTGATCCAGCTCAGCGATACGCTCTCGCCTCTCAACCAACCTGGGGATTCCCCGCAGTCCAGGCTCGCGCAGTGCGTAGAAGCCGAGTTCTTCGACAGTAATCTCATTCCACGGCGGGTTGCCGACCACTACATCAAAACCGGGGCGACTTCGGTGAAAGAGGCCGGGAAACTCCAGGGGCCAATGAAAAAAGCGGTACCGGCGGGCGATGCGTCGTGCCTTGGACACTTGGGTGGTGACGTAGGGCGGAAGCTCCTTGCCGCTCACGATCGATTCCCCGTGCAGTTGCAGTTCGCCCCGCGCGCCCGGCAAACCCAGAGGCTCTGAGCCCCATAAGTCAAAAGCGTCTCGGAGGGCGATCGTGGCCGTGCGCAGTTCGGCCGCGAGAGTTTCGGAGCGGCCGACTTCGTCAGGCGTACGGTCGGGGTTACGTGCCAGCTCCATCTGGAGGCTGGCCGCTCGCGCCATTGCATTGAGAGTTTCTTGGCCGCCCGTGAACATCATGCCGCGGTCTACTTCACCAAGAACAGATGGATCAGCTACGCCAATGAGCGCGTCGCCACACTTGAGGTTGCTTCCGAGCTAGGACAGGGCGAGGCCGGGGACAAAAGAGGCGAGCCAGAGGGTGACGTTGGCGACCTCCACGGCCATGGGCGACAGGTCCACTCCGTAGATGCAGCGCTTGAGGATGAGACGGCGAAGCAGGTCGCCGTCCTCGGGTTGATGCCCGGTCGGTCCCGTGTCTTGTCGCAGTTCCTTTAGTAGCCGGTCGATGCCGGGCAAACCGCTGACTTCAGCCAAGAAGATCTCTATACGGTCCGCCAACATGTCCAAGGCGGCGGTGAGGAAGTGAGCGCTGCCCATGGCGGGGTCCACCACCGAGAAGTCGAACAGCTGCCGCACGGCTTGTTCGGGGTTTCGCTCAGCCAGCCCGCGGACCTGCGCAAGGTGGTCGTCCAAGGCGGGTCGAAGCGAATGCTGGAGGAGGTGGTCGACGAACTCGTGGCGGGTATAGAAGACGCCGGCTGCCTGTCGTCCGCCGGCCTGGGCCTGGTAATAGAGATCGGCCCTGGTCACCTCCGGCTGCTCGCCGACGCGGAGGGGGCGGAAGATGTCGCGCCGGGCGTCGTAGGCCAAGTCTTCGGGAGCGCGAGTTAGCCGAAGGGTCAGCAGGGCTTCGTAGATGGCGCCAAGGTGGCCAATCTGGAGACCGGCGTAGTCCAGCCCGGAGGCCTCGGGCCCGTCGTTCTCGTAGGCGATGGCGCTCAATGCCGGGGCCAGGTAGATATCCGACACCTCGGCTCGCTCAAGCAAGTCGCTGCCCGGGAAGCCGGAGGGCGCAAAGAGGCTGCCGTTGTAGGCGGGCACTCCAACCGAGGGATCTCCGGTGCGCACCATGCGAACGAGCGTTCGAAGTCGGTCCCAGCGCTGCGTAGACCGGCGGCCGAACGGCCCACTTCCGGGACGTGAATCACCAGCCAACTTGCTGGCGCTGTGCGGCCGGTACGCCGCGGAGCCGATGGGCAGATAGCCGCGGGCTTCGGTGTGGAGCAGGAACATGAAACGGAAGACGAGCGTGAGAGCCGCTTCCTCGATCTGTTGAAGCTGCTGGCGGTCGCTGAGATCCGCGCCCTCTGACTCGAGGTATTCGCCGAGTCCACGGGCGATGTTGGGCAGGGCGTCCTTGATAAGGCGTTCCTGGAGGCCCTGGCGCAGTTGTTCGCCGAAGTCTTTGGCTTCCTGAATCCAGCCTGGGAGCCAGCCGCTGTCGCGCAGCGAATCGGGGGCGAGGAGGCCGAGGTACCAGCGGTCCTGAGACTCCAACTCGGCCACGTCGATTTCGAGGTATTGGCCGGTGGCGGGTCCGACGGGCGGTTTGCGCTGGAAGAGGCGGTAGCGGGCGCCCGCCGCCAGGATGCCCCAGTGGGCGCCGTACTTTTCGCAGTCGGCGAGCACCATGCCTTCGGGGAGTTCGCCGTTGTCGGTGAGGCGGCTGAAGAGGGATGGATCAGCCAGCGGATGCACGACGGCGACCGGCGTGTTGTCGACACGAATCAGGTAGCCGCGCGGCTGTAGGGGCTGGACCTGGTAGCCCAGTGCCTGCAACAGGGATCGCCAGGAGAGGCTCTGGGGACGAGCGACGGACTTGACGAGTTCAGGCAGGTGTCGCGCGTTGGCGGGCCCGGGCAGGCGATCGCGAAGGAAGTGGGGGGTGAGGAGGTCCTTGACCCGCACGCCGGGAACAACGGCTTCCTCAAGGCGACTGAACTCGCGGG
>JAPOWQ010000015.1 GCA_026707585.1 Chloroflexota bacterium | reverse complement strand
CCGTAGTTCGGGTGGTCCGGCCCGGTCCACATGAGCAACCCGAACCCGGTCAGCGTCCGCCCGCCGTTGCTGGGCTTGTCCCAGCGCGCCCGGGCCGACGTAGACGTGACGTTATCGAACCGGACGTTGGGCACGATCCCCGGCGTGCCCGCCTTGGTCGCCCCGCGGGTGGCCGCCGAGGCCGGCGGCGCGCCCGGCACGCCCGGCGGCGCCCCCTCCGGAATCGCCAGCACGGTCAGGGCCTGGCTGACGGTGGCCGCGGGGGTGGCGGCCCCGGTCGCGCGCACCTCCGCCGTCAGCGTGCCGCTCCCCAGCGCGCAGGCGTAGACCACGAACGCCAGGTCCTGCGCCGTGACGCCCGTCACCGTCTGCGTCTGCGCCGCCGTGCCGCAGCCCCCGATCCCCAGCGCTGTCGCGTTGTCGCTGGCCACCACCACCGCGTACGTCGTCGCCGCGTCCAGGTTGGACAGCTCGACTCCAAAGCGGTCGACCGTCGTCTCCGTGGGCTCGCGGCTCAGGTCGTCAAACGCGATGCCCACGCCCTCCTGCGCCAGCAGCGGCGCCACCTGGCCCAGCAGCACCGCGCTCAGCAGCAAGCCGCCGCCAGTGCCGCCAGCGCCACCCGCTGGGCCGGCCACCGGCGGATGCCGGGGCGCTGGACCGCGGCACGCCTGGGCCTGGCCACCAGCTGCCGCGCCCTTTGTCCACTGGCCGGCATCGGCCCCACCTCGCCAGGTCACAAGAGTGAAGGGTGTATCACAGCGATCAGAAGGTATGCAAAAGGCTGCATGCAAATGCCGCCCATCCGCCAGGCTCACGCCGGGCCTCGCCGCCCCTCAGCCCGCGCCGCCCGCGCCGCTGTGAAGGACGCCCCGCGTGGGCGTGCCGCCGGTGGTGATGCCGGTCCAGCTGGTGAGGGCGGTGCCGGTGGCCCAGTTGAGGGTGGCGGTACCCCGCAGGGTGTCCCTGGCGGCCAACAGGGTCTGGCAGTCCGTGACCAGTTCGCGGTTGGCTCCGGGGTTGGGGATGACCGTGCCGTTGGCGCAGGGGGGCGCGGCCGGCGGCTGGGCCGGGGTGAAGGTGGTGGTCTGGCCGTCGCCGGGGGTGATGTCGGCGTAGGCGCCAAGGTCGCGGTACTCCTGCTGGAGCTGATCCACGCGGGTGGCCCGGTTGGCGGACTGGCCGTCGGCGGCCGCCCCGGTGGTGATGCGGCTGCTCAGGTTCGCCAGCGTCTGCGTGTGCTCGGGGTCGCCGGCCGGCGTGTCATCGCGCACGGCTTGGACCACGTTGTTGTCGTCGGTCACCACCGCCCAGGACGCCACCGCCTGCCAGGCCTCGAACCCGATGGCGTTATGCGCCCCCATCGGCGCCAGGAACACCACCGCCTCCCGCCCGCCGATTTCATCACTCAGCGCCTTTTCCGCCGCCACCACCTGCGCCTGCAAGCCCGCCTCGTACGCGCCCCGCGTCTGCAGCGGGTCGGTCCCGTAGGTGCCCGCCTCGTGCTCGCGGATGTACAGATCGTAGGAGGCCGCTTCGCCCATCCGGTCGTAGGCCACCGTCACCGTGCTCGGTCCCGCGCCCAGCAGATTGTGGGTCCGCGTAGTCGGCGAAGCACGTCAGGAAGCGTTAGTCCTCCGACAACCCGCCGCGCGCAATAGCCCGGAAATTGGCCTTGATCGTCTCGGGATACTCGGGGGACAGCCTGTCCAGCACGGTCGCGAACAGCACTTCCAGGGTGGCCGCGTTCGGGATCGGGTCGTCGGTGTCCAGCCGCAGCCAGAACCTCACCGCGTCGTTGCGTTGGTCCACCGTGCGTGCGATCCCGCGCCAGGCGCAGCGGACCGACGCAGCCGCGGGCGTGCCCCGAATCGCCAGGTGTACCGGGGATGCACTAGCCCGATGTAGACCCTCCTCCAGCAATTCCTCGACGGTTGGCACCCCGAAGTCGGTCACGGTGGCTTCGCCGCCCGCGCCATTCGTCCCCCGTTGAGGAACGCCAGGCAGCCCAGCCACGCCTGACGCTGCACCGACTTGGGTCAAGCCAGACATTGAAGCTGGAGCGCCGAGCGTCGGTACCTGACGTGATGGCCCGGCACCAGGCAAGCTCCCGGCGACCGACGGCGGCCTCTGAGGCAGCCTGGCCACGTTCGATTGCGTCGCCGCATCATTGGTGACGGGCTCGGTCGTTGGCGCCGAGGGCCGCATGTTGCCTCGTCCAGCCGAGCAGGCAAGGCCGGCGACTAGCACGACCAGCAGAGTGGCAGTCACCACCCAGTGGCGCCGCGACGCGATCCCGTCGCTGGCAGGCGGGGCCTGCACAGTGCACGCATCAGGCTGCCGCGGCGGCCACCAGGCCGCCGTCCTCCTGCTCGCGGACCAGGACTCGCAGGTCGCCCCCGTTCAGCGCCACCGTGTACACCCTGATGGTGCGGTCGCCGTCCAGCAGTTGGAGCACAGCCTGAGGGATCCGGCTGGAAAAAACGCGGATCCCCGGGTCACCGACGACCACCGCCAGCCGTGATTCGTCCGGCGACCAGGCCACCGCTTGCCCGTAGAAGGGCCCGACGATGCGGGTTCCCTCCGGCGTGACGATGCAGAGCCGGTCATCCTCACATTCGTACACGATGTACGCGCCCTTCGGCGACCACGCCACCAGCGGCAGGTGCGGCGGCGGCCTTCCATAGTCGGCAACGACCACGCGGTCGAGGTCCGCGACCCGTTGCTCCACCGCAGCATCCGCCGTGACCGTGATGGTGTAGAGCGCCCGTCGCTCACCGTCGAGCCGTATGTAGGCCAGCTGCCGGCTGTCGGGGGACCACGCCACTTCGCTGGCCGCATCCGCAAGACGCCGTCGCTCGGTGCCGTCCGCGTTCACGATATAGAGGCCGAATCTGGGTTCCCCTTCGTCGTTGAGAAACCCTCGCCAGTCAACCCTCCGGCCGGTCCCGGACTCGCCGTCGTCGTTGACAAACGCCAGCCAGCGCCCGTCCGGCGACCAGCGCGGCGGCCCGACCAGGGCAGCTTCGTGGCCGCCGCCGATCGATCGCACGTCCGTGCCATCCGCGCGCATCACGTGAAGTGAACCGGACGTGTGATCAATACTTATGCTTAGACCGATATCTGATACATACCTCCGATGCGGCAACCCCCGCAGAAAGGCGATGCGCTGGCCGTCCGGGGACCACGCGGGGAAATAGTCGAAGGCGGTATTGCTCGTCAGCCGTCGCGGCTCCGCGTCGAGCCCGTCGAGCGTATCCACCTCACGGAGCGCCAGCTCATGGTAGTCATACGACAATTGCGAGCGGGCAAACTCGCAGGTTGCGTAGACCATTCGCGATTCGTCCGGCGCCAGGCTAAAGGCCGTCGTCGTCCTCCATGGCGCCGCCTCGGCATCTGCCGGCCACACGCGTGCAAGCGTCCGCAACTGGCGACTATCTGGCGAAATAGCGTGGATGTCAGGACCGAAGCTAAAGATGATCTCCGACCCATCCATCCGCCACGCCGCCGACGTCCCCCGTATCAAAATTCTCGGAATGGCCCATCCGCTATCATGACAATACGTTCGGGGGCCAAGTTTCTCAATTGGCTCCACTTTTGATTCCTCAGGAGGCTCTCGTTCAATGAGATCCGCTGTCTCAGTTCGTTCCTCGGGATACTGTTGCTCAACTGGTGCCTCAGGATGTTCGCAGGCTACGGAAACCGCCGCGAGAAAGACCAGACTAAATATAATAATGCAACATCGCAAGACTCTCGCAAGCGACGAATGCTGCCCATGAACGCGAATCCAGACCGTCCCGACCATGCGTGCGAATCTGCCACCGAGCCCCGAATCGCTCATGGAACCACGACCTGGTACAAGGCATAGATCGCCATAATGTCCAGCGGGTACGGCTCGCAGTTGGGTTGACCGAAGCTGTAATCCATAAGTGAATGAGCGTAATCGCCTTCCCTTAAATCTATAATTCGAATAGTGCAATTTGCGCGCATCAGGCTGCCGCGGCGGCCACCAGGCCGCCGTCCTCGCGCTCCCGCACCAGCGGCCGCAGGTCACCCCCGTCCGGCGCCACCGTGTACACCTTGATGGTGCGGTCACCACCCAAGCGTGGTATTAGCTGCGTCTCGCGGTAGTGCCACTGGTGACGTTCTAGGTCGCCGACGACTAGCGCCAGCCGTGATCCGTCCCGCGACCAGCCCACCGCCTGCCCGTAAAGCGGAGGCCCACCGATACGGGACCCATCCGGAGCGACGATGCATAGCCGCTCGAATCCACACTCATACGCGATGTGTCCGCCCGCGGGCGACCACGCCACTCGTGGCAGCGTCTCGCTCTTGCTCGTCGTGATGATATGAAGGCCCGGCAACTCCTCTGGAATACCTGCGATCCGCCGTGCCTCCGCCGCACCATCCGCCGCGACCGTGATCGTGTATAGCGCCCGCTGCTCACCGTCGCGCCGAATGAAAGCCACCTGCCGGCTATCCGGGGACCAGGACACTTCGCTGACCGCGTCCGACAGGCGCCGCCGAAGGGTGTGCTCCGCGTTGACGACGTAGAGGCCGAGCCCGGCGTCGCCATCGTCATTGAGAAACGCCAGCCAGCGGCCATCCGGCGACCAGCGCGGCGGCCCGATTAGCGCCGCGCCGCCGCGAACGGATTGCTTGCCGCTTCCGTCCGCGGCCATGACGTGAAGCGACCCGGGCGTGAGTTCGCGGTTGAGTCTGCGCGGATTCACTGCGTACGCCTCATTGGGCAGACCCCGGAGATACGCGATCCGTTCACCATCCGCCGACCACGCGGGGTCGTAATCGATGACGTCGTTGGTCGTCAGACGCCGCGGCGGCAGATCAGGACGATCCAGGTTCAGCACTGCCAACTCATGCAAGTCGGCATTCGTCGGATATGGACGCGTCGAGGGATACGGAACAAACTCGCAGGTCGCGTAGACCATCCGCGACCCGTCCGGCGCCAGGCTAAAGGCCGTAGTCGTTGTCCATCGTCTCTCGGCATCCGGCGGGAACACGACCGCAAGCGTTCGCAACTGCCGACCATCCGTCGAGACCGCGTGGATGTCCGGCCCCACGCTGAAGACGAGCTCCGACCCACCGGGCCGCCACGCCAGCGACGTCTTCGGTATCCTGAATCGCGTGCTGATCCATCCATCCGAGAGACAATACGTTCGGGGTCCAACTTTCTCAATTGGCTCCACTTTATGATGTGAGTCCTCAGGATTCTCTTTGTCGCGTCGATCCGCGTTTTGGTCCGCTTTCTCAAGTGACTTATCAGGCGGCTCTCGTTCGATGAGCTCCGCTGTCTCAGTTTGTTCTTTGGGATACTGTTGCTCAACTGGTGCCTCAGGGAATTCGCAGCCTACGGAAACTGCCAAGAGAAGAATCAAGCCAAATATAGTCATGCAAGAGCGCCGGACTGTCACAAGCGGCGAATGCCGCCCACGAACCTGATTCCAGACCGGCACCACCATGCGTGCGAATCTGCCACCGAGCCCCGAATCGCTCATGGAACCACGACCTGGTACAAGGCATAGATCGCCATAATGTCCAGCGGGTACGGCGCGCAGTTGGGTTGATCGAAGCTGTAATCCATAAGTAAATAGGTGTATTCGTCCTACTTTATATCTGAATCCGACTAGTGCAATTTGCCCGCATCAGGCTGCCGCGGCCGCCACCAGGCCGCCGTCCTCGTGCTCCCGCACCAGCGGACGCAGGTCGCTGCCGTCCGGCGCCACCGTGTACACCCTGATGGTGCGGTCGTCGCCCATCCGCTCAATCACGGACTGATAGGCAAGCCATTGCCAGACGCTGATCGCCGGCTCAACGATGACGACCGCTAGCCGCGACCCATCCCGCGACCAGGCCACCGCCTGCCCGTAGAGCGACGGCTCATCGTACTGGTCTCCGTCGGGCGCGAATATGCAAAGCCGTCGGTACTGGCACTCGTACACGATATGCGTGCCCGCGGGTGACCAGGCCACCAACGGCAAGCTCGTCTCCCAATCTCGTATTGCGGCATCAGCGTAATTAAAGCCCGAAACGTCGTTATAGATGCGCGCGAGCAGCCGTGGCTCCGCCGCGTCGGCCGCCGTGACCGTGATCGCGTAGAGCGAACTGTATTGGCCGTCGCGCTGGACAAAGGCCAGCTGCCGGCTGTCCGGGGACCAGGACACTTCACTTCCCGCATCCGCCAGGCGCCGGCCCACTGTGCCTTCCGCGTTGACGACGTAGAGGCCCAGCCCGGCCTCGCCATCATCGTTCAGAAACGCCAGCCAGCGCCCGTCCGGCGACCAGCGCGGCGGCCCGATCAGCGCCTCGCCGCCCGGCACCGATCGCGTGCCGGTGCCGTCCGCGGCCATGACGAACAGCGCGCCCGGTGTGATCGAGTCAAAGCGACCCACGGCGTGCGCCTCGTGCCGAAGACCCCGGAGATACGCGACGCGTTGACCGTCCGGCGACCATGCCGGGTAGTATTCGATGACCTCGTTCGACGTCAGCCGCCGCGGGCCCGCGTCCGGACGATCGACGTCGAGCAGCGACAACTCGTGCAGATCGGACGGCCCAGGCAGCCGCACAAATTCGCAGGTCGCGTAGATCATCATCGACCCATTCGGTGCGAAACTAAAGGTCGTCGTTGTATACGACGGCTCCGTCAATGCCGCCACGGGCCACACTTGCGCAAGCGTCCGCAACTCACGACCATCCTGCGCGGCGGCGTAGATGTCAGCTGCGCGGCTAAAGACAACCTCCGATCCGTCGGGCCGCCACGCCACTGACGCCTCGCGTATCCGGAATCGCGTGCTGACCCATCCATCCACGTAACAAGACGACGGTGGGGGGAGTCTGTCCATTCGTTCCTCGGGCTTTTGTTTCTCAATTGGTTCCGCTTGTTGAATTGGTTCCTCAGGAATCGCTTTGTCGGGTAGGTCCGCCTTCTCGAGTGATTCCTCCGGCGGCTCTCGTTCGATTAGATCCGCCGTCTCAGTTTGCTCTTCGGGATACTGTTGCTCAACTGGTGCCTCAGAATATTCGCAGGCTACGGAAATTGCTGCGATACAGATCAGACCAAACATCAGCATGCAAAAACGCTGGACTGTCGCAAGCGACGAATGCTGCCCACGAACCTGATTCCAGACCGGCACCACCATGCGTTCGAATCTGCCACCGAGCCCCGAATCTCTCATGGAACCACGACCTGGTACAAGGAATAAATCGCCATAATATCCAGCGGGTACGGCGCACAATTAGGCTGCGCATCGTCAGAGTTATAGTCCATCACCGAGTCAAAATACTCCCATGGCCTCGGATCACCCGGATGACCTGAACCAGATCCTCCAATGCCCAGGACATGCCCGACTTCATGCAGGAAATCGCCATACGCACTGCGTTCGACATCATATCCCTGGTTGCGGCACTTGTTGAAGCGAGCATTCGCAGCCGGGACGGCCAGCGGATAGACTGGATTTCCACCGTCACCTTCATAAGTATTGCGACGAATAAAGATGTCCCGTGTTCCGTCAGGGCCTGTGTCACCGCCGGGTACGCACATCTTGACACCATCATCGAACGCACCGTTCGAGAAATACCAGCACGACTCCTCAAGCCGAACGCTCGCGGCAAATTCCGGAAACGCCGCGACGCGAGTAATCGTGTCAATGGGGTGGCCCTCATTGAACATGATGATCTCGTTGGCTTCGATGTCGCGCAGGGTATGGTCTTCATCGCCATATTTCTCTTCAATTTTCTTGTCATCCAATATGATACCCGTGTCCTTGAATCGCTTCAGAAAGTCCTGCACGAGCTGATTGAGTTCAATGTCTTCAAGCACCAATTCCTCGGGCACAAAGTCACGGATTTCTTTACCTATCACCCGGCTCAGCCCTGCGTAGTCGGCACAGGGCTTGAACTGGCCCGACGTGTCGGTTTCGCGCTCCGTCCGGATCAAGCCGTCCGTCGCCGTCTGCCACTGCTGCATGGCATGGTTAATCAGCGTCACCCACGCGGCGATCCGGGTGTCGTCCGATGGTCGGAAGGTCTCGGTACAGATGCGGTAGGCGTACAGCGGATAGCCGTCCGCTGTCCGCGCGCCAAGCCGCTGCTGCAGCGGAAACGCCGCCACCCGTTGCCCGCCATCGGCCTTCGCAGTCGATGGCCACACGAAGGCATTGCGTGCCGCGAAGACATCCGCGTCTCGGTCGTTGGTCTTGGTCGGGTCATCGCGGTAGATGAGCTGCAGGGCATACACCGATCCGGCCGCCAGCCCTCCAATCACATGGGTGCTGGGGGTCACGCGAAACGACACATCCGACGGCGGCGGTAAAAAGCCGTCCTTGTCCGGTTTCCAGCTCGCCAACACATGGTCGACGGTGGACTGGCGCCTGCGGATTTCGTAGTAGCCCGTTCCGAAGTTCGTGCTGTTCAGCACGGTCGCCGCGCCCACCAGGTCCCAGGTGACCTCAGCCTTGGCACCGGACCCGTCGGCCTTGGTAATCGGCGTATCAATGATGATGATCGCTGTGGTGTACGAAAGCCTCTGCTGATCGTCCCTCATGCCAATTCTGATGCCATAGGCGGCGTTCTCGGCAAGGCCGACGACCTTGCCCGCCTTCGTCATGATTTGGTCGAGATTGAGTTGGAGGCGCTGAGCCTTGTCGGCCACGTGGTCTTGCTCCATCGTGCCCTGGATTTGGTGCCAGTCCGATTTGTCGGGATCGTGGAGATTGCTCAGGGTGTCCGTGGCCTGGACGAGGTAGGACTCAGCGAAGAGGCTGGGCGACCAGCACAGGCTGGCCCGGCGTTGGGATTGGGGCACCACGTCCACTTGCATGTTCGCGGGAAGCACCGACGTACCGCTGATCGTTGGGCATTCGGGATCGATGGATACCGGCGTACCCGACCCAGGCGGCGGATCCTCCACCCGCTCGGGCGGCGGATTCTGGGACGTCTGCACGGTGATCTTGGCGCTGGCATAGAGTTCCGATTCGTCGGCGTTGACCACCCGCAGCCAGCCGGTGCCGCCCGGCGCGCAGCCTTCGATCCGCAGCGAGTCGTAGTAGCCGGGGCCCGTGGACGGCCCGCGGGCCTGCGCGCTGGCGCCCGATGTCCGGCAGCGGCCCTCGGGCTGGATGGGGCCCACCAGGTAGGTGCGCGCCGTCTTGCCCACCGGGATGTCGTGGATCTCGAACTTCTGCCGCTGGCCGATGGTCAGGTCGGCCGACGCGGGAATCAGGCTGGCGTTGCCCACCTTGTTCCCGGCGGTCGCGGTGCCGGTCAGCTCGACCCACGTGCCGCACGCCGGCGCCGCGTTGCAGGCCCGCACCCGCACCTCGTAGCGCGTGCCGTTGATCAACCCCCGGATCGTCCAGGCCGTGGTGGTCCCCGGCGTCACCACGTCCGAGCCGTCCGGCCAGTCCCGCGTCCCCTCCGCCTTATGCTGCACGTGGTAGCCCGTCAGCGTCGCGCCGCCGCTGCTGCTGGGCGCGTCCCAGTCCACGGATACGGTGTGCTTGCCGCTGCCGGAATGCGTCAGGTTGCGCACCGGCCCCGGGGTGGTGGCCGGCGGCGCGGTCGTGGCGGTCCGGGTGGGGGTCGGGGTGGGGGTGGCGGTGGCCGTGGGCGTGGGAATCCGCACTTCCTTGGGCGGGTGGGTCCAATGGCCGCAACTGTCGGTGCCGTTGCAGGCGTGAATGCGGAACTTGTAGGTGGCCCCGGCCTGCAGCCCCGTATAGGTATGGCTGCGCGAGTCCTTCCCCACCACAAAGGCGTCGCCGTAGTTCGGGTGGTCCGGCCCGGTCCACATGAGCAACCCGAACCCGGTCAGCGCCCGCCCGCCGTTGCTGGGCTTGTCCCAGCGCGCCCGGGCCGAACTGGTCGTGATGGAGTCGAACCTGACGTTGGGCACGATGCCCGGCGTGCCCGCCTTCGTGGCTCCCCGCGTCGCCGCCGAGGCCGGCGACGCCCCCGGCACCCCCGGCGGCGCGCCCTCGGGGATTGCCAGCACCGTCAGGGCCTGGCTGACGGTGGCCGCGGCGGTGGCGGCGCCGGCCGGCCGCACCTCGGCGGTCAGCGTGCCGCTCCCCAGCGCGCAGGCGTAGACCACGAACGCCAGGTCCTGCGCCGTGACGCCCGTCACCGTCTGCGTCTGCGCCGCCGTGCCGCAGCCCCCGATCCCCAGCGCTGTCGCGTTGTCGCTGGCCACCACCACCGCGTACGTCGTCGCCGCGTCCAGGTTGGACAGCTCGACTCCAAAGCGGTCGACCGTCGTCTCCGTGGGCTCGCGGCTCAGGTCGTCAAACGCGATGCCCACGCCCTCCTGCGCCAGCAGCGGCGCCACCTGGCCCAGCCACACTGCGCTCAGCAGCAGCAGACCCACCACCACCACCAACCCCACCCGCCGCGCCGGCCACCGGCG
>JAPOWQ010000039.1 GCA_026707585.1 Chloroflexota bacterium | reverse complement strand
GTGCCGTAGCGGTTGTCGAACATGTGCTTGGTCATGGCCTCGTTGACGGCCACGATGGGGTACTTGAGCACGCCCTGTTCGGCCATGGCGCGGAGACGGATTACGCCGGTGGTGGTTTCCTCGGTGCCGCCCATCACGCCGTCGATGACATCGGTGCGGTCGGTATGAAGGGTGGAGACCAGGTCGGCGCCGTCGTCGGTGGTGAGATGCGGCCGGCCGTTGAGCACGGACTCGATGTGGTCGTAGTAGATCTCGGAGTCCTCGCCGTTGATGGCGTAGGTGGCGGCCCCGTAGACCTCGACGAGGGCCGCCGCCACGTCGTCCTGCGTGCTGAGGGGGTTGGAGGCGCAGAGGGAGGTTTCGGCGCCGCCGGCCTGCAGGGTGCGGACCAGGTTGGCGGTCTCGGCGGTCACGTGCAGGCAGGCGCCTATGCGGAGGCCGTCGAGGGGTCGCTCCTGCTCGAAACGCCGGCGGATGCTCTCCAGGACGGGCATGGACTGGTCGGCCCATTCGATACGGCGGACGCCGTCATCGGCAAGCGAAGCGTCCGCGATATCGGACTGGTTATCGGCCGTGGCCATACGAGTTCCTCCGGGCGTGGGTCTGGCAGCTAGAAGGCGGCGAAGTCGCCGAATTCAACGTAGCGCGAATCGATGTCGTGACGAGTGAGCTCAGCGAGGCGATCCACGCTGAACGCCTCAACTGTAAACGACGCCACGACGCATCCATAGACTACGGCTCTTCGCAGGGCGGCATCGTCGGTTGAGTTCGCCGCCGCCAGGCTGCCCAGGAAGGCCCCCGCAAAGGCGTCGCCGGCCCCCGTGGGGTCCTTGACCTCGTCCAGCGGGTAGGCCGGTGCGAAGAACCAGCCGTGGTCGCTGACCAGGGCGGCGCCAAACTCGCCGCGCTTCACCACCACGTAGGTTGGTCCAAGTTCCAGGATCGTGCGCACGGCGCGCGGGATGTTGGCGTGGCCGCCGAAGAGCCGCGCTTCCTCGTCGTTGAGAACCACGCAGTCGCAGCGGGAGAACACCCTCGACACCTGCCGGCGGTCGCCCTCGATCCAGAAGTCCATCGAATCGACGACGACGAAGCGTGGATTCACGACCTGGTCAAGGATCCGAAGCTGAATGCTCGGATCGGTGTTCCCCAGGAATACGAAAGACTCGGCTACCGCGTGCTGCGGCACCTTCGGATCGAAGTGCTCGAGCACGTTCAGGTCCACGAACGTGGTCTCGCGCACGTTCATGTTTTCGGCATACCGCCCGCCCCAGCGAAAGGTAAGACCGTCGGCGGTCTCGAGACTGCTGAGATCGATGTCGCGTTCGGTCAGCAGTTCCAGGTGCGCCGCCGGAAAGTCGTGGCCGACCACGCTTGACATGGTGGTTGGCGCGAAGTGGCGCGAGGCCAGGCTGGCATAGGTGGCCGAGCCGCCGAGGACGCCCTCGACGCTGGCCTGCGCGGTCTCGATGTCGTCAATGCCGACCGTGCCGATCACCACCACCCGGCCCGGAGTTCTCGAGTCACCAATAGTCGCCATGCGCTCCCGCTCTTGCTCTAAGTGACAGGGGCTTCGGGTGGTCTGAGGCCAGCCGGGGAGTCACGCAATCCAGACCTGCTGCTACGACCTTCGCAATATGATCCCGGAGCGCTCCCCGCCGAGCCCGGGGCCGAGGCGCCCGCAGAGTACCGGATGACCGCGACACTTGCGGGCCGATATCCCCCCATCGCTCCGCCCCACACTGACGATTCGGGCAATCTGGACTTCCAGGAGTCGAAGACCCGGATATCCGCCCATTGGCCGGTGAGAGCACGTCGGCTATGTGGAACACGCCGTGACGTCCGTCCCGTTGGACCGTCGCGCGAGCAGCGTGGGAGCATCCGCTTCCAGTTGCGCCGCGCACTCCTTCGCAATCCGCACGTTGTAGTTCGTCCCCCGGTCCTCCGGGTAGATCTGCGACGTGTTGCAGATGTAGAACCCCGGAATCGGCGACGCATACGGCGGCTTGCGCCGCTGGTAGCCCGCCTCGATCACCGGCTGCGCCACCGGATCCCGCGACACCCACGCCTCCTCGATATGCTCGCGCCGAAACGTCGGAAACACCTGCGCGATCGGATCCACGAACCGCTCGATCAACACGTCGTCCTCCAGCTGGAAGAACTCGTGCTCCGGCGGCAGGTAGTTGCTCACATACAGCAGCCGCTTGCCGCCGTAGCGCTCCCGATCCACATAGTTCGTGTGCTCGATCAGCCCGGCGAATGGCAGGTCTCGGTCCCCGATATTCGTCCAGTAGTAGCGCGACAACTGCTCCCGGATCTGAATCAGCGCCACGCAGGCCCCCACGTACGCCGTGGCCGCCAGCGAATCCGTGAACCCGCGCTGCGAGGCCGGCAGCAACCGCCGGATGATCGGCAACCCCACCGTCGCCACCACCGCGTCCGCCTCCACCGGCTCGTCATTCACCCGCAACGCCGGCGCGCCCGGCTCCCCGATCGTGATTTCCTGCACCGGCGAAGCCAGCCGCAACGCCGCCCCGCGCCCCCGCACAGAGTCGGCCAGCGCGTCCACGATCACCCGGAAACTCCCGCGGAAATACCCCAGCCGCTCCCGCCGCTTGTTGGCCGTCCGCGTCCGCGCCCGGGCCATCAGCCGCGCCCACATCCACGCCATCGACACCGATTCCCAGTGCCCCGCGAACTTGGCCCGCAGCATCGAGGCGAAGATCGCCTCAAACGCCTCGCGCCCCACATACCGCGGCAACACCTCCGCCGCCGTCCGGTCCTCAAATGGCCCGTAGTCGCGTCGCCGCTGCAGCAGCACCGAGCCAAGCCCCAGCCGCAGCCGCGCCCACGGGCTCAGCGCCCCGAACCGCAGCAAATCCAGCGGCGACGTGAACGGATATAGCCGGCCACCCAGGTAGTACCCCATCTCCGGCTCCGGCCACTCCAGCCGGTCACCGACACCCAGCTCCTCCGCCAGCCCGATCATGAAGCTGTCGTGCGTGAACAGGTGGTGGTAGAAGCGCTCTACCGGCTCGCCGCCCACCTCCACCGTCGCCAGCTCCCCGCCAGGCCGCGGCGCCGCCTCGACCAGCGTGACGCGGTGGCCCAGCTTCAGCAGCTCATGCGCCAGCGCCAGCCCGGTAATCCCGGCGCCAACGATGACTACCTTCACAGCCGGAACGGACCCAACGGCCCGTCCTTCAGCAAGTCCGTCCGCACGTACAGCATGAAGTCATACGAGCCCTTGGGCACCGGCGGCTCTTCGCGCGTCACCAACCAGTGTAGGAACGAACGCCGCGCCTCCGGATCCGCCAGGAACTCGCTCAGGAACCCGAGGTCCCAGCTCTTGTACGTGTACTCCGGGAACCACCAGCGCAGCTTCATCCTGCGGCCAACGTATTCCGGAAGCTGAATCCCCAAAGTGTCCGCGCTGGACGGCGACATGAGCACGATCTGCGCCTCCTGGGCGTCCTCCAGGTTCATGTCCTTCGTGTACAGCGCGTCCTTGTAGTCGCGCAGGTACCAGACCGTCGGCCACGCGTAGTTGTTGTCGATGAGGATCGACAGCTTGTCGCCCTGACCGGTCCGCCTGGCGGCCTCGTCCGCGATCGCGGCCACTACCTTTACGTCATCCGTCGACTGCACGTACACCACCAGGTCGTTTGGCACGCTTCCCCGCTCGTACGTGATCGGAATGGCGAACCACACCGTCCAGAACAGCAGTCCGGCGCTCAGCACGCCCACGACGAGTCGAGGAATGCGAGGACGGGGCTCATCGAACCAGCGGCCCACCCACCAGCACGCCAGCAACATAGGCGGCCACAGCAGGTGCAGCACCAGCCACGGGGCCTTTTCCCCCGCCGCCGAGTAGACGATCCACGTCACCACGATCCACACGCCCAGCACAAACGGCAGCAGGTGCCGGGCACTGCGCCCGCGCACCAGCGCAACGGCGCCAACCACCAGCGCAAAGGGCTCGTACAGACCCAGGAACATTGCGTAGTAGAACCAGGGCTGGTTTACCCGCTCGGATTCATGGACGCTCGTCCAGTACTCGATGGAACTGGTAAACGCCGCGCGAAAGCCCGGAAGGTGCGTGAGGAACGACGTGTAGAACGCAAACACGATCAGAACGAACGTCAACGCGCCGTACACCACGTGCTCCACGTCGTACCCGAGCGAACGAAAGGCATCAAGCGCCTGCGTTCCCAGGGGCGACGCGTCAGGTCCGCGGCGTGCGGCGCGAAAAGCCAACCCTCCCACGGCAATCAGAACCACCAGCAGCGCAAAGCCGTGGATGAAGGTGTTTTCCTTCGTCGCCAGCGAAAGCCCAAGCGTCGCCCAGGCCAGGTAAATCCAGCGCCGCTGCGGCCGCTCCAGGTAGCGCATCACCGAGCCGACAAGCAAAAGCGTGAATAGCGCCACATAGATGTCCATGCGCAGGAATCGGGAGTAGTAAAGGAACGAGGTCGAGACGGTCATCGCCGCCATGGCCAGCGGTGTCCCGGTTCGACCGAGCTCCGGGCGCAGAATCAGCAGGGCGCCCACCGACGCCACGCCGAACAGCGCCGGGATCACGCGCCCCAGGGCATCGGTGACCCCGGCGGCCAGGAACACGATCACATTGCCGAAATAGAGCAGCGGCCCGTGGTACGCCGGGTCGTAGCGGAACTGCTTGCCGTTGATCATGTCGTTCGACTCTTTGGCGTGGATCGCCTCGTCGTGGTGGTAGACCCGCTCGCCCAGGTCGAAGAAGCGCAGCCCCGCGGCGACGGCCAGGATCACGGCGTACAGCAGCCACTCGCCGCGCGTCCAGCCAAACCAGGCCGGACGCCCCAGCCAGCTCCCAATCCCCTGCGCGTTCGCGCTCACCGAACCGCTCCAACCCGGAAGATCGTCGTACCGCCGTTGTCATATGCCACCGCGAGGTCCCGGCGCAGGCGGTCGACCACTTCGGCCCCGTAGCGGTCACGCTCGCTGTCGCCGGCTACCACGTGCGTGACGCCATAGCGCTCCAGCACCGCGCGCCGCAGTGCGGCGTCATCGGTCAGGTAGGCGGAGTCGATGTCGGCCGAACGCACGGCAATCCGAGGATCCGACTCCCGCCACAGTTCTTCGTGTTGAGTCCAGCCAATCACGCTCGGAATCCCCGTCCAGGTGGCCATGCGCGAGTCGCCCGAATAGGCGCGGCCCGGCGCCTCCAGCAGCACTGCGTCGTCCGGAGCCTGCCGCCGCAACCACTCGGCCGCGGCAACCTCCGAGGGACGGTTCAGTCGAGCGGCGGCCAGCCCGTCCAGCGATCCGGACACCGGGCTCGCCTCCGTCTTGGCGCGGGTCGCGACGATCGGATAGGCCAGCGCGGGCACGGCTAGCAGCACAAATGCGGATACCGCCACCGTTCGCGCCCATTGCACGCGCCGTCCGCCCGGCTGGGCCAGACGCCGCCACGTCAGCACCAGGCCCGGTCCGGCCGCAACGGCCAGCAGGCTCCACGCCTGGTAGTGCAGCTTGAACACCGTGTTCATGCGTTCGTTGGGCGGGCCAAAAAAGTCGTCCACGTAGAGAGCCTCAACGACGGTCAGCAGCCCCAGACCGGCAACCAGCAGCCACAGCAGCGCCGCCAGGCCGGGCTCGCTGCGAAATAACCCGAGGGCGTAGACGCTGAGAACCAGAAGCGCGGCGAGCGCCACCACAACCTCCCCACGCGCTATCAACGTAGCCCCGACGCCGGCGACCAGCAGCGCGACCAGCAACAGCCGGCCGTCCGGCCCCATGTCCCAGAGCAGGACGGCCAGCGCGACAACTGCCGCCCCCACCAGCAGTCCAAACACCTGGATGTGGTCCAGCGCCTCGCTTCTTACGGTCACCACGCCGATCCCACGGCTGCCGGGCGCATAATTCAGGGTATAGGGCAGCCAGGCGACCACCGCCACGATCAGCGCCGCGGCGGTTGCCGGCGCCAGCGCCAGCAGCCGCGCTCGGTCACGCCAGGCCACCACCACGCCTCCGGCCAGCACCAGGCCCGCAAACGTCGGCGCGTCCCAGGCATTGAGCGCATACAGGCCGCCCAGCACCAGCCCCGTAAGCCCGCCCCGCGCCAGGCGCTCCACGAGGGAATCGAGCTTCGGCTGCGACGCCGCCACCACCCATTGCACGGCCAGCGAGACGGCCACCAGCGTGATTGGCAGCGCCATCACGTGCGGGTGCAAATCGCCCAGGATGAAGGAGAAGGCCGGGAATTCGTTGATCGTGTAGTCGATCACCTGGCCGCCGTCCTCGCGCTGAATCGTCCGCGAGGCATTCCACCCAACGCCTCGCCAGAAGTCGCCGGGTGCGTCCGCGCTGTCGGCGAAGATGTCGCGCACGACGGCCAGGTTGCCCGCCAGCATGGTCAGGCCCAGCGCCAGCCCCGCCGCGACTTTTCGGGCTCGCCGTCCGGCGCCGGTGAGTGTGGCCAGGTCGTAACCCGCCGAAGCGGCGGCCACCGCCCCCAGCCCAAACAGTGCGGCCAGGGCCAGGTTGTATCCCGCGGCCGGCTCGGTGCCGCTGAGATGCATGCTGAAGGCGGCCATCGAGTAGCCCAGGTAGTAATAGTTGATGGTCTCGCCCGCAAACCAGGGATCCGGTGGAGGCAGCGTTGATCCGCGGGCGGCGGCGTTGAGCAACGCGAAGTCCATCGGCTTCTCCGTCCCGCCGATCTCCGGATTGAGCCAGCGCAGCCCTACGCCCAGCGCAAACATCGCCAGCAGCAGGAAGCCTCCCGCCAGCCACAAGCGGCCATTCGCGCGCAATTCACCCAGGCTCGCCCGCAGCCCCCAGGCCAGGGCTGCGCTAAGCCCCGCGAACACCAGCAGGGCGGCCGCGGCGTAGCCGCGTCCGTTCGGGAAAAGCCCGGTCGAAAGTCCCAGCCAGGCGAGATAATGGGCCAGAAACAGCCCAACCGGCGCCGCCAGCAGGACCCCGCGCGACGGCAAACCGCGACAGAGCAGAAACGCCCACGGCACCCCGAGGATGCACAACATCGCCAGGGCGCCAGCCCAGAGCAACACGTCGATGGCGCGATGCCTTTCGAGTTCGCGAGTTGTGGAGGAGTTGAGGTCAGAATAGCCAGTGAGCCTTGAGCACCCGGGATTCCCCCGCTATCTCTAGCGCCCCGGCCCGGCGCGGCCGGCGCATCGGCACGCCGCGTCCGGCCAGCCACGCCGGAGGTAAGCCGGTGTCGGCCATAAGCCCCACCCCGCTCTCGCGTCGGGCGCTGCTGCGCGCCGGCCTGCTGGCGGGCAGCGGGCTGTTGGCCGCTTGCAGCCTGGACCGGGTCGGGACCGAGCTGCCGCCGGTGACCCTGCCCCCGGTGGAAGTCGTGCAACCGCCGCCGCTGCCCACGGCAACCCCGGAACCGCCCGCTTCTCAGCCCACGGCCGCCTCCGCCGGCGTCGGTGCTCCGCGGTCGCCCGCCGCCACCATTCAGTTCGAAACCTGGGGGCCCCGGGTGCTGCTCAACGCCTTCCGCGAGATCGACCGGGAGTTTCGCAGGGCATTCCCCTGGGTCACGGTGCAGGCGCGCCTGGACAACGCGCAGACCTCCGACCGGCTGCGCACGCGTCTGCGTAATGGCGAGGGACCCGACGTCACCAGAATCGAACCCGAGGACGTATTCGACTTCACGGCGGCTGGCTTTCTCCACGGGCTCGGCGCGCGTGTTGATGGCGATCCCGAACTGCGGGAAGCGGCCCCCGGGGCGCCCGCGGCCCGGACCGGCGGCGGCGGAGAGCTCTCGACGCTCAGCATCGGAGCCACGCACCAATGCGTGCTCTACAACGCGCAGCACCTTGAATCGGTCGGCGTTACGGCCCCCCTCAGCTGGTCCTCCGCCTGGACCGTGGCCGAGTTCGAGGAGGCGGCCCAGCGCCTGGTCATCGCCGGCAATCGGCGCGTGGAGCGCTTCGGACTCACCGCCATTCCCGCCTACGCCCGCCCCGTGCTGGCCGGGGGCGGCGACGGCTGGCTGGACGCCGAGCAACGCGCGTCGACCCTGGCCACTCCCCCGCGCCGCCAGCGCCTGCACCGCCTGACCGGCTGGCAGACCGGCTTGGCTATCGAGCTTCCCATTGCCTACCGGTTCGTGGCCCCCTTCAGCGGTGGCCTCGCTTCGATGCACATCGACCACACCGACGTCGGACGCTGGGTCCGAGCCAGCGTGCCCTGGGCCGTCGCGCCCCTGCCGGCCTGGGAAGGCCGCGAGTCCGTCACTGAGGCCCATGAGCTGTGCGTCACCGTCCCGGCGCGCAGTCCCCAGCCGGACGCCGCCTGGGCCTTCGCCCGCTTCCTGCTCGACGCCCCCGCGCAGCGAGCCCTCGCCCGAACCAACCTGCTCACGCCCACGCGGCTGGAAACGCTGGACGACCCGGCCTTTCTCGATCCCAACCAGCCGCCATTCAACCGCGCGCCGCTCATCCAGGCTGCGGCCCACGCCCTGCGCAGCCCCGCGCACCCGGGTGCCAAGGCCTGGCATGTGCTGACCGGTGACCCCATCGCCGTGGTGCGCCAGGGCGACCGCGAGGCCGGCGCCTACCTGGCCGGGGCGGACGCCCTCATCACCCGGCAGCTCCGATTGCGCGACTGGTCCGCCGCCTCCGACCGCCCCGGCTACCGCCAGCCCCTGCCCTACGGCAACCGCCTGCTCGCCGACCTGGCGCAGCGCGGGCTCTAGCCGGCGGCGGCCTCCGCCAGCAGGCGAACCTCCACCGTCCGGGTCCGCGGCCCGTCGCACTCCACCAGCAGCACGTCCTGCCACACCCCCACCTGCAGCCGTCCATCCACAACCGGCGCCAGCACCTGGTGACCGATCAGGTTCGCCCGCACGTGCGCGGCCGCGTTGTCTTCGCCCCCTTGGTTGTGCGCGTAGGCGCCGTCCCACGGAACCAACCCCTCCAGCGCCTGCGCAAAGTCGTCCAGCAGGCCCGGCTCAGGCTCATTCAAGGTCACGCCGCACGTCGTGTGCGGAACGCTCACCAGCAGCAAACCGTCGCGCCGCACCTTGCCCTCGATTGCCGCCTGGATCTGCCGGCCGATCGCTTGCACCGACGTCCGCGACGAGGTAGTCACGCGCAGCCTGGCCAGCGGCATCTCAGGCGTCCCTTCCAACACCGTGGGACTCGGCTAGAGGTCTTTGCATAACGCCCGTAGTACTCGAATGAGCGACCACTCGTGCTCCCTCTCCCTGTGGAAGACCTCTGCACGACACCGATCGAACACTAAGGGGTAGGAGCTCTTCACCCTCTCCTGGGGGAGAGGCAGGTTCGGCCGTCTTCGGCCGAAACCGGTGAGGGGGCTTCCGGGCAACCAAACTCGGGTTAAACGGAGGTATCTCTGGGGGGAGGGTTGGGGTGAGAGTCTTCCGGGCGCCCACCCGCCGGCTACGCAAGGGACTCGGCTAAGGACAGCGACCGCCACCCTGGCGCCAGCGCCATGCGCGCCGCATCCGCCAGGTCCCGAGCCGTGGCCACGCCCGGCGGCGCCGTGGCCCCATCGCGCGCGATCCACACCACCGGCATCCCGCAGCGGCGAGCGCCCGCCACGTCGTTCTCCAGGTCGTCGCCGATCAGCACGCAGTCGGCCAGCGCCGCCCCAATCGCGGCGGCCGCCGCCTCGAAGATTCGTCGGTCCGGTTTCTCCGCCCCCACCGCCGCCGAGAACACGATCGGGTCCAGCCGTTCCGCCAGTCCCAACCCCTCCAGCACCAGCGGCAGCAGGTAGCTGTAGTTGCTCAGCACCCCGGCCCGTACCCCGGCCGCGCGCACCACCTCAATCGCCGGCAGCGCATCCGGAAGCACCCGCGTCGCAAAGGCCTCGTGCAGTTCGGCGGCCATCTGGGCAACGTCCAGGCGCACCGGGCCCGTATCGCCAAGCTCCGTCACGTACACCCGCGCATCGTCCAGCTTCAGCCGCTGGAAGTCCTCCGACGTGCGAACAGCCGAAAAGTGCGCCTTGAAGTACCGCATCTCGGCCTGCAGCGCCCCATCCAGGCGCTCGCGCGGCAGGTCAACCCCTGCCCGTCGCACCGCGTCGGCCATGTAGTCGAACGGCGAGGGGTCGGCAGGAAAGTGAATCAGCGTGCCGTACGCATCAAAAAACACGGCCGCCGGGTACGCCATGGTCACGCCAGAACCGTACCACCGGCGGCCAGGCTGGGTTGCTACTGTCCGTGGCCCGCTCCGCCCGCCCCTTCTTTCGTATGGGCGGCGACTGAGACCCGCTCGTCGTCCGGTCGCGAGGCGCCCCCGCTGCCTGCGCCCTCAGCCCGCCTGCGTCACCGTGATGCTCACCGTGGTGGTGGCGGACGGGCTGGCGCCGCCGGTGCTGGCGGTGATGGTGAGGGTGTAGCTGGGCGTTGTCGCGTGGCTCAGTTGGGCGCCCACCGCCACGTGCCCGGCCAGGACGTCCACCGCCCAGTGGTCGGCAGCGTTGCCGGCGGTGATGTCGTAGATCACCGTCGCGCCTTCCGGGTCGGTGGCCG
>JAPOWQ010000016.1 GCA_026707585.1 Chloroflexota bacterium | reverse complement strand
CGGCAATTGCCAGCGGCGGCGACCACACGTGCGGGTTGCGTGCCGATGGGACCGTCCGCTGCTGGGGCGACAAGTCAGCCCCTCACGTGACGCCGCCGGTGGACGAGACCTTTGTGGCCATCAGCAGCGACGACCACCGAACTTGTGGGCTGCGTGGCGACGGAACCGCGATGTGCTGGGGATCCTTCCGACCCGGCGAAGACACGTCGCCCGACGACGTGCGGGTCACCACCATCAGCCAGGGTCGCGCACACACCTGTGGACTGGGCGCGGACGGAACCATCGCTTGCTGGGGGTCCGATGACGAGGGCCAGGTGTGGCCGCCGCGATGAGGTTGGGGAACGTGCCGATGGTCGGCCGGAACGTCAGCCGCTCTGCCGCTCTTGGGGCGGGGCGGCGACTCCTGTCGTCTTGTTCGGCTCCAGCGATTCGGCTGATTTCAGGCCTTCGTCGGATGAGCCCGCCATTGCGTTTCGTCGCGCTGGCCGCGCTGCTGGTGGCGCTTGGTGTGAGCCTCGCGACCCGGCCGGTGCATGCGCACAGCCGCATTCCGCCCTGCGAGAGCTTCGGTCTCCGCGGCGTTCACGTGATGAATGCCCAGAACTCGGTGCAATGGAAGCCGGGCGGCTCCGAACTGCTCTTCATCCACCACGACCAGCTCTACCAGGCGACCGCGGACGGGACACGCGTGCACGGCACGTTCGAGGTGCCGTACGAGGCCCACATCGAGTCGCGGTCGTATATCAAGGTCTACCTGTCCCACGCCGACGTCTCCCCTGACGGAACCCGGGTGGCGTACTCGGTCTGCTGGGACTCCTTTACGTTCTGGGACAGCCCGCCACGGGAGCCGCCGGACGAGGAGTCCCGCGCGATCGACGCTCCGATCGGCACCGTGTTCTTCGAAGTGGCCGTCTGGGACGCGACCACCGACGAGGTGGACTACCTGGCCGTTGGCAGCGTGCCCGTGTGGTCACCCGACGGCACCCGCATTGCGTTCCTGTCCGATCACAACTACGCCGACCCGCCGGCCGACAGACGGGCACGCGTTGAGGCCGACCCGGGGCTGTTCAGCATGGCCGCGGACGGCTCCGACATCCAGCGCCTGGCGCCGGCGGACCATGGGGACGTCGGCCTTCCGCCGCGCTGGTCGCCGGACGGGCAGCTCCTGGCCTTTGTGCGTGGCGTGGGTTCGGCGGAGCCGGCGGTTTACACGGTGGGGGCCGACGGCTCCGACCTCAGGCAGGTCTCGACCGTGGCCAGTCTTCCGTCGTGGTCGCCCGACGGCGAGCGATTGGCGCTGGCGTTGCCCGACGGCGAAGAGGTGGCGCTGTACACCATCGCAGCGGACGGCTCGGACCCGCGCCGGCTGACGACGATCGAGGGCTGGCAGAGCCAGGGGTGGAACGAAGGGTCGTACGCGGAAGATCCGTCGGTTGCCTGGATCGATACGGTGGCCTGGTCGCCGGACGGATCGAAGATTCTGTACACGTGCGCATGGGCGACGGTCTGCGTGGTCGACACAGATGGGAATCCCGTCGGGTCATCGCCTGAGAACTTCGGGGAGCCACATGGACCGGCCTGGTCGCCGGACGGGTCGCGAATCGCGATTGGCCTTGGGGCTGAAGTCGACAGGTATTCGCGGAGCGTGCCCGAGGTTCTCTACACGATGAGGCCCGACGGCTCCGACCTGCAGGTGCTTGTGACCCTGGGCGTCGGGCTGGTGGCCGAGAGCGTCAGAGAGGCCGACCTTGCAACGCGATACGCGGCCTGCACCGCCGGATACGTAGTCCCCGAGCCCGGTGCGAGTCCCGGCCTGGTGAGCGACTGCCAGACGTTGATGAACCTGCGGGACTGGCTATTCGGTGGGGTGACCACGAACTGGAATGCCGGGACGCCGATCGACGAGTGGGTGGGGCTAACCATTGAGGGCTCGCCGCGGCGGGTGACGGGGCTGAGGGTGGGAAGCGGAAGCTACGGCGATGCGGTAACCGCGGGTGTTATCCCGCCCGAGGTCGCGGACCTGCCCAAGCTGCGGACGCTCGAGCTCGCCGGCAACCAGATTTGGGGAAACATCCCGCCGGAACTCGGTCAACTCGCCGAGTTGGAGATGCTGGACTTCGCCGGGAATCAGCTTTCGGGAAGGATTCCAGCAGAGCTCGGCGATCTGGGCTCGCTGCGGAGCCTGAACCTGTCGGGTAACCGGCTGTACGGTGGGATTCCACCGGAACTGGGCCAGCTGACGAGCCTTGAACTCCTGGATTTGGCCGGGAACGATCTGACCGGCGAGATCCCAGCCGAGTTGGGCAACCTGTCCAGCCTGCAGCGGCTCCACCTTCAGGAAAACGAGTTCGGCGGGAGAATTCCAGGGGAGTTGGGCCAGCTAACCGGCCTGGTAGTGCTGGACCTCGCCGAGAGTGGTGTCGGGGGCGGCATTCCGCCCGAAATCGGCGACCTGGCCGGGCTGGAGACGCTAGACCTTTCGAACAATGCGCTGACGGGTGACATTCCGCCCGAACTCGGCGGGCTGCGAAACCTGAAGGGGCTGAATCTCGCCGAGAACCACCTGACGGGCCTCATCCCCTGGGAACTGGGCTGGCTGACGAAGCTCACGGACCTGCAGTTCGGGGGCAACCAACTTACCGGGCGAGTCCCGGTAGCCGTGGGGTCCATGTACCAGTTGTGGTCGCTGGGGCTGTGGGGCAATCAACTGGAGGAGTGCCTGCCGTTCCACCTGAACAGACGCGAGCCGCCGTACATCAGCCCGCGCGAGTGGGCGACCTGCGAGACCGGTTCGTACGCCTTCAACATTCGAGACGACGCGTTGCTCGGAGCCAGCGTGGGCAGGGTCTTCATCCCCGGCCGGCTGGAGGACACGGTCAGCTACGTGATAGAGGACGGCAACGAGGGCGGCGCATTTGCCATCGAATCCAGCAGCGGCCGCATCAGCGTTGCCAGTGAACTGGATGCTTCAGCGGTCGATGCCTATGCGCTGACGGTGGCAGCGAGCGATGGAATCGGCGACCCGGTAGCTGTGGCGATCCGGGTCAATCCAGCGCCGTCGCCGCCGACCTGTGCGAGTGGAATCGCCGTTCCCAATCCGGTGGACAATCCCGGGCTGGTGAACGACTGCCGGATCCTGCTTGAAGCGCGGGAAGTTCTGGTCGGGCGGACGGGGCTGAATTGGAGCGCCGAGGCGCCGATGGAGCAGTGGGAAGCGATCGAACTCGGCGGCACGCCGAAGCGCGTCCTGGCGCTGGAGATTCGCGGGCCCCACGGAGGCAGGCGCATCCCGCCCGAGCTTGGAGGCCTGAGCGCTCTGCGGCGACTGGTGCTCTTCAACAACCGATTGTGGGGCCCAATCCCGAGCGAACTTGGCCAACTGAGCGAGTTGCGCGAACTCGATCTGTCAAATAACGCCTTCTCGGAAGCGATACCGCCGGAACTGGGTCAGCTTGCCAACCTGAGGCAACTAAACCTCTTCGTCAATCGACTAACCGGGCAAGTTCCAGCGGAACTCGGACTGCTGACGAAGCTGCGGGAATTGCACCTTGAGAGGAACTACTACCTGGCCCAGTGCCTGCCGGCCGGCCTGGCGGCGCGGGCGCGGGAGGGAGTCGCGTTGCCGGACTGGCCGACGTGCGAGGAAGGCGACTAGTCCGTGGACGCGCCGCCAAACTCAACAACGCTGAACGACTTGCCGAGAAGACCGGGCCAGGTATTGGGTGGGCATGGCGTCACGTCGCCAAATGACTCGCTGCGGGCGTCGTCGCCGGCGGACGGGCCGTGTCTGGCGGTCGCGGAAGGCCTGGCATGGCAAGGCTGATTGCGCTGGGCCTCGCGGTCGGACTCCTGGTGGCGGTGACCGTGCTGCCGGTGCGGGCGCTTGAGTGCGGTGCGGAGGCGGGCGTTCCGCTGGACGAAGGGTGCCTGTTCACGATCACCGGCGGCGACACCCCGGATCCGGCCGACGGGTTTGCCGTAACCAATGCGGATGACGTTCCGCTGTGGGACTTCGTGCGGGCCAGGGACCTGCAGGCGATCGGGTATCCCATCAGTCAGCGGTGGGTCGAAGGTCCGTTCACGCTGCAGGCCTTTCAGAAGGTGATCCTGCAATGGGACCCGGGTCGCCGGCAGATGAACTACTACAACACGCTGGATGCGCTGGCGAATCGGTATCCCCAGGTGGCGCTGCCGAACGTGCCAATCCACGAGGTGCTGGCGGCGGACTTTGGAGCGGACTTCGCCACCGTGACGCAAAACCACCTGGCGATTCTGGATGGAAACTCGAAGATAAAGGCGCGGTTTCTGGCCGAGCCCGACTGGCTGAACCTGTACGGACTCCCGATTCGGTATGAGGCGCGGGAGGTCGACGGGATTCCGGAAGGCCTGCAAGTCCTGCGGACGCAACGCGCGGTGTTCGTGATCTGGAACGTCGCGGCGCCTGGGACGACGGTCGGGCAGGTGCTGCTGCAGAACGTGCCGGACAAAGTGAAGAAGCTGACCAACGTGATCATTCCGGACGCGGCCAAGGCGCCAGTCCGACCCGAAGCGCTCGAAGACCTCCCACGCTTTACATTGACGGTGCAGCCAGCGTCGCCGGTCAGCGATGGGCCGACGAGTCTTGAAGGTTGTGCTGGCGGCGCCGTGGTTTCAAGCCCTGGATTGCATCCTGAGCTGGTCAGCGACTGCCTGATTCTCCTGCAGATCCGCGATGTGTTGGTGGCGAGTGGATCGCTGAACTGGGCGCCGGATCGGCCGATCAACGAGTGGCAAGGGATCGTGGTGGGTGGCTCGCCGACCAGGGTCCGGACGCTATCGATAGACGGTGGTGAGGGCGGAGGGACGATCCCGGCCGAAATCGGCGGTTTGACCGGGCTGCATACGCTTCAAATTCGAGGCAACGCATCGATTGGGGCGATACCGTCCGAGCTTGGACATCTGTTGAATCTGGGAGCACTCGATCTCTCGAACAACCACCTCACCGGGACGATACCCCCGCAGATCGGACGCCTGGCCAATCTGCAGCACCTCAATCTGGGTCACAACCGACTTTCGGGTTCGATCCCGCAGGAGTTGGAACAACTGGGTTCCTTGCAGATTCTGCACCTTTACAACAACCAGCTTACGGGCGAGATTCCGACCCAGATTGGTCGGCTCGTCGCACTGACGTGGCTGGGGCTCGGCAGGAACAAACTGGCAGGCGAGATTCCGGCGGAGCTTGGGCAATTGAGCCACCTGCAAACGCTCAAGCTCAATAGCAATCCGCTTGGCGGCACCATCCCGATAGCGCTTACTCGGCTGGCCAACCTGACGGAGCTCGATCTGCGAGGAACCAGGTTGACTGGTGGAATCCCGTCTGAGGTGGGCCATTTGGCGAGTCTTCGTACGCTTGACCTTGGCGAGAATCAGTTGACCGGCCCGATTCCGACGACCCTGGGCCAGCTGTCGAATCTGCAGACACTGCAGCTTCAGTACAACCCACTGAATACCGAGATTCCACACGAGCTAGGCCGTCTGCGCAGGTTGGAGAAGCTGGTACTAACTGGGAGCCAGCTGACTGGCCAGATTCCAGACGAACTGGGACAACTAGAGCGTCTGAAAGAGTTCAGTCTCGGGGTCAACCAGCTCACGGGTGCGATTCCGACATCGCTCGGCGGCCTGACCGCGCTTGAAATACTGCGTGCCGGCAACAACCAGTTGTCGGGACCGATTCCAGTCTCGCTCAGCCAGCTGCTGAACCTCCAAGAGCTATCGCTGGGCGTTAACCGGCTTAGTGGCCCGATACCTTCAGAATTTGGAAGGCTCGCAGCATTGCAGCAACTTGATCTCAGCGGAAACAGCCTGACCGGTTCGATTCCGGCGGAGATCAGCCGGCTGGCGGCGTTGACGGATCTTCAGCTTGGCGGCAGTGGGCTGACTGGTTCGATTCCGGCGTCGCTTGGCGAGCTGGCAAAGCTGCGAGCGCTTGGCCTTGGGGGCAATCGGCTTACGGGTTCGATTCCGCCAACGCTCGGTGACCTGGCGGAGCTCGAGGACCTGGGGCTGGGAGGCAATGCCCTGACCGGCGCGATTCCCGGGGAGTTGGGGCGACTTGCGAAGCTGCGCGAGTTGGACCTTACGTTCAACCAACTGAGCGGCCCAATCCCGGCGGCTCTTGGCCAGCTGTTGAGCCTTGAGTGGCTCGGGCTTCGGGGCAACCGGTTGTCGGGGTGTCTTCCGGCGGGCCTGGCCAGCGTTCGTACGCGCGACGTTGGGCCTCCGGAGCATCCGTTTTGCCAGGCTCGGGCAGCGCCGGATGCGGACCTGGCAGCAGACACGCCCGTCCCAGCCGATGTCGATGCAGCCGACAATGGGGCTTGCACGAACGGTCGGGTCGTGCCGCAGCCGCAGGCGAATCCGGGCCTGGTTCGTGACTGCAAGATCCTGTTCGCGGCTCGCGACACGCTGGCCGGGAGCGCCGATCTGAACTGGGGTGCTGATCGCACTATTGCCAAGTGGGACGGCGTGATCCTGGGCGGCTCGCCGCCACGGGTTCACGAGCTGGCGCTGTCAACCGTGGGACTTTCAGGCTCGATTCCAGCAGTCATTGGGGAACTCAGGGCATTGACGCGGCTGGATCTGGGCCAGAACCGCATCACGGGTCCGATCCCGGCGCAGCTCGGACAGTTAGCAAGACTTACGGAGCTCCACCTCAGTGGGAACGAGCTATCCGGGCCCATTCCGGTAGAACTGGCAAGGTTGTCCGAACTTCAACTTCTGTACCTCTCCAGCAACTCACTAACCGGTCGGATTCCAACGGAGTTGAGCCAACTGTCGAAACTGAAATTTATGAATTTGGGCTTCAATAGTCTAAGCGGTCCAATCCCTGAGGAATTGGGCTATCTGTCGAACCTGGTAGAACTCTCCTTGCGAGTCATTCCATTGGAAGGCTCGATCCCCGCGTCGCTTGGAAATCTGCATGATCTCAGGGCCCTGCACCTGACAGAAAGCGGGCTATCAGGGACTATACCTGCCGAACTTGGTCAGCTTAGTAATCTTCGCGAGCTGTGGTTAGAGTCAAACCATTTTTCTGGCTCAATACCAGCTGAATTAGGACGTCTTGCGAATCTATATCACCTTTATCTGGATGGGAATCAGCTTG
The DNA here is from genome assembly GCA_026707585.1 of Chloroflexota bacterium. Taxonomy (GTDB): domain Bacteria; phylum Chloroflexota; class UBA11872; order UBA11872; family UBA11872; genus UBA11872. The sequence continues at coordinate 3,875 of JAPOWQ010000016.1, read as the reverse complement.
AAGGAACGATTCCCATGGAGTTGGGTAATCTCTCCAACATACGGGAGCTGCATATGCTCGGGAATCGTATCTCAGGCGAGATTCCGGCGGCGCTTGGCCAACTCGCTAGCCTGGAAAGTCTCAATCTAGGCTCCAATCAGTTGACGGGATCCATTCCGGTGAGTCTCGGCCAGCTGTCAAAACTGGACAGCCTCCGCCTCTACGGCAACCGGTTAACCGGCTCCATTCCGGGTTCGCTGGGGCAACTGTCTAACCTGACGCTTCTCCACCTTGCGCGCAATGACCTGTCAGGGACGATTCCGGGAGAATTGGGACGCCTGGACGGCCTGCGCGGGTTATACCTGAGTGGTAACCGGCTGACTGGCTGTATTCCGGGCCGTTGGAGAGCGGTTCCCAGGAACGATCTCTCTGCTCTTGGGTTGCCATATTGCTAGGGCCGTAGCCCTGGACGGTTAGTGCTTGCAGAGGCGCCGCTCCGGGCAAAACGATACTGGTGGTGTGGGCAGTTGGGCGATAGTCCCGTTACAACCCGGTGGCTGACGAGGTCCGCTCCAACGATGCTCGCCAGCGGGCGGGTTGCGGCGGAGGATAAAGCGATTGGCCAGGGCATGCCGGCGCCGGCTCGTCAGACCATGAGTTCGCCGCCGGTGATGTCGAGGGCGGCGCCGGTGATGTAGGCGGCGCGGTCGGAGGCGAGGAAGCAGACGAGTTCGGCGACCTCGGAAGGCGCGCCCATGCGGTTGAGGGGGATGGAGGGGATGTACTCCTGGATGCGTTCCTCGGACCAGGCGACGCGCAGCATGTCGGTGTCGATCATGCCCGGGCAGACGGCATTGACGGTGATGTCGTAGCCGGCCAGTTCCTTGGCGGCCGCTCGGGTGATGCCGAGCACGGCGGCCTTTGAGGTGGTGTAGGAGGCGCCGCCGACGGTGCTGACGTTCTTGCCGGCGGTGGACGAGAAGTTGACGATGCGGCCGTAACTGTTGGCCCGCATCGCCGGGATGACGGCCTGGGTGCAGAAGAAGACGCCGTTGACGTTGACGTCCAGGACCCGGCGCCACTCGGACTCCTCAATCGATTCGAAAGCCGTGGGCGAGACGATGCCGGCGTTGTTGATCAGGATGTCCAGGCGGCCGAAATGCTTGGTAACGGCGGCGACCATGGCGTCGACCGACGACTTGTCCGCCACGTTGGCGGGGAAGGCGACGGCGTCGGCGCCGAGTTCGGACGCGACGGCTTCAATCTGATCGGCATTGACGTCGTTTACGGCAACCTGCGCGCCGCCCGCCAGCAAGCGCTCGGCGGTGGCGCGGCCCATGCCGCGACCGGCTCCGGTTACCAATGCGACGCGACCGTGGAACTCTGCGGCCATCTGGGCGATCTCCTCTGGTGATGCATCGAGAGTTTCTGAAACGTCATCCTGCCAGCAATTCAGTCATGCGACCGCGACATCGAACCACAGGCCCCAGTGGTCGGAGGCGTACAGGTCGCCATTGCGGTGGGCGGTTCCGAAGCGTCCTTCGGCGACAATCTTCAACGGAGAGTGGGCGCCCGCGCGGACCAACAAGTGGTCGATTCGAATTGGGGGCGCCTCAGGGTGCAGCAAACCGGAAAGCCCAGCGTCCATGATCTGGCGGTTATACATCGTGTTGCTGGTGGGCCAGGTCGGCGGCGCGTTCCGTAGCGAAGGCACCGACTTCAAGCCGACGGCCTGCATGAGCGCGTAGAGCTTTGAGCTGAGAGGGGCGAGATTCAGGTCGCCAATCAGTACCAGTAGGTCGGCGTCGGCGCACAAGGGCGGCAGGACCTCGGCCAGCCGGTCCACGGCAGCCTGCTGCGCGTTCCGCAAGCCCTGCATGGGCAGATGCGTGCTTGCGACAACCAGGCAGGCTCCGTTGAGGTCCCAGCGAGCGGTTAGCAGCCAGGGCTCGTGAAACCCGAGATCGGCGACAGAGCGGCGGTCGGCCAGCTGATGCCGTGAGGTTTCAATGTGAGGCTCGCCGGCCAATAGCGCCGGACCCATGCGTGAGCCTGGGTGCGTGGTTGGGGCGTCGATCCAGTCCACGACGATCAGGCCCGAGTCGGCTGCGACCTGCGCGGGCGTTGACTGGCCGTTTTCCCAGGGGCGACTGGCGGAGCGCGTCTCGTGAAGGAAGAGAGCGTCCGGCTTAAGGCCGGCGAGCTCGGCCGCCACCAGCGGACGCCGGCGCGGCCACTCCCAGGAGAAGCCCCAGATGTTCCAGCAGGCGATGCGGAGTTTCGGCGGAGCGCCGGAAGCTGAACGGGGCGTCACGGCGCGCCGGCGTGAGGCAAGGGCCGGGGTCAGGCCTTAATCGCGGATAACCGGCCTTCGAACAGAAAACGGTCGAACAGGTCGTCCAGATTCATGCCGGAGACGTCCTTGAGCACGTCGTCCGCCGCGCGCGTGCGCAGCCGGGCCTGCGTCAGCGGCAACTCCTCCGTTTGACCGTCCGCCGCGAGCGTTTGCTGCAGGCCGACGACGGCAGCCAGTTCCAGTGCGCCCAGTGGCAGGAAGGTCAGGCCGGTGTGGTGGTAGCTGCCTTCGCCGTTGACCGCGCGAACGGCGAACTGGGTGACGCGACGCCGTTCCTCGTACTCCAGTTCGATCACGTCCACGACGCGGCCTTCGCCGGCGCCTTCGGCAACAACGAGCACGCAGTTGTTTGAACCCTGGGAGGGCTGAAAGTCGGCGGTCGGCTGCAGCGGGTGTTCGGCTACGAGGATTTCGACTTCCTCAGCGCGAGGAATGGCTTGTAGCAGACCATGCACCTCACCGTGACCGGCGTTCCGGTCCTGGACCTGCACGTCCGGCGCCTGCGGAACGGCGTCCGGATCGGACGAAATGACCGTGATGGCATCCGCACCGATGTCGCGCAGCTGCTCCATGGTGGCGTCCAGCGGCGTGCCGCCGCCGTCCGAGGCGGCCGCCCCGTCCGCCGTGTGTTCGTTGCCGACAAAGATCACGCCCCGCAAGTCAGCCATAGCACCGCCGAGATTTGCTGCTCAACCGGCATACAGTACGGCATATCAGCGACAGCGCCAGAGAATAGGCGCGCGTAGTCTTCATTCGGGCGGCTCGCCGACGGCTAGCCGATTGCCGATCCGGCTGGAAGCAGGTGAGCGAGCCGCGGCCTCAGGTTGTCCGGGGCCTCGTCGTAGACCTCGCGCGGCAGGTCCTCGACGAACGAGTCGATCCCGTCGCCGACGATGACCTGACGCTCCACGTGGCCGCGACGTGTCGGGTTGAGGTTCAACCACCACGGCGCGAAGCGAACGACCACGGTCACGCGATCCTGATCGGTCGTATTGGGTGAGACCGCGTGCCAGAGGCGGCTGTCCACAATGGCTACCGAGCCGGCCTTGCCGAGCAGGCGGGCTTCGTCGTCGCGCGGCGCCATCCAGTCGCCGAGCGGGCTGCCGGGACGCGGGTGGTCCTGCTGGCGGTGGCTGCCGGGCACCACGTAGGTCGCACCGTTCTCGGGCGTGAAGTCGGTCAGCATCCAGAACGTGGTGAGGTGCATAGGCACGTCCGGATAGGGCGCTGGGATATGGGCCAGGTTGCGCTGGTTGTAAGGAAAGTCGGCGTGCCAGATGTCCCGGTCGGTTCCGGGCCCGGTGACGTAGCCGGTCACGTACGAGATGCGCCAATGGGGTCCGAGCACGCCCTGGGTGACGGTGTTGACATTCTCGTCCCCCAGGTGCGGCAACAGGGCCTGATTGAAGCGCAGCAGATTAGAGACGCCGTAGCGGGGGGCGGGGGAGCGCGAGTTTTCGATGATGGACGCCGACACCTTCTCGCGAACGTCGCTGAGGGCGGGTTCCGAGATGATGTCCGGGATCACGCACCAGCCGCG
>JAPOWQ010000013.1 GCA_026707585.1 Chloroflexota bacterium | reverse complement strand
GCGCGCATGGCGACAGTGTCGTCGCGCTGGCGTTGGTCCACCTTCACCATTTCGGCCCGCAAGCGGTTATCCATCCTGGCCATGTCGACGCGGAGCCATGCAAGTGCTCCGCCGCCGATTACAAGTAATGGGCCCAAGATGGTTCCCGCAATGGTCAGCAGATCGGCGATGGTGAGCGTCAACGTGGCAAGCCTTCGCGACCGCCCGGACACTTGCAGCTAGCGTAGCATCCGAACTTTTCTGGTGCGGCGAGGGTCCCAGCCATCGACGATTAGACTCCTGGTGCGTATGAGGCTCCTTTGCGCGGCGTGACTTACGCACCACCTGGCTACGACTGCCCGTTTTGCCGAATCGCTCGCAGCGACTTTGGAGGGCAAGTGATCGGCGGCGAGGATGCCGACGTGCTTCGGACGTCCCACGTGACGGCCTTTGTCGGCTCCCACTGGTGGCCCAGAAACGAGGGCTCGGTAATCGTCATTCCCAACGCCCACTACGAGTCCATCATTGATCTGCCGGCTACCGCGGCGGCGCGGATTCACACCGTGGCGCAACGCGTGGCTGTCGCCATGACCAGCGTCTACCTGTGTGACGGCATATCCACGCGCCAGCACAACGGTCCGGGGGAGGCCAGGAAGTCTGGCACTACCACCTGCACGTCCTGCCGCGCTGGCGCAACGACCGCCTCTATGAGCGCACTCCCGAACGCTACCGGGCTCCACCCGACGCACGCGCCCACCGCGCGGAACTGCTGAGGGCGGCCCTCAGCCCCTGACATCCCTTAGCCCTTCGGCAATTGCCGCCGGTTGCCGAAGGCCCCGCCCATCCCCCAAACTCCGCCACAGCCCGAAGCTCTCGGGCCGAAACCGCTGATCGGAACGCTGCCGATCGACACCGTGCTGTGGCCGCTGATTCGCCTACGCGACCGTGTGGCCCCCGCTCTTGCCTATAAGCAGTATTCCCGGCTGTGGCAGGCCAACGCCGGCAGCCAGGTTGCGTTCTGGATGCAGCAGGTGGCGCAGGGGTGGTTGGTTCTTGAGCTGACCGGCTCCGAGTTCATGCTGGGCTTGCTGGCCTTCTTCCGCTCCATCCCCATGCTGTTGCTCTCGCCGCTGGGTGGCGTGCTGGCGGACCGTCTGGACCGGCGCCGCATGGTCCTGGTCGCACAGATGATCCTGGCCTGCCTGATGCTCACGATCGCCATCCTGGTGGTCACCAAGCGGGTGCACGTCGTGCACCTGGCGGTTTCGTCCCTGATCGTCGGCACCATGTTTGCTGTCAACGTGCCGGCCCGCACGGCTCTGGTGGCCGGCCTGGTGCCGCGCCAGCACCTTGCCAACGCCATCGGCTTGCACAGCGCCACGCTCAACTCGGCCCGCATCATCGGCCCGTCCCTGGCCGGGCAGATCATTGCAGCGGTTGGCATCGCGGGTTCCTACTTCGTCCAGGTGGCCGGATATGCGTGGAGCAGTGTCAACATGCTGCGGGTGGTGCCGCCGCCGCGCTCGCCGCGGCCGCGCTCATCCACCTGGGCGGACATGCGCGGCGGCTTTGCCTACGTGGCCCGAACTCGAGTCATGTTGGCGCTCATGCTGCTGGCGTTGGGTCCCTCGCTCTTCGGGATGCCGCTCATGATTCTGATCCCGGCCTTCGTCCGCAAGGATCTCGGCGGGGGAGCCGAAGCCTTCGGATTCCTGCTCGGTGTCCTTGGTGTGGGGGCCCTCGTGGGCTCGGCGCTGGTCGTCGCCTTTTCGCGCTTTCGGGATAAGGGACGCGCCCTGGTTGCGGCAATCCTCACCTACGGTGTCCTGCTCATCCTCCTCTCGTTCACTCGATCCTTTGCGGCGGCCGCCGCGGTCGTGGCCTGCATGGGCTTCAGTCAGTCGGTGTATATGTCGGTCAACCAGATGGCCTTGCAACTGCTGGTGCCGGACGCCCTGCGCGGTCGCGTTATGGCGCTCCGCATGATGACCTTCGGTCTATCGCCGCTGGGACTGCTGCCCCTTTCCTGGATCGCCGAAATCCAGGGAACTCCTTCCGCTATTCTCATTGGCGGTCTGGCCACGGCGGCAGTCGGGATCGTCGTCCCACTTTGGGTGCGCGACATCTGGCGCCTGCGACCCGACGAGGCTGATCCGGATGGCCTGGCAGCGCCGGCGCCCAGCCGCCAGTAGGCGGCGACGAAGACCAAACCGCGTGCGCGACGTGACCCTGGCTGTCCACGTACTCTGAGTGCTCGGGAGCAAACATGCCGCGTATCCGCCTTATTCACTGGAACGCCGCCGAAGCCGAGGAACGCGCGGCGCGGCTGGCCGGCGCTGCTGTCGAAGTCGACCACGCCCCGCTGGATCCGGCCGGCCTACGCGCCCTGCGCGCCAACCCACCGGATGCCCTGGCAATAGACCTGGGACGCCTACCCTCCCATGGGCGTGATGTCGGGGTCGCCATGCGCCAGACCAGGGCCACCCGCGGAGTCCCCCTCGTCTTTGTCGATGGTGACCCTGCCAAGGTTGAACGCGTCCGTCAGCTCCTGCCGGACGCCGTCTATACCGACTGGTCAAGCGTCCACCAGGCGCTGCGCCAGGCCATCGCCAATCCGCCGTCCCAACCGGTCGTGCCCGACTCAGGTCTGGCCGGCTACTCCGGGACTCCACTCCCCAGGAAGCTCGGCATCAAGCCCGGCTACGCCGTCGCCACTCCCGGCGCGCCCAGCGACTTCATAGCCACCCTGGGCGTATTGCCTGACGACGTTGTTCTGCGCCGCCGCGTCCAGGGACGCTGCGACTTAGTCGTCTGGTTCGTTGGCTCCCGCCGGGAGTTGCGGCAACGTATTCGGCGTTACGGCGCCAGGGCCGGCCCCGGCGGGCTATGGATCTGCTGGCCCAAGAAAGCCTCGGGTGTGAAGACCGACCTCTCCGAGCGCGTCGTCCGCGAAGCCGGCCTCGCTAACGGCCTGGTCGACTACAAGATCGCGGCCATTGACCAGACCTGGTCCGGCCTTCGCTTCACCCGCCGCAAATCCCACAGATAGCCTGCCGCGACCTCGCCTCGGGACAAGGCCTGGTCTCGTCCCGCCTCTCCACGGGGATCACGTTCGTCGGCCGTCGGCAATGAGTTTGGGCAGTTCGCTCAGCGCCTCAATTGCCTCGCCCCGCCAGGAGCGGCGTTCCGAGCGGTCATATGCGGCCGCCCGCTCCTCTGGCGTCGTGATCAGCACCGCTCGCATCCCAACTCGCATTGCCCCCGTCAACTCGTGGTTTCCTCCATCGCCCACGTAGACGCAGTTCTCGGCTGCTGATCCGAGGCGCTCACAAGCTCGACGGTAGATTCGTGGATCGGGCTTGATCAACCCCTCCACACATGAGAAGACCGGCACATCGATCAACGCGGCATACGGCGTTGTCGGCCAGAGATTCGGCAGGTCGGCGGAGCAGTCGCTGATCAACGCCGTCTTGAATCCCAGCGCTCTCAGCCGCGCCAGCGTGGCCACCGCATCCGCCCGCGGCTTCAGCGTATTCCGCAAAGACTGCTCGCGAATCTCGACTGCCCGTTCGACAGCCGCCGCCTCCACCGGCGCCTCCATCGCCGCGCACACGCCGCGTACATCGTCGTCCGGCGTTCCAAACGTCCCGTCAAACCGTTCCCGCCACAGATCAAACCAGCCCCTGGTAAACCCGTCCGGATCCACTCCCGCCGCCAGGCCCATCGCCCGAATCGACGCCATGTACACCTCATCGTCCACGGGCGCCGTCAACGTGTTGAACAGATCAAATACCACGGCCTGTACTCGCACCTGGTCCACTCCGCCTCGCTTCATCGTCACGCTCCCTGCGATAAGGTGACACGCCCTCGCAAGGCATCAACAGGCCTGGCCGCATTCTGGCGCACGCGCCCCGGTGTCCCCAGGACTGGCAGGAGCGCCCCCAGTGAAGATTACCGATGTTCGAACCACGCTCGTCATCGTCCCACGCGACCCGCCGATCTCGGACGCAACTGCTCTCCAGATGACGGCCGGCGGCTACTGCTTCATTCACATCGGTTCCGACGAAGGAGTCCAGGGTCTCGGAATGACCGCGCCTTCCCACGGAGTCCGGGCCGTTATCGAGCACGACTTGCAAGACATCCTGCTTGGCGCCGACCCGTTCGACATCGAGGGTCTTTGGCAGGACATGTTCTGGCGCGTGCGCGGCTTCGGCCGCAAGGGTCTGGCCTTCCAGGCGATCTCCGCCGTCGACATCGCCCTCTGGGACCTCAAGGCCAAAGCTCTGGGGCTTCCCCTCTTCAAGCTGCTGGGTCCCTGTCGCGACTCAATCCCCATCTACGGCAGCGGCGGCTGGACCTCCTTCACCGACAGCGAACTGATCGACGAACAACTCGGCTACGTCCAGCGCGGTATGCGTCGCGTCAAGATGAAGGTCGGCATGGACTTCGGCACCCAGCCCGAGGCCGACATCCGCCGTGTCGCCGCGGTCCGCCGGGCGCTTGGCGATGACGTCGAGCTCTACATTGACGCCAACAACGGCTACACCGCCAAGCAGGCGATAGGGCTCGGCCGCCGTTTCGAGGAGTACGGCATCGGCTGGTACGAGGAGCCGGTCCTGGCCGACGATATTGATGGGCTCGCCCGCATCGCCGCGGCTCTCACCGTGCCCATTGCAACAGGCGAGCACGAGTACACCAAGTACGGATTCAAGGACCTGCTCAGCCGCGGAGCCGCCGACATCGCACAGCCCGACGTCGGCCGCGTCGGCGGCGTCACTGAGTGGCTCAAGGTCGCGCATCTCGCCGATGCCTTCAACATCCCCGTCGCCTCCCACGCCTACCAACTCGTCCACCTGCACCTGGCCTGCGCCACCCCCAACATGCAGGTCGTCGAGTGCCTTGGCACCGTTGAGGCCGCGGACCGAATCGTCTTCACCGAGTTCCCCGAACCCGCCGGCAACGACTGGACCCCCAACCCAAGCAAACCCGGCCTCGGCCTTGAACTCGATCCGGTTGCGATAGCCAGGTACGCAATCGACTGAGTCGCCGCACAAGTGATCCGGCTTCCGATCCCCCGGCATCTGAATCGCGTCTGACGACCCAATAGCTCCAGATATCCCCTTGCCTGCCTCGATGGTCATTCGCCCGGAGAGTCCCGAACTTCGTCCCTGCTCCCTTCGCACATTCCAAGCAATCCACAGGCTCTAGAACGTACAAGGGCGAGAAAACGCGGGGCTGGAGCCTAGGTTGGCTCCTCGCCAACAAGGCTCATGCGAGTTACACCTAGGCTTGGGCAGTAACCTCGCGCTGCCGAAGGATGGCGCGGGGGAGTTCGCTGCGGACGACTTCGCCGGAGATGATCTGCGCGCCGCGGTCGGCCAGCGGCAGGTCAACCGGCTGATTGCCGCGCCGTTCGGACTCGCGGATCGCGATGGCGATTTCGAGCGCCTCGCGTGCGTCTTCGCCGCTGCAGCGCGGGTCGTCGCCGGACTCGATGCATTGGATGAGGTCGTAGACCACATTGACTCCGCCGCTATGGCGTCGCACGGGCGGGGGGAAGTGACGGCGGATGAAGGTGCCGCGCTCTCGAAGTTGCTGGTGACCTTGCAGGGCCTCGTGAGCCGTCCAGATCTGGATGCTGCGGGCATCGTTCATGATGCGGATCATGCCGTCGGTGCCGACGATGTCGTGGGAACTCTCGTTGGGCCCGTTGTCGTAGGCCCGCACGTAGCCGCGAACATTGCCCGGGAACCTGATGAGGCCGGCGCCGGAAAAGTCATTGTCGGGATTGGCCTCATCCAGTTCGGCCTCGCCGACGACGGAGACGGCGCGGTCGGGGACGTACATGGTGAGCGTGGTGATCAGGTGGCTGCCGTTGTGGGAGAGGCTGCACCTGGACCGGGAATCCACCGAGACCACATCGCCAATGGCGCCTTCGCCGATCAGGGCTTTCACCTGCAGGTAGTCATCCCGCCAGCAGCGGGTGCAATTGATGGCCAGCGCGATGTTGGCCTGCTTGCAGGCGTCGATGGCGGCATCCGCCTCGGCGAGGGAGAGGGTGATGGGCTTCTCGGCCCAGATGGCGCGCACGCCGTAGCCGCCGTTGGCGATTTCCAACAGGATGTCGGCCCGCGGCTTGGCGGAGGTACAGACGCTGACGATGTCGGGCCGCGTCTCCTCCAACATCTGTCGGTAGTCCGCGTAGAGCGCCTCGAAACCCCATTTGGCGCCGGCTGCCTCGCGCTGCTCGACCCAGGAGTCGGACATGCCGACGACTTCGACCTCGGGCATGGACATGTAACAGGGGATGTGGCCGTAGGGAAACTCAACGCCGTCGAATTCGCCAAGTTCTTCGTCGATCGTGCTGGCGATGCGTCCGAGCCCGATCACCGCCGCTTTGAGCCTGGCCATCAGGACGCCGCCCCAGTCCGGGCTTCGGCTTCGCGCCGCCGGAGAATGGCGCGGGGTAGTTCGGAGACCAGGACTTCGCGGGAGACGATGCCGAGGCTTCGGTCCTCAAGCGGAAGGTCGACGCGGCCACCGCCCTGTCGATGCGATTCGCGGACGGCGATGGCGATTTCGAGAGCTTCGCGAGCGTCTTCTCCGGTACAGCGGGAGTCCTGGCCGGTCTCGATGCAGTTCATGAGGTCGTACAGCACGTTGACGCCGGCCGCCCGCGGCTTGTGGCTGGGCCGGAAGAAGTGGCAGGCGGGCGTCGATCCGCGTTGGCCGGGCAGGCCCTCCTCGATCCGCCACAGCTCGGGGCTGCGGCTGTCGTCCATCAGGCGAATCATGCCCTCGGTGCCGGTGATGTCGTAGGAGAGTTCCATACCACCGGTGTGCATGCCGCGAAACATGCCGCGCACGCCGTTCTGGCAGACGAAGTAGCCATTGCCGGCAAAGTCTTCCTCGCCCGCCACCGCCTCGTCGCTTTCGGCCTCGCCGGCGACCCAGGCGACCCGCGCATCGGTAAACATGGTGAGTCGGGTAATCAAGTGACTGCCGTTGTGGGAGAGGTTGCAGTTAAAGCCGCCCTGCACGTGCAGGACATCGCCGATCAACCCGTCGTCGATCATCTCGCGAGTCTGCGTGAAGCTGTCGCGCCAGCGGTGGGTGCAGTTGACGGCCAGGTGAATGCCGGCCCCGCGACAGGCGGCGATCACTTCGTCGGCCTGGGCCAGCGAATAGGTCAACGGCTTTTCGGCCCAGATGGCCTGGACGCCGTAGTCGCCGTTGGCGATCTCCAGCATGATGTCGGTGCGTGGCTTCATTGACGTGCAGACGCTGACGATTTGCGGCCGCGTCTTGGCCAGCATCTCGCGATAGTCCTCGAAAAGGGCGTCGATTCCCCACTTGGCGCGCGCCGCTTCGCGCTGCTCAGCCCAGGTATCCGAGAGACCGACGATCTCGAGCTCCGGGACAGCCGCCATACAGCCGATGTGGGCATGCGGGAGGTGCCAGCCGTCGTACTTGCTGCGCTCTTCGTCCCAGGTGCTTGCGATACGGCCAAGCCCGATCACAGCGGCTCGTGTCATGGGCGGATGCCTTTCCCTGGACGCCGTGGGGCAGAGTATGGCCTATGCGCGCACGGCTCGCATCTTCGGTGGGGCGCCGAACGACCACGCGAGGACCCTGGAGACCCGGGCCGATGCTAGCTGGGGTGGTGCCGCTGGGTTTTGACACGCATCGAGAGGACCCGATCGCGATCCTCGGACTGCGCAGCGAGGACCTCGGTCGTTTGGCCGGGCGGGTTGCCAGACTGGGCAGGGCGCAGCTGCACGTGCTGGAAGGCGGGTACGCGCTGAACCGGTTGGGCGAGTCCGCCGTGGCCTACGTGCAGCGGCTGGGCAGCGCCTAGGCCTGGGCCGCCGCCTCGCGCCGGCGAAGGATTGCGCGCGGGAGTGCGTAGCGGACGACCTCGGTGGAGATGATGCGGGCGCTGCGGTCCGCCAGCGGCAGGTCAACCGGCTGATTGCCGCGCCGTTCGGACTCCCGGATGGCGATGGCGATTTCCAGAGCCTCGCGCGCGTCCTCGCCACTGCAGCGTGGGGCGTCCCCAGACTCGATGCAGTGGATGAGGTCGTAGACCGCATTGACTCCGGCGCTATGGCGCCGTACCGGCGGCGGGAAGTGGCGGCGGACGAAGCTGCGGCGTTCCCGAAGCCGCTGGTAGCCCTCCAACGCCTCGTGCGCCGTCCAGACCTGGATGCTGCGGGCGTCGTCGATGATGCGGATCATGCCGTCGGTGCCCACGATGTCATGGGAATTCTCGTTTGGGCCATTGTCGTAGGCGCGCACGTAGCCGCGAACATTGCCGGGAAACCTGAGAAGACCGGCGCCCGTGAAGTCGTTGTCGGGGTTGGCCTCGTCGAGTTCCGCCTCGCCGACGACCGAGACGGCGCGCTCGGGCACAAACATGGTGAGCGTTGTAATCAGGTGGCTGCCGTTGTGGGAGAGGGCGTACCCGGCTCGGGAATCCACGGACACCACATCGCCGATCGCGCCTTCGTCGAGCAGGGACTTGACCTGCAGGTAGTCATCGTGCCAGCGGCGGGTGCAGTTGACGGCCAGCGCAATGTTGGCCCGCTTGCAGGCGTCGATGGCGGCATCCGCCTCGGCCAGGGAGAACGTGATGGGCTTTTCTGCCCAAATGGCGCGGACGCCGTAGCCGCCGTTGGCGATCTCCAGCAGGATATCGCCGCGCGGCTTGGCCGTGGTACACACGCTGACGATGTCCGGCCGGGTCTCTTCCAGCATCTCGCGGTAGTCCTCGAAGAGGGCGTCAATCCCCCACTTGGCCCGGGCCGCTTCGCGCTGCTCGGCCCAGGTATCCGAGAGACCGACGATCTCGAGCTCCGGGACGGCCGCCATGCAGCCGATGTGGGCGTGCGGCAGGTGCCAGCCGTCGTACTTGTTGCGCTCTTCGTCCCAGGTGCTGGCGATGCGTCCGAGACCGATTACCGCTGCTTTCGTCCTGGCCATCACGACGCCTCCCCTGCCTGTGCGGCGGCTTGAGCCTGGCCCCGCCGAAGAATCGCTCGGGGCACTTCGGACACAACCACTTCGTGCGAGACGATGCCCAGGCTGCGGTCTTCAAGCGGAAGGTCCACGCGGCCTCCGCCCTTTCGATGCGATTCACGGACGGCGATGGCGATTTCGAGCGCTTCGCGAGCGTCTTCGCCGGTACAGCGGGAGTCTTCGCCGGTCTCGATGCAGTCCATCAGGTCGTACAGCACGTTCACGCCGGCCGCCCGCGGCTTGTGGCTGGGGCGGAAAAAGTGGCAGGCCGGCGCCGGGTTGCGCTGGCCGGGCAGTCCCTCCTCCATCCGCCACAGCTCGGGGCTGCGGCTGTCGTCCATGAGGCGGATCATGCCTTCGGTGCCGGTGATGTCGTAGGAGAGTTCCAGCGCTCCCGCGCGCATGCCGTGAAACATGCCGCGCACGCCGTTGTGACAGACGAAGTAGCCATTGCCGGCGAAATCGTTGTCGCCGGCCACGGCCTCGTCACTCTCGGCCTCGCCGGCGACCCAGGCGACCCGCGAATCGGTAAACATGGTGAGGCGGGTAATCAAGTGACTGCCATTGTGGGAGAGATTGCAGGACCGGCCGCCCTGCACGTGCAGCACGTCCCCGATGAATCCGTCGTCGATCATTTCGCGGGCCTGGATGAAGCTGTCCTTCCATCGGTGGGTGCAGTTGACGGCCAGGTGAATGCCGGCCCGGCGACAGGCGGCGATCACGTCGTCGGCCTGGGCCAGCGAGTAGGTCAAGGGCTTCTCGGCCCAAATGGCCTGGACGCCGTAGTCGCCGTTGGCGATCTCCAGCAGGATGTCGGTGCGGGGATTCATGGAGGTGCAGATGCTGACGATTTGCGGCCGAGTCTCGGCCAGCATTTGGCGGTAATCCTCGAAGAGGGCATCGATGCCCCACTTGGCGCGGGCCGCCTCGCGTTGCTCGACCCAGGTATCGGAGAGACCAACGATCTCGATCTCCGGGACGGCGGCCATGCAGCCGATGTGGGCATGCGGGAGGTGCCAGCCGTCGTACTTGCGGCGCTCTTCGTCCCAGGTGCTTGCGATACGGCCAAGCCCGATCACAGCGGCTCGCGTCATGGGCGCGTGCCTTTCCCTCGGCGCTGTAGGGCAAAGTATGGCGCGTATCCGCCACGTTCGCATCTTCGGGCGGTAGAGGGCCAACTGTGAGGCAAGTCTGGGCGCTGCGATTGCTTGTGGCCGTCGGTCTGGTGCTGGGCGTCCTCAGCGCCTGCGAGGGCGCCGCCGAACCGCCCGCCCCGGCAACGCCCGCGCCGGCTTCCACGAACATCCTGACGAATCAGGACTGGCAGGTGGTGCATGCGGAGCCCGCCGCGGCCGTTGGGCAGCGCGTCGTGCTGCGCGCCCGCGTTTATGGCGTTTCCCAGGTCGACGACGACCTGGTGCTCTGCGGCTGGGTGGATTTCGACAACGATCAGCTTTCCACCGTCTTTCGGATCCCGAATACGTTGGAGGGTGTAGAGCGTGACGCCTTTGTCTGGGTGGAAGGAACGGTTGTCCGAGTTGCAGATTCGGACGACGGGTGTGCGGACGCTCCGCAGCCGGAGGTTGAAGTCTCGGGCCTGACTATCACGGATCGGCTCGGCGTACGACCGGCGCTGCGGGTGGTGCAGGTGGGTCAGGCGCTTGAGCGGCGGGGGGTGCGAGCGGTGTTGGAGCGCATCGAATTCGCAGCCGAGGAAACGCGGATGTACTTCACGCTGGAGAACCGCCGTGACGAGACGTTACTGGCTTTTGGGACGGGTCTCGAGATCGAAATCGGGGGGACCGCTGTTCCGGCGGTGATTCCCACCGGTGAGGGCATCCCAGCGCCGCGCGGGCGGGTAGTGCCGGGCGCGACTGAACACGGCGGCTTTCAGTTCCCCACGCTGGAACCGGGCGGTCCGCCGATCACCGTGCGCTGGCAGGGTGTCCGAATGGAGCCGTCAGGTGAAGAGATCGGCGAGTGGACGTGGGTAGTGGATCCAACTGGTGCGGTGGCGCCGGAGGGTTAGCCGGGGCGCCGCTGCTCGCTTGAGCCGTGCCTGGGAGCTGGCTTGAGGGTGCCTGCCGCATCAGCCCGGCGCCGCCTTGCCGGTGCGGATTCGCCGGCGGCGATGGCGAGGAGGGCGGAGAGGGCGGCGAAGGCGAGCATGGTGAAGGCGGTGGAGGTGAAGTCGAGGACGTCGACGGCGACGCCGAGCCCGAGGGGGGTGAGGGCGACTCCGATGTCGCGCAGGAAGGCGTGGGTGCCGAGGGCCGCGCCCAGGCGCTCGCGCGGGGCGCGGTCCACCACGGTGGAGGTGATGGTGGGTATCGCGCCGCCGCCCAGGCCAAAGGCCAGGCCGAACAGCACGTAGGTGGCGGCGTTGCCGGCCTGGCTGACGAGGACGCTGACCAGGCCCATGGCCAGCGCGCTGGGGACGTAGACCCAGAGGCGTCCGTAGCGGTCGGACATGGCTCCGGCGACGATGGCCACAGGGAAGCGCATGAGCGTGGAGAGGGAGATGGCAATGCCGATCAGGAACGGCTGGAGGTCAAGGACCTCGCCGCCGAAGAGGGGGTAGAAGAAGGCCTTGAAGCCGAAGATCGGAACGGCCAGGGCCATAGCCATGCCGTTGACAAGCAAGAGTCGGCCGGGCGAGTAGATGGCGCGGCGGACGAAGCGAATCGGGTTCTCACGCGGAGCCGCCGTGGATTCGAAGGCACGGACCGGCGGCGGTTCGTCCTTTACATAACGTTTCACCATGAACATCCCGGTCAGGATGGCCAGGACGGTCAGGAGCATCCCAATGCGCCAATGGGCCACGGTG
>JAPOWQ010000023.1 GCA_026707585.1 Chloroflexota bacterium | reverse complement strand
CGAACGGCGCGGACCTCGCCGTCGATGAGGCGACCATCACCATCACCGACGACGACTAGCGACCGAGTCGGCTGCGATGTCCGAGGGCGGGCTGCCTCGTCGCCCGGACTCTGATCCGGTTACAGGTCGAGCTCCCACCGGAACGTTCGTAGTTCGGTACGCTCTGGCCCACTTGAGGAGATTCGAACCCTCGGTGCTGTCTTCGGAAAGCCGTGGATCGCACGGTGTCCCATCGCTTGGAGTGAGCATTCATCTCGTCGTTGCGAAGAACTTTGAATCGTCGGTAGTGGTCGGCCGCGGCGATTAGGATCGACGCCTGTGACCGAACCTCACGCTGCGTCGATTCGGCTCGGTCGGCCGGTGTCAGCACGGCTACAAGCCTCAGTTCGCTAGCGGCCGCCTCCCGATGAAGGTCCGAACTGATTGAGCCGACTTAGGCGACGCCACGACCTCGCTGGCGACACAGGTCTGACCTGGCTGGGATGCAGATGGACGGGCTCGTTTTTCGCTGACCGCAGGTCGGTACGTGCGGTGTCCAATCCCGATCGCTATTGTGCGTCTAAGACCTTTCCAACTCGCTGCACAGCCTCCGACTGAATCCCTGGCGTCACATGGGAGTAGGTGTCGAGCGTGAGTGTGATGCTGGCGTGGCCTAGCTGCTCCTGCACCACGCGCGGGTGCACACCCTCGCTGAGCATGATGCTGGCGTGCACATGCCGGAGATCCTTGATGCGGATCGCGGGCAGACCGGCCCCGCGGAGCGCTCGCTGAAACCGATTGAGCATGACACCGGACGCCACGGGGCGCCCGTCCGCTTGGGCAAAGACTAGATCGAGGTCGTCATAGAGCGGACCGAGCTCCTGTCGACGTGCCGCTTGGGAAGTGCGGTGCTCCTTGAGGTGCTGGACCACGCCAGCGTCAAGCGCGATGGTGCGCGTGCTGCGATGCGTTTTGGTGGGCGCGAACACCAGTCCTTTCCCCTTGATGCGCTGTAGCGACTGGCGAATCCGTGCCCTGCCGGCTTCCAGGTCGAGGTCGCGCCAGCGCAGTGCCACGAGTTCTCCGGGTCGTACGCCGGTGGTCACAGCTAGGCGGATCGGCAGGTCGAGGTCGGTGCCGCGGATCGCGGCCAGCGCGGCCCGGACGACTTCCACGGTGGGGATGTCCGCGGGCTGGGGCCGTGACCGCGGCGGGCGTGCGCCGAGGGCAGGATTGCGGGTCAGCACCTGGAGGCGCACGGCGTCGTTCAGGGCCTTCCGGATCACTTGGTGTACGTAGTCCACCGTGCGCGTGAGACCCTGCTGGCGCAACTCAACGTAGAGACCCTGGAGGTGCAAGGGGCGCAGTTGGGCGAGCCTGAGGTGCCCCAGCCGGGGCTGTAGGAATCGCTCGACGTGATACCGGTAGTCCTGGTAGGTGCGCGGGGCGTTGTGGAGGCGGACGTGGGTTTCAAGCCACTGCTCCAGGTACGTCCCGAGGGTGGCCACCGTGGGTTCGACGAGCGCCCCGGACTGCACGTCCTCTTCTAGACGGGCGGCGACCCGTTCAGCCTGCCGCTTGGTGCCGCGCACGGAGCGCCAGCGGCGCTTGCCGCCGCCGACGTGCACGGACACCTCCCAGCGGCGGGGGCCGCGCTTGCGAATGTGAGCCATGGGTCATGCGTTCCATTCCTGGTCCTGGTGGCTACTCAACGCGGGCTGCCCGGCGTCGAGCAGCGCGTGAAGGTCTTCGTGCAACGTGTGGCTGGGAATGCGGATCCAGCGACCGATGCGGATGTGGCGGATCAGGCCGGCGTGGCACAGGCGGCGGACGCGGCCCTCGTTGAGTTGCCAGAGTTCGGCCACCTGCCGGACGGTGAGCAGCCGCGCGGCACCATCCGCAGCAGTGGTCCGGCGGCGGGCTGGCGTCATCGCGGGTGGAGCCACCCTGTAGGGTGGCGCGGACCGGACCATCGGTGCCGTTCGGGCGAGCCTTGCGGCCTGGCCATGCTGGGCGTTGGTTCCAAGCTGGGCACGATCCCACCATCGGCTGGGTCGTGCCGATCGCCAAGGCAGGATTCCGTAAAGTCGGTGAGCGTCGGCTATGCCCGGGGTGAACCGTCGGCTGCGTGACGGCGGGCCTTCAGCCGAAGCGGAGGCCGCCGCTGCCTACGGTCACAGATTGTGGCTCGGCCAGCGGCGAGTTCGTGCACGCGCGGACGATCGTTGGGATCGTCCAAGGCACGGCTGCGCCGAGTCGTCGCTCGGTCGGCGAAGGCGTGGAACCGCGGGCCTAACCCGCGACTCAGGACTTCTGTCGTGCGCTTCTCGCGGCGTGCGGATCTTGCGACTGTTGACCTTACGCAACGCCGTGCACGCTGCCTGGCCGCGACTGGTGCCGTGCGGTGCGCGTAGCTACTGGCTGGCATGCGTCCAGGCCTCGGGTGAACGGCATCACGCCGATCCGCTGCTGCGGCGCCCCTCGGTGGGCTCTATTGACCGGCGAGGGCCGCGGGGAAGCTGTTGCCTGGCGGGTCCGGCGCTCGTTCCTGACATCCCGTAAACCGGCGAGCCAGCGGGGTGCCGATCAGCGCCGACATCGACACTCAGGCGTGCGACGCCCGCGCGGGTCCACCCAACGTTCGACACGACCAGCGGGGGCACCATGTCTACGGATCCCGAGTATCGACTCTCGTCGCTCAGCGTCCGACGGCCTCCGCGGGACTGACCAGCACGAGGTAGGTCAGCTCGGCGATCCAGCCGGCCGCAGTGCGCCGGTCGAGACGTCCTAGGTCGCAGCCGAACCGCGTCGGCGTGGCGGTCACCACGTCCATGTCTAGCCGGTTCCCTAGCAGCCGCAGGGCCTTCATCTGGATCGGCAAGAGCGGCCCGGCGCTGGGCTCGGGTGTGGATCCTGTTGCAAGCGACGTCGACCGCCGTCGGCGTGACCCACGTGGACGCTCGATCCAGTCTGGATCCACCGCTACCCGGTGCCACGTACCGCGCGCCACGTGCCGGGGCCGGACCCCGCTGGTCAACTGGCGAATCGCGGCCGCCGCCTGACGGCGGTTCAGGTCACCCACGACCACGCCGAAGCGGGCAGGGATTTGCTGCCGCCAGTCCGGCCCCAGCAACTCCGCCAGCAGGGTCAGTTGCCGATTGCGCGCCGGTCGCTCCCCGTAGGGCACCTGCCGGGCAGCCGCGGCCTGAGCCTGGCGGGCTTGGATCGCCCTATCCGCTGCGCCACCCGTGACCGTCCGTCTCGCGGCAGGCATTGGTCGCTTGCCACGCTGAATCATGCGCTGCACTGCTTGGCGCAGCCAACGCCTGCAATTCGATTCCACGACGCTCCTCCTTCCGCCCGTCCAAGGGCGGCCAAGGCCCGCCGCGATCCAGCGCCGGCGGGTCGCGAACCACCATGCGGTGGCATGCCCGCCGGCGGCTCAATCCGCCGACAACGAAACCTATAGCCCAAAGCGACCTCCCGCCGCTCGGGCGTCCTTCAACGGACGACAACCACGTCCTCCCAGCGCATCGTCGTCGCAACACGCGTCACGGGGCCGTCCTCCCTGTGCCCCGTCGCATCGGTGCTTGCCGCAGGCCCGCGTCGATTGCCTGCTGCGCGGGGAATGCGGCATCGGCAGCATCCGGTCTCCGGTCGCAGACGACTATCCAGGATTCCGTAAGTCGGCCGGACTGCAAGGATGACCGGACGCGCCGCTGAGTTCCCCGGCGAATGCTGCCGACCGTGGGTGCGGCAGCGGCCAGGTTGGCGGTCGTGGTGCAAGCGCCGTCGGCACGAAGCTGCCGCGTCGGTCATGGATCTCTCCACGTCGCAGTCAGGACCCCAGAGCCCCGCCTCCCAGCGAAGGCTCGCACGGTGTCCTCGGCCGCAGCTACCGTCTAGCGCGGTCCACGTCGGCGTGTGGTCCGAATCGGGTGAGCCAATTTAGCCCCGAGCACGGACCTCGGCCTTGGCGACAGCTGGCGACTTACCCTGGGTCGGGCCGAGAAGTTCGAGCGGCCGCCAGAGCGACCAATGCCGGCGTGCACGCCGCGGCAGCTCGTCGGTGACACGATCCGGAGGCGCAAGGACGGCGCGAGCTCTGACGGAAGCTCAGGCCGCGCCGCGTGCCAGCCCGCAATTCGCGCGGTTCGTAACGCCGCGCGCCGTTCTCGACGAGCACCCGGAGAACCTGTTGCAGCGTGCAGCGCGCACACATCCAATCGCGTGGCGTTCCCTCCACGCTGTCTCACCTCGGCGAGTTGCGTTGACAACCCGCGTGCGACGAGCTCCATCCACGGGGAGATTTCCATCCGCATCCGCCACACGCGCTGGACGGCGTGGCAAAACAGGCGGACCGTTCCGGTTGTCGCCCCACTGATCGTAACGAGCCGCGAAAAGCCGTAGCTGGCCCTGTAGCGGTACGGCATCGACGGCAGCCGCCACGTGAGGACGGTGCCATCGCGGAACGGATGCATAGGCACCAACTGAACTGGCGCGATGGCAATGGCGATCAGGGGATGCACGTCGTGTGGACAGTTCATCCACTGATTGAGTTTGAGCACGAGCTCCGGCACGTCGTCGGCCGGCGGCGGGAAATCGAGCACGTCGCCCGTGGCCGAGTCGATGACGTCTTTGCTGATTGCCGATGTATGCCAGGCGCCAGCAACGACGCATGTTGGTCTCGCGGGGCACGGCGAAGCGACGCATCCGGCGTCGCTCCCTACATCGCTGGCCCCATCGCCTCGCCGACCGCCACCGTCGTCTCGCAAACGCGACATTCCGCGGCACAGCAAACCTGGGCGACTACGTCATACGCGTAATGTTCCGACAAAACGAGTACGTTCGCGTCGCCTGACTATATGGGTATTCCTACGCCCTCCCTCTATTCGGCGCCCTCCGGCGGGTGCAGGTCCTCAGCCTGCGTGGTGCATACCGTTGGCCAGCCACCGCCTCGCCCACCATTCGTTGTTCGACGCTTGCGCGAGGCGAGCACCGCATCCCCGCCTCGGTGCCGATGGACGCATTAGATTTGCTGCTCGCGGCGACCTCGAGCAACCGGCCCTCGCGGGGAGAAAGGGCGGGAAGCGAGACATCACCGGCGTGCAGCACGAACTCCTGCAGCGCGAGCATGCGGCCATGCGGGTTGTTGAGCTGGCGTCGCGCGGAGAATGGAAGCACGACGGGGAGCTTGCCAGTGGGACACGACACAGCCGCGCGGAACGATTGCGATTTCAGACAGGTGTCCACTCGGTGCGTCGACTCCGTCAGCGATCGGCGACACGGTTGGACGGATCCACGCAGCCCGACACCCGATGAAGTAGCCACGGCACCCACGATCAGGCCGTGGCGGCTCGCGGGGAACACAGGAATCCGTAATCTCGACGGCCTTCACGCCGGTGAGTCAGCCGACCCTGTTAGCACCAGATTCCAAAGACAGACGGTGATCGTTCCGGGTCGGCGATCGATGTGGCGACTTCAATGGGATCGCCGTTTTCCATGCGCCGTACGAACCGCCCGACGTTGACTGCCAGATTTCGCACGCTCGCGGCGCGCCGCCCAATGCGCGTCGCCCGGCGAAGTGTCCACTCGTTCCGCAGCCGTTCTAGGGGCGAGTGCGCCCCGGTGACCACTCACAACATCAGGCGAGGCTAGATGGAGGGATTGCTTCACGATAATCACCTTCGCGTGGCTCAGGATCCGCTGAAACGTCAGGACGTCGCCGCCGGCTCGGAGGTGGGGTCACCCAAGGGTGTGACAACAGCGATGCGGTTCAATGTTCGCTAGGTCCGTGCGCGCGGTAGCCGATTCAGCATGCGCCGGAGCGTGAAGCACCCAAACGGTTGGCGCGAGCACGTTGAGAACACCCGACGTGCGTCCAGGTCAAGGTCGTACGGCACCGGGCGCGCGAACAGCAGGTATCGATCGTGCGTCGACTGCGCGCTGGCATGGCACCACTGTGCGGACGTCGGCGCTGTTGCCTTCGCGCAGGAGCACATCGCCCGAGGCCCGGTCGAGATCCGTCACGCGCAGGTGTAGGAACTCGGAGTCGTGCAGGCCGGTATGGAGCAGCACGCTCAGGATGGCCAAGTCACGCAGACTCAAGGGCGAGCTGGAGCGCACGCGTCCAGAAATCGCTGCTGATCGTTCGCCTATATCGGCTTCAGTTCGTGCGTCGGCGGCCGCTCCAGTCGTCGCGACGCCAAGGGATGGCCGGCTCCAAAGCCTGCCTGGAGAGCCAGCCACCAAACGCCTGCAGTACGCGGCACTCGCCGTTCACGACGTGTGCTGGCCGGCGTTCACTCGTGTGTGCCGGATTGGACCGGCGTGCACGAGTGCGATCTACGAGTGGCGCAATGACAAACGTCCACCAATCGACTACTTGACTGACAGGTCTCGGCCGACCAGAGCGGCTGAGCGCCAATTAGAAGCTTCTGGTCATCAGTGCCTCACTGATATAGCTGACGAAGGGCTGCTGGGAACCTGGGGAAGTTCCGATCTCCGAGATTCGGTGGCGAGCTGACGGCCGACGCTGGTCGCCGCAGGGATCGCTGGACTGGTGGGTCAGGACGGCGGATCCACGACGAACAAAGCCCGCAGATCGAGCTCGATCGTCACGTCCCCTGACCGTTGCGTGCCGATCAGTTGGCGCTTGGCATCGCCCGGCCACGACTCGTGCGGCGCAAGGCTCACGACCATCCCCAGCGCGGTAGTCACGCACCTTCAGCGGTGTTCATTCCTCTAGCGCGGGCGTTCGCGACCGGACTCCAGACGTGTCGGTTGGGATGGGTGGGCTTCGATGCGCCGCAGGTGCCAGCGGATGGTTGCGGCGACTGAATCATCGCCCATGACCGGCGAGATCGTCGCTTTGAGCGTTCCCTTCTCTCGCGGTGTCGGAATCACCCAGGTCCGTGGCGTGACACTGACGTGATCCCCGCGCGTTGCTGACTTGACCTATTGGGCAGTCGCAAGGCGGAATCAGGAGTTTCTGCGCGCGACCCGCGAGTGGTGTTTGACGACGATCTAGACTCTGTTGTCGATTGTCGGCCGGGAGTGTCTCCGGCGCGGCCGAACGAGAACGTCGTTGCGCCAATAGGCCCAGGGATACGGGCTACTGTGCTGTTGCCTCTAGGAGATCCTCGCTGAGCGCAACGCTCGAGGCTGAGATGAAGTCTGGATTCTCAAGACCGCGAACGGCCCTCACCACGAGTTCGGTGCCCATGCCAGAGGGCGTACGAAATAGGCGCTGAAACATCGACAGCGCTTCAGAGGTCACGCGACTTGACACCCTATACGACAGAAGGAGGCTGAACTCGGACGCCATCTCGGCCGGTTTAATCGCTCGCAGAAGCCGATAGATGTCGAAGGCGTCTTTGGGGAGCGGGCCCTGGCGACGCGCATCACGATCTTCAATGCGTTCCCCGATCTTGTGCAATTTCGCAACAAGCAGCGCGGCCGGCCCCGCCACCTTCAGGATGCAAGCGCGGTCGGCATCCGGGACCAGCGAGGTCACCGTCATTTGAGAATGGCTGACGAGCGCGCCCTCGAGCCCGTGGACTTTCATGGCCGCCCGATTGCCATGTACGCCGAGCCGAGCCGCTCGACGGCCGGGACCACCGACGGCCTGTGGCACCAGCAGGTCAACCTGCGACCGGACGCCCCTCGTGTACAGACCCGGCTGTTCCGTCAGCTGGAATCCCGCAGCGCGCATGGCGTCGACGACTGGCGGACTGTCACCCAGCACCTCGGGATCAAGCGCGATGTCTGCATCGAAGGTGAATGGGGGAATCGCGAAGCTGGTGCTATCACCCGCCGTGTGCAGGTATATCGCCTGGGCACCCACCAGGATCACCGCATCGCGGTGAGGCCCCAGAGCCTCGACGGCGTCGAGTAGCGTCTCCCGTGCGTCTACGTAGTCCCGGTCGTCGATAGTCTCCATTGGTCCTCGTTGTCCCGCATCCACGCCAGGAGGGCTGCCGCCTCCGCCGGTCCTCGCCCCGGCCCTGTCGCGAGGTCCAGAAGGACCTGGGTGACACGGGCGTAGGCAATGTCGTCGTCGAAAGAAGCGCGCTCGAATACCACAGGGTCGAATGGGCGCACAATGAGCACATTGCCTCCCGTCTCGGCCGGGCGCAGTCCCAGTGACTCGGCGGCGGTCTCAGGGACGTTGGCGTAGAACGTGGCCAGGCGCGGTTCGGCGATAGGCGCGAAACGATACGCGGCAAAGGATCCGGTGACGGTGTATCGGAATTCCGCGTCGCGAAGTCGGGCGAACAGCGCCTGTGGTCCTCTCGGTTCAAGCCAAGTCGTGAGGGCATTGGAGGATGCAAAGTCATAGTCGACGGCCCACCGACGGACCAGCGCCTCCCAGTCGACCGCGACGATGCCTCCTCGTGGGCTCGCCTTGGTGACGATCTCGTCCGGCTCGAGCAGGCGGCATACCCGCGAGACCATGGCAGCGGAGCTTGCGATTTCAGCCGCCAGTTCGCGAGTGCCGAAGGGCGGCCGGTAGTCCAAGAGCCCCCTGGCGACGCGCGCGGCGCGCCCGCCCTTGAGCGAGTGGAGCGGGCGTTTTTCTCGAAAGGGGTTCTTGTCGGCCCCCTGCGTCTCAATGAACACCGCGGGACGGTCAACGGTAAACCTGATGTTGCCGGTTGTGTCGGCGTAGCTCATCCCGGCTTCCACCAGTCGCTCCCTTGTCCGGGGGCTCAGGTAGGTCGAGACCAGCATGTAGACGGGGGGCATGCCAGCCTGCTCATACCTTGAGGCTGACTGCGCCTTCAACTCGGATGCCATACGTCCGACAAGTCTGGGTTCCACTGGGTTTGACTTGGCCTCCACGATGATGTCGGATGAGCGTCCGTCGGGATCCCGGATCTCCCAGATGGCGTCCGGCGAGGACCGCTCAGCGACTTTCTGCTCGCGGTCAGCGTCGAGGAGGAGCCACCGTGGCGGCAGGCGAGTGCCTATCGCCCGCACGGCTGTGCCCACCAGTTGTGTTTCAGATATATAGCTGTTTCGCATCATGTGAAACATGCTAAATTCTGCACCACTATCCCGTCAAGGGTCAACTGACCACCGACGCGGTGTCTCACACTTGGCCACGAGGTAGCCGCCACTGCACAGGGTCAAGCGAAGCTGCGTTCCTCGCGCCGTCGCCCAACATTCGACTGCGACATCGGTCCGCCATTGGCCCTCGTCCCTCAGCCGCGCTGGGGCCTGGTTGACCAGACCTGCGTGCCGCATGCCACCGGGAAGCTAGGACACTCAATAATTTCAGCCCCTGGCCCCGCCAGTCAGGCCTAACGTCCTGGCTCCCAATAGCGCGCTCCCAATTGTGATCTCCGCGAACTCTCGCCGCGGAGGCCTTGCCGTCACATGGATCGCCAAGTACGACTCGCCCGATCCCTCGACTACGAGGCGGTGCGCCAGAAGTACTCCAGGACGCTGCCTCGCATGCGCTGTTCGTGGGTGAAGTGGATGGCACCGCCTTGTGCCTGGAGTTGGTCCAAGTCTTCGAATTGCTTGAGGGCTAAATATCCCAGCGCAGACACCGCGACGCTACGCCGTGGACCAGTGGCTCGTCGTCGCGAAAGCCCACTAACTGCCTAAGCGAGACACCATGACTCCTACTATCACGACCACGAAGCTGAGAGAGTCACAGATCTCGTGGAGGGCATGGCCGAAGCCTAGGTGGGTCGTATTCTTGGGGTAACCGACTGTATGAGCCGAGGCAAATATAAGGAGTCGAACCATGCTGACCCGAGGCACGCGCATCTCGCTCGCGTTCATAGCGGGGGCCCTGGTCCTGATCGCGCTGACGCAGATCGTGAACTCCGTCGGAGTGGCCATGAGCGTGGCCACGTTCGCGACCACGCGCCACACGGTCGAGCGTGATGTTGAGGTTCAGGCCGAGCCGGTGGTCGCGGAAACCGTCATCCACCTCAAGGGCGAGGCCGGCGAGACCAAGAACTTCTCGCTGCGGCCGGGCGTCTATGAGTTCCTCGGGGCTTCAGACGAGGCCCCAGTCGCGATCACGAGCTACAACTCGGCGGCGGGCGCCAGCTGGACGAGCTTCATGAATGTGCTCACGATTGTGGATCCAGACGAATGGCCGAAAGCTCGTGAGTACGACGGCACCTTCCCCGGCGGCCCCCTGCGGCTCGAAGTCAGGGGCGACGGGGCGTGGTCGATTGACATCTTGCGGCGCTGGTGCCCGAACGAGATCACGTAGCCATGCAAGAACGAAGCACGCGGATTGCCCTGACGGCGGTGGCGGTGGCCGCAGTTCTGATCGCGGCCGCCCAAGTCTGGAACGCGTTCGGCGCGACCTATGCCGTGTACTGGTTCATGAACCCCAGCCTTGGCGAGACCGAGCACGAGGTCACGTCCGAGGTCAAGGAGCTATGGACTGTCAACGGCGCGGCAGGCGAGGAGATTGTGATCGAGATGGAGACCGGGCTGTGGATCTTCGAAGTGATCCGCCCCACGCCGGACGAGGCGGGCCAGGTGAGCGTGAATTTGGACCATTCCCGGGGCGGCGGCAGCTGGTCGGGAGGCGCGTACGAGATTGTCCACGTGGGCCCCGGCTACCAGGACTCGGACTATTTCGGTATCCCAGCGGGACAAGTGAGTCTGAGCGTTGATCCTCACACGGACTGGACCATCCTGATCACGCCGGTGGCATGTCCGTGAGCAAACGCGCATAGCGAGTCCAAGGCGCGAAGAAGGGGCAACCATGTGGAAGCATCGGCTACGGAATCTTGGGGTAGGTCTTGCCGTCTTTGTGTCGGTGTCGCTTGCCGTGGCCGTCGGTGCTTTTCTAGGTCAGATTGTCTTTACAGTCGGTCAATCGTTTCTGGCAAGCCTCGGACCAGGCTGCCTATCTTGGATCACACTTGTGCAGCAGATTCTGCTGGCTGGGATCCTGTGGGCTTCGATTGGGATCTATGGGTCGTATTACGTCTTGCGGACAGTCGCGTGGAGCCTCAAATCCGATGAACCTGGCCGCGAATGGCTAGAGTTGCCCGCTTCGACAGAGAAGCGCATTCGCTACTTCCCGACATCGGCCCGCGAACTCAGGCTCAGCGGATTGGTGTTTTGTGGGCTGTTTGGGCTCATAGCCCTCTTGCTGGCCATCGCGTTGTGCCTGGCCGGATCGCTTTGGCCACGGACACGAGTTTTGGCCCAAATCTATAACAGGTCGCCCCGGTGGCTACCTGGAGATCTCGATCAGAAAGTAACTGTGTACGAGTCCGAGTCGTAGACCATGCACGGCTACTCGTCGCCGAAGGCCGTCCACATGCCAACCGATTGAGAATGTTGAGTCGGAGTTCGTCGGCTGGCTGTGCGGCGTGCTCGTGGCCCTGATGCTGCTCCACGCCGACGGCGTGAAACTGATGGAGGACATCCTTGAAGTGGCGGACGTGCTGGTCCTACCCGTCTCCGCTTACGGAAAGGGAGGAGTTCATCGCTAGGGCCTTCGATCATGGGGCCGCGGACTACGTGGTCAAGCCCTTCTCGCCAGCTGAGCTTGCGGCGCGGATTCGGGCGGCCCTGCGCCGGCGTGAAGTGTCCGAGCCGTTGGAATCTTACGTGCACGGCGACCTGGCCGTTGCCTTCGCCCGGCGTCGGTCGACGCTGGGGGGACGCCGGGTGCCACTGCTGGCCGAGCTTGCGGCAGACGCCGGGCGGGTCCTGACCCACAAGCATCTGGGGAGGCGGGTCTGGGGCAGGAAGGGCGGCGACGACGTGTGGTCCACGCGCACCGTCGTGGGCAGGTTGCGCCGCGAGCTGGGCGACGACGCGGACGATCGGGAATCGCGGCCCCGCAGAGCGGTGACCTTCGTCTTGAAAGAACCAGATAGGCTGGTCACCGCTCACCCGGCGTCGCGTAACTCCGGTCCGGCTTGGCGCAGGCAGAGGCCGCAAGACTGGCCAAAGCCTTCTACGCCGCGCGTGGCGCGTGGACTCCAGTAATGGAGAAGTGCTGGTTCCGTCCAGGCGATAGCCCAGGAAAGCGATTGCCCGATCCGGCGACATCAGGGCTCGGGACTCTACTTCGATAAGTATCCGCTGATCGACCCCTCAAGCTGATTGCCCCGTAGGTCCACGCTCTCAAGACTAGAGAGCGCCTTCAACTCGGCTGGAATTACCCCGCTCAATTGGTTGTAGGAGAGATCCAGCTCCTTCAAGTACGCGAGTTGGCCTAACTCCGAGGGGATCCCGCCCGTCAACCGATTGTCGCCAAGATCGAGAATCTCCAGGTTGGCAAGCATCCCGAGTTCAGGAGGAATCGGGCCGCTCAAGTTGTTGAATGATAAGGTCAACTCCTTCAGATTCGTGAGTTCGCCCAGCCAAGTCGGAATGTTGCCGCTCAACTGACTGCCCCAGAGGTTGAGCACTTCCAGGCTGACGAGCCTTCCCAACTCGGGTGGAATCTCACCCGTCAACTGATTGTCACCGAGGTAGAGGTTCGTCAACTCAGCAAGCGCGCCCAGTTCGGGTGGAATCTGGCCTGTGAGTTGGTTATACGAAAGCGACAGTGACTCTAGATGCACCAACTGACCCAGCCATCTCGGGATCTCGCCCGTGAGTTGGTTTTCACTGAGATTGAGGTCGGTCAGCTGGGTGAGCGCGCGAAGCTCCGGCGGGATCTCGCCTGAAAGTTGGTTACCGTCCAGATGCAGGGTTTCCAAGCTGGTGAGCGCGCTCAATTCGCGCGGGATCGTGCCCGCCACTCGATTGTCTCGCAGACTCAGCCACTCCAGATTTACCAGGGTGCGAAATCCAGGTGGAATAGACCCTGTGATCTGGTTGTTTCTCAGGTGCAGCACCTCCAGGTTGGTCAAGTTGCTGAGTTCCAGCGGAATGCCGCCCGTCAGTTGGTTTTCCTTGAGGCTCACCCACCGGAGACTTGCGATCGCGCCCAACTCGGATGGAATCGCCCCCACCAATTGGTTGGTGCCCAGGTCCAGCGTGTCCAAGCTTGTGAGCGCACTCAATTGGGGTGGAATCCGACCCGCCAGCTGGTTGCTGCCTAGTTCCAGTGTCTCAAGGCTCGCAAGCGCACCCAGCTCAGGTGGAATCTCACCCGCTAGCTGGTTGCTCTCGACCGAGAGCACCTCCAGATTCGCAAGGTCGCCGAGCTCCGCCGGGATCTCCCCACTCAGCTGATTTTCCGAAAGGGAGAGCCACTCCAGCTTGGTGAATTCGCCGATCCAAGCTGGGATTCCGCCGGTCAACTGGTTGCTGCGAAGGTGCAGCACCTCCAACTCGGCAAGGCCACGAAGCTCGGGCGGGATCACACCGGTCAATTGGTTCCCCGCGAGCGACAGCCACCGAAGGCGCGCAAGATTGCGAATCTCCGCAGGTATCTCGCCCTTCAGATAGTTGTCCTGAAGGTCCAGCTTCCGCAGGCTGACCAGCTTGCCGATCCACGACGGAATGACACCCGTTAACTGGTTGCCTTCGATGTCCAGCTCCTCCAGGTTGGCCAGCGAACTGATCTCCAAGGGGAGGACGCCACCGAGCTGGTTGTCGGCAAGTGAGAGCCACTCCATCTGAGTTAACTCACCTAGCCACGCGGGGATTTCGCCGGTCAACTGGTTGCCACTGAGATCCAGCACTTCCAAACGCGTGAGCGCTCGCGCCGCAGGTGGGATTGCACCCCTCAAACGGTTGTCCGCAAGTGATAGCCACCGAAGCTTCGAAAGCTCGCGAAGTGCCACAGGAATTTCACCTGTCAGTTTGTTGCCTTCGAGATCCAAGCTCGCAAGATTCGACAGCGAGCCAAGCCACGATGGGATTTCGCCGGCCATCTGATTCCTGCTGAGAACGAGGTGTTCCAGCGCACTCAGATTGCCCAGTTCCGGCGGAAGCGGCCCAGTCAATTGGTTGTTTTCGAGAAACAGACTTCGTAGCTTGGTCAGGGATCCCAGTTCTCCTGGAATCGGACTTGACAGCTGGTTGTCCGTGAGATCCAGCTCCTGTAGTTTCGCCAGCGCGCTAAACTCTGCCGGGATCTCGCTAGTTAGCTGGTTGCTATCGAGATAGAGAAACCGCAGTTCCTTCAGCTTGGCAAGTTCCGGCGGGATCGACCCGGCCAATTGATTGGCCCCGAGGTTCAAGTACCGCAGGCTGATCAAGGACGCTAACTCTCGAGGAATTGAGCCGGTCAGCTCGTTGCCCCGGATATTCAATTCTTCAAGGTTTGTCAGCGCGCCTAGCTCGGACGGGATGCTGCCCGACATCTGATTCTCCGACAGATCGAGGCCAGTCAGCTGCGTAAGCGTCGCTAACTCCGGTGGTATGGTCCCGGTCAAGTTGAGCGAACTGAGGAACAAGCGGCCTACTCGGTTTGCCGGTACGTCAGGGCCGCCGAGACGAACGCCCCACCAGCCGAAAATGGCGCGGTCGGCACGCCAATTCAAGGGGGCCGTGCCGGCCAGCGTGTCGCGGACGGCCAAGAGGACGGCGCAGTCCTGGACCAGGCCGGGGTTCGCACCCGGGTCCGGAACGGCCACGCCGTCGGCGCAGCGGTCAGCCGGGGTTCGCTTAAGTGCCGCTGGCGGCTGCGGCGGCTCTGTTCGAGCAGGAGCCTCGGCACTGGATGGCTCAACGTCGCAAGCCCCCAGCACGGCCAGGAGTGCGATTGCCGCGACAACCATGCGAGATCTCACTGCTCGTTTGCAGGCGTTCATGCGTGAGTCGACCGAAGGCTTGTGGCCGAGGGCGACCACAGCGTCAAGTCGCGCGTTGGACGTGCTCGAGGTAGAACCGCGCGTTCTTTCTCATGGTTGCAGCGCCCGACAGTTGGTTGCCACGGAGACTCAGTGTCTGCAAGTTTGGCAAGTCGGCTAGCCCGGCAGGAACGTTGCCAGTCAACTGGTTCCCCTCAAGGTCCAACGCCTGAAGCTCGGTGAGCTGAGCCAGCTCCGGTGGAATGCCGCCCGTGAACTGGTTATAGGCAAGATCCAATTCCTCTAACCTGGTCAGGTTTCCTAGCCACGGCGGAATCTTCCCGTCCAACTGATTGTTCCGGAGGTCCAGGATCTGCAGGCGGGTGAGCGTCCCAACCTCCGCAGGAATCCCGCCCACGAGTTGATTGTCGCCGAGATCCAAGACCGTCAGGTCGGCGAGCGTCCCGAGCTCCGGCGGAATACTGCCCGACAGCCGATTGCCTCCGAGGTACAGAAACGTCAGCCGGGCGAGCGCTCCCAGTTCAGTTGGAATGCCACCGGTTAATTGATTGTCCCCGAGCAATAGATCCTCAAGGTTTGCAAGGTCGCCCAATTCGGGCGGGATAGGCCCTGCGAGCTGATTTCTTGCGAGGAATAGCTGCCGAAGCTCGGTGAGGGCGCTGAGTTCCCGGGGAATCTCGCCCGTAAGTTGGTTGTCCCAGAGAAGCAGACCTTGCAGCTTGGAAAGGGCGCCCAATTCGGGCGGAATCCTGCCAGTCAGTTGGTTGCCAGCAACATCCAAGACCTCCAGATCGGACAGCGCACCGAGCGCAGGCGGGAGGCTCCCGGTCAGTTGGGTTGACTTCAGGTAGATCCCTCTCACCCGCACATCCGCCCGGGGCGATGTAAAGACAACGATCTGCACGCCCCACCAACTGGCGATGGCTCGATCGGCGCTCCAATTGAGCGGAGCGGTACCAGCAAGCTGATCACGAACAGACAACAGAATGGCGCAGTCCTCGACCAACCCGGGATTGTCTTGCGGATCAGGGACGGCTACGCCGTTGGCGCAGAGTCGTCGAAGCGACTCTGGGAACGGACTGGGACTGGCCCGTGACGCGGGGGGCGCCTCCGCCGGCTGTGTAACCGCTGGCCTGGGAGATGCGGCCGAAGCAACTGTAGTCACGGGGCTTGGCGACGAAGCCGCCGCATCTGCTCCCTTTGGCAGGTGAGACGGGGAAGTCACCCTCGGAGCGGGGGATGCTTGAGCGGGAGGGTTGTCAGGAAATTCAGCGTCGCAGGCAGCCAGCACCATGACCGCCGCGCACAGTACGCCAACGAGTGGAATTCGCACCGTCAGGTTGGAACTGCACCGACCAAATCCAAACTATACCGCCGACGACTGTGAAGTGGACGGTGCTTAGTTTGCCGTGGCTGGAGCGCGTCCACCGCACTGAAAGGGTGTCCTGGTTCGGTGACGAAAAAGACTCGGACACGTCCGCCTGCGACCGCTCGCGCGTTGCCGATGGGGTTTAGAGTCTCTACATACAGGAGACGGCACCTGGCAGACGGCATCCCCGAGGTCAGATGCTTCGCGACTGCACAGCCAGTCGCGCGTTGATGGGCGGGTTCGCGTCAGCCGATCCGGCGGTTCGGATCAAGTTTGAGCCAAATGCGCCGGTCGAGTGTCGATGGAAGGGTTCCGGTCAGCCGGTTGCCCGTAAGGTCGAGCGTCTTCAGACTGGGGAGTGTACCCAACTCCGCGGGAACTTTACATATCAACTTACATATCCCCTGAACCTGGGAATCTATTGAACATCCGTCGTCGTCTTGATCGAAAAACAACAAGAGCCGAAATCCCGGCTGTCACCACGATAAAAACCCCAATGACAGCCACAACTTCAAGCACATCACCTATCGTACGCGCATCTTCCATTTGTAGTCTCCTGCCTTTTGTCCGACTTCCAAATCTTAGCACTTCTCGCACAATAGTCAAGTATTCGAAAAATGTCCTGACCGAAACCCAGGACATTCAATCTACTTTAGATAGCTAAGTTTCGCAATCACATTCCTTATTTGGCATCAAGTGCCACTCGCTCCCTTCAGAGTCAACCACGATATCAGCGTATCCAACGACCTCGACCGTGATATTCTCAATTACTTAAAGGCGCCGTCAACACAGTCGTACCGCAGTCCACTTGGCTCGTCTGACCCTGTCCAAGCTTGTTCAATAATGTCGCACACCCGCTCAGCCTCGCTATGAGTGGCTTCCAGTGTCTAGGCCTTCGCTGGCAGCTTGCCAACCATCGCTTGGCTCTTTGTTGGTGAGTAGCGGCGTGCGGCCCTGATTGGCCGACGACGCCTCGTGTGGCATGATCCTTTGTGCATCATCGATGAGGGCCGGGAGGTGTTACCTAGGGGAACGGACCCCGGCATTTGATCGTCTCCGAAGTCCCATTCTTCCAAAGGGAAACGTCGGTCAAACGTGGACAGGAGAGTTCTCGTTAGCCGATTCGGCGGTTTGGATCGTGCTTGAGCCATAGGCGCCGGTCGAGTCTTGATGGAAGGGTTCCGGTCAACCGGTTGCCCGTGAGGTCGAGCGTTTTCAGACTAGGAAGCGTACCCAATTCCGGGGGAACTGCACCCGTCAACTGGTTACCTTCGAGGTACAGGTACTTGAGCTTCGTAAGCGCGGCGAGTTCCGAAGGAAGGCCCCCGGTCAACTGATTACGTGCCAAGTCTAGGTGCTCCAGCTGGGCGAGCTCGCCCAACTGCGGTGGGATAGGGCCGGTCAACTGGTTATTGCTGAGGTCAAGCACCTGCAGTTTCGTTAGCACGCTCAGAGATGACGGAATGCTGTCTGCGAATTGATTATTGGCTAAGGAGATCCAGAACAGATTGGGCAGCGCACCCAGCTCCGGTGGAATCCCACCGGTCAATCGGTTGCCCTCAAGGTCGAGCATAGCTAGCTTGGTCAGTCTGCCGACTTCGGACGGAATCGACCCCGTCAACTGGTTGCCTTCCAAGTCTAGGTGCTCCAGATTGGCAAGCTGACCTAGCTGTGACGGGATTTCGCCGGACAACCGGTTATCGTTCATGTAGAGGTCTTCCAATTCAGTCAGCGCGCCAAACTCGGGCGGTAAGCTGCCCGTTAACTGATTTCCTTGCAGGTCTAGGAACTCCAGGCTGGCGAGTTCGCCCAGTTGTGACGAGATCGCGCCGGTTAACTGGTTGCCGCTCAGATCCAACACCGTCAGGTCGGCGAGCATGCCGAGATTTGGCGGAATCTCACCCTTCAGTTGGTTGTTCTCCAAGGACATCCATTCGAGGCTACTCAGCGCACCCAGTTCCGGTGGAATGCTACCGGTCAACTGGTTGCCTTCAAGATTCAAGTCTGTGAGGTTGGAAAGCGCACCAAGAGCGGGCGGGATCCCACCGGTCAACTGGTTGTCCGCCAAGGACACCCTCGCGAGGCTGCTCAGCTCACCCAGTTCCAGGGGAATCCCACCCGTCAGCTTGTTGCCTTGAAGTTCCAACTGCGTGAGGTTGTCGAGCGTGCCAAGCCACGAGGGAATCTCACCCGTTAGCTGATTGTCATCAAGGAACAGTCCCTCGAGCCGAGTCAGCGACTCTAGAGTCGACGGGATCGCACCCGTCAACCGATTATTTCCGAGGGATAGCCACTGCAATTCTGTGAGCGCACCGAACTGCGCTGGAATGCGTCCCCTCAACTGGTTCCCCCACAGAGAGAGCCAGTACAAACGCGTGAGCTCGCCCAGCTCCCGGGGGATAGCGTCCACGAGTTGGTTGTGACGAAGGTCAAGGATTTCGAGATTGGTCAGTAAGCCGAGCTCCGGCGGGACTGGTCCAATCAACCGATTCTCCGCGAGAATGAGTTCCGCCAGGTTGGCGAGTTCGCCGAGTTCCGGCGGAATCCCGCCTTTCAGCTGATTGGTTGATAGGTAGAGGACCCGCAGCTCGGTCAGTTCGGACACCTGGGCTGGAATCGTTCCCGTCAAGCGAAGGTCGGACAGATTCAGCCGGGTCACACGGTCTGTTGGAGCAGCGGGCCAGAATCCACCAAAGCGCACGCCCCACCAAGCAAAGATGGAGCGGTCCGAACTCCAATTCAGTGGCGCCGTGCCGGCCAGCGTCTCGCGGAGAGCCAATAGCACGGCGCAGTCGTGGACCAGACCGGGGTTCTGCTGGGGATCGGGCACGGCTGTGCCGTTGGCGCACTGTCGCTTAAGCAACGCGGTTGAAGGCATGGAGGTCGCGTCCGCCGTGGGGGAGGTTGCGGGCGCCGAACGCGCCGGGGCGGTGGAAGTCGGCCGGCCATCGCACGCCGCGAGCAGGGCAAAGGCCGCGGCGACAACTAAGCCGACAAGTACTCGCATGCTTCGCTTTGCACCCCGGAACCAAGGTCGAACTATACGCCAGAAGCAGTGATTAGCCGGACGCGCCGCCACGCCAAGCCGACTGCGGTCCGGCTCGCACCAACGCAACGCTCCTCCCGCGTCAGTGCCTCGATCCGTCGCGCAGCGCCACGACTTTAGTGGCGGTGGCCGTGCGATGCGGCATAGCGATTAGGACGCGCGTAGCCTCAAGCGGCGCCTGCTCCCGTCTGCGGCGAGACGACCTCCGGCAGCATCGACGCCGCGAGCGACTCACTGTGCACTCGGCGTGCTCTGCTAGGCCACCGCGACGGGGCACCCTGCGAGCCTCTATTGAGCTCAGGACCGTCCCGACGTGTTTCATCGCCGGGGCCATACAATTTGCTGAAAGGGGGGCATCAACGACCGCCAGGCACGACTGAGTCGGTTCCAGAACGACACCTACGGGCTGCCAACATTTTGCCAACATTCGGGCCGAATGTTGGTCGTGCTGGCTGATTCTGGGAGGTATTCGGAGTTGCGGACTAACGGAAGTAACGGGCGTTGACAGGTGCCTAACGACGCTCAAGAATCCCCGCCACAAAGGACTTTTAATCCGAAGGTCGTGGGTTCGAGACCCACCCGGCCCACCAGCCTGGAGGCCCGAAGTCGAAGCTCTCGATAGTCGGACAGCGGAGGATTTGCACATTCTCAGTCCCGTGGCTGGGCGCGGCCGGAGGCCGGCGTCTCCGTTCTGTGTTGGGTGCCTGCCCGAGCTGACATGCCTCTGATTGAGACGGTCGAGCTCACCAAGCACTTCGAGCGGCGGCGGCCGCCGCGCAGACCCTGGGATTTACTGCGTCGGCGCCCGACGGAAGCACCAGACGAACTCATCGTCGCCGTCGACGACGTGTCGCTCTCGGTCGAGGCCGGCGAGGTTTACGGCCTGCTGGGCCCCAACGGCGCGGGCAAGACGACCATGGCTCGCATGCTCTCGACGCTGCTCGAACCGACCTCCGGCAGCGCCCGCATTTGCGGGCACGACACTGTTCGCGACGGCACCGAGGTGCGCACGCGCATCGGCGTGATGTTTGCCGGCGAGCGCGGAGTGTTCTGGCGGCTCACCGGCCGCGAGAACCTGCAGATGTTCGGGCGTCTCGTGTTCATGGACGGCAGTGCGATTCGCCGTCGCACGGATGAACTCATGGAACGGCTGGGGCTCGCCGATCGGACGGATGAACTGGTGGAGTCGTACAGCACGGGCATGAAGCAACGACTCAATCTCGCTCGAACCCTGATGCACGACCCGCCGGTGCTGCTCCTAGACGAGCCGACGGCTGCCCTCGACCCCGCCGCGGCGCGCGCGACGCGCGGATTCGTCGATGAACTCCGTCGGGAGGGGAAGGCAATCCTCCTGACGACCCACAACATGCACGAAGCTGACGAGGTATGCGATCGCGTTGGGATCATCGATAGAGGCCGCCTCATTGCGGAAGATCGACCCGCGGACCTCATCAGCCGCGCCGGCGTGGAGCCGCGCCTGGAATTGATGCTGCGCGGCAATACGTCCGCGGCGCGCACCACGATTGGCGAGGCCGCCCTTTGGTGGGGGGAAGTCGAGAGTGACGGGGCCGTTCAGGTCGCGGTGCGAGCGCCCGACGGCTGGCGATCGGCCGAGGACATTACGGAACGTGCGACGGCGGCGGGCGCGGAGATCGTCCAGTCGCGCTTGCGCGAAGCCACTTTGGAAGATGCCTACATCGAGCTGACCGGCAGCCGCCTTGGGGGACCGTTTGCCCCGGTCTAGGTTGGGCGTGAGCCTCGCTTGGGCGAACGCGGCCGCAATGCTGCAACTAACCAGCTTGAGCTGGCGGATGAAGCAGCGCGAGCCGTTCTTCCTGGTCAGCAGCGCCTGGCTGGCGACCTTTGCCGTGCTTCCCATGGCGCTCGCGGCGGTTGCGCTGGTTGGGCCCGGTGCCAGGCACATTGAGACCTTCGTTGATCTTGCCGGTACCGACAACTACATGGCCTACGTCGCGATCGGGGCGACGGCCATGATCTGGTCGACGCAGACCGGAGCGAACGTTGGATTCGTCCTCGAGGCTCAGCGCCTTTCAGGCACGCTGGGCTCGATCTGGTTGACTCCGACCAGCTTGCTGGCTCGGGTCGCAGGCTTGGGTACCTCTGGAATGTTAGTTGGCATGGCACGGACCGTAATCGCCTTCGCCGTTGCCTGGGCCATCCTCAGGTTCCCGGTCAGCCTTGATCTATTGCCGTTGACCGCCGTCCTTGTCGCCTCGACCTTCGCCGTCGGGTCCTTCGGTCTCATCTGGGCCGCCGTCGTCCTGCGGGCGCGAGCCGGAATGATGCTGGTGCAGGCGCTCCTGATGGGTATGGGAATCCTGGCGGGCCCGGCCTACCCGACAACCGTGCTTCCTGACTGGGCCCAGGTAGTCGGCAATCTGCTTCCTCCGACCTGGATGATTCGCGGGCTCCGGGCGACGCTCGTATTCAACGACGCCGCGGCCGCGTGGACGTCGGTCGCGGCGCTGCTTGGTCTTGGGCTCGTCTTCGGTGTCTGCGGGATGTGGCTGTTCAGACGATTCGACCGCGACGCCCGCCAGCGAGGGCATCTTGAAGCCTTCTGAGGTTCAGCGCGTTGGTCGCGTAGCCGCCGTAGTGCTGGCCGCGTCCGCCCAGATGTGGCGCGAACATAATCGCTTTCGCATCGTGTGGGCTGCTCGCATGGTCACAACCTTCCTGTTCCTTGCGCCCATCCTGCTGATGAGTCGGGCCTACGGTGCCGAGGGGTTCGCGGCCAGCGGCGGTGGCCGCGACTTCGTCACCTTTGCCGCCGTTGGACTCGTGGTCATCAATGCGGCCACCCGGCCCATGGCCGCCACCATCCACTATCTCTCAAATTCAAATCGCGTCGGGATTCTGCCCGCCCTCTGGACGACGCCCGCCCCACGCTGGGCCATGTGCCTCGGAGCGTCGCTGGCGGCGTTGGCGGATGCGGTGGTCGAGGGCGCGATCATCATCGCGTTAGCGTTCCTGTTCTTTGGTCCGTCGACGCAGACGGTCTCCGTGTTGGCTGTCGTTCCACTGCTATTCGGGCTGGCGACGTTCTGGGGGCTTGGTCTTGTGTTCGGCAGTGTGTTCCTGGCCACGCGCTCGTGGGCCGCCGACGCTATTGTGAGCGGTCTCCTCCTGGCGTTGGCCGGAACGGTCTTTCCAATCACGATCCTGCCGTGGTCCGTCCGCTGGCTGAGCTACGCGTTTCCACACACGTATGTGCTTGACGCCCTGCGCCACCTGGTGCTTGGAACGCCGACGATCGCGCCGCTGGCTGTTGACCTTGCCGTAGCCGGGGGCAGTGCGCTTCTTGCGGTGCTGGGCGGCATAGTGATGTTTCGGCGCGCCGACCGCGCAGCCGCGCGCCGCGGTGTGATCGGGCTCTATACCTGAAATCCGGCGGCTGACGGCTGTCTACGGCGCGACGGATTTCGGCGAAATGGGTAGCCGCGCTTGCACGCTGATAACCTCACATGTTGGTCGTTTTGGTCATGTGCTTACGATGCCTGGGGTTTCGAGCGCTACCTGTCGTGTAGTGAACTATGACCCCTGGGGCTGCATATTGCCGCCAGTCTCCTCTCCAACCCGGGCGGATGAGGGTCAACATGGACGCAGCGTCCTCCGGTCGCGCCGCTCAGACGGATTGGCAACCGTCGCAATCCGTCGCGCGATACGGAGACCCCAACAAGCTCTTGGTCATGGGTTGTTGCATGGAGGGAGTTAAGCCTTGACTGGATATCTGGCCCGCATAAGTGCCCGGCGGCCGCTCGTCACACTGGCAATCTGGCTTATCGTCGCCGTGGTTGCGGGCGGTCTGAGTCAGGCGTTGCTCGACAGTGCCACGACCACTGAACTGAAGCTGGGCTCCGGCGCACGATCGCAGCAGGCGGCGGAACTGCTGGAAGACAGACTCCGAGGCCCTGAACCGATAACGGAGATCGTGATCGTTCAGTCGGACGCCCTAACCGTCGACGATCCCGCTTTCAAGACCAAAGTCGAGACGGTATTTGGACAGATCGTTGCCCTCGGTCCCGACGCGGTCACGGCCGGCCTGAACTACTACCTGACCGGCGACGAGCGGCAGGTATCTCCGGATCGCCGGACCACGCTGATGCCGTTCCGGCTGGCCGGCGACCTCAACGAGGCCGAGGGGCACGCCGAGCACATCCTGGACATCGTGGAGGCAGCCGACGGGGTGGACGGCTTCCGCGTGCTGACGAGCGGCAGAGCCAGCATTTCCGTTGAGCAGAACGAGCTTGCGTTGCATGACCTGGAGCAGGGCGAACGATTTGGCATTCCCGTGGCGCTGCTCATCCTCGTGGCGCTCTTCGGATCGCTGGTCGCCGCACTCGCGCCGATTGGCCTCGCCATCGTCGCCATCGTCATTGCCCTGGGCCTGGTGGCGGTGATCGGCCAGGCCTTTCAGCTGGTGTTCTTCGTCACGCTGATGGTCACGATGATCGGCCTGGCCGTCGGCATTGACTATTCGCTGCTCATCATCGCCCGCTTCCGCGAGGAAATGGACCGCGGCCTGGACAGGCTCGAGGCGGCCGAGCGCGCCGGATCCACGGCCGGCCGTACCGTCCTGTTCAGCGGCGTCACCGTCATGATTGCCATCTGCGGAATGCTGATCGTCCCGTTCCTCTTCTTCCAGTCTCTGGCCATCGGCGCCATCCTGGTTGTGGCCGTTGCCCTGGCGGCCACGCTGACGCTGCTTCCGGCCGTGCTGGCGCTGCTTGGACCCCGGGTGAACTTGCTGCCGGTGCCCTTGCTCGGCCGCTTCAAGGTGACCAGCCCCGACCATTCCAAGGCGGGGTTCTGGGAGTTCATCACCGAGAAAGTCATGCGATTCCCGGTCATCAGCATCCTCGCCATCGCCGTGCCCATGATCGTGTTAACGGTCTTCTACTTCGACATCAAGACCGGCCTGAGCGGTGTCGATGCCTTCCCCGAGGGCGCGCAGAGTCGCGAGGCCTTTTATGTGCTCGAAGAGAACTTCTCCTTCGGCATCGTCAATCCGGTGGAAGTCGTAATTGACGGCAACGTCAACAGTCCCGAGGTCCAGGGTGCGGTTCAGCGCCTGCAGGCCACGCTCAGCAATGACCCCCGGTTCCCTATTCCTCCGGTTCCAACCGTCAACGATGCGGGTGACCTGGCGCTCTTGACGCTGATCATCCACGGGGAGTCGAGCAGCCAGGCTGCGGTTGACACAGTCACGGCTCTGCGCGACGAGTACATCCCGGCGGCGTTTGAAGGCGTGGCGGCGAGTGTGCTGGTTGGCGGTATTACCGCCATTACGGCTGATGTGTTCGAAATCGTCGAGATCTACACGCCGTTCGTTTTCCTGTTCGTCCTCGGTTTCAGCTTCATCGTGCTGATGCTGGTGTTCAGATCCATCGTCATCCCGATCAAGGCCGTCATCATGAACCTGCTGTCAGTCGGCGCCTCCTACGGATTGCTGGTCCTGGTCTTCCAGAAGGGCGTGGCGACCGAACTGCTGGGTTTCCGCCACGCGGAAGTCGTGGATGCCTGGATTCCGCTGTTCCTCTTTTCAATCCTGTTCGGTCTCTCCATGGACTACCACGTATTCCTGCTCAGCCGCATCCGCGAACGCTACGACCACACGGGCGACAACGCCGAGGCCGTGGCGTACGGGCTGCGTTCGACCGCGGGGATCATTACCGGGGCGGCCCTGATCATGGTCGCTGTCTTCGGCGGCTTTGCGCTGGGTGAAACCATCATCAATCAGCAGGTCGGCTTCGGGTTGGCCGTCGCCGTGTTCCTTGACGCGACGCTCGTTCGATCCGTTCTGGTTCCGGCTAGCATGGAGGTACTGGGCAAGCGCAACTGGTACTTGCCCTCATTCCTGCGCTGGCTACCCGACGTGAGGGTTGAACCCGCCGAGGACGAATAAGTCCGCGATATGGATCCCGGGATATCGCAATCTGCTGGGGCGGATCTACCGACCTGCTATCGCGATGGCTACGCCAGGGCTCGAGCGCTCGATCGGGAAGTAGCCGCCAACTACGTCGCCCACACCCGCATTGGCGATCCGATGGCCGACGCAATGATGGCCGCGCTGGAAGAACTCGGCCCGCGAGAATCGTGGCGGATTGTTCAGGCCGCCATGGACAATTTGGAGGACGAAAGCACGCTGAACGATGCGCCGCGCGAAGTCCGGGACTTCTTTGAGGAGTTGAAAACCCCTCCCGACTGGGTGGACGAGGCGTCGCTGATCCCCGGGATGCGCATGTTCCATCGGAATTCCCGGATCATCCTGGGGGCGTTTGTCGGCGGGACGCTGGTCGAAGGATTCGCGACCAATATCAGCAAGTCATTCTTTACGACTGGCCGGCTGCGCGAACAGGGCGTTCGACGCTTGAAACAGAACAACCGCCACATGCTCGAAATGTTCGTTCCAGGCGGCATGGACCGGGGTGGCGACGGCTGGAAACTCTCCGTTCGCGTTCGCATGGTTCACGCCCAGGTTCGGCGCCTGCTCGCAAACTCAGGCGATTGGGACTTCGATGAACTGGGCGAACCCGTGAGCGCCGCGCACCTTGGCTTTGCCATTACGGCCTTTTCCGCGCGACTGCTTAAGCACATGAAGAGCCTGGGCGCCGTCTATGACGACGAAGAACGCGCCAGTTTCATGCAGGTCTGGCGCTATAGCGGCTACCTGATGGGCATTCCCGAGTCGATCTTGTACCGAGATGAAGCCGAAGCGTTGCGAATCTTCGAGATTGGCGGGATCTGTGAGCCCGAGCCGGACTTCGAGTGCATCGCGATGGCGAATTCCCTGATCAACTCCGCTCCGCTGCTGATTGGCCTGACCGATCCCGAGGAGCGGCGGCACCTGGCCAAGTACGTGTATCGGGTATCCCGAGCACTCATCGGCAAGGACCTCGCCAACAAGCTGAAGTATCCGCGCAGCCCAACCGTCGGTGTCTTGCCCTGGTTCCGCATGCAGGGCCGAATCGAACGCACGTTGGGCCGACTCTTTCACAAGCACCTGCAACAGACCAACTACACCAATCTCACGTCGTTGCTTGAAGTGTCGGTCTTTGACGAGGCGGGCATCAGCTACAAGATGCCTGATCATGTGTACGCTGAAGAATCCACCAAGTGGTAGCTCGACTTAGAGCGCGAGCGATCTGACGACTCCCGGCGAAACGGGCGTCGCCTGAATCTCAGACAGGTCAGCAAGCCCGTAGCGATGCTGGGCGGGCGACGAGACTCCAGCCGGCCGGCGCAGACAAGTCCGCACCGCGTCAATCAGGATTGAGCGGAGTCTGCCACCGTCTTCGAATTGCCAGTCTGCCGCCGGTCCAGGCGCAGACGGCCGCGCGTGCCCGCAAGGTCTTTGAGTCGCGAGGACTCTTCCCATGTACCGTCAACGTAGCCAGCCTGCTTGTAAAACTCGCGTGCGGCGCGGTTTTCGGCCAGCACGTACAGGCTGCAGGCGGACGACTGGCGATCCGCGTGCTGGTGCACATCGGCCAGCAATGCCTTGGCCACGCCGTTGCCCCGGTGCTTTGGGAACACCGCCAGGTACGGGATGAACCAATGATCCGCCGGTACGGCAGGGCTTGCGCGGATCAGCATCCGTAGCCTCGGCAAGAGCCGGAAAAACCGCCAGGGACCGTACACGCGCAGGTAGGCCAACATCGTGGCTCGGTAGCGTCGCGCCAGCTCCGTCCACGGCGCGTGCGACACCATGCCGGCCACCTGGCCGTGGACCTCGGCCAACGTAACGAGGTCATAGCTCCACAGCGTCCCGGTTCGAGCGAAGAGCCGCTCCAGGTAGCTCGTGGAAGCCCCCTCGACTCCGAGACCAAACACTGCGTCCGCCAGAGCCGGCGTCAGAGCTTCGCGCAGCAGATGACCTGCGGAACGCTTGTCCTCAAGTCGGGCGCGGCGGAGCGTTAGCCGTGACTCCGTGGGCTGTTGTCGCGGAGCGACGTCGAGATCAACATGGGCAACGGCTTCCGCCGTGGCATTCCCCAGCATGGCCCCGCTCATGCTCCGGGCGGCCTCCCAACGCGTACCGGATAAAATCTATTTTGCGGAGGCTAGCGGCCGTCTGTCGAGTGGGTGTGGAGCCGGTGTGCAAATCCTATGCACGCCGACACCGGGGATTTGGCCATCAACCGCGGGCGCCAACCAGGTTGGAAATCACCACCCCAGCGCGTGCCCGATGATCCCTTTCGGTGACACCGCTCCCGCGATCACGCCGCCCGGCCCACCGTACCGGATACCCATCGACTTGCCGTTGACCCAGTCGCCGGTGACTTCCACGTCGTGGCCGCGGCGTTCGAGTTCCGCCAGCACGTCGCCGGAAATCCGTCCCTCGGCCACCAGGCGCCCCGGGTAGGCCTCGCGCGGGTAGAACGAGGACGGAAAGTGGATCGAGTGCACCGTGGGCGCGTCCAGCGCTTCCTGCAGGTTCATGCCGAAGTGCACGTGGTTCAGGAAGAACTGCAAGGTCCACTGGTCCTGCCCGTCGCCGCCCGGCGTGCCGAACACCATGTGCGGCTGGCCGTTGTGCGTCACCAGCGACGGCGTGAGCGTGGCCCGCGGCCGCTTGCGCGGCATCAGTGCGTTGGGTCGCGCCGGATTCAGGTAGAACATTTGCCCGCGGGTGCCCAGCGGAAAGCCCAGGCCGCGGATCACGGGCGAGGTGCCCAGCCAGCCGCCGCTGGGCGTGGCCGCCACCATGTTGCCCTGGTGGTCGACCGCGTCCAGGTGGGTGGTATCCCCCACGTGCGCGTGGCCCAGCCCCAGGTCCCGCACTTCGCGCGCCGCCACCTGCAGCGCGCTTCGGTTGTCCTCGGCCACGTCAATCGTTGCGTAGGCCGGGAATCCACTGCCGGCGTCGCCCGGTCGCATGTCCAGGGACGCCCGCTCGCCAATCAGCGCCCGTCGTTCATCCGCGTAGGCCTTCGATAGCAGCCGCTCGAACGGCACGTCGTCGAACTTCGGATCGCCGTAGTGCGCCTCGCGGTCGGCGAAGGCCAGCTTGGCGCACTCGATCAGCGTGTGCAGGTAGTCCGCCGAGTTGTGCCCCATCGCCGCCAGGTCGAAACCCTCCAGCAGCGTCAACTGCTGAAGGAACACCGGACCTTGCGTCCAGCTCGAGCACTTGTGCACGTCCAGGCCGTGGTAGTTGACCTTGACCGGCTCGTTGAACTCTGCTTCCCAGTCCGCAAAGTCCTCGAAGCTCAGCAATCCGGCGTGCGCCGAGCCGCTGGCGTCCTCCACCGGCGTGCTGATGAAGTCCAGGATCCGATCGGCGATTTCGCCCTTGTAGAAC
Source organism: Chloroflexota bacterium (assembly GCA_026707585.1). GTDB lineage: Bacteria > Chloroflexota > UBA11872 > UBA11872 > UBA11872 > UBA11872. Next base: position 63,618 of record JAPOWQ010000023.1, on the reverse strand, counting down.
GCATCCCGCGCGGCCTCGATGCCCGCTATACGGCCGCGTCCTGCGGCCGCTTTCTCCGCTCGACACAGGACGCGCAACGTCGCCGCCCACTCGGGATTCCGATGCAACTCGCCCACCTCGGGCGCCTTGCCGCCGGGCAGGTACACCTCGCCGGTGCTCGGATACTGCTCCGTGAACTTGTCCACGTTGCTGGCCAGGCTGTTGTACAGGCTGTCGTAGACCGCATACCCGTTCTCGGCCAGGTCGATGGCCGGCTGCAGCACTTCTCCAAAGCTCAGGGCTCCAAAGCGGGCCAGCGCGGCCGCCCAGGTACCCACCGCCGCGGGCACGCAGGCCGGCAGGTAGCCGTCGCCGGGAATCAGGTCGATCCCGTGCTCCCGGCACCAGTCGATCGTGAACGCCTGCGCCGACCAGCCCATGCCGCTCAGCTCGTACGCCTTGCGCTCCGTCGCCGAGTAAATCAGCGTCGGCACCTCGCCGGCCAGCCCGTTGCTCTGCGGCTCCAGCAGGTTCAGGCAAAAGCACATCGCCGCCGCCGCGTCGATCGCGTTGCCGCCCTGCTCCATCATCCGGAACCCGGCGGCCGTCGCCAGGTAGTGACCCGAGGTCACCACCCCTCGCCGTCCCATCACCACCGGCCGCGTCGTAAACCCCGTCCGCATCCCCACGCTGCGATCACCCAAAAACGTCGTAATGGTCATAGCTCGTTGCTCCGGTACCGGCCAGCGCGGTCTTGGCCGCAGCTTAGCCCTAACCCCAATCCCATGCCTTGGGTTGCCCGCAACGAAGCCTTATCCCGATCACGGCTGCGCTGGCCGTACACGACTTGAGAGACTGATCTGTGGTGCCGGCGGTTACAGTGGCGCGCATGTGGATCCTGGAACGCCTTGAGGCGATTGACCAGGGGACTGCCGCGCCATAGCTCAGGACTTCGCCGGCGACCTGTTTGACTCGAAGCGCGCCGCCGAACGCTACGCCCGCGCTCGCCCCTACCACCACGACCTCGTCATTCAGCGAATCGCGGCTCAATTCGACATTGACCGAAATCTCGACCGCGTGCTCGATGTCGCCTGCGGAACCGGGCTGTCCTGCATCGCCTTGAAGCAGATCGCAAAGCGAATCGTCGGTTCCGACATCTCAGCCGCCATGCTCGCCCAGGCTGAGCGCGACGAGCGCATTGACTACCTGCGCTGTCCGGCCGAGGCCCTACCCCTGGCCAGCCGGTCCTTCGACCTCCTAACCGTCTCGTCCGGCTTGCACTGGTTCGAGCGACACGCCTTCCTGGCGGAAGCCCGCCGCGTGCTCAGGCCCCGCGGCTGGCTCGTCATCTACGACAGCTTCTTTTCCGCCAATCTTCGCGGCAATCCGGCCTTCAAACCCTGGTTCAATTCGACCTACCTTCAGCGCTTCCCCACGCCCCTTCGCGACAACCAACCTCTTGGCGATCAGTCGGCCAGACACGCCGGCTTTCACTTGCTCGCGCAGGAGAAGTACGCCAGCGTCGTTTTCTTCGATCGAGAGCAGTTGGTCGACTACTTGCTCACCCAGACCAACGTCCTCGCGGCCATCCAGGGTGGCGATTGGACCCTCAACGACGCCCGGACCTACCTCACGGACGAAGTCAGCCCCTACGTCCCATCATCCGAGCCGCAAGCCTTCGACTTCGGCGGCCCGATCGCCTACCTGCGCAAGATCGGCTAACCCGACGCGATGCTCCGAGCCATGTCCTTCAGCGTCGGCCGCTTGCCGTACATGAGCAGGTAAGCCCGGAACAGGCGCATCGCCAGCCACAGCGCGCCCGACGCACTCGCCGCCAGCACCAGCAACGCCGCCACGGTCTCCAGCGGACCCATGGCGTCGATAGCGAGGCGAATCAAGCCAGTGACAGGCGCCGTGACCGGGATGAACGTCAGCACTCGAGCCACGGTGCCCTCCGGCTCGGTGAACAGGATGAAGTTCAGCCAGACCGGAATGAAGGCCGGCACGATAACGATGGCCGAAATCTGGTTGGCCTCGCGCAGCGAGGTCGTTATCGCCCCCACGGCCGCCATCAGCGATGCGAAAAGCGCGTAGCCGAACAGGAAGTACCCGGCCGCGATCGCAATGTCGCCGACGCCCGGCATGGTCAGAAAGTCGGCCGGAATGTCCACGATCCGGCCGACCACCAGCACGCCCACCCCGACGGAGGCCAGCCACGCCGCCATCTGCAACAGCCCCGCCGCGCCCAGGCCAAGGAACTTGCCCAGCAGCAGCGCGTCCGGCTTGACCGACGACAGCAGCACCTCCATCACCCGGTTTTCCTTCTCCTCCACCAGCGCGTTAAGGACATAGCCTGAACTGAAGAAGACGGAAAACAAGAGCGAAATGCCGGCAACGGCGAAGAACGCTGCCCGGCCAATGTCGAACCCCGCCGACTCGTCCTCCGCTCCGTCGGGCCGGGCTTCCTCCACCACGAGTGTGAAGGGGACCTGGAGCCGCTCGGCCAATCCGGCCGGGACCTCATCGGCGAACAGGTTCGAAAGCACGAACCCGCGTAGCGTCCCGCTATACGAGGGACCGTCCGGTCCAAAGACGCCCCCGTCGTCGGCGATCCGAACCCGCACGACCGTTCCCGTCTCGGCAAAGTCGGGCGGGAACACGAAGAGAGCGTCGATCTGCTCGTCCATGAGCGCCGCTATGCCGGCCTCACGATCCGACATCGGCACGAATACCGCGCCCGGCTGTTCCTGGTGTGCGCCAAACAGCGCAGGACCGTTCGTAAGGTCTACGTAGCCCAGCCTTGGCGTCTGAGCGTTGGACTCGGCGCTGGATGCGGTCTCGGCTTCGGCGTCCTCCCGCGTCACCAGCGTGAAGATTGCAAAGCCCGCCACCGCCAGCGCCACCAGCACAGGCACGGCCGCCGTCAGGATGAGGTATGAGGGACGGGTGACGGCCGTCCGGAACTCGTGCCGGGTCACAATGCGAACGCTACCCACCGGCTCGCGTCCCCGCATCCGGCGTCCCGTTCCCGTCCGAGCTACCCACGATCCGCAGAAAAATCTCTTCCAGCGAAGGCGCCTCGCGTTCGAAGCGCTCGATCGGAATGCCCGCGTCCAGCAGCGCTCGCAATACGCCCTCGGCTGATCCCTCGTCAGTCAGGCTGAGGCGCCAGCCATCGCCGTGCATTTCCGCCGCCGCCACGCCCGGGAGGCACAAGGCGTACGGCATGTCCGATGCGCACTCCAGGAGCAGCCGGTCGCTCGCGTGCTGCCGTCGAATCTCCCGAACGCCACCGTTCAGCACGATCTCGCCGTGGTTGATCATCACCACCCGGTCGCAGAGTTCCTCCACGTCCGTCATCTGGTGGGTCGAGAACAGCACCGCCACCCCGTCGTTCCGCAAATCGGCCACCGTGTTCTTCATCAGCCGCACGTTGACCGGGTCCAGGCCCGAGAACGGCTCGTCCAGGACCAGGAAGTCCGGCTTGTGCTGAATCGTGGCCGCAAACTGCAGCAACTGCCGTAGCCCGCGGCTCAGCTCGCCAACTTTTTTGGGTCGGTGTTCCGTCAGACCCAACCGCTCCAGCGCTGCGTCTGCGAGTTCGGGCGCGTCATGCGAGGGCACGCCCTTCAGCTCCGCCATGTACTTCAGGATCGGCGGGATACGCAGACCCGGATACAGCCCGCGCTCTTCCGGCAGATAGCCGATGCGGCGCCGCGCCGCGTCGTCGATCGGCGCGCCAAACACCTCCACCGTGCCGCGGTCCGGCGAAAAGATGTCCAGCATCATCCGGATCGTGGTGCTCTTGCCCGCGCCGTTGGGCCCCACAAAGCCCACCACCTCGCCCTGCGCAATCTCCAGCGAGACGTCCCGCACCACGTCCAGCGCCCCAAACCGCTTCCACAGGCCGGTGGCCCGGACCGGTGGGCCGCTAGTCGTCAAGGTCGCCATGATGGGAAGTCTAGGCGCAAGCAGTCACGATGGACCGTGGTAAACACGCCACAAGCGCAGCGCGCCGCCGCCAACTACGATACGCAGGCAACGGTTTCGCGGGGAGGGCGCACGCATGCCGGTAGGAAGTGGATCGCATCGATACGAACGCGTCCAGGGATGGCCGCAACTGCCGGCGGACATTTACCTGGGCTGGATTGGCAGCGTGGGCGTGGACAGCCGGGGCCGCGTCTATTGCTTCTGTCGGGGCACTCACCCGATGGTCGTCTTCGATGCCGACGGCCGCGTCGTCGATACCTGGGGCGACGACCTGCTCAACCACGCCCACGGCGTCTACGTGGACGCCGACGAGCATCTATGGCTCACCGACCGCTACGCGCACGTCGTCTGGGTCACCACCACCGAGGGTCGCGTCGTACGGCGAATCGGGTATCCCAACTTCACCAGCGCGGACGGCGGGCACTTCAATCACCCCACCAACACCCACCTCGGCGCCGACGGCTCCATCTACGTCTCGGATGGCTACGGCGACACCCGCTGCCACCGCTTCGCGCCCAGCGGCCAATTGCTCAACAGCTGGGGCGAGCCGGGCACCGGGCCGGGGCAGTTCGACCTGCCGCATGGCATCTGGGCCCTCAGCGACGACCGCATCCTGGTGGCCGATCGGGAGAACCACCGCATCCAGATCTTCGATCCCGAGGGCGTGTACATGGACGAGTGGACCGGCTTCCGCCAGCCCTCCGACTTCTATGTCGACGAGGACGCCGGCGTTATCTACCTGGCCGAAGTCGGCGGCCGCGTCTCGATTCTCGACCTCGCCGGCCAGACCATCACCTCCTGGGAAGACCCCGGCGACGGCGGCGCAACCTTCAGCGCTCCCCATGGCATTTGGGTCGACGCCGAGGGCGCCATCTACATGGGCGAGGTCCAACGCGACGACGCTCTTTACAAGTTCCAACCCATCGGCTGACTGCGACCAGTCTTCGCCTGAGGAGTCTGGGGTGGTGGCGGCGCTAGCTGGCTGACGGTTCGGCCTGCAACTCCGCCAGCACTGCGTCGGTCATCCCCTCCAGGTCGAACCTGGGCGCCCAGCCCCAGTCGGTGCGGGCGCTGGTGTCGTCCATGCTGGAGGCCCAGCTGTCCACGACGCCGGCGGGCACGGGATCCGGCTCGAACGCGAGTCGAACGTCCGGCATCCGCGTTCTAACCGCGTCGGCCATTTCCTGGACCGTCGGATTGGATCCCATCACCTGGTAGACACGGCGACGTAGCTGGCGGGCGGGCGCATCGTGCAGTTGCAGCATCGCGCCCACTACGTCGTCTACCCAGACCAGCGGGATGCGGCTGTGGGGATAGACCTTGAAGGTATAGCCGCCCTCGCGAACGGCCCCGATGTAGAGCTCGCAGACGAACGCGCTGGCTGCCCCCGCCGCCGGCGCCGTGGGCGCCACCATCGCCGACAGCCGCACACACCGAAAATCCACGCCAAACCGCTGGTAGTAGTACACCCCAAGCCGCTCGCCCAGCACCTTCGTCACGCCGTACAGGCCGGCCGGCCATTGCGGGCTGTCGTCGGTCACCGTGTCGCCGACGCCTAACCCAAACGTGGCCACCGAACTTGGGAACAGCACCCGCCCCACGCCATGAACCCTGGCCGCCTCCAGCACGTTGCGGATGCCGTCCAGGTTTACCCGCCAGGCCAAGTCTGAATCCGTCTCCGAACTTCCCGAGAGCAGCGAGGCCATGTGGAATACGGTGTCGGGTCTGGTTTCGGCGACGATGCCGTCAATAAAGCCCGGGGCCTGCGTCTCGCCAAGCCGCACGTCCGCGCGCTCAAATGCCGCCGACGGCGCCACGGGATCCGCCCGCACGTCCACCACCGTGACCCGGTCGCCGCGCTCGATGAGCGACGCGGCAAGCCGCGATCCGATACTCCCGGCGCCCCCGGTAATCAGGGCGTGCACGGTCTCTGGCTCATGATTCGCTGCAATCCCGCGGAAGACGCCCGCCATTCTGCCCCGGACACCGAGCACTCGCCGCCGCGGCATCACGGAAATACGCCAGGCGACTCCGGTACGTCAACGCCGAGCGTGGGGCAGACGGGACTGGATGGCCGCCAGTCGACGAACCTCGATCGGTCGGGCTTCAGCCAGCTTCCCGTCGCGCCCGTTCCAGGTTGCTGCGAGCGGACTGGAAGGATGGGTCCAGCGCAAGCGCCCGCTCGAAACGCGCGATCGCTTCGTCTTTCCTGCCCAAGTGGTAGAGGGCAACGCCGAGGTTGGATTGAAGGACGGCGTGCGTGTCCGAAAGCTCGATGGCGGCTTCGAGAAACTCGAGGGCTTCTGCATGTTCGCCTCTGGCGAGCGTCAGCTTTCCGAGGCCGTGCAGCACCTCGTGATCCTGGAGTCCAAGGGCCATCGCGCGACGATAGTGTCGCTCGGCCGAGTCAAGACTTCTGCGCGCGATTTCGATTTGCCCCATGCGTCGATGGGCCTCGGCATCGGTTGGGTAGGCGTCGACCACGGTCTGCAAGGCGTCCATGGCTTCGTCGTATGACTCGTCATGCATCAGCAACGCGGAGAGGTTGACGAGCGCATCTCGATGACGCGGATCAATGTCGAGGGCGCGCCGGTAATAGCGCTCGGCCTCATCAAGGTCCCCCATTTCGGAAAGGGCTGCGCCTACGAAGAAGTGGGCCTGGGCGTCCCCCGGATTGGCCTGAGCCGAACGGCGAGCAGCATCCAGAACCTCGACGAAGCGCCCGGCGACGAACATTGCCGCCAGGTTGTCGCCCTCAATTCGCCTCAAGTAGTCCTGCGCCGAGCGCAGGTCTGAATCGAGAGCCAGGGCCTGGTTGAAGCTTCGAACGGCTTCGTCAACGCGTCCCAGCTGGTAAAGCGAACTGCCGACGCCGGAGTGACTTTGGGCGCGCGACTTGTCGTCGGCTTGCAGCTCAAGGGCCGCGCGAAAGCTGGCAAGTGCGTCCTCGTACCGCTTCTGTTCGAAGTTAAGAACTCCCAGGTTATGTAGAGCATCGCGGTCCCCGGGGGCGACTTCCAGGGCACGGACATAGTGCCGCTCAGCTTCGGCGTGATTGCCGCGAGACTGCTCGACGATACCCATGCCGACGTGTGGCTTCGACAGGCGGTCGTCGGCAGCTACGGCAAGCCGAAAGAGATCCATGGCCTCGTCGTAGCGTTCCTGCGTCCGCAGTAGGGTGCCCAGGTCAATGAGCGCTCGCGTGTTATCGGGTTCGAGTTCAAGCGCACGTCGATAGGCATCGATCGACTTCTGGGCGTGGCCACTTTTCACGAGCGCCAGGGCGTAGTTGACGTTGGTGGTGGGATCGTTGGGGAGATAGCCGAGTGCCGTCCGCGCCGTATCTAGAAACTCCTCGGTTCGTCCCTGGTCGTTCAATTCCTTGCTTAGGTTGTCGTAGGCCCCGCGCGCGGTCGGGTTACGCTCCACAACGTGTCTGAAAAATGTCTCGTTATCTCGATACAGCGCAACGAACTGCCAGGTGAGTAGGGCAAGCACGGCCAGTACCGCCGTTGGGACGGCTAGCGCCGCAACCCTGCCGCCGGGTGGAAGCCCGTGCCAGGCGGCCGCGGCTCCGCCGACCACGACAGCAATCACGCCAATGCCGGCCAGGTACTGAAACCGGTCCGCCACGAAGGAGAACTGCATGTAGCCGTAGTCGATGAACCCCAGTGTGGGCGACAGCGTGACCGCGAAGAACAGCACGCCCGCCAGCGGCCCGCGCCCGACCCGGTTTCGCAATCGCCACAGCAGCGCGGGCAGGGCAAGAGCCACAACCAGATAGCCCCAGGCCATCGGATCCGTAGCGCGAATGTCCCAGAGCGGATAGATCCCGGCCAGGCTGTCGGGCCACAGCAAGCGCGTTGCATAGAAGACCACTGCCCTGGCCGCAAGCAGCAGACGCTCGACAAGGGATAGATCAAGCGTCACCGACTCGCGTGAACTGTAGAACAAGAAGTCGGCCAGGGTAGCGAAGAAACCGATGACCATAAGGGGGGTCACGCCTGCCAGATCGGTTCGTTCCAGCCGGCCCTTCTTCCACCAGGCCAGGATGAGAAGTGCAGCCGGAAGCGTAACGACGATCGACTTTGACAGCAGCCCGGCCGCAAATAAAGCGAGTGTCAAGAAATAGCGCTTCCTCTTCTTCGAATCTTGATACTTCAGCCAAGCCAGGACGGCTGACAGGTAGAACAGCGCTGAAAGCAGATCCTTACGCTCGATTATCCAGGCCACCGACTCGACGTGCAGAGGATGCACGGCAAACAGGGCCGCAATCAGCCAAGCTCCGGGTACGGATATCCGCAATAAGAGCCGCCACAACAGGAGCGAATTTACAATGTGCACGAACACGTTGACGATGTGGTAGCCGGATGCATTTAAACCCCAGATTTTGTGCTCCAGCCAGAAAGTCGTATAGACGATTGGCCAATAGTGCCCCTCGTTTTCGATATGTCCCGGCGAAAGCCAGATGGACCAGATGTCCCCCCACTCACGGACAGCTCGGTTCTCCGTGAAGACTGCGTCGTCCCAGACGAATCCCGCCTGGAAGGCGGGGGAATAACTGAGAGAAGTCAGCAAGACAATGGCGGCTATGCCCAAGACACGCCAGTGCCGACACCTGCTCCGTGAGAACGCTGACTCGCCCGACGTCGCGACGGGCTGCGACAGGGCGGGGCTGTCGCCCACGGCCGGCTGGTTGACATCTGAGTCTCTCGTCCGCCGCCGGCGGCGTCTTTGCCTGCTTCGTCTTCGTCTCGCGGCCATCGCTACCTGACGATCTGATCAATCAGGCTGTTCTGGTCACCCTGGCAACTCGCGGCAGTTTTTCCGAAGCGAGATGGAGTGTTGGTCAGGCGCCAACGCGGAGAATCCTTCGTACCAACGAACCGAGTCGCGATTTGGCTGAATGCCTGCAAGAGCTGCTGTGACATCGCGCGAGCGGTAAGAAGATACCGCTCGTATAGAACCTCATCCTATCGTTGGGGTACAGGTTCACGCATTGGAATCGTCAGACCAGACCAACCCGTTTGGCGCATAGCCGATCCTGAGTTTCCGGTGTCGCGTCGTGGGCGGCCAGCCACTGCAGCATCTCGGCGTGAAGCCGACGCGCCTCATCCCGAGCGTCATCGATCAGATTCACCGACTCGCCTGGATCGTCGGCGATGCGATACAGCTCGGGTCCGCCGTCAGCGTCGCCTTCGTCAAGCAGCAGCTTCCATTCACCGTCGGTTACGGCCGGCGCGCGCGTATGCACCCAGCCGCCGCGGACATCCGTGGTCGTCGCGGTAATCGCGAGGCGGCGAGGCCCCTCCACGTGGCCTTCCAGCAACGGCACCAGACTGCTGCCCTCCAGGTCCATGCCTGCCGGCACCGGGATGTTGCACAGCTCAAGCACCGTCGGCACCAGGTCCGGCGCCTGCACCAGGCCCGCCAGCCGCGAGCCGGGGGCGACCGTGGTGCGGCTTAAGGACGCCGGCAGGTGCAGTGTCCAGCAGATCCGGTTGATCTCGCAGTGGAACGGGAACACGCTGCGCGCATCGGCCTGGATGCCCGATTTGCCCGTGCGGCCTCGCTCGCCCAGGTACATCCCGTGGTCCGACATGAACACCACGATCGAGTTGTCCAGCAGTCCCGCGTCCTCGATCGTGCGCAGCATCCGCCCCACCGCCTTGCTCAGCAACGTGCACATGGCCTTGTAACGGGACTGCATGTTTCGCAGTTCGGCCGGCGTATAGACGCTCGCCTCGCGGTAGTTCGGCTGCGCGATCGGCGGGCCGTCGTAGGTCGGATCGTAGAGATTCAGCAGGTACCGCGGCGGGAACCACGGCTCGTGCACGTCAAAGCAGTCAACCCACAGCATGAACGGCTGCGGGCTGGCGTAGCAGTCCTCCAGGAACCGGCACACGTCGTCCGCCATGCGCATCGGTTGCGACTGGTCCTCGTACCGGCGCCAGAAGTTGGTATGCGCGTGGATGTCGGGCAGCACCGGCGTGTAGTCGTGGTTCCCAAACTCAACCCGCGTCTTGCGCGGGTCATCGACCACGTGCTCGATCGGATCGTTCAACCGCAGAAACTTGCCATCGCCTTCGTGCCCGCGATTGAAGTGATGGCGATCGAACCGGTGAAAGAAGTGCGAGTTCATCAGGTGCGTGGTGTCCGCGATGAGTTGCGTGCGATACCCGTTCGCCGCCAGCACCTCCGGCAGCGTCACGGCCTTCGGGTCCAAGTTCCGCCAGCCGTGCCGCGGATGCCCGAACCGCCCCGTAAACCAGTCGGTCCGCATTGGAATCGTCGGAAAACTCGACACCGTCGCCTGCTCGAAGGTCACGCTCCGCCCCAACCAGGCGTCCAACTCCGGCGTGACCACGTCCGGATGCCCGTTCGCCGCTATGTGGTCGGGCCGATACGTGTCGCTGACAATCACAATGACGTTTGGGCGCTCACGACTGGACATGGGAGCGGCTCTCCGGGCACTTGAGCAAATCAACCGCATTCTCGCGCACGAACGCTCCGAAGCACCCAATAGGTGCGTGTTCGTTTTCGGGTAGCGCTGAGCTGCCTGGGTCTGCCCGCCTTGTGCGCAGGTTCTCGACTTAGACGGGTTCCGTCCCTTCCATAAGGTCGGATAGGTAGCGGTCATACGCAAAGAGCCGGTTTCGGCGCCTACCGGTCAATTCACGGGCGACTTCAAGCTCAACGAGCAGGCTCATCGCTGATGAGACGGCCGGTATCGAGAGGCCGGTCGCGTTTGCAGCGCTGGCGATTGAGTGGATGGGACGACTCTTGAGCGCTTCGTGGACCCGTGAAGCTGAACCCGCGCGGCGACCTGTCCGCTCAATCGTCATTCGGTCCTTCGTGAACATGGCTTCCAGACGCTCAACATCTGCGACTGCCTCCGTGGCAACGTGCCGCACCCCGTCGAAAAAGAACTCGAGCCAAGCTTCCCAGTCCCCCTCGTGCCGCACGCGATTCAGCAGGTCGTAGTAGGCCGCACGGTGCTGCTTGAAGTACAGGCTGAGATAGAGCAGGGGCTCGCGAAGTACCCCGCCGTGATGAAGCAGAAACGTGATCAGGAGACGGCCGACACGTCCATTGCCGTCCAGGAATGGGTGAATGGTCTCGAACTGAACGTGCGCCAGTCCGGCTCGAACCAGCAGCGGCAATCCATCTTCGTCCGCGTGAAGAAAGCGCTCGAGCGCCGTCATGCAGTCGGGGACGGCAGTGTGAGGCGGCGGCATGAAGCGTGCATTGCCCGGCCGCGTTCCTCCGATCCAGTTCTGCGAGCGCCGGAAGTCGCCCGGATCCTGTTCACTGCCGCGCCCGCGTGAGAGCAGCACGCCGTGAATTTCCCGAATCAACTGGCTCGAGAGCGGGAAGTCCGCACGCAGGCGCGTGATGCCATGGTTAAGCGCTGCGACATAGTTAGACACCTCGGCCACATCCTCGCTTGGCACGCCCGGCGCTTGGTCAAGTTCATGAAGCAGCAGGTCGGAGAGCGAAGACTGCGTGCCCTCGATTTGCGAGGACAGCACCGCCTCTTTGCGAACGTAGCTGTAGATGAAGAAGTCGGGATCCGGCAGCAGCGTCGTGATGCTGTCGAGGCGTCCCAGCGCGAGTAGCGCCTGCTCCAGCTCCTGTTGCAGCTTCCCGTCGAGCGCAAGCGGTGGGTCCGGCGGCAAGGGGAAGGGCACAAACGCGTCAGACCGTTCGCCGACCGTTGCCGAACTCTGATATCGGCCAGTGACGCCGCGTTTCATTTGGAGAGGAGTGATCCGCTGTTACGCAACTCTGAATAACGAAAGTGGTTATTAAGATTTAGTCCATGAAGTCTAAATAACCATCCCGCGGAGGTCTAGGCGTTCTGCGCGTGGATGCTGGTCCACTGCTAAGTAAAACTGAATAACAGGATCAGCTATTCAGATTTCAGTCAGGAAGTGTGAATAACAGCGTTTCCGGACCACAAAACTCTCCGGGGCGGCAAAGTCCGATCCGGACGGAAAGGCCACTTGGCCACTTCTCCATTTGAGCCTTCCTAAAAAGTCGCCAATGGGGCTCGGCGCACCCAGAATACGCTCGTCGCGTTCCAGATCAGGAAGTCCCACCATGACTCCCTTCAACGGCCTGAACCTCCACCTCGGCAACCTCTCGCGCCTCTCGTCGGCGCAATCCCGCTCCATCTCGGCGGAAAACCCGCGGGGCGAACCTGGCGGCGGCGCCAGGGCCGAGGCCGATCCCAACGGCGCGTCGCGTCACCTGGGTCGCGGCTGGAAATGCCGCCCCGCCGTCTCGATAGACCCGGGCGCGACCCTGCAGATGGCCGACATCCAGGGTCCCGGCGCCATCCAGAGCATCTGGATCACCGGCTCCGTCTCCCGCAACCTCATCCTGCGCATGTACTGGGACGATCAGGAACAGCCTGCCGTCGAGGCGCCCCTGCCAGATTTCTTTGCCGTGCCCTGGGCGACCAGGGAGGACGACCTGAAAGACCACTTTGCCCAGGTATCCGCCCTGCCCATCGTCGTTAATCCCGGCTGTGGCCTGAACTGCTTCTGGCAGATGCCGTTCCGGCGGCACTGCCGGATCACGCTTGAGAACCAGCACCCGGCTCAAGCGCAGCGTTGCTTCTACCAGGTCAACTACACCCTCACCGAGGTTCCAGATGATGCCGCCTACTTCCACGCCCAGTTCCGGCGCGCCAACCCAGTGCCGTACGGCGAGGCGTACACCATCGTGGACGGCATCCGCGGCCGCGGCCACTACGTCGGCACCTCCCTCGGCTGGGGCGTGCTGGACGATCGCTGGTGGGGCGAGGGTGAGATCAAGTTCTTCATGGATGGTGACGACGAGTTTCCAACCATCTGCGGAACGGGAACCGAGGACTACGTCGGCGGCGCCTACGACTGGAGCGTGGCCGGCGAATACCGCACTTACACCACCCCGTTCCTAGGCATGCACCAGGTCATCAAGCCCGACGGGCACATGCTGAACAAGCACCGGCACGCCATGTATCGCTTTCACGTGCTTGATCCGATCAGGTTCCAGCGCGACCTCCGTGTCACCATCCAGGACCTCGGCTTCCATCCGGACCGCGACTTCGACGGCAAGGGCAAGCTGTTCATGGCCCGCCAGGACGACATCTGCTCCGTGGCCTACTGGTACCAGGCCCTGCCCACCGCGCCGTTCCCCGAATTGCCCGACCGGATGTTGCTGACCCTGCCGTGAGCCCGGGGAGGGGCCATCCGGGCTGAACGCAATTGCGCCAGACGAGCAAGGGGCCGGGTTTTCCGTGGCACACTCGTTCGGTACTGACGATGTCCGAGGGAGCCGACGCTCTGAGCGCAACGAACCGGAATCCCCCGGCTACCGCGCACCAACACGGCGCCGGTTGCCAGTGCGCCGGGCGCTGCGACGTCGTGCTCTTCGATGTCCCCGGCCTGCGCCTGGCATCGCGTCGTGGCTTTCTTCGCGCCGCCCTGGCCGGCGCCGCCGTAGCCGGCGCCACCCCGTTGATCGCCCGCGCCGTGACCGAGGAAGAAATCGAGGCGGCGGAGCGCGAACAGGCGGAGCTCGAAGGCCGGGCTCAGGAAGAGCAAGTCCTGCTTGCGGCTGCCCAGGCGCGTGAGGGTGCGCTCCAGCAGCAACTCGCCGTGATCGACCGGCAGCGCTTTGCGGCGGTCGAGCGCCTGCGCGATGTCAACCGGCAACTCGAGACGGTTGAACTCGAGGTGTTTGACATCAACGCCTCCATCGCCAATCTCAACCGGGCCCTGGCTCGCGAGACCGACAACCTGGGCGCCCGCGTCCGGTCGCTCTATAAGGCGGGGCGCACATCCACGTTGGAGACGGTGCTCTCGTCCTCGTCATTCTCGGAAGCTCTTGACCGAGCCACCTCGCTTGAGCGCGCCCTGGCCCAGGACCTTGAGGAGATCGATGCCCTGCGCCGCAGCCGCCAAACCGTTCAGCTGCGAACGGCCGATCTGGCAGCCCGACTCCAGCAGATGGACGAGCTACGCCAGGAAGCGGCCACGATTGAGTCGGAGCTCCAACGCCGATCTCAGGAACAGCAGAACCTCATCTTTGGCATCCAGCGCGAACAGGCCACGATCGACGAGAACCGGCTTGCCTTCGAGGCGGAGGCTGCAGTCCTCGGGAGCCGCATCCTGGTGTTGCGCGACATTCGCCAGCGGGAACTTGCCCAGCTGGAGCGCATCCGGGCCTTGCAACAGGCGCAGGAACAGGCGCGCGAACTGGCCCGCCAGGTCGCCGCGACTCAGGGCACCTCGGTGGCCGGTGTCTATACCTGGCCGCTGTGGGGCCTCATCACCACCGAGTTCGGCGGCTGCACCTTCGGCCAGTGCCCCCACATCGGCATCGACATTGCCGGCGACATGCTGGTGCCGGTGGTCGCCGCCAACGACGGCATCGTGCTCGCCGCCGACTACGTCGTGCCCGGCAACCGCCAGGCCTCGTACGGGATGATCGTGGTCATCGCCCACAACCAGAACGAGGAGACCCTTTACGCCCACCTGGACGACTACACCTCCCCGCCGCCGGTCTCACCTGGCCAATTCGTTAGCCGGGGCCAGGCCATCGGCTATGTCGGCCTCACCGGTTGGACCACGGGCCCGCACCTGCACTTCGAATACCGGGTGAACGGCGTGGCACAGAATCCTCGCAACGTGCTGGTCTGACGACGGACGCCCGCGCCCAGGACCGACTCGCTGATCAACTTCGCGGTGGACCGCCCGGACGGTTCGTATCATGGCGATTCACTCCACGGCCCGATCTGACACACGCAGCGGTCGCCTGACGGTCGCTCCCTGAGAAACGCCACGGATGAAAGCCGCCACCGATACGCCCGTCGCCCTCGAACTGAAATACGACGCAGCCGGCCTCATTCCGGCCATCTGTCAGGACGACGCCACCGGCGACATCCTGATGCTCGGCTACATGAATCGAGAAGCCGTGGTCCGCACCCTCGACTCCGGCACCGTCTGGTTCTACAGCCGCAGCCGTCAGGAACTCTGGAACAAAGGCTCCACCTCCGGAAACTATCTGCGCGTGGTTGATCTTGTGGCCGACTGCGATCGCGACGCCCTGCTGGTCAAGGTCAACCCCGCCGGTCCCACGTGTCACACCGGCGCTCGCTCCTGCTTCCACAACCCGTTCAACCGCTGATGTGGGGCCGGAAGCCACGAATGCGGGCCAACTGACAGCCGTGTCCGACGTGATGAGCGCCCATCTGCGCGCGCTAGGTCGGCAGGTTTCCGACCTCCCGGCCGCCGCGATTGAACCCCTGGCCCGGGCGGTAGAAGCAGCCTGGCGCGCCGACCGCACGGTATTCACTGCCGGCAACGGCGGCAGCGCCGCCACCGCGTCGCACTTCGCCACCGACTTATCCAAGACCACGATCCCGAGGGCTCCCGGAGCCCCGGGGATCCGCGCGGTAGCGCTCACCGACAACGCCGGGTTGGTGACAGCCTGGGCTAACGATTACTCGTATGAGCACGTCTTCGCCGAGCAACTCCGTAACCTCGCCCGACGCGACGACCTGCTTGTCGCAATCAGCACGAGCGGCGAGTCGTCCAATCTCCTCGCGGCCGTCACGACCGCCGGGGAGGCCGGGGTTCGAAGCCTGGCCCTGGCGCCGCCCGCATCCCCGCTGGCGCGGCAGGCCGACATCGTGGTCCCGGTCGAGAGCGAGTCCGTCCAGGTTGCCGAGGACTTGCACCACGTCGTCTGCCACGCGGTCACCGTGCATATGTCCACCGTCCTCGCGGCCGCCCGGCCATGACGGCAGCCCCCGGAATGCTCGCGCCTGCCGTTCCGCCCGTCCTCCGATAGTGCTCGATGATCGTCACCCAGACGCCCCTGCGCCTGAGCTTCTTCGGCGGCGGCACCGACTTCCCCGATTACTACCGCCTCGCCGGCGGCGCGGTACTCACCACGGCGATCGACAAGTACGTCTACGTGATCGTCAAGGAACGCTTCGACGACGACATCTACATCAACTACTCGATCAAGGAAATCGTCCAGTCGGTTGATGCCATCCGACATGATCTCGTACGCGAGGCCATGCGAATGACCGGCGTCGACCGCGGCGTCGAGATCACAACCCTGGCGGATGTGCCCAGCACCGGAACCGGACTCGGCTCCTCGGCCGCCGTTACCGTGGGTCTCCTGCATGCGCTGCACGCCTACCGCGGACGACTGGTGGATGCCCGCACCCTCGCGGAACAGGCCTGCGGGATTGAATTGGAAATCCTGGACCGACCGATTGGCAAGCAGGATCAGTACATTTCGGCCTTCGGCGGCCTGCGTGCCATTAGTTTTCATCCCCACGAGGCGATTGACGTGGAGCATGTTCAGACTGCCCCGGCGACCACGCGGCGGCTCCAGGACCGCCTGCTGGTGTTTTTCACGGGCCGAACCCGATCGGCGGCGGCGATCCTCGACCACCAACAACGGCGCATTGCGCAGTCCCGAGCCGACCTCGACCGCCTGAAAGCCTGCGCCCACGAGGCACGCAAGTTGCTTATCCGCGGCCGGTTGGACGACTTCGGCCAGTTGCTCGACACCGCCTGGCGCCATAAGAAGGCGCTGGCCGAGGGCGTCTCGGACTCAGCCATCGACGAGTTGTACACGCGGGCCCGCACCGCCGGCGCCCTGGGTGGGAAAATTGCTGGCGCGGGCGGCGGCGGGTTTCTCGTGTTCTACGTCCCGCCATCCCGGCAGGACGACGTGCGCCGGGCGCTGGCACCGTTGCGCGAACTCCCGGTCGCCTTCGATCCGGGCGGCGCCCGCGTGGTATTCAACATCCAGCATTAGGCGCAGGATCCCGAGAGTGGTTCAGGTGACACATCGTCCGCAATCCCTGGGTTTCGCTGTGCAGCGCAGGACGACGCCGCCCGGTCATGAGCGACTGCAACGATGCACGTCCTTGTAACGGGCGGGGCCGGATTCATCGGATCCCACGTCGTCGACGCGCTGCGGCGGCGCGGCGACACCGTCGCCGTCCTTGACAGCCTGGTAGCGCGCGTCCACCCGGACCGGGCCTGGCCCGATGGTTCGGCTGCCGTCCGGCGCATTCGCGGCGACGTCACCCAGCGCGACGACTGGCTGGTGGCGTTGGACGGGGCTGACGCCGTTGTGCATCTGGCCGCCTACCAGGACTACCAAACCGATTTCAGCCGCTTCGCCCGCGTCAACGACGCCGGCACGGCCTTGCTCTTCGAGTTGCTGGTCGAGCGTCGGCAGCCGGTTCAGCGGGTCGTGGTGGCCAGTTCGCAGGCCGTCTACGGCGAGGGCGCCTACCGCTGTGGCGACCACGGCCGACAGTATCCGCCGCCTCGGTCGTTGGCGCAGCTCGCGCGGGGCGCCTGGGACCCGGCATGCCCTGCCTGCGGCGCACCGCTGGAACCGACCGCATCGTCTGAACGACATCCGGCGCCCACCAACGCCTACGGCATCTCCAAGCTGGCCAGCGAGTCCTACGCGCTCACCCTGGGCGCCCGACACGGCATCCCTACCTCGGCCCTGAGATTCAGCATCATCCAGGGGCCGCGCCAGAGCCCGGCCAACGCCTACTCCGGTGTGCTGCGGGCCTTCGTGGGTCACATCCGGCATGGTCGGCGTCCGGTCGTCTATGAGGACGGCCTCCAGCGACGCGACTACACCCACATTCGCGATGCGGTCTCCGCAGTCGAGCTCGTCCTTGCGCATCCCGATGCGGTCGGACAGGCCTTCAACGTTGGCGGCGGCACCGTCACGACGGTGCTCGAATACGCGAATGCCGTGCTCGCCGCCATGGGCTCGAACGCCGATCCGGACGTGAGCGGACGCTATCGCCTGGGCGACACCCGCCACGTCTGGTCCAACACGGCTCGAATCCGTGCGCTGGGCTGGCGACCGACCGGAACGCTCCAGGAGATCATCCGCGACTACCTGGCCTGGATCGCCAACGCACCCGCGAGCGACGACTGGACCGCCCGGGCCCTTTCCCGCATGGAAGCGGGCGGAGTGGTGCGCCAGGTAGGGCAGGACGACTGATCGACTTTCCGGTCAGAGACAGCGCTCGGACGACTCGTCAGCCGACGGAAGCCACCCGTGCCGCTACGACCGAGTGGCCGCCGTTGGCGGCTCCACCGGCACCGGCAATGGCTGGCCGGCGGCCGAGGGATACCGCTGAAACAGCTGGCCCCACGGCCCGCTGAGCGCCTGCCGAACTCGCCCGCGCCCGATCGCGTTGTACCAGTACACGTCGTGATATAGGCGCGACGCCGCGTACGACCAGGGGGCGATCACCGTTCGCAGCAGCACCTTCTCCAGCCGCTTGAGCGGTCCCCAATAGATCAGCTTCTGCCCGCGGCTGGCGAAGGTGTCCTGCCGGACCGCCACCTGCCAGCGCACCTCGTCGATATCGGCGCCCACCACCTCGATCTCACGGGCGTCTGCCGTGCCCAGGCCGTCCTCGTGCGCCATCCGCAGGAATGGAATCTCGAACGGATCCAGCCCCATCAGGCGCGCGCTGGTCGCGTCAACGGCCACCTGGTCGGCGCCGGCCAGCATCAGGTTGCGCTCGTGCACTCGCATGCAGCGCGGCCCCGGCCCGTCACCCACGAATGTGCCGTCCATGACCGCGAACACGCCCGGGTGAATCTCTTTCTGGATCATCAACAGATCCACCAGGGTTTCGTGAATGGTCGCGTGGCAGTAGTGCCGCTTCTCGAACAGCAACCCGCCAAACGCGTTCTTCATCGCACCGGTAATGGTCGTGAACACGTGCGTCTTCACCGTCGGCAGATGGATGATGTTCGCGCCGATTAGCCGCCGCGGAATCCGCACGCCGTCCGGATACACGTCATGCAGCGTCCGCAACCGCCCACGCGGCTCATACCGAACCCACGCCTTGTCCTCGTACAGGTGAACGTTGCGCAAACCGTGCGCCGTCACGACCGGCAGGTGCTTGTTGCGACGCTCGCCCACGTGCGCGTCCACAACCACGGTTCGGTTGTGGGCACCGAACAACGACTCGGGCTTGAACCCGTCGGCCTTCAGCTTCCGGATCACGCCGTCCAACTGCCACGGCGCCGTGGAACAGGCCGGGTACCAGTGGTGCCACGAGATGTTGATTTTCAGCGCGGTCTCCGCGCTGGGGTCCAGCGCAGTCTGATAGCCAGCCTCGTCCAGGGCCTGCGCCACATCGTCCAGCACGGTATCAGGGGTCGTCCGGAGAAGCGCGACGCGAGCCATGCGCGGAGATCCTGCGTGAGTGGGAGCCCCTGATCTTACGCGCTTGGGCTGCGGCGGCCGGCCGTGCCGCGCACAACCCCGCGCTCAGGCATCATGCGCGCATCAACCGTCTCTCCCGCCGGAGTCCGTCATGCCGACCTACCGCGCCGCTGCCATTGCCGATTCCACGCTCGAACGCGCCTACGGTCACGCCATTCACCAGGCGTTCTACGAACTGCCCAACGTCGAGCTGACGGCCCTGGCCGACCCCGTGCCCGAACCCCGCGCCGAGCGCGCGGCCGAGATTGGGAACCCCAAGCAGTACAACGACTACCGCGACATGCTCGCTGCCGAGTCTCCCGACCTGGTCTCGATATGCCCGCACCACTTCAAGCACCACGGGCGCTGGCTCCTCGACGTCATCGAGTCCGGCGCCAGGGGCATCTACATCGAGAAGCCCATCACCGCCAGCCTCGACGAAGCCGACGCCGTCCTGGCGGCGGCCGACGCCGCCGGAACCAAGATCGCCGTCGCCCACCAGAACCGCTACCGCCCGGGAACGCACCGCGTGGCCGAGCTTGTCCGCGAGGGCGCCATCGGGACCCTCCGCTACATGCACGCCGTCGGCAAGTGCGACCAGCGCGGCGGAACCCACGACCTCCGCGTCCTCGGCACCCACGTGCTGGACGCCCTCCGCTTCATCGCTGGCGACGTGGCCTGGGCCACCGGCCACATGCAGGTCAAAGGACGCGACGTCACGGTCGACGACGTCTTCGACGGCCCCGAGGGCCTCGGCCAGATGGCCGGCGACGCGCTCACCGGCTATTTCACTTTCGAATCCGGCGCCATCGCCCGCTTCGACTCCTACACGCGCCCATCTGGCGGTCCGTCCCCGTGGTTCGGCTACGAACTCTGGGGCACGGAGGGCGGTATCTCCGTGCGAGATGCGGGCCGCACCATCCTTCGCTATCCCGCGCCCGCGAACCTTCCGGGGGACTCGAACCTTTCCTGGGAACCCGTCGAAGTACCGGACCTGACCTACCCGGACGGCAGGCCGGCCAGTGACGCCCAGCTGCTGGATGCCCTCAACCGCCATGCCGCCGCCGACATCATCGACTGCATCGAGAACGGCGGCGAACCGGTCTCCAGCGCCCGCCAGGCCACCGCCGCTCTCGAAATGGTCATGGCCATCCTCGAAGGCCACCGCACGGGTGCTCGCGTTCAGTTCCCAATGCAGACTCGCGCCAACCCCCTAGGGGTCTGGCAGACCGAGAGCTAGTCGCACGGGCGGTCTTTGAATCGCCCGTGGGAACCAACCGCTTGTCGGGGCCCGGTTACAGCGTGACCCGGCTCCCCGACTCCGCCGAGGCATAGGCGGCGTGCACGACCCGCAGCACCTTCGCGCCGTCCTCGGCCGTGATCGGTGGGTCGGTCTCGCCCAGGCACGCACGGACCGTGCAGTCCACCCACGGGGTGTACCCGCCGCCCCGACCGTCGTACTCGAAGCGTCGGTCATTGGACCCCGCCATGGCGGGCGAAATCGAACGCCACTCCAGCGCGTCCGCCTCGCCCTCGTGCGCGCGCACCCAGCCCTCCGAGCCATAGACGGTGAAGCCGTTATGTCCCTTTTGGTCCATGAGGTAGCCGCTGAACAGCACGCCCAGCGCGCCGCCGGCGAACTTGAAGGTGACTATGCCCAGGTCTTCCACGTCGATCGGCGCGCCGCCCGCCACCGCCGTCATGGCGGACACCTCAACGATGTCCTCACCCACCAGGTAACTCAACATGTCCAGCCGGTGGATGCCCAGCCAGCTCAGGTGCCCGCCGCCGGCCAGCTTTTTCTGAAACGTCCAGTCCGGATCGTCCAGCCGCCGCTGAATCCGCGTCTGGTCGTCCACTTGCACCGCGCGCACCGCGTATAAGTCGCCGATACCGTCGCTCTGGATGATGCGCCGGGCGTCTGCAACGCTTGGGCTATTGCGGTTGGCCAGCGCCAGCATCAGGTGCGCGCCATTCGCGTCGGCCAGCGCCGCCAGCTCCTCGAACTGCCCCACGTTCACGCAGGCCGGCTTCTCGGCCATCACGTGCACGCCCGCTTCCAGCAGCGGCCGGATCACGTCGGGGGCGTGTGCCGCGATCATCGTCACGATGGCCATGTCCGGCTTGCCGGCCGCCAGCAGCGACTCCACCGTGGTGTGCGTGCCGCCCGCCTTGTCCCCGACGGTCGCAACGGAATCGGCAAAGGTCGCCCCGCCCGGGTCCATCAGCTCCGCCTGCTCGATAACGTCGAGGTCGCGAATCGCGTCGCGGTACGGCTGCTGGTGGGCAGCGCCCTCCTCGGTAATCAGTGCGACCGTGGCCATGTCCAAGTCTCCTGCGCGGCTGGCGGTGCGCGTATGGTAGTCGAGCCGGGTTGGCGCGGGTGCTCCGCGGTCAGTCCAGGGCCCCGGTTCTAGCCTGACGTCCCGTCCTTGCGGCGGTGGAGGAGGATCAGGTTGCCGTCGGGGTCGGATATGCCGGCGGCGTGGCACGACGCCTGTTCGCCAGGCTCAAGAGCAATCTCCACACCCTGTTGACGCAGTTCGTCAACGGCTTGGCCGACGTCGTCGACGGCGATAGCGATGGCCCCGCTCTGGACAGGAGCATTCGCCTTCCCGCCTTCCGGATCGAGGCGCAGCGCGAGGACCGTTGGGGTTTCGCCGACCGCGAACTCGACCCAGCCTGGTCCTTCCCACGACGTGAGCGTCAAGCCCAACGCGTGCCGGTAGAAGTTCGCGCTCTTGTCGATGTCGCTGACGCTGTAGACGAAGAAGTCGATACCACGTGGATTCACCAGGTCCTCCCCCGTATTGACGCTCGGCTCGATGCGCCCCCACCCCGCTGGCGCCGCCCGTACATTTGCCGCGTCTCGGGTGGCCTGACGATAGCGAACGACCGGTCCCCGTAGGCCTATTTCGATCTCCTCAGTTCGGCGGCTATGCGAGCGGGCCTGCGTCCAGCACGCGGTAGCGCAGAAATACTTCGTCCCCGTACGTGACGGTGCTAACCAACTCCAACTGTTGCAGTTGATCGTGCGGCAGCGCCGCCGGGCCTTCGACCGGCGTTCGTGGCCTCGGCTCGCCAATGATCGACGGAGTTACTGTGATAAAGAACTCGTCCACCAGCCCGGCCGCCAGCATGTGGAAGTTCAGGATCGCGCCACCCTCGCAGACCAGCCGCCCCACGCCGCGCTCCGCGGCCAGGTAGCGCATCAGGCCTTCAAGGTCGACGCGCTTATCGCCGATCCTGACGACTTCCGCCACCTCTGAAAGACTTGCCGCGACATCGGTGGTCTCCGCTACCACCACCAGCGGCGCATTCGGATAGCTGCGGCGCTGAAACACCCGGTCGTTCGGATCGATCTGCCCGGAATTCGACACCACAATGAACAACGGCGGTTCGTGCAGCCCGCGCTTTTGCCGCTCGCGCTGGAGTTCCACGCTCCACATGTAGCGATCGATCCGCATCCCCAGCGTGCGCGCCCCGTGCAGCACCGCGTCGAAGTGCATCCGAAACCGTCGAAACGTCCGCTGATCGGCCTCCAGGCTGATGGGCCAGTAGTCGTCGGTCGGCCCTTTGATGGCTCCGTCGACCGTCATCACCATCTGGATCGCGGTGTAGGGACGCCACGTCCCGCTCGGCAGTTTCAGGTCGTCGTAGACACCGCCCTGTTCTTCGCGCTCGCTCACGGCGCACGGCGTTCGATTGCCCGCCGAGGCACGCTACTCGGGCGGCAGCTTGACGATGTTGAGCCAGAAGTCCTGGATCGACGACACCACGCGCATGAACTGCTCCAGGTCCACCGGCTTTGTCACGTAGGCGTTGGCGTACAGGTCGTACGTCCGCAGGATGTCCTGCTCGGCCTCCGAACTGGTGAGCACCACCACCGGAATTCGATGCAGGTCGGGGTCGCACTTCAGATCCTGCAACACCTCGCGCCCGTCCTTCCGGGGCAGATTCAGGTCCAGCAGGATCAGGTCGGGTCGCGGCCGGTCGGCGTATTCGCCCTGCCGGCGCACGTAGGCAATGGCCTGTTCCCCGTCATTGACCACGTTCAACGTGTTGCGGATTTTGGCCTCGCGCACCGCCTCCTGCGTCAGGCGCACGTCGCCGGGGTTGTCTTCGACCAGCAGGATCTCTATTGGGGCGCCGCTGGCCTGGGCCATGGCTGGCCTCCTTTCGCTTGCGAGATTATCCGGGTATCTGGTGCCAACCCGCGGAACGCACGACTCAGTTCCCGACGCTTACGGCCTCAGCGGCCTTCAGGGTAAACCGAAACGTCGTGCCCTGGCCCTTGGCCGACTCGGGCCGGATTGTGCCTCCGTGGCGTTCCACGATCTTGCGGCAGACGGAAAGCCCGATTCCCGTGCCCTCGTACACGTCTCGCGTGTGCAGGCGCTGGAATACCTGGAATATCCGGTCGAAGTGCGCCGGATCGATGCCGATGCCGTTGTCGGCAACCGCGAACTCCCACAGCGCACCCGCCCGGATCGCCGTCACCGCCACCCGAGGCTGGCCGCTTGTATTGAACTTGACCGCGTTGCTGACAAGGTTCTGAAACAGCTGGGTCAGTTGCATCCGGTCGCCCAGAACCGCCGGCAGGGGCTCGTGCGAAACCTCCGCGCCGGCGTCGGTGATGGCCTGCTCCAGGTTGATGAGGGCGTCCCTTAGTGCAGCTTCGCTCTCGGTGGGCTCAAGCTCGCGCCCGCGGGTGCCAACGCGCGAGAGGTCCAGCAGCCCGCTCAGCAGCGCCTGCATGCGCCGCGCCCCGTCCA
This sequence comes from Chloroflexota bacterium, assembly GCA_026707585.1. Lineage (GTDB taxonomy): Bacteria > Chloroflexota > UBA11872 > UBA11872 > UBA11872 > UBA11872. Next base: position 39,604 of record JAPOWQ010000023.1, on the reverse strand, counting down.
CCGCAAACTCGATGAAGTCGTCGGCGTCCGAGTCCAGCCGGCCCCGGTAGCGCCGCTCCAGCAGCCCCACGTAGCTGGCCACCATGCGCAGCGGCTCCTGCAAGTCGTGGGAAGCCACATAGGCGAATTGCTCCAGCTCCTCGTTCGACCGCGCCAGTTCGGCCTGCGTGGCCAGCAGCGACTCGATCGACTGGGCGTTCGCAACGGCCCCCGCAATCTGCGCGGCAATCAGCACTGCCAGTTCCTCATCGCGAGCGTCGTAGGCGTTCGGCGTCCGCGACATGAACCGCATCACCGCAACCACCGTCTGTTCCAGGATCACCGGAACGTCCATCCAGGTCCGCAGGCCGGCCGCGATGCCGTCCTGCAGGCGCGGCGACTGCGCCAGGACGGCGGCGACGTTGCTCTCATCCACGATCTGTGGCTGCTGGCTCCGCACCACCGTCTCGATCACCTGCCCGTCCAGTGGCCGCCAGGCGTCCAGGGTGGCCAGCGGCACGTCAATCCCGGCGTAGTAGCGAGCCTTGGACTGCCAGGCGTCGCTATCGACCACCACGATCGACAGCCGGTCCGCCGGAATGACTGACGTCACGGCCTCGGTAAAGCGGTCGTAGACCTCGTCGATGTTCTCCGACGACGTCATGATTCGCCCGAGTTGAGCCAGCAGCGGCGCGAACTCGATCTCGATCGGCGTCGAATCGCGTTCGGCCTCGTTGCGTGGCCTGTCCGGTTCAGTCACGGTTTGCCGTCCAAGCGTTCTCGATCCTGTGCCCTGTTTTGATGCCCACGGTCTCTGCCGGCACGAATGCAGCGCCGTAATTGTTACAGTTTGGGCACACTTCGAATGTGAACGATCGACGCCGCAACGAAGCGGCGCCCGCTGGGAGGGGAACAATGGCCGCACAGACGCTCCGCATCCTGGTCATCGAGGACAACCCCGGCGACGTTCGGTTGCTGGAAGAAATGCTCGTCCCGACCAGCGACGTGCAGTACGAAGTTCAGAGCTTCGGCAATCTGGCTGACGGACTTGCGGCTGTCAGCGACTTCGATCCCGCCGTCATCCTGTTGGACCTCGGTCTCGGCGAAACCCAGGGCCTGGACACTTTCACAGCCGCGCAAGAGGGTGCTGGGGACGTTCCAATCGTCATCCTGTCGGGACTGGGCGATGAAATGGTGGCAACCGCGGCCGTTGGCCAGGGTGCCCAGGACTACCTGGTCAAGGGCGAGTTCGAGGAGCAACGGCTGCGCCGCACCATCCGCTACGCCATCGAGCGCCAGCGCCGGACGGCCACGGCCGAAGAACGCCTCCGCACCCTGGTTGCGGAGGAGCCCGGGTTTTCCGACATCGTCATGAATCAGCCCGACGGCGTGATCGTGGCCGATTCCACCCGCAAGGTGCTCTTCGCCAACCCGGCCGCCGCCGAGTTGTTCACCATCCCGGTCGACGACCTGGTCGGCAGCGAGCTTGAGTTCAACGTGCGCCCCGGCGCCTCCCAGATGGTGCAGATCCGCGAGGACCCCCGGAACCCGAAGTACCTGGAAGCCCACAGCGCCCAGGCCGTCTGGTCCGGCAGCGACGTCCACGTCCTCACCTTCCGCGAAGGCGAACACGTCGGCTTCTTCCGCCGCATCCTCCGCAACATCGGGTTCTAGGTCCGGTCGACCCGGCGGTGCCTAAACGAGCCCGCCATACAGCCGGTCGATCAGCCGGCAGGCGTCGCCGCGGCTGATCGTCACATCCGGCCGCGCGCGCTCCGGCACGTCCGGCAACCCTCCCATCGACGCTCGGAGTGGCGACGGCTCGGCCATCCACGACCGCACGATGTCCGCGAACGATGACCAACTGCACACCGTCTGGTCGACAAACAGCCCCGCGTCCACCTCCAGCGGTCGCCACGGATCCACCGCTCGCCGCGCCAGCCACGCCCATCGCTCAGCGTCGCCCGCGGTCAGTGGATCATTCAGCCGCGCTGCGTAGTGCGAAAAGAACCCTCGCGCCCCCCAGAACTGCGCCGCCTCCCACAGGCCCGCCGCCTGCTGTTCGTATCCCGAAAACCCGGAGGGCGCAACGTCCTCGAAGTACGTAATCACGTGCCCGCCAGCCAATAGCTCCCGCTGCAACGCCCCGCGCGGCACGTCCCGCACCCGCGTACCCCGCTCCAGCGCCAGCGTCGCCGCCGTGCCTGCCGCTTCTCCCAGCGCCATCCACACCGGCTCCATGCGGATCGTCCCGTACCCCAGGTGGCTGGCCGACACCGCCACCGGCACCAGCAACCCGTCAATTCCCTCCGGCACCATCACCCGGAAGGGAATCTGGTACGGCACGGTCTCCTCGTGCAACCCGATAAAGCCCTCCAGCGCCATCCGCCGCCCGTCCGGTACGTTTCTGTCCGGTGCCGCCGCAAGCCCCAGGTCCTCGCGCTGTCGGGTCGCGTGCGAGTCGATCTGGTAGCCGCCCGACGCCACGCTGTCCCAGTGCGTCGGCGAGCGCCCGCCTGAGCTGTCCAGCAGCGCGTCGCCGGCGCTGAACAGGTAGCCGCCCAGGATGCGGCAGCCCTCGCGCACGTACATCTGCCTCGGGAATCCGCCGTTGTCCTGGAACTCGTCCGCCGCCAGCCCCCACGCCTGCGCCGCGTCCCTGAATTTCGCCGGCAGTTCCTCGTCGTTCTGACAGAACCAGACCAGCCCCTCGGTATACGCCCGGTGCGCCCCCGCGATCTCCAGTCGACGCTCCGGCCCCGCTTCCGGATAGTCGAAGTTCGCCTCGGCCCAGTCGCTGGAGGTGAAGCAGTAGTGGTGGTTATTCGCGTCCGACTTCCGGTTCGGCATCGGCACGAAGTTCAACACCGCCGTCCCGCCCCGCGGACCCCAGAACCCCGGCATCCGCCCGCTCCGCACGTCGTCTACCAGCCGGGCGAACACGCTGCGGTCATAGTCGGCCGGCCGCTCCACCTCGCGCCTGTTTGCCGGATCGTCCGTCAGGCACAGCCGGTAGTTGTACGCCTGGATCCGCCGGTCCGCCGCCCCCGTGGACCCCGGATACGTCAAACGGTCGTGAAATTCCTGGTACACCACCCCGGCGTGCGACTCGCCCAACTCCTCCCGACCCTCGCGCCCGATCCGGTACGCCGCCCCCGCCCCCAGCGCCACGTCCCCCTCATAGGTCGCGTCCACGAACACCCGCGCCTCCAGCCGAACTCGCTCGCCGGTCGCCGCTCCTCGCTCGTCCACCGCCGCCAGCGTCACCGCGCTCACCCGCCGCTCCGGCGTCTCGTCAATCCGCGTGACGTCCGCCCCCGGCTCCGTCTCCACCAGCCAGCGCCCGTCCTCCGGAATCGACGCCCCGCCCTCCCAGGCCAGCCGCCAGCCGCGCCACACCTCCAGCCGCTTCTGATCCCCAACCAGCGCCTCCAGCAGCCGTTCCGCCACCGAAGGCTCGAACCGATAGCCCCCGTTGCAATCGCGCACCTGCTCGGAGTCTTCGCCGTACGTCGACGCGTAGTGCTCCCGCACCATCCCCACGAACCGCCGGAAGATCCCGCCCACCGACTCGTTGGGCCGGATATCCGTAGCCCCCAGCCCGCTCGTCATCAGCCCGCCCAGGTGCCGCGAAGCCTCCACCAGCACCACGTCCAGCCCCGCGCGCGCCGCCGCAATCGCCGCCGCCACCCCCGCCGGTGTTCCTCCAATCACCGCCACGTCGGTCTGCGTGGTCTCCCCTGGTTCAGCCTGCATCGCCCGCGTCCGTTCCCTTCTGGCTCATCCGCGCGCATCGTTTCACATGCCACGCCCAGGCCATAACCGCCGGAGCCCTACCATTGACCCATGGACGGCGACTTCAACGTCGGCGGCCTCGGCCGCCTCCTCATCATCGCGGGCGGCCTGCTCCTTGCCGCCGGCGTCCTCCTGGTCCTCCTCGGTCAGATCCCGTTCTTCGGCCGCCTCCCCGGCGACATCGCCATCGAACGCGAACGCTTCTCCTTCTTCTTCCCCCTCGCCTCCATGCTCATCCTCAGCCTCATCCTCACCATCCTCATCAACATCATCCTCCGCTTCTTCCGCTAGCCAGGAATGGGATCGAGGCGCGACACTGAAGCCATGCGGCAGATTGGCGTCATCGGGGATCGGTTGATGTACAGGGATCCCCGGGAGGGTCTGGCGTGCGCGGCAGAGACGTAGCTGTACCGGCCCACCAGAGCAACCTGTTTCCGGCTGTCGCGCGCCCAGAGTCCGAAGTTGGAGAGTGGCAGCCGCACCTTCGGGTCGACGATCTGGACCGGGAGCCCTTCAAGGTCATCAACCGACCCCTCCTGCTCTGCGGGGACGCCCGCGCTGGGTTGTCGCTTCTACCCGACGAGTCCGTGCAGACCGTCCTTACGTCGCCGCCCTACTGGTCGCTGAGGGACTACGAAGTTGAGGATCAGATCGGCCGCGACGACAGCCTCGGCGCATATCTGGACGCCATCGTGGCTGTCTTTGAGCAGATCAGGCGGGTACTCCGGTCCGACGGGACCGTGTGGCTGAACGTCGGCGATTCATATACGTCCGGCAATCGCAGATACCGCGCCCCTGACCGTAAGAACAGCGCTCGCGCAATGAGCGTACGCCCACCCACCCCGTCGGGCTTGAAGCCAAAGGACCTGATCGGCGTTCCATGGCGCCTGGCCTTCGCGCTGCAGGACGTGGGCTGGTGGATCCGAAGCGAAGTGATCTGGCACAAGCCAAACGCGCATCCTGAATCCGTAGGCGATCGTCCAACCAAGGCGCACGAAACGCTGTTTCTGCTGTCCAAACAGCAGGACTACTACTACGACCAGCAAGCCGTCAAAGGCCCGCGTGACCGTCGCCTTCGAACCGTTTGGGACATCCCTACGGAGCCGCTTCGGCGAACGAACGGCAGTGCCGACGATCACCCGGCCATGATGCCGATGACTCTGGCGCGGCGCTGCCTGTCGATTACCAGCAGGCGCAACAGCGTCGTCCTGGATCCCTATGCCGGATCGGGCACGACGCTCCTCGCCGGCCGCGATCTCGAATGCGCCTGGGTAGGCATCGAGATCAAGCCGGACTTCGTGGATCTGATCGAACGACGGATGCGTGGGTAGTGACCCTCGCAGAACTCAAGGCGAAACTCGACGCTTTCTCACCAGTCAAGATTGAGTTCGTAGGCAGGGTCATGGAGTCTTTGGCCAACCCGCCCACCGCCGAGATCAAGCAGCGCGGCACATGGCTTACGGGATCCGAGGAATGGATCGAGTACTTCGGCCTCGCCCTGTCGGTCCACCACAGCGCTACAACCGAAACTCTGGGTCTGACCGCCTTCGAGACTGTATTCAGGAACGCCTGTGAACACCTCGGGTGGCCGATCGATCCTCCAGGGTCCAAGACTCAACGATTCGTCGATTTGACCGTTCGGCCAGGCGCGGGACCCGAAAGGCGGCTTTCCCTTAAGTCGACAGCCGCTCGGAATCTCTCGAGGACATCACTGCACATATCGAAACTCACCGAAGCTGCCTGGATACAGGACGCGCGTACGGCCCGAGACCGTCGCAACCTCACACAGGAGTTATTTCGGCAATACCAGGCGGCGGTCACGCACATCGTCATGCTGCGAGCGTTCCGAGAGGGGCCTCACGAAGTGCCTAGCCTCTACCAACTCGTCGAAGTTTCGGCCAGCATCTTCGACTCAGTCCAGACCGCACGTTTGGACGTTCTCTCGCGGGACGCACCGCTTATTGAGTGCCAAGCCGAAGGCAATACGGTGGCGGTTGTTGCCGTCGATAGATCAGACTCAAAGATTACAGTCAGGCGGGTCCAACTCTCCGCTTGCACCGTCCACGCCGAGTGGAGTCGAGCCTAGGCACGAGACCGAGTACGACGGTCTGCCCGTCCGAAAGTCGTTAGCTAAGCCGCCCCTCCATACACCCCCGCCGCATTCCCCTCCCGCGGCGTCCCCGGCACCATCGGCCCATGCGGCCGCCCTGCCACTAGCCTCGACCCCTCCGTAAACCCTTCCGGCCGATTCCGCAGCCGCTCGATCAACCTCTCCCGCCACGGTCCCAGGTCCGCCGTCGTCGCCAGGTCCCGTGTCTCGTTCGGGTCCTCGGCTATGTCGAACAACTGCTCCCGACCCGACTGGCTGTACCAGATGTACTTGGTGCGGCCGTCCGTGATGAAGTGCCACGCCGTTTCCGGACGGTTCTTCCCGCCCGAATGCTCCCCGTGCAGCGTCTCCCGCCAACTCGGCGTCTCCCCGCACACGAACGGCATCAGGCTCCGCCCCGTCACCGACTCCGGAACCTCCAGCCCAACCCCATCCAGGATCGTCGGCATCACGTCCTGCAGGCCCACCGGCTCGTCGCGGACCACGTGCGTTGGATAGCCCGCCGCCGGCGGCCCCATCACCAGCAGCGGCACCCGCGCCGCCGCCTCGTACGGCCACGACTTATGAAACAGGCGGTGATCGCCCAGCATCTCGCCGTGGTCGGACACGAACACCACCAGCGTGTCGTCCAGCAGTTGCATGTCGTTCATGTACTGCAACAGCCGGCTGATCTGCATGTCCACGTGGTTGATCAGCCCGTAGTACCCCGCCCGGCAGGCGTGCATCACCCGGGCGTCCAGTTCCAGCCCCTGCGAGCGCGCCTCCTGCATCTCGATGTCGATCCCCCGCGTCGGCGCCTCCACCGGGTCCGCCCAATCCCCGATTACCGGATTCGGCAGGTCCTGCCAGTGGTACCGGTCGTAGTAGAAGTGCGGCGGCGTGAACGGCGGATGCGGATCGATAAACGACACCTTCAGGAAGAACGGCGCGCTCGGATCCCGCCGCTGCAGGAAATTGATGGCCTCCGAGACGCACCAGAACGCGTGTGTCCGCTCTTCCGGCAGGTGACTCGGGCGTCCGATCCACCCGTTCGGCGTCGCCCCGTGCGCCATGGCCCAGCGGCTCAGCGGAATCTCCCCGTGCAGCCAGTCCAGATAATCGTTGGGACCGCCGCGCGTGCTGTCGGCAAGCACCATCCGGTCGAACCCGTAGCGCTTCCGCCTGGGCGAAAGGTGCAGCTTGCCGCTCAACAGCGTCTCGTAGCCAGCCGCCCGCAGTTCGCCCGACAGCGTCGCCGGCGGGTCCCACTCGGTGTCCGGGTGGTTCTGCAACATCCCGTGCGTGGACGGATCCTGGCCCGACATCAGCGTCCGCCGCGCCGGAATGCACTGCGGACACTCCGCGTAGGCGCGACGGAACCGCGCGCCCGTCGCTCCAATCTCGTCCATCGCCGGCGTCTGCAACGCCGGATGGTCGTCGATTCCCAGGCAGTCGCCCCGCTGCTGGTCCGTCACCAGCAACAACACGTGCGGTCGCTTGGCGCTCATGCCGGCCTCAGGTCCAGTCGATCATGATCTTGCCGGTCGTGGCCGAATCCGCCAGCTTGAAGGCCTCCACCGCGCCGTCTATCCGGATGCGCTTCGCAATCACGTCCTTCACCGGCAGCTTATGCCGCCGCAGGAAGTTCAGCAGATCCTCCCACTCGTACAGCTTGAAGATCCACGATCCCGTCAGCGTGATCTCGCGCGAATTCAACGGGGCGCTCAGCTTGTAGACGGTCTCCTCGCCGATCCCGACCTCCACGAAGATGCCGTGCGGACGCAGCCCTTCCAGCGCCGCCGTCCGCGCCGGCGTGAAGCCCGAGGTGTCGATCGCCGCGTGCACGCCGTCGCCGCCCCCGAACTCGCGCATCGCCTCCACCGGGTCCGCCTCCGCCGCGTTGCACGTCGCGTCAATCCCCAGCTGCTCCGCCATCTCGATCCGGCTCGGCTGCACGTCAATCCCCAGCACCGAAGCCCCCATCGCCCGCGCGAACATCACGGTATAGAGCCCCACCGGCCCCAGCCCGCTCACCGCCAGCGTCATGTCGCCCGACGCCTTCGCCTTTCGCACCGCCCCAAAGGCGGTCCCCAGGTTGCACGCCAGCAGCGCGCCGTCCTCAAAGTCGAAGTCGTCCGGCAGCGGCAGCGTGTTGCGCGCGGGCACCACCACGTAGTCGGCGTTCACCCCGTCGCGCACCCAGTTGAACCCTTCAAGCTCGCGGCAGAATCCCGGCTCGCCGTGGCGGCAGTGCTCGCAGTGACCGCAGCCGATCAGGTGATAAATCACCACCCGGTCGCCCACCGCCGGATGGGTCACCCCTGGACCCACCGCATCCACCACGCCTGCCCCTTCGTGCCCCAGCGTCAGCTTGCTGTAGCCGTGCTCGTCGCGTTCGGCCTGGGGCTGCCGGTACTTGTGCAGGTCGCTCCCGCAAATCGCCGACCCCATGATCCGAATCCGCACGTCATCCGGCCCCGGCTCCGGAATCGGCTTCGTCGTCAACTCCACCGTCCGATTGCCGGGACAGATGAGGCACTGCATGCTCTCTGAACTCATCGGCTCGCCTGTTTCGACCGCCATATGCCCGCGAACCTAACGCCCCCGCCTCGCGCCGTAAACCGCCCCGCTGCACCACGGACGCGCTCCCGCCGGCCTCAGGTCCAGTCGAACATGATCTTGCCGGTCGTCGCTGAGTCCGCCAGCTTGAACGCCGCCACCGCCTCGTCGATTCGACAGCGCCTGGCGATAACGTCCTTCACCGGTAACTTGTGCCGGCGCGCGAAGGCCAGCAGGTCCTCCTACTCGTACATCTTGAGAATCCACGACCCGGTAATCGTGAACTCGCGGAAAAGCAACGGCTCGCTCAGCTTGTCGACCGTTTCTCCGCCGACCCCATGATCCGAATCCGCACGTCCTCCGGCCCGGGATCGGGAACCGGCTTCCTCGTCAGCTCCACGGTCCGGTCGCCCGGACAGCTAAGGCACTGCATCGTGTCTGTAGCCATCGGACCACCTCTTCCAACCCCCACACACCCGCGAACCTAAGCCCCCCACCCCGCCTCGTAAACAACCCGGCCCCGTGGCCATCATCGTCGCGGCCTCCGCGGAACGCTCGCCCTGGCCTTGCCTTGGCCTCTCCCCTAGCAGCCCAGGCCGAGGGTGAAGATGCAGAGCATGCCTTCGATGATCTTGTCGAGGTTGGCGAGGGCGTTCAGGCCGAGTTCGGCGAGGGTGAACAGCGCCTCGGCGGTTAGCGCGCCGGCTTCGAGCAGCTCGAGCAGGTCAATGTTGCCGGACTGCCTGACGAGTTCCGCGATGCCGGGGCCGTTGGGATCGGCGCCGGCGTCCAGCAGCAGCCGCGCGACTTCGGTGTGACCGCGATCGACGGCTATGGCCAGGACCGAGAGGTTTTCCTCCGCCAGAGTGTTGGGATCGGCACCGGCGTCCAGCAGCATTTGCACGATCGCGGCATTGCCCTGAATCGCGGCGGGCACGAGGATCGGGATGCCGGATTCGGCCCTGGCGTTGGAGTCGGCGCCGGCGCGCAGCAGCATCGCCAGGATGGCGGTTTCGCCGTCACGGACGGCTATGGCCGCGACCGGCTCGCCGTCGGCCGTGCGGGTGTCGGGGTCAGCACCGGCATCCAGGAGCAAGGGCACGACATCGTAGTCGCCTGACTCGACGGCCAGCGGCAGTGCCGAGCGGCCGTCGGCGTCGCGGTAGTTGGGGTCGGCGCCGGCCCAGAGCGAGAGCTCGACGAGGGGCGTGCGGTGTTCGGCGACGTGGTGGAGCAGGAGCGGGTCGTGGCTGAGGACCAACCGTCCAAGGAAAAACAGCAGGATGGGCACGGCGAGCACGAGGGCCACGCCGGCGACCAGGACGAAGCGTGTGCGGGCGGTCAGGGCATCCATCTCCCCGGTGCGCGTTGGTCGAGGCTAGCAGTGGCTGGGCGCCGAAGCGGACGGCGCGGGCGCAGGGCGGTGGACTGCGACGCAGGGGCCGAACCGACGCGGGGCGGATGGGATGCCGCGGGTGAATCGGGCGGGGCTTTGCGGGCTATTGCGCCTGCGCTCGCCGCGGGTTCAGGCCGTGGATGTGGTGGCGCCGCCTGGACGAGGCCCCACCCCCCAGGCCGGCCCGGTTTGGGGGCGGGCCGAGTGGGGGTTGACGTGGCGTGGCGGCGCCTTATTTGAGGTCTCAGAAGGCCCAGGCGAAGACGCCGCGTACGTCCTCGCGGTGGTCGTTCTGGCAGCCGGCCTCGGCCTGGTCGCCGAAGACTTTCTGGTAGATGCCGACGTTGTTGAGGTTGCCGAGGTGGTCTTCGACGATGTCGTTGAGGTCGACACAGGTGGTGGGCCAGCCGAGCTCGGGCGTAACGGCGGGCGCCGCGAGCAGGATCTGCACGATCTCGGCGTGCCCGCGCCACTGCGCTTCGCCCAGGGCGGTGTCGCCATCCGAGTCGCGGGCATTCACGTCGGCGCCGGCGTTGACGAGGATGCGCACGATCTCGGTGTGCCCGCGCCAGACCGCCTCGAAGAGGAGTGGATCGCCGTCGGAGTCCCTGGCATTCACGTCGGCGCCGGCGTCAACCAGGATGCGCGCGACGTTGGTGTGATCCCGCCAGACCGCCTCGCGGAGCAGCGGCTCGCCATCGGAGTCCCTGGCGTCCACGTTGGCGCCGGCGTCCACCAGCACCTGCACGACGCCGGCGTAGTCTCGCCAGATCGCCGAACGCAGCACCGGGTCGCCATCGGAGTCCAGGGCGTTCACGTTGGCGCCGGCGTCCGCCAGGATGCGCACGATGTCCACGTAGTTGCGCCAGATCGCCGAGTAGATGAGCGGATCGTTATCCGAGCTTCGCGTGTTGGCGTTGAGTCCGCCGGCCACGAGGGTACGCACCCGCTCGGTCTGGCCCCGCCAGACGGCTCCGTGCAGGGCGTCGTTGGCCAGGGCCAGGGACGACCCCGCGACGGCCGGTGGTGCTGTGGGCGTGGCGAGTCCGAACGCCCAGGCGAACACCCCGCGCACGTCCTCGCGGTGGTCGCCCTGGCAGGCGGCCTCGGCCTGGTCGCCAAACACGCGCTGGTAGATGCCGACGTTGTTGGTGCGGCCCAGGTGCTGTTCCACGATGTCATTGAGGTCAACGCAGGTGGTGGGCCACTGGGCGAAGACGGGGGTTGCGAACACCATGGCCGCGGCCACGGCTGCCGCCAGCGCGCTAAGTACGTTTCGTAGCCGACGCATGTGAAGCCGCCCTCCCTAACGTTCCCAAAGGTGCATTCGATCTTGTGAGGATTCGAGTTTCTTCACGTCGATCCAAGGGCGTCAACCAAGGGGACGAGAAAGGCGACAACTGTCTGTCGAGTATCCCAGCTTGGCGTAGAGGCGAAGGGCGGGCTGGTTGAAGTCGTAGACGCTGAGCTCTACCTGGGTGAGGCCGCGGTCGCGAGCCCAGCGGTGAGCTTCAGTCATGAGGCGCGTGGCGATGCCGCGGCGTTGATGGGTTTGGGCGACGACGAGTTCCTGGACCATGGCGTAGCGGCGGGGCGTCAGCGCGGGCACATCGGGCACTTCAAGGCGCTCCAAGGCCTGGACGCGCACGAGGCCGACGACGGCGCCATCGACTTCGGCGAGGAAGAGCGCCTGATCAGGGTCGGCCAAGTGTCGCTCGAACAAGACCTGCGAGCGGGCCGGCTGGCCGGTGGATCGAAAGCGGTCGGGGCGCTCGTGGGCGTGCAGAGCGTCGGCCTCGGCGTACAGGCGGCAGGCGGCGCGGTGGTCGGTGGGTTTGGCGAGGCGGAGACGGTCGTGCATGGGAGGTTCAGGATAGGAGGGCGGGCACGTGCCGGGACCGTCGTGGTGCGGGGGTGTGGATGGACACGCCCCTTCGAAGACTGCGGAGCGGCTCAGCACGAACGGTACGTGGCCGACGACGGGTGGCGCGCGGAAGACGGGCGGGTCTCCAACGCCGCCCCTACGAGGCGTCGGAGGCCGTGACGGGCTGTTCCAGTTCGGAATCCAGGCGGTCGGTGACGAACATGTGGCCGGGGGCGTGGGTGATCATGAGGGTGGGGCGGCTGGCCTGGGCGACGGCCTGGGGGGTGACGCCGCACCCCCAGAAGACGGGGACTTCGCCGGGGCGGATTTCCACCGGCTCGCCCCAGTCGGGCTGGTTGATGTCCTGGATGCCGATGGTGAGGGGGTCGCCGGCGTGCACCGGGGCGCCGTGGACGCTGGGGTAGCGGGCGGTGATCTCGCAGACTTCGGGCACGCGGTCGGCCATGACGGGGCGCATGCTGACGACCATGGGGCCGGCGAACTCGCCGGCGGGGCGGCAGGCCAGGCTGGTCCGGTACATGGGCACGTTGACGTCCTGCGTCTGGTGGCGCAGCTCAAACCCGGCACGGGCCATGGCGGCCTCAAAGGTGAAGCTGCAGCCGAGCAGGAAGCCGACCATGTCGTCCTGGGCCTGCTCCATCACGTGGGTGGGTTCGCCGGGGTCCTGGACGCCCTCGCGATAGACCCGGTAGCGGGGGGCGTCGGTTCGTAGGTCCGCGCCGGGGGCGAAGTGGGTTGGCTCGAAACTGCCGGGCGGCGTGCGCTCGAGTAGGGGGCAGGGAATGGGATTGGCTTCGCAGAAGGCCTGGAAGTCGTCGGCGTCGTTGGCCGGCAGCATCACGAGGTTGGCCTGCACGTAGCCATCGGCCATGCCGTGGGTGGGGCGGTCCCACTGGCCTGAGCGACAGGCGGCGCGGACCTGGGCGCCGGTCGCGATCGGCCGGCCGGCGGTCATGTGGGGACTTGGCCTTTGGCCAGGGCGAAGGTCTTGCAGGCGTCGGCCAGCCGGTGCAAGACCTGCGCGGTTCGGTCGTAGGCGAACGTGTCCACGGTCGGTTCGGACCGGGCGGTGATGCCGTCTACCGCGCCGGCGCTCACGATAGCGCGCATCCAGCGGCGATCGTCGGCCTCGGACGGCATGAGCGGGCGGTCGGCAAGCATTTCCAGCAGCGTCGTAAGCCCGTAGGCCCCCCAATTGCTCACGGACGCCAGCAGCACGTGCCGCGCGCGGGTCACGCAAGGCGCGGGCGAGATTCCTCGCCGCCGCATGAAACTGGCCAGGCTGCCCATGCCCAGTTCGTTACCCCCATCGCCCACGCCAATGCTGATGGGCACGCGCATCAGGCCGTCCAGCGGGACTGGCGAGGGGTCCAGCGTTTCTCCGCGCATGTTGGCCAGGCGGCCGTCCGCGGTCAGTCCAGGACGCTCGATGGCAATGGCGGCGTGGGGACGAATTCGATCCAGCAGACGACCGGTGGCAACCTCGGCCTGGGCCACGCCGTCGGCATCGACTTCCTCGATCTCGCCGAGGTCTTGTCCAAGGGCTTCGATGACGGGGCGGGTCATGGGATCCACGACGGTCACCACATGCCAACTCAGCGCCCGCAAGGCTCGGCCCACGGCGGCGGCGCCGGGCGGGCCGTCCGTCTCGGCGATGCCGTTAACCGGAAAGCCGGTAATCAACACGACGACACCAGGCCGGCGGTCCAGCAGCTCCAGGGCGGCGCGAGCGTAGGCGTCGGCGGGCAGGCGGGCCAGCGCGGGCCGGACGCCGCGGTAGTCGTACGGAAATACGGCGTCGGCCACGTTAACCGCGGCGGTTCGCACAGGATCCGGCGAAGGCCACATGGAGGGCCGATCCACGACCTGTCTGAGGGGACGGTCATGATACGCGGGTCGACGCGTCTGCGGGGCGGGCGGCCTGGTCGTCGGCGATGGCCGCGGTCTGAATCGCCGGCGGTGGCCCTGGCCCGGGCCACAAGCTTTGCCGCGGCCTCGTCAGGGTTCGATCCTCGAAGAGCCCGGCGCCACACCTCGCTGCTCCGGACCGTGTCCAGCATGTCCCCAGGCGACTGTTGATGCCGTCGGCACCTAGGACTTCCTGTGTGTACTCAGATCATATACACTCGCCGAGTGCGTCTAGCGACCCGTCTACCAATGCCTGCCGCCCTGCACCCCCCGCGCGCCACCCCACGCCGACCTACCGCTTGCCCTCGCGCGCGAGCCCAGGCGGTCGCGCGTACCCCACTACACCCGCGGCGCGACCCGAGACCCGGCGGGGGTGAGTGTTGTGATCCAACCACGGCCGAGTCTCCGCTCATGCCCGGCCTTAGAATCCGCACAAGCCGCATTGGCCATTTCAAAGCTCGGGGGCATCCGGTTGCCGTCTGCGCGTCCGGTCACCATGTCCTCCGCTGCGGGCCAGCCCGAACTGACGCTTCGCCAAATCCGTCGCCGCCTCTTCGCCCTCGGCTGGCCCGCCATGCTCGAAAACCTGATGCAGAGCGCCCTGTTCATGATCAACACGGCGCTCGCCGGCCGCCTGGGCGCCGAAGCCCTGGCCGCCGCCGGCATCTCCAACTTTCTCATGTTCTTCACCTTTTCCCTCTTCTTCGGCATGAGCATCGGCGCCCTGGCCCTCGTCGCCCGCTCCTACGGCGCCCGCGACCTCACCACCGCCCACACCGCCGGCCGCCAGGGCATGCTCACCGCTGTCGCCGCTTCGTTCATCTCCGTCTTCGTCCTCGTCTTTCTGGCGGACCCCATCCTCCGCCTCGTCGGCGGCTCCGAGGACATCGTCGCCATGGCCGCCCCGTACCTGGCCCTCAGCGCCCTCAGCGCCCCGTTGCAGACCGTCGTGGTCATGGTTGGCGCCGTCCAGCGCGGTGTCGGCGACACCCGAACCCCCATGCTCGGCTCCGTGCTGATGGCCGCCGTCGACCTGGTAATCGGCCTGCTACTGGTCACCGTCGGCTTCGGCCTGCTGGGCATCGCCCTGGCCATGGGCGTCGCCCGACTGGCCACCGCCCTCTTCATGCTCGCCGCCATCTACCGCACCCCGCACCGCGCCGGCTGCTTCGGTTCCTACCGTCCCGACTGGAACATGCAGCGCCGCCTGCTGCGGATCTCAGGGCCCGCCGTCGGCGAAATGTTCATCACCATTGGCGGGATCATGGCCTTCAGCATCATCGGCCTGCAGTTGGGCACGGTGTCCTTCGCCGCCCAGAACGTCGTCGGCCCCATCATGTCGTTGGCCTACATGCCGTCGCTCGGTCTGGGTGTCGCCGCCTCCACCGCCGTCGGCCAGAGCCTGGGAGCGCGCGACCCGCAGCTGGCGCACCGCTACGGACGCGAGGCGGCCATCGCGGGGACCCTGGTCTCCACGCTGGTGGGCGTGGTCGTGTTCTTGTTTCCGCGGGTGCTGATGTCGGTCTTCACCACGGATCCGGCAGTTCTGGACGCGGGCGAACTGCCGGTGCGAACAATCGGAATGTTCATGCCCATCGTGGGGCTGGCAACCATCTTGCCCGGCGCCCTGCGCGGCGCCGGTGACACCCGTGCCATGCTGCTGATCTCCCTGCTCGCGCTATGGACCATCCGGGTTCCCCTGGCCCTCGTCCTGGGCATCGTCCTCGGCTTCGGCCTCACCGGCCTGTGGATTGGCGCCGGTGTCAACTACGTCACCATCGCCCTCGCCTCCCTGGCCCGCTTCGCCTCCGGCCGCTGGCAAACCATCCGCCTATGACCGTCGTTCGCGTCGAACTCCTCCCCGGCACCCTGCCCCCCGACCCCCAGGGCGTCTGCGCCGTCGTCGACGTCATCCGCGCCACCACCACCCTTGTCGCCATGGCCGAGGCCGGCGACCCCGAGGTCTGGATCGCCGGCGACATCGACGCCGCCCGCCAGGCCGCCAGCCAGCTGGGCCCCGACACCCTCCTCTGCGGCGAACGCGGCGGCCTGCCGCCTGAAGGCTTCGACCACGGCAACTCCCCCCGCGAGTTCCAGGACACCGACCTCACCGGCCGCCGCGCCGTGCTCTCGACCACCAACGGCGCCTACGCCATCGAACGCTGGGGCCACTCCCGCCGCACCTGCATTGCCGCCCTCCGTAATGCCGGGGCGGTCGCCGAACGCCTGCTCGAGGATCCGGCCGCCACATCCATCAGCATCGCCTGCGCCGGCCGCTCGGGCGCCCTGGCCCTGGACGACCTCTACACCGCCGGCGTCATCGTCCAACGCCTGTTGCAGAACTCGCGCGAGCTCAAACTGGACGAGTCAGCCGTCGCTGCCCTCCACGTAGCCGCCGCCTACCCCTCCGCCCAAGCCGCTCTGCCCGCCACCCGCAGCGCCCAGGCGCTCAAGCCCGTCGGCCTCTGGGACGACGTGACCGCCTGCGCCCAGGTCGACGTGTCACAAGCAGTTCCCGAAGTCGGCAATCAGGGCTGCATCCGTATCTGGCGCGAAGCCGAGCGTGCGGGTCGGGCGAGCTGATTCATTTCCATCCCGATACAATGCTCAGGCGGCCCTAGCTGAGGACTGAGCGATGCCCGACGACGACGACGAAATCAGTGTCCGTGTCAGATCCAGCGAGCGGCGTGAATGTGCCCTTTGCCGCCAGGAAACCACTTGGAACTACTACGAATATCGTCGGTGGTTTGGTCTGCTGAAGAACCGGTACTGGGCATGTGGGCGCTGCGGCAAGAACGAAAGTCTGGCAGCGCCCACTACCGAAGACTGACGGCCACCGCCCGGAGTAATCAGGTCTTCAAGGAAGGCAGGTGATCACCTGGCCGCGATCGCGGCTGGGCTCGGTCCCTTCCGCCCTGGTCACGATTGTCTCGATCCTCTTCCTGAATAACGTCGCCGTGGCCGCGGCCCGGGCGCTGCTGCCGATCTATATCGAGCGCGACCTGAGCATGTCGCCTGCGTTTACCAGCCTGCTGGTGTCGCTGGAGACGGTGATGGGCGGCCTGATATCGGTCGCGGCGGGAGCGTTGGCCGACCGGCTGGGGCACCGGCTGGTGTTGGTTATCGGAATCCTGGGGTTTTCGGCTGGGCTGCTGCAGTTTCTGACCGGCCTGCCCTGGCTGCTGGTGGCGCTGGCCGTGGTGCTGGGGCTGGCGCATGGAATGCGGTCGACGTCGGGTCAGAGTTATCTGCTGACAGCCTCCAGCCGCCAGTCGGTCGGGGTAGCCACGGCGGCCTACTTTCTGGGGGGCACGATCGGGATGGCCGCCAGTTCCGCCGTGGCAGGGCCGGTGGTTGAACGCTTTGGCTTCGCCGCTTACGCCCTCGTGGGGCTGGGACTGAATCTCGTACCGGCCGCCATCACGCTGCGCTACCTGCGCGACGTGCGCCCCAAGCGCCCTGTTGGCAGCACCGACGAGGGGACGTGGAGTGTTCTGATGCGGCGCGAGGTGTGGCTGATGGGCGGGCTGCGATTCGTATCCACCGCCTTCTGGGGAGTATGGAGCCTGGCAATGCCGCTGCTAATGTTCCGCGCGACGGCGAGCGTCCTGCCGCCGGCCCTGCTCTACGGAACCGTGGGGATGAGTCTGGCAGCCGTCAGCCAGTTTCTGATCGGCCATTGGTCCGATCGGGGCGGACGGACCGTTCCGGTCTACGTGGTCCTAGGCCTGCAATTCGTGCTGGCCCTCGTGGCCGCTCTGGCCTGGAAGTCGATCCCGGTACTGATGGTTACCGGGATCGCCGGCGTGGTGACCGGCTGGACGATGTCCGTACTAGTCCTCGGCGTCGTGCGTGACCGCACGGCCCCGCTCGAACGAGGGCGTGTTGTCGGCTTCGTCCATGCGCTTTGGAGCTTCGGAATCCTGGCAGGCACGGTTATCGCAGGGACGCTGATCGATGTCGACCCAGGGCTGCCGCTGGCGATTGGGGCCCTGGCAAACCTCGCCGCACTGGCTATCGCAGCAGTCTTATTTCACGGAGGACGCCTGCCGGCGCCGGACGCGAGCTGAACGCAACTAGACTGACGTGCCTCCGCACTAAGAGTTTCCTGGCATGACCTCGCCGCACGCCCGCCGGCCGATTGTGGCCGCGAACTGGAAAATGAACACGGGGCCCGACGACGGTGCCGAGCTAGCTCGCTCTGTTGCGGCCCAAGACTTGCCGTTCGCGCAGGTTGATGTGGTGCTGTGTCCACCCGCCACCGGGGTCGCAGCCGTCGCGGCTGCCGTGCGGAGTACTCCCGTGGCCGTCGGCGCTCAGCACGTCTTTTGGGAAGCGAGTGGGGCATACACCGGCGAAATCTCGGTCCCCATGCTGGCAGGCCTGGCGACCTACGCTATTGCCGGCCACTCCGAGCGCAGGCAGCTGTTCGGGGAAACCGACTTGGACGTGCAGCGCAAGACGCTGGCCATTCTGTCTGGCGGCCTGACGCCGATCGTGGCTGTGGGCGAGTCGCTGGATCAGCGTGACGCCGGGGAGACCCTTGGGGTACTGCGTTCGCAGGTCAGGCGGGTGTTTGAGGCGCTGACGCCGGCCGAGACGGCAGCCTGCGTGATTGCCTACGAACCGGTATGGGCCATCGGCACCGGCCGCAACGCCACGCCCGAACAGGCGCAGGAAGCCATTGGCTGGATTCGCGACATCGTGGCGGCGACCCACGGTCAGCCGGCCGCGAATCAAATCCGTGTTCAATACGGCGGCAGCGTTTCGCCGGAAAACTGCGAGGAGTTGCTGAGCCGCGAAGGTATCGACGGTGCTCTCGTTGGCGGCGCCAGCCTGGACGCCGCCAAATTTGCGGCCATCGTTCGAGCGGCGGCGCCATAGCCCTTAGACATCCCTGACCCGCGGAACCGCCTGCGGACGCCTGGGGTCAGATCAGGATTGGGTTGGACCATGCGACTCGGCCAGCCGCATCCTCCACTTCAACGCGGACGTACACCTCGGTGCCGCGACGCTCGTGGACGGCGGCCGTCAGCGGCTCGGCTCCGGCGAGATGACTTGAACCGCGGGAACGTGCAGCAATGAAGCTGATCCGCGACGCAGGCGAGGTGCGAACCCGGACCTGTTCGTCGTCGACTTGCAGGTCAATAATCTCCGGTCCCATCGTTGAGTAGAAGAGTCCGCGCCGCATGGCGTCGACAAGTCCGGTAGGCGTGAAGTCCTCGGTCCGGACCATCACCCAGCCGCGGCCCTCGGCGCCGTGCTTCCAATGCACGTCGTCCGTCGCGAAGCCCCAGGTCAAGCCGGCCTGGAGCAGGTATTCGTCCCAGGTGACGCCGGAAAAACCCTTGGCGCGGGTGACGTCGGTGACGGAATTGAAGACCTCCATCCCAACGAATCCGTCAATCTCCAGCATGTCGTGGGCGGACTGTCCCAGCCAGTACGGATGCGCCATCACGGCAAAGCCGCCGCCCGCGTTCACCAGGTCGATGGCCTCTTGCGGACCCCACGACTCGCTGGAGCGCTCGAAGCCGCTCACGCCCGTGGCCAGGATGTGATAACGCTCGCCAGTGTATGGATCCGGGCCGTGCATCTCGATACCGGGAATCGTCACGAACCCCGGCTGGGCGTAGGCCGTCGTGTCGGAGACGACGTGGTGATCCGACAGCGCCATGAAGTCGTAGCCGGCGTCGCGGTACCAGGCCACGGCGTCCGCTGGCGACTTTGCCCCGTCGGAGTTGGTCGAGTGGGCGTGCAAATTGCCGCGGTACCAGCGGCCCTGAGTCAGAAACGGGTTGCCATCGCTTGCATTCGCGGTCATCTCCGACTCCTCATCGCACGGCGGCTCAGGCTATATGAGGGCATTATCGGTTCTACGCCGGAGCAACGGCTACCGCCGGCACGCGAAGTTAATCAGCCGGACATCCCGAAGCGGCCGGCGTTAAGGCCTCGGGGGTGGGGCCGACTATGATCAGCGCTTCACGAGGCACCGCCGGGAGGAAGCACCAAATGCCGACGAATAGTCGACACGTGTCGGTCTGCATCCCGGCCAAGGACGAAGCCGAGACGATCGAGGAGATCATCACGGGCTGCCGGCCGCACGCCGACCACCTGTTCGTGGTGGATGGTCACTCCAGCGACGCCACGCGTGACATTGCCTCAGCGCTCGATGTGCCGGTCTACCTGGACGCCGGCCGCGGCAAGGGCTGCGCGGTGCGGGAAGCGATTGCTCGGGCGGAGGGCGACATCCTGGTGACCATCGACGCCGACATGTCGTTCGACCCCGAGGACATTCCGGCTCTGGTGGCGCCCGTGGCGAACGGCGAGGCCGACTACGCCACCGGTTCGCGGATGCGGGGCGGCAGCGACGAGTTGCACGGCGATTTCGACAAATTTCTGCGGATGGTGGGGCAGGACATCATCACCTTGGGCATCAACTACCGCTTCGGGGTTCGGTTGACCGACTCGCAGAGCGGCTTTCGCGCCTTCGACCTGGCGGCCGCCAGGTCAATCACGCTCACGGAAGACATCACGACTACCGAGCAGGAAATGATCATCAAGTTCCTACGCAAGGGCTACCGTGTCGCCGAGGTACCCACGCACGAATACGCCAGCCGTCGCGAGCGGTCGCACATCTCATTGCGTCGGCACGGAGCCCGCTACGTGTACAGCTGGCTCCGGTATATGTTCTTCTAGGCGGCCCGATCGAGCCTGGCTTCGGCACTCACGAGCGGCGCGCCTAGCGGCCCCATCTGGGCCGCATGAGCATGGTTGGTTCGACCGGGGCGGTTTCCACCTGGTCTTTACCCGGAAATCCGGTGGTGTAGAGCTTGTAGTAGAGCTCGCGCCGAGCCAGCAACTCCGCGTGCGCCCCGCGCTCCACGATCTCGCCGTCCTGGAAGACAAGAATCAGGTCCGCGCCGCGAACCGTCGCCAGGCGATGCGCGATCACGAACGACGTGCGGCCGTGCATTACCCGTTCCAGCGCTTCCTGGATGGCGCGTTCGGTCCGCGCGTCCACGCTGGACGTCGCCTCGTCCAGAATTAGGATGCGCGGGTCGGCAAGCAAGGCACGCGCAAAGCAGATGAGTTGCCGCTGCCCAACCGACAGCCGAGCGCCGCGTTCGCGAACGTCGGTCTGATACCCGTGCGACAGTTCCTCAATGAAATCGTGCGCGCCCACAGCCTTCGCGGCATCAATCACTTCCTGCTCGGATGCATCCGGCCGTCCAAACACGATGTTCTGGTAAATGCTGCCGGAGAAGAGGTAGCTGTCTTGCGGCACGATGCCGAGTTGGCGACGCAGCGACGCCTGCGTCACCGACCGAATGGGATGGCCGTCGATGCGAACCTCGCCAGTGTCGGCGTCGTAGAAGCGGGCCAGCAGGTTGATCGTAGTTGTCTTGCCCGCGCCCGTCGGTCCAACCAGCGCCACGCGTTGACCCGGCTCGGCAGTAAGGGACACGTCGCGCAGCACGTCGGTCCCGTCGTACGCGAACGTCACATCGTCAAACTCCACGCGCCCGGTTATCGGCGGAAGTTCGATGGCCGAAGGTGCGTCGCTGATTTCCTCCGGCTCGTCCATCAGTTCAAAGATCTTCTCGCCCGCCGCCATGGTGGATTGCAACTGGTTGTAGAAACGCGTGAGTTGCTGAATGGGCTGAAAGAAGCGCGCCACCAGCGCAATGAACGCCACGAGCGTTCCGGTACTCGTCTCGCCTCCAACGACCAGCGATCCGCCAACCACGATGACCAGGGCCGTCGATACCGCCGAGATCGTGTCAATCACCGGGATGAACCCGGACACGATGGCGCCAGCACGGACACTGGCTTGCATGGTGGCCCGGTTGGTGTCCCGAAACCGCGAGGCGTTCGTTCGTTCGCGGCCAAACGACTGGGTAACCCGAACGCCGTCAATGCTTTCCTGCAGGTTGGCGTAGACATCGCCCACGGTGCTTCGAACGTCCCGGAACGCGTCGCGCGCCATGGCGCTGAAGATTCGGCTCGCGACCCACATGACGGGAAGCATGGTGAGGGTGACCAGCGCCAGCTTGACGTCCAGGACGAACATCATGATCACGATGATGAGCAGGATGAAGACATCGGTGACCAGCGAGACCACGCCCATGGTCACGAACTCGCTGATCACATCAACGTCGTTCGTGATTCGTGACATGATGGCGCCCAGGGGGTGCCGGGTGAAGTAGGACAGGGACAGCCGGTTGAGCTTGGCAAACAGGTCATTGCGCAGTCGCAACAGGCTGGCCTGCCCGATCGTGGCCGAGATTCGAACCTGGAAATAGGTGCCGGCCCACATCACGAACAACGTGAGCAGGTAGACCGCGCCGATGGTGCTCAGCGTGTCAAAATCGCGCTTGTCGATTCCCTCGTCGATCCCCATCTTCAGCAGCAGCGGCCCGGCCACATTGGCGCCGGACCCGATGGACACCAGCACGATGGCCGCGGCGATCATGCGCTTGTGCGGCACCAGGTAGGCGAGCAGGCGCCGGGTAACCTGAGGGTTGTAGGCTGCGGCGTCGCCTTCGAAGCGGCCCAGGGACATACGGCCGGACATCATGATGACGGGCTCCCGACGGGGGTGAGTTCGGCACCGACGCTGGCCGCCTCGCGGCGCAGGCGCTCGGCTTCGGCTTCCTGCGCCTCCCACATTTCGCGGTAAAGGCCGTCAGTCTCGATCAGGTCCTCGTGACGACCGCGCTGCACGATCTCGCCATGGTCGAGCACGATGATCTCGGCTACGTGACGCACGCTGCGAATGCGTTGGCTGACTATCAACGTGGTTCGGCCCTGCTGCGCCTCCCGCAACGCGTCCTGGATCGCACGCTCGGTCCACGTGTCCACACTCGAGGTCGATTCATCGAGAATGAGGATGCGTGGATCCAGCACCAGGGCTCGGGCAATCGCGACCCGTTGCTTTTGGCCGCCGGACAGGGTGACTCCGCGTTCGCCAACCACGGTCTCATACCCGTCTGGCAAGGTCTCAATGAAGCCGTGGATCTGGGCAAGCCGCGCGGCGGCCACGACCTGCTCGCGAGTGGCATTGGGCCGACCGTAGGCAATGTTGGCGCGGATCGTGTCGGCAAACACGAACGGTTCCTGATGGACGATGCCAATCTGCGCACGCAGCGAATCAATCGTCAGGTCGCGAACGTCAATGCCGTCCACCAACACGCGGCCGTCGTTCGCGTCGTAAAACCGGGGCAAGAGGTTGATGATGGAGCTCTTGCCAGAGCCCGTGCCGCCCACGATGCCAAGGGCTTGACCCGGTGCGATTTCAAAGTCGATCCCGTTGAGAACCGAGTGGTCTTCGTGCTGAAAGCCAACGCGCTCGAATGTGACGCGGCCCTCGGCTTTCGTCAGGGCTTCGGCATGCGGCGACTCGATCACCTCGGACCGTTCGTCCAGGATGTCGAAGATGCGCTCTCCGGACGCGACGGCCCGAGCGAAGCTGTTGATCGTCATGCCCAGCATCCGCACCGGCATCATCAGGAGCAGCAGGTAGGTATTGAATGCCACCAGCGTGCCGAGGCTGATCTGGCCGTCGATCACCTTCCAGCCACCGAACCAGAGCACGGCCACCTGCCCGGCGCCGAGGATGGCGTTGAAGAGCGGCGCGCGCATGGCGAACATGCGCATCACCGTTACCGTGCGGTCGTTGAGTAAGGCGTTGACCGGTGCGAAGCGGCGAGCCTCAGCATCTTCCTGGGCAAACGCTCGCACCACACGCGCACCGGCCAGGTTCTCCTGCACCACCACGTTCACGTCCGCCCAGGCTTCCTGGACCATCTGAAAAAGCGGCCGGATGCGCTTGGCAAAACCAAGCGCGATTGCGACGAGCACTGGGACGATAAGCAACGCCAGCAGGGCGAGCTGCCAGTCGGTAACGAACAGCACCACGGCCACGCCGCCAGTGACCAAAACGATCTGCACGATCTGGAAGATGCCCATGGAGGCAAAGCGCCGCACGCGTTCAACGTCGCTCGTCGTCCGCGACATCAGCTCGCCCGTGCGCGTCTGGTCGTGGAAGCGGAACGAAAGGCCCTGGATGTGCATGTAAAGCTGATTGCGGATGGCGAAGACCACCCGCTGGCTCAAGACCTCGGCCATGAACTGGCGGCCGAACTGCGAGATCCCCTTGAACACTGTAAAGGCGACGACCAGACCTGCGGCGACGTAGAGAACCGTCTGCGCGCCATCCTCAAGCCCCCGGTCAATGGCCTCACGAAGAAACATCGGAATCGACAGGTCCGCAACCGTGCCGACCAAGGTCACAGCCAACGTGCTGAGGCTTAGCCGCCAGTGGGGTAGGGCATAGCGGATCAAGCGAGCCAGGATCGCGGTACTACGCATTGACAGCCTCTCTTCGAAATCTGAAGTACCCGGCTTCGCGTTTGGCGCTGATGGTGGCGTTGAGCCGGCCGAGAGCTTTGGCAATCTCCGACAATTCGGATTCGTCAAGTTCGTCAAGCGCGCCTTCCAGGTACTCCACAAAGGCGGCCTCATAAGACGCCAGGCGCTCCAGCCCGGCGGTCGTGGCTTCGATCAGGAGATGACGGCGATCGTCGGGATCCTCCGTTCGCGTGGCGAGGCCAGCCACCACCAGACCATCAACGGTTTGCGACATGGTCTGACTGCTGAGCAACTGCCAATTGGCCAGGTCTTTCATTCGTCGCGGGCCTCGTCGGCGGAGGGCGCGCAGCGTCCGGTATTCGGGTTGGGTAAGCCCCAGGCTGTGGGCGCGGGTCTTGGCAAAGCGCTGCGCAATGCGTGCGAGCCGCGAACCCAGCACGGCCAATTCAGCCGCTATTTCAGTGCCAGACTCACTCACAATCATCAGCCTGACGAATCATCCTTTCGACAGAACATACGGCAGACGTATGAATAGTGCAAGTGGCCGAGAAGCGCGTTGCTTTGGCTGGGGCGTTCCCGTGCCACCGGCGTCACGCTCGCTGCGTTGGATCAAGTGCCATGATGGCTCGGCGACGGAGGCGCGGTTGGACAGGCCGAAGCGGTGCCGGAACAGATGATCGTCGCTCGAACCAGGGTTGGTCTTGAAGATGCGCGGGCGCGCCTGCCCGGACCCACAGGCGTCGTGCCAACCATGGGCGCGCTGCACGCAGGACACCTGGCGCTGCTGCGGGCTGCGCGACGGCGCGAGCGGTCGGTCGTGGCCACGCTCTTCGTCAACCGCACGCAGTTCAACGATCCTGCGGACTATGCCGCCTACCCCAGGGACGAAGCGGCGGATCTGGCGGCCTTCCAAGCTTGCGGCGTTGACCTGGTCTTTGCGCCCTCGGTTGAGGAGATGTACCCGCAAGGCTTTGGTACCCACATCGACCCCGGGCCAATCGGCGCCGATCTGGAAGGCGCCCGCCGACCAGGCCACTTCGCCGGCGTCGCCACGGTTGTAGCCAAGCTCTTCAACCTCACCCGGCCCACCCGCGCCTACCTCGGTCAGAAAGACTGGCAACAAACCCGCGTGATCGACCGCATGGTGCAGGACTTGAACCTGCCGGTTGACCTGGTGATCGTGCCAACCGTCAGGGACCCCGACGGCCTGGCCCTCAGCAGCCGCAACGTGCGCCTCACGCCCGATCAGCGCCAGGCCGCCACGGCCCTTTGGCGCGGCTTGGAACTGGCCGTCTCCGCCTGGGAGGATGACGAGCGCTCACCCGCGGCGCTGGCTGACATCGTGCGACGTGCAGTGCACGCGGAGCCGCTAGCCGAACTGGGCTACGCCGAGGTTCGTCACGCCTTGACGTTGGAACCCTTGGATACGGCTTGCCCACCTCTGGTCATCGCTGTGGCTGCGGAAGTCGGCGGCGTTGGGCTGATCGACAACGTGGTGCTAGCGAAAGGGCCGGCGGACGCCGCCGGCTCGTAGAGAGGCTTCGCCACTCTCGTCGAGTTTCCGCTTAGCTGATGCCCCAGCCCAGCGCGCGGGCAACGGCCTCCGAGCTGGCTTCGACTTCGGCAGGTTCAGGGGCGTACCGCACCGCCGCGCCCGGGTCTTTGAGCCCGGTGCCGGTAAGCACGCAGACCACGCGCTCCCCAATCACCTCGCCGCCACGGGTTCTGTGCAGCAGTCCGGCCACTGACGCGGCCGAAGCCAGTTCCACAAAGATGCCTTCTTCGGCCGCCAGCAGCTGATAGGCCTCAACGATGAGCTCGTCGCTGACCGCCTCGATGGTGCCATCCGACTCGTCGCGCGCCTGCGCCGCGCGCTCCCAATTGGCCGGATTGCCGATCCGGATGGCCGAAGCCACGGTGCCGGGATTCGCGACGGGCTTGCCCTCCACGATCGGCGCGGCGCCCGCGGCCTGGAATCCGCGCATGACCGGGAGCTGATTGGCCCGGCCGGCGCTCTCGTAGGCGCGGAATCCCTTCCAGAAAGCCGTAATGTTGCCGGCGTTTCCAACCGGGATGTACAGCTCGTCCGGCGCCTCGCCCAATGTGTCGACGACTTCGAATGCAGCCGTCTGCTGGCCTTCCAGACGATAGGGATTGACCGAATTCACCAGCGCCACGCCCGGTCGCGACGCCAGTTCGCGAACCACGGCCAAGCCATCGTCGAACGATCCCTGGATCGGAATCACGCGCGCACCGTAGATCAGCGCCTGCGCCACCTTGCCCAAGGCCACACCGCGCGCCGGAATTATCACGCCGGTCGGCGTCCCCGACCGTGCGCCAAAGGCGGCCGCCGAGGCTGCCGTGTTCCCGGTGGAGGCACAGATGAACGAGTGCGCGCCCTCTTCGATGGCTTTGGCGGCGGCCACCGCCAGCCCCCGATCCTTGAATGACCCGGTGGGGTTGCAGCCTTCGAGCTTCAGCCAGACTTCCGCCGCCCCGAGCCGGCGCTCAAGCGACCCGGCCCGAACCAGTGGCGTGTCTCCTTCGCCAATGGTCAGGTTCGGCGTGGCCTCGCCAACGGGCAAATATTCTCGGTAGCGCTCGATTACCCCCGGACGCGGGGAGCCGCTCATTCCGCCAGGTCCTCGACCCGAATCACGCTGGCGACCGAGGCCACCACGTCCAGATCCGCAATGGCCGACAGCGCGCCCTGCACCGCCGCTTCCTGGGCCTCGTGCGTCAGGAATACCAGTTCCGCGCGACCTGCGTTTTCGTCCACTTCCTTCTGGATGACCGAAGCGATGCTGATGGCGTGCTGGCCGCAGACGGTGCCGATGCTGGCCAGGACTCCCGGCTGATCCTTCGCCCAGAGGCGAAAGTAGTAGCGCGAGCGCACCTCCGGCATCGGCAAGACGCAGAGGTCGCCGTCCAGCGACATGGGAATCCGGTCGTGCACCGCGCGTCGAATGTTGTGTCCCAGGTCGATCAGGTCGGCCACGATGGCGCTGGAGGTCGGTTCGGGGCCGGCCCCACGGCCGATGAAAAGGGCGCGGCCCAGCAAATCGCCGTCCAGCAGCACGGCGTTGAAAACCCCGTCCACCTGGGCCAGCAGCACGTCCTGCTGAATCAGCGCCGGATGCACCCGGGCCTCGAAGCCGTTGGGCGTCCGCTTGGCGATGGCCAGCAGCTTGATGCCGTAGCCCAACTCCGCCGCGTAGCGGAAATCCGCCGCGCTGATGCGCGTGATGCCCTCGCGATAGACATCCTCCGGCCGGACGGCGCAGTTGAAGGCCAGCGACGCCAGGATCACCAGCTTGTAGGCCGCGTCGATGCCTTCGATGTCGTTGGTCGGGTCCGGCTCGGCGTATCCCAGCCGCTGGGCATCCGCAAGAGCGGCGTCGAAGTCCACGCCGCCGGAGGCCATCTCGGTCAGGATGTAGTTGGTGGTGCCGTTGATGATGGCGTGCACTTCGCGGATCTGGTTGGCCGCCAGGTCCTGCCGGAATGGTCCGATCACCGGAATGCCGCCGCCCACGCTGGCCTCGAAGTAGAGGTCGCGGCCGTGCGCCGTGGCCAGTTCCAGTAGCTCGATCCCGTGCGTGGCCATCACTTCCTTGTTGGCCGTCACCACGTGCTTGCCGGATTCGAGCGCCCGCCTGATGTACGTATTCGCGGGCTCGACGCCTCCCATCAGTTCCACGACCACGTCAATGGACGCGTCGTCGAGCACGTCGTCCACGTTGACGGTGAGTTGAGACTCGTCAAGCGGAACGTCCCGCTTACGGTTGGGATCGCGGATTAGCGCGCGCCGAACCTGAAACGAACGGCCGATCTGTCGCTCCAGAAAGCTGGTTCGCTCGGTGACCGTGCGAACCACGGCCGAACCAACCGTCCCCAGTCCCAGGAACCCAAGTCCGATCTCTGCGGACATCCGCCCCTCGCTGCTCACGGAAATTGCCGCGTGAAGAATAACCCCGTTTGACCAGAATCAGGCCGGCTATCGGAGGTTCCTGTCCAGGCCGTCCACGAGCAACGAACCCTCGCCCTGCGCCCGTCCACTACGGCCTCCGCGGCGAGGTGACGGTACGGCGGTAGGCGTAGCCCAACAGCACCCGCGCAACCCCGGCCACGGGCAGGGCAATCACCATGCCCGTAATCCCCCAGATTTGCAGCCCCGCAAAGATGGCGAAGAGCGCAATCAGCGGATGCACGCGCACCACCCGGCCCACCACGTTCGGAATCACGAAGTAATCCTCGAGCTGCCGCAGCACCGTGTACATCACCGCCACCACCACACCAGCCACCCAACCCGGCCAGCCGAAGTTGTTGGCCGTGACCAGGGCCAGCCCGATTGGTGGAATTGCCGCCATAATCGGGCCGAACACCGGGATCAACTCCAGGAATCCCGTGGCAATGGCCAGGATCACGGCAAACGGGATGCCGATGATCGACAGCCCGATGAACGTGGTCACGCTCATGATCACCACCAGGATGATCTCGCCACGGATGAAGCCGCCAAGCACGCTGTTGATGCGGCCGATTAGCTCTTCGGTCTCGGCCCGCGGACCGGGCGGAATCCGTTCCAGCAGCCCGCGGAATAGTTCGGGACCGGCCAGCAGCAGGTAGCCGGCCGCAACCACGGCCAGCACACCGTGGATCAACAGGTTGAAGGCGCTGCGGAACGCGCTGACTGCCTGTGAGGCGTCGGTCAGCATGCTCGTCGCGCCCGCCGTCAGCCCATCGATCACGTCCTGCACGACCAGCGGCTGCCCGAGTAATTCGGACGGGAGCGCCGCTTCGACTTCCGCCACGATGCTCGGAAGCTCCGTCGTCAGCCGGTTCAGTTCGTCGACCACGCGCGGAATGATCAGGAAGCCCAGCAGCGTCAGGAGTCCAATCCCCAGGGCATAGAAGATCGCCACGGCCGCCGGACGGGGGACGCGGGCCAGCCGAACCAGCCCGTTGACGGCCGGGTTGAAGACGTACGCGAAGATCCCCGCCCACACAAACGGGCCCACAATCTCCCGCGCGCCCCACAACACCAGGCCCGCCAGGATCGCGATGAACATCGCCACCGTGCGCCGCGTCCGCGGCGACCAGCGATAGACCGGCTGCTCGCCGGCTACGGACGCACCGCTAACCGTTGAATCGGGCGATCGTGGGTCTGGAGTCCGCTGGTCGGACGACGAGGCCGAGGCCTCGGTCGGGTCGGGTACCGACACCGTGCTCGGTTCGGAGTTTGGGGGACGTACGTCGATGGTAGACGACCGCCGATGCAAACGGGGCGGAGCGGCTCAACCCCGGACCGTCCGCCCCCGGCGCAGCTCGGTTGACGAAACATCCACTCGAAGCTCCGTGGCCGGGATCGCTTCGAAAAGCCCGGCGGCTTCGGGAGGTAGCTGCATGTCGCGCAACTGCAGAAAGCGGCCGTGCTCCAGGCGACCCGCCACGACGAAGCGAGCGCCCAGCGACCGCAGTTCTCGCAACGCCGCGCGCATGGCCGGCTCGCCGCCGTAGTAGACCGGCTCCACAACTCGACGCGCCGTATCGGCCCCAACCACAAATGCCGCGCCCGGCAACAGGCGGGCCTTCTCCAAGAAAGTCGGGGCGGCTGTGAGCACCAGGCGAGCGCGACCCCGAAACTGTGCGGCCCGTCGCACCGCCTCGCCCGTGGGTAACGGCGGCTTATCCACGTTGGTGATCGATAGTTCGTAGGCCACCGGATCGCCGAACCGCCGCCGCGCCGCCTCCCACAGCGCTTGGTGTGCCTCGTGCCACGGATTGAAAGACCCTGGCACCATCGCTGTCGGAATCTGCCCGCCCGGCCGCCGCCGGCCGTCGGGATATGCCGTCACCCATGGCTGCGTGCCGTCATGGACGACCGCCAATTCGTCATCTCCGACCTCGACCCTGCGCCTCGCCGAGGCAATCGGGGACCCGGCAAGCTGGCGCCAGGGGGCCACACCCACCGCGTCCGCCAACAACGCCACGATCGCTCGCTCGGCAGCCGTCTCCTGCGCCTGCCGATTGGCCTGCCGAGACGAAAACGGCAATTCGAGCGCAAGAGTTCGCCACCCGTCGAACGCGGCTGCGTGCAGACGGTCCTCTCCCCGCCGCACCCGATCAGTAGCCAGCGCCGCCGTGGTCCCCAACCCAACTACCGGAATGGAGGCCTCGGGTCGTAATTCCACGGCCCGCCCGAACGCTCGCCGCGCCAGGAGCTGCGCCGTCTCGGCCGAACACGCCTGCGCCGGCGCCTCGCCCAGATAGTCGGCCACCGCCGAGGGCCCATACGGCACCGCAACATCCAGCACCGTGCGCGACCCACCCGGCCGCCGCAGCAACATCGGAATCGCCCCCGTCCCGCCCCCCGTCAGCACCAGCGCCGCCGCCGTCCGCGACGCATGAATACAATGCACCAGCCAGTCCAAACCGCCGTCTACGGCGGACACGATTGAACTACGCCAGGTCCAGCAGCACGCGGCCGTCGGCCACCTGGACCGGATACACGCGCACCCGCGCACGCTCCGGATCGGCTAACGCCCGGCCCGTGGCCAGGTCGAAGATCCATCCGTGCCACGGGCATTGCAGCAACGTCCGTCCGCCCGTCTGATACTCGATGTGGCCGCCTACCGACTCCGCGTGAACGTTGCCCTTGCACCGGCCGGACGACAGCCGCGCCCCCTGGTGGGCGCAGACGTCACGGGCGGCATAGATCTTGGCGCCCGAGTTCACGACTACAAAGCCGCGGCCCTCGATCTCGACGCGCGTGGGCTGGCCGACCTCGAAGTCGGCCTCCGCCCCTACGTCATGCACGCTCGAAGTCGTAAAACGCCGTGGCGTTCCCAGACATGATCTTCTGCCGCAGCTCGCCCCGCACCACCGACGGCAGCGCGCGGTCCGGCGCGTCGAAGTCCCAGTGCGGGTAGTCGGTCGCGAACATCAGGAAGTCGTCCCGCCCGATCATGTCGAAGATCTGCAGCAGGTGCTGCGGGTTCGGCGGCTCGTCCATCGGCTGCGTCGTCATGCGGAAGTGCTCCAGGATGTACTCGCTCGGCAGCTTGCGCAGCCACGGCACTTCCTCTTTCAGCCCCTTGTAGTTCTTGTCGAACCGCCACATCAGCGGCGGCATCCACGAGAACCCGCCCTCGATCAGCGCGATCCGCAGGTTCGGCAGCCGCTCGAAGATGCCTTCCGACACCAGGCTCAACACCTGCGCCTCGAACGCCTGCGTCATCCCCGTGTGGTCTTCCAGGTAGTACGACGGCCAGCCGGTCGCCGTAATCGGGTGGTTCCCCCACCCGCCGAAGTGAATCCCCACCGGCAGGTCCATGTCCGCGGCCGCCTCGAACATCGGGTAGTAATGCCGCTTCCCGTACGGCGCGTTGCCGCGCACCGTCAGGATCACCTGCACGAATCGCCCGTCCTTGCCGCAGCGCCGGATCTCCTCCGCCGCCGCCTCCGGGATCTGCGGCGTCACCGTGATCGAACTCCGCCAGCGCTCGTCGCTGTCCAGCCACTCGTGCCGCTGCCACTCGTTCACCGCCCGCGCCAGCGCGATGCTGAAGTCGTCGTTGTGCACGTGACCCGCCGCGTACAGCGGCGTCAGGATCCCGAACTGCATGTCCCACTCGTCCAGCAGCTGCTCGCGCACGAAGTCGGGATCCGCACCGGGCTTTAACCCGTTCGGCGGCCACGCGTCACGTCGCGCGGCATTCTCGTAGCCCTTCGGGTACTGCGTGCCCGGCGGCGCCGCAAAGCCGGACTGCTTGATGTACTGCACCCACCGGTCCGACATGAACGGCGTCAGGTCGTGAATCGTGTTCGGATACGGGTGAACGTCGCAGTCGATAACAGTCAGCGAGGTACGGCCGTTCGCGGCCTCCGCAGCCGCCGGCGCGTCAAGGACAGCCTGTGCCATGGCAACCCCTCCTTATCGCCCGATACTCGCCACCAGTTGCCCACCCGTCAAGACCTGGAGCCCAACCGTCGTCAACCTCTGACTATGTGACCATGCCTCCATGCACCTCCACGCTCTCCTCCTCGACCTCGACGACACCCTCATCCCCGACGAAAGCGCCTCCGAAGCCGCCTTCCGCGCCGCCTGCGCCCCCGTCGCCGACCGTTACGGCCTCGACCCCGCCGCGGTCGCCCATTCCGCCGGTGCCTGCGCCCGCCGGCTCTGGCACGCCTCCGACCACATCGACTACTGCCAGTCCATCGGCATCAGTTCCTGGGAGGGCCTCTGGGCCGACTTCACCGGCGACGCCCCCGAGCTCCAGCGCCTCCCCGCCTGGGCCCCCGCCTACCGCCGCGAAGCCTGGACCCACGCCCTCGCCCGACACGGCGTCCACGACCCCGAATACGCCGTAGTTCTCGCCGACCGCTTTCGCCACGAACGCCGCCAGCGCAACGCCTTGTTCCCCGACGCCGCCCAGCTCCTGCCCGAACTCTCCCAGCGCCTCCCCCTCGCCCTCGTCACCAACGGCGCCCCCGACCTCCAGCACTTCAAGATCGACGCCTCAGGCGTCCGCCCCTACTTCCAATCCATCGTCGTCTCCGGCGAACTCGGCATCGGCAAACCCCACCCGGCCCCCATGCAACGCGCCCTCCAGCAGCTCAATTGCCAGCCCGCCCACGCCGCCATGGTCGGCAACAACCTCACCTCCGACATCGCCGGCGCCCAAAACACGGGCGTCCACGCCATCTGGCTGAATCGGGACGGCTCGCGAACCCCCGGGAACGCGCATCCCGACATCATCATTCCTAGTCTGAGTGAACTTCCCGACCTGATTCTCTGAGCCGCGTCAAGGGGCTCTGCATCGTTTCAGGCGAAACGCAGCGGCGAGCCGAGCTGGCGGAGAAGGGCGATCACGCTCTGAGCGGCCAGGGCGCTGGTCTTGGGATTCGTCTCGCTGGGTCGGTTCTCCAGCCGCAGGCGCATCGCGCCGAACGAGCCGATGGCCTCCACCTCATGCACATTTCCAGGCGCGTCCGGATCGGCCACCACGGTCACGCGCAACCGGTCCGGGCCGTCTGCAGCCAGGGCCAGCAGTGCCGCCACGTTTACGTTCTGGGGAAAGCCACGCACAGCCTCCACGGGGTCGCCCGAGAAGATCACCCGGGGGTCGGTGACTGTCGTGAGATCGATGCCTTGTTCGATGACCCAGGGCGCGCCGGACAGGGCCGGCGGCGGCTTCGTGGTCGTCAGGGTGATGGACTCAACGTCACCGACTCTGGCGGCGCGTATCACGTCCAGCGCGCCAATTGCACCGGACGGAACCCAGATGCGCGCGCCTGATTTCTCTGCCTCTGTCAGCAGCGCCACCAGTAAGTCAGGGTCAAGAGTGGCGCCCGCGCTGAGGGCGACAAGGTCGACGCCTCGGCTGAGAACCTGCGGCGCGATCGTGCGCAGCGCAACTTGGGAGGCGGCTTCAAGAACCGCGTCGAGACTGTTCCAATCAAGCGACGTGAGGTCAGTGTGGACGGGGATCCCGGCGCCCGCGAGCTTGTCGCGGGCGGGGCCCGCGACGGGTTCAACAACAGCGGCGACTTCGACCCCGGGGGCTTCGCCGGCGCGGACGGCGCGTGCGACTTCGGCTCCGATTGCCCCCAGGCCAGCAATCGCGAGTTGCAGTGATGGCGCGGCCGAGCGGCTCAGCGTCCGTTCCGTGGCAAGGGCAAGTGAATCGGCGCGTTGATCGCCTGCCAGGCCGATTCGGCGGTGGCTTCGGCGAAGGTCGGGTGGGCGTGGACCGTTTCGCGCAGGTCGTCCAGGGTGGCTTCCAACCGGATGGCCAGCACGCCCTCGCTGATGATGTCACTGGCGCCGGGGCCGATGACGTGCATACCCAGGATCTCGCCGTGCGGCTGGCCAGCGACGATCTTCACGAAGCCGTCCGTGTCGCCGTAGGCGCGGGCGCGTCCCAGCGCCTGGAACGGAAACATGCCGACCTGGATGTCGCCGCGCTCTTCCTTGGCCGCGTCCTCGGTCAGCCCCACGCTGGCGATCTCGGGGTGGGTGAAGGTGCAGGCGGGGACCGCGTTGGGCTCGTAAACCGAGGGCCGCCCCAGCGCGTGCTCGGCGGCCACGACGCCCTGGTGCGACGCGACGTGCGCCAGGAGCTTGTCGCCGATCACGTCGCCGATGGCGTAAATGTCGGGCCGGCTCGTCTGCTGATGCTCGTTGACGCCGATCCCGCGCGGCGTGAACCGCACGCCGGCCGATTCCAGCCCGACATCTGCCACGTTGGCTCGACGGCCGGTCGCCAGCAGCACGTGCGAGGCTTGCGCAGTCTCCGAATCGTCGTCCGTTGCGAGCGTCACCTGGAGGTGCGGGCCGGCCTGCTCGATCGACTCGATTCGCGTGCCGGTGTGGACCTTGACGCCCTGCTGGATCAGGATCTTGCGCATGGTGGCGCTAACGGCCGCGTCCTCGTTGGGCACGACGTGCGGCAGCATCTCGACCAGGGTGACCTGACCACCGAGCAGTGCAAACAGGGTGGCCCACTCGACGCCAACGGCGCCCGCGCCGGCCACCAGGATGTGCTCCGGAACCTCCCCAAGCTCGAACGCTCCGTCGCTGTCGATGACGCCGGGCAGGTCGACGCCGGGAATCGGCGGAGCGGCGGACGACGAACCGGTGGCCACGATCACGGACTTTGCCGTGATGAGCTCGGTGCGATCGGCCAGCGATGCCTCCACGGCGCCGGGGCCTGCGAGCCGGCCCGTGCCCTGCAGGACCGTCACCCCGCCAGCCTTCAATAGACCCTCAATGCCACGGCCAAGCTGGCGAACAACCCGGTCCTTGCGGCGAATCATGGCCTTGTAGTCCGCCTCAACGCCCTTGACCCGGACGCCGTAGCTGGACGCCTTCGTGGCCAGCTGAAAGACCTCCGCGCTGCGCAGCAAGGCCTTTGACGGGATGCAGCCGCGGTTGAGGCAGACGCCACCGAGTCCGCTGTTTTCGACCACGACGACCTGGGCATTCAGCGCAGCGGCGCGGAGCGCGGCAACGTAACCGCCGGGTCCGCCGCCGATCACACAAACGTCCGCCTGTAGAGGCATCAGGTCCGCCAATCTGGTTGGGTGGTTAGCGGCATTGTAGGGGCGCGTCGATTGAGCACGGTTTCGCTATGCATTGAAGTTCGGCGGAATCTCTTCGGCATCAAAGACGCGCAAGGCCGCGTCGACGTGCTGGCGGCCGCGTCGCAGCGAGATGCCGGCATGTCCCGGATAGAGCGCTTCGAAGTCCATGTCGCCGAGGCGGCGCATCGTCACGACGAGGTCCTGGATCGAGCAGTCGGGGGTGGATAGAAGCAGGATCTTGCCGCCCTGAAACACGACGTCGCCGCCGAAGATGCCCGGGCGGTCGTCGCCGTCGAGCAGGTAGGAGAGATGCTCGCGTGCATGACCGGGGGTGGCGACGGCGGTGAGCCGGGCCTCGCCGACCTGGATTGAGTCGCCGCCGGCGATCGATGTCACCGATGGGCAGGGCTCCAGCCGGTAGTCGGCGGGATAGGTGCCGCCAGCCCGGGCGCGTGGAAGCGAGATGGCCGCTTCGTCGGCCAGCCGGAGCCAGTCCGCGGCGGGGCCGGGGGCCAGGACGTCGGCTCCGGTCAACTCGTGCAGCGGGCCCGAGCCGCCGCCGTGGTCGGCGTGGGCGTGGGTGAGGGCGATGGTTTCGATATTCGCGGGGTCGAAGCCGGCGGCGCGAACGTTGGCCAGGATCAGTTCGGGCTCGAGTCCGACGCCCGCGTCGATCAGCGCCAAAGGGCCGTCGCCGTCGACTAGGTAGACGTGACAGTCGTAGGGGTTGGAGAGGTCGGCGCCGGTGGCGCCGCTGCCGACCAGGTGCACACGCTGGGTCAGACGCATCAGTCGCCGACCTTTGCAAAGGCCTGGCAGACGCCCAGGTAGACGCCGACGGCCTGTTCGAGCTGAGCGATCTCGATCCACTCGTCATTCGTGTGGGCCTGGGCGATGTCGCCGGGGCCAAGGACGACGGACGGGATGCCGCCAACGCCGGAGAGCATGGCGGCGTCGGTGGCGTAGGCGACGCCGAGCGGGTCGGGCGATATGCCCGCGGCGGCAACGGCCTGCTGGGCGGCGCGCACGACCCGGGCGTCGTGTGGGGTCTCGAGCGGGGGGATGTCGACGAAGGGCGGATCGCGGTCGATGCGTACTTGAGGGTCGCTGGCCCTAAGGTCGTCCAGGGCCGCGTCAACGTGGTGCAGCACCTCGGCGGAGGCATCGCCCGGAACGAGGCGGCGGTCGATTTCGATTTCGCAGAGGTCGGGGACGACGTTGACGCCGGCGCCGCCGCGGATGGTGCCGACGTTCCAGGTGGCGTGGCCGAGCACGGGATGGGGACGGGCGTCGAGGTGGGGTTCGATGCCGCGGGCGAGTGCGGGTATGGCCGTGGCCATGTCCTGGATGGCGTTGTGGCCCTGCTCGGGCATGGCGCTGTGAGCGGCGACGCCGTGGGTGCGGACGCGCCAGCGGACGGCGCCTTTCTGGGCGGTGATGATGCGCAGCTCGGTTGGCTCGCCGACCACGGCCGCGTCGACCGGCGGGCGGCGTTCGGCCATGACGCGCGAGCCGATCATGACGATTTCCTCGCCGACGGCGCCGGCCAGGCAGAGGTCGACCGGGAAGTCCGGGTCGCTGGCCGCCGCGTGGAGGACGTGGAGCATGGCGGCCAGGCAGCCCTTGGGGTCGGCGGAGCCGCGGCCGTAGAGGCGGCCGTTGGCGATGCGCGGGTTGAGGGCGTCGGGCATGGGGTCCAGGCCGACGGTGTCGAGATGGCACTCGAACATGAGGGTGGGGCGGTTGCCGCGACGGATCCAGGCGAGGAGGTTGGGGCGGTTGGGTTCAACGTCGTAGAGCTCGACGTCGGCGCCGGCGGCGCGGGCGAGGTCGGCGACGTGATGGGCCAGCTCAGCCTCGCCGGGGCCGCCCGGGAGGCTGGCGTTGACGCTGTTGATGGCGACCAGACCGGCGAGCGTGTCAACGACGGATTCAGTGATGGCCACACCTCGCACTGCGGAGCGACGGGGGAGTCTGGCACATGCCGAGTGGGGCGAAATGGGGGTCTCGCGCGCAGTAAGAGTTTTTTCCAAAAAACTCTTGAGGCGCGGCGGGGTGCTTTGGGCTGGCTGGTCGGGGTCTGTCGAGCGGGGCGCAAATGGGAGCCGACGAAGCATGCACGAGGCCAGTCTCGCGACGCACGGCAGGGCGCGCGGCAGGACTTGCAGGCGGCTGACGACGGAGGGCATGCGGGTTAGCGGGGTCCGGACTTGAAGAATTGCGGATTGAGGGTGAGCGACCGAATGCGGAGGGCGAATCGGGGCGAGCGTGTAACCAAGAGCACCACCGCGAGGTTGTCCGGGGAAGTCCAGATGGGGCGAATTCGCGACCGCCGCTGCCTGGTTCGAGGGATGAGACGACCGGCGGCGAGCGAGAGCCGACGGGCCGCGGCGCGAACCGGACGTGCGGTTCGGGATGGCAGGCGGCGGGTGAGCTGGCAGGGGCGCATTGACAGGACGACTCGCACCCTCGGATCGAGTGCGGGGCAGGCCGGGACCCTCTTCCACGGGGCGAGGGACAAAGAGCGGACTCTGGCCAGGAGGCGAGACGGGAATGGGGACATTGATGAACTCCACCTTGTCAAACGGATACCCATAGTGTACACTAGGCGCGTACAGTTCGCAACATGGGCGGCGGCGTGAGCCACGCGAACGCATGAGGAAGGGTTTTTGGGGTGAGCAAGCGACGGGGGCGGAAGCGGCCGACGAGCGCGGAGCAGCGCTTTCGGTCGGCGGTGCTGGTGAAGGCCGACGAGTTGTCGGACCTGGTGGTGGCGAAGGCGTTAGCGGGGGAGCGCTGGGCGGTGGAGCTGGCGTTCAGCTATGCGTTCGGGGAGCCGCCGCGCGCAGGCAGCGGCCAGGCGTTCGCGGCGTTGCTGGAGGACTTGCATGCAGCCGTCGCACATCGTTCGTGAGCAACTCTGGGCGCGCGTCGGCTATACGCCGTACGCCGAGCAACGCGCGGCGCACGACTCCACGGCGCGCATCCGGCTGATCGCGGGCGGGGAGCGGGCCGGGAAGAGCCGCAGCGCGGCGATGGAACTGGTGGGGCGGTTCCTGGAAGGGCAGCTGTTCTGGCTGGTGGGGCCGGATTACGACCTGTGCCGGCCGGAGTTCGCGTACCTGATCGAGGCGCTGGAGGCGCTGGACGCGATCGAGACGCTGGCCACGCCGAGCGGGCAGTCGAACCGGCTGCTGCTGCGCAACGGGACGGTGATTACAACGCGAACGGCGCAGCGGGCGATGCGGCTGGCGGGGCAGGCGCCGGACGGGATCCTGGGGTGCGAGGCGGCGCAACTGTCGTATGAGTCGTTCCTGCGGCTGAGCGGGCGATTGGCCGAACGGCGGGGCTGGCTGTGGCTGAGCGGGACGTTCGAAGGGTCGCGGGGCTGGTACGCGGAGAAGTTCCGGGCCTGGCAGAGCGACAACCCGGACGAGGCGGCGTCGTTCTCGATTCCGTCGTGGTCCAACCGCACGCTGTTTCCGGGCGGACGGACGGACCCGGAGATCGAGCGGCTGGCGGTGGCGTATCCGCCGGACCTGTTCCAGGAACGGCTGGGCGGGGTGCCGTGTCCGCCGGTGTCGCTGGTGTTCCGAGAGTTCGAGCCGGCGGCGCACGTGCGGACGATCAAGGACGCGTACGAGAGTTTCGACAACATCGAGATTGCGGTGGATCCGGGGTACGCGGGGGCGTACGCGGTGCTGGCGGTGGCGAAGCGGGGCGAGGAGATCTTCGTGCTGGACGAGGTGTACATGCAGTACGCGATCGCGGCGCAGGTGATCCACGAGTGCCAGCAGCGGTCCTGGTGGCCCCACGTGCGCAGCGGGGTGATCGATATTGCCGGACGGCAGCATCACGCGGCGCCGAGCCAGATCCAGATCTGGGCGGCGCAGGCGCAGCTGCGGCTGCGCTCGCACCGGGTGTGGATCAACGACGGAATCGACCGGCTGCGGACGTTTCTGCGGGATCCGGGGAGCGGGGTGCCGCGGATCACGATCAGCCCGCGTTGCCAGGCGCTGATCCGGGAGTTCGGGAACTACCGCTACCACGAACCGCGGGAGCACCGGCCGATTTCGGAACTGCCGATCGATTCAGACAATCACGCGATCAAGGCGCTGTGCTACTGGTTGTACGACCGGTTTGGGGCGGTGTACCGGCGGGAGCCGCGGCAGTCGATTCCGTTCAGGATTACGTGGTAGTTCGGGAAGAGCTCGGCGAGGGACGGCGCGGCCGTTGAGAGCGGGCACGGGACCAGTCGATTCGCACCTGGCGCAGGCCGCGTATGCCATAGGGCAGCGGTCGGGGGACGGGGCCGGTGGATGGGATTGGGCTGTGAGTATGGATATTCTTGCATAGCGTCCGGTCATTGTGATGAACTCTTTGCTCACGCGCCCCGACCGGGTAGAGCGAATGTCGGCCAGCGGACGAATCGCGCCGCGTCGGTTCACCAGGCATTGGCGCGGGACGGTCCGGTCCACGCGCCGGTGGCCGGCGCGGCGGGTGGGGTTGGTGGTGGTGGTGGGTCTGCTGCTGC
>JAPOWQ010000066.1 GCA_026707585.1 Chloroflexota bacterium | reverse complement strand
CCAGCTCCAGCACCCACAGGAAGTTCGTGTACCCCTCCACGTACTCGCCGGGATTAAACACCAGCCCGTGCCCCTCCAGCAGATTGCGCACGTAGCGAAAGCTGATGAAGGCGTCGTCGCTAATGAACCAGGTGACGCTGGCCAACCATCCCAGCAGCGCCAGCCAGGGGAGCAATGGCAGCGCGGCCAGCACATTCCGCCACCGGGGCCTTCGCAACCGCATACGCTCCATGCTCACTCGGCGTGGGCGCCTGTCGCGCCACGGCTGGTCCGTCCTGCACGTGTCCCGTACAAGGTGCCGTGGGGAGGACGTGGCGGAAGCCAGCCAGACCGGTCACGGCCCATCGAGATCCTCACGGCCAGACGGGATTCTAGGGGAACCGAGACACGACGACGGCGTTGGCCGGCAGGGGGTAGCGCCCGCCGCGTTTGAGTTCGCGCGGGATCGTGGCGCGCCCGCTGCGGCGGGCGGAGACGCCGGCGAACACGCGCAGCGGCGTGCCGTCCTCGCTCACCCGCTGCATGACATGGGCCATGCCAACCTGCCGCTGGCTGGTATCCAGCGCGGCGCTGGTCACGATGCCCACCCAGCCGCCGCGCGCGTCGACCACCGGATCGCCTTCCCGCGCGATCGGCACCCGCTCGTCGGTAATCGCAAACCGCACGATCTGGCTGGTGCGGCGCTGCTCGCGGGCGATGAACCCGGAGCGCCCGATGAAGAACGGCTTGTAGAGCTTTACGAACCCCCCAAAGCCCGCGTCGCCGGGTGTCAGGTCAAGGTCGCCGCCGAGTTCGTGGCCGTAGAGCGGCAGGCCCGCCTCCGTGCGGGTGGAGTCGCGCGCCCCCAGCCCCGCCGGCCGCACGCCGTCGTCGAACCCCGCATCCAGCATCGCGTGCCACAGGTCGTTGGCCGCGTCGGGATGCACCAGCAGTTCAAAGCCCACGCGCTCGCCCGTGTAGCCGGTGTGTGCGACTTCCAGCTCAATACCGGCCAGCGTGAACGATCCCACGTCAAAGGCGCGCAGGCGTCGCAGCCGGCGGCGCGACTCGTCGTCCGGCGCCAGGCGGCTCAAAACGGTGCGTGAGCGCGGGCCCTGCAACGCCAGGTCCAGGCGTCGCCGGTCACCTTCCTCAGCGGCTTTCAGGTCGCGCAACCTCACCTGCACCGGCGCGGTCGCCCACGGGTCGTCGGGCTCGATCTCGTACTGCCGCTCGTTCACACCGTTCAGCCACACCCAGTTCTTCTCGGTGTTGGCCGCGTTCACCACGGCCAGAAAGCGCTCGCGCTCAAGCCGATAGATGATCAGGTCGTCCAGCGGGTGTCCGGTTGGATCCAGCAGGTAGGTGTAGGCCGCCCGGCCGTTCGGCAGTCGCGACGCATTGGCGGTCGTCACCAGGTCCAGGAACTCGCCCGCGTGCTCCCCTTCCACGGCAAACACGCCCATGTGGCCCACGTCAAACAGGCCGGCCGCCTGCCGTACCGCCGCGTGCTCCTCCGCGATGCCCCCGTAGTAAACCGGCATCGACCAGCCGGCAAACGGCACCATGCGCGCGCCCAGGTGGTTGCTGTGGACGTCGTGCAGCGGGGTCTGGCGCAGCGGGTCGCCTTCTCGCCAGAGCCCGCCCAGCAACGCGCCCCATACCGGACCGCGCAACTGGACCTGTGCCAGCGGATCACTGGACTCTTGCGACCAATCGAACGGCGGCCGGGCCGCGGGACGCTCCGCCGGCAGCCGGTCCTGCCGTCCCAGGAAGAAGGGACGGCTCAGATCCGGTTCAGGCGCCGGCGGCAGGCGCGTGCGCGCCACCTGGCGCGCCGCCATATCAGCGTCGACGGCCGCGGCGTCGGCCACCGAGAACAACAGCACGGCCGCGCGGCCGTCGCGGGCCAGCAGCACCGGCGCGCCGGCCAGGTCCAGCCGGACCACCCCTGCTTCCGCGCCCAGCCGGTCCGCGTCCGCCGCGTTGATCACGACTCCGGTCGTTCCCGGGCTGAGATGCGCCGCGTCCGCCACGGCGATCGGGCCCACGATCTTGCGGCTGGGCTCGCCCGCGTCGATCAGGGCGTAGCCGTCCGCGATCTCCTGCAGCCACTCCACCGCGCACTCGCTGATCGAGGGGTCGAGCACGGCAAAGAGCCGGCGATCGCGGGGCGACCGGTCCTCGTCCGGGCGCACGAACAGGACCGGCTGGACGTCGCCCGCGGGGTCCGCAATCCCGGCGTGCAGGGCCTCGCCCGGCTCCAGGTCACGCACCCGCTGATCCGCGATCTCGTCGGCGAAGGCCAGTACGCGACGCCCGCGCAACTCCAATACCCCGGAGGGAGGCGAAGTGGGCGCCGCCGGCACGTCTTCCGCGCGCCCGCGCGCCGCCAGCTCGGCAACCTCGCCGCGCAGCTGGAGCTGCCTGAGAAAGTCGATCCGCCCGCGATATCGCGGCGACCGCCGACCCGGGTAGGTGACGCCGCTCATGGCCTGGAACGCGCGGGCCAGGATGTCGGCCAGCACACGCATGTCGTCGGCCGTGTAGCCGCGCTGGGCCAGCCAGGGCGTGCCCAGGCGCACCCCGGTTGGGGCGGCAAACCCAACGTCGCCGGGCAGCGAATTTCGGTTCGCCACGATGCCGATGCTGTCCAGCATCCGCACCGCCGGCTCGCCGCGCAGGTCGCCGCTGGCGCCCGTGCGGTTCAGGTCGATCACCAGCAGATGGGTGTCCGTGCCGCCGTAGGCAAGGCCAACGCCGCGCTCCGCAAGCGACGCGGCCAGCGCCGACGCATTGGCCCGGATCTGCCGCTGCGTAGCTCGAAACTCGGCAGAGTCCGCGACCTTGAAGGCCACCGCCATCGCCCCCACCTTGTTCAGGTGCGGCCCGCCCTGCTCGCCCGGAAACACCGCCCGGTCGATCCGCCGCATCAGCCGCCGCCGATGGGAAAGAATCACCGCGCCGCGCGGTCCGAACAGCGTCTTGTGCGTCGTGAACGTGACCACGTCGGCCAGGCCAACCGGCGAGGGGTACTCGCCCGCCGCCACCATCCCCGCCGGATGCGAAATGTCGGCCAGCAGATAGGCCCCCACCTCGTCGGCGATCGCCCGGAACCGTTCCCAGTCCGGCGCCCACGGATACGAGGTGTAGCCCGCCACGATGATGCGCGGTCGGTCGCGTCGGGCGATGTCGGCGATCTGCTCATAGTCCAGCCGGCCGTCCACGTCGTCGATGCTGTAGCTGGACGCTTGGAAGCGTCGGCCACTGCGGTTGACCGAGGCGCCGTGGCTCAGGTGCCCGCCGTGCGCCAGGGCCAGTCCCAGGATCCGGTCGTCCGGTTCCAGCAGCGCCTCGTACACGGCGTTGTTGGCGGCCGCGCCCGACAGCGCCTGCACGTTCACGTACAGGCCGTCGGCGGGAACCCGCTCGTTGGCAAACAGCGCCGCGCAGCGCCGCTGCGCCAGCGCTTCCACCAGGTTGGTGTAGTCGTTCCCGCGGTAGTAGCGCCGGTCGCCGTATCTACGGAATCGCGCCAGCTGCGCCTCGGTGTCCGCCAGCCGCTCCGGCAAGTCGCGGCGCATCGGCCCGGAGGGATACCCCTCGCCATAAATGCTCGTCAGC
Source organism: Chloroflexota bacterium (assembly GCA_026707585.1). Taxonomy (GTDB): domain Bacteria; phylum Chloroflexota; class UBA11872; order UBA11872; family UBA11872; genus UBA11872. The sequence goes on along the minus strand of JAPOWQ010000066.1, from coordinate 89,533 downwards.
GGCGATCCCAGGGCGGCACGCACCGGCGCCGGCGTCAGGCTCTCCGAGGGAATCAGGATCAGCTTGTCGCGCTGGCGGCGGTGCTCCCGCGCAATCAGGTCCCCCACCAGCGGATCCACATCGTCCAGGTCCTGGTCAAACACCAGGTCGGCGTACGTCAAGTTAGCGGTCATGCGTTCGTCTGAGATCCCAGCCCTTCCAGCTTACGGCCACGCACTGGAGGGAATGGTGTGGCGGCGCCCTGAAGACCAGGTCGGCCTCGGTGGACCGGGCGGCTAGCGCTGAACCCGCCGGCCCTCGCGCAATGCCCGCGAGCGCGCTTGCTGCATGGTCTCGCGCACCCGGCCGCCGAAGCGTTCCTCCAGCCAGGGGTCGCCGCGGACGTGGTACCCGGCCCGTTCCCAGAACCCGGGCTCCTCGTGGTCCATGAACTCCAGGCCGCGCACCCACTTCGCGCTCTTCCAGAAATAGAGGCTGGGCAGCACCAGGCGCAGCGGGCCGCCATGCTCGTGGGTGAGCGGCGCGCCGTCGTGCTTGAGAGCGAACAGCACGTCGTCCTGGTCCAGCTCGGACAGCGCCAGGTTGGCCGTGTAATTCGGGTCGGCATGCACCATCACGAACTGAGCCTCGGGCAGCGGCTTCACGCGCGACAGCACCTCGCGGACGTGGATGCCGCGCCAGCGGTTGTCGTAGCGGCTCCAGTGGGTGACGCAGTGAATGTCGGAGGTGATCTCAACCTGCGGCAGCGAGGTGAACTCGTCCCACGACCAGCGCACGTCCTCTTCAACCAGACCGGTGACCCGGAAGTCCCACCTGGTCATGTCGTATGGGCGCGGCTCCATGTAGTGGAGAACCGGCCACTTGTCGGTGAGCCGCTGGGCGGGCGGCAGACGCGGCTCGCGCAGGTCAAGCGGGCGCGGTGTCACGTCGGGCACGTCGACCGCCGGCTTGGAGTTACCACGAAGGAATCGATTGAACATTGGGGTTGCGCTTTGAAACCTGCTGCCTCGACCGTACGCGGGTCGCAGGCTCGGCGCAACCACCGGCCTGACTAGCCAGCGGGCTCCGTCCCCTTAACCACGGGCGGATCCACCGCGTCCACGATCATGCGCGCTACGTCGGCGATTGCCGCCGCCGTTCGCTCGCGGTTGGGCGTCCGGTCCACCAGCGCCACCACGGTCACCGGGCCCATGGCGGTGTACACCACGCCGGCGTCGTTCGCGGCATCGGGAAAGTCACCGGTCTTGTGCGCCACCGGGTGGCGCCGCAGCCAGCGGGGGATGCGGTCGGTGCGGGTTTCGCTGAGCAGCAGCCCTCGCATCGCCTGGATTTCCGCCAGCCTCGGCTGCCACACCCCGGGCCGCAGGCCGACGATGCGTTCCAGCACGTCCGCCATTTCACGGGCGGTGGTGAGCGGCTCGTTGACGTTGATGGTGGTGACCTTCAGCCCCTCCCGGCGCAGGTCGAAATCGATGTTCTGGTAGCCCACCCGGTCGCCGAGCAGGATGGCCGTCGCGTTGTCGCTGACGCTGAGCGCGTGCTTGAGTGCCGTGCCCACGTCAATCTGCTGGCCCGGCTCCAGGCTCACCGGCGGGTCGGCGCGTTCCACCACGGTCTCGTCCATCGTCAGCATTTCGCCGAACGTAAGCAGTCCGCCCGCGCGCTGGCGAAAGGCCTCTCGCAGCAGCAGGACTTTCCAGACGCTCAGCGTGCGCATCGTGCGGTCAGGCTCAATAGCCACCAATGGACGGTTTGCGCCGGAGTTGGCAGCCCACACGGCCCACGACCCGGGCTCGCTCCGGATTCGGGCGCGCACGGCCGCGGTGAGACGCTCGTGAATGGTGCGGCCCGCGGCCTCCAGCAACGCGTCCGTGCTGGAGACGGGCCTTCGGCGGTCTTCGGTTACCAGCCCCAGCTCGACCAGCAGCCGGCCCACCGGGCGCTCCCGCACGGTCCGGCGGTCGACGTTGCGCTCCAGCACCCCGCGCTGAAAGCGTTGCACGATCGTCGCGCCGAACCGCTGCGGCTGCGACATGGGCAGCCCAAAGCGCTGCAGGGTCTGGGTACGGCTCCAGGACAGGAAGCGGGTCGGCGCGGGGTTGCCGAAGTAGGCGGCGCGTATGGCGTCATCGGTCATCCAGGCCAGGCGCGCTTCCGCCTCGGCCGCGGCGTCCAGCGGCAGCGGCACCTGGCGCTGGTCGTACAGCCAGGGTGTGTAGCCGGCCGCGTCGAGTTGGTCGAGCACGTTCGCGGGCGCCAGATTCGCCCCGTGGAACGGTGACTGGATCGCCCCGTGGCTGAAAGCCTGAACCGCCAGCCCGTCGCGTGCGTAGGGGAGGCTGATCGGATACCCCAGAACCTGCGGCCCGCCGGCCCGCCGGTAGACATCCCACCAGGGACGCCGTCCGTTGAACACGGCGAATCCCGCGTCTGGTTCCGGCGACCCTTGGCGGTAGTGGTGACCGTTCTCGATAGCGAAGTCCGGCGGCAGGTCCTCGGCGGTCAGTTCGGGTCCCACAAACGGCGCGGTGGCCAGCGTTCCGGCCACCAGTCGTCCGAAGGCGCGGCGCCCCAGCAGCGTCGAATCGCCGGTCCGGCGCGGCGCGCTGCCGTAAAACACGCGCCTCAGCCCACGGCGACGGGGAGGCTGCCGAATGCCGCCAGCGGCTGCCCAAGTCCGGGCGCCGCGTCCGCCATCGAGGGGCCATCCGCTCCCAGCGGATCGCCGCGCTCATGCACGAACGACGTCACCCGGAACCGCAGGTTCTCCGGCCCGCGCTGCAGCTCCAGCGCCGGCACCAGCAGGAGCACGCGCCCGCCGTCCACAAACGCCACCGCGCCCGTGGGAGCGGCTGCGCTGGGGTCGATGGCCGTGCGTCGCTGGAGGCGCCAGCGCGGCGTGGCGTCTGGTCGGTATATCAGCTCGAACCAGGTGTCGGTGCGCTCAAACAAGTCAAAGTCACCAACCTGCGGCTTCCAGTCGTCGCTCGAGGCGTCCGTGGCCTGCAGGGCGAAGGCGATCTGGAATCCAAGATTGCCGTCGGCCCGCGGCAAGGCGTCGGCCAGGTCGACCAGAAACGCCGCATAGGACCCCCCGGGATTGGAGGACGCCACCGGCTCCACGGAAAACCAGACGCTTCGCAGCAGGTCCAGGTCGGCCGCCGTCAGGTCGGTGGTTCCGCTCGCGATGCGTCGAATATCGGCAAAGGCGAAGCCGTTGACCGGCGAAAGGTCGTGGATCGAGAAGTAGTCGGCGGTCCGGTCGATGTGGAAGAGCGGCCGCTCGTCGGCCGGGACGACGGCCAGCGTGCGGCTGGCCGCCTGGGAGCCGAGCACCACGGACCCGTCGGTCACCTGGGCCGCCAGCCGTTCGCCGGTTTGGTAGCGCCAGTGGCCGGCCGCCTCCCCTCGCACCAGCACCAGCGGAATCTCCTGCTCGCTACCCGCGCGCAGGTCGAGCCGGCCGATCCGGTCGGGAACCAGCCTGGCGTCCCCTTCCGCCCGAACCAGCCGCAGCTCAGCGGCCCCGTCGCCGCCCAGGTTCACCAGCCGGCAGCCCGTTCGCAGCATCAGCGTTCCGGCCGGCACGTGCACGCGCTCGGGGCAGATGGTGGCAACCAGCGGCGCCGCCGTTTCGCTGGCGCCGGCCCCCGTGCGCGGCAGCGCCAATCGGTAATCCTCAATCTCACCCGCCTGCCAGCCCCCACCACCGTCCCAGGCGTCGCCGACGATGCGCTCTCGCGTCAGCGCCACCCGCATCCAGGCGCCATCGGGCAGGCGGCTGGCGCTACCGAGGTCGAACGGGCCCGTGCGAACGCGGCGAGACGATCCCGGAGCCACATTCACCGTAAGATTCTGCACCGCCCACTCGGGCGTTGCGTCCTCGCCGACGCTCCAGCGGCCATCCAGGTTCATGTCGATCAGGACGTTGAGGTAGCGGGGACCAGGCGGCGCCACCGCCCCAAGCGCCACGATCACGTCCAGCCTCGCTTGCGCCGGGATCTGGTCCAGCGCCAGGGTCAGGGCAAGCACCCCGTCATCGCCGGCGTCGCCATTGATCAGGTTGGGCCGGCCATCCGGGTCGGCCCGGTCGTCCGCCCCGGCCTCCAACGTCACGGTCTCGCCCAGACGGTCCAACCCTGGCATCAGCACGTGTGCGCCCGGGTTGGGGCTGCTGCGCGTGTGGAGCCGCGTGGGGAAGCGGCCCACCACCCGGGTGCCCCGGTAGCCGGCCGGGGCGCCGTCCGGCGCGTCCCCAAAGTCTGCCGCCAGGGCGGGCGCGGCGGTGGGGCTGGCCGCCGCCGTCGCGGCGGGCGTGGTGGCCGGCGTCAGCGCCGGGGCTACGTCGGCCGTCGGCGTGGCCGCCGGCGCCGTGGGCGCAAGCGCTGGCGCGGACTCCGTCGCCGGCTCGCAGCCCAGCAAGGCAAGAACGGCCACGAGCAGGACGGCGGGACGACGGGCGGTGCGGCGCATGGCGTTGGCCTGATCGGCGGTCAGTTCAGGCTATCCAACCCGGCCTGCGTTGGCGGCGTCGCCCGCGCCGACGGGCCGCGGCGGTGGGGTTGTGGACGGCAATTCAAGGCCGGGCGGCGGCTACAGGGTGCTCCCGCCCCCACGGATTGCTGCGGGGGGTGACGAACTCGGGCCACCTGCGTCCCCGCGCGTAGTCCGGCAGGCCGACCATCGGCGGCGCCGGGAGCGGGGCACAGCGCCAGCGCGCAGTGGGCGAGGAGCATCGGGAGTCAGGTTGCATGGTTTACACGGATAGAGTACGATAGCTGGGCACGCGTGGCAAGTGCGCACCGGCTCGCGGCAAGCCATGCGGGCCGGCACAGGGCGGGAGCGGAAGGCTTGGGCTCGAACGCGCCGGGGACGGACCACGGGTCGCGGATTCCCCGCGACGCGGATGCCTGGGTTCGCATGCACCGCGCCACCTACGAGCGCATGGCCGTCGACTACACCCGCCGTATCGACGACTACGCCGCCGCGGACGAAGCCGAACGCTTCACCCGCCTGGCCGCCCCGTCGCCTCACGTCGGTCCACGCATTCTCGACGCCGGCTGCGGCCCCGGCCGCGACGCCGCCCTCCTCCGCCTCGCCGGCGCCGAAGTCGTGGGCCTCGACTTGGCCCGCGCCATGCTCCACCAGGCCCGGCAGCTGGACGACGCCGCGCAGCTGTGCCAGGGCGACCTGCGCCGCCTGCCCGTCGCCAGTAACTCATTCGACGCCCTCTGGTGCTTCGCCGCCCTCGGCCACCTGCCGCCCGCTGCCATCCCCCACGCGCTAACCGAATTCCACCGCGTCCTCACCAACGGCTGGCTCTACATCGTCATCCGCCAGGGCCCAGGCGTCCGCACCACCTCCTGGCAAGGCTCCCTCCCCCGCCACTTCACCGACCTCACCCCCAAAACCCTCACCGCCGCCCTCCACGCCGCCAACTTCACCATCCACCACCAAACCACCTGGCCCGCCCCCACCCAAACCCCCTGGCTCCACACCATCTCCCGCACGAGCAGTTAGTGCCGCAGCAGGAGACCAGTCGGTATTCTTCTGTCAGCTCCATCGGCCTCGACCGCATCACGCCCAACCGATAAAGAGGAGAACTAAAATAATGTGCCCTGACACAGCACCTGAACACCGACTCTCCCAGCAGGAGGAAAGCGAGCAGATCGCCGATGACACCAAGTCAATAGGAGAGAAAGTTAAGTTCTGGGAAGAACAGGACAAGATCAACCAAGTCCTCATTCCTCGTGTCATTCGTCAGAATGAGATCCTGACCCAGCACCTCGAGCATCATCCGGATATCTCCGATATTAATAAGGCATCTATTCGAGCTCTCGCTCAAGCCACCAGAAAGTATGAAGAGCACGTTAAAGAAGCTCTTGCCGTCGCTAAGGAGGACTTGCTCAAGGAAGTAAAAAGCGCCGTGTCCGAGTCTCAATCGGCATTGCGTCGAGATCAGGAATCCGCCATTAAGGAGGCCTCGTCGGGGTTACGACGCGAGTTCAATATAGTGGCGAACCTCATAAGTGCGAAACTAAATCGGACAGTCGTCACACTCACGGCCGTCGCAGTCTTGACCGCCATTACCTACATCGTCTTGTTATCGCTCCTCCTCGTGGACATACTCTAGTCGTTCAATCACTGACGAAGGATGCACTCCACCAGGTATCTGCCGGAGTTACGAGAGTTGCCCGCTGCCGACTCGCGCCATGATAGGTCGTCTTGGCAACCCATTAGACGTCTAGTTGAAAGCGATCTGACTCTCCAAGCGACTGAAGCGGCGGCGCTTGCATCCTTCGGCCTGTGGAGCGCGACTCTCGGGGCTGACGGACCCGAACGTTTATCGGAAGCATATCAATTGGCGTATCCAGGTTTGGCTGCCGATCACTCTCTGAATGAGCACTACCAGGAGGTTTTGGCTTCGGGCAGTGAGTCCGCCACGGGGTTTATTTCTGGTCTGAAGGGAAAGCTCGCTGAGCTTCTCGCACAGGACCTTCTGGAGCAGAACGGGTACACGGAGGTGAAGCTTGCCGCAGACCCAACACAGGCCGTTTGGGACATCAGTGCAGTCGATCAGGCCGGCGAGCAGCACTTATTCCAAGTCAAGACCGGTGCGGAGAGTTATTCGCACGAGCTTGTAGAAGCTCTGGAGAGTCAACCTGACCTGCATTTCTTGGTTGGCTCCGAACTCTACAGCAAGGTAGTCGCCAGCTCGCCTGAACTTGCTGGCAGGATCACAGATATAGGGTCCGATGAGAAGCTAGTCGAAACAGTTCAAGGCAGCCTTTCCAGTCTAGACAGTGCCGCTTATTCTGAGCTTTTTCACGTCGTCGGGGAGTCCGCACCTCCTTTATTCTTGCTCTACAGCCTGGGACGATTGGCACTCGCCGCCAAAAAGACGAGAAACGAGTTCGAGGGCCTCGACTTCGCCGAGAGTGCCAGAGTGCAGCTGGTGCAAAACTCGCCCCTCGTTGCCCAGCTTGCCGGGTCTGCTGTATTGGCAAGTCTAGGTGCACTGATTGGCTCCTCGGTTGGTCCGGGCGGGACCGTCGCTGGTATTGCAATCGGTATAGGCCTTGCACGTCAAGTGTCCAGACCTCTAGAAACTCAAACAAGGAAGCTGGCCCGCCGGCTTACCAACACTGCGCCAGAGGACGTGTTCTACCTGAGGCATAAGGAGCACCTCGATGACCTTGCTGTCAGGTTCCAGAAGAACGCCCGACAAGCTATGGCCATGGATTGACGGCCTACGTTGCCTCCAATCAACACTCCCCGGGCTCCACGCCATCGCGCTGGGGACACATAGCTTCCTAGAAACTGAGGCGGGCATCGTCGGGTTTCTCGTGCGGCAACCGATGCGACCTCGATCTGGGGTCACCTGCTCTCGAAGGCAAACCGCGAGCACCGGCCAACGATTATTGCTACGCCGAAGGCGGCCCGCTCCGGCTGCTCAGCACGCCTTCGATTGCACTGTCGATCCGGGCCAGGCGCTCAATCAAGCCGATCACATCGCGCCGGATCGCCATGATCATGCTGCCGAGAATGCCGCCCAGCGCCACACCTACAGTCAGAATCCCTATCAGTTCTGGCGACATTCCACTCGCTCCCGTGTCGTCGATCCGGTCTGCCGCCCGCTGAACTCTAGCCGACGACCGATCGCTAGTCCTGGCTGTGACACCGGGAGGCTCTGAGCACCCCCCTCAGTCGTTCAACCACGCCTCATCCGGCTCCTCGCGCGGCCGCCCGCCGGCCGCCGAATAGCGTTCGATCGCCGCCGCCACGTCCCGCAGAAACCCATCCAGCTCCTCCAGGTGCCCGCGCAGCGCCTCCGCCACCGGAGCCCGCCCAATCGCTCCCGGCACTCGATCCGAACCGCCCTCCCGAAACGTCACCGGCCCCTGCGCCACCCGTCGCCCGATCCCCGCAATGTCTCCCAGCCAGATCCGCCGCTCCTGCACCGCCGAGCCCAGCGCCGGGTCCAGGAACATCAGGCGTCCCGTCAGCTCGCGCCCGCCCGGATCCGGGCGAACCCTGGGCGACAGTCGCAGGTCAAAGGCCTCCGCCAGCCAGCGCCCGGCCTGCCACACGCTATCCGCCACGTGCCTTAGGGCCGCCCCCGCCAGCAGGTCAAACTCCGCCGTGTCCGGATCGGCCTCGGCCGCCCGCGCCGCCGCCGCCGCCGCCAGCCGGTAGTGCCCGAACACGCTCCAGGCGCAGTCCGACACCGTCGTTCCCGATCCGCCCGCGTATGACTCCAGCAGCGGCCAGGCAAACGCCAGGTCGAGTTCGAGGCCGTCAGGCAACGGCCTTCGCAGCGCACCCAATTTAGGCGGCGCGGCTTCCGGTCGGCCTCCGAACAGGTTATCCATGCGACTCCAGCTCAGCCCTTGTGGCTCTGCCGCAGCCTAGCCGCGACCGCCCAGCCCGGCGAACGCGCCGCGCCGTCCCCAACCTCCACCGCCAAATGTTTCACGTGAAACACTGCCGCCGACACCCCAGCCCCGCGGTGGGCCGCGGATACACTGAGCGGCCGCTCAAACTCCTTTCTCCCGGCCCTTCCCCCATGCAACGCATGTCGCGCCTCTTCGCCCGCACCCTTCGCGACGATCCCGCCGAGGCGGCGATCGTTTCCCACCGCCTCCTCCTGCGCGCCGGCTACATCCGGCCGCTGGGCGCCGGCATCTACAGCCTGTTGCCGCTGGGCTGGCGGGTGCACTGCCGCGTGGTGCAGATCGTGCGCGAGGAGATGGACCGCATCGGCTGCCAGGAACTCCTCATGCCCGTCGTCCACCCCTCCGACCTCTGGGAGCGCACCGGCCGTTTCCACTCGGTTGGATCGGAAATGGCCCGCCTCAAGGACCGCTGGGGCCGCGACATGGTCCTGGCCATGACCCATGAGGAAGTCGCCACCGAACTCGGCCAGTGGGTCGCCTCCTCCTACCGCCAGCTCCCCGTCTGCATCTACCACTTCCAAACCAAGTTCCGCGACGAACCGCGCCCCCGCGGCGGCCTCCTGCGCGTCCGCGAGTTCACCATGAAAGACGCCTACAGCTTCGACACCGACCTGGAAAGCCAGGAGGGCACCTACCAGGACTTCATGGAGGCCTACCTGCGCGCCTTCCGCCGCTGCGGCATCGAGCCGGCCATCGTCGAGTCCGACGCCGGCGCCATGCAGGGCTCCGGCGCCCACGAGTTCCACTGCCTCACCGAGGCCGGTGAAGACACCCTCGTCGTCAGCCCCTCCGGCCGCTACGCCGCCAACATCGAGATCGCCAGGGCCCAGAAGCCCCTCTTCGACCACGGCGACCCCCAACCCGTCGAAAGGGTCGCCACCCCCGGCCAGGAAACCATTGACGCCGTCGCCGCCTACCTGGGCGTGGAGACTCATCAAACCCTCAAGGCCGTCTTCTACTGGACCGGTGTCGCCCTCGCCTTCGTAGCCATCCGTGGCGACCTGCAGGTCAACGAAGCCAAGCTCCGCAGCCTGCTGCAAGCGCCCGACCTGCGTCTCGCCGCCGACCAGGAACTCGAAGCCGCCGGCCTCGTCGCCGGCTACGCCTCACCGGTCGGCCTTTCCAACGTCACCGTCGTGGTCGACGACTCCGTCGAGTCCGCCACCAACCTCGTCGCCGGCGCCAACCAGCCCGGCTACCACCTGGTCAACGTCAACTTCCCCCGCGACTTCCAGGCCGACCTGCGCGGCGACATCGCCCAGGTCCAATCCGGCGACCGCAGCATCGAGCATGACGAACCGCTGCAGCTGATGACCGGCATCGAAATCGGCAACACCTTCAAGCTCGGCACCTTCTACAGCGACAAGCTGGACGCCCAATACCTGGGCGCCGATGGTCGCCGCCACCCCTTCGTCATGGGCTCCTACGGCATCGGGGTCGGCCGCCTGGCCGCCTCGGTGGTCGAGCGCTACCACGACGCCGACGGCATCATCTGGCCCGTCAGCGTCGCCCCCTACGACGTCCACATCGTCCAGCTGGGAACCGGCGACGTAGCCGCCGACGCCGAGCGCCTGGCCGGGGAACTGGAAGAGGCCGGCCTCTCCGTCCTGCTGGACGACCGCGGCGACAGCGCCGGCGTCAAGTTCAACGACGCCGACCTCATCGGCCTCCCCTTCCGCTGCACCGTCAGCCGCCGCACCCTGACCGCCTCCGCCGTCGAGTTCAAACCCCGCGCCGGCACCGACCGCCAGTCCATCCCCCGCGACCAGATCGTCCCCACCGTCCTCCAGGCCCGCACCGCCGCCCTCGCCGCCCTCACCCCCCACGCCCCCGTCACCATGCCCACCATGAGCTCGGCCACGACCGCTCCCTGAGCGCCGGCGCCAGGCTGCCCACAGACGCCCACGGCCACTGAGGGTCCGGCTGTCAGAGAGTTACTTTCGGAGTCTTGGGGGTGCCGATCAAGCGCGGCGGCTTGCGGGCGATGCACTCGCCGTAGGCCACAGCGCCAAAGGCGCCGGGGTGGCCGATCCACCGCTTCAGCGCGCGCTCCAGGTTGTCCAGGTGCTGCTGCGTCGCCACGCCGTACGCCGTTGCCCAGGCGCGAACTTCGGCCGAGAGGAACCAGTCTTCAATGACGCGGGAGATGTATCCGACATCCTCGGCTGTGGTGTAGGACGTGAACGAAGCCGCCGGCCGCACGTCGCTGAATCCCGCCTCGAGCAGATAGCGCTTGAGGTCCCGCCCGATATTGGGGTGCCCGTCGTCCGCGGTGATGAGTTCTGCCAGCGTGGCCCACGCGTCATAAATCACTTCAAAGTCGGGCGCCAGGAACGAACCGTCGAAGATCCATTCCCGGACGGAGATCAGTCCACCGGGCTTCAGAACGCGCTTCGCCTCGGCGAGCACGGCTTGAGTATCAGGAACATGTGCAAGGATCGAATGGCCGTGAACGACATCGAACGACTCGTCATCAAATGAAAGCGCAGTCACGTCGCCAACCTCGAACGTCGCGTTGTCGCGTCCGCTCGCTTCGGCGATCGACCTCGCCAGGCCCACCTGCGACGGCTCCATATCGACCCCGTATAGCTCCCCGGGTGCTATCGCTTCGGCCAGGCCAATCGACAGCGTGCCCGGTCCACACCCCAGGTCCAGCACCCGCAGGCCGGGCTTGAGATAGGGGAGCACGTGCGCGGCGTGGGAATGCACCGTGTGCCGCCGGAGATGCTGAAGAATGCTCTCACTGAAGCCGATCGTGTAAAACGGCGTTGCGGACGTCGACTCGGTCATCAGCATCCTCCGCCCCAACCCTGGTCGTTTCGCAATTCCTGGGGCAGCCCGGAATTGTTCAGCGGCTGGCGGCAAGCGTCAATTCTCCCGGCTCCACCCTGACCGGCCCACCCGTCCGCCTCGCTGCCGCCCGCCGCACCTAACCGCCCGCCTCCCCACGCCCCGCATGGCCACACCTTCACATCAGATCGCCGGAAATGCGCAACACGTCCCGTCCCGTGCGCGGCCTGGACCGAGCATTCGCCAGCAGGCTGAGGCTTAAGGCCTCGGTGCCTGATCGCCTCAAGTCAGACACCGCCTAGACTGTCCCCGATCCCGCCGCCTGACGCGGCAGTCGACGTTGCCGGCGTATGCAGTGGCTTAGAGATCCCCAACGCGATTCCCGCCAGCACATCCGCGCGGCCCAGCAGGCCCTGGTGTATGCCGGGTATCCGCATGGCGACGCCGTCACCGAGGTCACGACCCACCTCCACCGCGTCCGCGCCGCCCTCGCCGCCCCGCGCCACGCCATGCTGGCCGGATTCCTCACCGGCGCCTCCATGGTCCTCGGCGTGTTCCTGGTGCTGACCCTGGCGCTCGGCGGCCTTGGGTTGGTGATGGGCGCCGCAGGCGATTCCGGGACGCCTGGCGAATTCACACCGGCCGCACCCCCGACCCCGCAGGCCGCCCCCAATCCTGGTTCGCCGCTCGGCATCCTGCCGGCGGTGGCGGTCGCGGCGCCTGTGCTCGGACTGGCCGGCGCTGGCATGTCCCGCGTCACCCGCAACCGCTGGCGGCGCGCCGGCGTCCTGCAAACCTTCGTCAACCTGCGCCCCCGCCGCCGCTACCTCCTGGAGGCGGCCGCCGTCTGGCTGGCCGTCGCCGGGCTCATCGTCCTGATCGTCTGGGCGCTGGCTGGCCCCCAACTCGGTGCCAACGTCGCCCAGATGCTGGCCTTCTTCGGGATTCCCATTGGGGCGGCGGCCTTCTCGGCCTGGTTCCCAAAGGTCTATGCGTGGATCCTCCCGCGCGTCAGCCCCCTGGACGCCGCCGCCGCCGCCCGGCCCATCATCGAACGCGAGGCCGCGCGGCAAATCAAGACCGAGCGCGACTTCTACGGCGCCAGCGGCTACGACCGCACCGCCTACGACCGCAATCGCTGGGCCGACGAGATCCTCGGAACCGAGACCCAGGGCTACTTCGCCGAAGCCCAGCGCCGCGACGACACGGCCCGCGACATCGCCCACAGGTCGGGGTCCTATTCCTACGGCGTGTCGGGCGGCCGGCGCCTCGCGCGTTACGCCCTCATCGCGGGCGGGCTCACGGTCGTGGGCTGGCTCTTTATTCAACGCCTCGTCTGGATCATGTGGCCATTCGACACTCCAGAGGAATTCGGGGTAGGGGTTGATGTCGTGGCCTTGCTCCTGGGCCTTGCACTCGGCCTCGCCCTCACCTGGCTCTACGCCCGCTACTTCGAGGGCCTGTGAGCGCCCCGCCGGCACCGCCACCCCGCACACCATGACCTCCAGGCGCCGAACGAACCCTGAACGCGCGCATCGCCCGTTTTCCGATCCACTCGATGCCTTCAATCAGAATCCACGTCGGCAATCCCGGTCACAACGCCGCCGCGCCGAGTCGGCGCGCCGGCAGCAGGCCCAACGTGACGTCGATCGCCTGGCGGCGGGTCACGACACGCCGCGCGGCCGGCGCCTGCTGATCTACGGCCTGCTCATCCTCGGCATAACCATCGTCGCCTGGCGCCTGCTGCACTGGTTCGTCTACTTCAGCTCACTCCCACGCTATGGTCGCGGAGCCATCGTCGGCCGCAGCGGCCGCGACATCATCGCCTCCGGCTTCGAGAATCCGCCCGAGCCCGCCGCCTGGATCGACCCCGTCGGCCTGGCCCTCGGCCTCGCCCTCGGCCTCCTCATCACCTGGGTCTACGCCCGCTACTTCCAAGACCTCTGACCACCCTGCCTCACCGTGGCCTGCGTCTCGGCGGCGGCGCGCCGCCCCGCGTTGCTACGCTTCGTCCACAGCGAATCTCGCGGGCTCGCCGTGCAACTCGACTTCGCCTTCATCTGCGACTACGCCGACAGCACCGCCAAGGTCGTCGCCTTCGGCATCGGCTTCGACCAGATCCAGGCTCCCAGCCTCCCTGCCCGCCATCACCGCCTTTGCGGCGTTGCCCGCTTCCGCGCCCACAAGACCGAAGTCGGCCAAAAGCAGGCCCGCGTCGTCATCATGGACGCCGACGGCGCCGAAACCGCGGCCATCCAGGGCATCGTTGACCTCGCCGACCCGGTCGACCGTCTCGAAACCACCGCCACCCTCGTCGTCAACTTCGACAACGTCACCTTCAACCACTACGGCCCCCACTCCGCCCACGTCCTGATCGACGGCAACGAAATGCACCGCATGCCCTTCGAAGTCTCCGCACCGCCCGCCAAGGGCTAGCGCTCTTGCCTCTGGCGAAAGGCACATGAGCTACTTCCGCCACTCGTTCACATACGGTTGCTAAGCAGACTCGGCTCGCCGGGCCGCGTGTAGAGTTGCCGGAGCCTCTAACGGCCCCAGGTCGGAGGTGCGGTGATGCCCCGGTTCTCTGAACCGCAACGCGACTCGCCCCACGACATTCATGCCGCGCATCAGGCGCTGGTCTACGCGGGCCATTCCCGTGGCGAGGCCGCGGCTGAGCTCCAGGCCCACCTGCACCGGGTGCGGGTCGCTTCGGCCTCGCCGCGCGACACCGCCCTAGCAGGCTTCCTGGCCGGCGCCGCCATCGCCGTGGGGCTGGCCCTGGTCGTGGTCGTAACGACCCTCATAATCGTCGTGGCCTTCGGTCCTCCTGGAGTCCCGGTCACCACGTCTGGCGGCGTCGCCATCGTGCGAGGGGCGGACAAGCCGGCCACCGACCCTGGCCACGCCAGCCGCGGACCGTCGCTCGACATGCTCGTCACGGCCGCCACGATCGCGGGGCTGCTGGGCCTGGCCGGCGCCGGTTTGGCCTTCGTCGCGCGCGACCGCTGGCGGCGCGCGGGTGCGCTTGAAACCTTCACGGACCTTGATCTGGAGCGGAGCGCCTGGCTACCGACCCTGGCCGTCTGGCTGCCGATCGGCGGGCTCATGATTCTGGCCGTCGGCATGCAGGGCGACGAGGAGGTGGTCCAGGGAGCTCTCATCGCGCTGGCCTTTGTCGGAATCCCACTGCTGGCCGTCGTGTTTGCCGGCGCGTTTCCCAGCCTGTACCGGTGGTTGCTGCCCCGCGTCAGCCGGCTGAATGCCGCGGCGCTGGCGCGCCCCATCATCGAGCTTGAGTCCGCACGGCGAATCAAAGCCGAGCGCCAGACCTACAGCCGCAGCGCCTACCACGGCGCCGCCTACGACCAGGGCGCCTGGGCGGACGAAGTCCTGGCCCGGCTCGACACGTCCCGCACCGCCCGGCGCCGCCGATAGGCCGCCCGCCCTAACCAGAGACACCAGCTCGGACCAGTGCCCATCCCGGCGGCCTCAGCGTCGTAAAGTAATCGAGGCGCGACCGTTCGCCGCCTTCCTGTACGTCGGCGCACGGCGCCCGGATTGGCGGCCACCGCCCATTGACCTGGCTCTCCAACCCCCAACGCGACTCGCGCAAGGACATCTGCGCCGCCCAGCAAGCCCTGGTCTATGCGGGCATTCCACGTGCCGCCGCGTCGGCCGAGGTAGCGATCCATCTACGTCGCGTCCGCGCGGCGCTGACCCCGCCGAGGCATGTCGTGGGGGCTGGATTCCTGACCGGCGCCTCCTTGGCCGTCGGCGTTCTTCTTGTACTGGCAGTCGCTCTCGTAGGACGCGAACTGCTGGCCGGCGCGGCTGGCGAATCGAGGACTCCGGCAGGCGCCGGCGTCGGGTCGCTGGTTGGCATGCTCGCGGCTGTCGCGGCTGTCCCGGTGCTGGGACTGGCCGGTGCCGGCTTGGCCTGGGTAACCCGCTACCGCTGGCGGCGTCCGGGCGCCCTGGGGATTGCTGCCCATGGGCGGGCGCACCGCCACGATCCGCTGGCAACCGCCGGCATTCTGCTCGGCGTGGCCGTTGCCGTCGTGCTGATCGCCTGGTAGCTGTCGAACCCTCGGCTGATCGGCCGATGGGCGTTGCTGCTGGCACTCCTCACGATTCCCGTCGGCGCGGCCGCATTCGCCGCCTGGTTCGCCCGGCTATATCCGTGGATCCTCTCGCGCGTCAGCCCGTTGGATGCCGCGGCCGCCGCACGCCCGCTACTCCAGCGCGAGGCCGCGCGTCAAATTGAGTCCGAGCGCGAGTTCTATGGGCGCAGTGCCTACCACCGAACCGGCTACGAGCGCAGTCGCTGGGCGGACGAAATCCTGCGACGCGAGGCGCGGGGCTACGCCGCCGATGCTCGGCGCCGTCGGGCAGTCGCGCTCGACATCGCTCGGCGGTCCGGCCCCGACAGGCATGCCGTGCCGCCATGGCGGCGGTTTGCACGCTCGCTCGTATTGGCGGCCGGCTCCGCCACCGCCACCGCATTCGTGATCTACCGCCTTGCCTGGCACGCGGCCCGTGGACGGCCCGGCGACGGGGCGGAAGTCGTGGCCGTGATCCTTGGCATTGTGATTGGCCTCGGACTCACCTGGCTCTACGCAAGCTATTTCGAAGGCAAGTGAACTCGCCGTCCGGCGGACGACCGCACCGTTACCGCCAGGCCGGTCGCCCCGCGTCGGAGAGTAGACGCGCCACAATGGGCTGTCGGTACGCCCGATAATCTGGGCCCAAGGCGGCCCGACCGGCGGTGCTGGTTCATGCCCTGGCTCTCCAACCCCCAACGCGACTCGCGCGACGACATCCGCGCCGCCCAGCAAGCGCTCGTCTGCGCCGGCTACCCGCATGCAGAGGCAGTCTCACAGGTGTCCACCCATCTGGGCCGGGTTCGCGCTGCGACTTCCACTCGAGGCACGGTGACGGTGGCCGGGTTTCTAACCGGTGCGCTGATGGCCGTGATCGCTGTAGCCGCGCTTGTCGTAGCGATTCTGGTCTCGGGGGTCGTCAGCAGCACCGTCCACGAGCCCGGAATGCCCCTGGGGTGCCCGCCGGGCCTCGGCTTACGAAACTGCCCAAGCCACGTGGCCGCCCCAGCCTTTGACAACCCCGGCGCGCCCCTCGGGTCATGGCCCGCCATCGCCATCGGCTCGCCAATCCTGGGATTGGCCGGGGCGTGGAGCGCCCATATCACCCGCAACCGTTGGCGTCGCGCGGGCGCTGCTTACACGTTTTCGGACTTGGCGCCGCGCCGCGTCTACCTGGTCGAAATCGCCGTCCTCGGGCTGACGATGGCGGGCCTCGTGGTTGGAGTCGTGTGGGCCTTTGCCGGTTCCCAATTCAGCGAGGCCGCCTTTGAGCTTCTCGCGCTGATCGCCATCCCCGTCGGGGCAGCGGTGTTCGCCGCGGCATTCCCGGCCCTCTACGCCTGGGTGCTCCCGCGGGTAAGCCCGCTAGATGCCGCCGCTTTCGCCCGTCCAATCATCGAGCGCGATGCCGCCCTGCAGGTTGTTGCCGACCGCGAGTTCTACGGCCGCAGCCCTTATCACCGCAGCCGCAGTGACCGCACCGCCTGGGCCGATGCGGTGCTCCACGGCCAGGGCTTCGCCACAACCGCCGCGCGGCAAGAAGCCCTGCGGCGACGCATGGACCGCGGCTCCGGCGCCTATTCGCGCGGCGTGCCGCTGTGGCAGCGACTCTGGCACTACATTCTCATAGCGGGCGCGGTCGCCGTCCCGCTGTGGGGACTCAGTCGCTGGGTCGCCTGGATATTGGGCACGATCCACGACCCCCTAGCGCTGGCGCCGCTGGTTGACGTCGTTGGCTGGTGTATAGGCACAGTCGTCGGCATCGCCGTAACCTGGGTATACGCTCGCAACCTCGAAGGCCTGTGAACGCCCGTCCCCTCCGCCTCAACCGCCGCCAGGCCCTCGCCGCCGGCGCGGCCTCGCTGGGCGCGCTGACCCTTGCCGCGTGCGGGGAGTCGGCTGCCGAGGAAGTGGCGGGATCCTTGCCCGAGGGCCTGCGCGCCGACTTGCAGCGCAACCTGGAACGCGCCCGCGCCGAGGCCCGCAACGTCACCGCGGCCGCCCCCCGAGCCGCCGTCAAGCTGCCCACGCCGGGGGCCGGGCATCCCGTCACCGTCGCCATGTACCCCACCAACCGGATCGGCGGCAGCCTCTTCGGCCAATTCGTTAATGGCCTGGCCGCGGCCCGCGAGCGCGCCGAGGAGCGCTACACCTACGAGGAAGCGGCCCTGGAGTACGGGCGCAACGCCTCCACCTTCAGCGTCAGCACCGCCCTCGAGGCCGTGGCGCACCAGAAGCCCGATATCGTCATCTACTTTCGGGTCGACCAGGCCGACCTGCTGGCCAACGACCGCCTGGCGCCGCTCGACGACTTCCTCGTGTCGGACTCCGGCTTCGTCCCGGCCGACTTCTGGCCGGGCTTGTTGGAGACCGGCAAGCACGAAGGCCTGCAATACGGAGTCCCGGTGGCCGTCTCGCCGCACGTGCTGCTATTCAATCGCAAGTGGGCGATCGAGCATCAGGTCGAACCCCCGTCCCCCGATCCGCAGGCCTTCGACGCCGAGACCTTTCTGGACACCGTGCGCCAGCTGCATGTAGAGCCGCCCCCCTCCGGCGGGTTGGGCGGCATGGGCTACATCTCGCGATTTTCGCCGGAGCCGGATGGCAACGGCGACTACGACGCGTCACCTTCGCCGTACGAACTGCTGCAGTCGGCCGTTGGAGACCTGCGCGGACCCGACAACGATTTCGCGCCCCTCACCTCACCGCCCGCCCTCCAGGTCGCCGAGTTTCTGCGCGCCTGGGTGCATGACCACCGCCTCGCCATCACCGACGGCCGCTCCACCCGCTCGTTTCAACGCTCCGGCCAGTTCGGCTTCACCGGCGCCATCCTGGCGTTCATTTCGCCCAGCCGCCTCATCGGCACCAACCTGGACGTCTACCCCTTGCCGAACATGGGCGCCGGCCGCAGCCCCGTCTTCGTCCACGCCATGCTCGGCGTGCTGGCCGGCGCCCCGAACCCCGAGATCGCCTACGACGCCCTGCGCCACCTGGCCGCCGGCCTGCGCTCCAGCTCCGTCCTCCCCGCCACCCGCATCTCCGCCGAAGGCATCGCCGCCCGCACCCCCGACCTCGCGCCAGAAGACGCCAACCTCATCGAACAACTCATGAACAACGCCACCTACTCCACCCTCAGCCGCCGCCAGGCCGGCCTCATCACCAACCACATCGTCGGCAACATCATCTTCGGCGACCAACACCCCGACGAAGGCATGCAAGCCCTCGTCGACCAATTGCGTGCCGACGACGCTGGGTAGCGTCTGGCTATGATTTGAGCGGCGCGACGGGGCGGTGTCGCGGATTCGGCGCACAACGCCACTCACCGGGCCGGCGCGGCCTGCAAGCAAGGAGCATTCGATGGGCGGGGCGATGCCTCGAGCCACGCTCGAACAGAACATCGCGGCCTACGAGCGCATGCAGGATCAACTTGAGGCCGAACATATGGGTCACTGGGTCATGGTCGACAACCAACAGCTCATCAACGCCTTCGACAACTTCCAGGACGCCGCCGACCTCGTAATCGAGAAAATCGGCCCCGGCTGCCTCCTGCGCCAAGTCGGCCGCCCCCCGGCCCACCTGCCCGCTTCCGTCCTGTGCCAGCCGGTCAGTGCCGGTCGCTAACTGCGGGTTCACCGGCCACCCTGGCCAGCTGATCGATACGGGACCGGAACTTCAAGTCGAGTTGACCAATCCATGGGCGCCGGATGAGCGACCACGCTCCTGCAAGGCCTTGCTCGACACGGGGGCGAACCACTGCTTTGTCTCGGGGCGGGTGGCGGATGACCTCCGTCTTGAGCAATTCGATACGGAGGACTTCCGTGGCGCGGGTGGGCGGTTCGCGTCACCGCGCTATTTGGTCCACCTTCAGATTCCTCAGTTGGCCACTCGGGCTTCAATTTTGCTGGCTCGGCTGCCCGACGCCGACCAGATTGGTCGATCAGCCTTACTCGGCCGGGACTTTCTACAGTTCTATCGCCTCGTCTACGACGGCCCGACAGGGGACGTCACGCTCCACGTCAGCAACTGACCGTCGTTCACACCTACGAAGAGATTGGGACCGCGATGCGCCGGTCATCGGTAGAAACATCAAGCATCCGGAAGACGGCATACATGCCCATACCGATCGCCTCCGCGCCGAAGACACGGACGCTCAGTCGCGGAACCTGGCTGTAGTTCCGTGCGTTGCCAGCGACGCCGCAAGACAGCGTTGGCTCGCCAAAGCAATCCAACCTGCCGGAGGACTTGCGTGTCTGATACGCGTCTGTACGACTCCTCGCACCCAGACTCGTTCGGGTCTATTGAGGGCACAGTGGAGAAGCTGGCCAAAGGCCATGCGGCGAAGTTCGCCGTATACCCGGACGAAGCCTCGCGTGGAGTTCCCTGTTACCTCAGCCCCGAGGACGAGGCCAGGATGGCCGGGCTCTGGCGCAAGCGCGTTCGAGTCGAGGGCCTGCTCCGGCGCGATTCCGGTACCGGCCGGCCCCTGTCCATCCGTGACGTCACCAACATCGAGCTGCTTGAACCGCCAGCCACAGACCCTGCGGACCTCTGGGGCATCCTGCCCGCCGCTGGCGACCGCAAGCCAGAGGAGCTCATCCGAGCGGGCTGGGCCGGCGACTAATCGCCGCCCGCCTCCGCGCCGAGGCCCCCGCCTGATCTCCACGCCAAGACCGCCCTGAGACCGCCGCGCCGAGCCCTCCAGAGCGAACGCGTCGCCAACCCCGACTGAACACATCGGCCTCGAACCTGGACACATCGGCGGCAAACGGTGGACACCTGTCCACCTCTCCCTCGGCCCGCCTGCCCATTGGCATGTCCCGGCAAACCAACTTCAGAACACCCAGGTTTGCGCCGCCTCCGTTCGCCCCCAACCCGCCGAAGAGCCCGCCCTGAGCCTGCCGAAGGCCTGCCCAGAGCCTGCCGAAGGGGGGCCCACAACGCTCCCTGCCTCGCCCTTGCCGCTCGTAATCACTCGGTGTACAATAGGTGTGCCGACCTCTTGTCTCCTCCCCCGGAGTTCCTCATGCCCCCGCGCCTCGCCCGCTTTCGTCCCCTTGCCACGCTCGCCCTCCGCCCACCTTTCTGCAACCCCCAGCGTCGCCCTCGCCCCAGCCGCGCCCTGGCCCCAAGCTTCGTCGCCGCCCCACCCCAAAAATCCGGCCCTAGCGGTCTCGCGCCGGCCCTAAAACCGCCGATAATGCAGCCATCACCGACTTCACGACCGCCAGCTAGGGAGCACGGATGACTACGACGGCCACGGCGCCGACCAGCAGCGCGGACGGGGTGACCTGGGACCTCAGCATCCTCTACGACAACACCGACGACCCCAAGATCGTGGCGGACCTTGACGCGGTGACCGAACGCGCCGCGGCGTTCGAGAAGCGCTACCGGGGGCAGGTGGCCGGCCTCGACGCCGCCGGCCTGCGCGACGCCGTCGCCGAGCTGCAGGACATCCACGAGGCCATGGACCACCCGGCCATCTACGCCCACCTGCTGCACGCCGGCAAGACCGACGAGCCGGCCCACGGCCGCCTGGTCGCCCTCACCCAGGAACGCGGCACCGCCATCAACAAGCACCTGATCTTCTTCGACCTCGAGTGGATCGAGGTGGACGACGAGCGGGCCGAGGAACTCCTGGCTGACCCGGTCCTCAAGGACTTCGCCTACCTGCTGCGCCTGGAACGCCGCTACAAGCCCCACCGCCTGTCCGAGGGCGAAGAGCAACTGCTGGACGAGAAGGCCAACACCGGCAGCCGCGCCTGGAGCCGTCTCTTCGGGGAACTAACCAGCCGACTGACCTGCGAGGTCACGATCGAGGGCGAAACCCGCACGCTCACCGAGGCCGAAACCCTGGCCCTCAGCTACCACCCCGACCGCGACACCCGGAAATCCGCGGCCGCCGGCATGACCCAGGCCCTCCGCGACAGCCTCCACCCCCTCACCTACGTCTTCAACGTCCGCCTCCAGGACCACGCCACCGACGACCGCCTGCGCAGTTACCCCACCGCCATGTCGTCCCGCAACCTGGCCAACCAGATCACCCAGGAGTCGGTCGACGCGCTGGTCGCCGCCTGCGTGCGCGGCTTTCCCATCGTGGGACGCTACTACCGGCTCAAAAAGCGCCTGCTGGGCCTGGACGAGCTCTTCGACTACGACCGCTACGCCCCCCTCAGCGCCGACCTCCCGTCCTACGACTGGGCCACCGGCAGGGACGTCGTGCTGGAGAGCTACCACGCCTTCTCCGAGACCCTCGGCGGCATCGCCCAGCGCGCCTTCGACGAGCGCTGGATCGACGCCGAGCTGCGTCCCGCCAAGCGCGGCGGCGCCTTCAGCATGGGCGGCACCCCCAGCACCCACCCCTACATCCTCGCCAGCTACACCGACACCGTCCGCGACGTGATGACCCTGGCCCACGAGCTTGGCCACACCGTCCACCAGTACCTCTCCTACGGCGTCGGCTACCTGCAGGCCCACACCCCGCTGACCACGGCCGAGACCGCCTCGGTCTTCGGCGAGATGATCGTCTTCCGCCGCCTGCTCGACGCCCAGCCCACGGCCGCCGCTCGCCTTGGCCTGCTGGCCAGCAAGATCGAGGACCACTTCGCCACGGTCTTCCGCCAGATCGCCATGCACAACTTCGAGTTCCGCGCCCACCAGGCCCGCCGCGAGGAGGGCGAGCTCTCGTCGGACCGCCTCAGCGACCTCTGGTCCGAGGCCAACGGCGAGATGTTCGACGGCTCCGTCACCCTGCGCGACGACTACCGCATCTGGTGGAGCTACATCCCCCACTTCATCGGCTCGCCCTTCTACGTCCACGCCTACGCCTTCGGCGATCTGCTGGTGCTGGGCCTGCTGCAGCGTTACCAGGAACAGGGCGACGAGTTCGAGCCGCGCTACATCGAAATGCTCTCCAGGGGCGGCTCCGTCAGCCCCAACGCGCTGCTCGAACCCTTCGGCATCGACCTCGCTGACCCCACTTTCTGGGACGGCGGCGTACGCGTCCTCGGCGACCTCGTACGCGAAGCCGAAGCCATGGCCGCGGAGGCCGGGAGGTAACGATGTCGCTCTTACGCCCTCTCCTGGGAGAGCTTTGCGAAGCCCCGCCTCGACTTCGAAAGCGGGGCCGCTCTTTCTCCCTCTCCCTGTGGGAGAGGGTTGGGGTGAGGGTCTTCCGGGCACTCACCCCCAGGGTTACGCAAAAGCCCCAACTGAGAGGTAGTTGGCCCGAGAGTCCTCGCCGCTTCGCCCACGACTTGGCGAAGGAGGCGATGTGATCACCGCAAACGGCGTCCTCCAAGCCGTCGGCGCCCCCGCCATCACCATGGACGACGCCTGCGCCGTGGTCGCCGAGGCCATGCGCACGTCGCCCCCTGGCGAGCGCCGCTTCCTGGTGCTGGTCCCGGATTCGACCCGCAAGGCCCCTGTGGCCGACGTCTTCCGCGCCATCCACGACGCCGTGGACGGCCGCGCCGACCGCGTCGACGCCATGATCGCCCAGGGCACCCACGGTCCCATGTCCGAGGCCGAGAAGTCCGCCTGGGTGTTCGGCGGGAACCGTTACCCCCGCAGCACCGTCTTCGACCACGACTGGGACGACCCCAACGCCCTCACGCCCCTGGGCGTGGTCCCGCTGGACGATCAGCTGGACCGCTTCGGCGAGAACCGCCAATACGCCTCGCTCCTGGGCTTCGACAACGACATGCGCATCCGCGTCAACGCCAAACTGCTGGAGTACGACCGCCTGGTGCTGCTAACCCGCGTGCAACCCCATGAGGTCGCCGGCTTCGCGGGCGGCGCCAAGCAGATCTTCCCCGGCGTCTCCGGCCCCGAAATGATCAGCCTGCTGCACGCCATCGGCAGCCTCCGCACCAACCGCGGCATCCACGGCGTCATGCCCAACCCCGTTCGCGACCTGATCGACGACATGGCGCTCAACCTGCCGGTACCCATCACCTCCATCGGGCTGGTCATCGACGACGACAGCGACGCGATCAACGGCGCCTTCGTGCAGCCCGACGGCTGGCGCGAGTGCGTGGAACAGGCCGCCGAGCTCAGCGCCGCCGTCAACATCCGCTACGTCCCGCGTCGAGTTCGTCGCGTCGTGGCGGCCCTGCCCCAGCGCAAGGACGGCAGCTGGCTCTATCCGGACTTCTGGACCGGCGCCAAGGGTGTGCTCAAGACCGAGGACGCCGTGGCGGACGGCGGCGAATTGGTGGTCTGGGCGCCCAACATCGACTCCATCTCCGACGCCCACGGCGAGCTGATCAGCGCCATCGGCTACCACACCTACGCGTACTTTCTGTCGCGTCCCGAGTCCTGGCAGCGCGCCGGCGCGACCCCGCTGGCCCTCAACGGCAGCGCCCTGGTCAAAGGCGAGGGACGCATGGTGGCCGGCCGCGAAGTCCCCCGCATCGACGTCCGCATCGCCACCGCCATTCCGCCGGACGCCTGCGCCCGCATGAACATCGGCTACGAAAACCCCGACGCCGTCGCCGCCGAAATCGCCGCCACACCCCCCAACGCCATCACCGACGACCGCCTCATCGTCCGCGACGCCGGCGGCATCCTCTGGCGCTACCGGGCGGAATAGGCGAAGCAGGCTTTCTGGAGAACGCAATGCTGGACGCCCAGGCTTTCTTCTTTGATCTCGACGACACGCTGGTCGACTTCGGCAAGGCCCGCCGCAAGGCCCTCATCGCCCTGGCCGGCCGGCTGGCCGCCCGCATGCCCAATCAGTCCCCGGACCAGATCCGCGAACTCGAGTCACGCATCGTCGAGGACCGCACACGGCGCGGGACGGACATGCCCCAGGACGGCGACTTTCGGGGCACCCGCATCCGCATCTGGAACGAAGTGCTCGCCTTCATCGGCGCCCCGGACCTGGCCGACCCAGGGCAGCTGACGGACGACCACGACCTGCTGACCCGCCAGAACCTGGAGCTTTACCCCGACGCCGACGCATCCATCCGCTGGGCGAACGAACGCTTCCAGGTCACCGGCATCATCACCAACGGCCCCAGCGACGTGCAGTGGGGCGAGGTCTACGCCGTCGGGCTGGAAGACCGGGTCGACCGCGTGATCGTCGCCGGCGACGTCGACGCCTTCAAGCCCGACCCGCGCATCTTCGAAGCCGCCCTCGAAGGCCTTGGAATCCCGCCGGAAGCCGCCGTATTCGTCGGCAACTCCGCCGCCCACGATGCCGCCGGCGCCATCCAGGCCGGCTGGACCGCCATCTGGCTCAACCGCGACGGCGACACCTACCCGCCGTCGCTGCCCGCCCCCACCGCAACCGTCACGACCCTCGACGAACTGCCGGCCCTATTCCGCTGAGCCATGAAGCTCTTCCTCAAGGTCGCCCTCTTCACGCTGGTCGTGCCGGGCACGATCGCGGTACTCGTTCCCCTGTTGATCAAATGGGATCGCCCGGTCGCCGAGGGCCCAACGCTCTGGCTGGGCGTCTGTCTCCTCGCCCTCGGAACGCTCCTCTATCTCCGCTCCGTCTGGGACTTCGCCGTCTCCGGCGGCGGCACCCCCGCTCCCATCGACGCCCCCAAGCGCCTGGTAACCAACGGTATATACCGCTACTCGCGCAACCCCATCTACGTCGCCGTCCTCATCGCCATCGCCGGCTGGACCAGCCTCTTCCAGGCCCCTCTCCTGCTGGTTTACGGCGGCGCCCTCTTCGCCCTCTACTCCTTCTTCGTCCAACGCCACGAAGAGCCCCACCTGGCCAGGGAGTTCGGCGAGGAATACACCGCCTACAAGGCCTCAACCGGCCGCTGGCTCCCCCGCCTCCGCCGAAAAAACCGCCTCTAACCCGTCCCCGCCGTCGTCTCCTCGATCAGCCAGTCCACCACGGCCTCCAGGGCGTGCTGCTCGGTGGCGCCGCTCCTTCGTTCGGCTTCGTAAACGGCCAGTTGCCGGTGGGCGCTGGTGCCGCGGGCGAGGATGGTGCGGACGTGCTCCACTTCGGCCACGCAGTCCAGCCGCTCGGCATCCTCGCGGATCAGGTCCAGCAGCTCCTCCATCAGCACATCCAGCGGCTTGATCCGGTTCTGGCCGAAGTCCACCAGCCCGTTGTCGATCCCGTAGCGCTGCGCGCGCCACGAGTTCTCGGCCAGCAGCGCCAGCGGGTACATGCGCCAGCGCTGGTTGGCGCGGCGCATCCGCGCCAGCAAGGAAACCGTACAGACGTACAGCGCCGCGATGCAGACCGCGTCGTCCAGGCTGGTGCAGGCGTCGGTAATCCGCATCTCCAGGGTCGGCAGCCGCGCGTGCGGCCGCGCGTCCCACCAGACCTTCGTCGGGTCGTCGATCAGCCCGGCGTCCAGCAGGCTCTGGATCATGCGCTGGTACTCGCCGTCGCTCTCGAACCGCTCCGGCAGCCCGGTGCGCGGCAGCTCGTGCAGGATCGTCAGGCGGTAACTGCGCAGGCCGGTGTCTCGACCCTGCCAGAAGGGCGACGACGTGCTCAGCGCCAGCAAGTGCGGCAGGAAGTAGGTCACCTGGTTCAGCACGTCGATCCGGTCCTGCGGATCCGGAATGCCCACGTGCACGTGCATCCCGCCGATCACCATCCGTTGCGCCAGCGTCTGCATGTCCTCCGTCAGCGCCTTGTAGCGCTCCCGGTCCGTAGGCAACTGCCGCGACCAGAGCGCGAACGGGTGAGTGGACGCCGACACGATTCGCAGTTCGTGCGCCGCCAGCGTCTCCGCCAGGGTGCGTCGCAACGTCGCCAGTCGTTCGCGAACCTCGGCGATCGAGCCGCACACGCTGGTGCCAACCTCGATCTGCGAGCGAAGCAGTTCCGGGCTGACGCTGCCCACCTCGGGTGCAATGGCCGCCTCGCACTCGTGCAGCAACGCCCGCGGCGGATTGGCCACCAGGTCCCGCGTATCGGGATCGACGATCAGGTACTCCTCTTCCACCCCAATCGTGAAGTCCGGCAACCCGTCAATGAAAGCCGTCACGCGTTAGTCCCCGGCAACCGATGGCGCCATGCTACGCGGCCGCGACTAACCGAATGGAAGTCCGGATGTTTCACGTGAAACATTCGAGCCGGCCCGTAGCGGCAGTCAGTCACCTTGATCGTTCCCCGCACTTCGAAGCAGGCAGCCGTCTTCCTCCCTCTCCTGGGGGAGAGGGTTGGGGTGAGGGGTCTTCCGCGCACCCAAAGCTCAAAGTGACCCACCGCCTGGTAGCCCCCCAACGGTCCCCGCAGGTACCCTGCCCGCATGATCAAGATCGGCTTGCGTCTCGTCGACCTCTCGAACGACCACCTGCAATACGCGGCGCAGATTGGCGTGGACGGCGGCACCCTGCGCACCGACGAACTGCCGGGCGTGGCCGAAACGGGAAAGGTCGACGCCGCCGGACTGCGTGACCTGCTCCAGCGCCTGGACGCCATGGGGCTCGAACTGGCCGGCATGGAGTTGCGCCGCGCTCGTATCGCCGGCGTGCTTCGCGGCGATCCCGAGGGCGCACAGGAAATCGACGACTTGTGCGAGACCATCCGCGTCCTCGGCGGCGAGGGCGCCCCGCTGGTCACCTGCGGCTTTGCTGTGGCCCATGCCGACGAGCACATCCAGGCCTGGCGCGGCTACAAGGACCTGCCAGGCGGCCGTGCCGGCACCGAGCTACGCACCTTCGACGCCGCCTGGGTTGAGGAATCGGACCTGGTCACCTGGGGCATCGACACCGGCGACCCGGCCGTGCGCGTGCCGATAGGTGAGGTCTGGCGCCGCATGGACGGCTTCATGGAGCGCGTGCTGCCCGCCGCCGAGTCCGCCGGCGTGCGGCTGGCCTTCCATCCCAACGACCCGCCCCTGCGGCTCTATCGCGGCGTCGAGCAGCCGTTCATCAATCCCGACGGGCTGGCGCAGCTGCTGGACCGCTACGACAGCCCCAACGTCGGCCTGCTGTTCTGCCTGGGGACCATGCAGGAGACCGGGGAGGACATGCCCGCCGCCCTGCGCAGGTTCGGCGAGCGCGGCAAGCTCTTCAACATTCACTTCCGCAACGTTCGCGGCATCATTCCGCGCTTCGAAGAGGTCTTCCAGGACGAGGGCGACTACAACGCCGCCGACCAGATGCGAACCCTTCACGAGGTCGGGTTCGACGGCTTCGTCATGCCCGACCACTACCCCGGCCTGCTGGGCGACAACGAAGCCCGCGAACGCGCCCGCGCCTGGTGCGTCGGCTACCTCCGCGCCCTCATCCAGGCCACCGCCAGCTAGTCCCGCCGATTTACCTTGGCCTGACGAGTGGCGGCGGGCTGACGGGCAGCCAGCCCGGATGGTCTAGGTCGCTGCCCCGCCAATCCGCACGTAGCACGCGGGATCAAGGTCGTCGAGCAGCGGCGAGTCGGCCTCGCGGCAGCAGACGATGCACAAGTAGCGGCTGGACCGCGTAAGGGCCACGTAGAACCGCGCCCGCCGGCTGTTGGGCGAGCCGAATCTCAGACCGGGGTCCAGCAGGTAGACCGATGTGAAGTCCAGACCTTTCGCGGCATTCACAGTAGCGAGCGAAACCGATACACCATCCGGCGGTGCGGCGCGGTCCACGGTAGTCACGGGCACGCCAGCGAGGTCGAGCGCGGTGAACGCTTCGTCGCGCTGTCGGTTGCTACCCGTTAGCACCGCGATCTGGCCTGCGGGTCGGCCGTGCGCGATTTCCGCGTCAATCCATCCAACAATGGCCTCAAGGCCCTCGCGCTCCGTGGCGAACTTGGCTAGCCGCGGCAGCGGGCCTTCGCGTGCGGACTCGGTCATCTCATCGATTTCACGTCGCGTCTCCTCTATCCCGGCGTACAGGGAAGCGGCCAGGGCGTGGATCTGCCGAGTCGATCGATAGGGTCGACGCAATACGCGGGCCCGTCCGCCGCGAGGGCGGAACTCTCGCCGCGCCCAGAGGAAAGTGCCCGGATAGAGTTCTTGCGCCGGATCCGCCAACACGAGCAGACGCCGCGCGTCGTCGGCTGCCAACGCCTTGGCCAGCCTTGCCATTGCCGGCGAGCAGTCCTGCCCCTCGTCCACGATCACGGCGCGGTAGCGCGGCGGCTCGGCGTCAGCCGCCAGGACGACGCGCGCCCGCTCGATCAGGTCGTCCCACGTCCCCTTGGCGTCGCGCCGGCGGCGGATGCGCTGGTGCAGCGCCCACATCGCCTGCCGCTGCGGCCGTCGTAGCCGTATCAGGCCTTGGCTCTCAGGTCGCGTGAGGTTCAGATAGGGCGCGATAGTGTCGAACTGGTTGGGGCTCAGCACGTGCTTGATCTCATTTTCGAGGACATCGCGCGCGGAAAGCCCCGCGAGCGCCTGTCGCTCCTCTTCCGACAGTCGGGGAACCTCCTGCGGAATCGCTGAACGCAGCCATGCGCCGTCGATGTCAACGGACGCCTCGACGGAAAACCCGGCCTCCCGCTTCTGCAGGTATGCATCCGCCCAGCCATGAACCGTGTTCACTTCAATCTCGTGCGCCATCTCCGGCGTGCCAAGCGTGTTGACAGCGCGGCGGACGGTGAGCATCAGTGCACGGTTGTAACAGAGGTAGAGCACCCGCCCGCCGCCAAGCTCCGGCTGTGCGGCCAGGTGCAGCGCGCGCCGGATCGCGATCGAGGTCTTGCCTGTGCCCGCGCCGGCGGTGAGGAAGGACACCCCTTCGCTGTAGACATAGGCGCGCTGGTAGTCGTCGAGTGCCGCGAAGTACTCCTCGTAACTTGCCGCCTCCAGGCCGCCCAGCAGGTCGGGGTCAGGCGCATGGATCTCCGCGCCAGGCACAGTGCGCGGAACTGGCGGGGGCATCCCTTCCAGCCGCAACGGTGCCGCCGCTTTGGCGTACTCAGGTATACGTGCGCGGTTGCGCCGCTCCCAGTCATAGGCTGCGTCGTGATAATCGACCCACAGGGCCACGATCCGAGCATCGTCACGGGCGAAGATCAGCCGGGGCGCTCCCTGGCTCTGGGTCACCCGTGCCGACCGGGATTCCAACGCATCGCCGAGCAACCGCAGCACTTCGCTGTTCAGGCCCGCGCTGCGGTCGTCCTGGCAGAGCCGCTTGATGGTCCTGAACGCTTGCCGCTTCAGGCGGGAATCGCGCAGCTGCCTGATCGCCCGCTCAAAGCGTGGCCCCGCGAAAGGGAGAAACACGAACGGACGCCTGGAATTGAAGTTCGCGTCCGTCACTGACCCATCCCGCCCGCTCTAGGCCGCGCGTTCGAGTACCGCCCGACGCGAAGTATAGGGACGGCGACCCGACTGTTCTCTATCGGTGCAAGCGCCCAAGTCGGCGCAGGCTGGGCCGCTGCCACTCCGTCAGTCTGGGACGTAGGATCACCGCGGACGGGGCGCAGTCAGGGAGCAACGCATGAGTGATCCGGTGAAAGTTGGATTTGTTGGGGCGGGGAACTTGGCGAGCCTGGTGCATTACCCGTCGTTGGATGAGATCGAGGCGACGGACCTGCGGGCGATATCGGAGCTGGACGAGGACAAGCTAACCGCCACCGCCGACCAGTACGACGTGCCCGGCCGCTACACCGACTACCGCCAGATGCTGGAGCGCGAGGACCTGGACGCCGTCTATGTGGTCATGCCGCCGCACCTGCTGCACGACATCGTGATTGACTGCCTGCAGGCCGGAAAGCACGTCTTCATCGAAAAGCCGCCCGGCGTCTCCACCTACGAGACGGAGGCCTTTGCCTGGTACGCCGAACAGCACGGCTGCCTGACCATGACCGGCTTCAACCGCCGCTTCATCCCCCTGCTACGCCACTGCAAGTCGGTCGTGGAGGCCGCGGGACCTATCCACATGGCCGCCGCGCGGTTCCACAAGTTCGACACCTGGCCCGACCAGTACGGCTTCTACCGGGGCTCCGTCAGCCACCTGAACTCGGACATCGTCCACGCGGTCGACGCGCTGCGCTTCCTGGCCGGCGGCGAGGTGGTGGAGGTGAACGCCCACACTCGAGCGCTGGGCCGCCCCTACATGAACGTGCACGCCGCGCTGATCGAGTTCTCCACCGGCTGCTCCGGCGTGCTGCTGGCCAGCCGCCGCGCCGGCGCCCGCCGCCACACCTTCGAAATCCACGGCGGCGACGTCTCCGCCTACTGGGAGGACGGTGTCGAGGGCATGATCTACCGCGACGACTCGACCACCCCTGAGTTCGTACGGGGTGCCGACCTGGTTGGCGATGTCCGGCACCGCGTCTCGGGCTTCCATGCGGAGAGCCGGCACTTCATGGACAGCATCCAGGCCGGCGCCCAACCCCTCACCAACTTCGCCGAAGCCGCCAAAACCATGCGCCTCGTCGACCAGATCGCGGCGGACATGCGCTAGCTGATGCGACGTCGCCTCGAGGTCAGTACCGCGCGTTAGCCGATTGCCCCGCCGGTGCCGTCGCTCAGCCGCTAGTCACGGGTCCCGTCAGTTTGTCGACGGCGATCAGGACGCCGGTGGCAACGCTCACCAGGAACAGCGTCCACATCATCAGGCGGATCTGGACCGCGCTGATCGCTGTGGTCAGTTGAAGCTCGAGGTCCTTAAGGTCGGCCTTGGTCGCGTAGTGCGTGAGGCTTCGATCCAACTCCTCGCGCAACTCGGCGCGGGTCAGGGTTTCGGCGGTCGATTCGGCGGACATTCGGTTCTCCTATCAGAACGCCTGCGTTGAGGACCGCCCTTCTCACCTCAGGCCACTACCACTTCAGGCGCGAGTCTTCCGCCCTGAAACCCGTTGAACTGTTCTATCAGCCGCGTTCCGCGTCGTCAATCACGCGACGCGCCGACGGACGCCATGGATGACAGGCTCCACGGACGGACACACCGGAACGTGCGCCCGACACCCGCAAACCCGCAGTCCTAGCCGCTTTGCAGGTACTCCAGCGCCTTCACGTAGCTGCGGCGTTGCAGGAAGTGGCGGAGTTGGGCCGGGGTGTCAGGGCCCAGGGACTGGGTCAGCCCGTCCACGTGGCGCAGGGCGGCCTGAAGTTCGTCGGCCGGGGCCGGCGGCGGGCCGATGGCCTGCAGCAAAGCCTCCAGCGCCTGCGTCAGTTCGGCGCGGCCGTCGCTCACCGCGCTCAGCCCGCCAGCGTGGCCTCGACCGAGATCTCCACGTTGCCGCGGATGGCGTTGGAGATCGGGCAGCCGGCCTCGCCTTGCGCGGCCAGGTCTGCGAACCCCGCCTGGTCGAGTCCCGGGACCACGCCTTC
The DNA here is from genome assembly GCA_026707585.1 of Chloroflexota bacterium. Classification (GTDB taxonomy): domain Bacteria; phylum Chloroflexota; class UBA11872; order UBA11872; family UBA11872; genus UBA11872. The sequence goes on along the minus strand of JAPOWQ010000066.1, from coordinate 57,988 downwards.
CACGCTCAGGGAGCTGCTGCCCACCTTGAACCCGCCGGCGGGCAAAGGCTCAAACGTCACGGACGCCGAGACGCGTAGCTCTTCCGGCGGATGTCCAGCCTCGGCCAGCGTGTGCGAGAACGCCATGGCGTAGCAGCTGGCGTGCGAGGCCGCCAGCAATTCCTCCGGGCTGGTCTTGCCGCCAGGCCCCTCCGTGCGCGCGGGCCAACTCACGGCCTGCCCGCTCATCGCGCCACTTCCCACGTCGAACTTTCCCGTTCCTTCAATCAAGTTCCCTCGCCAAACGACATCCGCGCGTCGAACGATGTCCGCCATATCGCTTCCTTCCCCTGTCATGCTCGCGGTGTTCGCACCGCGATCGGTCCCCTCTGCGGGACCATGCTAACTACACGCGCCGCGCGTCACCGCGCCGCAGCGGTTGCGGGCCACCGCGCCGGTACAGGTTTGATGGCCGAAACGCACCCGTTGGTTTGGATGCGGCTGGCGGGCTCGCTATAGTGCCTGTCCCCGACATGGGTTTCGCCAACGCCGTCCGTCAGCTCCGCGAGCAGCGTCGCCTCACCAAGGCAGCGCTCGCCGCGCGTTGCGGGTTGGCGCCCTCCTACCTTTCCCGGTTGGAAAGCGGTGATTACAAGAGTCCAACCGTGGCCACGCTCGTAACGCTGGCCCAGGGTCTTGAGGTCGATCCCCGCGAGTTGCTGGTCCTGGCGGGCTACGTGCCGGACGACATAGCCAGCACCCGCCGCCGCTTTGCCGAAGAGACCATCGCCAGCGTCGCCGAATCGGCCATCCGCTCCATCTCGCGCACCGTCAATTCCACGCTCAACCCCGACCAGGACGACACCGACGACGAGCAGCTCCACGTGGATCGCGCGCTGCTGGCGGAACGGCTGCGCACGCGACGGCGCACCGCCCGCCATACGACCCGGCAGGTCGCGCGTAAGGCCGGCGTGCGCGTCAGTGTCATCACGGATCTCGAGGCCGGGCGCGAGCCATCCAGGTCCGTGGACCTGGCACACGTGCTCGCCGGGGGCTACGGCCTCGCCACCTCCGAGGTTGACGACCTGCTGTTCGAGGTGGGCTTGAGCCAGTTCCTGGCCGACGACATCGTGCTCTCGACCGAGTCGCGCCGAATGACGCTGGAGTTCGCGCGGCTGGCGCGCATCCGTGACCGTCACAGCCGCCAGGGGGCCGGCCTGGCCGAATAGCGCGTTCCGGCAGGTTTTCGCCGGGATCGCCGGGATGTCCGCCTGTCAGATTCGCGGCGGCGCGTCCCTTGCGCTCAGCTGGTGACCACGACGCCCGCGGCTATTGAGCTCGCGCTGTTCGTGGGCAGTCCCTGGACGGTCGTGAACGCCGTCCACGTGGACCCGTCAAAGCGCCCCACCCCGCCGTCGGTCGCCACCCAGATGTGTCCCTGGCTGTCCTCTGCCAGCGCCCGGGCGCTGTTGGAGGGCAGCCCCGCGTTCACGACATTGGCGGTCGAGAGCTCGTTGTTCCGGAACCAACTCACGCCTCCGGCCGTCGCAATCCAGACCGTTCCGTCACTCGCGACCAGGATGTCGCGAACGTTGTTGCTGGCAAGCCCGTCACCGGTGGCGAAGTGGTCCCACGCCAGCGGATTCAGGGTCCGCGACACGCCCGCGTTGCCCGTGCCGAACCACAAGGCCCCGTCCGCGTCCGCTTCCACGGTAGTGATGTCGTTGCTGGCGATCGCCGACGTATCGGTGTTGTAGAAGAACCACGTATTGGCGTCCTCGTCGTACAGCGCGGCGCCGTTCGCGGTGGCAAACGACAGGCCGCCTTCAGTGCCCGTTACCGCGCGCACCTGGCGCACGTCGGAGTTCGGCAGTTGCGTGTTGTCGGAGCGGACCCGCTCCCAGGTGTGGCCGTCGAAGCGGCTGGCGCCCTGGCGCGGGTGGCTCATCCACAGGACGTCCCCTACCTGTCGCCCGGCCAGCGAGGAGACGTTGCCGGACCCGATTCCGTTATTCGTGCTCGCCTGATCGAAGACCGCGCCGTCGCCGTTCCGGTTAAAGCGGAAGAGGCCGGCATCGGTTCCGGCCCAGATCTGGCCGTCCCTGTCCACCAGCACGGCCTGGACCCGGTTGGTGGTGAGCACCGAGCGATCCTTGTCGAGTTGCCGCCAGTTGGCCCCGTCGTAGAGCAAAACGCCGCCGTCCGTCGTTCCGACCACAATGACCTCGCCGGTGGCCCGCAGCGGCTCCAGCGCGGTCGGTGACGCGGGACTGGGCGTGGCCGCCGCGGTTGCCGTGGGCGAGGGGCTCGGCGGGGTGAAGTCAATGACCGACGGCGTGAACGCCTGCCCGGCCGTCAGCGCCACGGCGGCGCGGAAGGCGCCGAAGTTGGCCCAGGCGCGCGCCGGATACTTCTGGTCTCGCAAGTCGTCGCCCAGCAGCCGCAACTGCACCGGAGCCTCCGGATTCTGCGGGTGGTGCTCCATCACCGCGGCTTGAAAGTACTGGCGAATGAACTCCGGTGTAGCCGCCGGTATATGCACGGTCCCGGGCGCGTTTGTATCTCTCCGAGCCTCGGTCTTCGGGAACCCGAACGCCTGCACGCCGCCGAACGCGTGAAAGAAATCAAGGAAACCGGTGCGTACGCCGCCAACCGAGAAGTTAGAGACCTTGTGGTTCCAGGGCCCAAGCTGCTCGCCGGTGTTGTTATTGACCGTTCCCTGTTCCGCACCCAGGTCGGGGCTGCCGCCCTGGCCGCCGCCGAAGTAGTCCCAGGTAAGCCGCCGCTCGAGGACATAGATGTCGCCAAGGTCGGGCCGTCGGTGGAAGTCGACGACGCCACGCTGGTAGTACTGCGTCAGCGTGCCGGTTTCCTCAACGTGAACCTCGGAGGTCGGGAAGCCCCAGCGCTGGAGCCCACCGGTGCGCTCGAAGAACTCCTGGAAGTCGGCGGTCAGCGTCTCGGCCCCAAGGGACACGCTCAACTGCGGAATGTTGTGCTGCAACTCCGGGTTGCCCGGCGCGCTGAGGAAGGTGTTGTTCAGGACCGTGATTGGCCCGAAGCCGGAGGTGACCTGGGCGGTCAGCGATACCGGGCCAAGGGCTAGGGCCATCAGCAATGCGGCGGCGGCTATTCCGAGCGTGACGCGTACGCGGGTCAGGTCGGCGACCCTTCCTTCGGCGCTATCGACGGTTCCGTGAGCGGCGCACCCGACGGAGGATGCCCAGGGCCGGCACCGCCTCAACCGAGCAGGATTATATGTAACGGCCTGTGCGCCGCCACCGGTGGCTAGCCCGTGGCCAGCCCGACGACGATCACGACCAACGTGAGGCCGAGGCCCAGGGTCGCGCTCAGCAGCAGGTCCCGGCGCAGCTGAGGTAGCGAGGGTAGCGAGGCCGCGCGAGGGCCGGCCGCAGTCGCCGGCGTGGGCGCGGCCCCCGCCGAGACGGGCCGGGCTTGGGCCTCGGCGGTAGGTGTGGGCCTGCGCACGGCCCGTCGAATCGGAGCGCGGCGGCGGCGGCGGGTCGATCGGCGGCGGTTAGCCACGCCTGCCTCCCTGACCGCCGGCACGCGATGCCGCCGTGCCAGGCGCCCGGGGCGCGGCCCCCACACGCCTTGCAGCTCGGCGTCGCCGTCGAATCTCCCACCGCACAAGCAGTCCTCCCACGACACCCACCGTATACCCCGCAAGGTGAGCCTGCCACGCCACCTCGGGATCCAGCAGTTGGGGCGCCCGGGCCATGGCCCCGGCGACCTGCACCGACAGCCACAACCCGCCGGCTATCAGACCGCCCCACCCCCCTACAGTAACCACCCCGATCAGGCCGGCCACGCCGGCGCTGGCGCCCACGGTCGGCACGAGCGACCCGCTGTTCATGAGCACGTGGAAGACCCCGCCGAGAACGACGGCTGCCGTCCAGAGCACGGCCACCCGCCACGCGCCTACCGCGCGCTCAACCAACGACCCGAGGACCGCGATAAACGCGAGGTTCACGACCAGGTGCCCCAGGTTGCCGTGCAAAAACGATGAACTCAGCAGCGTGAGCGCGTACGGGGTGGGCGAGCCGGGGATCGAGAACCGCTCGCCCTGCATAAGCACCGCGGGGATGAGTCCGTAGCGCACGATCCACTCCTGCCCGACCGGGCCCTGGGCAGCCTGCAGCAGGAAGACCGCGGTGTTGGCCGCCAGCAGTACGCCGGTGACCGGAGCGGGTCGCCAGGGGCCGGGCCGCCAACGGTTCACGTGAAACATCTATTCCGGCAAGAGCATGCTCAGCAAGGCGTCGAGGTCCTCCGCGTCTCGGTAGTCAATTTGGATGCGCCCGCGTCTTCGGGTCCCCACAAAGCGCACGCGCGTGCCCAACCGCCACTGCAAGCGCTCGGCGACGTGCTCAAGCTCCACATCAGGCTGTCGCGACGCGCCCGCCAGGCGGCGGGCCGTGCGCTCGGCTTGGCGCAGGTTCAGGCGACCGCCCAGCATTTGCAGGAACAGCCGCTGCCGCGTCGCGGGGTCCGGGATGCCGGCCAGCGTGCGCCCGTGGCTCTCCGTAATGCGGCCTTCAGCCACCGCTTGCCGCATCTCCGCGCTCAGCTTCCGAAGCCGCAGCGTGTTGGCGACCGCTGAGCGGCTGACGCCCACAACGGCCGCCACCTGCGCCTGCGTCAGGCCGAAGTCGTCAATCAGCGCTTGGAAGGCGCACGCGCGTTCCAGCGGCCCTAGGTCGGTGCGCTGCATGTTTTCCACCAGCGCCAGCTCGGCTCGCCGCTGAGCATCCGCGGCGACGATAACAACCGGAACCTCCGCCAGGCCCGCCTTCCGCGCCGCCCGCCAGCGGCGTTCGCCGGCCACCAGGACGAACTGTCCGGGCCGGGAGGCAGACGGTGTGACGAGTGCCGGCTGAAGTACGCCGTGCCGCCGGATGGACGCAGCCAGCGCATCCTCATCCGCGGGGTCGAATCGACGGCGCGGCTGCCGGGCGTTCGGCTTGATTTGGTCCAGCGGCATAGAGCGCTGATCACCCGACACGCCCTCGGAGGAGTCACCCATGCCGCGACCTGCGCCCTTGCCGGAAGGCGTCACCGGCAATCTCCGGCGCGCACCTCGTACACGCTCAGGCTGGGAAAGGCCGGGGATCTGTCCAGGGATCCCGCCCGCGCCCGCGGAACGCCGTTCCCGGCGCTCACCACACCGTCGGCATTCCCTTCACCTGCTGAAGGAGCCGCGAGTGTGCGGCCCGGCTGGTTGCTGCCGGTGAATCCAGGACACGGAGGAGTCAGCCGCGAGCCGCCTTGAATGGTCGCCTGTTGGCGGTTATCCCAGAACCAACGAAGCATATAAAGAATCTAAGAACAATCTTAAGAAGGGCGTGAAGTGTGTGGAGGCAACGGCGAACGCTCGGCAAGCCCTTCTGGTGGGGGGATGCGCTTAAGGGTCGGCCGCCGACCCGCGGGCTGTGGGTTGGTCGGAGGCGGCCGTGGATACTTGGCGACGGTAGCGACAGTTTACGGGAGGGGACCCGCCGGCGAGCCGTGTGTATCCACAGCAAGGGGTAGTTGTCCACACAGGACGGCTAGTTATCCACACAGGGAGGGGTTAGGAGCCGTCGGCCAGGTGAGCGCGGATTGCCTCAAGGTCGGCCTTGAGGCGGTCCTCCAGCTTCAGTCGCCGCTCGATCTTGGCGCACCCGTGCAGGACCGTGGTGTGATCGCGACCGCCCAGCACCCGGCCGATTTCGGGCAGCGTTTCCCGGCCGTCGTTGCGCATGAGGTACATGGCGACCTGGCGCGCCCCCGCCGTGCGGGCGTCGCGCCGCTTGCTGAGCAAGTCGCCCTGCGGGATGTCGAAGTGGCTGGCCGTCGCCGCCAGGATTGCGTCGGTGGCCGGCGGCCGGTCAGCCGCCGCGCGCCCCAGTCCCGAGAGCGCCTGCGCAGCGGTGGACGGCTGGAGATCCAGCCCGTGCAACTCGGCGTAGATCAACGTGCGGGTCAGGGCGCCTTCCAGTTCGCGCACGTTGCGGGTGATCCGGTCGGCCAGAAAGTCCACCACGTCTTCGGGAACTTGGCTACCGGCGGCCGATGCCTGCTGGTGCAGGATCATGCGGCGCAAATCCAGGTCCGGCGCCTGGATGTCGGCCACCAGGCCGACTTCGAACCGGCTGCGCAGGCGCGCCTCAAGGCGCGCAATCTCGCGTGGCGGGCGATCGCTGGTGAGCACAATCTGCCCGCCCGCCTCGTAGATGGCGTTGAAGGTGTGGAACAGCGCCTCCTGCGAGGCTTCCGTGCGCGAAAGGAATTCCACGTCGTCAACCATCAGGAGATCAACCGCGCGGTAGCGCTCGCGGAAGCGGCGCAGCCTCTCGCCGTGGCTCTCGGTGCGGATGGCATAGAGCAGGTCGTTGACGAACGTCTCGCAGGGCACGTACCGCAGCCGCGTATCCGGCCGGCGAGCCAGGATGGCGTGGCCGATGGCGTGCAGCAGATGGGTCTTGCCCAGCCCCACGCCGCTGTATAGAAACAGCGGGTTGTAGACATCGCCCGGCCGCTCGCTCACCCGCAGCGCCGCCGCGTGCGCCAGGCGGTTCGACGAGCCCACCACGAAGCGCTCAAACGTGTAGCGCGGGTTGAGGCGGACGTCGGAGGTCCCCGCCGCGCGCGGCGCGGGCGCGGGCGGCGGCGGGGAATCCGTCAGCCAGGCCGGCGGCGTCGTCGGCCGTTCGGCCTGCACGACAAATGTAACGTCAACATCACCACCGTGCGCCGCCGAGACCGCGCGCGCGACCATTTCCCGGTAGCGGCGCGTCACGATCTCCTTGGCAAAGACGGTCGGCACCGCGACCACGATCTCGCGCCCGCCTGCTCGGACGAACCGTGCGTCCCGAAACCAAGCGGCAAAATCGGCTTTTGGAACCTCGACTTGCAGCGCGCCGAGGGCCGCCTCCCACGTCCGTTGACTCAGCATCCCATCCCTGGAGCCCGCACCGCGCCTTTGATGCGGGACCGAGAGGCTAGCAGACGGCGCGCACGAGGCTGTGACTCCGCCAACCTGTTAAAAAGGGACCAGTTGGGACGGTTGGGCTTATCTTTGTCACGATGCGAGCCCCGTGGAGGCAGGGCGGCCGCCTCGCTCGCCGGGACTCGTGGCGGCTACTTCAAGTCGCGGCCCGCAACGCGTCCACGCTCGCGTTACGCGCGACAAGTCGAAGCGCGTCGACTTGAATTGCAGTTAATCGGTCCGTGGCTGATTGGGTGAGTTCTCGGCACGTGTGCGGTGGCTCCGAACCTGTAAACAACGCACCGTTGCGAACCCGCGATTATCCGAGTAACACGTTGCGGCACTCTTCGGCGCGCCATTGGTGATGGAGGACTAGAATCAGGCCCAGGGCACACGGCCTTGCGGGCCCACGCGGGGGAGCATGTCCCATGCGGTTCTTCACTGGAGCGCTGGCCGCCATCGGTCTGGTGGTCGTGCTGATCATCGTCCTGGCGGTCGGCGTCTTCGCCTACGACGAGGCCAGGCGGCGCCTGGTGGGTGACGAGTTTGCACCCGAGCCGCCCGCCGATGGGGCCGGCGCCTAGCCGTTAGTGGTTCAGCCAGCCCAGCAGCTGCAGGCCCGCCACCCCGGCCCAGGCGAAGCCGATGTTCTTGATGACCAGGCCCGGCCATGACGCCAGGACGAAGCGCAGCACGCCGACCCGCGTGGCGCCGGCGATCATGCCGGCCACGTCGAAGAAGGGGTTGGGAATCGCGGCCATCACGAACAGCGTCGCAACGCCGTACCGCTGCATCCAGCCGCTGAGACGCGCGTAGCCCCGCACATGGCTGAGGGCGCCCTTGCCGGACCAGCCCACGTAGTAGCCGCCGAGCTCGCCCACCATCTGACCCGTGGCGGCAACCAGGCCCACGGCCCAGATGCTGTCCAGGGCAGCGGCAAAGGCCCCCACGCTCACCGCCGCGGGCGCCGGCAGGATAAGGGTGGCCGCGCCCACGGCCGTAATCACGAATACCGCCGCGTAACCCGCCCCCGCCAGCCGCTCGCGCAGCACGTCCGCGTAGACCACGGCAAGAATCGCGATCGCGAACACGCCCACCAGCCCCAGCGCCTGCGCCGCCAGCCGCCAGCGGGACCGGGGCGCGGGAGGTTCGTCCACCGTCCCGCCGCCGGCGCCCGCGGCGTAGCCTTGAGGGGTTGCGGACCGGAGGGCGTCTGGCGCCTGTTCAGACTCAGCCATGCGCAAGCCTAGTCGCCTGATCGCGCGACCGCGCAAGCGCGGCGGCCGCATCTGGCTGTGGCTCAGCCTGGCCGCCGCCGGGCTGGCCGGCTTGGCCGCCGTCCTGGTCGCCGCGGTCATCGCCACCGGCGCCGCGGTAGCGATTGGGCTAAACGTCGCCGCCACCTTCCTTACCGATCTGCCGCCGGTGGATGAGATCGCCACGGTCGGCGGTCAACTCTTCCAGACCACCACCATTCACGATCGCCGGGGCCGGCCGCTGGGTGAACTGCTGGGCGAAGGCCGCCGCCGGGTCGTGCCGCCGGACGAGATTCCCCAGGTCGTCAAGATCGCCGTGGTCGCGGCCGAGGACGCCACCTTCTACGACAACCCCGGCGTGGAGGTCCGCGCCATCGCGCGCGCGTTCTGGAATAACTGGCGGGGCGGCGAGGTTGTCTCCGGCGCCAGCACGATTACCCAGCAATTGGTCAAAAACGCGCTGCTCACGCCCGAGGAAACCTACGAGCGCAAGCTGCGCGAGGCCGTGCTGGCCTGGCAGATCAGCCAGCGGTTCTCCAAGGACGAGATCCTCGGCCTGTACCTCAACCAGAATCACTACGGCGGCCTGACCTACGGGGTGGCCGCGGCGGCCGACACCTACTTCGACAAGAACCTGGCCGACGTGACGCTGGCCGAGGCCGCCCTGCTGGTCGGCCTGCTGCCGGCGCCCTCCCTGCACAACCCGCACGTCGACCCGCAGGCCGCCAGGCGCGAACAGCTGCGCGTGCTGGCGGCCATCGCCCGCCACGGCCTGGCGCCCGCCGGGGCGGTGGCCGCCGCGCGCGAGGAGCAGCTGCGCATTGCGCCGCCGCGCGAGACCACGTCGCCGGCCCCCCACTTCCTCGACTACGTCGTCCGCGACCTGCAGGACCGCTACGGCCCCGAAATCAGCCGCCAGGGTTGGGAGATCACCACCACGCTGGACCTGGACCTGCAGGCCGCGGCCGACGCCGCGGTCCGCGACCACGTCGCCACCCTGGCGGACCGCGACGTCACCAATGGTGCGCTGGTCGCCCTCCGCCCGGCCACCGGCGAAATCCTGGCCATGGTCGGGAGCCTGGACTTCAACGACGAGGCCATCGACGGCCAGGTCAACGTCACCACGGCCCTGCGGCAGCCGGGCTCGGCCTTCAAACTCTTCACCTACGCCAGCGCGCTGGAACAGGGCTACAGCCCCGCCACCATGCTGCTGGACATCCCCACCACCGTGCCGATCGCCGGCCAGGAGCCCTACCGGCCGCGCAACTACGACCGGAAGTTCCGCGGCCCGGTGAGCCTCCGCACCGCCCTCGGCAGCTCGCTCAACATCCCGGCCGTGCGCACGCAGCTGTTCGCCGGCATCGACGCCACCCTGGACGTCGCGGACCGGCTCGGCATCACCTCGCTCACGGACCGGTCGCGCATCGGCCCGGCCGTATCCCTGGGATCCAACGAGGTGCGCTTGCTCGAGCTGACCGGCGCCTACGCCGCCGTGGCCAGCGGCGGGCGGCGGGTGATGCCGACCGCGGTCCTGTGTATCCGCGACGCGCGGGGGCTCATCGTGGAACAGCTGGGCAATGGCTGCTCGCTGGCCGGCGCCGAGCCGCCGTTGGCGCTTGCCCGCGTACCGCTCAGCGCACGCGTGCTTGCGCCCGATGTCGCCTACCTGGTGACGTCGATCCTTTCCGATCGCGCAGCCCGCGAAGTCGGCTTCGGCCAGGTCCGCGAACTGCTGGACTTGGCCGACCGCCCGGCGGCCGTGAAGACCGGCACGACCGAGAACACGCGCGACGCGCTCACCGTGGGCTTTACGCCGCAACTGGCCACGGGCGTGTGGGTAGGCAACGCCGACGGCACGCCCATGGACGACGTGACCGGCGTGCGCGGCGCCGGGCCGATCTGGCAACGCTTCATGGATCACGCGCATGCCGGCCTGGACATCGTCGACTGGACGCGGCCCCCCACCGTGATCGACCAGGAGGTCGACGCGCTCTCCGGACTCCTGCCCTCCCCATTCACGCCGGAAACCCGCAGAGAGGAATTCGCGCGCGGAACCGTGCCAACGCAGCGCGACGTCGTGCACCAGCCCTTCCGCATCCATGTCCCCACCGGGCTGCTGGCGACGCCGGATTCGCCGCCCGACGAGGTCGAAGAACAGGTGTTCGTGGTCCTGCCGACCGAAGCGGAGGCCTGGCAGCGCGGGGTGGACGAGGACTCGCCGTTCCGGCTCCCACCCGAACTCTTCGCCGGCGCAACCGTCTCGGCCGTCAGCACGGCCGAGGGCAGCGGCGCGCAGGTTACGGCCCCGGCCGAAGGCCAGGCCGTCCGCACCATCATGGAGGTTTTTGGCACCGCCACGATTGGCGGGTTCGTCGCGGCCGAGTTGCACTACGGCGTGGGACCCGCGCCCGGGACCTGGACGCGAATCGGTTCGCCATTGGACGCGCCCCGCGTCGAGGAGCAATTGGGGGCCGTCGACACGATCCAGCTGCCGGATGGCGCCTACACGCTGCGGCTCACGGTGCGGGCGGCCGACGGGGGCGCCGAGATGGCCTTTCGGCGATTCCTGGTGGACAACACGCCGCCGGTCGTGGCGGTCGTGGGCCTGGGCGCCGACGCCGCCGTGGCCGCCGGAACCGTGCCCCTGGGGGCCGACGTGGAGGATGCCGGGGGCGTGGCCAGCGTGGAGTTCTTCGTCAACGGCGAATCGGTTGGCACGGCCCGTTTCGCGCCCTACCAGGTGGCCTGGGCCAGCGAGCCGGGCGAGCACGAGGTGGCGGTGATTGCGACCGACCGGGCCGGCAACACGTCAACCTCCGAGCCCGTCAGGTTTCGTGCAGGCTGAGGGAGGCGCCACGCCCGGCCGGTGGGGAGCACGGGCCCCTGCCGACCACCCCACCGGGGCTCCGCAACGGCACATCCCGGTCCGCCACCCTATCGCCGCACGTGTAAACCATGTCTCCGAACGCGTGCAGATAATGTTCCCGGTCTGCACAGGAGCGAGGGTTGGAGTGAGAAGTCTTCCGAGCACCCAGGGCTCAAAGGGACGCACGCCCCCGCATTCAACGGTCGGCCTCCGCGTGTACAATGCGGCTACGTTCTCGTCTGTAGCGCGCGTTCTTGGGCCCCAGGCGTAAAAGGGGAGGCTCCGTGGCGCGAGACCGCCGGCAGTTGTTGATCCGGGAACGCCGTAATCCCGGCGACCCCGGAGATTGGGGGCTGCGGTGAGGAGCTTGCGCCAGTATCGACTCTTCGTGACGCTTTTGGTTCTGCCGGTGCTGGCCATCATTCTAATCGTGCTGCTGGTCCGGGCCCTGACGGGCGGCGAGGCCGAGGAGCCCGACGCGGGAAGCGCCACGCCCACGCCGACCACGGCCGTGAGCGGCCCGCACATTACGCCTTCGGTCGGCCGAACGCCGGTCGCGACGCCGATCGCGGTTGCTCCCACCCAGCCGCCGGTGCCGGAGCCCACCCCCGTGCCGCAACCCACCCCCACGCCTACCGAGCCGCCGGTCCCGACGCCCACCCCCACGCCCGAAGGGCCTATCGAGTACGAAGTCCAGGAGGGCGACACGCTCTTCTCCATCGCCTCGGCCTACGGCGTGAGCGTGGAAGACGTGGTCGAATTCAACGGGCTGGCCGATGAGAACTTCATCTTCGTGGGCCAGGTCCTCGAGGTTCCGACGGATCCGGCCCAGGTCATCGAGCGCCGCGAGTCGCGGCCCGTCCCGACCACGGCCGTCGTGGTGCCCAGCGACGGACTGAACGTGCGGGCCGCGCCCAGTACCGAGACCGGCGAGATCCAGTACGTCGCGCCCGGTGGCAGCGAGCTGGCGCTCACGGGCGTGACCGAGGTTATTGACGGCATCGAATGGCGCGAGGTCGAGGACGGGAACTGGGTGCAGGCGCAATACCTGGAAATCGGCGTGCGCGCCGCTCCGGCCCCGGCCCCCGCCCCAACGGCCGCGCCCCAGGAGGCCCCGGCCCCCGCCCCCACCGCTACGCCCGCTCCCGCGGCCACACAACCGCCCGCCGGCGAAACCGTGCGCGCCACCGTGGTTCCGCAGGCCGGCCTGAACGTGCGCAATTCCGCCGACCCGAACGCCACCGTGGCCTACGTCGCACCCGGCGCGTCGGAGCTTGAACTCACCGGCGAGACCCAGGTCGTCAACGGCGTCACCTGGTGGCAGCTCACCGACGGCAACTGGGTCCAGGGCCAGTTCCTCAAGTTCGGCTAACGGTCGCCGCCTGTTCCAGGAGGGGCGCTCCTCGGGAGCGCCCCTCTTGCTAGGCGCTCAGGAAACGGCCGGGCTGCCCGGCGCCAGCCAGCGGTCCATGAAGTCGAGCGAGGCTTCCGCGCGGTACTCGTGCCCGCCGTCGAACTCGTCGCGTTCCAGCCGCTCCGGCACGCCCGCCGCCGCATAAATCGCGGCCACGCGTGCGTGCGCGTCGCGCGAGGCCTCAATAGGGAACCCACGGTCCGCGCGACCGGCCTCGATCAGCAACGGCCGCGGCGCGATCAACCCGTGCAGGTCCGGGACGTCGGCATAGGCATAGATCCCCGGCAGGAACTGCGAACCGCAGAAGTTCCCGGTCTCCAGCGCGTAGGCGCGGAACGTCGTCAGGTAGCCGCTCACCACCGCCGCCCTGATTCGCGTGTCCAGCGCGCCCAGGTACATCGTGCGCGTGCCCCCAAACGACAGCCCGGCGCAGCCCAGCCGCCCCGCGTCCACCTCCGGTAGCGCGCCCAGGATGTCCAGGCCCCGGCGGTCGTCCTGGATATTGAGCGCCATCAGGTTGATGCCGAACAACAGCGCGCGCATGAAGTTGATGTTGCAGCCGTCGCGCTGCCCGTAACGGCGGAACTCCTCGGCGCGCTCGCCGAAGCCGATCGCGTCTGGCGCCAGCACCACGTGCCCGCGCTCCGCATAGCGCCGGGCGAAGCTTCGGTAGATGTTGGGACCGTCATCGCGAGCCACCAGCTGATCCTTGCCGTCCCCGTGGCCGTGCAGCGCCAGGACTCCGGACGCGGGCCGCTCGGGCGTCGCGGAGCTCGGAATCAGCAACCAGGCCGGAACCCGGACGTCGGAAATGGTCTCGTAGACCAGCTTGTGCTGGACGTAGGCGCCGCAGTCCCTGGTCTCAAGGATTTCCGGCTCGGCCCCGGTCAGCGCCGGGAGTTCGCCCAGTAGCCATTGAACTCGCTCCAATAGCGCCGCCCGCCAGGCGTCGAAGTCCATCCCCGGATGAAACGCCAGCGAGGGCTCCCGCGCCCCGTCCAGCCCGTTGATGAACCGGTCGAAGTCGTACGCCGGCGGATCCATCGCCATCACGACGCCGGCACGCGCGCCCGCAGGTAGTCCAGCGCCGGCCCGGCCTGGGACGCGAAGTCGGTGAACCGCTTCCCGTTGTCCTCCACGCTCATCCGCAGGTCATAGCCTGTAGCCAGCAGGGCGTCCAGAAAGGCGTCGAACCCGGGATCCGTCGGCTGCTCCGGCGCGCCGGGTATGGGAGGCACGGGCACGTGGATATGGCGCAACCGCGGCGCGACTTCGGCCAGGGTTTCCAGCGGCTCGTCGTTGTGGAAGACGTGGAACCAGTCCGCCAGCGTCCATACCCGCGGATGTCCGCTCTGGCGGGCCGCCACGAAGCCCTCCACGATGGTGTTGATGGTGTCGCAGACCTCCCGCCACAGCGGTTCGATCACCAGGTCCATGTCGTGATCGGCCGCGATGCCGCCGGCCAGCAGCAGGAAATCCTGCAGCTGCCCCGGCACCAGGTGGTGGTCGAATCCAGGCGGCGTGGAGCGGGCCCCGCCGCTCCCGAACACCACCAGTTTCGTGCCCAGGTCGCGCATGCGGCCCATGGCCGTCGTCACGTAGGCGCGCAGGCCCTCCAGGTCGCGGTCCGGTCCCACCACGGGGTGGTGCGGCGGGATGAACACGTTCAGGGCTTCCGGCGGCAGCCCGGCGTCCTCGATCTGTCGCTTGATCGGGGCGTACACGGTCTCGTCGTCGTCGGGTCGCAGGTCCACCACGCGCAACTCGGCGTAGTCGTAGCCGGCCGCTCGCATGGCCGGCATGTTCTCGATAGGTCCGCAGCAGCCGAATCGCATAGGGCGCGTTTCCATCCTGAGGCCAGGCTGCCCGGCATGGTACGCGAGCGCCCGTCCAAACCCGGGGCAACGGCCGAATGACCTACGACGACCAAAGCGAACTGCTGGAGGTCACAACGCCCGACGGCCGCTCGACCGGACGCCTGCTGCCGCGACTGCAGATTCACCGCGAGGGCCACTGGCACCTCACGCGCACGGTCTGGGTGGTCCTGACCGGCGAGCCAAACGGCCCCGGCCTGGTGCTCCAGCAACGCGGGTTCACCAAGGACACCTGGGGCGGTCTGCTGGACGTCAGCAGCGCCGGCCACCTGGCGCCCGACGATCCGGATCCGTGGCGCGAGCTGGAGGAGGAACTGGGCGTGCGGCCCACCGAGGGGCCGCTGATTCAACTCGGCACCCGCCGCGTCGAGGGCCTGCATATCAAGGACGGACTCGTGGACCGCGAACTCCAGGACCTCTGGCTCTGGCTGGCCCCGCTCTGCTTGGACGATCTGCGCCCGCAGCCTGTTGAAATCGAGGCCCTGCTGAGCCTGGACCTTGCGGTTGTGCCGGATCTGCAGAAACCGGGCGCCCGCACGCCGGCCCGGCGCATGGATGCAATGAGCCGGGAGATTGCCGCCGCCTTTATCACTTCGCCCGAACTGACCCCCGGCCTCGGTCCGTTCGCGGCGCACCTGGCCGAATTGTCCCGCCGTGCCCTGGCCGGCGAGCGCAACCTGCGCTACGACCCCCGCTTCGACCTCCGGGCTTAAACCTGACGGGCCGGGCCGCTCTCGGCGACCCGGCCCGCTGGGGGAGGGAGGGGGATGTGGATTAGCTAATTGATAGTGATGTCGCTCACCCCGGCTTCGATCTTGATCGTGACGCGGTTGGTGGCGCTCTCGAAGTCCGGAGAGACGTAGCGGTCGCCCACCTTCGGGAACCGCGACTCGTCAATGTTGAGACTTGAAATGCCGCCCTCGAAGTCGATCTGCGCCGCCACGCCGTCCGGAACCGTGATGTCCAGGTCGGCCGCGCCGATGCTGAACTCGGCGCTCGTGCGACCGGCGTTGGCCGGCAGCACTACATCGATGTCCGCCGCGCCCCCGTCCACGTTCAGGCTCTGCACGTTCAACTCCCGTAGGTCCAGATCGAGGTCCGATGCTCCTGTCTCTACTCTGATATCGGTAGGAATGCCCTCGGCGTGACGCAGCACCCACCGTCCGTCCGGCAAGCGACCGCGGCGCGGCGGAAAGTCGAAGCCCCAGCCGGTATTGAGCCGCACGTCCACCGTCCGTCGGCCATCCGACGTCCTGACGCTTACGCGCTGGTCCATCATCTCGGCAACAAAGCCCTGGGATCCGCCGGTCAACAGCAGGCCCGCCGGCGCGCCGCCCGTCAGCGCAAGATCGCCTGCGGCCAGGGTCAGGTTCAGGCGCGCCGACTCCGCGCCGTCGCTCATGACCGCGATCGAATCGGGGCTGATCGTCAGGACTGCCCGTGACGGTGGGTTGGCCGCGGCCAATACCCAGGCCGCGACCAGTGAGCCGGTCACGACCGCCAGCGCCGCCACCGAGCCCAGCCAGGCGCGCTGCCGGGACAGCACCAGGTTCACGCCGATGGCCACCAGCAACAGCGGCCACAGCGTCCAGAACTCGCCCCAGAAACCGTCGGGCAGCACATTGAAATTCCAGAGCAGCCCGAACACGCCCAGCAGGATCAGGCCGCCGGCGAAACCAAAGCCGGACTGCCTGGCCAGGGTTCGTGAGTCGTTCATGAGGACCTCCTGGCGTCGGCGAAGAAGCTGACGATCATCACCAGGCCGATCCCAATCAGGATCACGGGCCACAGGTCGCCGAATTCGACCCAGCCGAGCTCATCCGCAAGGAAGACCGAACCAAGCAAGACGAGAGCCGTGCCGCCGACCAGGGCGCCGTCCCCGCGTCGCCGTCGCCGTCGCTTGCGAGCCGGCGCCGAGTCGTCGTGCGTGTCGTTTCGAGCCATCACGACCCCCTAACGCATCCGGCCGAGGATCAGCGCGCCGCCGATCCCGATCAGAATGAGGGGCCAGAACTGCCAGAAGCTGAACAGGCTGAACTGGTCCACCAGGGCCAACGCGCCGATCCCGATCAGGATGGAGCCGATGACGAGCGCGCCCTGGCCGCGGCGACGGGCTGCCGCCCGGCGGTGCCGGGCACGCCGACGCGACCCCCTGCGGGCCCGGCGGGCCTTTCGCCTCGGCTCGCGCGGAGATTCGGCGAGCGGCGCGTCTGAGGCCGCCGCCGTTGAAGCGGTTGCGGTCGTTGCCGCGCCGCTGGTCTTGGTGTCGGCCTCATCGTCGGTCGCTTCCTCGCCCTGATCCTCCGAGGACACCTCGGCGTCCGACTCGTCGCCGGCAGTCTCGGCCTCGTCCTCCTCCTCGAGGTCGTCGTCCTCCTCGTCATCCTCGTACTCGTCTTCGTCGTCCGGCGGCGCGGGCATGATGATCGCCATCACGAAGTAGACGACCAGCAACAGCCCGCCCGTGAAGACGGCGCCCAGCACCCAGAGCAGCCGGATGATCACCGGGTCGACGTCGAAGTACTCCGCCATCCCGCCGGCCACGCCGGTGAGCATTCGGTCCGAGTGGCTGCGGGTCAGCCGGTTATCCATGAAGGGCCTTTCCGCGGTTGTGTGTGTCGTGCATGGTCACGGTAAGCCGAGAGCGGCGCCCCGCCATCGCCCCAAGGCCGTAATTTTCCTCCCGCCGAATCGGCCAAAAGGACTAGGCCCGTCGCGGCTAGCGGACGGTGATGTCGACCGCGCCTGTGCCGATCGTGATCGTCACCCGGTTGGCGGCATTCCCAAAGTCCGGGGAGGCATAGCGGCCGTCGCCTTGTGACGGGAAGCGCGCCGTATCGATGTCGACGCTCGACACGCCGCCCTCCAACTCGATTCGGGCCGCTACGCCTGCCGGAATCCGTATGTCCAGGCTGCCCGCGCCCAGCATGAAGCTGGCGTCCGTGCGCCCCGCGCTGGCGGGCAGCGCCACCGCGATGTCCGCGGCGCCCGCCTCCACAATCAGACTTCGTACGTTCAACCCTTGCAGGTCGAGGTCCAGCGTCGTCGCGCCGCCGTACACCCCGATGTCGGTCGGCACGCCGCTGGCGTGTTGCAGCTTCCAACGTCCGTTTGAGATGGGCCGCTCTGGTGGGAAAGCAACCTCCCAGGAACCCTGCAGATTGACCTCCAGCGTCTGTCGGTCGCCCGCCGTACCCACGCGCACCGAATACTGCGCCGCCGGGAAGGCCATCCCTTCGAATCTGCCGACCAGCAACTGCCCCGACGGTGCTCCGCCGCTCAGCGCGAGCACGCCGCTCGAGACGGTCAGGTTCACCTGCGCCGTCTGCACGCCGCCCAGCGGCAACGAGATGGACTCAGGGGTCACCGGCAGAATCGGCTTCCGATCGTCACTGTCAGCCACCCACCAGGCCCCCGCCAGGGCGCCGGCCATGATGCCCAGGGCCGCCAGCGAACCTGCCCACGGGTGCAAGCGCGACAACAGCAGGCTGGCCGCCGTCGCCGCCAGCCAGAATGGCCACAAGAGGAAGAACTCCCCCCAATAGCCATCGGGCAGGATCTCGAAATGCCACAGCAGCACAAAGGCCCCAAGCAAAAGCAAACTGCCGGGCAGTCCAAAACCCTGCCGCTGGACCCGCTCCTTCATTGCTGCCCCCGCTGCTCCCCGTCTAGCTGACTATCGGCGTGACCCTCGCCCCGACGGCCATGCCCTCGTAGAACCCGTCCACCAGGGGCTGGGCGCCCGTCAGGATAAGGGCCGAATCGGCCGCGGGGCCGCCGAACGGCCGGCCACGCCTTAGCATGCACGCTGCGTGGCTGCGAGTCAGCCGGCTCCGCCAGAAGGGCCTTTCGTGGTCGGATATCCATCGCAAGACTGCGGTTAGCCATGAGCCGTCGGCCGCCATGGCCCACTGGCCGAGGTCCTCGGCCTCCCGAGCCGGTCATGAAAGCTGCGCCCACCGGGTCCGGCGATCAATCGGAGAACCGATCCGGGTCGGTGCGCCTGCACGTCTTCCTGGCCCGCGCCGGCGCCGGCTCGCGCCGCGCCATGGAAGCGGCCATCGCTGCCGGCCGCGTCCAGGTCGACGGCCAGGTCGTGCGAACGCTCGGCACGCGGATCGACCCGGCGCGCGCGGACGTGCGCCTGGACGGTCAGCCGATCAGCACGTTGCCCGGCTGCCGCCTGGTCGTGGCCGTCCACAAACCGCCCGGGGTCATCACCACCGCGCGCGATCCCGAGGGCCGCCCCACCGTCCTGGACCTGCTGCCGCCGGACCTGCGCGAGGTACGCCTCTATCCCGTAGGACGCCTCGACGCGCCCTCCGAAGGGCTGGTGCTGCTAACCAATGACGGCGAACTGGCCGAGCGCCTGATGCACCCGCGTTACGGGCACGAGCGCGAGTACTCGGCGGAGGTGCGCGGCAATCCGCCGCGCGACCTGCCCAGGCTCTTCGCCGACGGCATATCCATCGGCGACCCGCGTCCGGCCCGCGCGGAAGTGCGCAACCTGCGCCAGCACCGCGGCGGCGCCACGCTGCGCCTGGTCCTGCGCGAAGGCCGCTACCGCCAGATCCGACGCATGCTCACCGCCGTTGGGGTCAAGGTCGTGACCCTTCGCCGGCTGCGCATTGCTACCGTCCGCCTGGGCGCGCTGGCGCCCGGCGCGGTCCGCGTGCTCAACGCAGACCAGTGCGCCGAACTGCAGGCCGCGGTCGCTAGTCCCCCGTCAGCGTCCGCCGCTGCTCCGGCGTAAGCGACCAGCCCACCGCGCCCACGGCTTCGTCCACCCGCTCCACGCGGTCGGTCTTGGGAATCGCCATCACGCCGGGCCGATCGATCACCCAGTTCAGCAGCACCTGCGCCGGAGTCTTGCCCACCTCCGCCGCCACGTCGTCAAGCCGTTCCAGGGCCGGGTCTCCGAACTCCCCCTTCACCAGCGGACTGAAGCCGATGACGGTGATCCCGTGCTCCTGGCAATACGGCAGGATCGCGTCCTCGATCTGGCGGGCGGCCACGCTGTAGCGCACCTGGTTGGCCACCAGCGGAACGTCGCCCAGCGCGTCCTGCGACTCCTTCATGTCGTCGACCGAGTAATTGCTCACACCCACAAAGCGAACCTTGCCGTCGCTCACCAGTTGCCGCATGGCCCGCATCGTCTCGGGGATCGGGATGTCGGGATTCGGGTGATGCACCTGGTAGAGGTCGATCCGGTCCGTCTCCAGCCGCTCCAGGCTCGCGTCGGCGTGGGACAGCACGTCGTCATAGGCCAGGTTTGCCGGCGAGACCTTGGTGGCGATGAAGTACTCGTCGCGCAATTCGCCGATGTCCCGCGCCACCTGGGCCTCGGAGCCGTAAGCCTCGGCGGTGTCCACAAACGCGGCACCCAGCTCGTGTGCCCGGCGCAGCACACCGGCGCCGCCCCGGTACTGCCAGGCGCCGAATCCAATCTTGGGAATCTGGGTCGTCGTTCGTCCGAGTGGCAGGTATTCCATGGCGCGCTCACGTGCGGGCTGTCCCGTAGGACTATGGCGGCGACCGCCGGCCCTGTCGAATCCCCGCACCCCGCCTGTGGGAGACTGCCCGCCCACGCCATCCCTTGGACTGCCCATGCCGCCGCGCGCGCCGATTGGCGGTGTGCCGCTCTTCGATTCGGCCGATGGCGTCACGCTTCTGAGCCCTGAGGTCGACGCTCCCGGCTATTGGGTGGGTGCGCCCGCCCTCTGGCTGGATGAGGACGCCCTGTACCTGAGCGTCCGCTGGCGGCGGCCGTTGGACCAGGGGCGCGGCTGGAAGTCCGAGATCTTCCGGCTACGCGACATCGCCACGCTGGAGCCCGTCTGGGCCTGCACGGCCGACCAGTTCGACACCGAGTCCCTCGAACGCTCGGCCCTTGTCCGCATCCCCGGCGGCGCCTGGCGCTACTACGTCAGCTACCTGGACCCCGCCGACCGCCGCTGGCGCATCGACCTGCTCGAAGCAGACGACCTCACCGCCCTTGATCCCGCCCAACGCATCCCCGTCCTTGACGCCGCCAACACGTTCTCGGAAGGCGTCAAGGACCCCGTGGTGCTCCTGCTGGACGGCCTGTTCTACCTGTTCGCCGGCTACGGCCCGCGCGACCGCGTGGCCGGCGGCGCAACCCGCGAACAGCTGCACGGCACCGGCAACGTCTTCACCACGGGGCTGGTGGAGCACCCCACCGGCCTCTGGGTCTCGGCCGACGGCCGCCGCTTCGGCTTCGAGCGCGACATCGTGACCCCAGGCAAAGGCTGGGACGCCAACGTCACTCGCGTCAGCACCGTCATGCCCACCGATGCCGGCTTCCTCATCTACTACGACGGCCGCACCACCGAAGGCGACGTGTACGAGGACCGCACCGGCATGGTCTTCTCGCAAGACCTCAGCACCACCGTGCGCCATTCCGACGACGGTCCCCTGCTACAGGGCCACGCCGGCACCGGCTGCCTGCGCTACCTGGACTACGCCGTGCTGGGCGACAGCCTCTTCTACGTCTACGAGACCTCCACCGCCAGCGGCGCCCACGAACTCCGCGCCAGCCGGGCGCGGCTCCAGTAGACGACATCGAGTGATCCCGGCCCGGCCACGGATCGGGCTGGCCCACGTAAACTAGCCGCGCTTTGTGCCGGCCGCGGACGGCGTCCCGGCCCTCACGAATAGCTAAAGAAGACGTGCTGCAGGTGAATCGGACCGGGCGGGCCTGATGGACCTCGGGCAGATCGTTCAGGACATCGTCAAGGACCCGGCCGCGCTCGGGCAGATCATCCTCTTCGACCTGATTCTCAGCGGCGACAACGCCGTGGTCATCGGAGTCGTCGCCAGCCGCTTGCAGGGTCGCCAGCGGCGCTGGGCCATCATCATCGGGGCCGGCGGCGCCGTCGTGCTGCGCATCGCGCTGGCCTCCATTGCCACCCTGCTCCTGCAGGCGCCCGCCATATCGATGATCGGGGGCCTGGCCCTGTTCTGGGTCGCCTGGCGCTTGCTCAAACCTGAGGGTGACGAGGAGCACGACGCCGCGACATCGTTCCCGGAGGCTATCCGCCTGATCATCCTGGCCGACGTGGTCATGAGCCTGGACAACGTGCTCACCGTCGCCGGCACCGCCCACGGCAACATCCCGCTGCTGGTCTTCGGCCTGGCGCTGTCGATCCCGCTGCTGTTCGTGGGCGCCGGCCTGATTGCCCTGGCCACGGACAAGGCGCCGATCATCATCTACATCGGCAGCGCGCTCATCTTCCGCATCGCCGTGGTGCTGATCGTGGACGACAAGCTGGTGCACGACTTCCTGACGCCCAGCCTCTGGTTCGAACACGTGATTCCATGGCTGGTGGCATTCGGCGGTCCCGCCCTCTACGTCGCCCTGGCCAAGCGGCGCGGCCGTGCCATCGTTCCGTTCTGGACCAACCCTTTCGCTAAAAGGACTTGACGACTCGGGTGGAGACGCCGGCGCCTAGGGCCGGTCCGAACCGCCGTCGTCGGGTGAGGGAACCCGATACTCGGGCCCGGCTTCGGCTGCGGGCTGTTGCGCACCTGAAGCGATAGCGGCATCGGGCACCCCCGCGAGCGAACCGCGGGCGAGCAGCAGGACGTCCAGCCGCGCGTTGATTGCGTTGGCGTCGGCGTGCTGGCGGTCGCTCAGGCGTTCGATACTGGCGGTGGTATCGGCCCGCACCGCGCTGACTTCACGGTGGAATTCGTCACGCACCGCCGCGATGTCGCCCTTCAACTCGTCTCGCATGGCGCGAATTTCCGCGCGCAGGCTGACTTCCAGGTGGTCAATCCGACGGTTGGTGTCGCTCCAGAGCTTAAGCATGAGGCCGATAACCCCACCAAGCACCACCGCCCCTGTACCTAGAGTCGTTCCAATGATGGTCCAGACCTCAACGCTCAGGGGAGGGCGCTCCAACGATGGGACGGGCGGCTGATTTCAAAGTACCACGCACCAGCGCACAGGGCGGCAAGCTGGATCCAGGCGCCGTACCGTCCACCGCGGGAACGTGCGACGATGGCGCGCCAACCGCAATCCAGAGGCCCCATGTACAAGCTCCTGCACACCCGCATCCGCGTCAGCGACCTGGAACAATCGATCCGCTTCTACGAAGACAACCTCGGCTTCAAGGTCTTCAGCCGCTCCGAGCGGTCGCCGCACGGCAACCAGATCGTCCACCTGGAACTGCCGGGCAACGACCACACCATCGAGCTCACCTACTCGGCGGACTACGAGCTCAACGTCCCCGAGGACCTCATGCACTTCGCCATCGGCGTGCCAGACCTGATCGCCTTCTGCGACGAGCTGGAAGGCAAGGGCCTGGAAATCTGGCCCGACCACTGGCGTGAGTCCTTCCCCACCGGCCTCAAAATGGCCTTCGTCGACGACCCCGACGGCTACGAGATCGAACTGCTGGAGCGCTAGAGCTCCAGGCCGGCCGCCGGCCGCCTCACTCTGGAGGCGCGCCGCCACGGCCTAATCGAAGACGTCGAACCCTTCGGCCTGAAAGTCCGAGTCGTAGGCGAGGGCGGTGGCGGCCTGGTATTTCCGCATCACCACGAAGCTCATGCAGTCCACCAGGCTCAGGCCTCGCCGGTTGTGCTGCTCGAACAGCATCACAGCCTCGGAATGGTCGTCCGGCGTGACCCAGTGAACCGTGAAGTTCCGCGCGTCGGATAGAAACGCGCGGGCGCTCGGCATGCCCAGGCGCCGCTGTAGAAGCGCGACGGTCTCGATCAGCACGTAGTTGTGCGTCAGCAGCGGCTCGCCGCTGGCCACCACGCGCTGCATGGCACGTACGGCGCGGCTGTGGTGCAGGTCGTTGACGTCGGCCAGCGCCAGCGCGGCCGACGTGTCGAAAAAGATCAGCCGCCAAAGTCCTCGGCCAGCGCGTCGTCATGACGCTCCGACAGCGGCTGCGGACCGCCGGGCTCCGACCGGCCGGAGCCGATAAAGGAAAAGCTCGCCAGCGAGTCCGGCCGCCTGGTGGGCGTGGCCACGTACTGCGCCACCGCCTCGCGCACCACCGCCGACATGGACTTTCCCTCGGCAAAGGCGCGCTGCTTCGTCAGTTCGTACAGCGGCTCGTCCAGTTGAATCTGCGTGCGCCGCATGCCCTCGGCTCCGTGCGATGACTCATGTAAGCATTACACCATGATGTCATGTTGTCAACACACGCAGCCCGGAAGGGCCGTCGGTCACGGCTCAGCCCCCTGGGATGTAAAGACTCCGATCCGCCACCGGCACCTCCACCCGCACGCCGCCGGCCAGGTGCGAGTGCGCGATGGCGAACTGCACTTCCACCGACTGCATCGTCACGTCGATATTGCCGCGCGTCGGCTCGCCGGTTTCCAGCGAGTTGATCAGGTCGCGGATGGTGTTGACGGTCGGCGTTTCACCCTCCGGGTAGAGCTTGCGCGTGGTGACGTCGTCGGGGTTGGAGCCGGTGCTGCGGCGGAGTTCGAACATCAGGCCGTTATCCAGCGAGTAGGCCGTGCCTTCGCTGCCCAGCACGTGCACGTCCAGGAACCCGCGGTGCGGGATGAAGTAGCCCACCGCCCCGCTGGCGTACCCCACCTGGAAGTGACCGACATACGGGTCTGCGACCTCCCAGCCCGGTGAGGGCAGGTATCGATGGTTCTCGGCGTCGTATTCCGGGTGCGCGCGCCGCGGCTCGGGGTCGAACGGATCCCCGGCCTGGATCAGCCGGCCGCTCACCCACTGCGGCTGCGGGTCGCCCAGCAGCATCGAGACTAGGTCCAGCGTGTGCGGGTGGTGCTTGATCAGGTCGGTGTAAGTGAGCATCAACACGGCCTCGGGCTCGCCGATCTCCCCGGCGGCGATGGCGTCCGCCAGCAACCGAAAGCCCACGTTGTGCCGGCGCATGGCGCCCCAGTTGAACGCCACGCCGTTGCGGTGCATCGCATCCCTGATCCGGTCCGCCTCCGCCAGCGAGGCGCACAGCCCCTTCTCGCTGTAGATGGCCCGCACGCCGTGCTCGGCGCAATAGATCAGCGGCTCGGCTCGCGCGAACGAGGGCGTGGTGACGCTCACGATATCCGGCTGTTCTTTGTCGATCATCTCCCGGTAGTCGAGGTACGTGTTGGTGACGCCGAACCGCTCGCTGAAGCGCTGCAGCCGCTCCGCGCCGCGGTTGGCCACGGCCACGACTTCGGTTTCCTCGATGTACTCGTATGCCGAGAAATGGCCGTACGGGAGGTTCGGGTCCCCCAGCGGAATCTCGTCCTCGATCAACCCGCCCATCCGGCCCGTCCCAATAATCGCGACCCGGTACTTGCCTGCCATCAACCCACCTCCCTACCCACCGCCGCGCCATGCTCACCCAGTCACCCCGCGGCGGCAACCTGCCCGGCCACCGTCCATTCGGCACAATCGCGGCGACGTTGACGCCGTGGACGCAAATTCATGACCAAAGCGACCATCCTTCGCGACCGGCTGGCCGGCGACGAGATCATCGTGCTGCCGGGCGCCTACGACGCCCTGTCCGCCAAGCTGATCGAGCAAGCCGGCTTCGCGCAGTTCTTCACCACCGGCTTCGGCCTGGCCGCCAGCACCCTCGGCGAGCCGGACATTGGCCTGCTGACCCAGACCGAGACGCTGGACCGCGCCCGCCGCATCGCCCACACCGTGGACATCCCGCTGGTGGCCGACATGGACACCGGCTATGGCAACCCCATCAACGTCATCCGCACCGTGCGCGAGTGCGTGCAGGCCGGCATCGCCGGCATCATCCTGGAAGACCAGGAGTGGCCCAAGCGCTGCGGCCACCTCGAAGGCAAGCGCGTGGTGCCTGCCGATGATCACGTGCAAAAGCTGCGCGCGGCCGTCCACGCCCGCGGCGACGACGACCTGGTCATCATCGCCCGCACCGACGCCCGCGCCGTCAACGGGCTGGACGACGCCATTGCCCGCAGCCACGCCAATGTCGAGGCCGGCGCCGACGTCGTCTTCATCGAAGCACCCCGCTCCCTGGACGAACTGCGCGCCGTCCGCGCCGCCTTCGCCCCCGAGGTGCCCCTCTTCGCCAACATGATCGAGGACGGCGTCACGCCCTTCCTCTCGGCCTCCGAGCTTCAGGACCTGGGCTACATGATGGTGGTCTACCCGCTCTCCGGCCTGTTCGCGGCCACCGCCGCCCTGCAACGCACCTATGCGGCGCTCGTAGCCGACGGCACCACCGCGTCGGCCGGTCCGCTGGCGGGCCTGGAAGAGTTCAAGGACATCATCGGCGTGCCCGCCTACGGCGAACTCGAGCGCGAATTCGTCAGCGCCGACTAGGTCGCGTTCAGCCATGTGGTTCGCGCGCTCGGTTGGTCATTTCACGATCCGGCGACCCGGACCCCCTACAGTGATTAACGATGGCGGTTGCGGTCGCGACCGCCACGCCGAGGGCTGCGTCGCGGATTACTCGACGTAGCTTCGCGGCCTGCCACGGTCAATCGACAACCAGTATCTCTGTCCCGGGCTGAATGGAAGGAAGCGCATTGAGAATCTTTAATCGAACACTCAAGCAGACGGCTGTTGTCGGCGTTTTGGCGCTGGTCGCCCTTGCGGGCCTGGCCTGCGGCGAGTCCGAGTCCGCCCCCGCCGCTACGCCCACGGCCCTCACCCAGGCGTCCGGCGTCCCGCCCACGCCGCCGCCCAGCACGCCAACGCCTACCAGGGCCCCAACCCCACCGGCCACGCCCACGCCGGAGCCCACGCCCACCCCGACACCGCCCGCAACGCCTACGCCAGAGCCCACGCCCACCCCGACCCCCACGCCGACATCGACGCCGGAGCCTGCTCCGGCTGTCGTTGGGATCGAGTGGGAGCCCTGTGAGTCCGGCCGCGCCTTCGAGTGCGCCTTCCTGCAAGTCCCGGCGGACTACCGCGACCCGGACGCCGGCAGCCTCAGCATCGCCCTCAACGTGCATCGGGCCAGACTGCCCGACGAGCGGGTCGGCTACCTGCTCGTCAACCCCGGCGGACCCGGCGGCAGCGGCCTCGAATTGGTCGAGTCCATCAGGTCCGGCTTCTCGGCGTTCGCACCGGAACTCGTCGAACGCTTCGACATCG
The DNA here is from genome assembly GCA_026707585.1 of Chloroflexota bacterium. Classification (GTDB taxonomy): domain Bacteria; phylum Chloroflexota; class UBA11872; order UBA11872; family UBA11872; genus UBA11872. The sequence goes on along the minus strand of JAPOWQ010000066.1, from coordinate 31,523 downwards.
TGGGCTTCGACCCCCGCGGCGTGAAGGCGTCCGAGCCCAAGTTCGAGTGTGGCGAGCCGGGCGAACAGCTCGACCTGCGTCGCTCCATCGACGCGCCCGCCGACACCCCCGAAGAAATCGCAGCCGGCGAAGCCGCCGCCAGGCTTTGCATCAAGTCCATGGGGCCGGTCGGCGGCCTGCTGCACACCGCCTACGTCGCCCGCGACATGGATGAAATCCGCAAGGCGCTGGGCGTCGAGCAGGTCTCCTACCTGGGCTTCTCCTATGGCTCCGCGGTGGGCGTCTGGTACGCCACGCTCTTCCCCGACTCGGTGCGCGCCATGGTCATCGACGCGGCCGACAACCCGGTCGACGCTGAAGCTGACCAGGAAGGGCGAATAGCCGACGCGATTGAGGAAACCGCGCCGATCGCCATTCTTCTTGAAAGGGCGCTGACCGCCTGCGATAGCCCCGAGTGCCCGATCTACAACGATGGCGACCCGCTGGCCTACTTCCGGCAGGCCGCCGAAAAGCTGCACCTGGTCAACGAGGGGGCCGGCAATCATCCCGATGCGGCCGCCTACGGGGTCATTACGACCCTGTACGCCGAATTCCTCTGGCCGATCCTCTGGGAGGCCCTGTACCAGCTCAACGAGTACGACGATCCGTCGATCCTGCTCGAGATTGCCGAGTTCCAATGGGAGGACGACGGCCCCAGCGTGGCGCGAATGCCGGAGCACATCGGCTGCCTGGACGATTGGGTGCTGCATCCCGAGCATGACCGTGAAACTCGCCTGGCCGACGGGGAAGTCTTTCAGGCCGCCCAGGACGAGGCGTTTCCCCTGCTGGCGCTGCTGGGCCCCCCGCTATTCTCCGCCTGCGCGTTCTACGACCAGTTTGCCCCCGAGCCGCTCGAAGGGCGACTGGACGGCGGCGGCGTACCCATCCTCGTTATCGGCAACCACGGCGACCCATTCACCCCGTTCATTGAGTCGGAGGAGTTGATGACGGAGCAGCTCACCAACGGGTACCTGGTGGAGGTCGACCACGCCACGCACGGCGTCTATCCCAACAACTCCTGCGTGAACGAGCACGTGCACCGGGCGCTGATCGACGGCAGATACCCGGACGAACGGCGGGTCGCCTGCGAACGCGAGGAACTAACGCTGCCGTTTTAGCCGCCGGCCCGGCCGGCGAGCGGCGTCGGCCCGTCAAGCGCTCGCACACGCCGCGATAAAGTCCCGCGAGTCCGCCGTGAAGCACCAGCGCTCCAGGTCGTGCAGCACCGCGCTGGTGACCTGCAGGCCGTCGTAGGTCTCGCGCGTCTCGATTCCGCTGGTGCAGTCGCGCATCAGGATCGGCGCGTAACCGCGATTGCGCATGGCGTGTATCCCGTAGTCGCGGAAGCGCACGCAGATGTTGGTGGCGAACCCGACGTAGACCAGGTGCACCAGCCGCAGGTCGCGCAGCACGCGCTGCATCTGCTCGCCGGTCGCGATCACGATGTCGTCCTCCCGCGGTGCCACCGCCTGGTGAATCGTGCGGAATCGGTGCCAGTCTTCCGGCGGCTTGCCGGCGCTGTCCGGCGGCAGCTCCCCCGGCGCGCGCTGCAGCGACTCGTACGGTCCGGCCAGGGCGCGATAGGCCGCCGGCGGCCAGCCGTCATCCGGCTCCGGCGTCGGCTGCAACTCCTCCACCCCGGCCCAGCGGGACCACTGCGGATACGTGGCGGCAATGGGCGGCGATGGAGCGTAAATCGGCGTCACGCCCACCGTCCGCGCCGCATCCAGCGCCGGCCGGATACGCTGCACCGTAATGTCGCTGGTGCGCGCACGATGGGACGCGATCGGATGCTCGCCCCACGTATCCACCAGCACCAGGGCCGTCTCCGCCGGATCAAGCTCGGCCCGCAGTTCGGTCGGCACGATGTTGGCCTCCACGTTGTCGTCGGGGCCGGTGCTGTGCATCGCCTGGTAACGCAGCGTCAGTTGCATGGGGTCAGTCCTCGGATGCGATCAGGGCGAGCATACGCTCGCGCCCGTGTTCGCTTTTTGTTTGGTATTCTTGGCACCCCTTCGAACCTGCCCAATTGCCAGCCATGAGCGCCCTCTGCAACACGCCCGGCGTCCTCGAAGCTGCGGCCGCTCCTCCTCCTGCCCCGGCGGAGCGCAACGGTGTTCGATGTCAACCCATTCAAGGGGACGCCGTTCTTCACCCTCTCCAAGGGGAGAGGCAGACTCGGCCGTCTTCGGCCGAATTCGGTGAGGGGTCTTCCGGGCAACCAAGCTCGGGTTACGCGAAGGCCTCCTCTGGGAGATGGCTGGGGTGAGGGTCTTCCGGGCAACCAGCTCTGAGCTATGCAACGGTCTCGCATGAGCGACGCCCCGATCCGCTTCGTCCACCTCGCGGATGTTCACCTGGGCTTCCGCCAGTACGGGCTGACCGAACGCGCCGCCGACTTCGTCCGCGCCTTCGATGAAGCGGTGAACTACTGCCTGCGGGTCGAGCCGGACTTCGTAGCCATCGCCGGCGATCTCTTCGACTCCAAGTCCATCGAGCCGTCAACCTACGCCGCCGCCGACATCGCGCTGGAGCGCCTGGCCCGCGCCGGCATCCCGGTCGTCGCCAACGAGGGCAACCACGAACGCTGGTTCCGGCGCGGCGAGCGCTCCTGGCTCTGGCAGCTGAGCCGCCACGGCCACCTGCGCCTGCTGCGGCAGTTCGACCCGCTGACCGGCCGGCTCCAGGCCCAGCCCTGGACCAGCCAACGCGGCTTCGGCGCCTACACCGACATCGGCCCGGTCCGCGTCTTCGGCGTGGAGTATCTGGGCGCTCGCCTGGCGGCCCATATCCCCGAAATCGCTGCCTCGCTCTCCGCCGTGCCCGCTGGCGGCCAGCGCGCCGTCGTGGGCTTGCTGCATACCGGCGTGGACGAAGCCGTCCACCTGGGCGTCGGCGGAGTCACGCTCGAAGACCTGGCCCCCATCCGCGCCTTCACCGACTACCTGGCGCTGGGCCATGTCCACTACGCCTACAGCCTGCCGGACCACACCCCCTGGATCTTCAACCCCGGAGCGCTGGAAGCCCACAACATCCTGGAAGGTCTGGCCGGCCAGCCAAACGAGGGCGAGGGCCGGGCCCGCGGCCTCTACGACGTAACGCTTCGCCCCGGCCGCCCCGCGGCGATCGACGCCCGGTTCAGGGACGACGTCATTGCCCGCCGCCCGTTCCGCCGCCTGAGCGTGGAAGCCGGCGAAGCGGCGGACTTCGACGAACTCGCCGCCGATGTCGAGGCGGCCGTCTCGGGCCCCCTCGAACTCTTCAGTGAGCCCCCCGTGGTCGAACTGCGGCTGACCGGCCGCCTGCGCTTCGAGCGCATTCACCTCGACACTGATCAGCTTGCCGAAATAGTCCATGCGGCCTTCCAGCCGCTCCACGTGCGCGTGACCCTGCAGCTGGCCGGCGACCGGCGCCGCACCGCCGCCGCCCGCTACGGAACCAATGTGCGCGCCATCGAACGCGAGGTGCTGAGCCAGCTGATCGCGGAGTCGCCCCACGCCGACGAGGCCGAGGCGCTCACCGCCGCCGCGCTCGACCTCAAGGCCGCCGCCCTCGAGGGCCAATCCCCCGAGGCGCTGGCCCAACACCTGGAACGGCGGCTGGCCTGACGTGTTCGTCCACGAGGTCGCGCTGCGCAACGTCAAGAGCTTCGTCCAGGCCACGGTGCGCTTTCAGCCCGGCCTCACCGCCATCGTCGGACCCAACGGCGCCGGCAAAACCACCCTGCTGGAAGCCATCGGCTACGGCCTCTTCGGCTTCATGCCGCACCGCCCACAGGTCCGCTTCATGCGCCACGGCACGACCGAAGCTGCGGTCCAGGTTGAATTCACCTCCCCGCGCGACGGCCGCGTCTACCGCGTGGAACGCACCATGCGCCGCGCCCGCTCGCGGGCCACGGGCGCCCTGGCCGACAACGCCACGACCACGGTCTCGCTATTCGACGTCGAGCTGAATCGATCCATCGACCAGCCGGCCACCGAGCTCGAGGCCTGGCTGGCGGGCCAGTTGGGCGTGGAAGGCCTCAGCAGTCCGGCCGACGTCTTCGAACACGTCGTCGGCGTGCCCCAGGGGCGCCTCACCGCCGACTTCCTGGACTCGCCGCGCCTGCGCAAGGCCCGCTTCGATCCCATCCTGCGCACCGCCGAGTACCAGCAGGCCGCCGATCTGCTGCGCCGCCTCACCCAGCACTACGCCCAGGGCCGCCACGCGCTCGAGGTCAAGGCCTCCCACCTGGAAGGCCGCCTGGCCGCCGAACCGGAACTCCTCGCCCGCCTGTCCGCGGCCCAACAGGCGCTTGAACAGACCCGTAAGGCGGAAACGCAGGCAGCAGCCGAATTGGAAACCGCCACCAAACACCTGGCCGCACACGACGCCCACCGTCAGGCCTTCGAAGAGGCCAGGCGCGAGCACTCGGCCGCCGTGGAGCGATGCAAGCAGGCTGCGGAAAGAGCCCACCGCGCCGCCGCGGCCGAAGCAGAAGCCCGCGCCGCAGCAGAAGAACTGGAAGTTTCCCGCGCCGCGCACTCCGCCTATCAGGCCGCGCAGGCCCGCGTAGCCCAGCTCCAGCCCGTGGATCAACGCGCCCGTGACCTGGACCTCCAACGCGCCCGGCGGGCGGCAGCGCTGGATCGCGCGCAGGACGATCTCTCGGAAGTACGCCGCGAGGCCGGCCGGCCCGCCCACGCGTCGTCCGTCCTTCAACTCGACGGCGATCTCGAAACCCGCTTCCGCCGGGTGCGGCGCGATGTCCGACACGGCATCGCCGAGGCCGAGGCACGCAAGGCGGCCGCCAACATCTCCCTGCGCCAGGCCCGCGAAGACGCCTACGCCCTGCACACCCGCTGGATGCGCGAACGCGAGGCGGTCGTTCAGGCCTACGACGACGGCCGCCGCAAGCTGGAGCTGCTGGAAGCCCGCGCGTCGGTAGCCGCGGAGCTGACGCACCGGCGCGCCCTGCTGCACGCGCGGCGCGAAGAGCACGCCCGCGAAGCGGCCCTGCTGGAAGCCGATCGCCACGCCCAGCGCCTGCTCACCGACACCCGCACCTGCCCGTTCTTCACCGATCTCTGCCGCAACCTGGAAACCATCCCGGACGTCGCCGGCGTGTTTCGGCGCCAGGCGGTCGAACGCGAGCAGCGGCTGCTGGCGCTCAACGCGGCCATCTCTCAGGCCCAGCGCGGCGTCGCCGAAGCCGAGCAGGCCGAAACCGAAGCCCGCCAGGCCGACGTGGCCCGCCAGCGCGTGGCCGACTTGCACCGGCGCCTGGATTCCGCCGACCTCGACATCGCCGCCGCCACTGCTCTTATGGACGCGCTGGAAGCCCGCAACACGGCCGACCTGGCGGCCCTGGCGAACGGCCGGCATCAGGCGTCGAGCGCCCGCGACACGCTGGCCCAGTCCGCCCACCGCGCTGTCGACGCCCTGGCCGAGCTGGCGTCAACCCGGGATCCTGCCGTCGATACCGCCGCCGCCGACCTGCTGGCGATCGCCAGGCGCCGCCGCGAACTGGCCGAGACCTCGCTCCAGGCAACCCGCCGCGAACTGCGAGCCCTGCGCGACGACCTCGCCGCCCTGGCCGCGGCCCGCGCCGCGCTGGCCGCGCACGCCGACGCGCACGACTGGTTTCTCAAGCACGAAGTCGTGGCCGGTCAACTCAAGCCCCGCACCGCCGAGCTTGCAACGGCCCGACAAGGCGCCGCCCAGGCCGAAACCGCTGCGGCCGGCGCCGAATCGGCCCTTCGTGAAGCCCGCGCCAGCTTCGATCCGACCGCGTTGGCGTCAGCCCGCCAGGCCCGCGACGCCGCCCTCGGCCTCGCCCGCCAGCTGGCCGAACGCACCGCCCGCATGCAAGCCGACGTGCAGCGGCTCGCCGCCGACGTGGACGCCCTCCGCCAGGTGCGCGCCGACCTGGAAGCCGCCCAGGCCGGCATCGCCCGCGTCACCCGGCTCGAGGACCGCACCGAGTTCATCCGACGCCTATTACGCGACGCCGGCCCCCGGGTCACCGAAATCCTGCTGGCCAGCGTGTCCGACAGCGCCGACGAGATCTACAGCGACATCATGGGCGCGCCCGGCGGCCGCCTGCGCTGGGCGGCCGACTACGACATCGTGCTCGGCCGCAGCGGCCTGGAACGGCGCTTTGGTCAGCTCTCCGGCGGCGAGCAGATGGCCGCCGCCCTGGCCGTCCGCCTGGCCCTGCTCCGCGACCTGCTCAACCTCGACATCGCCTTCTTCGACGAACCCACCCAACACCTGGACGCCGAACGCCGCGAAAACCTCGCCCAGCAAATCCTCGCCGTCCGCGGCTTCAGCCAGCTCGTCGTCATCTCCCACGACGACACCTTCGAACGCCACATCGACAACATCCTCCGCGTCACCCACACCAGCCAGGCCAGTACCGTAGAAGTGGGCTAGCGGTCTGAATGTGGCCCAGGCTGCGCGCAGCCTGGGACCCGCCCCGGGACGCGACTAAACTCGAATCCCCCGCCCCGTCTGCCCGCCACGGAACCGTCATACCGCCATGAAGCGGTAACTCACAGTTGACTTGGACGAAGGGCTAGCTCTTGAAGCTGAGCGCTTCGAGCACACGCACGGCCCGTCCCTCTCGTCCCTGATCGAAACTTCACTCCGGGATACCCTTGCAAACGACGCTCCCACCGTCGCCACCCGCTAGCTCGGACGCTTCCGCCCCTCCCAACGCAACGATCCGCGCTACAACACACCGCGCCCGCAGGTACCTGTTCGGCTCGACTTGAGCCTGCCGGAGGATCGGGTGTGGTAGAAAGGGGCTAAGCCCTTCTACCCAGCGGAATCTCGATGAGCCTGAACATCAAGAACGACGAGACCTGCCGGCTGGCGCGAGAACTAAGCTACCTCACCGGTGAAACCATGACCGGCGCCATCACCGTCGCGCTTCAGGAGCGCTTGGCGCGTGAGCGCCGCCAACGCAGCGTCGAGGCGCGACTCAAGGAGATGCGTGCTATCGCCCGGCGCTGCGCCGAGCTCGTGCGCGAGGGAGGTCCGCCGGTCGACCATGGCGAACTGCTCTACGACGACCGCGGGCTGCCCAAGTGATCGTCGACACGTCGGCGGTGATGGCCATCCTGTTCGGCGAGCCCGGAGCGGAGCGGTACCACGAAGCCGTCGCGAAAGCTCCGCACTGCCGCATGTCGGTTGTCAACTTCCTGGAAGCAGCGATCGTCCTCGAAAGCCGCAGTGGCGCTGCGGCCGGGCATGAGCTTGACGCCTTCCTGGAAGCTGCGGCGATCGAGCTGGCGCCGGTCACTCCCGACCATGCGCGAGCGGCGCGCGGAGCCTGGCGACGCTTCGGCAAGGGCAACCATCCGGCCGGACTGAACTTCGGCGACTGCTTTGCCTATGCGCTGGCGGCGGTGTCCCGCGAGCCTTTGCTGTTCAAAGGCCGGGACTTCGCCCGCACCGACATCGAGCCGGCCTGACCGGTTGCAGGCTGTTCGGCCTGCCTAGCTCCGACGTGCTTGACCTCGACAGCCTGAGCTTCGGCAAGCACGCCATCCGCTTCCAGCAAGTCGTCCAAGCTTGAGCCGATGCGGGGACTGGAAGTGTTTGTCACGACAGAAGTTCCGGTTGACCTTGCGGCATTTTCCCGGATCTACATCTGGCCATCCAGAAGATCGTCGCGCCAGACCAGCGGCTCGCCGGTCTCAGCGTCAACGGCGCCATCCAGGATGGGTGGGTCGTCGGGGTCGGCCCGAGCCTGATTGAGTTGAGCTTGAGTCAGGCGGGTTTCTTGAGAAAGCTCCGCGCGGTACAGCTTTGCTTGGTAGAGGGTCGCCCCGGACAAGTCTGAGCCGGCGAGTGACGCTCGGGACAGAGTCGCGTTGTTAAGGCGCGCATTCACAAGGCTTGCATCATCGAGGCAAGCGCCGGGTAGCTTCGCCCGAACGAGAGTCGTACATGTCAAGTCGGAATTCGTGAGATCTGCGTTGGACAGATCCGCTCGGGGGAGGCGTGCGCCGGACAGGTCTGCTGCAAGGAGAGTGGAGTCTGTTAAGTCTGCGTCATGGAGATTTGCGCTGGCCAGGCATGCGCCTTCAAGCCACGCACCTGCTATGCGTGCGCTTCGGAGATCCAGGCGAAACCTGGCGCCTTTCTCGAGCTTAAGTTGCCTCCCGTGACGGGCCCCGATCGCTGTCAGAATGGCTTGAAGATCTTCGCGCAGCCCGGGTTTACCCAATAGGTTTGGCTGACGCACACCGCATCCAGCCACGGTCGGATGGCGGACAAAAGCACAAAGCAGTTCCATGATTTGAAGGTGGTACTGATTTGGATACTCTACCGCGAGATGATGAAGAGCGTAGATGCCGCCAAGACGGACCGAAAGAATGTCGCTGCCAAGCATTTCTGCACCCTGCCGGTAGCGCTCGTTTAGTAGATGCTGTTCGGCTGTGGCGGCTTGCCGATGCGCGACCCAGCTCCGCCATATAGCAAGCAGCAACGCGAGAGCACCAGCAATAACCAAGCCGAAATTACGGAGCGTTGAGCTGCCGGACTCCATCACGCTAGACTCAGCGCGAAGCCAGTCCCAAAAGTCAGTGCTCAGCCAGTCCCAAGAGGTGGTCAGCCTCCAGAATCCGAAGCCCGCGACTGCTAGAATGACGAATAGAGTTATTCGACCTCGACTCAAGCCAAGAAAGCCGAGCGCCCTACGCACCCAGGCGCCATGGCCGATCTCGCCAAGCTGGCTTAGTCATTTGGCCCCGCTCATTTTGCCAGCACCGCGTCTGTGATCTGAATACTTACCGAAGCTTTAGGCCCGGGGTCTGCATCACATTGAAGGCGGCGGGAAACTCCTCTTTTCCTTTGTGAAACAGTCCCATGAGAGCTACGACTGACAAGCTCAGCGTCCGTAGCAGTATGGACTATGCCACGTCGATACCTCTGAGGACCGCTCCGGGATAGATCACCAAAAGGACCGGTCCTCGCGTAGTGGCCAGCCGTGTCCCACAACTTCAACGGCAGCACTTGAAAGCCACTAGAATCTGGGTGGTTCAGATCTCTCTTACCCTAATGTTTCATCCGCTTTCTGGCGTAGTTCAATCAGGGTCCAACACGATTGAGAGGGGGCAAAACGCCCTCGCGAAACTTGAACTCTGAAAGCAAGTGACGCTCTGTCTGGTGTAAGCAGTGGCCAGGCAGGCACTGGTAGTAGAACCACGTAGCTAACCCTACAGGCGTAGTCTGGACCATTCGTTCGTCCGCTAGATGGTCCTCCATACGCCTACGCAGGCTATTGGTCATGCCGACGTACACGACCTCGTCGTACATTGTCGCGAGGACGTAGCATCCCGATTCCCTAGGAACCCGATTCACTGAACGCAGCAGGAAGGGTGCTCGACAAACTATGCGCGGCTCGAGATCGAATACCTTCACTAGTTCTGAGTCGGATCATTCGATCGACGCAGGCCCTGGAAAAACTCTTCGGCGATGAGGCGTGCATTGGCTCGGTTGAGTGAACTGGCACCGTGCCCGGTGAGCCACCAGCCTGAATCCGCAATTTCGTAATAGTCGTCCATGCCCTCAAGAGCAGATCCGATGACGGTACTGATTTGCTCCTCAGTAAAGTTTCGGGCGCCGGCATACATCTCTGTAAAGATCCACTTTGACACCAAGAGGAAGAAGAATAACCCGCTAGTCTTGAAAGCAATCGTCTGATCCCTCTTGTCAGGATCTACGAACAAACTATCTACGGCACGGAAGTAGTTGAGCATGATCTTGTGGACTTTATCGGGATCGGATTCTCGGATTGCGATGGGATTGGTGCCCGAAAATACATTGTCTTTTAGCATTGTTACCAGGCTAGCCTGCCGAATCTTGTTGCGACCACCAATCGGGTCATTTGCCATCTGAATGCGCTTGAACAGAGGTGACTCTTGACGGTCGTTGAGGAACTCGGCCAGTTTTAAAGCTTGCGCCTCAGTACCACTCGACACCCGTTTTTCAACCCAATAGGGGAGATAGGGAAGGTCTTGAACGCTCTGCATGTCGGTAAACCGTCGAGTGATCTGCTGTTCTAAGGCACGCTCGACAGGTCGCTGGGTTGTATTCACGATGTAAAAGTGATACATCTGGTGAGTATCGTCTAAAGATGCTGCAATTGTGGCAGGCAACTTGAAATTCAGTAAGCCGCGCTCTCTCTTCGCAGACATCACAAGACCTTAAATTCGGTGTTGTCCATCAACGACGCTGAAAGGGCAGGCCTCGTCGGTATTGATACATAGCGTAGCAGTGTCGGGGTTGAACTGAAGGTGTTTCTCCGTAGCAAGGAAGATTGTGGTAGGTAGGTTAGCGTAGCCCTCGTCGAACGCTTCGGTGAGATGTCTCGAAAGACGCCTTGCTCGTCGAGTGTCGAGGATTCTCTGGAAGCCACCGCGGCGTGGTTCAAGGTGATCTACGTCATAGAACTTTGGAATCAAAAGGTCTTTTGGTGTGATATAAGTGAGGTAGACCTTCAGATGGCCTTGTTGAATCTCGACCGCCGGGCGTTCGATTATTGGCATGTGATCTCGCTGCGCGTCTGCGGAACATCTTCAACGACTTTAGCATGAAGGACTGAGTTGGGTGCTTGAGGTCGATCGGTTGTGGCGACGGTTCGTTGAGAGTGATGGATGTTCGTGTACCGATGCGCGGCCGACACACAGGAGGGAGGCAGGTGGGATATCGCATCGCTTGGGAAGCGTTAGAGGCGATCAAGGCGCTGAATGCCTCAGCGGCCAGTTGTCGATGGCTGGGAGGGTCTGTAAGAGGATAAGGCAGCCCTAGCCCGCCCCCACCTCCCACCACGCTTCAGCCAAGTGCTCCTGCACCTTGACCGGCAGCCCTGTTTGGCTGCTTTCGATCGCGGCCGTCACCAGCGCCACCGACTGCAGGTTGTCGATCACGTTCGTCTCCATCGGCTCGCCGCCTTCCAGCCAGTGCACGAACTTCTCGATCAACCACACGTGGCCCCAGAACGGCTGCTCCAGCCAGGGAACGGTGTGGCCGTCGCCTTCGGCCTTGATGCGAGCTTGGCGGGCCGGATCGAACGGGAAGCACTCCAGGCGGTCCGATCCGAGCACCAGCGTTGCTCCTTCGCACTCCGCCCTTGTGTTCTCGCGGCCCCAGCCGTCCAGCCCCACGGCGTTCACCTTGGAGCCCTCGTAGGTGGCTCGCACGCCGTTCTCGAAGTCCATCGTCACCAGCGCCTGCGCGTCGCCGGCGAATTCGCTCCAGGCGGGATTCCAGGTCCGGGCGTAGATCGTGTCGCACTTCGCGCCGGCCAGATCGGCCAGGATGTCCAGGTGGTGCACCGACCCTTCCACCAGCAGCGGATCCTCCATCTCGTAGCGGAACCCGAACCCCCACGAGCCCGTATTCCGCGCCTCCTGCGTGAACCGGAACACCAGGTAGTTCAAGTCTCCGTAGCGACCCGACCGCAGGCTCTCGCGCATCGTCGTCTTGTACTGGTTGAAGCGATGGCTCATCGTCACCGCCATCTTTCGGTCGGCCTTCGTCACCTTGTCGGCAATCCGCACCGACCCCACCAGCGTGTCCGCGATCGGCTTCTCCGAAAGGACGTGCAGGTCGTGCGCCACCGCCTGGTCAACGACCTCCTCGTGCGAATACGGCGGGACCACCACGGTGCAGAAATCGGCCGGGTTCTCGTCAAACGCCCGCTGGATGTCCGTATAGCACTGCGCCTCAGCCAGGCCCAGGTGCTCCCGGGCGTTCGCCAGCACCTCGGGGTTCGTATCCACCGCGGCCACGACCTCGATCCGCCCCGCCGCAACGTGCGGTGGCAGGAAGTCCCGGCACCACGTCGTCCCCATCCCGCCGGTCCCAACCTGGATCATTCGCAGGGCCATGTGTGCTTCTCCAACCAGCGTTCGCTTGCTGGAACGCTCAAGGCAGGCCGCCTGCCGACCGCGCAGAAAGTCGCCATGCACCGGCGGGCGTGTCTCGCAGCGGCATCCTAGCCCGGGTGGCGCCCGCTATTCCGGCGGCGCATGCCTTGTCACGGCATCCAACTACTTTGGGTCGGGAACATCCGGGCTAGACTGACGCAGCCGCACCGGCTGAGCGCAGGCCATGCAGATCGATCCCGAGCGATTCCTCCACGACGGCTACGTAATCCTGGAAAACGTCATCCCGCCCGACCGGCTGGACGAGCTGCGCGCCAGCTTCGAGACGCTGGTCGACCGGCAGCAGGCAATCTGGGCGCGCGACCCCGAAGACCCGCGTGGCATGGCCTACAAAGTCAAGCAGCCGCGCCTGGCGTTCCAGACCCTTGTAGACCCATCAACGGCTAACACGGTCGAGTTCTGCCTGCACGCAAACACCCTGGGAGTCAGCCGCCAGGCCCTGCGCACGCCCGATGTGGGGCTGAAACAGATGTTTCTCATGTGCAACCCGGCCACCCACTACGGGCCGGACCTATGGCACCGCGACAGCCAGCCAACCAGCCAGGCCCCGCTGGCGGGACTGCAGGCCGACATGCTGGCCAACGGGCCGGGCCTGGTGCAGTGGAACATCGCGTTGTACGACGACGACGTGCTTTGGATCGTTCCCGGCAGCCATTGCCGCCTGAACACGGCCCAGGAAAACCGCGAGCTGATGGAAGACCGAACCGCGCCGCTGTCGAACGGAATGCAGGTCAAGCTCAAGGCCGGCGACGGCGTCATGTACATCAACTCCATCCTGCACTGGCCCAGCAACTACAGCACTAAGCTGCGGCGCATCATCCATCTCGCCTACCGCTCATTCGGCGGTCGGCTGTACCCCTACGGCGTGCGCTTCTCGTGGGAGCCCGGCTTTGTCGCGCACCTGTCGGCTGAGGCGCAGGCCACGTTCCAGCGGTTCGCCGAGCTGGCTGAACGCGAGGATGATCGGATCGAGTCCTTCTTCCGCGCGATCCTCGATAAGAATGCAGACGGATTCCGCGAATACTTGGCCCTGCTGCATCCCGGTGAGACCGGGCGCATGGTCTGTGTGGTCCTGCTGTCCAAGCTGGCGGCCAACCTCGGCACGCTCAAGCGTCCCGAAGTCGCCGGCCTGCCCGAACCTCAGCGTGCCGCGGCCGTCGGCGAGCTGCCGTTCAGCATCAGCAATATCGACGCCCTGGCCAACCGCTTCACGGCCGCCGAGACCGATCGACTTGCACAGCGCTTCGCTCCGCTGCACGCCAGGCTCCACACCGAAACCGAGCAGTTCGTCCCCGGCTTCCAGAGCGGTCCCACCCGCCACCGATTCGAACACATGCCGCCCGACTTCGAGGTCGACGACTTCATCGCCTCCTGGAACGAGGCCGCCTAGCCGCTAGCCCGGCAGCGCCTTCGGATCCTCCAACCGCCGCCGCGCGCTGTAAAACACCGGGGCGTACGACGAGGAGTACAGCGGCCGGTGGTGGTACCCGTCCGTGGCGTCGAATCGATCCTGCGAGTAGGGCTGCGGGATCGGCGTGCCCAGCAGCCCCTCGACCCGGGCGCGCATCTCCCCCACGACATCCGGCTGATCGGCGTGCACGTTCTGAAGCTCCTCCGGGTCGGACATGAGGTCATACAACTCAGGCGTGGGATCCTCAAAGTCCCACCCCGTCGCATAGACCCAGCGCTTGTCCCGAATCGCCACCCGGCCGGCCCAGGCCGTGGTGCTGTACGGCCGGATCGCCGCCTGCTCCCCGGTCACCAGCGACCAGACGCTCGCTCCGTCCATTGACTCGCCGGCCGACCCGATCCCCGCCAAATCCAGGATCGTTGGCCCCAGGTCGTAGTTCTGCACCCAGGCGCCGACGTCGCGGTCGCGATAGCCAGGGTCCGGGTACCGGATGGTCAGATTCTGCTGCGTGTTGAAGGGATGCAGCTCCGTCTCGCGCTTCCCCCACCCGGTGTGATCCGCCAGCTCGGTGCCGTGGTCCGTAAAGAAGATCACCACCGTGTCGTCCATCAGCCCCAGCGTCTGCAAGTCCTCCAGCAGCAACCCGACGTGCCGATCCGTGAACGTGATCTCGCCCTTGTAGCAGGCCGTGTAGTAGTCGATGAATTCGTTTGACGTGACCTGCAGGTCCGCCCCCTGCATGTTCGACGAAAACGATGGGTGCAGGATGTGGCGCGGCTGCTGGTATTTGGGGCCCTGCCACCAGTCGTTGTATGGCCGCACGTAGTCGATCGGCGGATCGAACACCTCATGCGGCTCGAAGCAGTCGACCCACAGGAAGAACGGCGCGTTTCGCGCGTTCTCGCGCACCCAGCGTCGCGCCGAGGCAAACACCTGCGCTCCCGGCCAGTCCGCTTCGTCACGTCGGTCCCGCGCGTTGTGCAGGTGCTGCAGAAAGGCGCTCTCGCCGTGCAGCGACGACGCCGATGCCTCGGGCACGGCCGGCTCGTACGCCCCGAAGTAGTCCTTGAAGATCTCGCGGATCTGATCCCACGACCCCGTGCGCCACCCATCGCCCCCGGCGCCCCGGATGTGCTCCCACGATATGAATCCGCGGGAATAGTTCATGTTGGGCTTGAAGAGATGCGGCGTGTCGCCGATCAGCCCGGTGGCGTAGCCCTCCGCCAGCAGGATCTCGGCGATAGTCGGCTGCTCATCGGGAATCTTGTGCCACCCGTAGTACCCGTCCTGATACGGAAACCCCCGCATCCCGGTGAAGCAGCCGTTACGCACCTGCAGCGTCGGACCGGGCTCGGTGAAGCAGCGGTTGAAGCGCACCGACTCCGCCGCCAGCCCATCCAGCGCCGGAGTCGCCACACCGCTGAGCTTCTTGCCCGGACCCACGATGTCGGCGCGAAACGTGTCGATGCAGATAACGACGATGTTCAGCTTGTCCATGGCGATGCTCGCCTTCCGGGTCACCGTGGCCGGGCGCGCCAGACGGGATTGATCGCGCGGGGCCAGCATAGTGACGTACCCGGAGACTGAGCCTCCGTGCGGGGCATCCGGTTTCCCTACCAGGAGACCCTTGCGAGACTCCCTTGGTCCTCGAACTCGCGGACGCCCTCTCGCCATGCCGGGGGCTAGCAACGGTGTTCGGTGTCAATTCACTCAAGGGGAGGCCGGTCTTTCCCCTCTCCTGAGACCCTTGCGAAACCCCGCCTCGGCTTTGAAAGCGGGGCCGCTCTTTCTCCCTCTCCCTCTGGGAGAGGGTTGGGGTGAGGGTCTTCCGGGCACCCGGCTTCGGGTTACGCAAAGGTCTCTACCAGGCCTCGTTCTCCGGCCGCAGCGCCTCGAACTGGTGATACACCGGCGTCTCACCCCGCTCTATCACGAACACCGAGTACACGCTGGCCCGCCGCGCCGTCAGCCGCATCCGCGTCGGCCGCCCCACCGGCGCGTCGGCCTGCCCATCGCCCCGCCACTCCACCCGGTGCGCCGTGGAGTCTCCGTTGATCGGCCGGCAGTCTCCCGCGGTAAACCCCGCCAGCGGCCGCGCCTCCGCGTCCTGCAACTCCACCCGAATCTCGCCATCGTCCGCCGTCCGCGCGTTCACGAACACGTCCGCCGAACGCGGCTTGAAGGTAATCGTGCCCAATTCTGCCGGCGCCTCACCCGCCCGCAGCGCCACAAACCGGTCCGGCTTCAATCGCGCCAGGCCCAGCCCGGCCGTCTGCGGCTCCACCTCCCAGCGCATGGCGTGCCGCGCGTTCGTTCCCGCGTAGTAGTAGCGAATCTCGTCCTCCAGGAACACCGGCTGCGAGGCTGGCTGCAAATTGCCCGAGTCCCACTCGCCAGGCGCGCCGTTCGGAATGAACGCGGTGCCCTGCTCGGCTCGGTGCCATGCCGTCCCCGCCCGTGCATACGCCAGCTCCGGCGTCTGCAACCCCCGCATCTTGTGCCGCCCCCGGTCGTCCGGATCGGTGGCGTAGATCCACAGCGTGCCCACTTCGTACGGACCGTAGGCGCAGGCCCCCAGTCCGTAGAACTGCGTCTGCGGCGAGTCGCCGGCATCCGGCTCCAGCACCATGCGCGGCTCGCCCGACCAATGCGCAAAGTCCCACGACTCGCTTCGGAACACCCGTCGCCCGTACCCGTCCATGCGGTGATACGCCGCAAACCGCCCGTCCGGCGCCCGCAGGAAGCCGATCGGGCAGTCCGGATTCGTCGTAATCACCGGATGGATCCGCCCCACCAGCGTGCGCACGGGCTTCCAGTGGATGCCGTCCGCGCTGTGCATTGCGGCAATGCACCGGGATGGCTCGGCGCCCATCAGCATCTTGTACCGCCCGTCCGGCCGCGGGTCCTCCCGGTCCTCGATCAGGGCCGGACTGGTCTGCTCCGCGTCGAACACGACATTCGTTCGCTGCCCGTCCTGGCTGAAGGTGTCCAGCTCCGGCTTGCGCCAGGTCAGCCCATCGTCGCTCTCCGCGTAGGCCAGCCGGGTCGTGAACGGCGGCACGCACACCTCGTACCAGGCCCGAAACCGCCCGTCCGACGCCCGCAGCACGCTGCCGTACAGCTGCATGTTCCCGTGCTCCCACGGCAGGTCCGGCCGCATCAGCGGCCCACCCGGATGCTTCACCGGCGGCTCCACCGCCCGCGTAAAGCCCGCCACGAACTCCAACTCTCGATAGTCAAGAAACAGCAGCTTCTTCATCGCCACCACTCCAGCCGCCTCGCAACCCCGACAGACTTCGAGCTTACGGCCCCTCGCGTTCGCCTAAGCGTCCACCAACTCGATGCGGTCACCGTACGGGCGAAAGTCCGCGCCGTTGAACGTCAGCAGCCGGCGTTCGCCGTGGGCGAGCATTGTCGCCACGATGTTGGCGTCGTGAATCTGCCGACCGCCAACAGGCACTTCGCGGCACAGGCCCACCAGCGACTCGGTAACCCGCGGGCCATCCTCAAGAATCTCGAAGCTGCGAATCAGCCTGCCCACGTCGTACAGGGCATCCTCCCGGGTAATACCCGCCGGCCAGGTCTGCGGACGAGTGACCACGGACAGGTACTCGCGTATGACCTGCCGGCTGATTCTCAGCGGCTCAGGGTCGCGAAATGCGCGCTCCAGCCTTGCCCGGGCGGCGTCGTGGTCCGGCGCGCCGGGAATGCGGGAATTCACCAGCACGTTGGTGTCGATAAACATGGCGGCGGCTAGACCCGCTCCTCGTAGAGGTCCTCTCGCCTGAGGCTCAGGCCCTCCGGCCACGAAGCGGTTGGATGCACCGGCCATGCCTCGTCGAGCGAAGGCCTGGCTGCGGGCCTGGGGTGCCTTCGCCGGAACAGCAGCGTCTCCGCATCCATGTCGACCTCCGCCGTCTCCCATCCCGCGACACTCCACGCCAGCGCGTGCCTATGTCCGTTGCTGCGCTTCTGGTTTCCCCACCAGAGACCTCTGCAAAACCCCGCCTCGACTTCGAAATCGGGGCCGCTCTTGCTCCCTCTCCCCGTGGGAGAGGGTTGGGGTGAGGGTCTTCCGGGCAACCAGCCTGGGGTTACGCAAAGGTCTCCACCAGGGGCGGTGGAGTCGCGCGGACGGCGGCAGTTGGAATCCAACAACTGCCTCGACCTCGCCAAAAGAGGCCCTCCACTCCTGGGCCTCAAGTCTGTGCAGGTAGGAGTACAACCGCTGATACTTGCCACGGAGCACCATCTGGCGGTACTTGTCGCTTCTGTCCACGGCCATGTGAATCCTGCTCTCGGTTGGCCTGCCTGGTGGGAATCCGCGAGGTCAAGTGTATGGAAGTGAGTTAGTGACCCCACTTCACCGCCAGGACCACGCTGCCCGACAGCCGGTTGTTGCCGTGCTCCCGCGGCAGGTCTGGCGTCAGCAATGGCGCATCCGAATGCTTCACCGGCGACTCCACCGCCCGCACAAAGCCGTCCAGGTGCTTCAGCTCGCGATAGTCAAAGAAGTGCAGCCACTTCATCACCACGACCCCCGCGCCTTTGCGGCGCCTGGGCCATTCCGGCAGTCCCTGGACGTCCTTCCCATGAGCCTTGGTAACAGCTGAGAGCCTCCAGACTCGGCGGGTGGAATCGACCGGCCCAACCGAGAGGAGGCTCTCATGGCGCTTCCGTGGCGCTAGCGCGTCTAGCTTGTCAGGAGGCCGCCTCCGCATATCGCTTGAGCGACTCCCAGTTCTCGTGGTTCCTCTCAAGGAATCTGTCCGCCTCGGTGGTCACCCTTATGCGGCCTTCTTCTACCGTCTCCTCACCAAGAAAGGTCTTGTCCCACCTGAAAATCGGCCACATCTCACTCCAATTGGGGTGCGCCCACTGCAGATGTCGGTGATCGGTGCGCTGCGCCTGGTCGTTCCACAGACTGTGGTTCGCCGGCGGCCCCGCCGCCATCTCGGCTGAGGCGATCGCCTCCTTGTTGTAGGGGAGGGACCCACGATCGATGGCGATGCGTCCCTGAACTCCCGGCCCGACGAAGAAATTGATGAGTTCGACCGCCTGCTCGACCGTGCCCCGACGTTGCGCAGTGTTGGTGATCAAATGCGGCTGTCCGTCGAAGTTGTTCGGATGCGGCTCACCCGTTCTGCCTTCCGGAATCGGACCCATTGACCACTCAAACCTGTCTTTGATCCGGTTTGCCAGGGTGCCCACCGCACCGCCGGCATTCCAGATCATCTGCTTGCCGGCCGAGAACGGGTCGCCGAACTCGCCCGCGATCTCTCGGTAGTCCCCGGGCGGGTAAGAGACCTTGTGTGTGCGGGCCATGTCAATGATGAACTGCAGGCCTCGATCCCCGCCTTCGTCGTAGGCCTCGAAGCGCGTGGCATCGCTGTTGTACACGGGCATGAGGTCGTCCCGATCCGACAGCGCCAGCGGCAGGAACAGGCCGTGGGGCCACGCACCGGTTAACCCTCGCGTACCCCACTGACCGATTTCGGGATCAGTGCCCTTCTGCAACGCCTCAAGGTATTCCGTCTCGATCCCCCACTGGCCTGCGGTGGGAAACTCGATGCCCGCCTTGGTCATCATGTCGACGTTGAAAAAGTAGCCAATCATGTTGCCCTGGTAGGGCAGACCGAATGTCGGACCTGAGATTGGCTCGAGGTGCGACGACGGAATTCGATTCCAGAAGTTTATTGAGTACGCGTCAGGCCCAAAGAATTGGGCACTCGCGTCATATCGAGGGTTCTTGCTCAAGGCGTCGTTGATTTGTGTGAAGGCCCCACCTTCTACCCACGACATGAAGAAGGCCCCACTAAGCAAGGCGACCTCGCCCTGCGAATTGGCGGCCTGCTGGATGGCGAACGAATCTTCGAAGTCAGCCGGTTGAACGACGAACCGGACATTGATTTCAGGGAACTGGCTCGCAAAGTTTGCGAGCCCCCACCGCATCGCTTCGCCGCGCGGTCCGGAGACGTGGTCGTGCACGAACTCGATTTCCACGGCCTTCTGCTGTGGCTGGACCTCAACGGCCGGGGCCGGTGTCGCGGCCGGGGCCGCTGTGGCTGGCGCCGGCTCGGCGGGGGTCTCGGCGACCTCGGCCTCACCGCAAGCGGCCAGCGCGATCCCAGCCGTAGCTCCCAGCGCCGTCCCACCAGCCACGATCAGTGCCTGGCGTCTAGTCAGCATTCGACGCATAGCAACCTCCATACAGCCTTCGAACCGTGCACCCGGAAGGGTGCAGCTAGAATGATTTGAATCCTAACAATCAGGTTCTCTAAAGATCAATCTCCCTGAGCAGTCGCAGTTGTCGTCCCCGATCCCGGTGGAGCGCGCGCCGTCCGAGCGAAGCTCGGGAGCTGCCCGCCCAGGTTCGTTCGGCCGGTCGGGCGCGTGGCGCTGCCGATCAGCCCCGACGCTGCTGCACGGCACGGGGCAAATGGATGGAGTTCGATGAGCGATCCGCAACGGCCGCGCTACCACTTTCTGCCGCCATCGGACTGGATGAACGACCCCAACGGGCTCATTCAGTGGGCCGGACGCTTCCACCTCTTCTACCAGTTTTCGCCGGGAATGTTCTCCGGGCTTCCCAACCAGGGGGCGACCTTGCCCGGCGCGCATTGGGGGCACGCGGTCAGCGACGATCTGGTGCACTGGGAGCACCTGCCCATTGCGCTGGCGCCGACCCCCGGCGGAGCCGATCCGACCGGGTGCTACTCCGGCTGCGCCGTGGATCACGCTGGCGTGCCGACGCTGATCTACACCGGCGTGATGCCACAGAAGGCCTGCATCGCCACCAGCGACGACGACTTGCTCACGTGGACCAAGCACCCCGCTAATCCGGTCATCCCGGCGCCTCCGGAGGGACTGGAGGTGCCGGGCTGGCGCGACCACTGCGCGTGGCGGGACGACGATGCCTGGTACCAGGTGATCGGCTGCGGCGTTCGAGGCGTCGGCGGCGCCCTGCCCCTCTATCGGTCGCCGGACCTGGTGCGCTGGGAGTACCTGGGGTTGATGTGCACGGGCGACGCCAACCTGACCGGCTCGATGTGGGAAGTCCCTGAATTCTTCCCGCTGGGTGACCAGCACGTGCTGATGGTGCATGCGCATCCGGAATGGTGGTTTCCGTACTTCGTCGGCTCGTATGACGACCACCGGTACCACGGCGAATTCCGGGGCCGTGTTGACCTTGGGGCGCACTACGCGGCCCCGCAAACCCTGCTCGATTCGCAGGGCCGGCGCCTCGCCTGGGGATGGATCCGCGAGGGGCGGACGCGCGCAGCGCAGGCCGAGGCCGGCTGGTCCGGCCTGATGTCGTTGCCGCGTGTGATGGGCCTCGACTCGAACGGACGGCTCACCTCCGAGCCGGCGCCCGAAGTGCGCGCACTACGACGTGCGCACCACGCGGTTGGCGCCATCGCGCTTGCGCACGACTCGACCCACCAGATCCAGGGCGTGGCGGGTGCGCAACTCGAGATCGTGGCCGAGTTCACGCCCGCGCCAAACGGCACGGTCGGTCTGGCCGTGCGGCGCTCCCCGGACGGCGTGGAGGAGACGCGGATCGAATACAACTTCGCGGACGACCGGCTCACGATCGACTGCGAGCAGTCATCCCTCGATCTGTCGACCGATCGCCCAAACAGCGGAGGGCCGCTGCACCGGCCGCCGCACACGCCGCTGCGCCTGCACGTATTCCTGGACGCTTCGGTCCTCGAGGTATTTGCGCACGGACGGGCTGCGACCAGCCGCATCTACCCGACGCGGTCCGACAGCCTGGGGCTGCACGTCTTTAGCCGCAAAGCACGCCCGAGTGCGACCTTCGACGTCATTGGCCAGCCAGGCCTGACCTCGCTGGACGTCTGGGAACTCGCTGCCATCTGGGATGGAACGGAGAGTGTCCCGGTACACGCCTAGGAGACCTTTGCGAAACCCCGCCTCGACTTCGAAAGCCGGGCCGCTCTTTCTCCCTCTACCTCCGGGAGAGGGTTGGGGTGAGGGTCTTCCGGGCACCCATTCCCAGGGTTACGCAAAGGTCTCCCTAGGGAGTCAGCGGGCACGGCAACGCCACGTAATGCGTGGTGTCGAAAGCCAGGAGGATCGCAGGGCCATCTGGCTATCCGGCCTGCCGGTGGCCGTCGCTATCCACGCTACGGACCCGGCGCAAGGGGCGTTGGGGTCCGCCAGTGGCGGTTTACCGATCTACGCCGTCCAATGGTCGAAGGGGTTCTTACCGTCTGGCAACGGCGGGGACACTCGCGCCCCTTGCATATGTGACGCGTGGGCCAGCATGGCCATTTCCAGGTGGCGCTTCGCGTCGGGAAGTTGCACCAACTCCCATTCCGGCGCCTTACCCTCGAGCATGTCCATCATGGACCTGGCCATGCGCCGATGCGCGTTCACCCACTTATGCTGATCCGGCGGCGGCTCTGAGGGGATGACCTCCCAGCGGTCGTCGCCGATGAGTCCAGGATTCGCCAGCGGATGAAAGAAGATGTCCGGTCCTCTCCCCATCGGCCCTGGTAGCGACAGCGTGCCCGCAGTGCCGTGGATGTCGAGGCGATACGGGGTCTCGATGCCGTCGCCCCGGTACGATTCGTATTCCGCCGCGAAGCCTCCCTCGAAACAGTAGTAGGCCTTAATCCCATTACCGGCGACGAGCCCTACGCCAGTCCATCCGGGCTTGAGGTCGGCGGGCTCGCAGGTGCGGCCGTCCTGGGTCAGATGCGCGTGACACCACAGCGGGGCGCCAAAGAGCTGCCACAGGAAATCGAAGAAGTGGGGATACAGGTCAAGGAACAGCGGATCGCCTCCGTGCTCGCCCCCCTTGCCATAGATCCGTGCGAGCCTCGGCTCGCCGATCTTGCCGGACCTGATCAGGTCGATCGCCACTCGCTGGATCGGCGGATGGCCCCGCCACGGGTGGGCGACCACGCACAGCACCGAGGACCGGTCGCAAGCTGCCATCATCGCGTCAACATCCTCCGGTGCGGCAGCTACCGGTTTCTCCAGGTAGATGTTGGCTCTCGTCTCGGCCGCCGTTACAACGAGCTCGCGGTGGTCGCCGACTTCTGACGAAGCCACCACGGCGATGTCGAGCTTTTCCCTATCCAACATCTCGCGGTAGTCCGCGTACGCCGTGGCGGCGCCGGTGCGGGCGGCGGCTTCCGCTCGCCCTTCGTCATCTGGGTCGGCCAGGGCCACGATCTCGGCACCCTCGACGCCCACGAAGGCCATGTCCAGGCTGTGGCCGTAGTTGCCCCGGCCGGTATGTCCGATGATCCCGATCCTGAAGCTCATGCCCTGTCAGTCCCTACCGGTTGAACCGCGTGGCGTTGACGCCGCCGCGGTCGCCGTCTTTTTTTCGCCACGCCGCGCCAATTGCGACGGTAGAGTAGTCGCTGTACCGGTAACCCGTTCGAGCTGAGCGGTCAGACCGGCAAACGGACGACTCATGACGCAGGGCAATCAAGAGCTATTTCGCATCGGACTGATTGGATGCGGCGGGATCAGCTACCGCCATGGTCGCGCCGGCACTGCGTCGGATAAGGCACGGATCGTGGCTTGCTGTGATATCCGCGAAGCTGTGGCTAAGGAATGGTCCGCGGAGTACGGGTGCGAGGCCTTCTATACCGACTTCGAGGAAATGATCCGTGTGCACGATCTGGACGGCGTGGCATTGGTGACGTGGCCCAGTCAACACCGGGAGCAGATTGAGCGCTGTCTGAACGCCGGCGCACGCAACATTCTGTGCGAGAAGGCCCTGACCGTCACCGGTCAGGACGCCGTGGAGATTGCCGAGTTAGTCGAATCGGCAGGCGCGGTTCTCATGGAAGGGTTTATGTACCGGCACCACCCGCTTATGGCCAAGCTCGAGCGACTGGTCGGCGCGGGCAAGATCGGCCGTGTGGACTCGGTGAACGCCACGTTCAGCAACTTCGATCCCGAGGAGGATGATCCAACAGACCCGGATCGAAATTGGTCGCGTGACACAGCGCGTGCCGGCGGGACCCCATGGAATACCTTGTGCTATGCGGTCAACGCCGCGAATCACTTCGCATCGGTCGCGGCAGGGGGTCGGTGGACCGGGCTTGGTGTCAACGGCAGCAGCGAAGAAATTCCTGCCGACGCCGGTCTGATGGCGGCCCGACCGGTGCGCGTCTTCTGCAGCGGAAGATTGAGCGAGAAGTATGGGACGATCTTCCGTCAATTCGGATTGATCGAATACGACAGTGGCTGTATCGGCATCGTAGAAAGCAGCAGCCAAGCGTACACAAGTGAGGCTTTAAGCATTACTGGCAGCGAGGGAAGGTTGTACGTAAAGAGGGCTTGGCGACCGTACGACGATACGGTTATCGAGCACCAGTACGGTAGCCGACTGTACGACCGATATGAGGTTCCGTCGGCCGACATCTTCCGCCTGCAGATGGAGAATTTTGTCGATGTGGCGCGCGGAGTCTCGCAGCCCGTCGTCCCACTGACGCAGTCCGTGGTCAACATGTACACCCTGGAGGCCCTGACCACGAGTGTGCTCGAACATCGGCCAGTTGACGTCGAACTCCCGGCCACGCTCGTCGCGTCAGCCTAGCGGTGTCGATCCGGCTTAGCGCCGCCAACGTGGAAGCCGCGCGTGGGGCGATATCAGGCCTTCCGGGGTCCGATCTCTAGACACGAAGGCGACGGAGCGGTCCAGAGCTGCTGTTGGGCTTCGACTCGAACAGACGACTGACCTCCGAGCCGGCACCCGAGATGCGCGTGGGGCGTCGGGCCCTAGCCCTGGTGCCTGATTGGCGATTCCATCCCTCGCGGCTTGAAATCGAACTTGTCGCTCTCGGCACAGGCCGCAACGGTGGACGCGGCCGTGACGCTAAGGATCAGCACGGCGACCGCGAGCAGACGGCGGCGGCCAAGTCTGCGATCACGAGTTGTCTGCATTGATGTGTCCCCTGCGCATCACGCGTCTCAAGTGCCCCGCCGATCGCTGCGACGAGCCTGCGCCGCCCCAGGCGCCCGATTCTAGCCCAGTCCGGTTTCCTCACAGCACTATCAAGGCCCGAATAGCTCGACCCCGAAAGTGCAGTTTGGGCCGAGTGGCCGTCAATGCGCCGGCCACGTCACGTATTAGGCTGGGTATCGGGCTCTAGCCGCCCTGGCTGACTGGCGTCCTCGTGCCACGCGGCTTGAAATCGAACTCGTCGCTGTCAGCGCAGGCCCCAACGGTGGACGCCACCGCGACTCCGAGGATCAGAACAGAAGCCGCGAGCAGACGGCGACGGCCAAGCTTGCGATCGCGTTTCTCCCGCATCGATGCGTCCCCTGCGCATGGCGAGCGGTGGGTGGCCCCCACGAGTGCTCCTACGGACCATCGCCGCCCCAGGCGCCCGAGTCTAGCCCAGTCTGTTCTCCCAGGTATTGGGCCAACGGCTGTCCAGGGGTACGGCGGGATCCGCGGTCCTGCTACATGGCCTGGCTGTCGGGCCGCAGCGCCTCGAACTGGTGATACACCGGCGACTCGCCCGGCTCGGTCACGAACACCGAGTACACGCTGGCCCCCCGCGCCGTCACCCGTATCCGCGTCGGCTGGCCCACCGGCGCTTCGGCCTGCCCAACGCCCCGCCACTCCACCCGGTGCGCCGTCGAGTCCCCATTGATCGGCCGGCAGTCCCCCGCCGTGAACCCCGCCAGCGGCCGCGCCTCCGCGTCCTGCAGCTCCACCCGCACCTCGCCGTCGTCCGCCGTCCGCGCGTTCACGAACACGTCCACCGACGGCGGCTTGAACGCAATCGTCCCCAGCTCCGCCGGCGCCTCGCCCGCCCGCAACGCCACGAACCGATCCGGCTTCAGCCGCGCCATGCCCAGCCCGGCCTCCTGCGGCTCCAGCTCCCAGTGCCGCGAATGCCGCACGTTCGTCCCCGCGTAGTAGTAGCGAATCTCATCGTCCAGAAACACCGGCTGCGAGGCCGCCTGCAAATTCCCGCAATCCCACTCGCCGGCGGCCCCATTGGGAATGAACGCCGTCCCCGGCTCGGCCCGGTGCCACGCCGTCCCCACCCGCGCATAGGTCAGCTCCGGCGTCTGCAGCCCATGAGGCTTGCCCGATTCCCGGTCCTCGGGATCGGTCGCATAGATCCACAGCGTGCCCAGTTCGTACGACCCATAGGCGCCGGCGCCCAACCCGTAGAACTGCGTCTGCGGCGGATCCCCCGCATCAGGCTCCAGCACCATCTGCGGCTCACCGGACCAATGCGCAAAGTCCCACGACTCGCTCCGAAACACCCGTCGCCCATACCCCGCCATCCGGTGATAGGCCGCAAACCGCCCATCCGGCGCTCGCAGGAAGCCGATCGGGCAGTCCGGTGCCGTCGCAATCACCGGCTGGACCCGGCCGCCAAACATCCGCGCCGATTCCCAGTGCATCCCGTCCGCGCTATGAAACGCCGACACGCACCCCGACGGCGCCGCCCCCGTCAGCAGCTTGAACCGGTACTCCGGCCGGGGATCCTGCCGGTCCTCGATCACCGCGGACCCCAGCGGCTCCCCGTCGAACACGATGTTGGTCGCTCGCCCACCGTCCCTGAACACATCCAGGTCCGGCTTCTGCCAGCGCAGTCCGTCCTCGCTCTCGGCGTACGCCAGCCGCACCCGCCAGGGCGCTTCCACCACCTCATACCAGGCCCGAAACCGCCCGTCCGCCCCCTGCAGCACGCTCCCGAACATCTGCATGTTCCCGTGCTCCCACGGCAACTCCGGCCGCAGCAACGGCGCCCCCGCATCCTTCACCGGCGACTCCACCGCGCGAGCAAATCCGTCCGCGTACTCCAACTCGCGGTAGTCCAGAAACAGCAGCTTCTTCATCGGCGTGAAACCTGCGCCTGAGTCGGCGCGACTAGAGTACTGATGCCAGATGCCGAATCAGCGTGCCCGCCGGGCTGGTTCGCGATCAGCAGGAGCGAGAAGTGCCACGAAACACGGACAGCAGGACAGGCGAAGCCCACCAACCGCTGCGCCTTTCCGACCTCGTCCGCGATCTCCTCGCCCTCGGCGTCCGCCCCGGCGACCTCCTCATGGTCCACAGCTCCCTCCGCAGCATCGGACTCGGCGAGGGCGGCCCGGAAACCGTCATCGACGCCCTCCTGCAGGCCCTCGGCCCCCACGGCACCCTCGTCGTCCCCACGTTCACCTACCCGACGGCCGGAAACCCCGAATTCGTTTTCGATCCGGCCCACACCCCCTCCCAAATGGGCGCGATCTCCGAGGCGGCCCGCCGCCGCCCCCACGCCCTCCGCAGCATCCACCTCGCCCACAGCATCGCCGCCATCGGCCCGCTGGCCGGGACCATCGCCACCTCCGGCGGCGCCTCGGGCTGGGACGCCCACAGCCCCATGCGCCAGGTCTTCGATCGCAACGGCCGCTACCTGCTCATCGGCGTCCCCTACCAGAACCTCACCGCCATGCACCTGTGCGAAGTGTGGCTCGAACTGCCCTACCGAAAGCCCCGCATCTCACAAGGCCGCATGCGCCGGCCCGACGGCTCCACCACCCCCCTCGTCAGCATCGGCACCCCGCCCCTGCCCGGAAACCCCGGCAGCGACTACAACCGCCTCGGCCAGCGCATGGAAGACGCCGGCCTGGTCAAGCTCGGCCCCATAGGCAACGCCATCGCCCGCCTCCTCAACGCCCACGACTTTCTTTCCGCAGCCCGCGACCTCACCCGCCACGACCCCAACGGCTTCCTCCAACAAGGCCCCGCCGTCACCAAACTCACCCACGGCCACACAATCCAATCACCCAAAGGCGAACACTGCGTCGTCAATCCATCCCGCATCTACCACGCCACCTAACGCACCTCGTCTTCGAAGGAAGGGCGGCTCTTGCCCCCTCTCCCCGTGGGAGAGGGCTGGGGTGAGGGTCTTCCGCGCACCCCACATCCCACACCACCAGTGCCCTTACGCATCCCACTCCCGGGGCCGCCGTTCTTACCCTCGCCCTTGAGGGGAGGGCAGAGCCTGCCCCGGACTCGATCCGGGGGTGAGGGTGGCTGCCAGCCCTAGCACTCTGCCTCGGGCGATAGCCTTTCCCTCCGGCCCACGCCGCTCTTCACCCTCTCCGAGGGGAGAGGCAGAATCGGCCGTCTTCGGCCGAAATCGGTGAGGGGTCTTCCGCGCACCCAACCCCAGGGCCACACAGGCCGTTCGCCGCCCCCATTGCTCCCAGGCAGTCCCTCTAACTGCTCACTCCTCGCCCCCGGTAGTACAACGCCACCTTCCGAAACGCCCGCACGATGTCCTCAACATCCCCATCGCTCAAATTCGGCCACATATTGAACCCAACCGTCCGACCCATCAGCGCCTCCCCCTTCGGACACGCGCCCGGCCCGTATTCGACCACCTGCTCCCGCCCGTAATCGAAGGGGAAGCGGCTGTCGCCATAGCAGTCGG
The DNA here is from genome assembly GCA_026707585.1 of Chloroflexota bacterium. GTDB lineage: Bacteria > Chloroflexota > UBA11872 > UBA11872 > UBA11872 > UBA11872. Next base: position 3,699 of record JAPOWQ010000066.1, on the reverse strand, counting down.
GTCCCGCCAGGAACGGATCGTTGTACAGCGGCCCGCCCCCGCCCATGCGCGGCAGTCCTGTTGACGGGTGCCGCGCGTCCACGCTGTTCTCGGCCTTGATCAGCAGCACGCCCTCGTGCCGTACCGCGTCCGCAAACACGTCAGCCGAGCAGCCCAGGCGTTCGGTATCCAGGCTGAACCCCAGGATCCAGTACGTATGCCGGTCGCCCGGCCGCACCGCCTGCGGGGTCAGCTCGTCGATATCGGCCAGGCCCTCGATGATCCGCTCGGCCGCCCTGATCTTGCTGGCGATATACCCGTCAACCTTCTCCAGTTGCACCAGCAGCACCGCCGCCGTCAGGTCATTGATGATGTAGTGCGGCGCCAGGAAGTAATGACCGTACGGACGCTCCGCATACGGCCCGCCCGCCCGCGGCAGCGCCACATCGTGGAACAGCACCGCCCGCTCCCATAGCTCGGTGTCGTTCGTCAGCACCGCGCCGCCCGTGCCCGCCGACAGGTGCTTCCCCCCGAAGCTGTACCCGGCAATGTCGCCGATACTCCCGACCACCTGCCCCTGGTACTCCGCGAAATGCGCCTGCGCGCAGTCCTCGATCAGCGCCAGGTCATGCCGCCGCGCGATGTCTTGCAGGGCGCCCATGTCGCACGGATTGCCCAGGTAGTGCACCGCGATGATGGCCCGCGTGCGCGGCGTGATCCTGGCCTCCACGTCCGCCGGATCCAGCGTGTACGTCTCGTCGATATCGGCAAACACCGGCACGCAGTTCTGCAGCAGCGCGCCGATGATCGTCCCGCCGGCCGTCCACGGCGTCACGATCACTTCGTCGCCTGGCTCCGGATTGATCGCCCCGACACACACGTGCATCGCCGCCGTCCCCGACGTCACCGCAATCGCGTGCTTCACCCCGTGACGCGCCGCAAACGCCCGCTCGAACGCCTCCACCTTCGGCCCCTTCCCCACGTGCCCCGACCGCACCACCTCCGTCAACGCCGCAATATCCTCATCCCCAAACACATGCCCCGGCCCAAACGGCTTCGACCGCACCGGCGCCCCACCATGCATCGCCAGCCGCTCGCTCATCGCCCCCTCCTGCACCACCCACCCGCTGCCCACCGATCAACGGACTGTAACGCGTGAAGCTGACCAGTTGACATGCAAGCACACGCTTGCATATCGTAAGCCCTGACATGCAAGCCAATACTTGCCTGAGGCTAGTCGTGTGGACGTCTATCGCGCGATCGCTGACCCAACCCGCCGGGCCATCCTGGATGAGCTCGTCGATCGGTCAGGTCAATCGCTCTTCGAACTCTGCGCACGCCTGACCATGAAACACGGCATCAACTCCTCGCGGCAGGCCATCGCTCAGCACCTGGGCGTCCTGGAGGCCGCCGGGCTGATTCGCACCAGGCGCGTGGGCAGGTCCAAGCTCCATTGGTATCAGGGCGACCCGCTCAAGGCCATCGCCGAGCGTTGGCCGATCGCAACAGATGAAAGGGACACGTGAACGATGAGAATCCACCTCGCCGGCGTCTTCGTGGACGACCAACAGAAGGCGCTCCGCTTTTACACCGAAACGCTTGGCTTCCAGCTCAAGCACAACATTCCCCTGGGCGAGTTCTCCTGGATCACGGTCGTATCCCCGGAAGACCCGGAGGGGACCGAGTTTCTGCTTGAGCCGGATAACCATCCCGCGGTCCGTCCGTTCGTAGACGCGATAGTGGCAGACGGCATCCCCAGCACCTCCTTCGCCGTCGACGACGTCCACGCCGAATACGACCGTCTCGTGGCAGCAGGTGTGAAATTCGTCCAGCCCCCAACCGACCTCGGCCCCGTCATCACCGCCGTCCTCGACGACACCTGCGGCAACCTCATCCAGATCCAGGAGCAAAAACCCCAACCCTAACGACCCCCAGCACCCGCCCCAGCCTTCATCGGTCCTAGCCGGTCGCCGCTATCAATGCGGCGCGCCCCAGCATCAAAGGCACGGCTTCACTGTTGCCGGGAGGTTGAGTACCTGTCGAGCCGGTCCGCGTATGCCCTCCAAGAGTCCTCTAAGCAACTCGTCTTCTCTTGTATGCGCGCGAATAGTGGCTCATTGCGTATTCCTAACAGATTCAGATGGAATCAGTTTTGGGCTTTGTATTGTCTTGAAAGTAGGATCATCGTGAAATCTGTTTAGCTGATGTTCCGTGATCCTCTGTACATTAGCCTCTGATATCAATAGAGCCCACTCAGAATCAAATGGAGGCATGCACTTAAACCTTGCCTCGAATCTGGCATAGCCTTTAGCCGGAATGACTAGGTTGCGTAGCAGTGGTGCCGATAGTGAATCGGAGAATTCGCGAATATGCGGACTGAAGTGACCCTTGCGAATTGCACACCACATCCGGTATCTGCCAAGCGGCGACAAATTGAGACTTCGCACCCGAAACAGTCTACGATGGCACACTTCAAAGCTCTCTAGGTGTACGTTATCTTCGGACTCATTGAACACTTGGAACCTTATAGAGTACTTGCGAAACTCCTTTGACCACCCTTCGGGACAGTGAGCATCTTCAAACTGATCCCATGGAAGCCCGGCACCGCGACTTAACTCAGTAAGAGCATATGGCGATTCTGGATAACGCCAAAAGAAAAGCATCCTGGAGACGCCCAACTGTCTAGCCAAAGCGATAACACCAGACAAAGCCCCTAAACTCTGTGCAACCTCCAGAATGTCAGCCACCACGTGGTCCTTCCCCGCTCATTGATCTCTGGAATACATCCACCTTGATCAACTGTTTCGTCTGTCATCATGGATGCGCCGCAACATCTCAGCAACGTACTTGCGATGTTCTTGGGCTCGTGAACTTTCCATGACGCGTCGATGGTATTCGTCAATCTCCGTTATTGTCGCGCCTCCGATGTTCTCGATAAGCGCCCGAGCCTCCGAGGTAATTCGTTTCCTTAGCTCGTCGTCTAGCTCAAGGACCAAAGCACCAAAGGCCGTGGCTGTCGACAACGCTAATGCGAGCTCGTTCAGGCAGACTAGTAGACCCGCTTCTTGAATGATCGGTACTGCCGTAGGCATTCCTAATGCATTGTGAGACTGCGGCTTGGTGTCAGGGGTAACATGGGCAGCCCGTTCGCTCAATAGCCGGTAGCGCTCCTTGTTCACAGAAGGTCCCGTTTGCTTCTCGAGGCGTATGCGAACCTTGGCAGGGCCGAATTCCCTGATGCGCTCACTTCTTGAAGCGGACTTCCAGCTCCTGAGAGACTCCTTGTCGGTCGCGAACAGCTGGAGCAAGTTTGAAGTCTCACCCATAGCTCTACACAGAAGTAGCGCTTCGTCATAAAACCCGAACCTAAGCATACGGAGTGTAGCTCGAGCATTTGATACGACTCTGCCGCAAAGATACTCCACAAGATGATCACCACGTCGACATACCCACCAACATGTTGCCATTCGATCAAGGAGCGATAGTACTGTGCCAACCTGTTCTAGACACGCCGGAGCCCTTACTCCCATGTTTGGGATTAAATCGTCGGTCTCGGCTTCACATTCATCTTCTTGCTTCCAAGCCAATTCCAGAAAAGCAAACTTCTCGAACTCGGGAAACTCGCCGCAGGCGTTGGAGGTCATGGTTGTCCTCAATTCTTGTGATGGCAATCCGGTTTCAAGAGAGGCCAGAGAATGTCGTTCCTGTAACGCTGCAGCA
>JAPOWQ010000050.1 GCA_026707585.1 Chloroflexota bacterium | reverse complement strand
GCGGGTAAGAGTGGCGAAAACGGGCCTCGCGTGCGCAATAAGAGTTTTTTCCAAAAAACTCTTGAGGCTGCGCGGGGTGTGTTTTGGCGGGGTTTTGGGGGGTGCGGTGGCGACGCTGGCCCGGCGGTTGGCGGGTGTGACGGAGGGCGGCGCGGGGTGGTCATTCGGCGGGCGTGACGGGCGGCGGGGTACCGGCGGGCCGGGGAACTCGGCAGGCGTGCGTGGAGGCGGTGTGGTTCGACTCGGCTCACCGTGAACGGGGGCGTAGCGGGGGCGGCGGGTATTGCCGGGTCCCCACCGAGGCAAGGACGTGATTCCCTTCGAATGGTTCAGGGCAGGCTCGCCGAAGACTCTGGACCGGTTCACCAGCAACGGGAGGCGAAGGAGGGAAGCGAGGAGGAGGGTCGGGAGAGGAAGGGCGGGGGACATTTCGGAAGGGGTTGCGGGGCTTACTCGGTGAGTGTACACTATCTGAGGGCAAGCGGCAATTGGCAAGTGGTTGGCGGGAGGGGCTCGTGACGAGGGCGGGTGTTGGGCTGGCCTGAGTGGTGGGTTGAATGGGCGCCGGTGATGGGGGTGCTGGCGATGATGTCAGTGCCAGCAATGCACGCAGTGCAGGCGTTGCTGGCACTGCGGCAATGCCGGCGGGTATTGCTGTGGCTGCGAGGCACTGGTGGGCAGGGGCTGGTGTGGGCGCTGGAGAAGGATGCGGCGGTGGGGGAGGAGTTCACGCTGGGCGGGGCGGCGGTGTTGCGGTGGGAGGAGCACGTGCCCTGGTTTGCGGAGCGGCAGGGGTTGGAGTTCGTGGATGCGCGGTTGCCGAAGTCGAACTTCTTTGAGTTCGATCTGGGGAAGATCAATGGGTTGCTGGGGTATGGGCCTCGGCATGACGCGCGGAATGTCGTGGAGAGGGCGGAGGCTATTCGGAGGGGGAGGAAACGGGGGTGGTGCCGTCGGGGGTTCGATATGGAGGGGATGGTGATACGGGGCGTGCGTTGCGCGGAATACCTCTGATTCCCACCCTCGTGAGATCCCAATGACGTGGAAAGTTCAGAATCCGTACTGGTGAGCCATGCCTGATTCATGCGGGCGGTCGTTTGTCGGCTTGCAGCTCGCGTAGTCTGACTAGCGGCGTAGAGGGGCTTTGTCTGTGCCGGAAATGGCCAAGATTCGCGACTCAGTATTCATTCCCGAGGCTCGCTCGGTTGACGACGTTTCGTGGTGCATGGGTCGGGCGGGACGTCGGTTGCCCGGAGACGAGAGATCGATGCAACGGCTCCTGGCGGTCACGCAATGGCTGCGGGTTGCCATCGAAATTCTGCGAAATCATTCGGAGGCCGTTCTAATGCGGTTCTCGCTGGTAATCGGCCAGGGAATGAGAGCTCATGGAGTTTCTCACGCTGCATAGGGGGAGAAGGGCTAGTCACGTCTGACGATCCCAGTAAGCGCGGCGAGTGCTAGTGTCACAACCGCCCACCCGATCAGCTCGAGAACCCACAAGTAGATCGTTAGAACTGCTGCAAAAGCGCCACCCCTGCCAGGATCAATCTCCCACTCCGATCGAATCCCAAGATCAACAATGGGTAGAGATACGTCTAGCGCTAAGAATAACGAGTGGAAAATCGATGGTAACAGACCAGTTACTCCGGACGTGATTCCTACACAGTGGGCAGCTTCAAGTAGAGCGATTCCAACCAGCAGCGCTACGGCGCCAGGAAAGACAAGAGGCCGCCACGGCTGCCAGCCGTATAGAACAGAGTAATCTAAGAATCGGTCCCATGATTTGGCACGAAACGTGGCAAGCGTTGCTCGCCGAGCGCGATGTTTCGCTATCAAAACCTCCCTAGCCTCGTGGTCCTGACCGTTTCTCCGAAGTACAGTCGCGAGTTGATCGAAAGGCTGAGAACGATATCCAGCTGGCTGAAGACTAAGCCACTCTAGACGGGTATGTGCATCACTCGGCGAGTCTGGAGAAATGTGTTCGTAGACGAGACCGTCCAAGTCGATTCCACTGATTCCCCCGCTGCTTACTAGTTCGGCAGGTTCGTCCGCCAAAACACGCACGCTTGATGATCGAAGGTCAACCCTTCCTTGTAGTTGTAGTTCTGAACCGCGCAACCACAGTGAGTCTGATCGCGCGCTTTGAAGGATGATTGCATAGCCATTTGGATTGCAGATAGTTGAGTCTGTAAAGGATAGTTGTCCAGAGATGTATGCGTTTTTCAAACTAACTGATCCGATGACAAAGAATTGGGCATTTAGGAGTGCGTTATTCTTGACGCGCATATTGTCTCCGACTAGCGCGTCTAGCCCAGCGTGGTCAATTCTGCCGCCGGCGCATGCAAGGTCTTGTCCGACCTGTGCGCCTGCTAGTCGAACTGCTCCGTTGGCCTGAAAACCGGAGCTGAGGAGGACACTGTCTGTCACTTCGGTTCCGTCAGCTGCTATCGCAATGTTTCCTGGGTTGTGGAAGCGACCGCCCGAGCATGAGAGTTTTCCTCCGATTCGTGCACCCAACAGGCGCACCACACCTACACTATTGAATCCCTTCGCGAGATAGACGTCACCCCGAATGTCCGCCCCATCTACGATTAGCGCATTACTGTTATTGTCTGGCTTCTCATATCTTCCACCAGTGCAATCGAGATGGCTTGCGACTGTCACCCCAGTCAGTCGAACGACTCCATGCGCGTAAAATCCTCGGCGGAGAAGGAGCGCCCCGTCTATTTTGGCATAGTCTAGGGATAGTGCGTCTCCCCTCGGATTAATTAATGAAGTCCGAGAAATACGTAGCGAGCCAATTGAGGCGCCCACCATTCTCACTTGACCGAAGCATTCTGAGGACTTGTCAAGCGAGACGCTGCCTCCAATCTGTGCTCCGTCAGCTGCAAGAGCAACCGTCTCTGGACTCTTGAAAGTTGCGGAGGCGCAGGTGAGTCCATTTCTGATCTGCGCGCCTAGGAAGCGAACCTCGCCATGGGCGAAAAAGCCTGCACCGAGAATTACAGAATTTCGTACTACCAACTCCTGACCATGGAGCGCGATGCCCTTTGCGTTATTAAATCTCGCACCGGAACAGACGAGTTGACCGCCAATCTGCGCGCCCGGGATTCGCACTTCACCCTCAGCTCGGAACCCCTCATGAAAGAAAAGGTCGCCATCGACCCTGGCACCGTCGGCACTGAGGGCTTTACCACTTTCGGAGGAGAACGTGGCTCCAGAGAAGGACAGCTGACCTCCGATGTGAGCATTGAGAAGTCGAGCTTCGCCACTAGACTTAAATCCATTCGAAAGGTTGACATTGCCGCTAATGTCGATATTATCCGCCATTAGCGAGGTTCCCTTTTCATTCTCAATATGGGAGCTTGAGCAATCCAAGTAACCTCTAATTGTGGCGCTAGTGAACTGCACTTCGCCCTTTGCGTGAAAGCTATCACGCATGAAGAGGCTGCTGCCGACTTCTACACTAACAGCAAAAACTGATATGCCATTGCTGCCGTCGATTCTAGACCCTGATAAATTGATTGAATTCCTCACGGACGCACCGACAAGTACTAGAGGACCATAGTACACTACGGATCGTGTTACTTCGAAGTGGCCATTGAAGCTTGCGCCGTCTGCTATGACCGATGGTAGCACGCACTTAGACATCTCGAATGACGCCATCCGAGCCGTCTGCAACTTTATTAGGCCATCGAAGATACACTTCTCGAAGCGTAAGCTAATCGAGAGTTCGATATGACTGAAGTCAAGCTCACCCTTTACAAAGGCACCCCGTATGTTCACCCTTTTCAGGGCAGGGGTTTGTGCCGCATCGATCTTGGTAAGCAGTTCTGTTAGGACGGATGCACGAATCACTCGGTCTTGTCCCCAGTCTTCGGGCGACTTGAGCTTTCGCGGATCGTCGTCACCGAGAACGCTCGGCACTCCGTCAGCAACGTCGTGCCACAAGCGTTGTTCAGGATCGGTAAGCTTGATGCTGTCTGTCTTTGGGGTATTGGACAACGGCGAATGTCCGATGACTAAGATCGGTCAATGGTAGCAGGCAGCAGAATTGTGGCTCAGAGATCGGTAGATAGGCTAAGTCTCCGATGTAGGTGCCTTATGGTTATCTTGCGGTCGCCTCTGTGTGCTTCGGAATCTTCGTGCGTGAAACGCCGTCAGAGGACGGGTGCTGCTGTCAGGGCGCGGTGACTTCTAAACTGGATTGGGTCGGTGTAGCCGGTTGGCCATGACCGTAAGGAATCGCCTTTGGGTATGCTCGCGCAAAGCGACGAAGTGTATTTGATGACCGACAAGACGGCATTCGAGCGAGAGGAGTGGGCTCTGCAGGGACCGTGAATTATCAATGTCAGGTGGGCAGCGAGTGCGGAGTATCTGGCCCTGTGCTTCTCGGTAATTTCGGGAGTGTGCGTACTGCCGTACATCGTCGTCGGAGAGAGCGGCTCGTATACAACGCTCGCGTTTCTGAAGTTCAGGGGTCCGAATTTCAAAGCTCTGATCGAGCGGATGAGCGCTAAACCGCTTACTGGCTTCCGGCGAAGTCGCACGAGTCGCAGATCGAGTCCTGAGGAAGCTCCACCTCTCCAGCCGGAGACTCCAGTGGGAAGCAGCTCTATAGACTGCGGAGGGATTGGGCGCTGGATATGGGGCTCAAGGCAGGTCTTTAGGCAGGCCCAGGATGGGCCCAGCGGGAAGGGGACGAGGTCGGAGGGGTGGCAAGGTCGGGATGCGTGGGTGAACGGGGTGGCCGGGGTGTTTTTTCGCCGGTGCGGCGAGCGGGAGGCGGGGAATGGCACGGTTCTAAGACCGCGGAGGGCACCCACAAGGGGCGCCCCTACACGGAGGGCGACGGTGATTTGGGGGCGGGGCGGGCCTTGCTTTGGCGACTAGAGAAGGCACGGTTCGTTAGCACAAAGGGCGATCGGCGGTGACCGCGGTTCGGCCGGGCCGCGAGGAATGGCGGGGGCGGCAGTCGGAGGAGGGCGCGGGAGCAGTGGGCGGCCTGCGCGGCGAAGGTGTCGAGCTTGGGGGTGCGGACCCATTCGTTGCCGAAGCCGCCGAGGTGATCTTTGCGAGGCGTGTCGAGGATGACGAGCACGGCGCTGAGGAAGCGGATTTCTCTGCCTGCCAGATCAGGGGATCCCGCGGCTGATGGACGGGGTTGTTTACCTGTGAATGTGGTGCATCGAGGGGCGCTGCTACCAGGGCATATCCATGGGTACGCCGCGCTTGGTTGCCGCGGACTGGAGGATGGCGCGGGTTGCGGGGGTGACGGGGGAGACCATGTAGCCGGATTGGGCATCGCCGATGACCGTTGCCTGGTTGCGTGGGGCACGGCGCCAGTGCAGCGCGACGATCAGGCAGATGGCGGCGTCGAGGCAGTCCTGGTCGGTCTTGGTGGGCTTCGGAATCTCAGCTAGATCGTGGGCCCACTCGGAGAGGGCAGTTAAGCGCAGCGCGGCGGCGTGGCGACTGGCGGCACGGGCGACAAGGCGCCAGTCAGAGAGGGAGAACCTTCTGCGATTGGCGGGGTTGTAGCGGGCCGCGCGCTTGCGTTCGAGGATTGCCGGTTCCAGGGCTGGCAGGGCCAGCGCGGGGAAGACCTCGATGGCGTGACGTCCGCTTGCGGCCGATCTGGACTGCGGTGGGTTCTGTACTGCATCGATCCGTCGGAGGAACTGCCAGATAGGCGCCTCCGGACCGAACATCCGGACCTTGCTTGGCATCGTCCGTCCACTCTTTGTCTTGCCCTGATTGGCGGGTTGTACACCGCCACGGAGGCGAGATACGAGTGACGCCGCGACTCTATCGACCGGTCGACTGCCCGTCTGATTGGGCACGATGGTTGGTTGGTCAATCGCAACGAGAACGTAGTGGTGCGTGGACTTGAGCTCTTCGATGATCGCGGCCGCGTGGTCGAAGCCGGCGGGTTCCGGCAGGCGGGTGTGAACAAGACGATCTTGCGAGAACGTCGCTGAGGCGATACCGCCGGGGGCCTTGCCCGCCCAGGCGGAATCGAATCCGACGAAGGCTTCGCGGCCGGGGCTCACGGCGTCGCCGTCGGTCTAGGGGACTTGGGGATTCGATAGCTCAAGGTCCGTCAGGTTTTCGGGAACACGAGGCGTATAGGACGCTTGTCGCGCAATCTACTCCCTACGCCCAAGCTCTCGAAAGCGGCGACGGCGGCGGAAGAGAGTCGGTCTGCTACGGTGCCGGATTAGCGGTCGGTCGTGTTATGGGGTGTGGCGATGACTACGTACCGAGTGGGGTTTTTGGGGGTTGGGCCGCGGGGGTTGAGCCAGGCGCGGGCGTATATGTTGCATCCGCGGGTGGAGGTTGCGGCGCTGTGCGACGTGGACCCGGAACGGCTGGGGGCGGCCGCCGCAGAGTTTGGGGTGGAGCGCACGTACGACGACTATCGGGCGATGTTGGACCAGGAGAACCTGGACATCGTCAACATTCCGACGCGGACCGACCTGCACGCGCCGCTGACGATCGGGGTGCTGGAGCACCGGGCGCCGAGGGCGGTGATCGTCGAAAAGCCGATGGCGACCAGCCTGACCGACGCGGACCGGATGCAGGAGTTGGCCGAGGCGAACGGGACGCGGCTGGCGATTCACCACCAGATGCGGACGACGCCGACGTTCAACGTGGCGGACCGGCTGATCAACGCCGGCGAGATCGGGCCGCTGACGACGATCAAGATTCGAGGCAAGGGCTACTACGGCGGCTACGACTTGCTGAATATCGGCACGCACATGCTGAACGACACGCGCCGGTACGCCGGCCATGCGCGCAGCGTGGTGGCCACCTGCGTGACCGGCGGACGCCCAACCACGGCGGCGGACATCGTGGAGGGCTCCTATGGCTTCGGGCTGCTGGCGGGCGAGAACATTTCGGCGCTGTACGAGTTTGAGAACGGCCTGACGGCCTTTGCGGAAATGCACCGGCGCAGCGAGCCGGGCAACGGCTGGATGCATATCAAGATCTACGGCGAGGACGGGGCGGTGTGCCTGCACAACTCGCGGGAGCTGTTCATCCGGCGCGGGCGCGACGAGGTTGTGGACGACACGCCGTGGGAGAAGTACGAGCTGGCCGACGAGGACCGGTACCTGCACGGGCACGACTACTACGACCACCCAACCGGCGACCTGTGGATGGCGGAGGAGACGGTGCGCGTGCTGGACGAGGACCGGGAGCATGAGTGCAGCGGCATCGAAGGCCGGGCCGTGATGGAGATGATGGACGGGGCCTGGGTCTCGCACTTCAGCCGGTCGCGGGTGGACTTTCCGCTGGAACGGGGCGAGCACCCGCTGCGCAAGGAACTGGCGAAGGCGGGGCTGCCGGAGCCTGACCCGGAGCGGGGGAAGCTGCGGTATGGGGATTGGTTGCCCGGGGAGTTGGCGAGGATTGAGGCGGCGAGGCAACCGAAGTCCGGGCACCTGGTGGTTGCGGCCGCTGAGCCAACACGTCTCTAACAATGTCGGGAGGAGCGCGCGCGGGGACTGAGATTGCTCCATCCAGACATGGTTGCTACGGGCGACAGCCACCCTCACCCCAGATCTCTCTCTCAAGGAGACCTTTGCGTAACCCGGGGGTGGTTGCCCGGAAGACCCCTCACCCCCGGATCGAGTCCGGGGCAGGCTCCAACCCTCTCCTCCAGGAGAGGGATTAAGAGCGGCCGCAATCACAAGATCAAGGGAGTTGTGCAAAGGTCTCCAGTCAGGGAGTGAGAACCTTCTGCGATTCGCCGGGTTGTAGCGGGCCGCGCGCTTGCGTTCGAGGATTGCGGGTTCCAGGGCCGGCAGGGCGAGGGCGGGGAAGACTTCAACGAGATGACGTCCGCTGGTGGCGGTCCTGGCACTTGGTGGATTCTGCACCGCATCGAGCCGCCTGAGAAATCGCCAGATTGGCGCCTCCGGTCCAAACATCTCGACCTTGCTTTGCATCGTCCGTCCACTCTTGGTCTTGCCTTGATTGGCGGGTTGCACACCTCCGCCGAGGCGAGAAATGAACGACGCCGCGACCCTTTCAACGGGCCGACAGCCCGTCTGATTGGGCACGACGGTCGGCTGGTCAATCGCAACGAGAACGTAGTCGTGGGTGGATGCAAGCTCTTCGACGATCTTGGCCACGTTGTCGAAGCCGGCGGGTTCCGGCAGGCGGGTCTCAAGAAGACTCTCTTGCGAGAACGTCGCTGACGCGATGCCGCCGGGGGCGTTGCCCGCCCAGGCGGAATCGAAGCCGACGAAGGCTTCGCGGCCGGCGCTCACGGGGTCAAAGTCGGTCTTGCGGATATTGGGATTCGGAGGCTCAGGGTACGTCGGTTTCTCGATTGGACGAATTCACTGGAATGGGCGTGGCGCGACCTCCTTTTCGAGCAGGAGCCCTCGAGGGTTGCGACGCCGACGGCGAAGAGGGCACCCACAAGGGGCGCCCCTACACGGACGGCGACGGCGATCAGGGGCGAAGAGGGCACCCACAAGGGGCGCCCCTACGGTGAGGGCGACGGTGATCGGAGGGCGCGGCGGTCTGCTACGGTGCCGGACTAACGGTAGGTCGTGTTACGGGGTAGGGCCATGACTACGTACCGAGTTGGGTTCCTGGGCGTTGGGCCGCGGGGGTTGAGCCAGGCGCGGGCGTATATGTTGCATCCGCGGGTGGAGGTTGCGGCGCTGTGCGACGTGGACCCGGAACGGCTGGGGGCGGCCGCCGCAGAGTTTGGGGTGGAGCGCACGTACGACGACTATCGGGCGATGTTGGACCAGGAGAACCTGGACATCGTCAACATTCCGACGCGGACCGACCTGCACGCGCCGCTGACGATCGGGGTGCTGGAGCACCGGGCGCCGAAGGCGGTGATCGTCGAGAAGCCCATGGCGACGAGCCTGACCGACGCGGACCGGATGCAGGAGTTGGCCGAGCAGAACGGGACGCGGCTGGCGATTCATCACCAGATGCGGACGACGCCGACGTTTAACGTGGCCGACCGGCTGATCAGCGCGGGCGAGATTGGGCCGCTGACGACGATCAAGATCCGGGGCAAGGGCTACTACGGCGGCTACGACATGCTGAATATCGGCACGCACATGCTGAACGGCGCGCGCCGGTACGCGGGCCATGCGCGCAGCGTGCTGGCGACCTGCGTGACGGGCGGACGGCCGACCACGGCGGCGGACATCGTGGAGGGGTCCTACGGGTTCGGGTTGCTGGCGGGGGAGCATATTTCGGCGATCTACGAGTTCGATGGCGGCCTGACGGCCTTTGCCGAAATGCACCGGCGCAGCCAGCCGGACAGCGGCTGGGTGCACGTCAAGATCTACGGCGAGGACGGGGCTGTGTGCCTGTACAACTCGCGGGAGCTGTTCATCCGGCGCGGACGCGACGAGGTGGTGGACGACACGCCGTGGGAGAAGTACGAGCTGGCCGACGAGGACCGGTATCTGCACGGGCACGACTATTACGACCACGCAGGCGGCGACCTGTGGATGGCGGAAGAAACGGTGCGGGTGCTGGACGAGGACCGGGAGCACGAGTGCAGCGGCATCGAAGGCCGGGCCGTGATGGAGATGATGGACGGGGCCTGGGTCTCGCACTTCAGCCGGTCGCGGGTGGACTTTCCGCTGGAGCGGGGCGAGCACCCGCTACGGAAGGAGCTGGCGGAGGCGGGGTTGCCGGAGCCGGACCCGGAGCGAGGGAAGCTGCGGTATGCGGATTGGTTGCCGGGGGAGTTGGCGCGGATCGAGGCGGCTGTGTCCTAAGTCAAGGGTCAAAGCCCCTGCCGCAGGAGACCTTTGCATAACCTCAGAGATGGTTGCCCCGGAAGACCCTCACCCCAACCTTCTTCCAGAGGAGACCTCTGCGTAACCCGAGCGTGGTTGCCCGGAAGACCCCTCACCGGTTTCGACCGAAGACGGCCGAACCTGCCTCTCCCCTTGGAGAGGGTGAAGAGCCGCCCCGCTCTCGAGGTCGAGGCGGAGTTACGCAAAGGTCTCCGCAGGGAGAGAATCTCTTCCCAGGTGGCGAACGTCATCGACCAATCGCCAGGAGATAGCTTCACATAATCCGGGAGCAGTGGCCCTGAACACCCTGACGCCAACCTGGTTTTCCGGGCGATGCCAGAGCAGCCGAGTCAATGATTGCTGCGACGAGGGCGGTCAGGCGTAGTTCCAGGGGTTGACTACCGCGACGTTGACGCCCTCGAAATCCCTGACGTTACGGGTGGCAACCACGAGGTTGTGGGCCAGTGCCGTGCCGGCGATGAGCATGTCCGCGAGGTCTGCCGGACGTCCTGAACGAACGGCATCCGCCCGAAGCCGGGCCGCCCAATCCGCACTCGCACGATCGAGGTCAAGAATCCGGTGCGCGTAGGTTCCAAGAAACCGCGACAGATCCGCCCGCAGCCGTTCGCGGCGGCGTCCCGGCGGCGTGAGATGTAGCCCAAACTCCAGCTCGTGCACCACGAGGGACGACAGCCAGAGATCGGTCTGATGAGTCAAGAAGGCGATAACCCGAGGGCTGGGACGGTGCTTCGTCATCTCCGACACGACGTTCGTATCGAGAAGGAAGCCGCTCACTCAACGCCCCAGTCGGCGTCGTCCCAGTCGGCGAACGGGATCTCACGGTGGGAATCGGCATGGCGGTCAGGAATCTCAAGATTTGTCCCGCGCGGCATATTTTCGATCAGCCATTGGCCCATGGGTTTCTCGGGAGGCGATTGCTCCCGCCACACGCGCTCGGGCAGGACGACAAAGGGCCGCCGCAGGCCAATGCGCTGAGGTCCCTCTTCCTCCGCAAGTCGCAGGACTTCGGACAGCTTCGCCTTGGCCTCGGCGACCGTCCAGGTGCGTTGCGATAGCGAGCGATCCATCACCGAGTCTCCGAAATGAAGCTCAGACTAGTCTATTATAGACTATAGTCGAATCCAGGCAATGAGCGCGACAGCCGTTGCTCAACGCTTCGGGAGCCGATCCCTCGGGCCGCGTCACGCCAAGGTCAAGCGCTCGCCCTTCGGTTGAAGGATGGGGTCTCCAAATTCTCGTGCGGTATCGAGCCAGAGGTCCATCGCCTGATTGACGTTCCGCAAGGCCGCCTGCTGGGTGTCGCCATGAGCGACGCAGCCTGGAAGTTCGGGCACCTCGGCGACAAATGCGCAGTCTTCCCTGCTCCAGTACAAGATGATTTCGTACTTGTGGCACGTCAGGATCAGCCACCTTCCAGTTGATGATCGCTCGATGTTGGCGCTTGGCGGCCAGAAGAAATGTCTGGACCGTGGTCAGTGTGCCAGTCGAGGTTGGTGAGCAAGTCGAGGACGGCGCGGAGAAGAGGGTGCCCACAAGGGGAACCCCTACGGGATACGGGAGGGGCGGGGACGGGGGGTGAGGGGGTAGGCTCGCGCAGGTTTTTGTGGCGGGAGGGGCTTTGTGCGGATTGAGGACCTGGCGGGGACGACGATTGGGGCGGCGGTGTCGGGTGGACTGGATAGCTGCACGGCGACGCGCTGGCTGGTGGAGGAAGGCGTGGGCGTGGTGGCGCTGACGGCGGACCTGGGGCAGCCGGACGAAGACGACATCAACGACGTGGCCGAGCGCATGCGCGTGGCCGGGGCGCAGGAGGCGGTGATCGCGGATGCCCGCGAAGCGCTGGCGCAGGCCGGGCTGGAGGTGATCCAGGCGCAGGCGAAGTACGAGGGCGGCTACTGGAATACGACCGGCATCGCGCGCTACGCGACGGTGGCGGCGATCCTGCCGGAGTTGACGGCTCGCGGGCTCACGGTGCTGAGTCACGGAGCCACGGGGCGCGGCAACGACCAGGTCCGGTTTCAACTTGCGACGAACATGCTGGCGCCGGGCGTGCACGTGTATGCGCCGTGGCGCGACCCGAGTTTCCTGGAGCAGTTTCCGGGGCGGCGCGAGATGATCGCGTATTGCGAAGCGGAGGATATTCCGATCCGGGCGACGCTGGACAAGCCGTACTCGACGGACGCGAACCTGCTGGGGCTGACGCACGAGGCCGGTCTGCTGGAAGAGCTGAGCACGCACGCGCAGTTCGTGGAGCCGGAGATGGGGGTGTATCCGCAGGACGCGCCGGACGAGTCGACACGGGTGTCGTTCCGGTTTGAGGCGGGCGTGCCGGTGGCGATGGATGGGGACGAGATTTCGCTGCTGGAGGTTTTTGAGCGGGCAAACGCGATTGGCGGGGCGAACGGGGTCGGAATCGGGCTGCACACGGTGGAGAATCGGTTCGTGGGGATCAAGTCGCGCGGGGTGTATGAGGCGCCGGGCATGGAACTGCTGGGCAGCGCGTACGAGTACCTGCTGCAGTTGATCCTGGATCGACGGGCACGGCCGGTGTTCGACTCGCTGTCAGGGGCGCTGGGGCGGCAGATCTACGAGGGGTACTGGTATGACCTGGCGAGCACGGCGCTGCGGCGGGCCGTTGGCGAGTTCACGCGGCTGGTGACGGGCACGGTGCACGTGGACGTGTACCGCGGGCACGCGCAGTTCGCGGGAGCGGAGGACGCGCCGCATTCGCTCTATAGTGACGCGTCCAGCATGGAAGGCGTGGGGGACTTCGACCATGTGGATTCGGAAGGGTTCCTGGGCGTGCTGGGGGTTAGCGCGCGGGCGGCGAATGCGGGCGGACAGACGAGCGGCGAGTAGTGGTTAGGTCTTGAGTTGTGATCCGCGAGAGGACCCACTGCGACAGGAGCGCTCAGGGTAGTCCGACGGTGGGTGCCCGGAAGACCCCTCACCGGTTTCGGCCGGGGACGGCCGAACCTGCCTCT
>JAPOWQ010000008.1 GCA_026707585.1 Chloroflexota bacterium | reverse complement strand
CCCGAACCCCCAGAGGGGGTTCGGGCCGCCGAGCGCCAGTTTGGGCGGATTTTGGGGCCACGCGGCGAGTTGTCGTGGCAAGCGGCGGGGGGCTGGATGCCAGGGTGGCGGCGGAGCGGGTTGACGGCAGGGGTCGACGGCGGCTGGGCCGCGGGGTCGCCGTGCGCCGGCGCCGGCCGGGCCGGATGAGGCGCGACAGCACGCCGTAGAGGAGGTAGGGCAGGCGGGCGAGGCGCATGTGACCGAGGAGCTCCGAGGGACAGGCTGCCGGGGTGTCGCAGATTGTACACCACGTGAATACGACGATCAAGGCCGGGGCGGGGTGGCGGGCTTGGGGCTGGTGTGCGGGGCGGAAGAAGGAGTGTGTGGAGCGGAGTGTGCGGTGAGAGAAGAAAGGGGGATCGGGGGCGCGGGTTGCAAGGCGGCCGCGGCCCGGCGGCAACCGCCGCCGGGCCCAGGCCGGAGACGCCCGGATGACGAGGGATGGCAGCCCGGAGGGTGGGGGAGCGTGGTGTGGGATGTGTTCAGCCGGTTGGGGCGAGGTGTTCAGTTTTGGAGGCGGATGTGTTCACTTTCCGGCCGAATGTGTTCACTTTGGCGGGTGAGGTGTTCAGTTTTCGGCGGTACGTCCCGGTCGGGACGGGGCACGGAGGGAAGGCCGGGATTCCCTTCTTCGGCAGGCTCAGGACAGATTTCCGGGGACGCGGGGATGACGGGAATGTGTCCGCCCGGTCAGGCCGATGTTTCCAGTTTCCGGCCCGATGTGTCCAGTGAGAAAGGCGTGAGGCCCACCAGGCTTCGGATGGCTAATCGCTGGACTCACCGCACGAAATCGAACCTGGTGCAAGGGCACGAGCCGGTCGACGGGCTGGCCAGCTGGAGTGCCCGGGGGTTCGTTCGGCTCGACCCGTCGTGGTCTCTCTGCCGGCCGCGGAGACAAGCCCAGGGCGGACTATTCGCCAAGCTCAGGACAGCCTGACCGGAACCCACGCCGATGATTCCAGTGGAGCGGTGTGTTTTGAAATCCATACGAGCTGCGGCATGCGAATCTCGGAGCGGGGGCAGATAACGATTCCGATAGCGACTGTGACTGCCGACTCGCAGTGCCCGGCTAGCTCGGGTAAGCCATTCTCAGAGTCATTGGGGCTGGATCGGTACGGCGGCGTTGAGATCGGGTGGGAATGTCGCCGGATCCGAATCGGAAGCGGCTCACGTTGCGGGCTCGCAGTCGGGCAGGTTGAGGCTGTAGAGGTCGTGGTACTCGATCTTGCGAAGCGCGGCGGCGGGGACGGGCCGTGGGCTCACTATGAACGGGGTGGGGAGGGTGTTGGGGCTCGGCTGGGAGAGGCCGGGATGACGGGATGAAGCTGAAGACGGCGGGTCTCCGACGCCGCCCCAACGAAGATTCCTGGGGGACCGGGCGGGCCGGGAGCGTTGGTTGTTGGGGGCTTTGCGGCTCGAGACGGGCCGCCGAGAGACTCTGGCCCGGCTCAGCACGAGCGGGTTTACGGGCGGCCAGGATCGGAAGCCGCCGGTTAGAAGCCGGCCCCACGAAGACATTCGAGTCTGGCGGGATTCAGGCCAGGTCGTCGCCGTTGATGTCGAAGGTGAGGAGGTGGTAGTTGTCGGGGTCGTGGGTTTCTGGGCGGCGGGGGAGTTCGAGGGCGGGGATGGATTGCATGAGGTCGGCGGCGAATTGGATGTCGGCGTCGTCGAGGATGAAGTACTCGGAGAGGCCGCTGACGCGGTCGCGGGTGACTTCGACGGCGTCGCGCATGGCCTGAACGGAAACGATGCGGCTGAAGCGGATGCGGAAGGTGCGTTCGCCTGCGAAGTAGAGGTGCTTGGTGGTGACGGCCATGACACCAACGCCGCGGTGGACGATTTCGTCGCGCTCGACAGGGGTGCCGCGGGATTGGCCGACGCGGACGGAGACGCCCCTAGCTACGCGGACGCTGGTGCCGGCGGAGCGGCCGACGATTTCGCGCTTGATGCGCTGTTCGGCGTAGCCGACGTTGGGAAATACGTAGATGAGGTGTTCGCTCTTGAGGAATTTGAAGGGGAGGGGTTGGTGGTGGGACCAGTCGACCTGGGGGAGCTTGTTGTCGTCGAGGATGGCGATGATGTTGTCGCGGCGCTGGAGTTCAAGGCGGAGGGCGCGCTGTTGGGCCTGGCGCTGGCGCTGGCGGATGGCCAGTTTTCGCTGCTTTTCCTGCTCGCGGGCCTGGCGTTTTTCTTCCTGGCGTTCCTGGTGGTCGGCGAGGGTTTCGCGGATCCAGCCGATGGGGGACACGCGACGGGCCTTTTCTGATGTCGGGGGTATTTTCTAGCGAGTCGGCAGCGTAGCACCGCGTGGGTTGTGCATCGGTGATGCGGTCGGAAGCCCGCGCTGACTCTGCTTTGGGGCCTGACGTGGACTGCCGGCCGTGGCTAGAGGGGGTTACGCCAGCGGAGACCGGGGAAGCGGCTGAAGTCGGTGTCGTTGGTGTGGAGTTCGGCCTGGTATTCGATGGCGAGGGCGGCCATGTGGGCGTCGGTGGCCAGGTTGCCGCCAACGCCGGCGGCGTGAAGTGCGTGGCGCACGAGGGTGAGGTGCTGCCGGCCGGGGTTTAACGGCGTGACATGGGGAAAGCGGAACCACTGGTCCACGTAGTTCACGGCCCGCGCCGTGGCTATGGGATGCACGAGTACCGAGGGGTGAGTCGCCAGACGCACGAATCCGATGGCTACGACCCAGGGAACGCCGACACGCTCGGCGCCGTTGACCAGAGATTCCCACCAGCGCCGAGCCGCGGGGTGCCGGGGCGCCGCTTCGTCATGGGCGTAGAGCAGGAGGTTGACGTCGGGAACGATCACTCCCGGTGCTCTTCGGTGAGCTTCCGATGCTTTTCGAGGAAGGCCTCGACCTCGAGCTGGTCGTTGAGCTGGTTGAGCTTCAGGGGGTCGATACCCGGCCGGAAACCGCCGCGGAATGGTCGGACACGAAAGACGGGCCGATCCTGGGGGGCTTCCGGTGCGAGGCCGCGGCGCAAAGTGTCGTTGACGACTTGTTTGAACGGGACGTCCAGCAGCTTGGCCTGCTGCTTGAGGGCGTCGGCGAGGTCGTCGTCAAGGGTGAGGGTGGTTCGCATGGAGGCATCAAAGCATCAGCAGAACGTGATGTCAAGGTGCTCCGTTGCTCGTGGGGTGCGAAGGATGTCTATTCAGGTCGTTGCTGGCCTGGCGTTATTTCCACTCGTCGTCGGGGGGCCAGATGTTGGTGGCGCCGAGGCCGGCGCCCTGTAGGCCGGAGTCCTCGGTCCA
Organism: Chloroflexota bacterium; assembly: GCA_026707585.1. Classification (GTDB taxonomy): domain Bacteria; phylum Chloroflexota; class UBA11872; order UBA11872; family UBA11872; genus UBA11872. Next base: position 10,543 of record JAPOWQ010000008.1, on the reverse strand, counting down.
GTCGGCGGTGGCGTCGCGCCACTTGATGAAGTGGGGGGCCTGGGTGTGGGCCTTGAAGGCGTCTTCGTCGACGTAGATTTCGTAGAGCCAGATGCGGTTGGGGTCGTTGGCGTCCTGGATGACGTCGAATTGGAGGCAGCCGGGTTCGTCGTTCACGGAGCCGCGGGCGTCGCCGATCATTTCTTCGATGAAGCGGTCCTTGTAGCCGTCCTTGATCTGGATGGGGGCGATGATGACGAACATGGGGGGATCCTCTTCGAGGGATGCGACTCGTCAGCGTGAGCCAATTATAGGCTGGTTCTAGCCGAGTGGCTGACGCATTCTCGCTTAGTGTGTTGCACAGCAAAGCCGGCATTAGGAATGCTGAGATATGCACTTGCATGTGGGAATTGAAGACCAATTTCATAGATGCGATACTAGCTAATATCGGGGGGGCTAAGATGAAGTCAAGTGTGGTGTATTCTTCAGCTCGGATATTGTCGTAAAGATCCAGTGCAAATTATCAAATTATAGACCGCATGATCGGTGCTATATCAATATATTCTACCTTTTGAGAGAGTTGCGGCTGGTCCCCGATCTCCCATCGGCTAAACTCGTGCTTGGGCAGTTCCCCGACCAAGCTGAGTTGCGGCTGGTCCCCGATCTCCCATCGGCTAAACTGTCCTCGACCTCCGTTCGCATCTGCGCCCAGTTGCGGCTGGTCCCCGATCTCCCATCGGCTAAACTAATAGGTGCCACCTTCCGTGCCAAGGATCAGTTGCGGCTGGTCCCCGATCTCCCATCGGCTAAACTTCCGCCTGGCGCGGGTCGTAGATCGCAAAGTTGCGGCTGGTCCCCGATCTCCCATCGGCTAAACTGGGGTCTCGAGGCTCTCCCTTGGCCTTCCGGTTGCGGCTGGTCCCCGATCTCCCATCGGCTAAACTTCGGAAGCCTTGCGGCCGCCGGCACGACCTGTTGCGGCTGGTCCCCGATCTCCCATCGGCTAAACTTTCATGGCCCGCTGGGCCGGGCAGATTCGGTTGCGGCTGGTCCCCGATCTCCCATCGGCTAAACTCCTGCCGCGCGCCTTACTGCCGCCGACCATGTTGCGGCTGGTCCCCGATCTCCCATCGGCTAAACTCCCGGCAGCGGGCGGTCCGCTCAAGACCATGTTGCGGCTGGTCCCCGATCTCCCATCGGCTAAACTACATCGTCCAGTAGCCCACGAGGGAGTAGCGTTGCGGCTGGTCCCCGATCTCCCATCGGCTAAACTAGCGGTATCGGCGTACATATTGTGCGTAAGTTGCGGCTGGTCCCCGATCTCCCATCGGCTAAACTAGCGGTATCGGCGTACATATTGTGCGTAAGTTGCGGCTGGTCCCCGATCTCCCATCGGCTAAACTTCTACGCCTGCAGCCAGCGCCCAGGAGACAGTTGCGGCTGGTCCCCGATCTCCCATCGGCTAAACTGTTGTCACGATTTGGTGCAACGGCCAGTTGGTTGCGGCTGGTCCCCGATCTCCCATCGGCTAAACTCAGGTCGAGACCTCCGCCATGCAGGTGTTGTTGCGGCTGGTCCCCGATCTCCCATCGGCTAAACTAGACGTTCGGGCCGATCACGACGGCGGTGAGTTGCGGCTGGTCCCCGATCTCCCATCGGCTAAACTACTCCGCCCGCCGGCAACGGCCCGTAACAGGTTCGGATCGGCGGGCGGAGGGCCGCTTCGGGTGGTAAGAAACGGGCGCGACGGCCTCAGAACAGCGTGAACTGCTGCGGATTTTGGTTGGCGCGCCGGCGACGCGGCCCGTCGAAGCTGACGATGTTCTCGTACTGCTTGTCGGTGAAGTAGAGGATTTGGACGTTGCCGGCGGCGGGCAAGGCGCGCTGGACACGCCGGGTAAAGACCTGCGATTGCTCCTTGCCGGCGCAGAAGCGCAAGTAAACCGATAGCTGGCACATCTGGAACCCCTGGTCGAGCAGGAACATGCGGAACTTGGCGGCAGCGCGGCGTTCGGGCTTTGTCATCACCGGCAGGTCGAACATGACCAGCATCCACATCAGCCGATAGCCGGAGAGCACGGCGCGTTCCTCAACTGGCGGCCTGGAGGGCGTCGATGAGGGGACGATCGGGGAAGACCAGGGACGGCTGGCCTTCCTGGTAGGACTGGGCCAGGGATTGGGCGGCGCGCTCGATGCAGGTGGCCAGCGGGGTGGTGCCGCGCTGGGTGGCGAGGTCGATGGTGAGCACGCCGCTAAGCGCTCGCTTGGTGGTGGGGGTGACCTCGGCGTAGCCCTCGATGACCAGCTGGACGACGGTGCAATCCACCAGGGGGCGGAAGGGTTCCATCAGGTCGTCCACCAAGCACATGGGGTTGGTGCGGTTGTGGTGGTGGACGCCCAGGGAGGGGTGGAGGCCAGAGGAGACGATGGCGCGGGCGACGGCGGAGCGCAGGATGGTGTAGCCGTAGTTCAGGAATGGATTGGGCGACGCGCCGAAGCGTTCGCGGCGGAAGTCGGGGCCGAAGAGCCGGGGCCAGTAGCGGCGGGCCGCCTGGGCTTCCACGTTGTCAGGGTCGCCGGAACGCACCTTGCGGGCCAGCTCCGGGAAGTCATCGCCAGGCGCTTGCAGCAGCTCCAGGACGTTCCGCTGCTGGGCGATCTTGGCCCGCACGATGGTTTGCCAGAGTCGCTTGCCGAGCGGCTTGGAGGCTTCCAACTGGCGGCGCATGCGCAGGGCCTGGACGTGGTGGCCGTCCAGCGGCCAGAGCCAGGACACGGGCACATGGTTGGGTCCGCAGAGGACGACGGCCACGCCGCGCTTGGCCAGTTCGGTGAGCAGGTTGTTGGAGTAGGTGAGGCCGTGGGCGTTGCAGAGCAGCACGCCGATGTCGTCCAAGGGAACGCGTCCCTGTTCGACGCCTTGCTTGGACACTGTCATGAAGCCGCGGTAGCGGGAGAGGTAGCAGCCTTCGCTGGCGACTTCGATGACGCGGCCGATCATTTCTTAGAAGGTCCCGGGTCCAGGACGCGGCCGATTTCGTCGACGCCGACTTTGCGGAATCCGAGTCTTTGGAGTTGGCGGGCGCTGTAGCGACTCTCTCGCAGGTCCTTACCTACTCGGTCGGCGACGTTTGCCTCATTGTGATCGTCCAAAACAACAAATACGCCAGCTTTGGCGTTCGTGATCTTGCGTAGGCGCACGATACGGCGATTCTGTTCTTTGCCCAGCGCCCCGAGGTCGTCGATATGCAGGCGCATTAGCCGCTTGGCTGTGGGATCCGGTCTGCTGGTTTTCTTGTCGGACGGACGGAACAACTCGATGTCAAATTCGGGTTGATTAGCGTCAAAGGTCGGAACGGCGACGGTCCGCCAGCTTCCGTCGCGCATATGCCAGATGTCGGCGAACTCGTTGCCGCCTGGTAGATAGCCCTTGTACGGCTTGTCGGTTACGTCGCGGATCGGGATGACTCGCTGCTGGTCGAGCAGCCGGACGCGGCGTACAAGCTGAATCCGGCCGTTGATTCGTACACCTTCAGTCGCCGCCCGCTCGGCGAATTCGGCGGTCTTGGCCCCAACTTCGTCCCATAGCTTCAGCAGGGCTGCCCGCAGTGCTAGATCCCGCACACCTTTCGTGGCTTTCTCGTCGGGTACCAGTACCAGGTCGCTACGCTTGAGCGCCGTCAGCGGCTTGCGAACGACGACCTCGGACGCGCCGTTCTTCGAGAGTTCCACCAGCCCGTAGGCCGTTTCGTTGTGCAGTTGGCCGGTGGTCTGGCCGGGTTGGCCGCGGGTTCCGTGGTCGGGTTTGTAGGAGATCACCAGGCGATCCAGGAACGGCCGCAGGTCTTCGCGGGTGAATCCATCCCGAGGAGGCGCTTCACTCGCAACCGCGTCCAGCCGCTCTTCGGCGTTGTAATTGGCTCCGGCGGCCTGAGCGAACCGTTGCAGTAGTCCCTGCGTGGTGTTGGCGACCACGAAGGCGTCGATAGCGTGGTGGCGGTGGTCATCGCGTTGCTTGCGGACGATCTCGCCAGCGGGCGTTACGCGCAGCATTCCTTCCAGGCACCATCCGCGCCTGAGCTTCGATGTCATATGGCCGGGGATGGCGCGCACCCGCCGCCGGCCCTCGGTCTTTTCGTCGTAGAGGTGGGCCAGGAATTTGCAAGCGGTCCTGGACAAGTAGCTCGTTTCGTTGAGTTGGCGGTCCAGGAAGTCGCGATGTTCCTGGCACTGTTGCATCGCATCAGGCTCGAAGCGCCAGCGTTTGTTGTCGGGCAGCTCGGAGAGGGTGGCGGCGCGGGCCAGGATTTCTTCGTAGTCATAGCCTGGCGGGTTGTTGCCGAACGCCTCATACGGCGAGCGATCGCCTTTGTCGCGGTTGGCTTGGACTGTGCACACGACTTTGTTGGCCATTGAGTCGTTGAGTGTTTGGGAGAACGGCAGGATGTGATCGATCTCAGTCTGGCTGGATACCACCATCCCGAAGGAAAGCGGGTGTCCGGAGTACAGACAGACGCGCGCATGCGGCGGGCCTTGTTCTTCCCACAGGCGCAGTTTCTGACGGATGAAGGGCGTGGACTCCTGGCCCGCCGACCGAAGGTCCTCCTCGAACTGCTGATTGCGCTTCTCGTTTTGCTCGAGCCGTCGCCGATAGTCCTCCTTCCGCTTCCGGCCCCATTTCAGGTCGCGCGCCAGTTCGACCACGATGTCTTCCGGCTTGCCGTAGACCCGGATGAGGCGGTTGACGACGCGTCTGAGTTGGTTGAGTCCGATGTGGACGGTGGGGTTGGGGAAGCGACGGTAGCGGGCGGGTTCGCCGTGGATCTGAGGGTCTTTGGTGTGGTCCGCGCCGATCGCGTCGCGTTGCAGGACCTGGCCGTAGTAGGGCAACGAGGCATGGGCTTCGGCGCTGCGGAAATCCGAATGGTGCTTGTAGCCGGCGGCTTGAACGGCGTCGGAAAAGACGAGACCGTTTTCTAGGTGCGGCAGCAGCTTGCGGATGGCCTTTTCGCTCAGGTTCGAGTAGCCGTTGGGCAGCCCGAGATCAGAAATGACCTTTGCCTGCGTCTCGTTCAGGCCCCATTCGGCCAGCGCCTTGCGTCGGACGATTGCAGGGTCGTCGGTGTTGAGCATGAATCGGACAATCTGGTTGCGTTGATCAAGCGATAAGTTGCGCCAGCGGTCGCCGAAGATGTCGTGTCGCGGTTTTCCTCTTTCTTTCTTCGAGATCAGGCGATCGGTCGTCTCGTCGCGCTTGACGATGGAGCGTCCGCCACGAGCCAGATTGAAGGCGGTTTGCGATGGCAGTCTGAGGTCGCGGGTTGGTTTGGCGAGGTTGATGTCCTTGCCGGATCGCAGGCGATCGAGGGCGCGCACTCGCTCGTCGGCGTTGAGCCACCGCTCAGGTTCGATGCCGACCCGGATGCGGAGGTTGTTGACCTCCTGGAGCAGGCGGAACTCCTGGGCGACGGGCAGGGCGCGGGCGGCTCGCGGCTCGCCTTCCTCGAACTGGCACCAGTCGGGATCGACGGGTCTTAGCGGGCGCTGGTAGAAGATGACTCGGTTCGACTCGGTCCCCCTGCGGCAGGCTCGGGACGTGTCCTGCACTGACGCTTGGGTGGGTCGAGGTGGGGATGGGCGGCCACGATGGCTGCCGCTCTTGAGGCGGGTATCAGCAGTTTGGCGGGGAATCTGCGGGTGCTAGGCAGCGCCGGCGGCTGCGAACGGATGCAGAACCGATACGGATAGGTAGTACAGGAGACCGTCGGTGAAGCCAAGGAATCCGAGGTTGAGGTCGAATCTGTAGGCAATGTCTTGCGCCGAAAGTGCGGCGGACTTGAAGCCCGGCGGGTAGAGGGCGTAAAGCCCCACGGCCTCGCGTCCGGCGACACTGCTGATCAGGACGACGACCGCTCCGAAGAGCGCCGCGATCAATAGACCCGCGGAAAGGAGCGCAAGCAACGTTCGCGCGCTGCTGAGTCGTAACACCTCGCGCATGGCCAGGAAGGATCCGGCGAGCACCCAGGCGTTGATCACGCCAGCTGACCAGGACCCGGGGAGTTGGACGGAATCGCCTGGGACTTCCACGTGGACCAGCGCGGTGACGTTGCCGAGCACGTTGCTGAGGGGGATCAACACGGGAGCGACGAGGATTGGCGCCTGGGCGAGGGCCAGCGCTCGCGCGACGTTCCGGAACGATGGGGGCAGGAATTCCCGTGGCCTCAGGCGAGTTCCGATCAGCCACAACAGGAGCGTCCAGGTCAGCCAGGCTGCGAGCTGCGCGATGGCGGGGACCAGGAATGGCACCGACAGCTGAAGGATGGAGACCCGGGAGTCCGGACTGTCCGCTGACGAAGACGTGAAGATGCTGGAGCAGGAGCTATTGACCTCCAAGAGCCCGACAAAGAGAGCCGTGATGAGGATTACCTTGAGTGCCTGGCGCCCACCTGCTCCATGCTTGGCAATTTCGCCATACAGGGACTGATCCAGGCGCAGAGCCCGAAGGATGCGGACATCAACGTCGTTCGCAGGTCTGCTTTGCATTTCAGGCCGTCCGTTAGGCGCCTGAGGAAGCCGGGACGGTTCTTCGGCTAGGGCTGAGATGCCGCATCACCAACCCAATCCGCCAGAGAGGCTGGTCACATTGCTGATGCCGAAGACCGCAAGCAGTCGAAAGCTCCCTACCAACAGCGCGGCGTAGGCCGCTGCGCTGAAGACCAACGTGACGAACCACCGCGCTCCGCTCAGTCCCAGTGCCTCGCGCAGCGCGGTGGATGTGGACAGCAGCAGCCACATCCTTGCGATGAGCCACACTCCGCCACGGTAGGGCGCTGGGAGCGCTACCAACACGCCCAACAGATTTGGCGCCTGGGCGAAGGCCAGCGCACGGGCCACCGGCCAGAACCCCCTGGTCCTGTCGCCACCCGTCGCCATGCGAGCGCCGATCGCCCAGGCCAGGGTGGATCCTCCAATCCAGGCAATGAGCGTGACCAGCGGCTCGAGGATGATGCCCACCAGGAATCCGGTGATCGGAGACCCGGCGAGCAGCGATCCCAGGAACGTTGCGATTCCGAAACCCAGGGCGGCCGTCAGGACGACAATGAACGCCACTCGATTGCCGCCGCCCGCGGTGGCAGCTTCGCGATAGGTCGACGGCGCGAGCAGAGTTGCGTCGCGCAGCTTGAGCAGGAGCGTTTGGCCTGTATCGGTGCGGTTTCGTTTGGATTCCATGTCTACTGGGCGTGCCATCAAACGATGACCAGTAGTCTTGCCAGTAGGTGAAGGAGTGCATCGCTGAGAAACTGACCGAAATACACGTCGAAACCGAATGTTGCCCAGTGCGGAACTCTGACGATGACGCGTTCGGTCACGTCGGTGTATGCCGTGAGCGTTGACGCAGGTTCGAAGGCGTCGGGAATCGCCCCAGCGGCAGCGGCGACCACGCTGGCGATGGTCAGGACCAAGGCCACGAGCACAGCGTGGCCGGTTGCCACCGCGACGAGTGCGCCAAAGGCCTGACCGAAGCTCAAGCCCAGGGACTCGCGAACGGCCAACAATGTGCCGAGGAACACCCAAATCAAGACCAGACCCCACCCAACGTAGACAAGGAGTCCCAGCCAGGGAATCGCCACAGGGTCACGAAGTACATCAGGGTTCGCGGGGATTGCCGGAAAGGCGAAGGCCGTCGCGACGGTGACAGGGACGAGCAAGAGCGCGCCGGGTATTCCCGGACTCTGCGCAAAGGCAAGGGCGCGGGCCACTTGCCCGAGATTCTGGAGGCCTCGGCCTTGGCCCGTTAGTCGCTGAGCGACTAGCCACATACCTATGGTCCAGACTGGCCAGGCCGCCAGAACTGCCAAGGCGCGGACCACAACCGCAGCGTTCTGGAAGTGGGCAACGATCCAGGCGTTGGACTGGATTGTTGTAAGCCCCGGTTCGCCAAAGTTCAGCCAGCTGACGATGCTAATGGCAGCGGCCACATAGGCGTAACCAGCTGCAGCCAGCACCACGACCAGCGCGGCCTGCTCGGTGCTGCCCCCGGGCGCCGCGACCTCACGGTAGAGGGTGGGATCAAGCCGCAGGGCGCGAAGGACTCGGCTGACTAAGCCATCGCCCACAGTTGCCGATCCAGTCGCTGGCGGTATCCGGCGGCAAGTCTGTCAGATCGGGTTAGACGTGGCGACGCGACCGCTACAACGGTCGCGCAGGCAATACAGGTCGGCATCCGCTACCGGGAACTTGCTCCGCGGCCCGCAGGGCGTGGCCCCTGGAAGCTGGGACGAGGCAAGGGCGGCTGTGGATTCCCCTTCGGGGGATGGCTCTAGCGGGGGCGATGCTGGTAGTTGGGGGATTCCTTGACGAGGACGACGTCGTGGGGGTGGCTTTCGTCGGCGCCGGCGTTGGTGACGCGGACGAAGCGGGCACGGGTTTGCATGGCATGAATGTCGGGGGCGCCGACGTAGCCCATGGATGAGCAGAGGCCGCCGACGAGCTGGTCGATGAGGCCGGCGGTGGGGCCGCGGTAGGGGGTCTGGGCTTCGACGCCTTCGGCGACGAGCTTGGCGGCGTCTTCGACTTCGTGCTGGCCGTAGCGGTCGCGGGTGGCGACGCGCCGGTCAACCATGGCGCCGATGGAGCCCATGCCGCGGTATTCCTTGAAGCGTTCGCCCTGGCGGTAGACGATTTCGCCGGGGCTGGCGTCGGTGCCGGCCAGGAGGTTGCCGATCATGACGGCGGAGGCGCCGGCGGCGATGGCCTTGGCGACGTCCCCGGAATAGCGTATGCCGCCGTCGGCGACGAGCTGGACGCCGTGCTCGGCGCAGGGGTCGGCGCAGTCGAGGATGGCGGTGAGCTGGGGGACGCCGACGCCGGCAACAACCCGAGTCGTGCAGATGGCGGCGGGTCCGACGCCGACCTTGATCGCATCGGCGCCGGCCTGGATGAGATCGCTGGCGCCGGCGGCGGTGACGACGTTGCCGGCGATGACTTCGATATCGAGGTTGTCCTTGACGCGAGTGACCATGTCCAGGACGGCGGAGTGGTGGCCGTGGGCGGAGTCGACGACGAGGGCGTCGACTCCGGCGGCGGTGAGTTCACGGGCGCGGTCAAAGGCTTCGTTCTGGACGCCGACGGCGGCGGCGACGACGAGGCGGCCCTTGTCGTCGTAGACGGCGTTGGGGAATTGCTGCCGCTTGGCGATGTCTTTGACTGTGATGAGGCCGCGGAGGATGCCCTGGGCGTCGACGACGGGCAGCTTTTCGATGCGGTGTTCGTGGAGGCGGTGCTGGGCCTGCCGGAGGGTGGTGCCGACGGGGGCGGTGACGAGGTTCTGGCTGGTCATCAGGTCGGCGACGGTGCGGGCCTGGTCGTGGGTGAAGCGCATGTCGCGGTTGGTGAGGATGCCGACGAGGCGGCCGTCTTCGTCGGTTATGGGCACGCCGGAGATGCGGTAGCGGGCCATGACGGCGTTGGCTTCGGCGAGGGTGGCGGTGGGGGGCAGGGTGACGGGGTCGACGATCATTCCAGATTGGGAGCGCTTGACTTTGTCGATTTCGCCGACCTGGTCGTCGATGGAGAGGTTGCGGTGGATGACGCCGATGCCGCCGGCGCGGGCCATGGCGACGGCCATGGTGGCTTCGGTGACGGTGTCCATGGCGGACGACACGAGGGGCACATTGAGGCTGAGGCGGGGCGTAATGCGAGTGCGGGTGTCAACCTGGGTTGGGAGCACGTCGGAGCGGCCAGGGACGAGGAGGACGTCGTCGTAGGTGAGGCCCTCGACGATGCTGCGGGTGGAGGTGACGGACTGCTCTTCGATGCGAACCGGACTTGGATCAAGCGACACGCAAGCGCCTCCCTGCGACTTGGGGTGACCCCGAATAACGAAAAAGACCCCGCGCCACTTGGGCCGGGGTCGCGACGCGGGAGGGCGGCGCGCAATCGGGGCAGGGTGCCGGAGACACCCGCCGACGACGTCGGTCACCTCTCCTCATCGTGAAGACATGCTACACCGTCTCCGACGGCCTTGCTGGGCATCGAGTTGGGAAGAAGGGCTGAGGTAGGTGGTTGTAGGGCGGTTGGATCACAGGTTGGGAGGAGGGGTTGGAGGCGCGTGTGCGGGATGTCGTATTGCGCGTCCGTAGAATGGGGCGCCGTGGAAGCGCGGGACGCTTCCGGCGAGGAGAACCCAGATGGCGACGGCGACTCTGGAAGAGCGCGTCAGTCGTCTCGAGGGCGGGTTCGAGCACTTGGCCACGAAGGCCGATGTCGCGGAACTACGAGGCGACCTTCATGCATTGGAATCGCGCCTGATGCGCTGGATCGTGGGCGCGATCCTGGGATCGGTGGCCGCAGCGGCTGCCGTTACCGGGGTAATTGTGGCGCTGGTGGGAGCGGTTTAGCGCGGGAGACGGCGCACGGAGCGTCTCCGAGGCTCCGTTCGATAGATAGAATGACGGGCGGCCGGTGGATGCTGTCTTTCGGCTTGTGGTGGGCGTAGCTCAAACGGTTAGAGCGTCTGGTTGTGGCCCAGAAGGCTGGGGGTTCAAGTCCCCTCGCTCACCCC
>JAPOWQ010000035.1 GCA_026707585.1 Chloroflexota bacterium | reverse complement strand
ACTTCATCACCGAGATGCGCGAGCAGATCCGGCTCTGGTTCTACTCCATGCTCTTTATGAGCGTCACCATCCAGAACCAGTCGCCCTACCAGTCCGTCTTCGTCTACGAAAAGCTCAACGACGAAACCGGCCGCGCGATGCACAAGAGCTGGGGCAACGCCATCGACTTCGGCGAAGCCGCGGAGCGCATGGGCGCGGACGTGATGCGCTGGTTGTACGCCGGCCACAACCCGCTCTACAACATCAACTTCGGCTACGGCCCGGCCACCGAAGTCAAGCGCCGCATGCTCACGCTCTGGAACGTCTACTCGTTCTTCGTGACCTACGCGCGCCTGGATGGCTTCGACCCTACGGCGCCGCGCATCCCGGTCGCCGAGCGTCCCGACCTGGACCGCTGGGCGCTCTCACGCCTGCAGGGACTCATCGACACCATGACCGCCTCGCTGGACGACTACCTGGTCTACCGCGGCGTGCAGGCCGCCCAGGAGTTCATCGAGGAACTGTCCAACTGGTACGTGCGCCGCGGACGCCGCCGGTACTGGAAGTCGGACTCCGACGACGACAAGCAGGCCGCCTACCAGACCCTGTACGAACTCCTCACCAGCATGGTCCGCCTGCTGGCCCCAGTGATGCCCTTCTGGACCGACGACATCTACCAGAACCTCGTCCGCCGCGCCGACCCCGACGCGCCCACCAGCGTCCACCTCACCGACTGGCCCGAGGCCGACGACGCACTGCGCGACTCCAATCTGGACGCGGCCATGGCCCTGGCCCAGCAGGTCGTCCGCGCCGGCCGCGCCGCCCGCAACAGCGCCAACGTCAAGCTCCGCCAACCGCTGCGCTCAGCGCTGATCCGCGTCGCTGACGATGCCGACTGGGACGCCGTGTTGGCGCTGCAGCCGCACGTCCTCGACGAACTCAACGTCAAGGAACTCCGGCGCATGACCTCCGAGCACGAATTGGTCGACTACCAGGTCCGCCCCAACTACCGCGCCCTCGGCCCGCGCTTCGGCCGCCAGGTCCGCCAGGTCGCCGCCGCGCTCGATGCGCTGGACGCGCCGGCAGCCGTGCGCGAGTTGGACAAACTCGGTTCGCTCCACATCGAGATTGACGGAATGACCGAGACGCTGGAACCCGGCGACCTGGACGTGCGCCGCACACCCAGGGAAGGCTTCGGCGTCGCGGAACAGGACGGCGTCATCGTCGCCATTGCCACCGAAATCGACGACGAACTGGCCCGCGAAGGCCTCGCCCGCGAACTCGTCCACGCCACCCAGGGCCTCCGCCGCGACGCCGACCTCGAAGTCTCCGACCGTATCCACCTCTGGCTCGACGGCCCGGCCCCGCTGCACGAAACCCTGGCCGCGCACGAGACCGACATCGCCGCGGAGGTCCTGGCCGTCGCCGTCAACGAAGGCACGCCTCCGGAAGACGCCGCCGACGCCTCCCCGACCCTGAACGGTGTTCCCGTAGCGGTGCGCCTGACGCGAAGCTAAGTTCGGTCCGACCAACGCCGCCGAGTAGCTGAGGTGCCGGCGCTCTAACCGGCGAACCGGTCCACGGCGACCGCAATACCAACCGCCGTGGTCACCGAACCCAGCATCAACCCGATCATCCACTTGATCAGGTCGGCCCGCAGGTTGGCAATGTCGGACTTCAACTCACCGCGTAACTCCGCGAGATCCGCTTTAGTCGCGTAGTGCGCGAGACTCCGGTCCAGTTCCTCGCGAAGTTCGATGCGGGTAAGGGATGCCTCGCTCCTGCTCGGGTCGGCCATGGGGACGCGTCTCCTGTCGAGGTGTCTCGTGACAAGGTTTTCGCAGGCCGCCCGGTGGACAACTCTATCTTGCAAAGGCAGGCCTCACCGACTAGCACACGGTCGCGCCGTGACCACGGTCTTGCGTCGGCGCGCGCCTACCCCGCCAGCGCCACCTCCACCGTCCCGTCCGTCACCCGCACCTGGTAGCTGCGCGTGCGGTGGCCGAAGGGTGGGTTGATGACCCAGCCGTCGGTGACGTCATAGATCCAGCCGTGCAGCGGGCAGGTGAGTTCGCAGCCGACCAGTTGCCCGGAGGCCAGCGGGTAGCCGGCGTGCTCGCAGAGGCCGTCCAGCGCGTAGTAGCGGCCGTCCACGTTGGCGATCACGATCTCGGCCTTGTCCAGGAACACCGACGACAACCGGCCCGGCGGCGGCAGCAGCGACTCGGGACCGACCGGTCTGAACTCCTGAGCCTCAGCCGAGGTCACGCCGCATCACCGTCACGTCCGCACGACCCTCGCCCAGGTCCAGGGCAGCCGGCTGAACGACTTCCTCAACGAACCCCGCCTCGCGCAGCACCCCCAGGCGACCCTCCGAGACTCCGCAGGCGCGCACCGCCCGCACGTCGTGAGCGGCCGCGTGATCCAGCGCGGCCTCGATCACCGCGCCCGCGCGGTCCACGTAGGCCGGCGCCGCCTGGAATTCCATGGTCGCGTTGGCGCGCACCGGTGCGTGAGTCGGCGCCCACAGGTTGGCCGAGGCCACCATCCGCCCGCGGTCGTTGACCAGCACCTTCCAGACATTCGCGTCGCTCGCGGTGTGCCGCGTCATCGAGTTGAAAAAGGGCCGCAGGCACCCGCTGGCCTGCACGGCTGGCGGCGCGTAGAACATGGCCTCGGTGTAGTCGCGCACGATCCACTCCGACGGCTCCAGCAGCATCACCAGGCCGGTGTACGCCCCAATGTCGCCCATCCGCATGTCACGAACCATTCCGGCGCCGGCCCGGCCAAAGAACTCTTCGTCAAACCTGGCCCCGTCCGTCCCCGGGCGCAGCGCCCGATACGTCAGCCCGTTGTAGTGCCGGTAGCCGTGCTTCTCATAGATGTGCTGCGCCACCGGGTTCACCGTGCCCAGATAGCTCACCTGGCCGCCGACCTCCCAGAACCCCTGGATCGACAGCTCGGTCAGCCGCTGCGCGATCCCCTTGCCGCGCTGCTCGGGTTCGGTGAACACGAACCCGTAGCCGCCCATCTCCGGCAGGTCCCGGCTCGTCCCATGCCAGGCCGTCCCCACGACTGTCCCGTCAATCCGCCCGACCAACATCGTGTCGGCCAGCGACGGGTCGTGAGTCCCGGCCAGGAACTCCGCCAGGAACCCGCCTTCGGCCGGCACCATCCAGGGATCGAACGGCCGCGTCAGAAAGCTGTAAGTCTCTTGCTGAGCCGCGCCCGTCCCGCGGCCTTCGCCCGGCCCCAGCACGCTTGCCACCAGTTCCTCGCCGTTGGGCAGCGCGAATACCTTCTCCATGCCGTTTCAACTCCGGTGCTGCGTTCCTGGGTGCCACAATAGCCGCTCTGACACGGAATTGAAGGAGCAGGAACGTATGTCGCTACAGGGCAAGGCCGCACTGGTCACCGGCGGCGGAACCGGCGTGGGCCGCGCCACGGCGCTGATGCTGGCCGAGCGTGGGGCCAACGTGGCCGTCAACTACTCGCGCTCGGCCGAGGAAGCCGCCCAGACCGCCAACGACATCCAGGCACTCGGAGTCGAGGGGCTGGCCATCCAGGCCGACGTCGCGTACGACGCCGCGGTCGTGGCCATGGTGGAACAGACCGTGGGCGCTTTTGGTCGCCTGGATATTGTGGTCAATAGCGCGGGCACCACGTTCTTCGTCGACTACGACGACCTGGACGGCATGAAGGACGAATACTGGGACCGCATCCTGGCCGTAAACCTCAAGGGTCCCTTCTTCGTCAGCCGCGCGGCGGCGCCGCACCTGAAAGCGGGCGGGGACGGCGTGATCGTCAGCATTTCGTCCCTGGCCGGCATCACCGGCACCGGATCCTCCATCGCCTACGCGGCCTCGAAGGGCGCGTTGAACACCATTACCAAGTCGCTGGCTCGCACGCTGGCCCCGGAGATCCGCGTCAACAGTGTGGCTCCCGGACCCATCGACACCCGTTGGATGATCGGTCACGAAGGGTTTCTGCAGCGGGCTATCGACCGCAGTCCCGTCAACCGCGCGGCCACGCCTGAAGATATCGCCGCCGGCGTGCTCATGCTTGTCGAGAACCCCATCGTCACCGGCGAGGTGCTGGTGATGGACAGCGGCTGCGGCCTCTAGCCTCGCGCTTCGGGCAAGACCGAAGATCCGGCCCAAAAAACTGGAACCCCCGCCGCGGCGGGGGTTCCGTTCATCACCGTGCGTCCACGGGACTACTGCTGGAGCGGCGTCCTACTCCTGGGTGTGCCCCGTGCCCCCGCAGCGGGAGCAAGTGCGCCAGAAGGCCGTCTCGCCGTAGTACGAACGGCTGACGTGGCGCCCTGTGGGGGCGTAGCGCAGTGATCCGCGCCCACCGCAGCGGACGCAAGCTTCGTGCCCGCTGGTCGCGGTGTAGGTGGCCCGTGGGCCGACGTAGTGAGTCATCGTTCCCTCCTCATTGCGGGAACTTCCGCCAGATCTCCACGATCCGGTCTTCGGGCTGACGCCGTTGTCAGCACTACCAATTTATCTGACCGCGACCGCAAGTCAAGGCGCCGGGCGCTTGGGTACCGGGCGATGTGGATCTGCGCCGAGCGCGGATGGTCAGACGCCGTTTTGGGCGGACCCACTGCATGTGTCGTCTTGAAGAGATCTTCGTGTAGTCCGGGGGCGGTTGCCAGGAAGCCCCTCGCCCGCGGATCGAGTCCTGGGCGACGATGGATGCAAGGACGGGACGTGAGCGCCACTTGGAGGGTTGCGGAGGCGCGTAGGCTCTGGGGTTGGCGCTAGGACGCGGGTGGGCGGATGGCGGTTCCGGAGCCGTTGTTTTTTGTGCTGTTTTTGGTGGCGGTTGGGTTTGGGATAGCTACGTCAAATGTGGCTTCGAAGAAGGAAGAGCCGGAGGTGTGGGGGAATCTGTGGGTTCCGATTTGGTTTTTTGTGGGGTTTTTCCTGGGGCCGATTGGGTTGGTGATTGCAATGTCGCTGGCGGATAAGGGGCCGCGGCGGCATTAGCACGGTGGTGTGACAGGCTCCGCTCGGCGGGCCCCGGGCATGCCCTCGAGGAGCGTCGAGTCACTAGGTGCCGCACGAGCGGAAGACCCTCACCGGTTTCGGCCGAAGACGCCCGAACCTGCCTCTCCTCCAGGAGAGGGTAAAGACTTGGCGACGCGAGTGGATTCGTGCGGTGCTTCGACACGGCTCTACGAAGACTCAGCGCCGGCTCACCACGAACGGGGGCGGGCGCTTCGCGAAGCGCCCCTACGTAGTGGCGAGTGCCGGGTGACCCAGGCAGATGTAGCGGTTGAGGGTGAAGAGGTAGTCGCCGCGCTGGGCGGTGTGGTGGAGGTCGGCGCGGAAGTCGTCGAGCTGGGCGGGGGTGATGTCGCCGACCGATCGAAGCCAGTCGTCGATGACCTGGGCCTGGTAGTAGCCGAGGGTGTGGGGGCTGAATTCGCGTTCGACGATGACGCGGACGTGGACCTGGATGTCGCGCAGACCTGACTGCCGCATAAGCGACGGCGCTGTGCGCCCGATCCAGCCGTTGGGGCCGGTGTCGCCGAAGGTTCGGAGGATGCGGCGGGCGCGGGCGGTGTCCTGGACGGCGTAGACGAGGGTGTCCCAGTCGGAGTCGTCGGTGATGACGAGGCCGCCGGGGGCGCAGACGCGGGCGGCTTCGCGGAGGTAGCGGACGGGGTGCTTGATCCACTCGAGGGATTCGTTTTCGACGACGCAGTCGAAGGTGCCGTTGGGGAAGGGGAGGCGCTGGGCGTCGGCGATGGTGAGGGCGAAGTCGGGGTTGAAGGGGCGCCAGCGGCGTTTGCGTTCGAGGCCGACGCGGTGGGGAATGCCGAGGTCGCGGGCGATCTGAAGGAGGCGGCCGTCGCCGGCGCCGACGTCGAGGAGGCGGGTGGGGCGTGGGTTGGCGAGGGTGAGGAGCCAGCGGTAGTGCTGGGCCAGGGAGACAGGCAAGGGCGTGGGGTCTCTCGTGGCGGCTGCTTGAGAATCGCCCACGGCTAGTCCTCTGTGCTCCGGTGGCATGAGCGTACGGGAAGGCACGACGCGTGCGAGGATGGCTGATGACCACGAGAGATTCTGGCCTGACTGACGAGGAGCGGGCCGAACTTGACGCGCTTGAGGCGTTGCCGGATGACCAGATCGATACGTCGGACATCCCCGAGACGCTGGATTGGTCGGGCGCCAAGCGCGGGTTGTTCTATCAAGGTACGAAGCGACAGCGGCCGGTAGACGGCGGCGCTAAGCGGGCAGAGCAGCCGAAGTCTGACGCGTAGGCGTACTGCGATGGACGTGAACTAAGCGACCCTGCATCGAGCCGTGGGTACCCACAAGGGGTACCCCTACGGGATTGGAAGGTCCTAGAGGACCGCTGCGGCGGGGATGGCGAGGCGGGGTTCGGGGCGTGGGGGGTGTTGGGCGGCGATGGCGGCGGTTTGTTGGGCGCGGGTTAGGGGGCGGAAGCGTTTGGCGGCGGAGAAGATGCGGGGGAGGAGGGTGGTCTCGCCCGTTGAGGGGGCGGTGTGGACGGGCTGGGAGAGGACCCACCAGAGGGCCTGGTCGATCTGGGGCTGCTCGCGATGGGGGTCGTACCAGCAACTGAGTTCCTGGGGGCCGTCGCCCCAGCCGCCGCGGGCGAGCATTTTGATGGTCTGGACGCCGACGTTGCGTTGCTGGCAAGCATCCAGCAAGGCCTCGGCATCGCGACGGTAGTCGGAGTCAAGGTAAATCGCGGCGGCGAGGGGGAACATGACGGTGTCGAAGTCGAAGCGGTTGAGGGCCTCGAGCTGGACGGCCGGGGCCAGGGGGCCGTGGCCGGTGATGCCGATGTAGCGGGTGAGGCCCTGGTCGCGCATTTCGATGAGGGCTTCGAGACCGCCGCCGGGTTGGGTGACCTGGTCGAGGTCGTCGAAGTCGACGATGGAGTGGAGTTGGAAGAGGTCGAAGGTCTCCACGCCGAGGCGTTGCTGGCAGGAGCGGATGTTGTCCCAGGCTTCCCGGCGGGTGCGGCCGCGGGTCTTGGCGCCGATGAACCAGCCGTCGTCGAGGAGGCGGGGCATCCAGGGGGCCATGTGTTCCATGGCGTTGCCGTAGGTGGGGGCGATATCAAGGTGGTTGACGCCGGCGGCGAGGGCTTGTTCTACGGCGGTGTCGACGACGTCCTGGGGGAGGTCGGCGCGGCCGAGGCCGGCGGCGCCGAGGGTGACGATGGAGCTGTGGTGGTGGACGCGGCCGAGTTTGCGGCGTTGCATGGGTGGGGTCTCGGCGGGGGGTGGTAGGGCAGTCTAGACGGCGGCGAAGTGGAGTGGTGAGGCCAGCAATGGGCCGGTCAAACTATCTTTTGGCAAATAACCTATTCTCTGTCATTCTTTAGATACCAACCCAGATCGATGGGTTGGACCCAGGAGTTTAGCTATGGCGTGTTGTGACGGCTGTTGTGACCAGGAGCCGTGTGTCTGTGTGTGCGAGCGGCGGCCGATGGATGAGGTGGCGGAGGGGCTGACGACGAAGGCGGACAAGATCCGGGCGTTGTTCCGGGCGGGGTATAGCCGGTCGGAGATTGCGGGGTTTCTGGGAATTCGATACCAGCACGTGCGGAACGTCCTGGTTCAGAGTGGGTTCATGGAGACGCAGCTGAGCCGGCCGCTGCCAGAACAAGAAGCAACGCCCGAAGCTTCGGTGCCGGTGTTGGTGCGGGCGGCGATTGGGCCCGGGGGGCGAGTGGTGATTCCGGCGGCGTATCGAAAGGCGCTGGAGGTGGACGAGGGCGATTACATCGTGATGCAGATGGACGGGGACGAGTTGCGGGTGGTGAACGACGAGAAGGAGTTTGCGCGCGTTCAGGCAATGATCGCCAGCTACGTGCCGGAGGGCGTGAGCCTGGTGGACGAGCTGATCGCTGAGCGACGGCGGGAAGCCGCCGCCGAAGAGGCCGAAATCGCCGAGATTGAGGCCAGGCGGGCCAAGGCTGCGGCGATGGAGCCCACGTGAGCCGGGCCGTCTTGGACGCCTCGGCGATGTTGGCTCTCTTTCGTGCCGAACGCGGGGCTGAGGTCGTAGCGGACTATCGGGGCGATGCCGCGGCTTCGTCTGTCAATGTCGCGGAAGTCGTTTCCAGGCTTTCAGATGAGGGCCTCAGCCCGATGGAGTGGCAGTACGCCGTTGGGATGCTTGAACTCGAAGTGGTCGCATTTGACGAGAGCCAGGCATTGCAGTCAGGACAACTCCGGAGATCAACCCGGCACCGAGGTCTGTCGCTGGGGGATCGGGCGTGTCTGCAACTGGCGGCGATGCGGGGGTTGCCGGCGGTGACGGCGGATCGGGCTTGGGCGGAGTTGGATGTTGCGGTTGAGGTGCGGGTGATTCGGGAATCGGCGCGTGAGTAAGGGTCGGCAGGCGGGGCGATGTGGTTCGACACGGCCCCTTCGACAAGCTCAGGGCGGAGCCTGCGAGAGACTCCGGGCCGGCTCACCACGAACGGCGGGCGGGTGCCGACGCTAGCCGCAGACCTGGCGGAAGACGCGGAGGTGGTTGAGGCCGAGGAATTTGCGGAGGTGGGATTCGGACCAGCCGCGGGCGGCGAGGCCCTGGGTGACGAGGGGGACCTGGCGGGCATCGTCGAGGAGGTATGAGCCGCCGTCGAAGTCGGAGCCGAAGCCGACGTGGTCGATGCCGGCGACGTTGACGGCGTGTTCGATGTGGTCGAGGTAACGCTCCAGGGTGGGGTTGGTCCAGTCGACGAAGTGGTGGACGCAGCTGACGCCGATGACGCCGCCGCCGTCGGCGATGGCCTTGAGCTGGTCGTCATGGAGGTTGCGGCCGTGCTCGTTGAGGGCGCGGCAGGAGCTGTGGCTGGCGACGACGGGGGCCCTGGCGGCCTGCATGGCGTGCCAAAAGGCGGGGACGCTGAGGTGGGAGACATCGACGAGCATGCCGAGGTCGTTCATGGCGGCGATGAGGCCGTGGCCGAATTCGGTGAGTCCGCCGCCGGAGTGGTGGGCACGTTCGCCATCGCCGGCGTAGGTGCGGATGGAGTGGGTGATGGTCATGGTGCGGACGCCGACGCGATAGAGCATGGGCAGGACGTGGAGGCTGCGTTCGAGGGCCTCGGAGTTCTCGATGGCGAGGACGGCGGCGACTTTGCCTGCGGCCTTGGCCTGCTCGATGTCGTCGGCGGTGAGGGCGAGGGCGAGCTGATCGGAATGGGCCTGGAGTTCGGCGTGGAACCAGCCGAAACCGTCCAGCACGTAGGCCAGGTGGTTGCCCCAGGCGCGGGTGTTGTCGACGGCGAAGTAGCCGGCGTCGATGCCGCCCTCCTGCATAGCCGGGAGGTCGGACTGGATGGGGATTTCGGCGGTGTCTACGGGTCCACGAAGATAGCCAATGAGGCTTTCAGGCTCGGGGCGGGCTGGAGCATCAGGCCCGGCCATGCTCTGCCCGTCACGGCGGATGAGGCCGACGATGGTGTCGTTGTGGGAGTCGATGACGAGGGCGTCGCGGTGGAGGGACTGCCAGTCGTAGTCGGGGGTCATGGGTTAGCTGTTGGAGGGGTGCGGCGGGTTGGATGGTGCCATGTGGGGCGCGAGTGATCAGTTGTTGGGCGGCTCCTGCAGCCAGGTAGGGAAGTCCCGCGCAGCGTGCAGGACTCTCCACACGTCAATGTCCGATTCGCGTTCGACGTAGAAGACCAGGTAGGGAAAGCCCTTCACGACCCACGAGCGCAGGCCAGGGAGGGCCAGTTCGTCCGCGAAACGTGGCGAACCGTTGGCGGGGTGCTCGGCCACTTGGCGGAGGGTTTCTTTCAGCGAGTCGATGAAGGCCAGCGCAAGAGCCGATGTCGCAGCGGTCGAATAGTGATCGATGGCCTCGTCGATGTCGTGCCGCGCCCGCTCGCCAAGAACGACTGGTTTTGGGGTCACCGCCTGCCAGCGTCGCGGACGCGATCGCGACGCTGGCCGAAGTCGTGCGCGTCGGCGGTGACCGACGGAGGCGAGGCCGCGCCCTCGAGAAGCAGGCCACGTAAGCGCTGGCGAACCTGGTCTCGGCGGATCAACTCGCGGACGTGCTCGCTCGAGGAACTGTAGCCGCGGGACCTCACCTGTTGGTCCACGAAGGACTTGAGGGTTGCGGGCAGGGAGATGTTCATCGAGCTCATGATGTGGCGCTAGCGGGCTTGGCAAAGTTTGGCAAGGCGGGGCGATTCGGACCGGATTTCGAACTCCTTGCCAGGAGGCGGCGCTGTTGTCGGTCGGGCCTTCGAGTGTTCGAAGTGAGAGGTTCCCGCTAACCGAACGCAGCCTCGGTCAAGGAGCCGGTCCCTGGTCAGCGTGCGGCCGTGTGCGTCGCCACAGCCAGCGCCCCCCGCCGACGCCTGTCACAGCTAGCGTGGCCATAAACAGCACGAACTTGACCAGGGTGAATACCGCGGCCAGCCAAGCCAGCGGAGACGGAGCACCGTCATGGCTAAGCGCGAGCGCCGCGACGGTGACGTTTTCCAGCGCATCCGATAGCGCGACCATCAGAGGCAGCAGGTAGAGCGGCGGCCCGCCTCGAAATAGCCGGAACAGCAGGATGGCTATTAGCAGGCCGTAGGAGGCCGGAAAGACCATGTCGATGGTGAGCGCGGTGGTTGCATAGACGACCCGCCCGCTGGGGTCGAGTCGGTCGAGGGCGTCGAAGAGGGCCGCCGCATCCGCGGGGGTGTACCAGCCCCGGCTGTCGAGCAAGTCCAGTCCGGCCAGCCGCGCCTGGCGCCACGCGAGGCCCGCCACGCAAGCAACCACGCCAACCAATGCCGCGACCGCTATTCGCCGGGTCGCCCATCGCTCCACGGTCGCACCAATCAATGACGACGTCGCCTCGTCCGGCCAGCCTATAGGGCAACGGTCGCCGCCTCCGCCTTTGTCGGTTGAGGGCGCTCTGGCCCAGGGGTTGCGGGCGGCGGCCTGGAGACAGGCAATTCAGTTCGTGGGCATCCTGAAACGGTGCCGCGGCGACTTGCTGCCCGAGTGGTCAGCCGGGTTTCTTGCGTGGGTTTTTGATGCCGGTGGTCAGTTTGTTGTGGGTTTCGCGGATTACTCGGGCGGCTAGACGGTGGTGGTTGGTGGTGAGGAAGTGTTGGACGGCTGGTGGGTCGTGGTTGGCGAGGGTGCGGAGGGCCCAGGAGAGGGCTTTGACGACCATGTCGTCGCGGTCGTCGGCGAGGATTTGGCAGACGGCGAGGGTGCGGGGGGTGTCTCCATAGCCGCCGCGGGTCTTGGTGTTGAGGCCGACCGTGGCGACGAGGGCGGTGCGGCGCCACCAGCGATCGGGGGACCTGGCCCAGCGGTGAACGTCTGGATCGCCGATCTGCCGATTCACCCAGGCGGGTCCGGCGAGATAGCCGCCGAAGACGTCGACCGAGGCCCAATCGGCGAGGCCCCGGCCGAGGCTCTCGATGGTGGCGGCGTCCAGGGTTCTGAGGGTGGGGCGGTGGTAGTGGACGATTTCGTAGGCCCAGATTCGCAGGTCGAGGCCTATGAGGCGTTCGGCGAACTGAAGCACTTGCTCAGACTGGGCGGACGAGATCTTCCTGGAGAATTTGCGACGGATGGGACGGACGCGGGGCACTTTGGGAGACGGCAGGG
The DNA here is from genome assembly GCA_026707585.1 of Chloroflexota bacterium. GTDB lineage: Bacteria > Chloroflexota > UBA11872 > UBA11872 > UBA11872 > UBA11872. Next base: position 91,358 of record JAPOWQ010000035.1, on the reverse strand, counting down.
CGTCGACGCGGGAGCGGAACTCAAGGGCGAGGGACTCGGCGTCAAGGGTTTCCAACCCGCGCGCTCCTAGTCTCTGATGATCGGATCCAGTTCATTCGTCTCACTTTGGCAGTCGTCTGCGTATCCCCACGGTGGTTGCCCGGAAGACCCTCACCCCAACCCTCTCCCACAGGGAGAGGGAGAAAGAGCGGCCCCACCTTCGAGGTCGCGGGTCGTTATGCAAGGGTCTCAACGGGGAGAGGGAGCAGGAGCGGCCGCACATTCTGGGGTCGGCCGGTGCCATGGAACTCGAGGCCGATTACGCGGCGCCGGGAAGGCGGCGTTCAGTTGGCTTCGGGGTCCGGTTTGTTGGTCTGGCGGTCTTTGGATGATGCCAATCCCCGTCCCAACAGGCCCATGTAGACGAGTCCGGCGACGGACATGGCCGCGAACACGGGTGCGAAGGCGAGTTCCAGCTGGTTCGAGTGCCAGGCGGAGATGAATACCACGAGCGAGGCCACGGCCAGCAGGGCGACGATGCCGTTCAGGGCGGGAGGCAACCGCACGGGCTCAGGGCGGAATGCGAGGCCCAGGGCCAGAAGCACGATTCCGACGTAGCCGGCGACGCTGGACGTGAAGTGCAGCCCCCAGACCATGCGCTGCATTTGCAGCGCCGACTGCAGCCATTCCTCAGACCGCGCGGCATCGCCGTCCAGGGCCGCCAGTCCCATGCCGACGATCATGTAGTCGAGACCGCGCATGGTCATCTGGATCACCAGCGCGATAGCCATGGCCAGCAGGCCGAGCCGCGGCACCGGGGCCGCATAGCGCCGCAGGGTCAGGAGCCCGTTGAGCATGAGCAGGGCGCCGCAGATGATCACGACAGGGACGGAGTAGGACAGCGTCGCGTTGCGCGCCATCGCCAGCGTGAGGTCGTTGAGGCTGGTGCTGGGTACCGTGTCCACCGCGCCGCGACCGGGCGAGAGCACGTAGCCCACCGCCACGGCCAGGGTGCCAAGCAGCAAGGACCAGCCGCCGAGCTGATTCTCCGTCAAATGCATGGCGCATCCCACGGGTGTATCCACGGCGAATCGATGGATGCTCCCGCCGCCGGCGACCGCGGATGAGTGGCGAGTGCGGTGACTGTCAGACGATTCCGGTACATCCGACCGCTGGTCATATCCGCCCCCTACGCCTCAGCATCGCGGCCATTGCGCTTGCAGATCATAGGTCCCGCCGAGTCGCCGTAGTCGGCGCGGATGGGGACTAGCGGCCTTGAGCCCGGAGGTCAGCGATCAGCCCAAGGGTCGATCACTTCAATCCCGCTGCCCTCGAAGCCAGCGACATCCCTGGTTGCCACTGACGCTCCCCGGCAACGGGCTATGGCCGCGATCTGGCAGTGGACATGGATGATGGGATGACCGGCGGCGCGCCGGGCGGCGGCTATCGCGGCGTAGGCGTGGGCTGCCGCGCGGTCAAAGGGAAGGATGCGGCCGGCAAAGTCGTCCGTGAGCATTCCCTCCACCGCATTCAGCACGCGGGTCCGCCGTTCACCCTCCGGCAGAGTCTCCACGACGTACCGCAACTCGGCTTCGCTGACGGTGGAGAGGTACAGCCGTGGAACCGACTGTCCGGCCAGCCAACGCATAACGCTGGAACTGGGATCGGGGCGCATCAGTTCGGAGACAACGTTGGTATCCAAGACGATCATTGCGGCCGCTTCAGTCGAACTGAGGCGGCTTGCGCATAGGTGAGCGAGACGGAAGGTCCAGGTCGACGCCGCCCAGCGGCGCGAAGCGGGCGCGGATGGCACTTGCCAGATTCTCCGGCGCCGCGGGCTGGTTGTTGAGTGCCGTCCGCAGGATGTCGCGGGCTTCCTCCTCCATGGACCGCCCGTTCTCAGCCGCCCGGATGCGCAACGGGCGCTTCAGCCCTTCGTGGAGGTTGCGCACGATGATGGTGGCAATTAGTGAGCCTCTGTCTCCAACCACATAAGGCGATAGCAATGATTGCATTGCTATCAATGCATATTTCCGACAGATCGCTTGAGACGTCCGACCGCCTACGGCCCTGAAGCGTCTGACCTGGAAGGGCCGATTTCTCGAGCTGGAGGCCGGTCAGGCGGCTGGCGATGGAGCCGGCGCGGTCGGCTTGGACACCCCGAGGCAGCGTTACACGTCGGGTCCATCCGGATATTTGATGCAGGATCGACTAATGGGGTCGTAGTGCGTGAAGCCTGCCGCACAGTGGCCAACGTCGGGCGCCACCAACTGGTCGTCCGTGGCGTAGTCAATCCCGGGTCTCGCACGTTTGCGCTTGACCCATTCACCGGTTCTCTCATTGCAGAAATACCATTCGCCCGCAGCGAAGAGCTCCGACTGGTCCGCACCTGGCCAGGGCGTACGGTGGCAACGACTCTGAGTGCCTACATAGGCAATGTTGACGTCCGACTCGTCACGCAACTCCGGCGGGAGGCCAAATGGGATGCTTGAGACTCCAGCGGGGTCGCCCGCCTCATCGCGAGGCTGCGTTCGGCAGTTGTGCTGCCAGGCCCAGGTGCGGACGTGCAGATCGTCTTCGGTCCCCCAGACGCTGCTGAACAGGTCTTGCACATCTTGGGATTGATGATGCAGCCCCGCGCCGTCCCAGGCCACGTCGGATCGGAAGTCCGCAGGGGCCGGCTGATTGCAGTCATCGGCAGTGACGAGGCTGACACTGAGCGCGATGGCCGCCAAGGCTGCGGCCAGGCCAGCGACGATTGTCCTGATCCATCTCACAGCGGGTTCTCCGATTCCGCGCTCCGGCTTTGATGCGGGGCGCGCTTGTATGACGCCGCTTCCATTTCGACGTCAGCGGTGGACCCAGCCACGATGCAGATCTAGCGATTTGCGGCCCGCCCACTAGCCCGGGCTGGAGTTGCGTTCCGCCTGCGCGGGACGCTGCCGGGGCATCGCAACCATCACCCCAGACCCGTGACCATTTTTGCCGGCGGTCTCTTCGAGACACGTCCGGCTTTGCCGTTCGCAAACCCGACTGTGAGAGATTCTACACGACTCGAAGATTTCGTAGCACGCACATGCATAGACGGCATGCCGCGACGGACGTGGCAGCCACAAGGGGCGCGCGCTGACTCTGGAACCGAAAGGCCGCCGTTAGATGTCGAGGCCGGTCATGCGGGAGGCGATGGAGCCGGGGAGTTCGATGGACATGCCGCCGTCGACCACGAGGGATTCGCCGGTGACGAAGCCGGCGAGGTCGGAGACAAGAAACAGCACCGCGTTTGCGATGTCCTGGGCGTCGCCGCGGCGGCGGACGGGGTTTTGGAGGGCCTGGCGGGCGTCGAGCTCGGAGGTGGGTTCGAGGGCGGCGGCTTCGTATTTGACGTCGGTCATGATGCCGCCGGGCAGGATGCTGTTGGCGCGAATGCCGTGTTCGCCATAGGCGACGGCGACGTTGCGCATAAGGGCGTTGATGGCGGCCTTGGCGGCTTCGTAGGGGCCCTCGATGGCGTTGACCTGGATGGCGTGGGCTGACGAGATGCCGACGATTGATCCGCCGCCCCCGGCGATCATGTGGGGGATGGCGAGCTTGCAGGCCATGAAGTGGGACTTGATGAGCACGTCCTGGCTGCGGTCCCAGTCGGCCTCGGTGACGTCCACGAGCTTGTCGTGGGGATGCCAGCGGGCGTTGTTGACGAGGGCGTAGACGCCGCCGAAACGGTCGAGGGCACTCTGGACCATGCGTTCGCAGCCGGCCATGGCGCCAACGTCGGCGTGGACGTAGGCGGCGCGGCCGCCGGCTTTGGTGATTTCGTTTTCGACCCGACTGCCGCGGTCGTCGTTGAGGTCGGCGAGAACGACGGGCATGCCGTGGTGGGCGAGGGTGACGGCGGTGCTGCGGCCGATGCCCTGGGCGGCGCCGGTGACGATGGCGACACGGTCCTTCAGTTCGTAAAACGGGGGCATGGGGATCTCGAATGCGTATGGGGCCGCCCTAGTTTCGAGTTCGGACGGCGTGTGCGCTAGCGCATGCGGTGAAGGCGAGACGAGACAGCGGTGCGACGAGAGGGACGGGGTAATGGACTGGTGCGCTTGCCCGACGGCCGGGCTGGGCGCCGCCTTAGCGACGATCCAGGTAGCGTTCCTGAACCCATCCGCCGGCTTCGAGTTCGACCCAGGTGAGGCCTTCCGACTGGCGGGAGCGGCCGGTCAGGTCCACGCGGGTTTCGAACGGCAGGATGCGCAGCACGCGACCCTGGGTGCTGGGCTCGGTGCGTACGTTGAGTCCGTCGGTGGCGTTGACCTCACCGGTTCGCGACGGCGTGGGCGAGGGCGTTGGCGTGGGGATGGGGGTGGCCGCGGGAGTGGCGGGCGCCGGCGTTTGCGGTGGGCTGGGCGCCAAAACGGTGGGCACCGGGCCGGGGTCCGCAACTCCGGGCCTGACGACGATAGGCGGGGGCACCGACCGCTGGCTGGCCACGGCGTCCACCTCGGGACCCGACAGCAGAAAGCGGAGGATCAGGATGCCCACCACGGGCACCGCCAGGGTCCCCAGCAGGCCAATGGCGAGGGCCAGGCGGCTTTCGCGAGCCCAGCGGTCCCAGAAACTCACGGTGCATCCCGCAGGTGCAGTGTTGCCGGGTCACGGTATCGCACGGCGTGGGCGGCAGTTGGATGGCATAGACAGTCCAGCAAGCCCCCGCCTACAATTGCGCCACGCCGGCGACGCATGTCGGCTGACAGCGCTCCAGCGTGGGAGCGTTGGGACGTAGATCCTCCCGCCCCGTATGGCAGCGATGCCGCGGGGCGTTCTTCATATAGCCGGCAGGCCATGTCGCAGGAGGCGGGCGGGCTGCCAACGCGAGGAGCGGCATCGCAATGTCTGAGCCCTCACGAGACGATCTCATCCAGAGCGTCATGCGCAAGGCGCGCGACGCCGACTGCCGGATATTCGACCTCCGGTTCACGGACCTGCCGGGCACCTGGCAGCATTTCTCGCTGCCGATCGACAAGCTCGAAGAGGATCTCTTCGACGACGGTCTCGGCTTCGACGGTTCGAGCGTCCGCGGCTTCCAGCAGATCCAGGAAAGCGACATGCTGGTGGTGCCGGACCCGGCCACCGCGTTCGTAGACCCGATTCCGGAAGTCCCGACGCTGGTGATGAGTTGCGACATTCGCGACCCCATTACCGGCGAGTCCTACACCCGCGACCCGCGCAACATCGCACGCAAGGCCGAACAGCACCTGATCGGCAGCGGTATTGCCGACACCAGCTACTGGGGTCCCGAGGCCGAGTTCTTCATCTTCAACAGCATCCGATACGACCAGACGGCCAACGCCGGCTACTTCTTCATCGACAGCGAGGAAGGTGTCTGGAACACCGGCGCCGACGACATGCACGTGGCCAACCTGGGCCACCGCCCGCGGCACAAGATGGGCTATTTCCCGGTCCCGCCGAACGACAAGCTGCAGGATCTGCGCACGCAGATGGTGCTGGGGCTAGGTGACGTGGGGCTTGACGTGGAGGTTCACCACCACGAGGTCGCCACCGCCGGACAGGCTGAGATTGACCTGGTGTACGCGCCGCTGGTCAAGGCCGCCGACGGGATCATGCTGTACAAGTACATCGTCAAGAACGTGGCGCAGAAGGCCGGGTACACGGTCACCTTCATGCCCAAGCCGATTTTCGGCGACAACGGGTCGGGGATGCACGTCCACCAGAGTCTCTGGAAGGACGGGACGCCGCTGTTCTACGACGAGACCGGCTACGCCATGTTGAGCGAGACGGCTCGTCATTACATTGGCGGCCTGCTCCGGCACGCTCCGGCGTTGCTGGCCTTCGCGGCGCCGACGACCAACTCGTACCGGCGCCTGGTGCCCGGGTTCGAGGCGCCGGTGAACCTGGTCTACTCCATGCGGAACCGCAGCGCCTGCATTCGCATTCCGACGTACTCCAGCAGCCCGGCGGCGCGGCGCGTGGAATTCCGCCCGCCCGACCCGACGGCCAACCCGTACCTGGCCTTTTCCGCCATGCTGATGGCGGGACTGGACGGGATCCGCAACAAGATCGAGCCGCCGCCGCCGGCCGACATGGACCTGTACGAGCTGGAACCCGAGGAAGCGGCCAAGATCCAGTCGGTGCCGGGCTCGCTCTACGAGGTGCTGGACGCGCTGGAAGCCGACCACGAGTTCCTGCTGGTGGGCGACGTGTTTACCCAGGACGTCATTGACACGTGGCTGGAATACAAGCGCACGCGCGAGGCCGACGAGGTCAACCTGCGACCGCACCCGTACGAGTTCATGCTCTACTACGACGCGTAGCGTCGAGTCGCAACTTCAGCTTCCGCGGCCCCCGGCAACGGGGGCCGCGGGGGTTAATTGGGCGGCGGCCGCGGCCGCTGGCGCCCCCGGCGGCGCCGGCGGGCGCGCCGTCGTGACCGCGGGCTGGTGGTGGTGGCCTCGCGCCCCGCAGCGGTCGCGCCGGAGGGCGCCGCCTTGCGCCCCGCCTTCCGCCCAGGGGCCGTCCGCTGGCCGCCAGTGCGTCGCGGCTCGGCGCGCTCAGGCTCCGGCGCCTCCGGCTGGGGCTGCGGCTCGTAGCCGGGAGCCACCGCCTGGCCCAGCACGTCTTTCAGTTCGTGGACTCCGCAGCTATCGCAAGCGCCGCTGGTGGCGCAGCCGCCACCGCCCTGCGCCTGCTCGGCCGCCAGCTTGTCCTGCACGTAGCCGGCGTGCTCGTACTGCAGGCAGCAGAGCAGCCGCCCGCAGGCACCGGAGATCTTGTCGGGGTTCAGCGGGAGATTCTGGTCCTTGGCCATCCGCATCGACACGGTGTCCAACTCCGAGAGGAAGGTGGCGCAGCACAGTTCGCGGCCACAGCGCCCCATGCCGGTGCGCATGGCGGCCCGCTCGCGCGGGCCGACCTGCCGGAGTTCGACGCGCGTGCGGAAACGGGCGGCCATCTCGGCCACCAGGTCGCCCAATTCGAGCCTCGCCTCGCGCGATGAGAAATGCAGGGTGAGGGTGGCGCCATCGAAGGTGTATTCGGCCTTCACCGCCTGCATGGGCAGCCGGCTTGTCATGATGGCCCTGGCAAACGCGCGCTCGGCGTCGACTTCCTCCTTGCGGTAATTGGTCATGCTGACGAGGTCGTCGTCGGTGGCGCGCCGGACGATCGGCTTCAGCTCGCCGCGCAGGTCGTCGAGATTGACCTCGGTGGCGGGCATGACCACGCGCGCGGCGGTAAGGCCGCGCGGCGTCTCGACAATCGCATAGTCGCCGACGGCCAGGGTGGTGTCGCCGGGGTCGTAGTAGTAGAGACGTCCGGCGCGGCGGAAGCGGACGCCAATGGCGCGGGCGGCGCCGGCGGGGGCATCAGCGGCGACCACGACCACCTCCTTGTGCGTCGCCCGGGTCGGGCTCCGGCCGCAGGGCCAGGTCTTCCAGCGCGAGGCGCGGGGAGACGTTGGCGATGAGCGCCCGCTGCGTTTCACGCAGCCGGGCCAGACGCCCAACGGCGCCCGCCAGGGCAGACCGACGCTGGGCGGGAGCGCCATGCGGGTGGCCGCGCATCGCCGAGCGCAGTGTATGCGACTGGGTCTCCTCAACCGACCGCAACCAGGCCAGGGCCGCGTTGGTCTGCGCCACCATTCGGCCACGCGGCAGGAGGCCGTCCAAGGCGCGAAAGCGCGCGGGCACGGGTGCTTCCTCGAAGGCTGCCGCCTCATTGCTTGCGCTCTGGTAGGCCTGCCAAGCCGCCGGGTCGCGCACCATGCGGATCGCCCAGCCGGGGCGTCCGCGAGCCGCTCGCGCGATCTGGCCCACGGTGTCGGCGGACAGGGCGTAGTTTGCGGTCAGGTGCGACGCAATTTCGGCCACGGGCACGGGGCCCAGTTCGATGACTCGACAGCGGGACACAATGGTTGGCAGCACGTCGGCGGCTCGGGGCGCAATGAGGATCAGGATGGCGTGCGCGCCGGGCTCTTCCAAGGTCTTCAACAGCGCGTTGGCGGCCAAGGCGTTGATCTCGTGCGCGGCGTCGATCAGGCCGATGCGCATGGGCTGGGTGGCCGGCGTGCGGTACAGCCCCGCGCCCCACTCCCGCACGCCGTCGATCACGATGTCGCGCGCATGATCGGCGCGCCGCAGCACGTGCAGGTCGTTGTAGGCGGTGAGGACGAAGCGCAGGTCCACGCGCCGTCCGTCGCCGGCCGTGAGTTTGTCGGGATCCGGCTCTTCGTCGGGGTGCCCGCGCCGCACGGCCGTTCGCCACATGGTGTTGGCGTCGTCCAGGAACCGATAGGCAGCGGACGTCTCGACCGGTTCGGGTTGACCGGCGCACCAGATTTCCTGCGCCAAGCGGATGGCGAAGGTGCGGCGTCCAACGCCGGGCGGTCCGACGATCAGGTAGGTCTGCGTGGCGCGGCCCGCCCGCAACGAGCCCTGCACGGCGCGCACGGCGCGGGCGTTGCCCACAAATCGCCAGTCCATCAGGCGTCAACCGTCCCGACGGTCACGATGTCGTTGATTGGAATGTGCAGCCGCAGGGCTTGGGCCAGTTCGAAGGTCTCAGGGCTGTAGATCGCCACAGTGCCCTGGTCGGCGCTGCCGACAATCAGCGAGCCGCTGGCGGGATCCAGGGCAACGGCCCGGGGGGACTTGGCCACCGGCAACAGAAAGCGCATATTCAGGGTCTCGGCGTCGAGGCCGGTGACGGTGTCGGTCCAGAGGTTGCTGGCAAAGACGGTGGACGTGCGTTCGTCCACGGCCAGCCGGTTCACGCCCTCCTCCAGGCGACGCGTCTGCTGCACCTGAAGCGTTTCAGGGTCCAGCCGACTCACGCTGCCGTCGCGCAGGCTGGCCACGAACAGGCGACCGGCCGCGTCACGGACGAGGGCCTCAGGCCACGAGGGCACCGTGGCCCGCGCTTCTTCCTGGCCGGTTTCCACGTTGAACCGAGCCACGGACGAGAACGGCCGGTTCGCCAGATACACGGTTTTGCCGTCGCCCGTTGGCACGATGTCTCCCACGCCGGCCGGAACCTCCCAGTCGTGGATGACCTGGCGAGAGTCGGGGTCTAGCACGAAGAGGTGCCCGCGGTCGAGGTCGGAGCCGGTGACGTAGACGCGGCCGTTGGCGGGTTCGACGGCAATATCAGCGGTGACCAACGCGGTGGCCGGTGCGCGGTCGGTTCCCGCGAGGGGCGCCAACCGGAAGAGTGAGCCAATGGCGCCCGCCGAGCCGGGCTCGCCGGACCAGAGGCTCTGTTCGGCCCGGGGTTCTCGGCGCATGACGACGGTGGCGGTTGAAATGATGTTGGGCTCGATCGTGACGGCGGTTCGTTCGCCCAAAGGCTGAAAGTGGTTTTCGGCAGTTACCAAGACCTCGTACCGACTGCCGCTAATCAGGTCGGGGACCCGGATGCGGCCGTCGTCGTCGGTCCGCGCCGACTTGACGAAGACGCGGGTGCCGCGGACGTTCCAGAACAGGCGCACCGCGGCGTTGGCCACCGGCTCTTGCTCGGTGTCGACGACACGAACCTGGAGGGAGAATGTGAGGGGGATCGGGAGGCCCGCGGCCCCGGTGTCAGCTTCGATCACCTCGACGTGCTTGGCGACTTCGTCCACGGTGAAGGCGCGTCCACGGACGGGATCCGACGCGATGGCCCACGCCGCCGGCAGGGCGGCGGCCGCGGCCGGCGGCAATGGGGTCAGGGAGGGTAGGTCGATGACCGCCATCGTGGTCGACGCCGGCGCGCCGACCAACGGAACGCCGCCGGCCACGATGCGGCCGGGGGAGCCCGGCGGCAGTTCGAAGCGCACGGTTGATGGCTCCGACTCGGCCACCGTGACGCCGGTGGAGCGCAGCACCTGGTAGCCCGGCACGCGGGCTCGAATGTCGTAGCCCTGGCCTGGGGCCAGCCCGGCAAAGGCGGCGGTGCCGTCGGCCGCAAGAGGCACGATGGCCAACAGATCGCCCCGCAGGCCGAGCAGGTCCACAAATCCGCTGGTGAGGGGTTGACCGCTCACCTCGTCGACGACCGTGGCTTCGATGACGCCCGGTCCAGCGATGACGTCAAACTCGGTTTCGGAGGCGCCGGCAAATTCTCCGCCGCGATAGCTGGCTTCGGCGCGAAAGCTGATGGCTGATTGGGCGGTGAGCGGCAGCGTGGTGGGCAGTTGCGTCTCGACGGTGAAGGTGCCGGCCCGAGAGGCGATCACTTCGCCGACGTAGACGGCCGGCGACGCACTTCGCGTCGTGTCGATCTGACCGTCGGCGGTCAGCGACGGACGGCCCGACGCCACAATCATCTCCACGCGTATCAGGGTTCGCGGCACCCAGTCGACTCCGCGGATGGTGATATCCGAGCCGGCCGCGCCGCTGGGCGGTTCAATCTGCAGTTCGGGGCCGTGGTCCTCGGCCAGGGGGAAGTCGCCGGTGATGGATGAGCCGTATAGGCCCAGCGCCAAGATGACGAGCACCGGAATCAGCAGGATGGTTCCGGCGATGGCGGCGATTGTTAGCGCGCGGCTGGTGGACATTAATCCTGTTCGCGGGTCCGGACAGTTCCAGCGAGCGACGGAACCCGTGCCCGCCGCCGCCGGCCGCCCGGAAGGCGTGCGCCCGACGCCCCGGCGTCCCTCGGATTGTAGTCCGTTCGGGCCTGGCCGCCGGGAGGGCGCGCCTCAGGCCACAACGCAGCTCGTGCCGAGCCTGACGCCATACGGGACGCGGGGCGTCGCGATGCTGCCCCGGGCTAGTCCGACGAGGTCTCGCCGCCGGGCCATGCCGGCCAGTTACCAAAGGCCCCGGCCGTCCGGCCCGAGTAGGCCAGAGCCAGCACGCCCCGGGCCTCATCGCCGATGCCGACCAGCAGGCCGTTGGCCCGGCCGCCGGCGCTGATGGCAATGATGCCGCTGGCGCTGTCCCCAGAGATGGCAATGACGCCGCCGGCATACCCGGCGGCGACGGCAACGACGCCAATTGCGTTGCCCATGCTGACGCTGACGATTCCAACGGCAACAAGCGGGCTGAGCGCGACGGCTCCAACCCCTACGATGTAGGCGAAACTGATCGTCCGATCCGCGACGACCCAGTCCATCTCAACGACGCCGACGATTCCGAGAATCGTGATGATGACGGTGGCCAGCAGCGTGGCCAGCGTGGCCAGTCCGGCCAGTCCTCGGAATGCCTGACCAACCCCGGTTTGTGCTGAATCTGACATGATCGATGCCTCCTTGGATGTGAGGCTAGGCGAGCACTTGCAGGGTCTACAACTACACGGCCCGAGCAACGAAGCACCCGGAACGGCGAGGCACGAGCACGCGGCCATCCGGTTCGGCGGCGGCAGTCGCGAGGTCGCGTAGGTGCGGGTGCAACCGGTCGGCGAGCGCGTTGACGGCGCCCGGACTGTCCACGGCGGCCGCGCCGCGCAGGTGCAGCCCGCTGACGTAGCGGCGCAGCAGCGCGTCCACCGAAGGGAACGCCAGCAGGTTGTCTCGGGCATGAACGCGCACGGTAGTGAAGCTGCGAGACAGCGTTTGGGCGCCGTTTTCCAATGTGAACCTGCGGCGGGCCGAGGGCGCGGCAGCCCGCCTGGCTTGATCGGCCAGGCCGGCCCGCCGGCAGGCCTCCACGTGCCAGTGGAGCAGTCGCCGGCCGGACGAGGCGCTGTCGGCGCTGGCGAGCAGGACGCCGCCGGAGGACAGCACGCGGCGTAGCTCGCGCACGGCGCGCGGGATATCCGACGCGGACGGCAGCACGTGCCCGGCGGTCGCGAGCTCAAACTGTCCGGCGCTCAGCGGCAGGGACTCGATGCTGGCTTGCACGCCATCAACCCGGTGCCGCGCCTGCGTGAGGGCTACTGCGTTGGGCTGCACGTCAAGGGCCACGATCCAGGCGCCGGGCGCAGCCCGGGCCCGCAAGGCCTCAGCCATGCGCCCTTCGCCGCAACCCACGTCCAGCGCGGCGTAGACGCGGCGGACGTCGATTAGCCCGAGCTGCCAGTCGTGAAAGCCAACGCGGGTCGGCGGCCGGTCGTTCAGCGGACGGCTGCACTCGGCCGTGCGCGACCGGCGGATGGCGGGCTCATACCGTCAGCAGGTCCTGGCCGGGACGCAGCCGGCGATGCGCGTCGCGGGCCAGGTCCTCGCGCTCGTGGTCCTGCTGCCGGCGATACGCCAGGATGAGATTGCGACAGATACGCGCGGCAATCTCCTGCGGACTGACCGCAGCCAGGTGGTGGCGCCGCAGCGTAACGCCGTGGGCCCGTACGATCGCCCCGCATTCGTCTTCGTAGAGCAACCGCGCCCGATTGAAGGGATCCAGATATTGGGGATCTGCGGCGCCAGGGTGGCGCAGCACGAAGTGGGCGGGCAGGCCCACACCCTCCAGGGGCATCCCGACCCGCCGGGCCACGGCCAGGTAGACGACGGCGAGACTGATTGGCAGACCGATCCGGCGCTTGACGACCTGGTCCAGCAGGCTGTTCGCGGGGTTGGGGTAGTCGGTTCGAGCGCCGTCGAAGCCGCACACGGAGGACAGGTAGACGGCCAGGCTCCGGAGCGCGCGCTCCGGGTCGGATTCCCGCACCGGAGCCGGCGCCGCGTCTGCCAGTTGGTCGAGGAATTGAAGAAGCTCGTGCGTGTCGATGTGCGGATGCTGCACCTGAGCCACCAGGAGCGCACCTGTTTCGGCCGCACCTGCTGGTTCCAGGGAGCGGAACCGGTCGAGCGCTCCGAGGGCATGTTCTCGGTGAATTGCAGCCAGGACCTCGGCAATGCGGTGCGGGTGAGCGGTGGTTCGTTCGGCCGCCATTAACGCGGTAACCGCGCGCTGGCCAGCTTGCGCGAGGTGGAGGATGACTCGCGCACGGATGGCCGGATCGTCGTCGGCCAGCATGTCCACCATAGCCTGCACGGCCCGGTCGTCGGGGACGGGCGCCGGCCCAATAGTCATCCCGGGCGGCTGCGGAGCATCGTCATTCCCGCTATGCCTTATGGCTGAATCCGCATTGGATTCTGTCATGCGAGCCTTCCCGCCACGGGCATTGGCGGCCGATTCATGAAAACCGCGAACGCTTGGGGCAGTATGGGGCGAGTCTGGTTCCCCTTCAGGCGGGTGCCGTGTTCAAGTGCAGGCAATGCGAGAGCGGGCGGCCCGCGCGGCCGGTCTGGCCGCGACGGCGACTGGCGTTGCGGCGATGTCGACCACCGAGTACGCGCAGCCCCACCGCGTGTCCCGGGGAGTGACCGCCATGCAGGAGCCAGCGTGGCAGGTTGAGGTGCAAGGACTCTGGAAGGTCTTTGGCGACAAGCCGGAACGCGCCCTGGATGCCGCCCATGGCCCGAAATCTCGAAGTGAGATTCAGGACGAACTTGGGCTCGTCGTTGCGCTGCGGGACGTGTCGTTTCGCGTGGACCGGGGACAGATCTTCGTGGTCATGGGGCTTTCCGGCAGCGGCAAGTCAACCCTGGTGCGCGCCCTGATCAGGCTCGTGGAACCGACGCGCGGCAGCATTTCCATCGACGGCGAGGATGTCCTTTCCTACTCAACGAGCCAATTGATGCAGTTCCGTCGACAGAAGATCGCGATGGTGTTTCAGAACTATGGGCTTCTTCCGCATCGTTCCGTGCTGGACAACGTGGCCCTTGGACTTGAGATTCGGGGGGTCGACAAAGAGACTCGCTATCGGATGGCGTCAGACAGCATCGAAACCGTGGGCCTCGGCGGCTGGGAGCATTATCGCCCGAGAGAAATGAGCGGCGGCATGCAGCAGCGAGTGGGCCTTGCCAGGGCGCTGGCGGTCAACCCCGATATGTTGCTGATGGACGAGCCGTTTAGCGGGCTCGATCCACTGATACGACGGGAGCTGCAGGACGAACTTATCTCGCTGCAAACCAAGCTGAAAAAGACCATCGTATTTATCACTCACGATCTGAACGAGGCCCTGAAAATTGGCGACCGAATTGCGGTGATGCGGGATGGGGAGATTATCCAGGAGGGTTCGCCAGAAGAGATCGTGACGCTGCCGTCGGACGAGTACGTGACTGACTTCGTGAAGGATGTTTCGCGGGCCAAGGTCATTCAGGCCAAGGCCGTGATGCAGGAGTCTGATGTGGTCGTTTATGAACGGCAGGGGCCTCGCGCGGCGTTGCACATCATGGACAGCCATAAGCTGGAAGCCGTGTTCCTGATCGGGCGCGACTTTACGCTGCGGGGGCTGCTCACGAAGGACCGGGTGATTGCGCTCATTGACGAGCGGCGGAGCACCCTGGAAGGCGCGGACATCGATCCGGCCACGACCACGACACCTGACGCTCTCGTCGAAGACATTATTCCAATCGCGGCGCAGACACGGCATCCGATCGCCGTGGTGGGCGACACGCGAGCGTTGTTGGGCGAGATCCGCCCCGGAGCGTTGCTGGCGGGCATGGCTGAAGGCGGGCCGGAGACTTAAGCATGGCTGGGGTCGACAGAGCGCCACCCGGCGAAATGACCGCAACGTCGCGCAAGCCGCTCTCCGTGATTCGGCGCCACTATGCCTGGCTGGCGGGGCTTGCGCTGGTTGGCCTGGTGCTGGTCGTGAGCCTGTTGCTGTGGGGCACGGAGATGGGATTCCCAACAACGGTGTCCACTTCCGAGATTCCGACTGCGGGCGGTGACTCCATCACGCTCGAGCGCACCGTGCGCGAAGTCACCAGCGGGGCCATTGACGATGCGGTCAATCGCATTACGAAGGACGGCAGCTGGCTGTTTGACGGACTCAGCGCAGCCGTGGACGTTGTGCTTGTCCGGATTGAGAACGGACTCAAGTGGGTGCCCTGGCCAGCGATTGTCACCGGGCTTGCGGTCCTCTCATTTGCCGCGGGTGGCTGGCGGCTGGTGGGGTTTACGGCCGCCGCGCTGCTGTTCGTGGGCTTCATGGACTTGTGGGAGAACATGATCGACACCATTGCGCTCATGGTGGTGGCGGTGGTGATTGCCGTGTTGGGGGGCTTGCCGCTGGGAATCCTGAGTTCGCGGAGTCAGCTTGCGGACAACCTGATGCGCCCGATTCTGGATGCGATGCAAACCATGCCCAGCTTCGTTTATCTGCTGCCGGGCATCCTGGCCTTCGGCCTGGGGAAGCCGGCCGGGATTTTCGCCACGATCATCTACGCGATTCCGCCCGTCATCCGCCTGACGAGCCTGGGGATTCGCCAGGTCCCCGGCGAAACGATTGAGGCCGTGCGGTCCTTCGGTGCGTCGCCGTTACAGATTCTGACGAAAGTTCAGATCCCCATGGCCCTGCCGACGATCATGGCGGGGATCAACCAGACCACGCTGATGGCGCTGTCCATGGTGACCATCGCCAGCATGGTGGCCGCCGGCGGCCTGGGTGACAACGTGCTGCGGGCGCTGCAAAAGAATGAGCCGGGCAATGGGGCGATCGCGGGATTGTCCATCGTATTCCTGGCCATCATCATCGACCGGCTCACGCAGGCTGTGTCACGCAGCCGGCAGGAGATGCTTCGATCCGTCGGATAATTGCCATAAGCGCCTAAATAACATACGTAGGATAGGACAGACGACAGGCACCTTATGCATGGAATTGACAGTGTTGACCTGGCCAGCTACAGTGTAACTATGATGCGCTGCTTGCAGGTTGCAAAAAAGCACTGTCGTGCATAGTACGAGTCTTCATTGGCAAGGTCGGCTTGCGGCAGACAGAAATAGTGGATGGCCGTTCAGGTCGTCATGACAGGAGTGGAGGTTTTTCTATGACACAAGTCAGTAGGCGGCGAATTCTGCAGCTGGGGACAATGGGCGTTGCAGGCGGCGTTCTTGCGGCCGCCTGCGGGGAAACACAGATCGTAGAGAAAATTGTAACGCAGGAAGTCGAGAAGATAGTCGAAAAGGTGGTCACGCAGGAAGTCGAGAAGGTGGTTACCAAGGAAGTTGTTGTCGAGAAAGTGGTTGAGCCGCCGCCTCGAGAGAAACAGAAGCTTGTCTTTAGCGACCTCAACTGGACCAGTGCCCAGATTCAAAACCGGATTGCCCAATATATCGTTGAGAAGGGCTATGGGTATCCGACCGACGTAGTGTTCGGCGCTACACTGCCGTTATTCCAGGGCCTGCGTCGTGGTGACACACATATCACAATGGAGATCTGGCTGCCGAATCAGGACGAGGCCTGGGAAGAGGCAGTGGCGGCCGGTGAAGTGACGCCGATCGGCGAAAGCCTGGGCAAAGACTGGCAATCCGCGTTTGTTATTCCGGCCTACTTGCAAGAAGAGTATCCGGACTTAGATAGCGTGGAGGACTTGAAAGAAGAAGAGTTCAAAGCATTGTTTCGGACGACGGAGTCCGGCGACAAAGCGCGCTTGGTGTCGTGTGTAATCGGCTGGGCCTGCGAGGAAGTAAACGCCGCCCAGATTGAGGCGTACGGGCTCGCTGATCATGTGCATATCGTCAATCCGGGGGACGGCGCGGCCGCAAATGCCGACCTGTATGGCGCGTATGAGCGGCGCGAGCCCTGGCTTGGATACCAATGGGGCACGAACGACCCCTCGCTGGTGTTGGACCTGGTGCGACTGAAGGAGCCGGAGTACAGCGACGAATGCTGGTTCACCACCAAGGCGTGCGCGTATGAGGACGCGACGATTCTGATTGCGGTGCATCCCGACGTTCTGACCGGCGCACCCGACGTGGTGGAGATGCTGAGGGCCTGGAGCCTCAACATTGAGGTATATAGCACGATTGCCCAATGGCAGCGGGAAAACGATGGCGCAAACAGCAACGACGCCGCCCTCTGGTGGCTGAAGAGCAACCCTGGCATCTGGACCGGGTGGGTGACTAGCGACGCCGCGGCCGCCATTCAGTCGGCCCTGGACGCCAACGACGTCCCCGACGGCTGGCCGGTGGAATAAACCAGCGCGGCGAGGTCTGGCGCCTATCCATCCGCCGAATCCGTAGGCCGGGTCTGTGCCGCTGGCCTGCGGGGAGTGCGTTGCGGGCCAGCGGCGGCGAAGGGAAGAAATTGGCTGATACGCGCCAGAACGCCTGTTATGTCAAGCGATTTGGCGTAATTTGGCACTTTTTCTTATAATCGCCGCCCTGTGCCGTTCCGGCACGATCTTCCGAACTCCTCCGACCCACACGTCGCGCCTCTGACCATGTGCCGGCGCCGACGATGACCGCCTGTGTGCGCCGCCTGCGCTCCCCCCGTCAGGATTGAACCACCGTGAGCCGAGCACTTGATCGTTTGCGAGCGGCCGTAGGCCAGCCAGACCGCGAATACGCCCCACTGGCGCTCTGGTTTTGGAACGGACGGCTGCACGAAGCCGAGCTAGGGCGCCAGATCAAAGAGTTTGCGGACAAGGGAATTGGCGGCGTGTTCATGCACGCCCGCGAGAGCCTGCAAACGCCCTATTTCGGCGACCGCTGGTGGGATGCGGTGGACTTCGTGATCCGTAAAGGGCGGGAGGCCGGTCTCAAGACCTGGATCTATGACGAGTACGCGTGGCCCAGCGGTCCCGCCGGATCGCCAGGTGGCCGGCACGGGCAAACGGAGTCGGCTGTGCTGTCGCAGGGCAGCCAGCATTACGCCAAGACGCTCACGCGCATGATCCACGAGGTTGAGGGTCCGGCGGAGGTCGCGCTCGAGGGCCGCTACCCGACGGGGACGCCCCTGGCGCAGATTGCCGCTCGCCTGGACGACGAGGGTGATCTGGATCCGGAGACGCTGAGCGACGTGACCAAACTGGATACCTGGAGCTGCCCTGACGGCGTCTGGCGGGTGCTGAGTTTTTCGGTCCGAACGATCGAGAATCGCATCGACTATCTGCGTCCCGCGACGGTCAAGGCGTTCCTGACGGCCACCTACGAGCGCTACGGCGAGCGCCACAAGGCCGAGTTCGGCAAGGGGGTTCCGGGGGTCTTCTTTGACGAGCCGGCCATTGCGGCGGAGCCACTGCCGTGGACCCCGGAGTTGCCGGCGCGGTTCAAGCGGGACAAGGGTTACGACCTGCTGACGTCGCTGCCGCTGCTGGTGCTGCGGGGCGGGAACATGACGGTCAAGGTTCGCTGTGACTTTTACGACACCGTGGCCGCGCTGTACGAGGAAGCCTGGTTTGCGCAGATCAGCGCGTGGTGCCAGCGCCGCGGACTGGAGTGGACAGGCCACACCGAAGAGCATGTGGCGTCCCACCCGGCCCGCCAGGGCAACTACTTCCGCGGCATGCGTCATCTCAGCATTCCGGGCACGGACCATCACGGCTTTCGCTATGCCCGGCCGCGCACGGTTCAGGCGGCGGAAGTCAAGCCGGTCGCATCCATCGCCGCCATGACCGGACGGAAGCGCGTGATGGCCGAGGCCTTTGGCGGGACCGGCTGGAGTGTCACGCTGGACGAAGTGCGCCACGGCGCCAACCTGCTGGCCGCCTACGGCGTGAACATGCCGGTGCTGCACGGGCTGTTCTACTCGATGGCGACCGCGGAGGCCGCCGACGACTGGCCACCCAGCCTGGGGCATCAGAACCCCTACTGGCCGCACTTCAAGAGCCTGTCCGATTACATTGCGCGCTTGTCGGCCGTCGTGGCTCACTCCAGGGCCGCAACCACGGTCGGCGTGCTGTATCCCTGGACCAGCATTGCGGCGAATACGGCCGACGGACGTCCGAACGCCCGCGCTCGCGAGATTGCGGCGGCGTACGAAGGTCTCATTGACGGTCTGACCGACGCCAGCCTTGACGTGCACGTCGTGGACGAGCGGTTTGTCAGCCATGGCCAGGCGCGCCTGGAAAACGGCCGGCTGCGGCAGGGCGCACTCACCGTAACCACGCTGATCCTGCCGCCGACGCCGGTCATCAGCCCGCAGGCCATGCGCCGTCTGGGCGCGTTCGTGCGCTCGGGCGGCCGCCTTATCGTGATGGGCGAATGTCCGTCCGGC
The DNA here is from genome assembly GCA_026707585.1 of Chloroflexota bacterium. Lineage (GTDB taxonomy): Bacteria > Chloroflexota > UBA11872 > UBA11872 > UBA11872 > UBA11872. Next base: position 72,452 of record JAPOWQ010000035.1, on the reverse strand, counting down.
AGCAGCGACGGCGGATGGCGGCACCGCCCAATCACGCGGGCCATTGGAACGCTGTTCAGCGACGCCTCCAGCGCAGCTGACGGCGCGGCCGTGGGCAAGGGGCGCACCTTCCGGGTATCCGAGCAACTGCCGGAGGCGCTAGAGCGCATTGCCCAGATCGTGTCGCCGGGGACCACGGTGAAGAGCGAGGCCGACGTGATGGTCATCCCCCGGCGACTGGACGGGGCCGAGGTGCTGATGGTTGTCAACCGTTCCGCCAGCGAGGCGACGGCCACGGTCAACACTGACGTGCCTGGCTATCCCGAACTGTGGAACCTTGAAACGGGCGAGACCGCCCCGATGTCGGTCTCCAGATCACGCGGGCGGCGGCGTTTCACCCTCGAGCTGCCATCACACGCGGCCTCCATCGTTGTGTTCGACACGTCCGTGCGGGCCTCGCGAAGTCGGGTTCCACGGCCAACGAGGCCACAGCTGAAGGACCTGGAATTCAAGACCGATTGGACCTTTGTTCTGGCTGGCGGGACTCCGACGGGCCAGGGATCGATCCGCCAGTTCGAGTTGCCCGTGATGCGGGTGGCCAGCTTTTCGTTGGGCGCGGGGCGCCTGGAGCAGTTGCGCGATCCGGCTTATGACGACTCAGACTGGCCGGAGACCTGGCTGGCGCAGGCGGGAGCGGACACCATCGGCAACTGGCGGGCGAGTTGGATCACCGGCGTGCGCAAGCATGGGGGCTGGGCCGTCACGCGCACCAGCGACCAACACCGGCGGTTGCGGTTTCTGCGATCGATCGAGGTCACCGAGCCGCCGATCAAGGCATGGGCCACGTTCGTGGGCGTGGACCGGGTGACCGTGTACATGAACGGCACGCAACTGGGCGAGTCGGAGGACTGGTCCAGCCCCGTCACCTACAACATCATGCCCTACCTCAGGGCGGGCCAGAACACGATTGTGGCTGACGTGGAATGCGTGTCCGACGCACCCATTTCGTTCCTGTTCGAAGGCCAGGTGGACCTGCGCTCGGGCGGTTCCATCGTGGTCGTGTCCGACGAGTCCTGGGACGTGCAGGCGCCGGTTCGGGAAGTCTGGTCGGGCGTGGCCTACGAGCGCGACACCCCGCTGGTGACCTGGGAGCGCGGAGGTCCGCCGGTCGAACCATGGCGGCATATCCCGCTGCTGGGCGAGCCGGTGGCGTTTCCCCGCACGCTGGTGTATCGGCAACGCCTGCCGGTGGGATGCGTGGGCATTGGGATCCCGAACATCAAGGGCACCCACAAGGTGTACGTGGATGTCCGCGAACGCACCCCCGATATCCAGGGCATCTACAACATCACGACCGGCCGGTTGCTCACCGTGGAGATTGAGGCGGCGGATTTCTCCAACGGCATCCTGGCGCCGCTGGCGCTCTTCACGCGGCCTACCACGATTGCCCTGCAGCCGTGGGCGAACTTCGGTTACGGCTGGTATTCGGGTGCCGGCATCTATGAGCGCAGCTTCGAGCTCACGGCTGAGCAGGCGAATTCGACGGTGACGCTGGACCTGGGCGACGTGCGGCATCACGCCGAAGTATTTGTCAACAACCGTCGGGTGGATGTGCGGCTATGGGCGCCCTACCGGTTCGACCTCAGCGGCTTCGTTCAGACTGGATCCAACAACCTGCGCGTGCGGGTGAGTAACCTCTACGCGAACGAAATGCGTTGGAAGCGGGACGAGACGAAGATGGGCGATCCCTGGCACCGCTACTGGCACGAGGACAACATCGACGCCGAATCGCTGGTTTCCGGGCTGCTCGGTCCGGTGCAGCTGCGGGTGGGCTAACCGCCGCCTCCGGCAGGGGGCGGGGGCTGGGGTTGCCCCAGGCCGGCGTAGTTACGCACGAAGTTGTAGACGCGGCCTTTGTCGTAGGCATCCAGACGCTCGATCCGGCCCCAAGCGGTCAGCGCCACGGCGGTCTCGGCCGGCAGGTTGGCGTCCGGCTGCACGATGATGTCGTGTCCTTCGAACTCGGCGGCCAGCCGCCGCATCTCGCCCTCCAGGCCGGTGTCTCTGAAGTGGACGATCACAAAACCGCGCGAGAGGTTCGCGACCTGAATCTCGTCCACCAGGGTGTCAGATCGGTAGCCATGCGCGGCCAGCTGGGCCACGTGCGGACCGGAGGTGGGTGGATCGGTGGCGTAGGGCTCATGCGGATCGTTGACGGAGTTCAGAATCGTGGCCGATTGCTGGTCTGTTTCCTCGCCGGGCCCAGGCGGGTCGACCTGATTGAGGCAATAGAGGTTAAGCGGGATGAACACGGCCATCACCGCGATCATGTACAGCCAGAATCCGCGACCCAGGCCGCCCTTCTGCTGACTGCCCTGGCCGCCCTTGCGCTGCTCACGCCGACCGCCTTTACCGGAACTGGACGAGTGACTCCCACTGCGTGCGGGGGTGGGTTGGCCGCCGCTGGCCTGACGGCGGGCGCGGCGACGGCGGCGCGATGCCATAGCGATGTTCCTGCGGGTGGGATGCCGCGAGTATAGGGAAGTCGGTCGTGCGCCTCGCTACTATTGCGCGTTCACGAAGCCACGAGCGCCCGTCGCGTGTCCCGCCTGCGATGCACCTAGCCCGAGACGGCAGCCGTATGGGTCGTCGAGCCGTCCTGGCGGCCGCGGCCCTGTCCCTTCCGGCATGGCTGGCGCGCCGCACTCGCGCGCTGCCCGCACCGAGCAGCGTCACCGTTGCGCGCGTGTTGTTTGATCCGGCGCTGCGTCACAACATCGCCGATCTCTGGGTGTACGTGGACGGCGTTGCCTACGCGGCCTCGCTCTTGACCTACTACCACGCATCCGGCGGCCTGTGGCGGTGGGGTCACGCGGTGTCCGAACCGCTGATCGAGAACGGCCTGCTGGTCCAGTACTTCCAGCGCGGCGTGATGGAGTGGTCGGGTGACGGCACTGCACCCATGCCGCGCGCGGTGTGGGATTTCATTGGCGGCGGGCTGGAGGGGAGTCCCGATCTGGGCGCTGAACCGGGAACCAGCAACCCGTTCGGGGGCACGGCGGTGGGTCCCTTTGGGCACGTGGTGTCGAACCAGTCGGTCGATGGGGACGACATAGGATTCCTGGACGCTTTCCACGCCCTTGGCGGCGCGGCGGGTCTTGGATTTCCCAAGACCGAAGCCCGTCGCGACACGGGAGCGCCCGGCACGGTCATTGACCCGACGGCCGAGCCAGACGTCATCCGGCAGTACTTTCAGGCGGGCGTGCTGGAGTTTGCCGCCGGTCATGCCGAACCGGTGCGCCTGCGGCTCAGCGGGGATGCGGTGCGCAATCGCGCCTACCCGGCGGGTCTGTGGACCCTGATCCATAGCTTTCGGCCGGCCCACCCGCTGCGCGTGGGAGATCGGATCGATTTGGAAGCGCTTGAACGCAGGATCGGGGCCGTTGTGGCCGGAGCGCCCCGGCCGCCGACGGGCTTTAGCCTGGCCGCGGTGCTCAGTACGGCTGACCTCGGGCTTCCGGTGGCGTTGGCCTTTGGTCCCGACGACCGGCTCTACATTTCGATGTCGAACAACGCCATCCTCACGCACGCCGGCGTGCCCGGTGCGGAGGCCCCGGTCGCCTTTGCCCAGGGGCTGGATCCGCTAGGGGTGGACGAGCCGCGCGGCGTCGCGTTCATCGGCGACGCCGCGTACGCGTCGGTGCGAAAGAAAATCATCCGGCTGCGAGACACGAGCGGCAGCGGCGCAGCTGACGAGTCCGTGGAGATCGTCACCGGCCTGCCGGAACGGGCTGATCTGCTGCACCGCAACAATGGCATCGTGGCCGGACCGGACGGTCTGCTCTACGTAGCGGTTGGCAGCACCAGCAATATGGGCGAAGAGCCGGAGACTGAGCTTTCGGGGACGATCCTGCGCGTCGCCCCGGACGGGTCGCGCGTGGACGTCGTGGCGCGCGGATTCAGGAATCCGTTCGATCTGGCGTTCGCGCCCAACGGCGAACTGTTTTGCACCGACAATGCGCCGGATGTCCCGGTGCGCGCGGCCGACGACGCGCCGGATGAACTCAATCACGTGATCGAAGGCCGCGACTATGGGCATCCGACCGTCTGGGGCGAGCCGCCGGAGGGCTCCACGACCCAGGGACCGGCTGCGGCGCTGCCGGCGCACGCCGCAGCTACCGGGATCACGTTCTTCACCGGCCCGCAGGCGGGCGCGTTTGCCGGGGATGCGCTGGTCGCCACCTGGGGGCCGGGCCTGGGCCGAAGCTCCTACACCCACAATGTCCTGCGCGTGCGGCTGGAACGGCGGGGCGAGACCTACGCGGGAGAAGTTCACCCCTTCGTGACGGGCCTCGACCGGCCGACCGATGTCGTCATCGCCCCGGATGGCGACGTGGTCATCAGCGACCACGTTGGCAGGGTCATCTATCGAGTCACGCGCCGTTAGGTGGTTGCGGCGGTCCGGGTTGAGGCTCGGCGCTTACGCATAAGCGCTGGGAATCTGCGGATCCAGGGCGCGATGGCGAATCAAGCGTGCGGCTGCCAGTTCAGCGCTCGCTCCAGGTTGGCAAGGTACTCGGCAAAAGCGCGACGGCCCTTGGCCGTGGCCCGCACCCAGGTGCGCGGCTTGACGCCCTCGAACTCCTTCGCAATGACCAGGTAGCCAGCCTCCTCAAGCTTGCGTAGATGGGTGGTCAGGTTGCCGCCCGTGAGGCGGAGCGTTTCCTGAATGAATCCGTAGGCGACACGGTCGCTTGCGGGCTGACCCACCAACATGGTCATGATCCGCAGCCGTGTGGACTGATGGATGGTTTCGTTGAAGACGATGGCCTCGGTGGTCAACGGTTGGCGCTCCAGCGGATCCATGCCGCGCCCAGCGCAACCACGAACAACGTGGCGGTTGCCGAGATGAGCAGCGCGGCATCGCCGGCGAAGTGGCTGGACAAGAAGAACGGCGTCGCAAAGCCCAGGCCCACGGCGACGAGCACGGGACGGTGCATGATGCCGAACAGGATGTAGCCCAGGGCCACGATGCCAATGGAGACGCGCGCGATCGTGATCCCCTCGACATCGCCCGTCCACAGGCCGGCCGCCGCGGGAATAGCAAACGACGCGCCGGCGACCGTCAGCCAGAAGAAGAACACGCGGAGTCCCGCGCGCTGCGAGGCGGAGCCCACTGCGTACCTGGCGCTCGCGCGGTGCCCAAAGACGCTGCTGCCGACCATCCCGGCCGTTGTCAACACGGCCCACAAGGGCGCGGGAAACCAAGGGTTGGCCACAGCAAAGTCGGTCGAAAGCGTCGCGATGGCGTATTGGCCGAGGAGGCCGACGGCCACGATGGCGCCCCACAAGAGCAGAATCGTCTCCATGCCGGCGACATACATGGAATCACGCGCCCGGTCCATGGTGTCGTGGATGGCGTTCCAGCTTTCCTCGGGTTGAAGTGCCGACGTCTCCTGTTCGGCGTTGTGCATGACATTCCCTTCGGTCGTGCCCTGGCCGCATCCCGGCCACGAAAGTTTGTACCACAAACTAGTTTATTAGACTAAAACGCATGGCGCAAGGCTGTCGTGCCGCGCACGGGGAAAATCAGGTTTGCCAGCTGGCGCCGTGCGTTACACTTGCGAAATCCGGGCGGCGCGTTGATCGCCTCCCTTCCGCGATGCTGCGGCCCGCGCAGGGCCGGCGAAATTGAAAACCACGCATGGTCGTTACTTCCCCCAAGCGCGAACTCCTAGACGAGCTTCGCCTGAATCCCGACGACACCGGCTCCGCGCCGGTGCAGATCGCGCTGCTCAGCGCCCGAATCGAAGAGCTCACCGAGCATCTCAAGCAGCACAAGAAGGACAAGCACTCACGCTACGGACTGCTCAAGATGGTCGGCCGCCGGCGTCGGCTCCTCAAATATCTGCAGGACCGCGACCCGGAGCGTTACCGGCAGGTGATTGACAAGCTCCAGATTCGAGCGCGGCGCTAACGCGCGTGAATACCTGGCGATACGCGGCACGCCGCCTCAGGCGCGGCGAGCACGCACGGATTGATGAGCGGTCCGCTCCGAAGCCGGACCGCTTTTCTTTGTTGTAAACCGCTTCGGAACAGAACGCCGGGGGGACCTGACGGAAGAGCCAAGAACCGAGGGCGCAACGCCGGTTGCGGGCTCGCTTCTTTGCTCTTCGTCCAGACCGCCGGCGAGGAGTGACCTGTATGCATACCGTTGAGACCCAGTTCGGGGGGCGCCGGCTCGCGTTCGAGACCGGCCGCCTGGCCCAGCAGGCGGATGGCGCCGTCGTAGTGACCTACGGTGACGCCGTGATCCTCGGCACCGTCGTGATGTCCGACCGCCTGCGCGAGGGGATTGACTACTTCCCGCTCTCCGTGGACTACGAAGAGCGCAGCTATTCCATCGGCAAGATCCCGGGCAGCGTGTTCCGGCGCGAAGGCCGTCCGCCGCTGGCCGGCATCCTGGCCTCCCGGCTGACCGACCGCCCGTTGCGGCCGCTCTTCCCCAAGGGCATGCGCAACGAGGTCCAAATCATCCTGACCGTGCTGTCGCACGATCGCACGGCGGAGACCGACGTGATCGGCACTATTGCCGCGTCGGCCGCGCTGATGATCTCCGGTATCCCGTTCGAGGGGCCGGTGGGCGCGGTGCGTGTGGGCCTGCGCGACGGCGAGTTCACGCTCAACCCCACGATTGAAGAGAACGCCAGCGGGGACCTGGACCTGGTGGTGTCAGGGACCCGTGACGGCGTGGTGATGCTCGAAGCCGGCGCCCGCGAGGTCGACGACGACACCATGATCCGCGCCATTGCCTGGGGCCAGGAGCAGTTGCAGGCCGCCATTGACCTGCAACTGGAACTCCGCGACCTGGTCAATCCCACGCCGCGCGAGGTGAAGATCGAGCAGTTGGACGCCGGCGTGCTCGAGGCGGTGGACTCTCGGTTTGGCGGCGCGATTGCCGAGGCCGCGCGCGTCACCGACCGATCAGCCAGAAGCGAGAAGCTGAAGTCGATCCAGGCCGAGGCCGAAGGAGCCTTGGACGGGGATCACGACGGACGCGACGTCGGCGAGGCCTTCCACGACCTCGAGAGCGCCTATACGCGGCGCGCCATCGTGGACGAAGGCATCCGGCCGGACGGCCGCTCGGACGACGCGCTCCGAGGTCTGTCCGCCGACGTGGGGATCCTGCCGCGGACGCACGGCACCGGCCTATTCGAGCGCGGCGAGACCCAGGTGCTCTCGATTGTGACGCTGGGCACCCAGCGCGACGAGCAGAAGATCGGCCTCCGCGACCTGGAGGAACTGGCCGAGCCCAAGCGCTACATGCATCACTACAACATGCCGCCGTTTGCCTCCGGCGAAGCCGGGCGGCTTGGCTCGCCGCGGCGGCGCGAGATCGGGCACGGGGCCCTGGCCGAGCGGGCGCTGCTGCCGGTGGTCCCCAGCTACGAGGACTTCCCCTATTCCGTGCGCGTGGTTTCCGAGGTCCTCTCGTCCAATGGCTCCACATCCATGGCCTCCACCTGCGGCAGCACCCTGGCGCTGCTGGACGCCGGCGTACCGATCAGCGCCTCGGTGGCGGGGATTTCCATGGGTCTGGTCACCTCGGACAACGGGGCGTTCAAGGTGTTGACCGACATCCAGGGCGCCGAAGACCACTTCGGCGACATGGACTTCAAGGTGGCCGGCACGGAGAAGGGCATTACCGCCATCCAGCTCGACATCAAGGTGAAGCACCTGACGCCGGAGATCGTGGAATTGGCGGTCCGACGCGGGCGCGACGCGCGCATAAAGATCCTGGAAGTCATGAACGGGGCCCTGTCCGCTCCGCGCCCCGAGGTCGGCGAGTTCGCACCCAAGATCATGCGAACCCAGATCAACCCCGAGAACATCGGCACGGTTATCGGCCCGGGTGGCCGCATGATTCGCCAACTCGAGGCCGACACCGGCGCCTCGATCGACATTCAGGAAGACGGCACCATCATGGTCGGCTCGCCTTCGCGCGAGGGCGCCGAGCAGGCTGTCCAAATGATCCGTGACATGACCGGTGAAATCGACGCCGGACGCACCATGCTTGGCAAGGTGACCCGCATCTTCGGGTTTGGCGCGATGGTTGAGTTCATGCCCGGTCGCGAGGGTCTGGTTCCGCGCCACGAATTGGCCGAGGAGCCGCCCGGCATGATCGAAGACGTGGTCAACGTCGGCGACGACATCATGGTGATGGTGATCGAGACCGATGACCAGGGCCGCGTTAACCTGTCGCGGCGGGCCGTCCTGATGGGACTCTCGCCTGAGGAGACGCTGGCTACCGCCGCCCCCGCCCCGCGCGGCGGCGGACGCGGCGGTCCGCGCCGCGATGGCGGCGGCCGCGGTGGCCGCGGACGCTTTGACCGTAACGGCCGCGGCGGCGGCCGTGGCGGCGGTCGCGGACCGAGGCGGCCCCGCTACCGGGACTAGGGGAGCGCTGTGATGGGTACGCCATTGCGAGTCGTCGTCTTCGGGGCCTCCGGCCGCGTGGGGCAGACCGTCGTGGGTGCCGTCAAGGGCGCGCCCGACATGGAGTTGGCTGGCGGCGTTAACCGGATGGATCGAGACGTCGACTTTCCATGGTTCACCGACGTGGCGAACGCCATCCGAGAGACCCAGCCCGACGTCGCCGTCGACTTTACCGTGGCTGACGCGGCGGCCGATAACGCGCTGATGGCCATCGCGGCCGGCGTCTCACCCGTTATCGGAACTACGGGGATGTCACCGGACCAGATCGAGGCGATCCGCGCAGCCGCCGAGCGCGACGGTGTGGGTGCCTTTATCGCCCCAAACTTCGCCATCGGCGCCGTGCTGATGATGGCCATGGCCCAACTGGCCGCCCCGCACCTGGATCACGTCGAGGTGATCGAGCTTCACCACGACCAGAAGATCGACGCCCCCTCGGGCACGGCCGCTCACACGGCCGACTTGATCGCGCAGGCGCGCGACGGCCGGTCAGCCATCGACACGCCCACCGAGCGCTTTACGCTCGATGGGGTGCGCGGAGGAGTGAACCATGGCGTTCGCGTGCACAGCGTGCGGCTGCCCGGCTTCGTGGCCCACCAGGAGGTGATCTTCGGCGCGCTCGGTCAGACGCTTACCATTCGACATGACTCCACAAGCCGTGATTCGTTTATGCCCGGCGTGTTGTTGGCAGCCCGCCGGGTGCGAGACTTGCCCGGCCTGGTCATAGGCCTTGAGCACCTGCTCTTTGAGGAAAGTGACGACGCATGAGCCGCAGTTTTGGTATCGGGGTTGTTGGCGCCACCGGCGCCGTGGGCCGCGAGTTCCTGAGCGTGATGGAGGAGCGCAACTTCCCGGTTGGTGAGTTACGCCTGTGGGCCTCGGAGCGCAGCCGCGGCAAGCAAATCGAATTCAACGGCGAGTCCCACACCGTGATGGTGCTGGACGACGACAGCGACTTCTCGGGCCTGGACTTCGTCCTGATCTCGGCGTCCGGCTCCATCAGCCGCGCCGTGGCGCCGCGGGTTGCCGCCGCTGGCGTCGTCGCGATCGACGACAGTTCCGCCTTCCGCTACGACGACGACGTGCCGCTGGTGGTCCCCGAGGTGAACGCCGCGGACCTGCAGGAGCATAAGGGGATCGTGGCGATTCCGAACTGCTCCACCACGCCAATCGTTCAGGTTCTGGCGCCGCTGCACGAGCACAGCCCCGTGCGGCGTGTGATTGCCGACACCTACCAGTCGGTATCGGGCGCTGGCGGCAGTGCCATGGGCGAACTGGCCGAGCAGAGCGCCGCCATGTCGAACGGCGCCGAGCTGGAGCCGGACGTGTTCCCGCATCCGATCGCGTCCAACCTCATCCCATCCATCGACGATCCGCGTGACGACGGCTACTCCAAGGAGGAGTGGAAGGTCTCGGCGGAGACTCGCAAGATCATGCACATCCCCGATCTGGCCGTGTCCGCGACCTGCGTTCGCGTGCCGGTGTTCCGGGCGCACTCGGCCGCCGTCCACGCCGAGTTCAGCGATCCGATTGACGCCGATCTGGCCCGCTCGCTACTGGAGGACGTGCCGGGCGTCGAGATCGTGGACGATCTGGCTGCCGAGGTTTATCCCATGCCCATGACCGCGGAAGGCAACGACACCACCTGGGTCGGCCGCTTGCGACAGGACATGTCGCATCCCAACGGCCTGGTCTTCTGGGTCGTGTCCGACAACCTGCGCAAGGGTGCGGCCACGAACTCCCTCCAGATCGCCGAGTCGATGATCGAACAGGGCCTCGTCTGAGCCCCAGGCTTCCCTAGCGGCCAGTCACTGGCTGAGGGTCAACGCCGTCCCGGCTAGGATGGCGTCATGGGTGTGCTGAACTCGGTTCAGTTGTGGTGGCGCGCAATCAAGCGTCCGGCCGACCGCCGCGACGACTACCGCCAGGCTCAACAGGCGCTGGTGCGGGCCGGCATGTCGCCCGAGGCATCGCAGGAAGAGCTGGATATCTACCTGGAGGAGATTCGCGCGGCTCGAACGCCTACGCTTGATCTCCTGAAGTGTGGATTCATGGCCGGCATGGGGGTTGTCCTGGCGGCCCTGGTGCTCTTCATCGTCATGATTGTCGCGACGGGCGTCGTGGAGCTACTGATCGACCCGGAGGGCAAGGGCAGTCGGGCCGTGGCCGAAGAGCAGATTCCGCGAGAGCGCGACGACCCGCCGGTTGGTACGCCCGGTAGCGTCATTATTGCCGCCGGCTTGGCAATTGCCGGCGTGTTCGGCGTCATGGGCGCCGGGCTGGCCCTGCTGGAGCGGGCGCGCTTTGAGCGGCAGCGGGCACCCTACACCTTTGCCCATCGCCGCCGGGCGCGGCGCATTAACACGCAGCTTGAAATCCTTCTCTGGGTGGCCATGCTGGCGCCGCTGCTGCTGGCGCTGGCGCCGTACCTGCGCGAGTCGAGCGCGGTGCCCGTGCTCTTCCTGTTGACGCTGGGGCTTCTGCTCTTTCGCTCGCTGTGGCGTTCCGCCTTCCCCGACATCCTGAAGGCGCTCAGCCCCTACAACGCCGCCGGTCTCGCCTCGCAGATCCTCACCACCGAAGCCGTCATCATCGAGCGCCAGGAAGAGCAGTTCTACGGCAAGGGCGTCTGGCGCCGCTGGCACCGCTACTTCAGCCGCCGCGTCAACTGGTAGCGCGATCCGCCGGGGCCGGGCATGGGACCGGTTGAGTGGACCTGCTCCGCCGGCCGTCCGCGGCCAACGGTCCAGGGACGCTTGAGACTACGGTGGTCTTGGGTAGTTCGCGGACGGAATAAGCGACCTCTTGACACGAGAGACCTTCGAAGAGTGTGGCGCGCACAGTGCTGCAAAGGGTCTCGCGGCCGGCGAGCGGGTAGCGGAGCGCCGAGCGTCGTCCGCCGGGGATTTGCCAGGGGCTCTCCCGGGGGACAGGCTGCAATCCGGGGACGAGGATGCCTGCTGCACGACCGTTCCCCCTTTATCCCCCACCGTGTGACCGGACCGCGCAGCCCCCATCCAGGCCCACGGTGGAGGAGCTCTCGAAATAACCAAAGGACTGACAATGCCCGTTGAGGCGAACATGTTCACCCGCAAAGCCTGACCAATGTCGGCAACACCTCAGCAAACCAAAGCCGAGCCGGTAGCCGAATCGGCGCGCATTACCAGCCTGGATCTGGTTCGCGGTGTGGCCGTGCTGGGGATCCTGCTGATGAACGTCGTGCACTTCAAGATCGGTCGCGTTCCCTACCTCAACCTGAGCGCGGGCGGTTCGGAGTCCTGGTTGGACTGGGTGGTCGGCATCGCCGGCGAGATCTTCGTCGACCAGAAGTTCATGGGACTGTTTTCGCTGCTCTTTGGCGCCGGAATCCTGCTGTTCATCGAGCGGGCCGAGGCCAGGGGCGGCCGTCCCGTCCTGCTGAACCTCTGGCGGAATGCCTTGCTGCTGGGCATCGGCATCCTGCACAGCCTGCTGTGGGAAGGCGACGTCCTGATCGTCTATGCCGTCTCGGCCCTGTTCCTCATCGCCTTGCGGAAACTCCCGGGCCCGTGGCTTATCGCGGTCGGCACGGGCGTCTTCCTGCTTTCCGTTCCCGTGCTGCTCGTGATGCAAGCCGTGACCGGCGCAACCGACGTCGCGCTCAGCGGCGTTTGGACGGCCTCGCGGGGTGACGAGGTCGACTTCGCCGGACTCAACGGCGCCGTGCTGGGACTCTCACTCCTGGGCTATTTCCTGCGCGGACTGGGCATGATCCTGATGGGCGCCGGGCTGTACCGCCTGGGCTTCATGCAGGGTGACTGGTCAGCAAGGACGTACCGTCTGACGGCCAGCGTGGGGATCGGCGTCGGTCTGCCGCTCGCCGCGATCGGCGTCCTGGTCACGGCGCTGGGCGACTATTCCAGGAACGTGGCGTTCATCGGGCAGGTCCCCAATACCCTCGGCACGATTCCGGCTTCGCTGGGATATATGAGCCTGATCGTGCTCTGGAATCGAGGCCTGGACAGCGCCCTGAAGCAGCGCTTCCGAGCCGTCGGACGGATGGCCCTCACCAACTACCTGACGCAGACGGTGCTGGGCGTGCTGGTCCTGACGGTAATCCTGGACGCCGCGCCCGTAAACCGCGCGGGCATTCTGCTGTTTGTCCTGGCCGTGTGGACGCTGCAGCTGTGGTGGTCGCAGGCGTGGATGCAGCGGTTCCGTTTCGGTCCGGCCGAGTGGCTCTGGCGGGTTGCGACGTACCGGCAGGGACAGGCGCTGCGCCGCGCCTGACGCCGAAAGCTCGGAACTACCAGACGGTGAAGCCGCCGTCCACGATGAGGTCGTGGCCGGTGACGTAGGAGGAGGCGTCGGAGGCCAGGAAGACGGCGGCGCCCTGGAGTTCCTCGACCTCGGCCATGCGGCCCAGCGGGGTGTCGCGATTCCAGATCGGCTGGGCCTCGCGGGTGCGGGGGGCGTCGGCCATTTCGGTGCGGGTGTAGCCGGGACTCAGCGAGTTCACCCGCACGCCGTGCGGCGCCCACTCGGCGGCCAACGACTTGCTCAACTGCACCAGGGCAGCCTTGGACGAGTTGTAGTGCGACTGCGGCTGCGGCCGGTTGGTGATGATGGCGGAGATCGACGCCAGGTTGATGATCGAGCCGTGGCCGGCGGCAATCATCACGCGGGCCTCGGCCTGCGAGCAGAGAAACGCGCCCTTGACGTTGGTGTCGTAGATCCAGTCCCAGTCCTCTTCCGACATCTCCGCCGCGTCCACCCAGTTGTTGACCCCGGCGTTGTTGCAGGCGATGTCCAGCCGGCCCCAGGCGTCAACGATCCGGTCGATCAACGCGTTGACCTCGTCCGCCTTCGTGACGTCGGCCGTCAACGCCAGGGCGCGCTGGCCCGTGTCCTCGATGGCGGCGGCCGCGTCGTCCAGGGTCGCTTGCGTCCGGCCGCAAACGACCACGTCGGCGCCAGCTTCCGCAAACCCAACCGCCACCGCCTTGCCGATTCCGGTACCGCCGCCGGTCACCAAGGCGATTCTGCCGGCCAGGCTAAATCGATCCAGGACTCCCATTGCGAACCTCGGAACGGAGACGACGCCGTTACAAGCGCCCTGCGCGAGCCTTAGAGCCTAGCCGCCGCTGGCGGGGGTTGCTTGCTGGGCTTGTTGGCGCTCGCGTTCGGCCTTGTCGGCGAGAGCTTGTTGGCGCAGCTTTTCGCGCTCTTCGTCGCTCATGTAGTCGTCGCTGCTGGGGCGCTGCTTGGGGAAGGCGTAGCCGCCCGGCGCGTCGACCTCGCTGCCGCAGGCGCCGAGCGCCGTCAGCCCGAGCAGGGCAACAGGCGCGAATCTCAGGATGTACCGACGTGACTTCACTGGTCTGCTTTCGGCTCGTCAGCTACCGGAGGTGGGGGTGGGAGTGTAACCAGCGGCGGCCTGCTCCTGCAGTTTCGCTCGCTCCTCTTCGGAGATGTAGTACTGATGTCCGTCGCGAACCCTGGGAAAGCTGAACTGGCCCGGGGCATCGGCATCCGAGCCGGCGCACGCGGCACCCATCCCGGCACCCAAGGCAACCAGCACCGCAGGCGCAAGACGAATGAGGTGACGCCTGGAAATCACGGAATGAGTCCACCGGCCAGCCGCCAATAGTACCCCGAATCACAAGGGACGCGGCCTGGAGGCGGAAGCCGGCGTGGGTCAACCTGAGCAAGGGAGCCTTCGTTGTGGTCGGACAGACCGACGGGCTCCGCCGCCGAACTCAGCCAGACTTCAGGACCACAGGCGATCCGCGGCTACGGCGATGGCGACCGCAGTGCCCACCGAGCCGATCATCAAGCCGATCATCCATCTGACCAGGCGCGACTCAAGCGAGTGCAGGTCGGCCTTGGTGGCGTAGTGGGTCACGATCTCCGTGCGTAGCAGGTTCATTTCGACCCGGAAGTCATTCCGCGTCTGGCTCATCTCAGCTCGGAGCTCGTCTCGCGTCTGGCTCAACTCAGCTCGAAACTCTTTCCGTGTCTGACTCAACTCAGCGCGAAGTTCTTCCCTGGCAACTCGAATCTCTTCCCTTGTCTGGGCCTGCCCGGCCTGAAACTCTTCTCGCGTTTGCGTCAGCGCGGCCTGAAAATCCTCTCGAGTCCGGCCGAGCTCAGCCCGGAACTCTTCCCGCGTCCGGCTCTCTTCAGCACGGAACTGGTCCTGATTGCGGCCCAATTCGAACCGCAACTCATCCTGCGTAATCGGGTGCGCGTCAACCGCCACGTCACTGACTCCCTGGCATGCCGGAGGACTCCCCGGCATCTCGGCGGCTTGACCCTGGTTCCGGGTCGATACCGCATCGGTACCAAGCGCGTCCCACCCTTGGTACGGCTGGGCCGCTTGACGCGCAGACCCATCATAGCTTTGGCCGCGGACGGCCCGTCGTTCCCAGCCTCACGCTGGCGGCCGCCGGGATCGCCAGCGCCTGGAATTGACGCCCGCACCGGGGGCTGGCACGGTCCGCATGGCTACTCGCCCGGGGACCCGTCAGGATGTTGCGAGTTGGAATGATTGGTTTGGGCGGTATCGCCCGTTCGCATGCCCAGGGCATCGCGGAGTTGGACGACGTGGAGATCGTGGCCTGCGCCGATCTGATCGAGGCCACGCGCGCCGAGTACATGGACGCCTACGACGTCCCGAAGGGTTACGCGTCGCACACCGAACTCCTTGAGGATCCCGACATCGACGCCGTTGGGGTGGTGCTGGGTCACCACCTGCACCACCGGCTGAGCGTGGACGCGCTGAACGCCGGCAAGCACGTGCTGGCAGAGAAGCCGATGGCGCTGACGCTGGAGCAGTGCGACGAGATGATCGCGTCCGCCCACGCCAACGGCGTGAAGCTGATGGTGGGCCTGACCAACCACTTCCTGCCGGTGAATATCAAGGCCAAGGAGATCCTGGACTCGGGCGAGTTGGGGCCCCTAATCACCATCGTGAGCTACATGTCAAAGAACTGGAACCACGCCAGCCGGCGGCCGCAGTACCGCAGCCGCTACCACGGCGGGGGCATGTGGCTGAGCAACGGGGTGCACGTGGTGGACCGAGTGACGTGGTTCATGGGCTCGCAGGCGGCGTCGGTGTCGGCCTCGATCGGAACGCGGGCGCACTACCAGGCGGGCGACGACTCGGCCACGGCCTTCATCCGCTACAAGAACGGCCTGGCCGGGGTGGCGGTGTCGGTGGGCTTTGCGGACGGCGGTCCGATTCACGACACGCACGTGATTTGCGCCAACGGCAGCCTGAAGTTCGCGCACAGCGCCTCCGGGCGCGGCCTCTGGATCGGCAAGAACAACAGCTGGGCCGAAGTGGAGTACGACTACTGGCCGCAGAACATGCGGCTGGAGTGGGGACGGTTCGCCGAGGCGATCGAGCAGGACATCGAGAGCCCGGTGCCCGGGGAGTACGGGCGGCACATCATGGAAATCCTGCTGGCCGCGGAGACCTCGGAGCTCACGCGCAGCGAAGTCGTGCTGGAGTCGGGCGAGGAGTGGTCGCACCAGGCCGCGGGCGAGCCTGTGCAGATTCAGCACGGATGGGTGTAGTCCGATGAGCGCACTGGAACGACGCCGGTTGGGCCAGACGAACCTGCGCCCAACCCGCCTGGCCCTGGGGGCGGCGCACATGGGTGGGATGGTGCACGCGATCACCATTCCCGAGGTGCGCGCCACGCTGCAGCGTATGTACGACCTGGGGGTGCGCTACCTGGACACCTCGCCGCTCTACGGCAACAGCCAGGAGAACCTGGGACGGGCCATGGAGGGCATGGACCTGCCGGAACTGCTGATCTCCACCAAGGTCGGCACGCATGCCAGCCGGCCGCACAGCTACACCGCCGAGGACCTGCGCTGGTCGCTGGACGACAGTTCGCGGCTGCTGGGCCGCGAGAAGCTGGACCTGGTGCTGATCCACGACCCGGTGACGATGGAGCCGGTGTTCACCGCCGGCGACGGCTTCGACACGCTGGAGGCGCTGCGAGACGAAGGCCGGCTGGAAGCGATCGGACTGGGCGTGCGGGATCTGGACTTCCACCGGCAGGCCATCGACGCCGGCCGGGTGGACGCGATTCTGACGTATGCCGACTACAGCCTGGTGCGCCAGACGGCCGCGCCGCTGATCCGTCACGCCAAGGCCAACGGCGTGGGAGTGATCCTGGGCTCGCCGCAGCTGCAGGGGCTGCTGGCGCACGGCGACCCAATGATCGCCTTGAAAGTTCGGCCCAACCTCACCGACCTGTATCCACCCGAGGACATACAGCGCGCCCGCGAATGGTGGGCGTGGTGCCGCGATCGCCAGGTGGACCTGCGCCACCTGAACATGCGGTTCGTGCTGGCCAACGAGGACATCGACGTGGTCCTGACCGGCGCGGCCTCGGCCTACGAGATGGAGACCAACGTCCGGGAAGCCACCTCAGCCTTTCCCGCCGACATCTGGGCCGAAGCCCAAGAGCGGGTGGCGGAGTTGGAGGAGCAGGCGGGTTAGGTAGCCGGATAGAGGCGCTGAAACGCCGCGAGGCGGAATAGCGGCTACTGGTTGAACCCGCGCACCCGTACACGCTCGTTGGTATCGGCGGTTGTGGCTTTGACGGTGGCCATGTCTGCCGTGAGCGTTGCGACGTCTGATTGGAGCGTTGCGACGTTTGATGCGAGTGTGGCAACGATTGATTCGAGCGTTGCGACCCTCGATTCGAGCATCTCAAGGCGCTGATCCATGCGTTGCAAGATTTGCAGGACGCTGTTCATCGTGTCGTCGTCCGAATTAGCGCGCTGCTCAAGTCGCGTGAGGCGAGTTTCAATCGTCGCGGACATGGTCCTGGCTCCTCGACAGGGCCCGCCCGGACACCCCGAAATCTGAGACTAAACGTACCACCGGCCAACAGTCCGACAACCTCCTCGCAACAGCCAGATTCAATTCGCGCGCGAGGCCACCTAAGCCATCCCGGCTGAGATCTGGACCGAGGCCTTGGAGCGGGTGGCGGGGTCAAAGGAGCAGACGGGCTAACCGGCAACTCGGGCTCCGACCCACCCGGCTGCACCAACGCGGAATCCTGGAATCGGCACCTGCCAGCCTCGCTCGCCCCACACTCGGGGCCCTCAACGGGCGTCTTAGTCACTTTGACAGCATGCCTAGCGGATGAGTCGATACCTCCGGCCGCTTCGACCCTGAATCACTTCGACCTTCCCGTCATCAGCAAGTCCGTGAAGCAGAGTCCATGTGAGCCACCTGTTCTGATTACGCAACTCAATCTCAAACCCGGCCTCTCTCTCAATATCCGAGTTTCGTCCTCCTGACGCTCCAGGCTGGCACTCCTCTAGTGAGTCCATTACATCCAATAGGTGATGCTTGCACCCTTCGATAAGCCACTTGCCACGCTTCCGCACAGCCCATTCCTCTCTGATCGCTATGCCACCGACGATTCAGCAGCAACGAGGGTCAAATAGCGCGGAGTCCTTCTACTGATCCACCACCGCCCCGTCGGCGCCGAGGCGGGTGTGGATTTCGCGGGGTTTGTAGGGGGCGTTCTGGGTGGCGTCGGGTTTGAGGGTGACGCCGATGCCGGGGCGGTCGGTGAGGCGGATGTAGCCCTCGCCGTCGTGGGGGTGGATGCCCTCGACCATGGCGTTCTTGGGCGGGACGGTCTCGCCGAGCGGCAACTCCTGGAGCGCGAAGTTGGGGACCGCAGCGGCCACCTGCAGGCAGGCGGCGGTGCTGACGGGGCTGAGCGGGTTGTGCGGGACGACGCCCACGTGACGCGCCTCGGCCAGGGCGGCGACCTTTTTGCTTCCCGTGATGCCGCCGACCATGCACACGTCCGGCCGCACGTACTGCACGGCGTCGCGACGCAGGCACATGTCGAACTCCCAGATGGAGCTGAAACGTTCGCCGGTGGCAATGGGGATGTTGATCTTGGAGGCCACGTAGGCCATCTCGTCCAGGTTGTCGGGCGTGACCGGGTCCTCGAAGAAGTAGGGGGTGTACTTTTCGATGGCGCGGCCCAGCTGGACGGCCTCGGTGGGGGTCATGCGGCGGTGGATTTCGACGCAGAGGTCCACCTCGTTGCCGGCGGCTTCGCGGTAGAGCCGCACGGCTTCGGTGGCGTCCTCGATCTTGTCGACGTGCGTCTTGAAGTAGATGACGTCGCGTTCTTCGTCCAGGAAGGGCGAGAGGTGGCCGACGGCGGTATAGCCTTCCTTGCGGGCGTCAGCGACGCCCTGGACGAGGGCTTCCCGGGTGTCGCCCAGGACGTGGTAGTAGACGCGGCAGCGGTCGCGCACGTGGCCGCCGAGGAGCTGGTAGACGGGGACCTGGAAGTACTTGCCGGCGATGTCCCAGAGCGCGATGTCGATGGCGCTGAGGGCACCCATGACGGCGGCGCCGCGGAAGTGGCTCCAGCGGTACATGTACTGCCAGTGG
This sequence comes from Chloroflexota bacterium, assembly GCA_026707585.1. Lineage (GTDB taxonomy): Bacteria > Chloroflexota > UBA11872 > UBA11872 > UBA11872 > UBA11872. Next base: position 53,551 of record JAPOWQ010000035.1, on the reverse strand, counting down.
TGTTCGATCCGCAGCGGGTCCTCGCCGATGAGGTAGCGGCCCATTTTTTCGATGGCAGCGGCGGAGGCTTCCAGGAAACCCCAGGAACCGGACTCGCCCAGGCCGACCAACCCGTTGTCCGTATGCACCTGCACAAGCAGGTATTGGTCCAGGAACAGCGGTTCGACTTTGGTGATTTGCATGAATGCTCCAGGGAGGCGCCGGGAGCCTGCATCGTACGCGCAACGGGCGACTGTGGCAGGCTGCCAATGCTCGGATGGCAGCTCAAGGCGGCCGGTCGCATGCAAGCGCAAGTCCTGGTCAGTCACTCGGTCGAGACGATTCAGATGGAGACGATTGAGCTTGGCGACCCGGGACCGGGCGAAGTCCTGGTGCGCCACCACCTCACGGCCATGTCGCCCGGCACCGAGCGGGCCTCGCTGCTGGCGTTGCCGAACACCCCGGCGAACCTGTGGCCGCGCAACGTTGGCTACAGCGCGGTGGGCGAGGTCGTGGCGGCGGGCGAGGGCGTGGACCTGGCGCCGGGCACACGCGTGTTGACGCGCGGTCGGCACGCCACGGCCGGCCTGGCCCCGATGCGCGACGTATTCATGGTGGACGCCGACGTGGCCGACCAGGACGCGGCGTTTCACATGTTGCTGCGCATCACGATGCAGGCGGTGCGCAAGGCGCGGGTGGAACTTGGCGAAACCGTGCTGGTGATCGGCGGAGGCCTGATCGGGCAGCTGGCCGCGCAGTGGGCCTATGTGGCAGGGGCGGGTCGCGTGCTCGTGGCGGACCTCGACCCCTTGCGGCGGGCTATGGCGGAAGCCGTGCCGTGGCTGGAGAGCATGGATCCGACTTCCGAGGAGGAGCGCGCCGCGCTGGCCGAGGGTCCCACGGGCGGCCCACCGGTGGTGATCGAGTCCACCGGGTTTCCGGCGCCGATCAATGACGCGTTCATCATCGCCGGGCACTGCGCACGGGTGCTGCTGCTGGGGAGCACGCGCGGGTCGACCGAGAGCGTGAACTTCTATCGCGACGTTCACAAGAAAGGGCTGACGATCATTGGCGCGCACGACTCGATCCGCCAGCCGGACGCTGGCGACAACCCGTTTCTGAACGCACTGGCGGTGCACTGGTCGGCGCGCCGCGACGTGGCGGTGGCCATGCGGATGGCGGCGGCCGGACGGATCACGCTGGATCCGCTGATCACGCACAGGGTGAAGGGCAGTGAGTACGAGGCGGTGTACGACCTGCTGTTCGACTTCGAGCCGTCGCTGGTGGGCTGCCTGTTCGACTGGCGCTAGCCAGCCAACGCCGGATCAATCGTCCAGGCGGCGCACGTAGTGGATCTGGCGGGCGACTTCCTGGAATCCGAAGCTTGGGTAGAGAGTCTGGCCCTGGGCGTTCTGCACGAGCGTTTCGATCTTGGCGACGCGCATGCCGGCGGCGCGCAGATAGTCGAGCGCATGCTCGATGAGGCCCGAGGCCACGCCGCGCCGCCGATAGCGGGCGTCCACGGCCATGTTGGGAATCAGGCCGATGCCGGCGGCCGGTTGCGGGTGGGTGGTGATGTAGCCGATGACCTCGCCATTCAACTCGGCCACGAAATGGTCGGACGGTGACGCCTCAAGTTCGGCCTGCACACCGGACCACTTGCGGGTCTGCCAGAGCGGCTCCGAGTCAAGGGCCAGCAGCGAGTCGGCGTTCTGGTCGATGCTGACGCCGTCGAAGGCTTCCAGGGTGAGCTCGCGGATCCGGTCCTGGTCGCCGGGTTGGTAGCGGCGGATGGTGATGGGGAGATCGGGCTGGCGCATGGCCCGCAGTCTAGTAGTAGGCGACGACCCTCGGATACGGCTTAGCGGGCGTCCGCGGCCCAGTTGGCGGTGGTGACGCCGCTAGATAGGCGCCAGTCGCGCAGGGCGTCGAGGAGTTCGCGGCGGGCGGGTGCGGCCAGCGGGTCATTCCAAAGGTTGCGTTCTTCGTACGGGTCGTCCTGGAGGTTGAAGAGTTGGCCGTCGTCCTCGCCGAGGAAGTGGACGAGCTTCCAGGTTTGACTGCGGACGGCAGTGACCAGGTCGACGTGCAGGCCGTTGCCGTCGTCGCGGCCCTGTTCGGTGAAGACGTAGTCGCGATGCGGGGCTTGGCCACCATTGAGTGCCGGGAGGAGTGAGCGGGCTTCCATGGACGCGTCCGGCTGGCAGCCGGCGAGTTCCAGGATCGTGGGGCCCAGGTCGAACCACTGGATCAGGTTGTCGATCCGGCGGCCGCCGGCGAAACGGTTCGGCGACCAGACGACGCAGGGGACGCGGGTGATCGTGTCGTACATAGTCCACTTCTGGATGTGGCCGTGGTCGCCGAGGCAGTCGCCGTGGTCGGAGGTGAAGATGACCACGCAGTCGTCGGCGTAGCCGTTGCGTTCCAGGGCGTCCATGAGTTCGCCCATCTGCGTGTCGATCATCGTCACGTTGGCCAGGTAGTGCGCCCGTTGGCGGTGGCGTGACTCCAGCGGCGGATCGACGATGTGGACGACGGAGTCGTGGTCGACCTCGGTGTTGTGCTCGCGCATGACGCGCAGCGCCTCGGGCTGGCCGTTCAGATCAGCCTGTGAGACCGGGCGGATGGGCAGGTCGCGGACCAGGTAGGGGGCCAGCGCCTCGGGCGTTGGGTCGTACGGAGGATGCGGGCCAGGGAAGCCGACTTCTAGGAAGAGCGGCTGGGTGGTGGGGTAGGTGTCCACCCACCAGCGGGCCAAGCCGCCGACGAAGTTGTCGCTGTGCATGTCCGCCGGAAGGTCCCAGGTAAAGGCGCCCATGGCGTCGCGGTAGTCGGGGCGCTGGCGGTACAGCTCCCGCTGCTGCTTGACGAGGCCGCGGGCGGCCAGAGCCTTGTCCCACTCGTCGAAGTAGTAGCGGCCATCCAGGAACCGGTCTTTGTTTTCGACGACGTAGCGCTCGTGGAAGCCGAGCGGCGTCTCGAATGGAACGGTGTGCATCTTGCCGACGTTGACGCAGTGGTAGCCGGAGGCGGCCAGTTGCTCGACCCAGGAGCGCCGCCACTCGCAGCCATTGCGCATTACGCCAGTGGTGTGGGGATAGAGGCCGTTGAACAGGCTGGCTCGAGCAGGCACGCAGGAGGCGGCTGTTACGTGGCACTGATCGAAGCTGACGCCTTCGCGGACCAGCCGGTCGAGGTTGGGTGTGTCGACGTGGGGATGACCGAGAGCGGCAATGGTGTCGTAGCGCTGCTGGTCGGTGATGACCAGGACGATGTTCGGTCGCCCGGCGGCGGCCGTGGACGGCATCAGGCGGCGGCGAAGAGCTTCCAGGCGCGCGCGTAAATCTCGGCCGCCTGGACGACTTCCGCCATGGGCACGAACTCGTCGGCGCTGTGCGCGTAGGCGATGTCGCCGGGGCCGCAGAGCACGCTGGGGATACCGGCGGCGGCCAATGTTGCAGCGTCGGAGCCGTAGGACACACCGATTACGTTGGCCGATCCGCAGACGTCGGTAACGGCGTCTCGCACGACCTTCACGATGGGGGCGTCCGCGGGAGTGTCCAGCACGTCCCCGAAGACAAACGGTGCCTGCACTTCCACACGCAGGTCGGGATGGCGGCGGCGCGCGATGTTGAGAACTTCCTCGAGTTCCGCTTCCACGTCGTCGACGGACTCGCCGGGGATCTGGCGGCGCTCGATGATGGCTTCGCAAAGGTCGGGAACCATGTTGAATGAGGTTCCGGCCTTGATGATGCCGACGGAGAAGGACGAGTTGCCGACCAGCGGGTGCGTGCGGCCGGACAGGCGCCGGCCGTATTCCTCTCGGAGGACGTGCAAGACGTCGGCCATGCGGAGGATGGCGTTGTCGCCGAGTTCGGGCGTGGAACTGTGGACGGCGGTACCGTGAGTGATGAGAGGCCAATAGCGACCGCCGCGGTGGGAACGAACCACCTCCAAGCTCGTGGGTTCGCCCACGATTGCGCCGTCGACACTGATCCCGGATTCGGGCAACGCCTTGGCGCCGGCGCTGCCGGTTTCCTCGTCCACGGCCGCGGCCACGGTGAGCGGACCGGCCGGCTCCGATACCCCGGCGGCCCACTTGAGCGCCAGCAGCATGGCCGCCAGCGAGCCCTTGGTGTCGCAGGAGCCGCGGCCGTGCAGCCGGCCGTCGTTGTCCATGTAGGGCTGGTGGCCGTTGGTCATGGGCCCCAGCGCCACGGTGTCCATGTGCGCTTCCAGCATCAGGTGCGGCCCGGCTGCGTCGGGGGCAATGGTGCAGATCACGTTTTCCCGACCCGGAAAAACCTCCTGGCGGCCGACTTGCGCGCCGATGGAGCGGGCGAACTCCTCAACGAGGTCGGCCATCGCGCCTTCGCCGGTGCCGCCTTCGACTTCGGGCGTGACGCTGGGCGTGGCGACCAGCCGGCTCAGGAGCTCGGTGGCTTCGCGTTCGGTTGTGATGTTGGCGCTCATGGGCGCGTCATATTGGCACCCAGAGGCGGACGGCGGCCAATCGCCGCGCCTTGCTGAGCCTGCGCGCCAGCTATGCCGGCTCTTCGAACAGGCCTGCCGGTAGTTCGACGTCCACGAGCCGGTCCTCGCGCTGGCTGGTGACCAGCGCCGAGATGGTGTGCATGTTCACCACGGACTGGATAAGGGGCATGACCGGCTCGGCTACGCCCTGGGCCACGTCCGCGAAGTTTTCCATCTGCAGCCGGTACATCTCGGCGCCTGGGATGGGGATTTCCCGCCATTCGCCCTTGCCGTACTGGTGCTCGATCACCGGCTCGGCGTGCGGCCGAAAGGCTCGTCGGATGCCCAACCGGCCGTCACTGCCGGCGATTTGCAACTCCTCGCTCAGATGCGCCTGCCGGTTGCCTTCCACGCAGCCCACGCAGCCGCTGTCGTACTCGATCAAGCCGAACTGTCGGTTCAGGGTGCCGTAGACCTCGCTCATGCTCCCCACCGACCAGACCCTGGTCGGTCGGGCGGCGACGAGGCTCTTCGCGTCGGAACGGAGCGTTCCTTCGGGATTGGATCCTTTGCCAGTGCCGCGTCCGCCCGCACCCATCGACGCAAAGTGGTTGGCCGCGTTGATCGCGTAGCAGGTGACGTCCCAGGGCGAGCCGCCCAGGCGCTCGGGGTCGCGCCGCCAGTTGCGATTCGGATCCGTGGGGCTTTCGGGTTCAGGATCGAAGGCGCTGAAGGTGGCTCTGACCGAGTCGATCCGGCCAATGGTGCCCGCGGCCACCTGACGCTCCAGTTCGGCCACGTGCGGGTGGTGGCGGTACATGAAGCCTTCCATCAGGAACGCGCCCCCGGACTTGACCAGTTGCGCGAGCTCCCAGGCTTCGTGCCCGGTCCCGGTCAGCGACTTCTCGCAGAGGATGTTGCGGGCGCCGGCGTTGAGGCAGCGCTCGACCTGTTCGCGGTGCTGGTTTGGCCAGGTGGCCAGGACCACGCCGTCCAGGTCCTGGTCCCGGATCATCTCTTCGAAGTCGGTGTACCAGGCTTCGCAGTCGTAGGTGTCGGCCCATTCGCGGGCCACGGATTCACGGATGTCGCAGCAGGCGACGAGCTGGAGCTTCTCAGACGCCAGGCCCGCGCGACCGTGGCTGTTACTGATTCCGCCGCATCCAACGACGCCAATTCGAAAGGCCGGGAGATCGCTGGCTGACATTCCTCCACCCCCTGAGAGATCAGCGAGCCCGACGGGTCCCGCGCAGGGCGCCGACCGGTTCAACGGGCAGCATCGCAGAACGCGGCGCGTCGCACGGAACCGTCTCGGTCAGCTCGCCGAGGCTCGGGACTCCTGCGCAGTCGGAACTGTCGGATGTTCGCCTCGATGTTTCACGTGAAACATCGGGGCTCGCGAGCCGTGCCGTGGGTGACGTTGGGCCAGTAGCGGCCGCCGCGCTGCGAGACTCGACGCTCAAGCCTGCTCGCAGGCTATGCCGACTCTTCGAAGAGGCTGGCCGGAAGTTCGAGATCCACCAGCCGGTCTTCGAGCTGACTGGTGACCGTGGCCTCGATGGTGTACATGTTCACGACGGTCTGGATCAGCGGCATCACCGGCTCGGCGACGCCCTGGGCCACGTCCGCGAAGTTTTCCATCTGCAGCCGGTACATCTCGGCACCTGAAACGGGGATTTCCCGCCGTTCGCCGTTGCCATACTGGTGCTCGATCACCGGTTCGGCATGGGGCCGCCAGGCTCGGCGGATGAGAAGGCGGCCTTCGCTGCCGGCGATGTGCAGTTCCTCGCTGAGATGCGCCTGCCGGCTGCTTTCCACGTAGCCCACGCAGCCGCTGTCGTATTTGATCAGCCCGAACTGGCGGTTCAGCGTCCCGTAGACCTTGCTCAGGCTTCCGACCGACCACACACGGGTCGGCCTGGCGGCGACAAGGCTCTTCGCGTCGGAGCCGAGCGTTCCATCGGGGTTCGACCCTATGCCGGTGCCGCGACCGCCCGCGCCCATCGACGCAAAGTGGTTGACGGCGTTGATCGCGTAGCAGGTGATATCCCAGGGCGAGCCGCCCAGCCGCTCAGGATCGCGGCGCCAGTTGCGATTCGGGTCGTCGGGGCTCTCGTCTTCGTGATCGAAGGTGCTGAACTTGGAGCTGACGGAGTCGATCTGGCCAATGGTTCCGGCGGCCACCTGGCGCTCGAGTTCGGCGACAAACGGGTGGTGGCGGTACATGAAGCCTTCCATCAGGTACGCGCCGGCGTCCTCGACGAGTTGCGCCAATTCCAGCGCTTCCTGCCCGTCGGCGGTCAGCGACTTCTCGCTGAGGATGTTGCGGGCGCCGGCGTTGAGGCAGCGCTCGACCTGTTCGCGGTGCTGGTTGGGCCAGGTGGCCAGGACCACGCCGTCGAGGTCCTGATCGCGGATCATCTCCTCGTAGTCGGTGTACCAGGCTTCACAGTCGTACGTCTCGGCCCATTCGCGGGCCACCGATTCGCGGATGTCGCAGCACGCGACGAGCTGGAGCTTTTCGGACTCCAGGCCGGCGCGACCGTGGCGGGAGCTGATCCCGCCGCATCCAACGACGCCGATGCGAAAGGCCGGGAGATCGCTGGCTGACATGTCTCCACCCCCTGCGAGAGATCAGCGCCCCAGGCGGATGCCGGGCAGGCCGCCGACCGGTTCGAGCGGCATCATCGCAGAACGCGGCGCGCTCCACGGAACAGTGCAGATCAGTCCGCCGAGGCTACGGGTTCTTTGGCAAGTCAAGCTGGCCGAATCTCGCCGGGATGTTTCACGTGAAACATTGGGCACTGGGAGCGGTCCATGGTCGAGTGACTACGCCGTCCAATGGTCGAAGGGGTTCCGCCCGTCGGGCAACGGCAATCCGACCCGCGCGCCCTGCATGTGCGAGGCGTGGGCCAGCAGGGCCATCTCCAGGTAGAGCTTCGCGTTCGGCAGTTGCACCAGATCCCATTCGGGCTCTTTGCCCTCCAGCATGTCCATCATCGAGCGGGCCATACGCTTGTGTGCGCGCAGCCACTTGTGGCGGTCCGGCGGCGGTTCAGCGGGGATGACCTCCCAGCCGTCATCGTCGATGAGTTCGGGGTTGGCCCTGGGATGCCAGTAGATGTCAGGGCCGCGGCCCATCGGCCCGGGCAGTGAGATCGTGCCCTCGGTGCCGTAGATGTCGACGCGGTAGGGGTCTGAGGCGCCGTCGCCCTGGTAGGACTCGAAGTCGGCCGCCACGCCGCCCTCGAAGCAGTAGTAGGCCTTGAGGCCGTTGCCGGCCACCAGGCCCATGCCTTCCCAGCCGGGCCTGAGGTCGGATTGTTCGCAGGTGCGTCCGTCCTGGGTCAGGTGGGCGCTGCACCACAGCGGGACGCCGAACACCTGCCAGAGGAAATCGAAGAAGTGGGGGTATAGGTCCAGGAACATCTCGTCCCCGCCGTGCTGGCCGTCCTTGCCAAAGACGCGAACCAGGCGCGGCTCGCCGATCCGCCCCGACTTGATGAGCGGAATGGCCACGCGCTGAATCGGCGGATGGCCGCGCCAGGGATGAGCGACCACGCAGATGACCGACGACTCATCGCAAGCGGCCTGCATGGCATCGACGTCCTCGGGCGCGGTGGCCACCGGCTTCTCCAGATAGACGTTCGCGCCCGCCCGGGCGGCGTCAATGACCAGGTCGCGGTGATCGCCGACTTCTCGCGAGGCCACTACGGCGATGTCGGGCTTCTCAACATCCAGCATCTCGCGGTAGTCCGCGTAGGCCGTGCGCGCGCCGGTATTCCCGGCCGCTTCGGCCCGCCCCTCGTCATCCGGATCAGCCAGGGCCGCGATATCCGCGCCTTCCACGCCAACGAAGGCCATGTCGAGATAGTGCCCGTAGTTGCCTCGCCCGGTATGCCCGATGATCCCGACTTTGAAGCTCATGCCGGATTGCTCCCTGGAGGCCGCCCCCAGCTGCTTGGCCGTTGGATTAGCTGCCTATCCACGGGCGGTGTTGGCGAGAAGAGCGTATCGCAGACGCTCTTGAATCTTGGGTCCCGTCGCGGCCCGGCCCGGCGCTTAACAGCACCCGGCCGACGCTCGATGGCGTCGGCCGGGTGGTGCACGTGCGCCGTAGGCGCGTGACCCTAGCTGGTCAGGGTGCCTGCCCAGTTCTTGTAGTCGACCCAGGCGTCGTGCTGGTTCTCGAGGATGTTGTTCGAGGCAGCCAAGAGCGCCTCGCGACCTTCCTCCGGCGTCACTTCGCCGATGAAGGAGCGGTCGGAGCCCTTACGCCAACCATCGAACCACTCCCACCAGCTGGGGTGCGCCGACTGCCAATGCTGGTGGTCGTTGCGTCCGGTCAGGATGCGGGTGATGTGGTTGTGGCCCTGCGGGGGCGCCACCTGCATCGCCGGACCGGCATGCACTTCAAGGTTCACGGGAACGAAGCCTCGATCGATCGCGGCTCGTTCCTGAACTTCGGGGCCAGCAAAGAACACCAGCATGTCCACGGCCTGTTCCATGACACCGTTCGACTCGGCGGCGTTCGTTACCAGGTGCGGTTGCTGCGAGGTGTGAATTGGCGCCTCGCCGCGCGGGCCCTCCGGCTGGACGTTGATGCCCCAGTCGAATCGCCCGGCAATGCGCACCACGTAGTTCCCGGCGCTGCCGAAGTTGGCCACGCCCATCTTGCCGGCGGAGAACGGGTCGCTGAATTCGCCGGATAGGAACTTGGAATCCTCCAGCTTATTCGAGATGCCCTCGTCCCAGATGGCGTTCACGACGAAGTCGTGCGCCCGGTGGGCGCCGTCGTCGAAGATCGTCATCCGCGAGGCGTTCTCGTCGTAGTAGAGCAGTTCTTCGTTGCCGTCGGCCAGCGCGCGGCCCCAGCCGGCCCAGAAGCCCCACATCGAGCTCGACGAGCGGAAGCCGTACTGATCGTTCTCCGGATCGGTCAATGCGCGCGCGGCGTCGAGAAAGTCGGTCAGGATGCCCCAGTTGCCGGCTGACGGCTGCTCGATTCCCGCCGCCTCGAACAGCGTGTAGTTGTAGAGGACGCCGTTCATGCCAGCCTGGAACGGCAAACCGAACGACGGGCCCGTGATGCCATCGTTCCAGGGAATGGGGTGCTTGTTGGCGAAGTTGATCGTGTGCTGATCCGGCCACATCCCGTAGTTCCGCGGATTCCAGTCCTGGTGCTTGTCCAGATAGCTGTTGATCTGAACGAAACCACCCTTGTCCACCCACTGGTGGAAGAAGCCGCCGTCCAGCAAGGCGCATTCCGCCTGTGTCCCACCGGCAAGCTGGATGCCGAACGAGTCCTGGAACATGTGGTTCTGGGGCTCGAACTTCACGGCGATGTCCGGGCGGACCTGCGCGAAGCGGTCCAACGCCCACTGCATCTGCTTGCCGCGCAGACCGGACGAGTGGTCGTGGGCAAATCGAAGGACCGCGCGTGGGCGCTCGGCCATCTTCTCGACCTGGACGACCTTCTCGACGACCTTCTGGACTTCCTTGGTCACGACCTTCTCGACGACCTTCTCGACCGGGACCTCGACGACCTTCTCAACCTCGACGACCTTCTCGACCGGAACTTCCCTTTCGACGACCTTTTCGACCTCCTGCGTGACGACCTTTTCGACCTGTTGCGTGACGATCTTTTCGACCTCAACCTCTTTGACCACGACCCTGTCGACGGGAACTTCCTTGGTGACGACCTGCGTCTCGCCGCAAGCGGCCAGCGCTACCGCGCCGGAAATCCCCAGGGCGGCGGTACCACCCATGCGAAGTAGTTGTCTCCGCGTAACCATTCTCGACGTGCGCTCCCTCCCGCAAGCCCTTGTCCGGCGAGCGCGCACCCTGCGGCGGACCCGGCCACGAGGGCCCGATCGCGCACACAAAGAACGCCAACTCGCCACTTCGAGGGCGAGAAAGTAGGGCAGGCTAGCTAGCTAGCCCGAAAATGGTCAAGGCAGTCGGTTCGCTCCACCGGCGCCCCCGCCCCTCGCCGGACTACCCATGCAGATTCAGTTTCAGGAATTCCGCTTTTCGACCGCCGGCGAGGGTTGGACTGGGTCCGTACCGTTACGGCGCTCGATCTGGGCGGCGTTCGCAGTCGGGGACTGTCGCGGCGGCCGGCTTGACGCGGCTGGCGACGCCAGCGAATCGAGCCCTTAACGAACCGTCGGCCCGGCGGGTGCCGGGCCGACGGGAGCTCTGTCCGCGTGGCGGACGAGCGGATGGCGCTTAGGACGAAGGCGGCAGAGCGTCGATCCAAGCCTTCCACTCGTCGTACTCCGCCTTGGTGTTCTCAAGAACACGGTCGGAGGTGGCGATGATGTGCTGCATTCCCTCTTCGATCGACATGTCGCCGATGAAGGGCGGGTCAGCCGCACGGAAGGACTCGTACCACTCCCACCAGTTGGGATGGCCGTTCTGCCAGTGGTGATGGTCCGTCTTGTCCATCCAGGTCTTGTAGTACCCGTGGTTCGCGGGCGGCCCGGCCTTGAACTCCTCGGACTCGATCACCGTCTTGAGCATGGGCAGCGAGCCGCGGTCGACGGCGATGCGGCCCTGAACCGCCGGACCGGCGAAGTAGAGTAGCGCCTCGGTGCACTCTTCCACGATGCCGTTCTTCTCCGCCGTGACGGTGCAGTACTGGCCCTGGTTGGTGAAGTGGTGCGGCGCCGGACCGCGGTCACCTTCCTCGATGGGTCCAAGACCCCAGGAAAAGCGATCCTTGACGCGCGTTATGGTGCTGCCGACGCCGCCACCGGTCCAGTAGGTGGCCATCTTGCCGGCCGAGAACGGATCCCCGAACTCGCCGGCGATCTGCTGGAGCTGGTCGAACGGTGGAGCCACGCCTTCCAACACGCTGTTCACCGCGTAGGCGAAGCCGCGGTCGCCACCGTCGTTGAAGATGTCCCAGTGCAACTGGTCGGGCGCGCGGTACATGTGATTCCCGCTGTTTTGCAAGGCGCGCGCCCAACTTCCCCAAACGATCCAGGCATTGGACGCCATCCGCAGACCCCAAGTGCCGGTCTCCGGGTCTGAGGCTTGCATGTACAGGTCCCAAGCCTCACGCTCCAAGTGGAACGAGCCCTCCACCGGCATGGGGATGCCCTTCTCCTCCAGCAGCGTGAAGTTGAATATCTTCCCGTTGATGTTGCCCTGGTAGGGCATCCCGAACTGGGCGACTCCGCCGTATCCCGTGGTGTGCGGAGCCGGGCGGGCGGCGCGGTCGTCGTCGAATTGACCGACCGTCATTTCGTCCGGCGGGGCATACCACTTGGTGGGATCCCAGTCCGGATGCTTGCTCAGCGCACCGTCAATGCGCGCGAATCCGCCGCGATGCACCCATCCATTGAAGAACCCGCCGTCCAGCAGCCCCAACTCAGGCTGCGTGCCGGCGGCGATATGAATCGCGAACGACTCCATGTACAGGTGATTCTGTGGCTCGAACTTGATCGCGATGTGCGGCAACTCTGCCTGGAGCCTGTCCAGCGCCCAGAGCATCGCTGCTCCGCGCGGGCCGGACGAGTGGTCGTTGGCCAGCCGAATGACTGCGGTTATGCGCTCGGGCGCTCTCTCGACCTGGACGACCTTCTCCACGACCTTCTGGACTTCCTTGGTGACGACCTTCTCGACTTCGACGACCTTCTCGACCGGAACTTCGACAACCTTCTGAACCTCGACGACCTTCTCGACCGGAACTTCCCGTTCGACGACCTTTTCGACCTCCTGCGTTACGACCTTTTCGACCTGTTGCGTGACGATCTTCTCGACCTCAACCTCTTGGACCACGATCTTCTCGACAGGGACTTCCTTGGTGACGACTTGCGTCTCGCCGCAGGCGGCCAGCGCTACGGCGCCAGAAATCCCTAAGGCGGCGGTACCGCCCCTGCGAAGTAGCTGTCTCCGCGTAACCATTTCCTGCGACCGCTCCCTCCCAAGTAGCCCCTGTCCGACAAGCCGCCTGCCCGCATCTGAACGACACGGACCGCAACGCTCGCCACTTCAAGAGCGTGAAAGTAGGGCAGACTAGCGAGCGAGACGCAAACAGGTCAAGGCAGTCGGCCCGCTCGCTCGGTGTTCCCGTCCCCGTGCCCCCGATCAGGACCGCCCATGCAGATTCAGTTCCAGGAACCGCGCTTCTTCAACCGGCTGAAGGTGCTGGACGCCGGGCGCCCGGTTATGGCCCTCAACCTGGGCGGTTCCGACAAGGACCTGTTCCTGATGCGTCCGTGTGTGCATCCGCTCTACACGCCGGCTGGGATTCCCGTGACCGAAATGGGCGCGCACAACTTTCCGCACCACAAGGGCGTCTGGATCGGACACGCGCAGGTCAACGGCGTCAATTTCTTCCACGACCTGATCGACGCCGGCTGGATCGTGACGGTCCAGGTTGCCTCGCACGCCGACGCCCAGATCGCACGGATTGACCTGGACCTGGAGTGGCGCGACCGCCAAGGCAACGTGCTGGCCACTGAAACCCGCCGGCACGAGGTGCGGCGTGCCGGAGATGCCCATCTGCTGGACATGGTTTCCACGCTGCATGCGTCACACGGCGCGCTGGAACTCGCGGTCGACAACCATTCGTGGGCCGGCTGCCGGCTGATTGACGCACTGGACCAGGACGACGGCGGGATGATGCGCGACTCGGAAGGGCGACAGGGTGCCGACGCGGTCAACGCAAACCCGGTCCGCTGGGTCGACGTCCGCGGCGCCATCGGGGGCCACGCCTGCGGGGCTGCGCTGATGGCGCATCCGGCCTCGGCGCCAGTGCCCACGTTCGCCCGGTTCTATGGAACCAGCCTGCTCAACCCCACTATGTATGAGCCGCTGACGATTGCGGATGGTTCGTCGTGGACGTCTGGAACACGGATAGCCGCGTACGACGGGTCCCCTGCGGATGCCGACCTGCAGCGCTGGTGGTCGGCGGCCGGCCAGGATCCGGCCTGACGCCGAGGCGACTACAGCCGCTCGGCGTGTTCCAGTTTCAGCACGAACATCGCCGCCCCGCCGACCTCGACTTCAACAGGCAGCGAGAGGTCAATCTCGCCGGTCCAGGGCAGCGTCACCAGCTCGGTTCGCGTGATGCAGGTGCGGGCGGTGACCTCTTTGAGTTCGTCCAGCCGCTCGGCCTCCAGCGCCACGACGAAAACGGCGTTGGTGGCCTGCAGGAACCCGCCGGCGCTGGCCACACGCGTGTGCGAAATCCCGGCCTCGCGCAGCGCGCTGGAGTACTCGCCGGCGTCATCGTCCTGCACAACGCAGAGAACCATCCGATCGTAGGCCACGGGATCAGCCATCGTGCGCGTCCACCTTCCAGGCGCTCACAGGCGGGCGAAGGCGTCCACGCGTACCACGAACACGATGCCGTAGGCCGAGCCGCTCTTGGACTGGCCGGACGCGTGCCGGGCCGCGCCGCGAACTTTCTCGATCACGTCGTCGACCTGTTCGGCCCCGACACCGACCATGAAGACGGCATTGCCTCGGCGCAGAAAGCCACCCTGGGCGTCGATTCGGGTCGCCCGGTAGCCGGACTCAACCAGGACCCGGGTCACGCTTTCGGCGTCGTCCCGATGCACGACGGCAAAGATCAGGCGCTGAACTTCGTCGGGACTAGCTGCCACGGCGCATCAAATCCTGGGCCGACTGCCTATTCACCATAACGAAGCCATCGGCCATCCTGCTATTGCCTTGGTCCACGTAAGCGGGGTGTCTCCTTCAGGCAGCGTCGCCGAGCCGAAGGACGCGTTGCAGAAACCGGCGATCGTCAGGCGCCAGATCCAGTTCAACGGCCAACGCGCGGGCTTCGGCCGACATTTTGTCCCACGTCTTCCGCAGAATATCGGCCACGCGGTCGTCCGGCTGTCGAGTGCGGAATTCCCGCAGTTGCGTCTCCAGAAAGACCAGGCAGAGGGCGTCTTCCAGAGCCTGGACATCCGCGTCGCGCCGCAGATTCCTTTTGCGCACCAGATTCCGCGCCCGTTCGATGCTGGCCGTGTCGTAGCCGGCTTCCGTCATCACCTCGCCGAGCGTGTCGGCGTGGATTTCCTGGAGGGCCTGCCGCCACCGCAGGTAGCCGCGACGCCCCAGCGGATACTCAGCGCGCGGGATGGCCCAGCGCCGCACGTGGTGACCGTGCGCCGCGATACGCAGGGCGTCGTCGGCATCGGGACGCAGCCGCTCAATCCAGGCCGACACCATGGCCGCATGGGTCAACTCCTTGGGCCGGGACTCGCCGCGGACCTGGATCTGGTGCGGATCGGCACGATTGATTTCGTCGATGCAGGCCAGCGCCCGCCTGAGTCGCGCCGAGGTCATTCGCCGTGCCTGTGCAGCCACCGTTCAATTGTGTACCTGCCGGGTGCCTGCCGCCAGCAGTTCGCCCGTCGTATGCTGAACGTGTTCAGGCTTAGGGAGAAGCCCTATGGCGGTTCGAACAACCGAGAAGCCGTTTGTGGTGGCGCCTGCCGATTCGCCAACGCTGGATGTTTCGCCGGAGGGTGTCGGCACCGTTATCAAGCACGACTTGGTGGCCAGCCAAGTCTCCCCACCAAACTTCGCCATGCGATTGTTCGACGTGGCGCCGGCCGGAGCGACTCCCTACCACCAGCATCCCTGGGAGCACGAGGTCTTCATTGTGGAGGGCTCGGGCGAACTCAAGACGGCTGACGGTTCGGAGCCATTTGCCGAGGGTGAAGCCGTCTATGTGCCGCCCGACTCCATGCATCAGTTCCGCAACACGGGTGAGGGTCGCCTGAAGTTCATCTGCGTGATCCCCAACAGCGGGGATTACTAGGCGGCGCGGGGCGCTCTGGTACCCCCGAGGGAAATCGAATCCCTGTCTCCACCTTGAAAGGGTGGTGTCCTAGGCCTCTAGACGACGGGGGCCGGGCAAGTTAGGAACAGGTAGATATTCAGCCTAGCACTGCGCTCCTGCCTTGCGGCAGGCGCGCTTGAAGCCGCACACTGACCGTCCAGCCCAGCTTCCGCGGCCCCGCATTGCCCGGCCGCGCGGTCGAGAGGATCGCTCCAGATGGCCAAAGTCGTTGCCCGCCAAGTGATATCAGGCTCACAGGAACTCGTGTGGCACGTGCTCTCCGACTTTGACCGGATGCCCGAGTGGCTGCCAGGCGTGACCGCAATCGAGCACACCGGCGGCTCTCCCAAGGCATTCGGTAGGGAACACGTGGCCCAGATGGAAAGCGGCGTGGAAGCGCATCAGCGCGTCGTGGCCTGGGACAACTCGCGCCGCATCGCCTGGCGAAACGTCCGGGAGGTTCAGGACGGTCGTGACGTCGGTGCCCTTCAAAACTTCCGGACCACCATCGACCTCCGCCCCAGCGCCGCCAACACTGAGATCACCCTAACCGGCACCTGGTCCGGCGGGGGCCCGCTGGGCCTGATTCGCTCGCTGACCAATCGAGGCCGGATCAAGGGCGAGTTCGAGCAGGCGCTGGCCAACCTGGACAAGTTGATGGCCGGCGCTACGGGCGGCGAATAGCGCCGAGACCGCCAGGATCGGCGCGCCAGTGATGGAACTTGAGCCGCGCGCTCTCGACCAGGTCAGCCTGGCCGCCGCGCGACGCAAGATTGCCCAAGCGCGCGACCTGCGCGACAGCACCGACATCATGGAGCTGCGCGCGGCCACCGACCTGCTGGTCGAAGCAGCCGCCTCCTTTGATCTGGGGGTCCTGCCAGTCGAATTTGGGGCGCTGCACCTCGACCTTGCCGACACGCTGAATCTGCGGGCGCGCCTGGGCGATCCGGACGTGCTGGACGAGGCCATCGACTGTTATCAGAAGGCCATTGTCGTCTTCAACCGAGATGAGTTTCCTGAGGCCTTTGCGCGCGCCTTCCACGGTCTGGGGCTTGCCAACTGGGCCGGCGGCCAGTTGGAGGCCGCGCGCTGGTGCTTTGAGACGGTGCTGGAGGCGCTGTCGCCCGACGTTCCGCCGCTGGAGCATGCTCGGGCCCGAGCCAACGTGGCGGCCGTGCTGGCGGCAACACCCGAGGCCCAGGCCCGAGCGCAGGCCGTGGCCATCTATGAATCGGTGCTGGACACGGTGTCCGCAGAGACGCACCCGGCCGACCACGCAGGATTCCTGCTGGCGCTGGGGCAGACGCGGCGCGTGCAACTGGAGGGGAGCCGGCAGGGACAACTGGAAGCGGCCGCCTCGGCTTTCACGCGCGCGGCGGAGGTAGCAGGCGCGGGCGACCGTTCCGACATGCGAGCCGCCGCCCTGGCGGAAGCGGCGCTGACGCAGGTCGAGCTGACGGCGCTGGATCCGACGCGATTCGACGATGCCAAGCAGGCGTTTGACCTGGCCCTGGGCGATATGCCGGCCGAGTCGCAGCCGGACCGTCACGCGGAACTCCGGCTCGGATTTGGCCGGTTGTGGGCCGGTCGGCTTCCCGCTGGCGGCGAACTGGCCTGCGATACAGCGCTGACACATTTCGAGGCCGCCATCGCCCTAGCGCCGCGAGTGAGCACTGCCGCGCTGGTCGCGCCAGCCCTGATCGAAGCGCCGCGGATCATGGTGGAGGGTCCGACCCGCACCCAAGCGCACGTTGCCCGTGCAATCGAGATTAGCCGCCACGCGTTGTCGGCCTGGCCGCGTGCCCAATTCCCGACGGAGTACGCGCGCGTCAATCTGACGCTTGGATCGGCGCTGCTGGCCGCGGCGGCCGGGGACCGGACCTCAAATGTCCGCGCGGCCATTGAGGCGTTCGAGGCCGGGCTGGACGCCGTCAACCGGGACGCCGAGCCCGTGGCCTATGCCTCGCTTCAGGTGACCCTGGCCGAAGCCCTGGCGGCCCGGACCGACGGTGACCGCGCGGACAATGTGCGCCGCGCGGCCGCCGCCGCCAATCGAGCCCTGGAGGCCTCGGACGAGGACCGGGCCGTGGTCGGACGGGCTAACCATTTGCTCGGCCGTCTCGCGCTGGAAGCCGGTAGCACTTCGCCCCAGGCATTGGCCGAAGGCGCGGCGCACCTGTATCGGGCGCTGGAGGATCGCCAGCGCGATGAGGATCCGGTCGCCTATGCCGAAACCCAGATGCTGCTCGGCATGGCGCTCGCCTCCCAGGCCGCGCGCGGCGAGCCGCACCTGCTGGGTGCGGCAATCGAGGCTTACCGAGCCTCGGCCGGCGCGTACGACGTCGACTCTCATCCACGTGAGTCCGCCAGTGTCCATTTCAACCTGGCGGTCGCCCTTATGCAGCCCGGCAGTGGCGCGCAGGAACTGGAAGAAGCGGTCCGCAGTTTCGAGGTCGCGGCGCAAGTGTTCGAGGCCGCCTCGTACCCGCAACAGCATGCGATGATCACGAGCAACCTCGCGCAGGCGCACACCCGGCTGAAAGCCCTGGCATGAGCACTCGCCCGGTCGATGGCTACGAAGTTGATGTCGCCGTCATCGGCGGCGGTCCGGCCGGATCCACGGCCGCTACGCTGCTCTCACGGGCCGGGTTCCGAGTCGCCGTCCTCGAGCGCGAACGCTTCCCCCGTGAGCACATTGGCGAGTCGCTGCTGCCTATCGCTTTCCTGGCGCTTGACCAGATGGGGATCACCGAGAAAGTCCTGCAGGCCGGCTTTGTTCGCAAGTACGGGGCCACGTATATCTGGGGCCGTAGCCGCGAACCGTGGACGTTGCGCTTTTCGGAAATGATCGACGACGCTTTTTTTGCGTTCCAGGTGCGGCGGGCCGACTTCGACAAGATCCTGCTGGATCACAGCGAGGATTGCGGGGCCGCCGTGTGGGAGGAAACCCGGGTCACCGACACCGTCCAGGTGGGCGGTCGCGTGACCGGGCTGCGCTGGCGTGGTCCCGACGGCGCTGAAGGGAAGCTCCTGTCTCGCTACGTGCTGGACTGCTCGGGCCAGTCCTCACTTCTCGGGACGCGCTTCAAGATGCGCGAGTTCAACGAGGAGATGCGGCACGTCTCGCTCTCCGGTTACTACCGGGGCGCCCGCAAGCTCTCCGAGGTCTACCCGGATCTGACGCTCAACGACGACGGCAACCTGCACATCGTGTCCAGCGAGGCCGGCTGGTTCTGGCATATCCCGCTGGCCGGCGAGATCAGCAGCGTGGGCTTTGTGACCGATCCCAGCCACGTGCGCGGGATGAAGCCGGACCAGCGAGTGAAGTTCTTCCTGGACAACGTGGCGATTACCCCGGAATTGCTGCGCCTGCTTGAGCAGGCGGAATGGATCTCGGACCGCGTGGAGATGGACAGCGACTGGTCGTTCTTCTGCAAGTCCTTCTACGGTCCCGGCTACATGCTGTGCGGCGACGCCGCCTGTTTCGTCGACCCGGTGCTATCCACGGGGATCGCGCTGGCCATGAATGGGGCAATTCGAGCCGCCCTGACCCTGACCGCGGCGCTGCGCCAGCCCGAGGTGGAACCCCTGGCCATGCACTGGTACGACAGCGAGTACCGCAAGACAGCGCAAGACTTCCTGGAGCTGGCCCTGCACTGGTACCACGGCGAACGCAACCGCGACGATTGGTTCTGGCAGGCCCGGCGTATCGTCGACCCGTCCCAGAGCTTCTCGCTGCAACAGGCCTTCTCGCTGATTGCCGCCGGGGTATCACGCAGCCCCGGCGCCACCAGCCACCTCAAGCTCAAGCACGCCGGCGGGTTCAGTCCCGAGCAGCTCAAGATCATCTACCAGAACTTTGAACTCGAACTCAGCGACGAGCAACAGGCGCAACTGGAGGACTTTCTTGAAGAGGAACGGCAGGCCCGGGACTACCAGCCGGTGACCGTGGAGCAACTGCTCGGCGGCATACCGACGTGGGCCGAGGGCGTGCAGTGGCAGCCCTACATGCTCAACGACCAGGAAGACGTGCTGCGGCCAGCCACGTTGGTGGAGATCCCGGACGGCGACAGCACCAAGACGCACTTCCTCTCCATCGCCGCCACGTCGCTGCTGCGTCTGCTGGATGGGTCCCGAACCGGCCAGCAAATCGTGGACGACGCAATCGACACGTGGGGCACCGCCGTCGGTAAGTCGGCAACGGCCGTCCGCACGCTGGTGGCCGACACGCTGCAGGAGTTGCACGAAGAAGGCGCGCTGACCGTCGCCTGAGCTGGGGCACTTACACCCTGTTTCGGATTGGATTCAGGCCATTGAGCAGCTTTCACGAAGGCCGCGCTGGCTAGCACTGACCGACTACGGGAGGTTTCCGACGTGATTTCGTTGATTCTCGACACGGACCTTGGCGACGACGTGGACGATGTCTTTGCGCTGGCCTTTGCGGCTCGGCATCCACGGATCAACCTGTGCGCGGTAACCACGGTGTTGGGCGATACGCGCTGGCGGGCGGCCCTGGCGCTGCGGCTGCTGGACGACCTTGGTGTCCACGACGTACCTGTGGCGGCCGGCGCAGCGGGTGGCGAGATCAACACCGTGGTCCTGTCCGGCGACGTGGTGGTGCCGCGGGGCGCCGACGATCCGCGTTGCGATCCACGCTCGGCAACCGATTTGATGGCCGACGTGATTGCGTCAGCCCCACCGCCCGTCTGGCTGGCAACCATTGGTCCGGCAACCAACGCGGCGGTGCTGCTGGCCGAACGACCCGAGGTCCTGGAAGGCCTGGCGGGGATCGCGATGATGGGCGGCCGGCACGAGCCGGCGTACCCGCGCGAGCACAACTTCGGCACCAATCCCGAGGCCGCGGCCGCCGTGTGCAACCATGGCGGCACGGTTCGGGTGGGCGACTTCGTGGTGACGTGCCAGGCCAGATTGCGGCGTGAGGATCTGCCGCGCATTCGCCAGGCTCCACGCGTCGGCGCGTCGCTTGCCACCATGCTGGAGACGTAATTCGACCGTCGCGAGCGCGACTGGACCTCAATGTACGACCCGGCCGCGCTGACCCTGGCGCTGGACGAGACTTTCCTTTCGCTCGATCCAACGCCGATGTGCGCGGCCGTGGTCGACGGTCAGATTCGCTTTGGTCCTGGCCGTGCGACGTCCGGCCTGCGACTGGCCGGCTCGATCGACGCAGACGCCTTCCACGTCGAACTCCTCAGCGTCATCGAACGTCCCGCGTGAGCCTGCCGGCCAACCCGGACCTGGCGCCCGACGGACTGCATCTGCGGTTCGTCGAGTTCGCGCACCGAGTTTTGTCTCGCGATCCTCGCGTCAAAGCGCTCTGGGCCGGCGGCAGCCTGGCCGATGGCACAGCGGACCGCTGGTCGGACGTCGATCTGCGGCTGGCGGTTGCCGACGACGACCGGCCAGGTTTCATGGCGGACATGGAGCACACCCTGCAAGCCATGTGCCCCGTCCTGGGCTGGCGTAGGCGCTCAATGCGAGGCGACGACCTCGTGGTCGTCACCTTCGAGGGCCCGCTGCGAGCGGACTTCGTAGTCACGTCACCGGCCAGCCTCGACCGACGGCGCTACGAACCGGTCGCGCCGCTGTTCGATCCCCAGGGGTTGGGCGCCCGACTTCAACAGATGCCGTTCGAGCCTCGGCGTCGAACGCCCCACGCCCTGCTCCAACGCGAAGCCGCGCAGGTCCCGGCCGAGGCGGGGCGACTACAACACGCCATCGAGAAGTCATCCATTGTCGCTGCCACCCAGGCGCAGGCGAATCTGCTGGAATCGGCCCAACGGCTCCTGCTGCTTCTGCGCGATCCGCAAGCCGCCGGGCGCCTGGGGCCGAAACATGCGGCGGACGCCTTGACGGCCGCCGACATCGAGCCATTGCTCGTCCCACTGGCCGCCTGGAGTGGCAACTGGCCGGACCCGGCGGTGGACTCGATCGAACCCACGCTCGACGTGCTGCGTCCGCTGGCAACGGCGGCGGAAGCCCGCTACGGAGTCTGCGTTCCCGTGCATGCGGCGTCGCCCGCGACAGTTCCCCAAACGCGGCCCGCCGCCCTCGCCGTCGAAGCAGGATGTTTCCTGCTGGTCCACGCCATGGTGGGCGCGACCTACTACAACCGCGGCTTGTATACCGGCCTGCTCTGGGGCTACGCCGGCGCGGCGCGCTTTGCGGCCGATTTCGCCTATGTCGCTTCCCGGGGCGCTGCGCCGGTGCCGGCCCACGCCGCGGAATGTTTATCCCTTGACGACTCAGCCGTCCTCGCGACCGCGCTGCGGCCAATGCGGGCTGGCGGCGTACGAGGCGTCCGCAGTCTCGCGACTGGCGTTGCGGCGGCGTACAGCCGTTTTCTTGAGCGCGCCTGCGCCCGGCTGAGCGTGAAGTATCCCGCACGCCTGGATCAAGCCGTGAGCGACTATCTCCTGCGCGAAGGCGTGTTTGTCGACGACTTCCGTTAAATCAGCCGTGGACCACTCGGCCCTTGATCCGTCAGGGACGAAGTCAATATGACATAATTAGCCCCGTTCTCGCCGGGAGGCGAACGGGGGGCGGTCGTGCGTCGAGCCGCGGCGGTGGTGCTGGCTGCGCTGCTTGGAGCGGTGATGACGCTGGAAGCCGGACAGGCAGCTGATGATCCGATCAACACACCAGGTCTGTCGCGTGAGGTCTATTTCACGGTTCTTGATCAGTGCGCCACCGCCTGGGACCCGGCCGACCGCAATATCTACGCGACGGACGGCGCCAGCCTGAACGACGTGGCTCGGGCCACGCGCACGGCGTTCGTGACCGTCTGGCAGGCCGACGCCTGGCAGCGCTGGCGCTGGGAAGCGGATTGTCTACAGGCCGCGCGGGCTGACCAGCTGGGGACGCCGGGCAGCGTGCGGACGACGGACGACGCGATCACGACAGCGACCCGGCAGCCCCGAGGCTATTCCGCGGTCCTTGATCAGTGCGCCACCGCCTGGGACCCGGCCGACCGCAATATCTACGCGACGGACGGCGCCAGCCTGAACGACGTGGCTCGGGCCACGCGCACGGCGTTCGTGACCGTCTGGCAGGCCGACGCCTGGCAGCGCTGGCGCTGGGAAGCGGACTGTCTACAGGCCGCGCGGTCTGACCAGCTGGGGAGGCCGGGCGGCACGCGGACGACGGATGACGCGATTACCGCGCCGAACCCGCCGCCCCAGGTCTATTCCGCGATCCTCGATCAGTGCACGCCGGGCTGGGACCCGACCGATCGCAACATTTACGCGACGGATGGCGCCAGCCTGAACGACGTGGCTCGAGCCGAGCGGACGACGTTCGTCACCGTCTGGCAGGTGGATGCCTGGCAACGCTGGCGCTGGGAAGCGGATTGCCTGCGGGCCGCGCCGCCTGGTCGGGTAGCGACGCTGGACACCGTTCGCGTAACGGACCATCCGATTGGCGCGCCGGGCTTGCGATCCCAGGACTACTCGGCGGCTCTTGATTTCTGTGCACCGGGCTGGAATCCGGCGGACCGCAACATCTACGCGTCGGACGGCTCCAGCCTGAACGATGTGGATCGAGCCACGCGGACGACGTTCGTCACGGTCTGGCAGGTAGACGCCTGGCAACGCTGGCGCTGGGAAGCGGATTGTCTACGGGCTGTGCCGTCTGGACGGCTGGGAACCCCGGGCAGCGTGCGGACGACGGACGATGCGGTCACCATACCGTCGCTGCCAACCCAGGTTTATTTCGCGATTCTGGATCAGTGCGCGCCGGCTTGGGACCCAATGGACCGCAACATCTACACGACGGACGGCGCCAGCTTGAATTTCGTGGATCGGGCCACGCGCACGGTCTTTGTGACTCTCTGGCAGATTGACGCCTGGCAACGCTGGCGCTGGGAAGCGGACTGTCTGCGGGTCGCATTCACGCCGAAGGATGACTCGCCGGGCGGCGCGACCGGCCCGGTGTCAACCCAGGACTCGATACCGCACCCGACTCGAGACTGGACGCCGGACCCGACGCCGGCCTCAACTCCGGTCCCGACGCCGGACTCGACGCCGGACTCGACGCCGGACCCGGCGGACAGTCCGAACTACCTCCCGGTCTATGCGGTGGCGGTCGCACGGGGTGCGTATCCCGAACTCGCTCAGCGAATTGCGACTCAGGTCGTGACCGATGACAGGGTCAAGGACTTCCTGGACGGCACGCATGAGGGTGTGCTGTATGGGGAATATGGATGCCTGGTGCGAAGCGACGCGTGCCCGCTGGCCCCAGAGGCCGCGAATGATGGCGGCCAATCGTCAAGCGGCGGGCAAGGCGGTGGCCCCTCAGGTGGCCGGCCTCGAGCGAGCCCGAGCAGGGGCACGAGCGGCGGTGATCGATTCGCTGGCTACCACATGCCCATCTGCACACGGGGACCGGACGGTGTCGTTTGGTGCCGAGTGGATCCCGAGTGGCCCGTCCTGGAGTATCGGGATGGCAAGTACTACCGTTGCAAGAGCCTCTCCCCCGAGGGCTACGGCGTCGGGTGTAGACCGTACTGATAGACGACACGACGGTGCTTGCGGCGATAGCCGGCGCGACCCGCAACCGGCAAACGCACCCGCAGTCGGCTCGCGTCGGGCACAATGGGCGCCGTTTGAATTGCACCAGAAGGCTGGCCCGTGAGGATCTCGCAGCGTGTTCAAGATTTGGCGGAATCGGGAACGATCGCCGTCAGTAACAAGGTCGCCGCCCTGCGCGCGCAAGGCGTGGACGTCATCAGCCTGGGCGCCGGCGAGCCCGATTTCGACACTCCTGCCCACGTCAAGCAGGCCGCCGATGACGCGCTGGGTCGCGGCGAGACCAAGTACGCCAAGCCGGCCTCGGGCGTGCCCGAACTCAAGCAGGCCGTCTGCAACAAGCTGGCCCGCGAAAACGACTTGACCTACACGCCCGACCAGGTCATCGCCAGCGTGGGCGGCAAGGAAGGGCTCTACTTAGCCTTTGCCACCCTGCTGGATCCGGGCGACGAGGTCATCATCCCGGCGCCGTACTGGGTGTCCTACCCCGAGCAGGTCAAGCTGTGTGGCGGCGTCCCGGTCATCGTCAACGCCGGCGCCGACCAAGACTTCAAGATCACGCCGCAGCAACTGCGCGACGCCCTGACGGATCGCACGCGCGTGTTCGTCTTCAACTCGCCCAGTAACCCCACGGGTTCCGCCTACTCGCCGGAAGAGACCGAGGCGCTGGCGGGCGTGCTGGCGGACACCGACGTGATTACGTTCAGCGACGAGATGTACGACCGCTTGCTCTACGGCGGCCGCACGTTTAAGAGCTTCGGCACGGTGTCGGACCGCGCGTACGACCACACCATCACCTTCAACGCGGGATCCAAGACGTACTCCATGACCGGCTGGCGCGTGGGCTACGCGGCCGGGCCGGTCGAAATCATCAAGGGCATGGCCAAGCTGCAGTCGCAGACGACCAGCGGGGCCGCGACCTTCACCATGCACGCCCTGGCCGCGGCCCTGGATGGCGACCAGGCCTGCGTGGAAATGATGCGCAGCGAGTTCGAACGCCGCGGCGAGTTCGTGAGCAATGCGCTCAACCGGATCGAAGGCGTGATTTGCCCTGAGCCTGGCGGCGCCTTCTACGTGTTCCCGGACGTGTCCGACACCTACGAGCAGGTCGGCGTGTCAGGCTCCACCGAGTGGGCCAATCGCCTGCTGGAGGACGCTCATGTGGGCGTGGTCCCCGGTAGCGACTTCGGCGACGACAACTGCGTGCGCCTCAGCTTCGCCACCAGCATGGAGAACCTGGAGGAATCGCTGCGTCGCATGGAGGCGTTCCTGGAATAAGCGGTCTCGTTGCGCTACACGTTCAACGACGTGAGGCACAAGACCTGCGATTGGATCGATGGCCTCGGGCGTTGACACACAGCGCCCGAGGCCCGGCAGCGCGGCGTTGTGGCGCTAGCGGTCGGTGCGACCGCCCTTGATGTAGATCTCCCCGTCTAAATCGGCAAGCGTGTGCCGTGTCCCGGTGACGCCGCTATGCACTCCGGTCGACTCCTCTGGAAGCTCGATCTGCTGCGCGCTTCCGCTCCGGTTGTACACCGCCCACCCGTTCGTGAACTCGCGGAGGAACAGACCTGGCCGCCCACGGTAGAGCTGTCCCTTGCTCTCGCTTCCGCCCACGGGCTTCCCAAGCGGCGCGTCCCAGAAGGAATGCCAGCTCTTCTCGTGCGTGTGCTCATGGGGCTCGCCGGCCGCGTGCTCAGCTGCGTGTCCTTCCCAGACCTCGTAGCCGTGCTGATGCACGAGCGCGCCGTCAAACCCGATCACGTAGGACACGTAGCCGTTCGAATGCGTCAGGGTCAGGGTCGTGAATACACGCATCCATTGCTGATTGCGTGGGGAGTTGAGCGGTTCCTCCAGGATGCTCCATGCCTCATAACTGTTGACCTGGGGGAATCTGAAGTTCCCTTCAGCCCATAGCAGAGTGCTCTCGACTTCGGTCAGATACTCTCGCGAATGCCTGCGATGTCCTTCCATGAAGGCTCCATTGACGTAGGGAGCCGAGAGCGGGATCTTCTCTGTTCGAGAGTTGACGACAATCAGAAAGTCGTCACCGACCGCTTCGCGGATTCGACGGAGTATTGACACTTCGGCGCTAATCCTGTTGCCGTGATAAAGGTGCGCTATCTCCTCATTCGAGTCCTCTTCTTGCGTCCACCAATCCATGAAAATTCCGTCAAACACGCCGCACTGGGCAACGGCAATTGCTTGTTGGACGAAATGGTCTTGCGCTGTGGGATGTGTGTAGTCGATGAGGAGTTCACCCCAACCTTCGTCTGCGACTCGGTTCCCCGACTCATCCCGGAGCCAATATGGCCAGTCTTGCGGATACAACTCCGGGTGGGCGCCGTAGTGGTAAATGGGAACAAGATGAAGCCAGCTTGGATTCTGAGCGTGCAGCCGATTCTTCTGCTCCTGGGCAAACGGCCACGGTCCAACAACTCTCACTCCATGCGGCGTTGAGGCCCACTGCACTCCGTGACCCATTCCGGCCCAGAAAAGATCGTGATGTGCCCGAGTTTTCTCGACGTATTCGAGCTCCCATTTGTCCTCTGGAATCGGCAAGTTCAGAAGGACGTGACTCCATGCTCCAAATACCGAAGGAAACTCTCGATTCACGACTCGCTCGACGACCGAGGTCCGATTGGTCTCACAGATTCGGTCGTCCGTGACCCTTTCGACCGTTTCCGTAGCTTCCGCAGTAGCGATCTTCTCGACCGGCGCCTCCTTGGTCACCACTCTCTCGACGGGGACTTCGACGCGAACGATCTTTTCGACTTCCCTGGTCACCACCTTTTCAACCGGGATCTCTCGAATCACCACGCGCTCGACCGGGACTTCAACGCGGACAACCCGCTCGACCTCTCTGGTCACGACCTTCTCGACCGCCACCTCCTGAACAACGATCCTCTCCACCGGAACTTCCCTGGTTACTACCTTGGTTTCGACGCAGGCCGCCAGGGCAACGACGCACAGAATCCCCGGGGCTACGGTGACGCCCAGGCGAAGCATCAGTCTGCACGTGATCACTCCCACGGGCTGGGACCTACGAGGTGGCGCCGTTGCGGCAGCGAGCCGAGGGCGGCCAACGTTCAAGCTCACGTGGCGCTTTCACTCAGAGTCGCTCGCTCGCCGCCGCTATTCGCCTGCCGCGATCGCGTTCACTTCCGCCGGGTCCAGACCCACCTCGGCCGCGGAGGCCAGCACGTCGTTCCAGGTCGCGTCGGGGAGCTCCACGCCCGCGGCCGCCACCGTCTTGCGCGACGTGCGCTCGATGTCGCCGGGGACCAGCACTTCGTCGAAGCCCGGAGCCGCTGCCGTCAGCTTGACCCGGTTGATCGTGGCGTCGTTCATGGCCGCAAAGGTGTCGCCGGCGCCCAGCGCGTCGGGGTCGATGGCCAGCGCGAACGTGCCGATTGGCGACTGTGGCTCGCCGGTAATCGTGTCGCCCACCAGGTTGGAGGCCAGTAACTCGATCATCAGCATCAGGCCATAGCCCTTGTGCCCGCCGAAGGGGAGCATGACGCCGTTGTCGTAGAGGTCGTTGGGATTGATGGAGGGCCGGCCCTGGTTGTCCAGGATCTGGCCGGGCGGAATCTCCACGCCCTTGTCGCGGGCCACCCGGATCTTGCCCTCGGCCGCGGCCGTGGTGGCGAAGTCCAGGACGATCGGGTCGGCGTCGCCCGCCGGCGCCCCAAAACTGATCGGGTTGGTGCTCATGCGGCCCTCGCGGCCGCCGAACGGGGCGGTGCGCATCATGCCGGGACCACCCGCGACCATCAGGAAGACCGCGCCCATCGAGACGGCCAATTCCGACCACTCGCCCAGACGCCCGATGTGGTTGCAGCGCGCGATGCCGCCCACCGCCACCCGCGAGACGCGCGACTTTTCCACCAACCGGATCGTCAGTTCCTCGGCCGCCAGGTGCCCGAAGGCCCCGCCGCCCTCCATCACCACCGAAGTCTCGCTCTCGGATACCACCCGCGGACGCTCCGCCGGCCGGTAGGCGCCGTCCTTGATTTGGGCCAGGTACTGGGTCACCCGGATGACTCCGTGCGAGGGATGCCCGGACAGGTTGGCGTTGATGAGCCAGCGCGCCAGCTTGCCGGCAATGTCGTCCGGCGTACCCGCCGCGCCCAACACGCGGGCGGTGGCTTTGGTCAACGGCTCAACGGCGAATGTCGGCATGCGATCCTCGGGTCAAACGCGGCAGCAAAGATCAGCCGCATGGTACGCAGCCGTCAGCGCTGCGCCTACCCGGAACAGACGGGAGTTGCCGCCACGGGCCAGCGCTCAAATTGCCGGAACTCCCATCGCCAGGCCTCAGGCCGCGCTGCCTCGCTGGCTGGGTGCGTGGTAGGCGTCAAGGCACGGTGTCGAGTCGGCGCATCCAATCTCCTGGCGCTGGTCGCCATCCTCGGCACGGCCTGCCTGCTTCACTTGATCAGCGTCCCGGTAAGCCTGGCCGCGCCGACTACCGATACCTACACCTCATCCCCAACCCCTGCGGTCGCCGTGGCCACCCAGGACACGTCGAGCACCGAGTCCTCGCAGCCCGGACCGAACGCGGACGTGCAGCCCACGCCGGAATCGAAGGTGGATGACCTCGAGCCGGGGAAACCTCCACCGCCTACCGGCCGCGGCGTGTCCTCCGATCCCCCACCGACACCAATCGCAGCGCAGACGGCGGACAAGGTGGCGCAAGCGGTTGTGGGCACCCCCGTGCTGTTGGGCCACTCGGTCCAGGGACGCGCGATCCGCGGCGTGGAGTTGGGCGATGGGCCGCGCTGGGTCGCGGCCATCGGCGGCATCCACCAGGGCAACGAGGCGAATTCCACGGTTCTCGCCAATCTGCTGCTGGACTACTTCCGAGAGAATCTCTCGGAGATTCCCGATGGCGTCGGCCTGGTGTTTCTTCCCGACGTCAACCCCGACGGCGCGGCGGCAGGCACACGCGTAAACGCCAACGGTGTCGACCTCAACCGCAACTGGGACGCGGGCTGGCAGCCCGACTCCTACGGACCCTCAGGCCTTGTCCCCGGCGGCGGCGGCACGCGGCCGTTTTCCGAGCCTGAGACCCGAGCCCTTGCCGGGTATCTCGTTGACCGGCCGTTTGTTGCGGCGATCTTCTTTCACAGCAAGGGCGGCCTGGTCGTGCCGGGTCCTGGCAGCGGCTCGGTTGAGCTTGCGAGCGCCATCACCCGGGCCGCTCAATACACTTACCTGAGGGGGTGGACCGCTTACCCCCTCAGCGGTCAGGCCTCGAGATTCCTTGTCGGGAGAGGCATCCATGTAGCGGTCGTGGAACTGAGCACGCACACCGACCCCGATTTCACACGAAACCTGCAGGGCCTGCGCGCGGCCCTCGCGTGGGCCCAGGAACTGCCCGAGCCCTCCGGATTCCAGCCGGCTGCCGATGCCGAGTTTTCCGATGCCTGCGCGAGTCTGCTGGGAACTTATCGCGCAAGGCTGGCGTCCCCGCTATGTCTCTGGTGACCGCGACGAACTGACCGGCTAGCGCTCGGTCGACGGCTCCTGGTCGTTCTTCACGATCGTCGACGCCAGGGCCAGCATGGACGACAGGTCGCTCAGGTTGGCGGGCACCACCAGGGTGTTGCCTTCCTTGGCGATCTGGCCGAACTGGGCGATGTACTGCTCGGCCACGCGCAGCCGCATGGCGTCCATGCCACCATCGCCGCTTACGGACTGGCCGATCCGCGTGATGCCCTCCGCCGAGGCCGTGGCCACGGCCAGGATGGCCTCGGCTTCGCCCTGGGCCTCGTTGATCTGCTGCGTGCGCGTAGCTTCGGATTCCTTGATGACCCGCTGCTTC
The DNA here is from genome assembly GCA_026707585.1 of Chloroflexota bacterium. Lineage (GTDB taxonomy): Bacteria > Chloroflexota > UBA11872 > UBA11872 > UBA11872 > UBA11872. Next base: position 23,910 of record JAPOWQ010000035.1, on the reverse strand, counting down.
TCGCCTTCCGCCTCGTTGATCTTGGCGTCCCGCTCGCCCTCTGAACTCAGGATCACCGCGCGCTTTTCTCGCTCCGCGCGCATCTGCTTCTCCATCGCGTTCAGCACGTCGGTCGGGGGGTTGATGTTGCGGATCTCGTAGCGCAGCACCTTCACACCCCAGGGCGCCGAGGCCTGGTCCAGCTCGTTTACGATCAGGCGGTTGATTGAGGACCGCTCTTCGAACGTGCGGTCCAGGTCGATCTTGCCGACCTCGCTGCGCAGTGTCGTCTGTGCCAGCTGGGCAATGGCGAACTGGTAATTCGTGATGCCATACGACGCCTGCCGCGGCTCCAGCACCTGGAGGTACAGCACCCCGTCCACGCCGACTTGCACGTTGTCGCGCGTGATGCAGAGCTGTTCCGAGATGTCGATGGCCTGTTCCTTGAGCGTGTGCTTGTAAGCGATGGTGTCCAGGAACGGCAGCAGGATGTGAAAGCCTGCTTGCAAGGTGCGACTGTAACGGCCCAGCCGCTCGATCACGTAGGCCGACTGCTGCGGCACGATCACGGCGGTCTTGAAGAGGACCACGACCACCAGAAGCACGATCGCGCCCACCACGATCAGGCCGATGATTCCCATACCCTCCACGCTTACTCCTCCTCCGCTCTCAGGTCGACGATCAGGTTCTCGACGCGTTCGATACGCGCCCGCTGGCCTTCGGTTAGTTTCGTGCGGCCCACGTTGCGGGCGGTCCAGTCGGTGCCCCGCAGGCGCGCGCGGCCCTGCGCGCCCGGTTCAATGCTCTCGGACACCGTGGCAATCTCGCCCACCACCGCTTCGTACATGGGTGGCGGCGAGCCAACCAGCCGGCCGTAGAGCTGCCGCCGGAGGCCGAACATCAGGACCAACGCCAGCACCACAAAGACCACCCACTCGGCGACCGGCTGCCCCGGCAGGCCGACCGCCACACCCAACCCGGTCAGCAGCGCGGCTATTCCCAGCAGCACCAGGTAGAACTGGGCTTCGATGGCCAGCAATTCCGCGGCCAGCAGCACCACGCCGACCACGATCCACACCCACCAGGGCATTGCCGCGTCCTCGCTGGCTTCGTCCCTTTCAGACTACTCCGCAGCCAGCCGTCCGACGTGGCGTTTCGCCCAAATGACGAGGTCATAGCTGGCGTTCGCGCGCGCGTCGGCTGGCTGCGAAACCGTGTCGTACAACTCAAATCCGGCCTTCTCGAACGCCCGACGGCTTCGCGGGTTGTCGTCGGCCACGTCCATCGCAAAGATCGCGTCAGCCCCCTCCCTCTCGAATCCAAACTCAATCAGCATCCGGATCGCCGCCGTGCCAATCCCCCGACCCCAAAAGGCCTTCTCGATCTCGATGTCGATGCGCCGGCAGTCCAACCCCGGATGCCGCCGCAGGATCCGGTCCAGGTTCATCTCTTGTAGCCAGCACTCGCCGACCGGCCGACCATTGAACTCAATGACGAAGCAGTACGCGTGACTCGAGATGCGGCGCATGATCTTCTGCACCTGCCGGAGGCTGTACGGCCCCTCGTTCGAGTCGGCGTCGGAGGCAATCTCCGGATCGTTCCACCAGCCAACCACAAAGTCCCAGTCGTCCTCAGTCAGCGGACGTAGCGTCACCGGTCCCAATCGCAGAGTGACCTGGTGCGTGCGGAGCCTTCTGCTTGTCATCAGCCGAACCGTCCTGACCAGCGCACTCGGCTTCCGCGGACGTCTACGCCAGTGCCAGCGCCTCAATCTCCACCCGTGGAATCTCCACCCGATCCGCGGCCTGCAGGAATCCTTCCCAGGTTGGCTCCGGAAGTTGCAGCGGGCCGCCGGAAAGGGCGGCGCGGGAGCGGCGTTCGAAGTCGCCCGGAACCTGCACGTCGCTGAAGCCCGGGGCGGGCGCCGCGGATCGCACGCGGTCGAGTTGGTGCTGGATGAGTGCCCGCGTCTCTTTCCCGCGACCGAAGGCATTGGGGTCGACGGCGAAGGCGAACACGGATGCGCCGTCACCTATGTCCTCTCCCGCGCTCGCCGTTACCACCGAGAACAGCGTCGTCATGATGGCGATGGCGGAGCCCTTGTGCTCGCCGAATGTCAGCATCGTGCCGCCGTCGTAGAAGTCGTTGGGGTCGGTGGTGGCGCGGCCGTCGGCGTCGCGAATCCAGCCTTCCGGCACGGACTTGCCGCTGTCACGGGCGACCCGGACTTTGCCCTCGGCCGCGGCGCTGGTGGCGAAGTCCATCACGAACGAGTCGCCGTCCTGCCCGGGCGCGCCGAAGGCGATCGGATTGGTTCCCAGTCGACCTTCCGCCGCCCCAAAGGTGGCCGTCATCCAGCCGCTGGCCGAGCCCAGCGAGATGTACAGCAGCACCCCCAGGTCGGCCGCCAGCTCGCCCCACTCGCCCAGTCGCCCGATGTGGCGGCCGTTGATGATCCCGCCCATTGCAATCTGCGATTCGCGGCACTTGCCGGCCAGTTCGCGCGTCAGCCGGTCAGCGGCAAAGTGCCCAGGCCCCGCCTGGCCATCCAGCACCACCGTGGTACCGGTTTCCAGGTGCACGCGCGGCCGGGCGGTCGGATCCATGGTCCCATCCTGGATCTGCCGCACGTATTCGGTGACGCGCTGCAACCCGTGCGAGGGATGCCCCGAAAGGTTGGAGCTCACCAGCCAGACCGTCAGTTGCTCGGCCATGTCGCCGGGCATTCCGGCGGCCGCGAAGATGCGCGTGGATGCGGCGCTGACGCCGTCGATGTCGAGGTCGATCATTGGCGAATCCGCCGGGCAGTGGTCCAGCGCATGGTAGGGACTTTGCCGACATAATGACCGGCCGGCCGCCCGAGATTCACCGCATGCCCCAACTGCTGGACCGATGGACCTACCGCACCACGCCCACCGTCGTCTTCGGACGCGGCTGCCTGGACGAGTTGCCCGACCACGTGCGGCGCATTGCCGACGGGCCGGCGCTGATCGTCACTGACAAGGGACTGGTCGAGGCCGGCGTGGTCGAGCGCGTGACGGACGAGTTGGATCGCGCCAACATTGTCGCCACGGTCTGGGACGAAGCGGAGCCGGAACCGCCCACCGTCAGCGTGGACGCCTGCGCTCAGGCCATCCGCGAGGCCGACCCCGCCGTGGTGCTGGGCCTGGGCGGCGGCAGCGCCATGGACACCTCGCAGATCGCCGCCTGCGTGGTTACCAACGGGGCAGGGCCGAGGACTGGATTGGCGTGGAGGTGGTGCGAAAACCCGGCGTTCCCACCATCAGCATCCCCACGACCGCCGGCACCGCTTCTGAGGTGACCGGTAACGCCGTGATGGTGCTGCCGGACCGCTCCAACAAGCTGACGGTTGTCAGCCCGTTCATCTATCCGCAGACGGCGCTGATCGACCCGGCCCTGACCGACTCGGTCCCGTCGCACATCACGGCGGCCACCGGCATGGACACCTTCTGCCACGCGGCGGAGTCGTTCATCACCCGGCGTGCCACCCAACACACCCGCCAGGCGGCGGCCGACGCCATGGGCCGCACGCTGGAGTTCCTGCCGCGCGCCGTGGCCGACGGGTCCGACCAGGAGGCCCGCGACCAGATGGCCTACGCCTGCCTGCAGGCCGGCTACAGCCTGGCCAATGCCGGCGTCATCCTGGTGCACGGCCTGGCGCATGCCGTCGGCGCGCGGGCGCGCATCCCACACGGCGTGGCCAACACGGTCTGCTTGTTGCCGGTAATGCGGCTGGCGGCCGAACGCAACCCAACGCTGATGGCCGAACTGGCCGAGCCGCTGGGCGTGCCAGCCGACGTGATCGGAGCACCAGAGCGAGCCCAGGCTGCGGTGGGGGTCATCGAGCGGTTGGTGGATCAGGTCGGGCTCCCGACGACGCTCCGCGAGGTGGGGGTCGAGTGCTCCTGGCTGCCCGACGTAGCGGCGGCCACCCTCAGCAACACCCGCGTGGTCCAAAACAGTCCGGTCCAACCCAACGTCACCGAGTTGACCAGCCTGCTGAAAGCGATCTACTAAGCGGAAAGTCCTACATCTGACGACAGGCGGCCAGCGCCTCCTCCATGTCATTGCGGGCATCAACGTCCAAGGCTTGCCAGTAGTTGAGGGTGTAGAGGGCGAAGGCGAGACCGTTGGTGGTGTGGATGGTGGCGGGGTCGGTGGATTGGCGTTCGGTGAGTTCGTATAAGAAGCCGCCGTTGGGTGAAGCGAGGCGCCGGAACATGGCGGCGACGCAGCGTCGGGTGGACTGGATGGTCTCGGCGCGTCGATGGCCGGTGCGGCGGCCGTATTCGGCCAGCAGGTGGACGGCGTCCATGTCGGCGCACATGCTGCCGTCGTGGAACAGGCCGTCGGGCCGCTGGCAGGCCAGCGTGGCGTCGATCATCCGCTCAATCCCCGGCTCCTCCACGCCCAGGGGCCAGAGCAGGTTGAGGGCGAGGTTGCGGTGGCCGCGCATGGCCCAACCGAGGTCCACGTCGGGACCCATGCCGATGAAGCCGGTGGCGGGGTCGCGGCGGGACTCGAGGTAGGCCAGGACCTGTTGGGCCTGATCGTCGAGGTCGTCGACGTGGTTGGTTCCCGCGAACCGGGTGTAGAGCCAGAGGTACTGGAAGGCGGCCTTGGCGGCGGCGCGGGGATCTTCGGCCCAGATCTGGTCCAGCCAGCGGAGCCAGGCGTCCTCGCCGACGGGCGCCCAGGGCAAGGCGGACAGGCGTTCCAGGCCGCGCGGGAAGGGTCGCGGGCGTTCGTCCAGTAGCTGGAAGCCGATGCGCACGACGGCGTCGAAATGCATGCGCCAGGTGCCCGGGCCGCCGCCGACCTGGGTCTTGTTGGGTTCGTAGATACCCAAGTCGGGGTTGTAGGCGGCGCGCAGGGCGGCCAGCGCGCGGGGACGGGCGCGATCGATTGCGTCCTGGGCGCCCACTTGCCGGAGAGCGGACAGTGCCCAGACGGCGGTCTCGATGTTGGCGGGGGCGCCGGGTTGGGGGTTGTCGCGGAAGGGCAGGGGATCGTCGGGGGGAGTTTCGACGCTCGCCACGTAGCTGACGACCTGGTCGCGCAGCCAGGGCGGGGGGTTGTGGAGGCCGCTGGACTGCGAGATCAGGGGCGGCGGAGAGGCCCGATCTGTTGAGTCGTCCTGGTCCGCCTGCACTTCTCGATTCCTCGCGACGGCGCCGCGGCTTCAGCCCTCGCGGGCGTAGGCCAGCATCTGGTCCCGGTTCATGCCGTCGATGCCCAGGTCAGCGAGGGTGCGTCGGTTGGTGTGGAGGGGTTGGTGCAGGACGGTGAGGCCGAGGGTGATGACGGCGTCGATGACGGGGGTGGGGACGTTGAGGGCGGCGCCGAGGCCGGACCAGGCGCGGAGGCCGTAGGGGACGTCCTCGGAGAGCCAGCGGGTGTCGAGCTGGCCGGGGGCCTTGAGGGCGGTGAGCATCCGGCTGCCGTTGATGGTGGCCCAGAGATCGGGCGGGTCGGCGGCCGGGCCGAAGCCGGCGGCGTGGAATGCTTGGGCGGCGTCGGGCAACTGGTGGCCGAGGGCGGCGGCCACCGCCCGGCGCTCTTCGTCCAGCGCCATGATGGCGTCGACCACGCCGGGGGTGACGCCCTCGTCGTAGAAGTAGAACTCGCCGCGCGAGCGCTCAATGCGTCCGGCGTTGAGCAGCACGCCGGGCGGATGCACCACGGGATTCATGGCCCCGAGTCCGCAGGCGAACACGTCGGGCAGGGGCACGATGCCCGGAAAGAACAGCTCCAGCGCCGCATGCACGCGCTCCGTGGCCGTGGCGGGGAACACGCCCAGGCCCAGGTGCGGAACCACGCCCCAGATCGTGGCCTCGGCGGGACCGGTCTTGCGGCAGACGTAGGGCGCGGTGTCGGTCTCGGCCACGGGGATAGGCGGCGCGCCGGCTGCGCGCAGTATGCGGGCGACTTCCAGCGCGCCCAGAGTGCCGGGCATCAGGGTCAGCGTGTGGTCATCGCGCAGGTGGGGCGCGAGCGCTTCAGCCCAGGGCGCGTGGCCGTAGGCGGGCACGATGACCATGAGCGTGTCCGAAGCCACGGCAGCGTTCGCAACGTCGTCCGTGATGTCGGCGATGCGGGCTTCGCCGGTGTGCGCGACGCCCAGCAATTCGATGGTGCGCGAATCGCGCACGGGCGCGATGGCATCGGGAAAGTCCGGCAGTTCGGCCAGGGTGACCGAGTGCCCCGCCAGCGTCAGGTTGGCCGCCACCGCGAAGCCGGTGTTGCCGGCGCCGAGCACCGTTACGTCCGTGGTCACTCGTCTCTCCCCGCCGGCACGCGAACGCGCGTCTAGGGTACGGCCGGAGGAAGGAGTGAGCGAAGAGAAGTGAGCAGTGAGAAAGGAGGAGGACGGGGGACAAGAAGTGAAGAGCGAGAGGACGAACGGCCTAGCGGGTGTGGGTTTTGAGGGTGGTGTGGCGGGCGAGGGTTTGGAAGTCAGTGTCGTGGTGGAGGATGGGCGTTCCGGTGCGAATGGCGACGGCGGCGATGAGGCAGTCGATGAGCTTGCGGACGGTGGCGCCTTGCGGGTGGCAGCGCCGATAGAGGGCGGCGGCGTCTTCGTAGTCGGTGGGCCCCATCGGAAGGACGACGGCCCGCGCCAGCAGGCGCCGAAGGTTGAGCAGGTGGACCTCGTCGCGCGAACCGGCCAGGACTTCCATGCGGATGGGGTCGCAAATGGCGATCTCTGCGGCCAGAAACTCGTCGACGCGCTGACAGATGGGGGACCCGGTGTCGCGCAGAAACTCGATCCAGGCCGACGTGTCGATCAGGACCACGAGGGGCGGGCTGTGCGCATGGCGTCAAGGTCGCCTTCCCAGCCGCTGCCGCGGAGGGCGCGAGCCTCGTCAACCGACAGGGGTTCAGCCGCCAGGGTCCGCAGCGCGAAGTTGACGGCGGCGCGCTTGGTGGGAAGTCGATAGCGGCGCATGACTTCGGCGCACGCGCGGTCGTCGATGTCGATGTTTGTGCGTGCTATACACCAAAGATACACCAGCAATACGAGGGACGACGGCAGAGACGTGACGGGTCGGATTGGGGAGGGTCGGCTACGTGCCTGCGACCGAGAACCGACGCACGGGGCGTTCACCCATCGTGCCGGACAAGGTCCAGGAGCATGATCTTGGGCACCAGATCGTCCGGCAGATGCGGGTCGGATGGGTCGGACGGGACGTCAATCAGGCCGCGAATCAAGAACCCCGCTTGCCGAAACGCCGCTACCCACTCCTCGAATGTCCGGTAGTAGAACGGGACCTCGAACTCGGCCTGATCCGTGCCGAATGTATGGCTGAGCGTTCCCGTCGCGAAGTAGTCGTGGACCTTGCCGCGGGCGACCACGGCGTAGGGGTTGTTCATCGACAGCAGCAGGCGGCCGTTGGGCTTGAGGGCGTCGGCAATCCCACGGAGTACCCCGGCCAGGTCCTCGCAGTCGTCCAGCATCATGTTGGCCGTTGCCAGGTCAAAGGCGCCCTGGTGGGACGGCAACCCGGTGGCCAGATCCCTCTCCACGAACTCGATCCCGTGCGGATCCCGCGCCTCAAGAATGCGAGCGTGCTCCAAGAGCCGCGGTGAGATATCCACGGCGACGACCTCGGCGCCATGTCGAGCAAACAGTCGCGCCACGTGGCCCTCCCCGCAGCCCGCGTCGAGGACTCGCCTGCCGGAAACGTCACCCGCCATCCCCAGCAGGCGGCGTGCAAGGTTGTCGTGGAACCGGCGCAGCGAACCCGTGCGGGACTGGGCGGCGTACCAGTCGGCGATGGGGTCGTAGGCGGGCATCAGACTGCTGTGATCCTTGCCGCGTCCGACCAATTCGGGTCGCGCGGCTCGAAGTGCGCCCATTCATACTCGATCCTCCAGCCGGCGTAGCCGGGGAGCCGGCCGCCACGGTGGGTGAGCACGCAGATGCCCTGGTACCAGGGGGCGGGTCCGTCGCCGGGGAGGTGGCCGGAGCTTCGGACGACGAGGGCGGTTCGCCCGTTGGCCAGCGCGGTGCGGAGCAACGTGGGGCCGGGGGTATGGCCGCAGAGAATCAGATCGGCCGAGGCGACGGCAGGGCGGGACAGCGCGGCGTCGATCTCCTGCTCGGTGAAGTCCGGGGTGAAGGCGGGGTCGGTGTCCCAGATGGTGGCGAAGGGGTTGCCGGGCATGCCGTGGCAGACGTACACGTCGCCCTGGCGCGCCCCGTCCAGCGAGAGCTCGGCAGGCAGCGCCCGCAGCCAGGCGAGGTCCGTAGGGGTGAGTTCGGCCTGTCCCTGAGGAATCTGAGAAAGGAAGGAGTCCGGCGAGTCGGGCCGACGCCTACGTTCGTCGACGGTCGCTTGCCATCGCGGAGTCCCCCAATCGCGGAAGTACGCCTCGTTGTTTCCGTAGATGACCCTGACGCCCTCCGCACGCAGCAGGTCGATCGTCACGCCCGGGGGATCCGGCGAGAACGGCGACGTCAGGAAGTCGCCGCAGTGCACGATCAGATCCGGCGCATGACGCCGGCACGCTGCCAGCGCGGCCTCCAGGCCGGGCACGAAGCCATGGGAATCGCCGATCAAGCAGATGCGCACCCGGCTCACGTTCGGGTCGAGCAAGTCGCGAGCATCGTTCCACACCTGCGTCTCGCGCGATGGCAAGGTATGGGGGAGACGCCGGGGTACGCGAGGGGTTGCAGCATGTCCGATGAGACGACGAAGTCATTTGCGGCGCACGCCAAGGACGCCAAGTGGGGACGGGATCTGCGTCCCTACTTTGCCTACCGCGACCTGGGAATCAAGGAGGCGACCAAGGGCAAGGTCCTGGCGCACATTATTCGCGCCGAGCAACCCTGCGACGGCCCCATGGGTTACCACTCGCATGCGCTGGACTTCCAGATGGTGTACCTGATCAGCGGCTGGGCACAGCTGGACTTCGAAGACATCGGCGAAGTTCGCGTGGAGGCCGGCGACGCGTGGTACCAGGCGCCGGGAGTCAGACACGAGGTGCTGGAGTACTCCGATGACTGGCAGGTGCTGGAGATCACCATGCCGGCCGAGTTCGCCACCCACGACGAAGTGCGTTAGGCGGGTTGGGGGACGGCCAGGCGCCCAGTGAGGGTCGACGTCCGGGAGGAGCCGCTTGCGGCCTTGTCCGACTACGCCTCCATTCCCATTGCGTTCTCGACCTCGACGGTCCTTGAGGTGGAGTGGATTGCGAACGGGCTTGGCGGCGTCCGCATGGTCGACGCGCCGCTCGACCAGCCGCTTTCAAAGGACTTTGACGACGATGAGCCTGTCGCTGGCTGGCGCAGCCTCGGCGATATCTCGCACTGGGGACTCTTCGCCGCGTTCGTTGACGGACAGCGAGTCGGGGGCGCCGTGGTGGCCCACAAGACGCCGGGCGTTCACATGCTGGAGGGACGCGAGGACCTGGCGGTGCTGTGGGATATTCGGGTGCATTCCAGCGTTCGCCGCTGCGGAGTCGGGACGCGCCTGCTCGACCACACCATTCGGTTTGCGCGCGTGTCGGGCTATGCGTTTCTGAAAGTCGAATCGCAGAACACGAATCCGGCCGCCTGTCGCTTCTACGCGAAGAACGGGTTTGAGCTTGGGGGCGTGCGGCGGGGCGTCTATGCCGAGTACCCGGATGAGGTCCAGCTGCTGTGGTACCTGGACTTGCGATCAAAGAGCCCGCGCCCATCTGGGCAGCTGCGGACTGAGTGAGATGCCAGAGTCACCGGTGAAGGCCGTGTTCTTTGACATCGACGACACGCTGGTGGATGACGCCGCAGCGACTCGAGCGGGGGCGCTGGGCTTGTTCGACAGGTACAGGGATCGGCTGGGCGGGTGTGACGAACGGCTTATGCAGCGCTGGATCACATTGCTGGACCACCACTTCGAGCGCTACCTGCGCGGCGAGAGCTCGTTCATCGGGCAGCGCCGCGCACGGATTCGCGATCTGTTCGGACTGTCACCGGACCAGATGCCGGACGCCGAAGTCGACGCCATCCATGAGGTCTACCGTGAGTTCTACTACGGGGCCTGGCGGCTTTTTCCCGATGCCGTCGAAACCCTGGACGCTCTGGATAGTTGCCGCCTCGGAGTCATCAGCAACGGCACGTCGGCGCAGCAGCGGCAGAAGCTGGCGGCGGTCGGAGTCCTGGATCGCTTCGCGGCCGTGGTGATCTCCGAGGACATTGGGGTCGGGAAACCTGACCCACGTATCTTCTGGGCGGCTTGCGAAACCGTGGGTGCGCCGGCGGCGGCGTGCGTTCACGTGGGCGATCGGCTGGATGCGGACGCGCGTGGGGCGCGCGACGCGGGCCTGACCGGGGTGTGGCTGAATCGACGCGGCGAGGATGCCGGGATCTTGGACGTCCCGACGATCGAGCGGCTCAGCGAACTGCCGGCGCTGGTCCTGCAGCGCTAGCGGCTGGCTACCAGACGCCGAGAGTCCTGAGCAGCTCGGCGGCGAGGGGAAGGGGCTGGGACGGGCGGCCGGTGAGCCGGATTGACGTCTGGACGTCCGGGGCCAGGCGGATCAGGTCGCGCGCTTTCAGTGCTTCCGGGAGAACGCCGTCGAGATAGCGTCCCCACCACGCCTGGCTGACGACCCCGTTGAGGTTATCCAGCGTGTGTCCGCCGGCCAGGGCGGCCGCGGCGCGCTTGGGACCAATGCCGCGCACGCCTGGGATGTTGTCTGAGGTATCGCCGACCAACGCCATGTAGTCGCACCATTGCCAGGGTTCGACACCGAAGCGCGTGCGGACTTCAGCGGCATCCACGATTTGCTCGCCGGTCTTGCGCATGGTGTTGGCAATGACCACGTGGTCGCTGATCAGCTGATAGAAGTCTCGGTCCGCAGACACGATGACGCTGGCGCGGGTTGCCGAAGCTCCGCGGACAAGCTGGGCGATCACATCGTCCGCCTCGGCGTCGGTGGTCTCATCGAACTCGAGGCCGATGGTTCGCAGGCCCGTGTAGATGGTGGGGAGCCAGGCCAGGTGCGAGTAGTCGGCGCCGGCGCGGTTGGCCTTGTACGCGGGCGCCATTTCCACCCGCGCATCTGTTGAGCCTTCCCCGTCAAAGACCACCACCGCCTCACATGGCGCCAGGCCGTGGATGGCCTTGCGGAGAAGGGCGAAGAATCCGAAGGCGGGGGTTACGTCGTTGCCATCGCCGTCACGGATTCGAGCGGGGAAGCCGTAGGCGGCGCGCCAGAGGAGGTTCAGGCCGTCGACGAGGACGAGCGGTGGGAGGTCCGCAACTGGACGTTCGTTGTCAGTGAAAGTCACCGAAAGCTCGCCCGCCAGACGTCCTCTCCTTCGTCGGTGCGCTCCCCGCTCTTGAGGAGTCCGAGATTCCGAGCCACCCGGTGCGAGGTGACGTGATCCGGGTGAATACTGGCACGGACTTCGTGCACACCAAGGTCGTCGCGAAGCCACTGCAGCACTCTTCCACTTGCCTCGGAGGCGTAGCCCCGGCGCTGAAATGGAACACCGACGACCCAGGCCAGATCGGCTTTACCCTGCTTTACGCCTGCCTGCACGTATCCCACGACTGACTGGTCCGTCTTCAGTCGCAGCGTCCAGTTCAGCCATAGCTCGTCGCCCTCGGGCGAGCGTCGGGATTCACGGCGACGGATCGTTGCCCTCACGTCGTCGGCGCTTGCGGGCGGATGGCCTCCCGTAAAGACGTGGATCTCGGGATCCTTCAGCAGTCTGAAGAGTGCGTCCGTGTCGCACTCCACCATCGGAGTCAGTCGGAGACTGTCGGTTTCAAGGGTCCAGTCGGCATCGCAGGAACGGCTCAGTTCGGGCATTCCCGCGGCTTCACTCCAGTCCGAGGTTGCGCAGGCGTTCGTTGAGGTCGCTGCAACCCGTGTCACTATCGCAATCCGAATCCTCGGCGGCGTCCGACGCACCAGGCACACCGGAGGACACCATGCGCAAGATTCGACTGGCCGTGGTCATCGCCGTCGCCGCGTGGCTGCTGACCGCAGCCCAAGCGCTGGCGATCTGGCCGACCACGTGCGTTGAGGCCAACGACGCCTTCGAGTACGCAGCCGGCCGCTTGCACAACGTCGGCATCTATCAGCGAGTCTATCCCGACCCCGTAGTGGCCGAAGCCGCCTGCCAAAACGACCACCGTGACGATCTCCGCAGGGCGTTCGCCTGGGCGTTTCGCAACGGGCAGCCGCGGCCGACCGCTGCCCCGACGAATCTCCGGGAGCATCCCGACTGGTCGCGCGTGCGAGACGTGGCCCAGGCGCGATCGACTGACTCCATCCTGTCCTCGCAGATCGCAGATTCCGTCATTCAGCGGGGCGCGGTCGATACCTTCCTGCGGGGCGTCGATGACGGGGTGCAGTACGGGCGCTGGAGCTGCGATCAGTCCTGGCGATTGATGGCCTGTCCGCTGGCCCCGGAGCAGCCGGGCGGGCGGGCGCCGCCGCCATCGGCCACCGACGGACCGCGGGTCGATCCTGCCCTGCGGCCAGCCTGGGACGTGCTCCGTCGCAGTCAGGTTGGCTCGCAGTTGATTCGGCGCCCAGGCAACGAGGCCGTCGTTGAAATTGACTGGGCCGCCGATCTCCCCGGTACGGCCCTGGCGGGCTGGGCGCCCAATATCGGGCTCATCGGCATGTCCCCCAGCCTACGCGGCGAGAAGCCGGAAGTCCTCGCTGCGGTGATCGCGCACGAGTTCTGGCACGCCGTCTCCCCGATCCCCGACGAAAGCGGGTTCGACAACTGCGTCGCGGACGAAGTGCGGGCTTTTGTCACGCAAGCGGCGGTCTGGCAGGACATCTCGCCCGGCACCCCGCGGACGCCGCTGGAGCAGGCCCAGGAGCGCCTTGTAGACGTGTGGTTGAGCGATCCCGGCGATGACGGGCGCGGCGTGCCGGAGGACGTGTCGGGCTATCCGGGCCTGCAAGCGCACGCGCTCTACGACTACGACTACGCGACGACCTGCGCGGCCTGATCGGTAGCCTCATCGCACGGCGACCTGCGGTGGGTGGGCACGCGAGGGCAAAGACTTGGCATGAGCGGCGGTCCAGTGGACGGCCTCTTGGCGGCCGTCCAGCGGAGGCTCATGCGGTCGACGACAACCGGCAGTGGAAGCGTCGCCATTGGACGTTGGCGCATCGACGTCCGGGGCTCGCTCGCGCAGGACGCCGAGCGTCCGATCTGAGCGGTTGCCCGGTCAGTAGGGCGGCTGTAGACCGTCGAACATTGGAAAGTGCCGGACGTTGGTGGTTAGGAGGTCTGCATCAAGAAGCAACGCCGTGCCGGCGATCAGAAAGTCGATGTCGTCAATGCCCTGGTAGGCCCGGCGGTACTGCCGTGCCAAAGAGCCCGCCGCGCGAACCACTGGTTCGTCGACCGGCACCCAGATGAGTGCGGCGCAGAAGCGCTCTAGGTCGTCGCGCTGGTCGTGGCGCACGCCCGCCAGCAGTTCAAATCGCACGACTTCGCTCGCGGCGACGGCTTCACCGGTGGCGACTAGGCCCCGGAGGAGAACGCTGGCAGACTCGACACCCCGCAGATGGTCGATGGCCACCGAGGTGTCCAGCAGCTTCATTCCAGACCGAGCTTGCGTAGCCGTTCGTTGAGATCGCCGCGAATGGCGTCTACATACTCGGCGCCCGTGTACGGGTAGTCGGACCACGAACCAGCCGTAGCTTCGATCGCCAGCAGTTTGTCCGCTGTTGAGAGCGTCCCATACGTCCGCCGAACCGCTCGCCGGATCAGTTCTGACCGCGAGGCGCCAGTGGCTTGGGCGGCGCGATCCAGGAGCGCGCGCTCTTCGTCGCCGAGATATACCTGAGTTCGACCCATAACACCATTATACACCATGCGGTGTCGGAAGCTTGGTCTCGACCTTTGGCTGCCGCGAGCGCCAGTGCGCCGAGCGTATGTCGTGCGGTAGCCGGTCCGACTAGGGCATAGACTTGGCTCGGGCGGCGATCCGGCGGGCGGCCCAACAGCCGCGGCTGCTGAGATCGGTTCCGGCGAGGATCCGGCACTCATGACGGTGGCGAAGCGGCTGCTGGCGTTCTATCTGGTGGCTATCGGGATCGTCGTGGCTGTGAGTTTCATCCTGACGCCGGTTTACAACGACGGAACAACCGATTACCCGGTCTGGCGGATCCTGAACTGGTTCATGGTCGCCGCTGCGCTGGTGATTCTCGTAATTGGCTTCCGCCGTCGGCGCGATCCGGAACGCGCGGATGTCACGGCCGTCGAGTACCTGCGAGGCAGCTTTGCCTACTACGGGGCCATCGTGCTGGTGATGCTGATGCTGTGGGAGTGGTACTGGACGCTGAATCCGTCCAGCGAAACCGGAGACGCGGTGACGGCGCATTTGATCTACTTCCCGCTGGTCAACGCGCTGTTCGTGGTCCTGGCCCTGGCCAGTGGGCGCTATCTCTGGAACGAGGCGCGCGGCTCGTTGGACTAGGAGTTGCAGCGCGAAAGGGCCGGCTGATGCGTTACGGTTCGGCGACCTGAACGCGAGAGGCCGCTCTGCCATGTCCGACGATTCCTTCCGCGTTGCCCTGACCGACGGCTTGCGCCACGAGCGAGTGGTCGAGCACCGCCAGCCGCTGGACGCCATTGGGGCCACGCTGGACGTGGTGCCGGCGCCGACCAGCGACGACGAGGCCGTGGAGCGCTTCTCCGGCTACCAGGGCGTGATCTATTCGCATGGGCACTACCGCCTGCATACGTTCGACGAGTTGCCGGACCTGGTGGGCGTGATCGCGCCGACCGTGGGCGTGGACCACGTGGACATCGAGGCTGCCACGGCGGCCGGGGTGGTGGTGGGAAACATCCCAACCTTCGCCACCGAGCAGACGGCGGACACGGCGCTGTACCTGATCCTGGGGGCGGTGCGGCGGATCCCGGCAATCCTGAACGAGTGGGAGGCGGGGCACCGCAACATCGCGGAGTGGGAACGCCGGATCGACCACATCGGCGACATGCGCGCGAGCACGCTGGCGCTGATCGGGCTGGGACGGATCGGCCGGGCGGTGGCGGTGCGGGCGCAGGCCTTCGGTACGCGCTGTATCGCCTACGCGCCGACGGTCTCGCCCTGGGAGGCGCAGGGGCTGGGAGTGGAGCTGGTGGGGCTGCACGAGGCCTTTGAGCAGGGCGACATTGTCTCGGTGCACCTGCCGTACACGCCGCGGACGCATCACTTCGTGGACGCCGACCTGCTGGCGCGAATGAAGCCCACAGCCGCGCTGATCAACGTCTCGCGCGGCCCCATCGTCGACGAGGCGGCGTTGGTGTCGGCGCTCGAGTCCGGCGCCATCGCGGCCGCCGGCGTGGACGTCTTCGAATCGGAACCGCCCACCCCCGACACGCCCCTGATCAACCTGCCCAACGTCATCTGGACGCCCCACATCGGCGGATCCACCTCCGTCAGCGTGCACCGCGTCGGCCAGGGCTCCGCCGAACAAATGGCCTGGGTCGCCCAGGGCTACTGGCCGCGGGATACGGTCAACCCCGAGGTGGAGCCGCGCAAGCCCCTCCGGCGGCGGGGGTATCCGGAGAGGTCGTGAGCACGGGCCCCATCCGCTGGGGAATTATGTCCGCGGCGCGGATTGCGCGGCGGTCGGTGGGGCCGGGGATTCATAGGGCTCGGAATGGGGTGTTGCGGGCGGTGGCGAGCCGGTCGATGGAGCGGGCGCGGGGGTTTGCGGCGGAGTTGGAGATTCCGAGGGTGTATGGGTCTTACGAGGGGCTGCTGGCGGATCCGGAGATTGATGCGGTGTACATCCCCTTGCCGACGTCGCTGCATCACGAATGGGTGATCGCCGCGGCGCGGGCGGGGAAGCACGTGCTGGTAGACAAGCCGTTCGCGGTGGACGCGGCCGAGGCAGTCGAAATGGTGGATGCCTGCCGGGCGGCGGGGGTGCAACTGCTCGAGGGATTCATGTACCGCTACGACCCGAAGCACGCGCGGCTGCGGGCGCTGGTGGCGGAGGGGGCGATTGGCGACCTGCGGCAGATCAATACGGCGTTCTGCTTCCCGATCACCCGCGATCCGGTGAACGTGCGGCTCTCGACCGAACTGGCCGGCGGGGCGCTGGGGGACCTGGGGACGTACTGCGTGAGCGTGAGCCGCCTGCACATGGGCGGCGAGCCGCGGCGGCTGGTGGCGCGGATGACGGACGACCCGGAGTTCGGCGTGGACTTTGACGGCAACGCGCTGCTGGAGTTCGAGGGGGATCGAGCGGCGACGGTGGCGTTTAGCTTCACGACCTCGCGGCGGCACTTCCTGGAGCTGGTGGGCACGGAGGGGACGCTTCGCGTCGACCGTCACGTGCTGGCGCCGGGGGAGTCGACGAGTATCGAGATCCAGACCGTGGGCGGGACCGTTACGGAGCTGTTTCCACCGTTCGACAGCTACCAGGCCGAGGTCGAGAATCTGGGCGAGGCGATCCGCGGCGAGGCGGCGCCGCTGGTGGACGGCGACGAGGCCATCCGCCAGATGCGGGTGCTGGACGCCGTGCGCGCCAGCGCGCGCCGCGGCAAGTGGGTTGCGCTGCAGTCGTAGCTGAACGCGGGGAGGGCGCCATGAAGCGGGTAGCGAAGCCCGAGGGCAAGTTCAATGTGGTGCTTGAAGACGCGCCCGTGCCGGCGGTTGGTCCGCACGACGTGCGGGTGCGCAACGTGCGCAGCCTGATCAGCCGAGGCTCGGAGCTGTGGCGGCGGTACATCCGGCCCGAGGCCGTGGACCCGCAAATCATGGGGTACTCGGTGGCCGGCGTGGTGGACGCCGTGGGCGCCGAGGTGGAGGGGTTTGCGCCGGGCGACCGGGTGGGGGTTTCGGGTCCGCACGCGCAGTTCGTGGTGCAGGACAGCCGGGTTGCCTCACCGTCCGAAGGTCCGAAGATCGTGCGCATTCCGGACGCGCTGGACTTCGAGCAGGCGACCTTCTGGCCGCTGACGACCAGCGCGGTCATGTGGATCGACAACGACGACATCCAGCCGGACGACACGGTAGTGATCGTGGGCCAGGGGCTGGTGGGCAGCTTGATGCTGCAGGTAGCGCGAGCCAACGGCCAGGGCCGGCTGGTAGCGGTTGACGCGCTGCCCAACCGCTGCGCGCTGGCGGCCGAAATGGAAGCCGACGAGGTGATCAACGTGTCGGACGAGGACCCGGTGGCGCGGGTGCAGGAGCTGACGGGCGGTCGTGCGGCGGACGTGGTGATCTACGCGGTTGGTGGGCGCGCCGGCCTGCGGGCCTTCGACCAGGCCCAGCGCATGACCGCGACTGGCGGGCTGCTGCAGGTGGTGGGGCTGTACGAGGACGACCCGCTACCGCTGTCGTCCAGCTACATCCAGCGCAAGCGCCTGATCGGCGGCGCGCTGCCGGATAGCAACCGGGTCGCCGCCTCAACCCGCTCCCTGGATCTGCTCACCCAGGGCCGCATCGCCACGGAGCGCATGGTCACGCACCGCTTCCCCTACCAGCAGGCGCCGGAGGCCTTCCACTTCCTGCACGACCATCCGGAAGCGGCGCTTGGGGTGCTGATCACCTGGGACAACAGCTAGCTCCAACCCTTGATACCTGAGCCCTACTCGGCGTTCATCGTTCCCGAGTGGGGTGTGCTGCGCTGGTGGAGCGTGTTGCTGGCGGCGGGAGTGTTGGCGGGGGCGTGGGTGGCGCGGTGGCGGACGGGGCGGCTTGGTCTCGATTCGAAGCACGCGCTGCCGCTGCTGGTGGTGGCGGTTGCGGCGGGAATTCCGGGCGCGCGGGTGTATTACCTGGTCTTTGAGTGGGAGCGGCGCTTCGCGGACGAGCCGGAGCTGGCGTGGCAGATCTGGGAGGGCGGCGTAGCCCTGCACGGGGCGTTGATAGGCGCGTTGCTGGGAATATCGATCTACTCGTGTCTGGCGCGACTGGAATTGGTGCGTTGGATCGATGCGGCGGCGGTGGGGTTGCCGCTGGGGATCGGGGTCGCGCGCTGGGGGGATTACTTCAACCAACAGTCGTTCGGGGTGCCGACGGATCTGCCGTGGGCGCTGTCGATCGAGGAAAAATACCGGCCGCTTCTGTACCTGGAAGTGAACGGGTTCCATCCGACGTTTCTGTACGAGTCGGTGTGGGCGCTGGTGGTGTTTGCGTCGGCACTGGTAGTGGCGAGGTCTGCACGACGGTTGCGGCGCGGGGACCTGGCGCTGGGGGTGCTGGCGGCGTATTCGGTGGGGCGGTTCTGGATCGAGTCGATACGGGCCGACCCGATCATCGTGGGCGAGGGGCTGCGCCTGGCGATGATCGTGAGCGCGGCCGTGGCGACCGGCGGGATCGGGGTGCTGGCGCTGCGGCGCTGGCCGGGACGAATGTTTCACGTGAAACATTCGGGCTAGCGTCAGGCGGCGGATTCGGCGCTGAGGGCTTCGAAGGTGGGGTGGAGCCAGAGGGATTCGAGAGCCAGTTCGAGGGCAGAGGCCGTTTCGAGGGTGGGGTCGACGATTACCTCGCCCGAGGCATGGCGGGTAACGGAGCGGGCGAAGAGCGAAACGGCGTTGATTGGTACGGCGGGGTGGCGATAGGCCGCGTCATCCAGATGCTGCTCCCAGGGCTGGGCCACGTCTTCGGCGCGACCGGGCGGCGCACCGCGCATGAGGCCGAGGCGGTTGACCAGGGAATCCCAGACGGTCACGAGCAAATCGCGGGCGTAACGGCGTTCAATGGGCGGCTGGCCGTGAAAGGCGGCCAAACGGAGCGCGCGAAGGAGGGCTGCGACGTCGGCGGCGGTGTAGGTGGACCGGTCGCGGAGCCAGCCGTTGTCCCTGTTGAACGAGGTCGCCAGGTCCAGGAACAGGTCGCCGGCACGTTCCTGGACACCGCTATCGGTCTGCATGAGCGGAGTCAGCCGGATCAGGGCGGCGAGGGCGTGGGCGGCTTCGAGGATGTCGGCGGGTTGCCGGTCGCGGAGCCAGTAGGCGATCCGGCGTTGCTGGACCGGGATGAAGGCGCGGAAGTCGTCGCGGCCGGTGACCGGCTGGAGCCGGGCCTGGGCGCGGACCATGCGGTGGGCCTCGGGGATTGAGCGGGGGAAGCTGACTCGGAAGACGGCGTATAGCTCGTCCGCCGTGGCTCGCAGCCTGGCGGCGGTCATTGGATCGGTCGGCAGCGCCAGTCGTGCCGTGTCGGCGGTGGCCCAGATGAGGTCGATGTTGCCAAGAGGATCGTAGGTGTCGTCGGAGTCGAAAAGGACGCCGAGCCTGGGACGGAAAAGGTCAGCATGGACGCGCTCGGAGGCTTCGACGGCAAGGGCGGTGTATGCGGATGCGAGCCAGAGCTCGTGGCTGCGGGCCTCGCCGGCCGGCGCCCGGGGCGCGCGCAGCTGGTGGGCGCGGGCGAGGGCCTGGAGGAGGCGCATGTAGAGGGCGGCGGTGCGAACGCGGATTACGGCCTCGGTATGACGCACCTGTGGCAGACCGCCTGGCGTTGCCGGGGCGTCCACCGTGACGGTGGCGAACGGCAGGGCGACGGGGACTGCCTGTGGTCCGGCGGCGTTGAAGGCCGCACGGCTACGGGGGTCGAGGGTGTTGGCGGGCAGGCCGAGGGCGGGATGGGTTGCGATGAGGCCGCCGACGTAGCGGGCGTACCAGTAGCCCTGCCAGCCGGCGGTGGCCAGCGCGGCGTCGTGGTTGGGCGGGGGCTCGGGCCAAAGCTGGGACAAGCGTCGCGGGGCGGGGGCCTCGCCACAGGCGGCGAGCAGCGGCGCGGCCGCCGCCAGCGCCAAGAGGCGGCGTCGCGCTAGTGGCATGCGACCACCCGTAGCCGTCTCATTCCCGACCGATTCCTCCTTCAAGCCGTCCCTCGTCGATGCGCTTGGGCGCGGCGGCGCACTACGATCGTGGCATGACAGGACAACGCGTGCTGGGCGCGCTGGCATTAGCGGCGGTGGTTGGGGCGCTGCTGTTTCTGCCGCAGCAGTCAACGGCGTTTGAGCTGCGCTGGGACGTGCGGACGCTGCGGGACGGGATTCCGCCGATTTACGACCCGGGCCTGACCACGCCGGACAACATCAACTTGGCGCCGGACGAGATGGTGCTGGCCGTGGAGATCAACGGTGACGCGCGGGCGTATCCGATCGAGCCGCTGGTGAGCTACGAGATCGTGAACGACGTGGTGGGCGGCGTGCCGGTGGCGATTACCTGGTGTCCGCTGTGCTACACGGGCCTGGTCTACGAGCGGGTGTGGGAGGGGCGAACACTGACCCTGGGCGTGCAGGGGGCGCTTTACAAAGGGGCGCAAACCTGGTGGGACCACCAGACGGGCAGCATTTGGAGCCAGGTGTTCGGGGAGGCGCTGGACGGTCCGCTGGACGGCGCGCAGCTGCGGCCGGTGGTGGCGTCGCTGACGCCGTGGGGCTCGTGGCTGAAGCAACACCCCACAACGCTGGTCATGAAGCAACGGCTGCAGTTTGGCGCCCCCAACAGCGCCTTCCACAATCAACGATCACCCAAGGACATCTGGGTGATCGGGGTGGAAATCGACGGCGCGGCGGCCGGGTTCTACTTCGATGAGACGGCGCGCCTGGGCGTTCAGCAGGCCGTGGTGGGCGATACGCCGGTGGTGGCGTTTGCGGAGCCGGAGAGTCGCCGCGTCCGCGCGTACGAGGCACGGGTGGACGGCCGTCCGTTCACATTTGACGTCGTCGGGACCGAGCTTACGGACCGCGAGACGGGTACTCGTTGGGATGCACTGAGCGGCGCGGCTGTTTCAGGTCCACTCGCGGGTACGAGGTTGAAGCCGGTTCCGTATTTCAGTATTTGGGATTGGGCGTTACGGTTGCATTACGGTAAGGACACGCCGATATATCCGATTGACCTTGTGGACGTGACTTAGCAGCGCAGACGCCACCGTCTGAAAGGCTAGAACTGCTTCTGGCAATCATTCAATCGATACCAGTTACAGATGAACTCGAAGCCGGAAACCTATACGGTTGTCTGTCTGTCCACAAATTGAAGGGCAGCACGCGTAAGTAGCCCCGACCGGGACTCTCTTTCCCGAGCCGCCGCTTCATCAATGATTGACAGCACACGTGATGGCATAGTGATATTGACTCGGACCGTCTTGCTCGAGAGTTTAGAAATATCGACTTCAATAAGCGCCCAAACTCCGTTTTCGAAGTCCTGATTGCTTTGATGCAGATCGATCGGTTGACGCTCTGGGATGGACTCGCCGTCCATAAGCAGGCCTTCGATATGACAAGCAACAGCTTCGTGGGCCGAGCTTACAGCGTCCTCGAACGAGTCACCTCCGGAGAAGCACCCGGGTAGATCGGGAACCGTGACTCCGTAGCTGCTTGTCTCGTCTTTGTGTATCACGATTGGAAACTGCATTAGCGATCCTTCCAATTCCAACCAGCCTGACGAAAGATGCTTCGTAGCGTGCCGATCGATATGTCCCGTAACGGGTGCTTGACCGTGACGCGCCCAGGCTTGTCGGGATGCGTGAACTGGTGATGGCTTCCGCTCACGTTTCTGAGAACCCAGCCGTCGCGACGGAGACGGAGCAGGACCTCCCGACTATCTACCGTGTGTATTATACACACCGGCGCCGCGGTGACGATGAGCTCAAGCAACGGCAGACGGACCTAAGTCAGCCATTCCTCGCTTGGTGACGCTGTTCCGCTTCCGCCCAGATCTGTCTCGGCGTCTTGTCGCTGACCCCGCTATTCAGGCCGTCCTGAATGGCTGCTTGTAAGGCGTGGAGGGCGGCGGCCTAGCCTTGTTGGTGATTCGCCAGATCCTGGGCCGGCGCGCGCGCGCGTCCTCGGGTTGGCCGTGCGCGAATGCGCGTCTGTTCGTTTGCTCCTGGCGACGCCTCATGGCGGACTCCCTTACCGGCGATCAGAGCCGGTGCGCGAAGAAACGTCCGCCCATAAAGAAGGTGAGAGTGATTGGTTGCAGTGGTTGCGGGGGTCGGATTCGAACCGACGACCTCCGGGTTATGAGCCCGACGAGCTACCACTGCTCCACCCCGCTCGTCATTGTAGCGAACCGAAAGGGACGAGCGGGATGAGGGATGGGTAGCTGGCGACGACGCAAGGGTTCTGAATCGAGAAGGCGCCAGGGAGACAAGCTCGCGACGATCCGATGACCGGTGAGCGTCGGACCGGTCGATAAGCCGCATTCTGTCGTGGGCGGCCATCTCTCTGGGACCGGCGTTGCCGCCAGCCTCGTGCAGCCTACCTGGGACTGGGCGAGCAGCCTGGTGGCGTCCCGACTTGGCCTTGCTTCCGGTAGAGGTTAGCCGTTTCACTCCCGCGCCCCCGGATGGGAGCGCGGGCATCGTCACTGTGCCCCTGTTCCGGCCCTTGCCGGCGTGAACCGATTCGGGCGACGGGTGTTACCCGCTACCGCGCTCTGTGAAGTGCGGACTTTCCTCTCCGGCCGGAGCCGGAGCGGCCGCCTAACCGGCCCGACGCTCCTCTCCATGGTCACACAACGCAGGTCGTGGGGCGATGGGCACCAGGCGGAACGGGTACCCACAAGGGGCGCCCCTACAGAAGGTGTGGGAGGACTGTGCCACGACAGGGGCCCTTAGCAGGGAAAGAGTGAGTGCGAGATCGGGCCATTCCGGACGACTCGATGGGTTTCTGTCTGGCGCGAAAGGCCGTCAAGAAGACGGCGATTCATGTGATCCCTCAACCTGGGTGACCGCTCGGCCGAAACCGAGTGGTGTCATCCCTAGAAAGGAGGTGATCCAGCCGCAGCTTCCGCTACGGCTACCTTGTTACGACTTCGCCCCAATCGCCAACCCCACCCTCGACGGCTGCTTCCCAAGGGTTAGCTCACCGGCTTCAGGTGTTGCCGACTTTCATGGCGTGACGGGCGGTGTGTACAACGCCCGGGAACGTATTCACCGCAGTGTGCTGACCTGCGGTTACTAGCAACTCCGACTTCATGCAGGCGAGTTGCAGCCTGCAATCCGAACTGAGACCAGCTTTTAGGGATTCGCTTCCTGTCGCCAGGTTGCTGCCCGTTGTACTGGCCATTGTAGCGTGTGTGTAGCCCGGGATATAAGGGCCATGCGGACTTGACATCATCCCCACCTTCCTCCGCGTTGTCCGCGGCAGTCACGCTAGACATATACAACTAGCGTCGAGGGTTGCGCTCGTTGCGGGACTTAACCCAACACCTCACGGCACGAGCTGACGACAGCCATGCAGCACCTGTTACACGGTCCCGAAGGAACTCCCGATTTCGCGGGATAGCCGTGTAATGTCAAACCCCGGTAAGGTTCTTCGCGTAGCCTCGAATTGAACCACACGCTCCGCTGCTTGTGCGGGCACCCGTCAATTCCTTTGAGTTTTAGTCTTGCGACCGTAGTCCCCAGGCGGGACGCTTACCGCGTTAGCTCCGGCACGCAGGGGGGTTGAGCCCCCCACACACCTAGCGTCCATCGTTTACGGCGCGGACTACCAGGGTATCTAATCCTGTTTGCTCCCCGCGCTTTCGCCCCTCAGCGTCAGGACAGGCCCAGACCGCCGCCTTCGCCTCTGGTGTTCCGTCCGGGATCTACGCATTCCACTACTCCCCCGGACGTTCCACGGTCCTCTGCCTGCCTCTAGCCTGATGGTTTGCTCGGACCCTCCCCGGGTGAGCCGGGGGCTTTCACCGAACACCTACCAAGCCGCCTACGAGCGCTTTACGCCCAGTGATTCCGGATAACGTTTGCCACCAAGGTATTACCGCGGCTGCTGGCACCCTGTTAGCCGTGGCTTCTTCCTGGGGTACCGTCAATTTCGTCCCCCAGAAAAGGGGTTTACAACCCGAAGGCCTTCATCCCCCACGCGGCGTCGCTGCGTCGGGCTTTCGCCCATTGCGCAAGATTCCTCCATGCTAAACCCCGTAGGGCTCGGGACCATATCT
The DNA here is from genome assembly GCA_026707585.1 of Chloroflexota bacterium. Classification (GTDB taxonomy): domain Bacteria; phylum Chloroflexota; class UBA11872; order UBA11872; family UBA11872; genus UBA11872. The sequence goes on along the minus strand of JAPOWQ010000035.1, from coordinate 20 downwards.
CAGTCCCCGTGTGGCGGATC
>JAPOWQ010000056.1 GCA_026707585.1 Chloroflexota bacterium | reverse complement strand
CGGTTTCGGCCGAAGACGGCCGAACCTGCCTCTCCCCTTGGAGAGGGTGAAGAGCCGCCACGCCTTCGAGAGTCTGCGGAGTTTCGAAAGGTCTGACGATGCGGGACCGATTCATGCGCGTTTCCGGCGTGTTGCTGGACGAACGGCCCGATCTGGCCGTTGTGTTGGCCGACATTGGCTATGGGTACTTTCAGCAGGCCGGCGTGGTGACGCGTCATCCCGGGCGAGTGCTGAACGTGGGGATCCGGGAGCAGTTGCTGATCGGCTTTGCCGCCGGACTCGCGATGGAGGGGTTCCGGCCGATCGTGCACTCCTACGCGCCGTTCCTGGTCGAGCGGCCGTTCGAGCAGGTCAAGCTCGACTTCGGCCACCAGGGTTTGGGTGGGGTGTTCGTGTCCGTTGGGGCGTCCTACGACGCCGCGGCGGCTGGGCGAACGCACCAGGCGCCGGAAGACGTGGCCTTGATTTCGACGCTGCCGGGGTGGCGCGTGCATGTGCCCGGGCACCCGGACGAGGTGGAAGCGATTCTGCGTTCGGCAGCCGGCGGCACGGGACTCGATTACATCCGTCTCTCGGAGTCAACGAATTCCGACGCCGTGCCCATTTCGGGTGGCCTCACGCCGATCCGGGGTGGGTCGACCACGGCCGTGACGGTCATCGCGGTGGGCCCGTGCCTGGCGCCGGTCTTGGATGCCACCGCCGACCTGAATGCGACGGTCCTCTACACAGCGACGGTGCGACCGTTCGATGCGGAGGGACTGCGGACGTTCCTGGCCGCACCGGCCGTCGTTCTCGTCGAGCCGTATCTCGCTGGGACGTCCTCGGCCGAGGTCTCGGAGGCCCTCAAGGACTCACCGCACCGGCTGCTTGCGCTCGGCGTGGCGCGCCGCGAGCACCGGCACTACGGCAGCCGCTGGGAGCACGAGCGGGCGCATGGGCTGGACGCGGAGGGAATCCGCCGGAGCGTGACCGAATTCCTGGCTCTGGCGGCGTGAGGCCCAACTCGCGAGGGGGCGTCCCGGGCTGGCGGACGAGCAGGGCGGTGCGCGGAGGCTAGACGATGGTGGGGGCGGCGAACTTGCGGCCCAGGGCTTCCTCAAACTCGGTTTGGGCGACGAGGACGATCGAATCGCCGGCTTGCAGGCGGGTGGTGGGCGAGGGAAGCACGGCCTCGCCGTTGCGCAGGATCACGCTGATCCGGCCGCCCTGCTCCGGCAGCCGCAGATCCTGCGGCGTTGAGCCGTCCGCGGCCGAACCTTCGGCGACGGTCATTTCCACCAGCTCCAGGCCGGCGCTGCGCAGGCGCATGAGGTGGACGACGGGGGCGACGCTGACGTCGCGCTCGATCATGGTCATCACCAGGTCGGTGGCGTTGACGATGGCCTCGATGCCCAGGGTGCGGAAGGTATCGCTGTTCTTGGGGTTGTTGATGCGGGTGATGGTGCGGGCCCGGCCCTCGGAGAGAGCCTCGCCAAGCTGGCAGATGACGATGTTGTCCTCGTCGTCGCCGGTCACCGCAATCAGGAGCTCGGCGCGGCCGATGCCAGCATCGATGAGCCAGCGGCCCTCAGAGGCGTCGTGCGGGACGACGGCGTCACCGATCTCGTCCTGCAGGGCGCGCGCCTTGTGAGGGTTTGACTCCATCACCACGACCTCGTGGCGCTCGGCCATGAGGTCGCGGGCGAGCTGGCTGCCAACCTTGCCGCCGCCGGCGATGATGACGAACACGTGACGCTAGCTTCCGTTCTCCGCCGGGCCGTTTGGCTGGTGCGGTTCCCAGGCCAGGGCTTGCTCAAAGGCGTCGCCGACGATGGTGGTTGAAGGAATGGTCTCGAAGCCGAGATTGGCGAAGGTGGAGGCCCGCACGGAGTCCTTGACGCGGGCGATGGCACGTTCGACGTTGAAGCGCTTGCGGGCCAGTTGGACGGCGATGAGGTTGGAGTTGTCGCCGTAGGTGGTGGCGATGACGGCGTCGGCTCGCTCGATGCCGGCGGAAATGAGGCAGTCTTCGTCGATGGCGTGGCCGACGATGGTGGTGCCACTGAAGGTGTCCGAAAGGCGGTGGAAGGCCGCGCGGTCGCGGTCGATCACGACGACCGAGTGCCCCAGCTCGCACATGCGGCTGGCGATCTCGGCGCCGGCACGCCCGCAGCCGATGACGATGGCGTACACCGCGACCTGTCCCTTTGTGCGTTCCCGGTGAAGTGTTGGGCGGCCATGGTACGCAAGCGGCGGTCTTGTGGGGCATGCTGCGGCGGTTCCTGCCAGCGGAGGACCCGCCGATGCTTTACGAACTGCGTATCTACGAAATCCTGCCGGGCCGCATGGACGCCATCATGAACCGCTTTTCCCAGCACACGATGCGCATCTTCGAGCGCCTGGACATCGAGGTGGTGGGGTTCTGGCAGGAGGTGGTGGGCCGCAGCGACCGGCTGGTCTACATCACCCGCTTCGACAGCCAGGCCGACCGCGAGGCCAAGTGGACGGCGTTTCAGTCCGACCCGGAATGGCTGCAAGTTCGAGCCGAGACGGAAGCCAGTGGGCAGATCGTGGCGCGGGTGATCAATAGCTATATGACGCCGACGGGGTTTTTGCCGATGCGGTAGGGCGGCCGCTGTCAGCGCGCCTTGCCGGATGTCGCGGTTCCAACAGGACTGGTGGCAACAGGTCTGTTGGGAAGTCGCGGCGCGGTTGGGCGCGGCTTTAGGGGCAGGCCGCGCGGTTTGGTGGGGTGGGAGCGAATGGCGTGGAGGCGAAAAGTCTCGGCTGCAATGTTTGAGCGGCCAAGCGATCTCTCGTTGGGGAAGATGCGGGTCCATGCGGTCCAAATCCGGGTCTCCCGACATCCAAGGTGAGCTTGGCTACCTGGTTGGCAGTCTGGCCTCGGCGATGCGAATCGGACTGGATCGGGAGCTGGCCTCGTTCAACGTCTCGTCCGCCCAGTGGGCGATCCTGGAAGCGTGCCACGAGGGGGAGGCGAGCACGCTAACGAGCCTGTCGCGCGTTATCCCAATTGACACCGCATCCATCAGCCGGCAGGTCGAGCGGCTGGTACGTGCGGGGCTGGTTCAACGCAGGCGCAGCACGCGAGACCGGCGTCTCGTGCGACTGTCCCTGACCGTCGCCGGGCGTCGCCTGGTGCCGGAGTTGGCCGAGCGAGTCCAGGCGAATAATGCGAGATTCCTGGCCGGCATTGCCACGGATGAGCAAGAAGCCATGCTGCGGACGATTCGGCGAATGCTGGAAAACGCACAAGCCGAGGTGTACGACGGGAACAGCTAGACGGTTCTCCGCGACGAGGACCGGCGACGCGTGAGCGACCCGCCGCCGAGCCGGGACGGCGTTGTTCCTGATCGGCGAGTTACCGGGTCACGGCCTCGATGAAGTCGGCCGGTTCGTAGAGCGGGCGGATTTCGACTTCGCTGGGGCCGAGCATGGGGTTGGGGCAGCGCTTGACCCATTCGATGGCTTCATCCATGTTCTTGACCTGCCAGAGCCAGAAGCCGGCGACCAGCTCGTTGGTGGCTTCGAATGGGCCGTCGATGACGGTGCGGCTATCGCCGTCAAAGGCCACGCGCTTGCCCTGGGAGGAGGGGCGCAGGCCGTCGCCGTCGCGCATGATGCCGGCATCGATCAGCTGCTGGTTGTACGCGCCCATGGCCTGGATGAGTTCCATGGAGGGCATCACGCCTGCTTCGCTGTCCGCGGTTGCCTTGATCAGAACCATCACGCGCATGGTCGAGCCCTTTCGGCTTCGTTGCGTAGCGCCAGGCGCTCAAGCTCCGCGTGGCCGCTGCCATACGCCGGCTGGCTCGAAAGCGAAGGTCTCTCAGGGCGTCTGTCGACGACCGCACAACGGGGAGTGGTCAGGCGCCGGTGGACCCAATCGGATTCGAACCGACGACCTCCTCAATGCCATTGAGGCGCTCTTCCAGCTGAGCTATGGGCCCGCCGACAGTTTAGGGGATGAGGCGGGGCCGCTGGGGGATTGAGCGGCGGCGTAGTCGGCGGGGGTGTTGAGGTTGAGGACGGCGAGCTGGGAGTCCACGGGCAGGGAGCGTAGGCGCCGGCGGTGGCGGGTGACGACGGCGCGCAGACCCCGGGTGGCCTCGGTGACGTGGGCGAGCTCGGGGGCGATGTCGGCCGGGACGATGAGGGGATGTCCGCCGCGACCTCTGTGGGTGGGCCGCCAAAGAGCGCCGGGGTCGGTGCGCCAGGCCGTCACGAGCGGTTCAAGGAGATCGGTGGCGAGTGGCTGATCGACGTTGACCACGAGAGCGCTGGCTGGGATGCCATCCAGGGCCCGCGCTCCGGCGGCCAGCGAGGTGGCGCGGCCTTCGCGAAAGCGGGGATTGACGATGACGCGTGCGCGGGTGCCGTCCAGCGCCGCTCGCACCTGGTCGTGAAGGCTCCCGACGACCACGATTAGTTGGGCGATTGCGGGCTGGGCCTTGAGCAGGTCCGCCTGGTGTCGTACCAGGGGCAAACCGCCCCAGGGCAGCAGGGCTTTGGGCTGGCCCATGCGGGTGGACTCGCCGGCAGCGAGCAGGATGGCGGACAGGCGGGATTGGTGGGTTGTCATGGCCGGCCGGGACGGGGGTCGGGTTGGCTTGTACGTAGGGCCCGCGTTGTTACGGCTGCGATGAGGCCGAGGCCGGCCGCCAGGGCGGCGAGCGTGAGCGTGGCGACCGCGCGCGCGGCGCGGAGGTCGCCGACCAGGGCTTCGGTGTGCGTCCAGAGCGAGCGACGGTGCAGCACACGCAACGCCAGATCCTGGTCGGCGAACTCCACCCGCCCGTCAAGGCGCAGGACGCCCGGCCATTGATCGTCGCGGGTGGCGCCGTAGACGACGCCGCCGGCCTGCTCCGGTTCGACCCGCAACCGCACCGCCACGGGCCCGACGGGCGCCGGGCGGTCGAAGGTCGCACGTTGGAGCTGGAGGGTCGTGGAGGGGAATACCTGCAGTATGCGGGTGTCCACCAGGGTGTCGGCGGCAAGCAGATCGGCCCGCACATTCAACGGTTCAGTGGTGCCCTCGGCCCGCGCCGCGATCTGCAGGCCGATCATGTCGGGGTTCCGCACGGTGACTTCCTGCGCGACCACACGGTCCGGTCCCAGGGGGCCGAGCTCGAAGTTCGGGTCCAACTCGTCGCCGACGCCAACCTCCACGTGCCATAGCGTGGCCAGCAAGAGGATGGTCGTCGCGAAGACAGCAGCGACCGCGACTCCTACGCCTTCGGCCGAGCCTAGGAGGCGACGCGCCCGCGCCCAAGCTGGGCTCAGGCGGAGACCTCCGAAGCCGAGCGGCGGAGATTGTTGACTTCGGCGCAGCCGATGGGGGCGGGGAGGATCTTGTTGGGGTTGAAGAGGGCGTGTGGGTCGAAAACCTGCTGGACGCGTCGCATGGCGTCGAGGTCGTGGGGGCAGTAGACCAGCGGCATTGCGGCCTGTTTTTCCATGCCGATGCCGTGTTCGCCGCTGAGCATGCCGCCGACATCCACGCAGACCTGCAGGATGGCGGTGCCGGCGTCCAGCACTCGATCCAGTTCACCCGGAACCCGGTTGTCGAAGAGCAGCAGGGGATGCAGGTTGCCATCGCCGGCGTGGAAGACGTTGGCGATGGGCAGGTCGAAGGAACGGCTGATGCGCCGGATCTCATCCAGCACGTGGGCGATGGTGGTTCGGGGAATCACGCCGTCCTGCACGTAGTAGTCGGGCGAGATGCGGCCCATGGCGCCGAAGGCGCTCTTGCGGCCCAGCCAGAAGAGGTTGCGTTCGGCGTCGTTCTGGGCGACGCGGATGTCGCGGGCCTCGTTGGCGCGGAGCACGTGGCGGATTTCGGCTTCGCGGTCGTTGAGCTCGGCGGGCACGCCGTCCACGTCGAGCAGCAGCACAGCGGCGGCGTCCACCGGGAGGTTGGCTCGCGGGATGAAGGCGGAAACGGCTTCGAGGGCGAGTTGGTCCATCATCTCGACGGCTGCCGGAACGATGCCGGCGGCCACGATGCCGGACACGGCGGCGCTACAGGCGGCGACCGAGTCGAACGAGGCCAGCAGCGTGCGCACGCCGGCGGGGGTGTGGACGAGTTGGACGACGGCCTGGGTGACGATGCCGAAGGTGCCTTCGCTGCCGCAGAAGAGGCCGGTGAGGTCGTAGCCGGGGCCGTCGGGCAGCCCGCTGGTGGTGACCACGCGGCCGTCCATGGTGACGAACTCGATGCCCAGGACGTGGTTGGTGGTGACGCCGTAGAGCAGGGTGTGAGGGCCGCCGGCGTTGGTAGCGATGTTGCCGCCCAGGGTGCAGGCGTACTGGCTGGAGGGGTCTGGCGCGTAGTGAAAGCCGAAGCGTTGGGTGTGGGCGCTGAGGTCGGCGTTGACGACACCCGGCTCCACGACGGCGCGGCGGTTGCGGGTGTCGACTTCGAGGATGCGGTTCATGCGCGAGGTGGCGACGACGATCCCGCCGCAGCGGGCGATGGCGCCGCCGCTCAGGCCTGTGCCGGCACCACGCGCCACCACCGGCACGCCGTGTTTCAGGGCGGATTGGACGATGGCCTGGACCTGGGCGGTGGAGTCGGGGAACACCACGGCATCGGGCAGGGCGCGGTCCACGGAGCCGTCGTACTCGTAGAGCAGGAGGTCGTCCGGGTCGGACAAGACCCAGGAAGCGCCGACGATGCGCCGGAGGTCGGCAATGAGCGCGGCGGGGGTCGTCTCTGTGGTTACGGCCATGACACTTTGCACGCTACGGCGTGCGAGCGGGGTACGGCAACTCGGCTTGCGGCTCCGGCATAGAGGCGTGCACCAATCGCGGGAGAACCTGGGCGAGGATGGTGGCGTGGTCGAAGGCGAGGGTGGTGGGGAGGGCGGTAAGGGGGAACCAGCGGGCGGCGGCGGCGTCGTCGCCCGCGGCGGGGAGGGCGGCGTGTTGGAGGCGGGCGCCGTAGACGACGGAGATGGTGCGGCCGCGGGGGTCGCGGTCGGGGTGGCCGAAGGTGGCCAACTGTTGGAGTTGCGGGGGTTCGAGGCCGGTTTCCTCGGAGAGTTCGCGACGGGCGGCGTCGATCAGGTCCTCGTCGGGCTCGACGAAGCCGCCCGGGATGGCCCAGCCGAGCGGGGGGTTGCGGCGGCGGATCAGCAGGACGGAGGGTTCCGGGGTTTCGGCAACGACCACGACGTCGGCCGCCACGGCGTAGCGGCTCGGCGCGGGCATGGGGCTATTCGGACGAGGCGTCGGCCGCCGTGGCGCGTGGGCGCATGACGAAGCGAATGACGACGAAGCCGAGGACGAGGAGGACGACGAAGGCGATGGCGAGGATGTCGAAGTACTCGTCGATAGCGGCTTCCACCTGCGTGCCGAAGATGGTGATCAGGATTCCGACCAGGAAGAAGCGGCCGCCGCGTCCTACGAGCGAGGCGAGCATGAAGCGGCGGAAGTTGAGCCGGAAGGCGCCGGCGCCGATGGCGAAGACCTTGTAGGGGATCGGGGTGAAGGCCGCGACGGTGACGGCCCAGACGTCGCGGCGCTGGTATTGGCGTTCGACGTAGAGGATGCGCTCCCGGGCGAACAGCCGGTCCAGCAGCGGGCGGCCGCCGCGGAGGCCGATCCAGTAGCCGAGCATGGCGCCGAGGAGCGACCCGACGGTGGCGATGGCCGAGAAGCCAAGGGCAAAGGGGATGTTGCCGGCGGCCAGCGCGATCATCAGCCCGTCCGGCGGGATGGGGAAGAAGCTGGACTCCCAGAACGCCAGGACGAAGAGCGCCAGGCCGCCCCAGGGCGAATCGCCCCAGGCCAGCACCCAGTGGCCGAGTTCGGAGATCAGGTGCATGGCGGGTTTAGCAGTTGAGGGTGAACGGGCGTCATCGTAGTGGCGGCCCAGTCTGGCGCGTGGTGAAGCTGGATTCGACGGTGAAGGCTTCGCCGTTGCGGGTTCCGCTGACGCGGACGGTGTAGGTGGTGGCCGGGGTCAGCGGATCATGCGGGACTAGTGACAGGGCGCGCCGCCACTCGCTGGTGGTGCGGGCAGTGGTGATGGCGGCGCCATTGGGTCCGAACACGGTGGCCTCGCCCCACTCGACCTCGTCGTTTAGTCCGAATTGCAGCGAGATGGGCGGGCCAAACGGGCGGAGGGCGCCGGGCGCCGGATTGGGGGATTCCCAGCCCGCCCAACTCAACGGCACGTCAGTCGCTCCGTTGAACGGAACCACGACAGGCAGCGGCGCGCTGGCGGTGTGCGCCGGGGAGAGGCCCACGTTGAACACGGTCACAGTGGTGCCTCCGCCGGTCGCCGTTCCATAGCCGATATGCACGGCCGAGGGGTGGACGTACATGTATCGGTGCCAGACGGTATCGAGGGCCCAGGCGATCGTGTCCGCGGGTGGGAAGAAGGCGAAGACTTCGTCAACCCAGCCCAGCTGGTACCCCGCGGCACGGGCGCGGTCGCCGATAGTGCGGCCGGTGAAGCCGGCATAGCCGAAGACCTGGGTGTGCAGGCCGCCTGAGTTCGGGTCGTCCAGGTGGGTGATGTAGTAGTTGGCATGACCCTGAGCCGCCTGCATGAGTTCGGGGCTGACGATCAGCGACGGAAGGCCCAGGATGGCGCGCAAGGCGGTGACCGGGCCGAAGAGGTCGGCCTGCTGGGGCGGCGCGGCTGTGGGCTGGGATGGTGCGGCCGTGGGTTGGGGCGTCGCGCCTGGGGTCGGCGTGGCGGTCGATGGCGGCGCGGATCCGTTGGCGCGGGGCCTAACCTCGGGCGCCAGGACTTCAGCCGGGAAGATCCCGGCGCCGCGGGCCAGGTCGCCGCCGTTGGCGACCGTTACTTCACCCGCCGATGCCCAGGGCAGGTCGACCAGCCATTGCTGTAGCACCGCGCGTTGCAGCCGGATCGTGTGCACGTGCTCGTAGGTCACCACGTGCGAGGTGGGCAGCCCGTACCAGCGCAGCGGGTCGTCAACGGCGAAGTAGGCATGGCGCAGCACCGGGTTGGCATTCAGCAGCGCCTGCCGGCCCGCGATGATCTGGTCCCACGGGAATCCGACTTCCTCGAAATCCTCCGAGGGCGGGACCAACAACTCCTCAAGGGTGTCGTCATAGCCGGCGAGGCTGAGGCGGTCGAACACGTTGACGAACATGACGGTGTTCAGTTCCGGCCGCCACTGGAGCACGACCTTCTGAAAGACCTGGACGGTGAATCCTTCCCAGACGAAGCGTCGCGACAGCGGGTAGCCCAGCGCCTGCACGCCGCCCAGACGCTGGAACTCGGTCCAAAACTGGATCCCACGGGCGTCGGTGACGGCGAATCCGGCGTCGGGAACATCGGAGTTCGCGGCCTGGGTGAAGAGGCGTCCGCCCTCGACCGGGTAGTCATGGGTGTCGGCACGGGCCGGCGCAACTATCGCAAGGGCCATGAGCGCCAGCACCGCCAGTAGGGCCGCACGACGCGGCCAGGGCGCGAGCCGGCGACCACGGGGGTGTGCCGCAGCGGGCGTCGGGGGCATCATCGGCAGGGCGTCAGAGCTGCACGGCATTGGGTATCACGTCCACGGTGTAGTCGCCCGTAGGGTCAACGTCAATGGCGACGACATCGATACGATACGGGCCCGCGCGGTCGGGATGTTGGCGCAGATAGGTTTGCGCCAGACGCTCCAAGCGATGGCTCTTGGCGTGCGTAAGCGCGGCGCGCGCGCCGCCAAAGGCCTGATCGCGGCGCGTCTTGACTTCCACGAAGACGGTCTCATCGCGGTCCGCAGCGACGATATCGAGTTCACCGCGGCCGACCCGAACATTGCGGCCCAGGATGCGGTACTTGCGGCGTTTGAGTTCGCGCGCGGCAACGTCCTCGCCCCAACGGCCCAGTTCGGCCCGATCGGTCGGTGCACGGCGTCTAGACCGCCAGGGCCAGGGTATGCGCGGCATGGGCCTGTCGTACGGGAGCGAAACTCTGACGGTGCAGCGCAATCGGCCCCAGCGCCTGCAACGCGGCGCGGTGGCGGGCGGTGCCGTACCCCTTATTGCGATGGAATGCGAAGCCAGGAAAGCGGCGGCTCAGCCGCCGCATCAGGCGGTCGCGGGCGACCTTGGCGCAGATCGAGGCGGCGGCGACGGCCAGGCAGGTGGCGTCGGCGCGAATGACGGCCGTCTGCCGGTCGGCGAACCGGCTGGCGGGGTCCAGGGGAAAGGCGTCCACGATCACGTGATCGGGGTCGAGCCGGAGGCGGCCGAGCGCGCGGTGCATGGTCAGGCGGCCCGCGGCGGCGATTCCGGCCTTGTCGATTTCGCGCGGCGAGGTGTGGGCGACGCCGACGGCGGCGGCGCGGGCGTGGATCAGGCGGGCCAGGCGCTCGCGGGCGCGGGGCGAAAGCTGCTTGGAGTCGGTCACGCCCGCAAAGAGGCTGGGATCAGCGTAGGCCATGGGCGGCAGGATGACGGCGGCGGCGGTCAACGGGCCGGCCCAGGCGCCGCGTCCGGCTTCGTCAACTCCCGCGATCAGGCGATGCCCCTCCCGCAGCAACCGGCGTTCCCGGTGCGGCGGTGGGAGCCTGAGCGGGAGGGTGGGGACTGGTCTGGCCTCCCGCGCCGGCTAGGCGCGCCGCTCCTTGACCCGCGCGGCCCGACCGACCCGGTCGCGCAGGTAGTAGAGCTTGGCTCGGCGAACCTTGCCGTAGCGGACGACCTGGATGTCGTCCACGATCGGGGAGTGCAAGAGGAAGGTTCGTTCCACGCCGACCCCACCGGAAATGCGGCGGACCGTAAAGTTCTCGTTGACCCCGCCCGCGCGGCGCCGGATGACGGTGCCTTCGAATACCTGGACGCGCTCGCGCTCGCCCTCGCGCACTTTCACGTGCACGCGCACGGTATCGCCGACGTTGAAGTCGGGCACGTCGGGTTTGAGGTAGGTCTTTTCGAGTTCCTGGATGAGAGTCGCCATGGGTGCCGTGCCGGATCACGAGCGGCGCGATGCGCCAGAAACAGCGGGTTGCAAAGTGGGGCGCCAACCTGCCGGTCAGCACTGCCGACGATAGCACAGGGGCCCACGCTGGCCGCTCTCGACTGCGAACGAATTGCTCAGCGCTTCCTGGATCGACGCCTATAGTTGAGGCAGCGCGGCCACGCATGGTTGCCGCGTGGGCGGTCCACAATTCATGAACCTCAGTCGACGCACCATTCTGCTGTTCGCCGGATCCGGCGTGCTTGGCAGCGTTGCGGCGGCCGCCGCCGGCGCCGCCACGTTCGTAGCGGTGGGCGAGGCGCGCTACGCCAGCCGCTTCTATCCGGGCGTGCGGCTGGATGGCGAAGACGTGGGCGGTCTGACACGGGCCGAAGCGCGCGCCCGGCTGTCGGCGCGCTGGGACAGCTTCCGTGACGCTCCGGTCAGCTTTCGGTTGGACGGGCGGACGTGGAATCCCACGGGACGTGAAGTCGGCATCGAGGTCGACTACGCCACGCCGCTGGCGCAGGCCTACGCCTGGGGGCGGCTGGGCAACTGGGATACGCGCCTGCGCCAGCAGCGGCAGACCCTGGAAACGCCGCGGGAATGGCGAACCCTGGTCAGTTTCGACCCGCATGCCTTCGCGCGGTACATCGAGCGCATCGCTGCCGAGATTGCACAGGCGCCGACCAATGCCGGCCTGCGGATCGAGAGCCAGGGCGGCCAACGCCTCGCCCGGGTCTATCCGTCCAGCGAAGGCCGCGAACTGGTCCCGGCGGACGTGCTGGCGGTGATGAGTCGGCGTTTCGACACGCCGCAGCAGCTGATCATCGATTTGCAGTCGCGCGCGCTCGCGCCCCAGGTCGCCACGGCCGACGTGACGCCCGCGTCCGAGCGCGCGCGCGAACTGATGGAGGGGCGTATCGAACTGGTTGCGCCGGGTCACCGATGGTCGATCGCACGCGAGGACCTGGCCCAGGACATGCGCGTGGTCGGGCCGCCGGCGGCGCCCGAGATCGATGTGGACGTGAGCTATCGGGCCTTCGAGCGGGTGGCGCGCGAGATCGCGGACACGCTGCGGGTTGCGGCGGTGGAGCCGAGAATCCGCGTGAACCCGAATGGCGACGTGGTGCCGCTGGTTCAGGGCACGCCCGGCCGCACGATCGACGCCGAGCGTCTCTGGTCGCGTGTGCAGACGGCCTTCGACGGCCGGCAGCATCGCGTGAGTGTTCCGCTCGTGACCATCCAGCCTTCGATTACACGACTGAGCGCGAGCGAGTTGCAGTTCGACAACCTGATCGCGGCGGGTGAGTCTCGCTTTGCGGGCTCCAGCGACAACCGCATCCACAACATCAACAACGGGTCGCGGCTGATCGACGGCACGGTAGTGCCGCCGGGTGAGACGTTTTCGTTCAACGCCGCGATGGGGCCGATCACGGAGGGCAACGGGTTCGTGGAGGGCCTGGTGATCGCGCCCACCCGCACCGAGCCCGGCATCGGCGGCGGTATCTGCCAGGTGTCGACCACGCTGTTTCGGGCCGCGTTTTGGGCCGGGCTGCCCATCAGCGAGCGCTGGCAACATGCCTACCGCGTGCGCTACTACGAGCTTGGCCCCGGCAATCCGCCGGGATTCGACGCGGCTATCTGGCAACCGGCCCAGGACTTGGCGTTTACCAATGACACGCCGAATCACATCCTGATCCGGCGCGAGTTCGACGCTCGACGACACCGGCTGACGTTCAGGCTCATGGGGCCGTCGCTCCAGCGTGAGGTCACGCTGGACGCCTGGAAGAGCGAGGAGATCGAACCCCCGCCGCTGCGCGTGGAACCCACGACGGAATTGCCGCCGGGTGAGATCGAAAAGACTGACAGTGCGATTCCCGGCCTGCGGACGGTGATCACTCGCCAGGTCATGCTGGGCGGCCATGTTCTGTTCAAGGACCGGTTTCCCTCGATCTTCCTGCCCTGGGCGGAGCGCTGGGAGGTCGGCCAGGACGAGGACGGCAACATCGATCCGAACCTGGTGCCGGGGTACGCCGAGGCGCAGGCCGAGGCCGAGGGCGGGTCGCAGGGCGAAGGCGCGTCGTCGAACGAAGACCAACCGCCAGCCGAGGATTCCTCAGCGACGGAGCAGAACGCGGGCCAGAACTAGGCGCGCTCCGGCGCGCCCGTGCGCGCCGAGCGGTAGGCGGCCTCCATGGCGGCGACCTGGCGCAGGCCGTGCGTGGCCGTCGCACGGGGCTCGTCGCGCCCGAGGATCACATCGATGAAATTGCCCGGGGCGCTGCCCATCGAGGGCATGGAGGTGTTGTCAAAGGTCTCCGCGTCGCGCAGTTCGCGTTCCAGGGTCAGGTGGCCCCAGCGCATGTGGATGGCGCCGGTCGCCCCGTAGAGGTGGAAGCCGAAGTCGCGCGGCGTGGGGGTGTCGCCCACGCAGGCCAGGCTGCACAGTACGCCCGACTCCAGGCGCAGGTTGAGGGCGGTGTACAGGTCGGCCTCTGGGGAGTCCATCAGCGCGAAGACCGTGGCCGCCGGCGAGTCCGCCAGCCAGAGACAGGCCTCCAGCACATGCGCGCCGCCGTCGGCGAAGAATCCGCCGCCGTTGGCCGCGGCGTCACTCCGAAAGCTGGTTTCTTGCAGCAGCGTGGCCTGGGTGTCAGACACACCGTCCAGCATGGCGGCGCCCGCACCGGTGAACCTGCGGTCGGACGGCTGCATCCAGAGGTCCCAGTCGTAGGCCATGTAGGCCTGGATGAGGCGCAAGTCGCCGATGGCGTCATCGGCCAGGAGTTCCTGGGCCTTGGTAAAGGGTGGCTCGTAGTGCCGGTTGAAGGCGACCATCAGCGTCAGGCCGTGTTGGTCCGCCAGGCTGAGGAGCTCTTGCGCGTGGTACGCCCGCAGCGTGAGGGGCTTGTCCACCAGCACATGAAGGCCGCGATTGAGCGCCGCGCGGGCGGCCTGGTAGTGGAGATTGTGGGGCAGGGATATCGTGACCGCGTCCAGCGAGCCATCGGCCAGCAGCTCCGCGTAGTCGGTATAGCGGCCGGCGACGTCAAAGGCGTCGGCGGCTTCGGCCAGCCGGACCGGATTGCGGCGGCAAAGCGCGGCGACTTCGGCGTCAGAGTGCTCGCGCAGCGGCGGCAAATGCGCGCGCTGGGCGTACGCCCCGGCTCCGATGACCCCAACCCGAACGGCCATTGGCACAAGCCTGAGAGGCGGGCTTGGAAGTCTAGCCGCCGGTGACAGGGGCAGGTGGCGTGGGTATGATCGGGGAGCCGGTGCGCATGAAGCGATTGCGTGCGCCACCGGTTCCTCCATTCGATATCACCGGAGTCTCTTCTTCATGTTGAAAATTCGTCTGACCCGCACGGGGCGCAAGAAGCGTCCCAGCTACCGGGTGGTGGTGGCCGAGGCGCGCTGGGCGCGCGACGGACGACGCATTGCCGAGCTTGGCTACTACGACCCGCTGACCGACCCGTCCACGATCCGGCTGGACGTGGCCGCGACTGAGGACTGGATTCGCAAGGGCGCCCAGCCGACCGAGCGGGTGCGCAAGCTGCTGGAAATCGCCAAGAACGCGCCGCCGCCTGCCGCGGCCGCCGGGCCCAGCGCCTAGCGTCGTCGCATGGACGAACTGGTCGAGTTCATCGCCCGCAACCTGGTCACGGAGCCCGACGCGGTTCGCGTGAACCGGGTGCAGCGCAACCATCTCAGCATCTACAAGCTGTACGTCCATCCAACTGACATGGGCCGGGTGATTGGACGGCAAGGACGGGTTGCGCGGGCCATTCGCGCGGTGATGCACGCCGCGCCAATCGGCGGCGACCGGCGGCTGGCGCTGGATATCCAGGAGAGCCACTGACGGATACGGCCACTGAGATCGTCCTGGCCACCGTGCTGGGGGCGTTCGGTGTCCGCGGCGAGGTTCGAGTCCGGCTGGAAACCGACGTTCTGGCCAATCTGGAGCCCGGTCGCCGCGTGTACGTTGGCCCGATGCGCGCGGCCACCGAAATCGAGGCCTTCCGCCCCGGCGTCAAGCCGCGTCTCAAGCTCCGGGGCGTGTACACGCGCGAGGAGGCTCGTGACTTGCGCGGCGCCGAGATCGCGGTCCCGCTGGACGAAGCGGCGCCGCTGCCGGATGGCAGCTATTACGGCGTGGAGTTGATCGGCGTGCGCGTGGAGGCGTGTTCCGGTGAGCAGATTGGCGTTCTTCGTGAAGTGCTATCCACGGGCAGCAATGACGTGTACCTGGTGCGAGGACGCGACGGCGAAGTGCTGGTGCCGGCGATTCCCGACGTGGTGCAGGCCTTCGATCCGGAACGCCGGGTGCTGACGATCGACCTGATCGAGGGGCTGCGGTGATGACCCCGGCCTGGCGGGTGGACGTGATCACGACCTTTCCCGAGAGCCTTGCGGGCTTCCTGGAGGTCAGTCTGCTGGGCAAGGCGCGCGCGGCGGGAACCGTTGAGGTCCGCGTCCACAACTTGCGCGACTGGGCCGCCCCGCCGC
>JAPOWQ010000011.1 GCA_026707585.1 Chloroflexota bacterium | reverse complement strand
ACTGTGATAAATGCGTAAGTACACGTAAATGAATAGAAAACTGAAGGGGATTATGTAGGAAGGTGACGAGGATCCGCGGTTCCAAACCTGTTTCCTGTATTGAGGGCGCGGATTCCTGCGTGGCCCGCAGGCCATGGATTCTGTCAATGCCGTGCGCGTGACGCGCGGCACTTGCCCTCCAGCGGTCGATGCGGCCTGCTAGGGAACGGCTGGCTCGATGCGATCCACGCGGTGACGGAGCACGCCACCCACCGTCGCGTTATCCGCCGGCCGGTATCCGCAGATGCCGGCGTGCGAATCGTCAGTGCGACCGTCACGCGGTTTGTGCTTGACGGACAGCACGCCCTTCGTGCTTGGCACTTGGATAGTCACGATGTCGGCAATATTCAACACCAGCAGGTGCTCTCCGCGCTTCGTTTTGAGCGGAATATCACGCCGAATCAGATCGAGATTTCCGCCGTGAAACTCGAGCCAGCAGACCGACAGATACGTGTCTTCTGGATACCACTGGCCATTGGATTCACGTTCACATCGTAGGCGAAACGCTTCTGCTGAGACCTTCTTGCCGTGAACCAGTCGCCGTTTGCAGTGCCGAACGACGCAGCCATCGTCGATGGTGACGCACGATGCCATTCGCTAGATACTGTCGAGCAGTCGGCGTGACTGGACGATGGCCTCGGGGGCGGGGAGGGACTCGGATGTCTGGACTCCATGCTCAGTGACGTGCAACTGAACGTTCGACTCGCTGCGGCACTTCACGATGACCGAGCGTTCGTCGGTCTCCCAGCAGAGATCGATGTTGCCATCCGCCGTCATCCAGATCGCCGGATATCCGACGCCGATCGTCGGTGCCAGCACGCGACCGTCAGACGCGGCAGTCTCGGTCCGGTCCACGATGAACCGTGCCGCAATGTCGAGCGACGCCAAGCGCATCGGGGCATCCTCGTCGTCTTCAAGTGACCATTGGTGGAGATCGCGAATGCGCGCGGCCTCATGGTGATGGCCGGTCGAATCCAGTGACGCGGTGATTCGATCAATTGTTTTGGGGAACGCTGGGGTGAAGTCGTAGTTCAGCGCAACACCGAAACCAGCCCGCAGTGAAGATCGAATGGCCGAATTACTCGACACCGGCATAAGCACCGGAGCACGCGCACTCGCGGCGTGCGCCCACGCATACGTCCAGTCAAGCAAGACCTCGAGGCCGAGGTCTTGGAGTCGCTTGACACGACTGCTGCTCGTGATGTGGTAGTGCCCAGGGGTCAAGAACTCGGCATTGGCCAATGGCACCGGAGCGCAGTGAATGTCTGCCAGTTCGTTGAGTTCGGCAAGCATCGCGAGTGGATGCTGCGATTCGTCGATTGTGGGTCCACGATTCGCCCCACGTTCAGCGACGCTAGCCAGTGGCATCCATGACCTCGATGAGCTGGTGCACGTGGTCCATGACGCCGTGGAGATGTTTGGCGATGGCATCGGCAGAGATCGGCAGGTCTGCGTTGTCGAAATGGTGGTTGAGTGCCATGAAGACCTTGCTCGTAGTGAGATCGTTGAATCGTGGTTCGAGACGCAGGTTCCACTGGGGGCACTCGACAGAATGGCCAATGATGCTGATCACAGGAGCTTCCGAAATATGTGTGCCGGCCACATCGAACATCTGGCGGTTGATCAACCGGTGCGCCAAGTAGGCCGTGGCCGTCGCGTCGGTGGTCTGCGAATAGACGATGCTGGCGTTGAACCCGAACGGCCACACCGCACCGTTCGACCCGGCCGCTTCATGAATGGCGACACTGGCCATGTGAGCTAATTCGTCGAGATCAGCGGCACCGCCTGGAAAGTCCTTGGTGAAGGAACTGCGGGCCTCGGATGACACCACCGTGATCCGCTCGCGTGGAAACGTGATCTTGTGGCCTTCCGTCGCGAGTGGCGCGGTCCCACCTGCTGACATCACCAGTGTCTGCTCGATAACCGCTTCACGCCCGATCTTCTCACGAAACGCGGACTGACGTTCGGGTGTCGGCAGAATGTCTTGGCCGATGATCACGTAACTGGCCTCGACCTGCTCTACGCTCAATGTTGCTCCCCCTGCCGAGCACAATGGTCTGGCGCGCTAGTGTGAGTGTCGCCAATTCAGAATATCTCGTAGTTTGCGATTCGCCTACTGTGGCAGTCGATACCGGTACGCGCGCGGCGTGCCGATGCGTTCGATCAGCTGCCGGTTGACTGCCGCGTCCAGCAGCGCACGCACGAACGCGCCCTGAAACGGTGACTCCAGAATCAATCCGCCGTCGTGAATCAGGTCACGTTGTCGGATGCCGGGGCCACCCGGCCTCCCGTCGTCGGACGCCGCCACCACGTCGCGCACGTGCTCGCAGCACATCGTCACGATCTGCTGGCCGTAATCTTGGCGTGTCATCGGACCGACGTGCCGGCCTCGCGAATCGCCTGCGCCTCGTCGATTTCCACGCACAGTCGCCGAAAGCACTCCTCGACCACGCTCGCTTGGCGGGTGCTGATGTCCCACTGCTCGCCTCGCCTAGGCGCGCTCTCAGGGAACATCTCCTGCAGCATGCCCCGAAGGTGAGAGAGACTGACATCGCGCCCGAGGATGCGGCTCGCGCGCACCATCAGCGCTTGAGTATCCACTGGACTGATTCTGCTCCCGACTGGAGCCGCACCGTAGCATATCGCTCCAAATCCGGCTCAATCTCATTCGAGTGGCGGCAACCTCCTACATAATCCCGAAACTGAAGGCAATGTGAAACGCGGCGCTAATCAACTGCCTTGGGCCAATAGACAGAATGTTGAAGTCGGCAGTATCGAATGATGTTGAAACCTCAAAGTCGGTGTAATGACAGGCTAGCTTCGTTCTGCGGTGGGATATTCTTAGGCCGTGCCCTGATAGCCGCAAGCTGTTCCCCTCGCCGCGTCCCAGCGTGTTCGGAACGCTGTATGAGAGATTCATCGGACTCGAAGTGAAACCTTGGTGCAACAGGTGATTAGGTCACGATTAGTCGGCGGGACGTGAGACGCTTCGAGCCACGCGAACGATTCTCGCGGTTCGATGATCCGGCACCGTCTGTCGGTGGAGGCGACATCGGCCCGAGATTGTGTCCTTGAAGGCGGCCCGACCGACGTGCGCCGGGTTGTCTCCCATATTGCGGGCGTTCCATGGCGGCCACTTCCCTTCCGTGGTCGTCGGGATGGTGTCTTCGTTGAGCGCGTTCGATATTTCGGCGATCAGGATAGCCGCCGAACAGCTCTCGAAGGTGCTTCGGCCTACCGTCATACGTCGCGCCTCAGTCCAAGTAGATGACGAGGCGACAATGGTCGCTCGGCCCCCAGTTGATCGGACCGTTGAGGGCGAGTACGGACACCCGGTCGGCGATGTTCTCGGTGGCAATGACGAAATCAAGTTGCCCCCACGCCTGCGCTGTAGACAGATCAATTAGTCTGAAGGTCACGACAGCGTCGCGATATCCGCGGCGGCCCTCGGGTACGAGGTGGCGAAAGCCCAAGGCCCGCATCGGGTCAGGTGCCGTCTTCGAGTGCAGGGCCTTGCGTTCATTCCAGAATCCCGTTGTGTCACTGTTCCAATCGGGGCTGATCGATAAGTCGCCCGCGCCAATGACGCGGCTCAGACGGCCGACTTGGCGCGCCAGATTAGAAATCAGACGGTGAGCTGAGCCTATGCCCTCCCGGCAACTCGCCACCGTCGATCGGGGTCAAGTCTGCGGCACCCAGCGTCCCCGACTCACTGGTCAAGAAGTCACGACAATGCGCATCGTCAATCCGTCTAACTCGCGTCGAGATGAAGCTGACGTCCACTCGGTCGGAGAGCCCGGCTACAACCGAGCGATCGCCCCAAGGAGGCGTCGTGGCGATTGGGCCAAAACCCGTGATCGACATTGACCTGGTGCCTGAGCTCGTCGGGGAGGCGTGAAGCCTCCTGAAGCAGCGCAATGTCGACATCGGCCATCCGGACCGGCGTCTTCTAGGCACATCGGATGTGAGCCATGTTCCATCAAGCGATCTTCATCAGGCGTGCGTTCGCGCCGGCTCAATTCTGGTTCGGCGATGACCTACGCAGGACACGACGTGGACTGCAACTGTTTAGGGGTACGCTGACAGCCACGTTGGCAGTCTCACGCCTCTTCCCAGTCGATATCGATACCCAGTTGTTCAAAGGCCTCTACTATACGCTGGTCAAGGGCGTCCCGCGGGATACCGGCGCTGCTCGAGACGTCAATAGTGATGTTGACTTCAGCGCCAGCGTCTTGCTCTTGTAAAACCCTGAACAGATAGGGCTGGAGGTTGCTGGTCTTGGCGATATCCATGCCTGCAACGTTCAGCCTAACCCGTGCCAGTCGCTTCGTTGGCGGCGGAATGAGGCGATGCTCGAACTCGAACTGAGGCGACTCTTCCTCAACACCTAGCGTGCCACAACCGTCGTCGACTTCATTCGGTGTATCCGTGCCGGTGCCTGGTGTCAGATTCTCTCGGATGCGGATGAGTAGGTCGTCTGCAACGAGTGATGCAGAGCCATCGAAGAGGGCTTCGAGCTTGTCCAGGGCGTCCGGAGTCTCGATTAAGTCCTGGTATAGGGCGGTCGCATCGTCGCCAATGGCGACGGCCCAAAGCTTCTGCGAAACTCCTTCCCGGATGCATGCGCGCAACGTCTCCTCACGATTGGGTAACAATGGCAGAAAGGTCCACTGCGGAAACCGGCGTAACGCCTCGGAAAGATTGAGCGGCTCGGATCGATCCTTCCACAATCCTGATGAAACCTTGGAATTGAAGTAGATCGCTCCCATTTTGGGAAGGACTTTAGGTGAGCCGTAATACTGATCGGTGAGTCGCTGAACCACGCGGACAGCGATTTGCTCGCCGGCAGTGGCAGGAATTGGAAGCGAATCCGCCTTTAGTCCCTGTTCAGTTGGGTAAAACACGTAGCGATATGCCGTGACCACGCTTGTTCGCAGGCTGTCACGCTTTGCACGGCCTCGAGTCTTCAGCTCTCGTAACTCAGGCTGGCTCAATTCGAAGGAATTCCGATTAGCTGAATCCAGCACGGACTCGTAACCGAGGACCTCGCGAACTGCTCCGTCGGCCCTATCCCAGAGTTCACGGTCTGGCGCGACTAGGATCAGGGCATTACGCCACTGCCGCAGGCCCGCGCCTACGTGGTCCCAAAGATCACGAACCTGCCTTGCGTTGTCCGGGCTGTTGCTACCCCCGTCATCTGTACCGGCGAATCTTGGCGGAAGTACGGCAACGGTGGGCTCGGGGCTATCGGGCACTCGGCCATCGTCGCCAGCCCACGCCAGCACGCGGAATCCTGATGGACCTCCAACAGCCGCTTCCACGTCTCTCCGCAGGTGCTCGGCGACGATCGATGTGGGCAGACTCTCGGCCTGCTGGGCGATTACCCGGTAGACATTCGGCCTGGTCTGAAACCTGAGCCGTTCTCCCTGACGATGCACGTACCAGAGCGACTGCTCTAGAGAGTCCAGGATCTCGGTGACGTATTCGGGCCCAATGTTGGGTGCCACCGTACCGATGCGTAGTTCGCGGACGGTGGCCCCCGAGCGTTCCCGGCCCCCGAATGAGTGCATTAGAAGAGTCGTAGCAACGCCACGGCTGATTCTCTGACGCTGGTATTCGCTGCCTCGGCGTTGATCTTGCAGATCTGCGTGGGCATTTCCACCCACAATGTCCGCCGCGACAACTCCGTCGTAACCCCCTCCGCCGGCGGCGCTGACGACCCGGGTGCGAATGCGTTCGCGTTCCAAATTGACGTGAGACGACTGAATCGTGTAGGCCTCACGCCGATTAGACCACTGGTCGGCAACAACGCTGGCCAGCAGTTGCAGCGTCGCGCGGGTTCTTGGGAAGTCGGGCGCCGTAGACCACTTCTTGTAAAGCACATCGATCAATTCAGGGTGTAGCGGGTAGGCTAGGCGCTGCTGTGTAGCGTATTCCGTCGTAGTCGCCGCCGGGTCGTAGCTGTCCGGTGTTCTCATATAGATCTGCTGGTAGGAGTTCGAAATCCGATCGGCGGCCTTTGGATCCACCTGCTCAAATAAGCGCGTGCGCATGAGAACGTAGATCTCCGCATCATTGACCGGCGTGCGCTTTGAGACGACACGATCGGCCCGCGGCTGAAGGTCTTCCAATACGGCGAGTTCGCGTTGAAGCTGTTGCGGATCAAGTCCTCCGAACTCGCGTCGGCTCTTGGGTAGCGCTATCAGCACGCAAGCACCGCTTACGTTGCTGGCCAGCTGTAGTGTTTCCTGAAGGAACTGGACCGTCTGTCGATAAAGGTTTCGGAAGCGCTGGGATGTGGAGAAGCGCAGCTTCACTAGGTAGCTGACCAGTTCGTCCAGTAGGATTAGGCACGGGGACGCATGCTCCAGCACTTGCCGGAATACCGCGTTACCTGGAGCATCGCCGCGCTTGTCGGACTCTCGGACCTTGCCGTAGCTGTCTGCATCGACTTGATATGCTAATTCACCCCAAAGCGTCGCCACAGATGTGCCGTCCTGCTTAATTGCCGGCTCGGCACCAGCCTCCTGGCCGTCGAAAACCAGCACGCGGGCGGTAGTAGGAATTCTCGCGTCGCCTAGCGCTGCCCGGACCGCGGGGATAGTTAAGGCGGCGTTCGGGTCGTTTATCAGGTGGTAGAGCGTCAGTAGAGCATGGGTCTTGCCGCCGCCGAAGGGGGTCTGGATCTCGGTGACCGCTGGGCCCGAACCGCCGCATATTCGGCTTGCGATGTCCCGAATCATTTGCCTGAGATTCTCGGTAAAAAAAGTATGCGAGAGAAAGCGCTGTGGATCAAGGTACTCGTGGCGTGCCGAGCCTGCGAACACACCCCCTAGCGTGGCGGCGAACAGAGATTCGTCGATGTGCGCCGGATCTCGGAATCCAGTTCGAGGCTTGCAGACCTGCCACCAGTACGGCAGTTCACCTTGGCTGGCTGGTCGAACCAGTGTCACCGAGGAGGGCAAAGTTTCGCTCGCGATCCCCAAGACTTGGCGACGAATTGCTTCGACCTCCGCGTGTTCCGGAAGCCTGCTTGTACGCAATAGCTGCACGATGGCGTAGAGCGCGTGGCCCACCTCGTCCGCGGACATGTCTCCGCTTCGTGGATGTGCCCACCGATTGCGTGTTTCGGCCACCTGAAGAAGCCACGACTGCGTCTGCCTGAAGTTATGCAAGTCTTCTGCAAAAGCTAGGTCGAAGTTCTGGGTAATGACTCTCACCAGCAAGTTGGCGTCAATTAGGTCGATCCTGTCGATGTCTGGATCATTGCGGAGTTGGTGCCTGACGTTGGTTGCTTGTCCCCTAGTTAGGGCAGGCAATACCCCCTGGTCCCACCACGTACCAGCAAGTGCGTGCGTCAGGCGCTGCTGGACGAATCGGCGCATCGCGTCGGTGTAGAGCTTCAGTCCGCGTCCCAGTGCCGCGTGGTTGCCCTCGATCATGGCCTTCGACTCTTGCGCGGCGAAGGCAGATGGCTTGCTGTCTGGCTTGAAGTGCTGGTCTTACCCATGAGCATCACTCCGTGAGCTACAAGGCAAATTACGCCATGTCCCGCCATTAGCCTTCGAATCCAGGCAGGCGGGTGTTGGACGGCTGATCCTGCACGGCGACCTTGAAGTGCGGCACGGTGCTCATGACGTTGCTGCCCAGCAGTCCTAGGATTATCCGGCGATCCTCATCCCCGTCTGGGAGGCATTCCGCCACTGCTTGGCCGAGCGTTCGCAGAGCGCGCCAGCGCATCTCTCCGAGCATGGCTCGGTATGCGCTCAAGTCATGCGCATGGTTCTGTCCCCATAGCCAGGCCGCGCGCTGGAGTTGATCGATGAGTGCCGCCGGCCGAGATGGGGTGTCACGACCGAGGTCCGTGTCCTGCGTGGCCCGTTGGCGGATGGTGCGTAGAGTGACCACCTTTTTGCTCTTCGCGCGGCCCTGGCTGGCGATCGAGTGCGGCCTAGTGGTTTCATCGTATGACGCACCAGTGGCTAGGCATAGGGCAATGGCTTCTCCGGCGTCCAGTGGCGCTTTGGAGTAGCTCCACACCCAGGTCACGAATTGGCGGGTCAACGGATCAATGACGCCCAAGTCCGCGCCGCGCAAAACCTGCTCCAAGGCAACCTGAGTCGACTCGCGCCGTACTATGTCTAGGAACCCTCGAACTGACACTAATGCTCCGTCGGGACTGAGTACGCGACTATGGCGGCCAAAGACTGACAGCGCCGGTCCGATTGCACTGATGAAGAAGTCCGCGCCGCGAATTCCCTTATTCCAGAAGTACAGCAGGCGCTCTCTGACAACAGGCCTCATCTGCTCAATTACGTCGCTCAAAAAGGCTTGGTCTGCTTCGGCTCGACGTTTGCGGCAGGTCATCCAGACTGAAGTCTGCAGGTTTGCACGACTGCCAGACCCAATCTTGTTTGACTGTTCAGTGTCGATTGGCCAGGAAGTCTCTGGAACAAGTTTGGATTGCAACAGGATTTCGATCAGTGTTGCCCATGCGTCGGGGTTAGAGTGGGCAAAAACAATAGATATGATTCCTGACTCAGACAATTGCGAGCTAATCGCTACGAACGACTCTGACATCTTCTTTATGTAGTGATTCCTTGCCGCATTGTCATTTCTCTCTGAAGGCATTATTGCCTGTGCAGTCTTTGGGGTTAGTGGCATCTCAAATAGACTCGGAAATAGGTCGCCGATGGACCGCTTGAGCCATACGTAAAAAAAATCAGATAGTCCAGCATAATCTATTGCGTTGTAATAGGGAGGATCCGTGACGACTATAGTGGGTGCGGATTCCGGCGGCTCCGAAGCGTCCCTAGCGAGGACCCTGCAACTGCCGATGTCATCAATTTCGGGAATTGATGCTATTTGTCCGGTGAAAAGACTCTCCCAGCTTCCTCCAGCACTTCCTATCGGATTTGCCTCGGAGAAATCCCAGACCATTGGCAATGCCTGGCGAACAAATGTGCTTGTGACTCCTTCATCGTCGTTTCCCCATCGCGTGAGCGTGGAGTTATATGCAGCGAGACGACCAACGCCCAGAGCAAGATATAGCGAAATAGCATCTGAATACTCACTGTCTAAGCCGGCATTGGTCATTTCTCTCTTTGCTGTTCCGACTAAGCGGGAAAACACAGACAACGCTAGAAGCTGTCGCTTAGTAAATAGATCAGCCCAATCGTTGAGACCGAAGGCGTCTACGCGTAAACCGAGCGTGTCTGGTGAGATAGACTCGGTGGGTATGATTCCGAACTCGGAATCGTCACCGTCGATGAGGTCGAATAGCTTCTGTGATGCAGCATTCACGGTAGCGATATCGTCTGGGGAACTAGTACGGTAAGATTTTCCCCTCCGTCTCTTATCGTTAATTACAATTGATGTCATTGTTGCACCAAGGCCCACCGACTTACTGGCTTCCCTTACTGCTCGAGCCTTGACTACCTGTCTGCAGAGCAGACACTGACTATCTCCTCGTCGCATTGTCGCCAGTCCTGGATTTCCGGTCACATCATCACCTTCGGTGACTTTGAAGCAGACCGACTTGTCTTGTGAATTGATGATTGGTGTTAAGGCAACCTTCTTGTTTCGCTTACGCGCCAGCCAATACTGCCGGATGAGAGGCATATCGGCCTTACAGTTTGGACAAGGGATCGTTCGACTCCATAGGTACGCGACGGGTGACCTTCCATCTTTGTCGAGTGGATAGTAGTCGGCAAGTTCCAGTCTTGCTCGCTGTAGCAGCCATTGACCCCAGTAGTGAACGTCCGTAACGAGAGGATTGCGGCGGTATGCGGTGGTCAGGTCACCATCAGTGAGCTTGAATTGAGGCTTGCTCTGATCGGCGTTAAGGACGTAGCCGGGTACGGGACGACTATCGGCCTGAGCGAACTTGTGCGGGAACTCAACTGTGGCCTTGAGGATCAGGGCGGCGACAGGGTTAAGGTCACTCGCCTCAACGTGACATCCTAGCCGTAGGGCTTCAAGAGGAATTGCGCCGCCGCCGGCGAAGGGGTCAAGTAGATTCGGTGGGCGGCCGCCGCTGGAATCCAAGATGCGTTGGCGGGCCCGCTCCAAGAGCCGCACCCCAGTGAGACCGGTGCCTCCGTCTTCCCTCGATCGCACAACACTCTCTGAATGGCGAATAGCGTCCCAGCTTGCGAGGTCGGCCACCTCTCGAAGGAGTTCCTCGCGCTCCCTATCGTTGCCGGGATCGTTGACCAGGGACGAATAGATGAATGCCCGGCAGGCCGCCAGCGGGCGGCGCGCCCACCAAATGTGAAGTGTTGAAATGTGCCTGTGCCGGATGTTCTTCTCGCGACGTGAGTGCGCTGACACTTCCGCTAGTGGAAAGGCTACTTCGATAAGCTTTTTGCGGAGTGTTGGGACGGTCAAATGGCTGCCTTTCTAGCAGAAATGTCGTTACAGATACTCCGGCATTGATCAGTGAGGTCTTCGGCGACCCAGGCTGACTGACAAGTCTCGGACTGCTGGGTTATCCAGATACCAGCTAATGTCGAGCACGAGATTCGTGCTCTTCCGAGTCGCGTCCATTTGTCGACTCTCGACTCCATCTCTTTCATCGCAGATCGCGAGCACGTATTGTCACGACTGTTTGGCGAATCACAATTTAGAATTCACGTGGTGCGATGTCCAAAGTGCTAATGAGGGAGTGCTTTTCTGTCTCAAAGTCACATGCGTTCGTCGCAATGAGGGCCAGTTCACCTGACTTAATATGATACTCGACTACTTTCTCGGTTGGCTCTAAGCCTCTACCAACTGGATCCTGAACTATTTGGATGCTAGGGTTGGTTAGCGCATAATTCACCTCATATATGAAGAATTCCTTTCGCATCCGATGTGCCATCTGCCACTCGGTGTAGTACAGAACGACATCTCCAGTTGTCTTGTGTCCTTTGACCTCAATGTATCGCACGTCGCCGTCGTGGCCCGCACTCCTGATGTCGTAGCCAGCGCCGGACTTGGAAACGTCGACGGCCGTACGGCCGTGCGATTTCTCATGGTCTAGGACTGCCTTCATTGCCGCCATTTCGACCGCTGTATAGTCGCCGCCGCTGGCGTGTTCGGCCACCCGGTGAGCCGGAGCCGGAATGATGGCGGCAACGCCGATCACTCTGGGCGTCTGCAACGACGTAACCTTGCTACGCTGCAGGTCGGTTCGGCGATCCCTGAGTTCCGTGGTTAGCCGCTCGATTTGGTCGTTGGTGGATCGGATAGCGATTCGCATGTCCTTCCCGTTGGCTTCGTCCTCGTGCTGGCGTTCCAATCGTTGCTGTAGGTGCGCGAGATTCTCGTTAGCCGACTTTTGAATCGCAATTTCCACGATGCATGCCTGGCGCACTTGCTCGGTGGTGACTTCGTCCAAATACTCCCGTGTATAAGATCGAGTGGCTGCGCTTACTGCCGCGTCGCTGTCCGCGGCGTCGAGCAGCTTTGCGGGTGCAGGCGGCGAAACGCTGCTGGGTGGCAGATCGAGCAGCACGCCGGGTGCCACGGTCTCGAATTCGTTTCCGCGCTGACGCAGTGCCAGCAGTCGCCGGTGAACGATGTCTCCTCTGCCGTTAACAACTGCCGCTTCCAAGAGCCAGACGAGGTAAGAGTCTAGCGTCTCCTTGTCGACGAAAACTGCACCCTTCGCCAGTACCGGCCGACCCTGATCCAGGATTCGATGCAGAACCGCGTCAAAAAGCGGATGGTCCGGCGCCACGAACTCGGCAGGCGGGTCTCGCCGCAGTCGCTCTTTACGGAAAGTAATTCGACGATTCTCGGACCCGAACTCTCCGCTATTGCGCGAGGCGACTTCGCGCCGGATTTCTGCTGGCGCAAAATCCAGTACCCAGTCGCTGTCTGAGTCTTGCCTCACGCGACCCTTTAGATACCGGAATCCGTCCACGAAGAATCGTTCCACAAACTCCGGCGTAAGGCGGCGTTCCTTCGAGTCACGATCATCGCCCATGATTGATCCCAAGTCGATGTGAGAAGTGGCAAGGGCTTCTCCCAGCGCATCGCGGGCGGCGGCAACTGAGGCGGAGGTATCGACGAAGTCGAGATCGGCCAGGATGTCGTCCATCGATCGCCGGTTCAGGATCGCCTGCCGAAGGAGGGTATCTAGACGAACCTGGCCCGCATCGAGAACGCTTGACACGACGTCGTACACTTGGTCGTGGCCGAGTTGGGCGCGCATGCGGTCCAGCTTGTTCATCAAGTGGACCAGCACCGATCCCTCGCGGGTGGTATTGGCGACCACGTTTATCACTTGGACTTCGTACTCTTGGCCGTAACGGTGAATCCTTCCCATACGCTGTTCCAGGCGGTTCGGGTTCCAGGGCAGGTCCCAGTTGATCATTACCTTACAGAACTGCAGGTTGATTCCCTCGCCAGCGGCTTCGGTGGCCACCATGAACTGCGCTGGCCCGCGGAATTCCTTCTCCGCCGCAATGCGGTCGGCGAGCTTCATCCCTCCATGGATGTTGCAAACGCTATGGCCCCAAGAGCTGAGCTGGTGTGTCAGGTAGATCAGGGTGTCGCGATGCTCGGTAAACACGAGGATCTTCTCGTTGCGGTCCATCACCGTCTGGTTCCGAACGACCCGCCGAAACTCTTCGAGCTTTCGTTCGGGTCCGCGGTGCCGCGTTGCCTCGGCAAGCGTGATGAGGGCACTGAGTTGAGCAATCTCGGCCTGAAGTTCGGCGGCAGTTCGGGCCATTGATGCGCCCGAAAGCGCCTCCTCGTCGTCGTCCGAGAGATCCTCGATCTCGTTCTCGTCCATGTCATACGTAACGGTTACAGCTCTGGCTGGTGGACGGTTTCCCTGACAAGCCTGCTTCAGTTCCTCGCTGAGCCGGTCACGGCGCCGCTCCAAGCTCCTTGTGACAGCGTGCAGCGACGACGCGAGGCGACGCTGAAGGACGATGAGGGCCAGAGTCACATTCCGGTTGCGCGCTTCCTCGGCCTGCGCCAATCCGTTTGACACGTAGTTGGTCACCGCGTCGTACAGTGCCTGCTCATGGGGCGCCAGTTCGTATGCAAGGGTCTTGACGTGGCGGGGAAGAAAGATCGGGCTCCCGTCAAAGTTGCGCATGGCCTCCTTCATTCGGCGCAAGAAGAATGGCGAACTCTCTTGGTTTAGCGCGTTCTGGGTCCCGGCCTGAGACGCAAAGACGTTTTCGTCCAACAGGGCCATTAGCAGGCGGAAATTCTCTGAGTCACCCTTGTGCGGAGTCGCAGTCATCAGCAGCAAGTGCTTCGTTCGCACGGCTAGCCGCTCGGCCAGCATGTATCGCTTGGTCTTGTCGATCTTGCCGGAGGCGCCGTAGCGATAAGCGGAGAGCTTGTGCGCTTCATCGAAGATGACAAGGTCCCAATTCGACTGGTCGATTCCCGGGAGAATGTGGTCCTGAATTGCTAAGTCGACGGAGGCGACTACGTGGTCGTTTTCCACCCATACGTTTTGGCCGAAGCGACTGGAAATGAGGTCGCCCGTGACGAGCACGAACAGTTCGCGGAAACGCTCCCACATTTCGCGCCGCCATTGGTCGGTGAGGGCTTTAGGGCAGAGCACTAACACACGCCGCACGTCGCCGCGGCGCATGAGTTCCCGCATCAGCAGGCCGGCCATGATTGTCTTGCCGGCGCCCGGGTCGTCGGCCAGCAGAAAGCGAATTCGCGGAAGTGGCAGGATATGGCGATATACCGCGTCTAGCTGGTGAGGCAGGGGATCGACCTGGGAAACTGAGACTGCGTATTGCGGATCGAAAGTGTGCGCCAGATGGGTTCGCAGCGCCTCTACTGCTAGGCGAAACAGCCGAGGTTCCGCGTCGAACGTCTGCCCGCTGCCAGCGATCTCGCGCACCAACTCGTCATATTGCTCTGCCCGGATCGTCCGGTCGTAGTACTGAGAGTCGACGAGTCCGACGGCCTCGATCTGCACCGTTGTGCCCTGCATGCGCATTCGAAGAACGCGTACTGGTCCGGGCCAGAAGGGACCTTCGATGACTGAGTCAGGCTTCAAATCGGCAACCGGCATTAGCGGCGGAGGACCATTTCTCGGTGGTGGTGCACAGACACCTCACGCGCTGATCGGGCTCGACTTCGACGCCGTAGCATACTGTCACTCAACGCTCGGTACTTACCCTTTTGAAACCGTTGGCCGGGAACACGGCCAGACAAGGTGAAGCTGTGAGTGCCCGAACATCAGCGAGCCCCTTCGGACCCTGGCAAGTCTCCGGTCCGAGTCTTTCGAGAACAGTGAGTCAGCAACATATGCGGCAACAGGGTAGGCCCGCACCGGCGGACTAGGAGTGGCATCCAATGTCATCGGTGCTTGGCAGCGGCCTTTGGCGGTGCCCTGAGTGCACTGGGATGGCTGAGGATCGTATCCGGCGCGAGTACGCGATTGAACGACTGCTCGTCCGGCTGCTCGAGGAAGCACCGGATCGCTGGGTGAGATTCGACGACTGGCGATTCGAATACCGCTGCGACCGACCAACTGCCACGCACGGTTCTTCCCGAGATGTTAGCGAGCATTCGCGGACGGCCGTGGACGCTGCCCTACGGCAAGCGGCTGAATACCGCGGCCTGGAACCGCTGAACTTTGTCGTCCGCGCCCGCTCCCATTCGTCGCAGGTTAATCCAGGACGAGTGCTCGCCTATAGGATCGAGGCCTTCAACCGGGACGGCGAGGTCGGCGAGGTCGACCTGATCGTCGGGTTCGCGTTTCCGCCGGCGGACGAGATTGAGCGAATCGCGGCCCTTGACGTGCTGACGGCCCAGGACGGGTCGCCACCGCGGATCCCGACCCGAACCCGCGAGACCCAACTGGCGGCCCGTCTGGGCGCGTACACGGGCCGTACGAGCCGCTTCCCGAGCTCTGCGGACCTCCTGACCATTGCCCGCTACGCGCCGCAAGTGACGTGCACAGCAGACGGTTTGCGCCGGGCGCTGGACCGCGTGTGGCCGTGGACCGCAACCCCGACGTGGCCGCTGGCCGTGCCCGCACCGCCGCCGTGGTGGGCAGACGAATATCGCCGCTGCGCGATCGAACTCGGCCTTGAGCCTGCCCTGGCCGCCGGGCACGCATGGGCCGCCGCGCTGCTGGACCCGATCCTCAGCGGAACGGTTCCGCCGCACGCGACGTGGAACGCCACGGATCTTCGATGGGATCCGCCGCGCCGCTCTCGCCGTTCGGCGTAGTTCGGGTCCGCCACGGCCTCAGGTGCCGCCGGCACCGGCCGACGCCATCGGTGCGGGGGCCGACGGACCCTCGCGGAGCCAGGCGTGGCGGGCGTCGCGGGGGCCGTCAGCCGGTCGCCAGATCTCGCCGAAGGGGTCGGCCAGCAGTTCCGCCTCGGCGGTCACCGCCACGTACACGCTGGGGCGCTGGGCCCAGTACACGTCTTGGTCGACCTGGTCGATCACATCGGCCGCCAGCTCGACCATGCTCGCCGCCCGCCGCGGTCGATCTCCAGGAAGGCCCAGTTGTCGCGATCCGCGTCCCGCAGCATGGCGATCACGTCGGGATGGACGCTGCGCCAGGACCGGGCGCCGTCGG
>JAPOWQ010000058.1 GCA_026707585.1 Chloroflexota bacterium | reverse complement strand
GGTTTGGCCGTGGTGGCTGGTCATGGGATCGACGGGGGTGCCGGGGTGGGGCAGCTCTTCAAGGCCGGGGGAATCTCGGCCGATGGCCTGCCGCTTGAAAGCCTCGCACCCCAGGGTCCGCTGCCCCGGCGCCAGCCGCGTCTGCGCACGCGAACACGGCGCAGACCGGCGAGATGGCGCCAGCCTCGCGAGAGCGTCTCTGCCGGGGCGGCTTCGACCCGTGACCTGTCGATCCCGCCAGGGACCAGGCAAAGCGGATATCCACTTCGTTCTCGAATTGCTTGACGCCTAATCTTTCTTCTTCGTATCATTTCGCCCACATGCATGCAGGCTGACGCGCGGCCACACGGCAGGCGGGTGTAGGCCACCGCCGACGGTCACGGTCGGGGGTGGGGCTGTCGGCCCGGTGGCGTGGCTTCAGGCGCACGGCCGGCGAAATCAGGTCCATAGGAAGGCCACATGATGTCTGACCGAACCAAGAATCCAGCAGCGGGTGGCTCAGTATCACGCCGGGTGCTCCTGCAAGGCACGCTCGCGATCGCCGTCGCTGGCGCGGGGTCCGGACTGCTGGCAGCCTGCGGCGAAGAAATGCCGCCGGAGGAGCCGGCAACTACGGCCGCGCCTGCGACTCCCGCCGCAACAGTCGAGACTCCCGCTGCAACACCGCAGGCGGGGCCGGTGAATTTCCGCTATGTGACCGATCACACGTCCGGTCCACGCGGTGAGGCGATGCAGTGGGGTCTTGCCCAGTTCTCCCAAACCCGGCCCAACGTCAATGTCCGCTTCGTACCGCAACCCTCGCAATACGAGGACGTGTTCGCCATCCAGATGGCCGCCGGCACGCAGGCGGAAGTCGGCATGCTGAATGGCGGCACCTTCAATCATTTCGTGGCGGCCGGCGGCTTCACCCAGATCAACGATGTTCTGGACAAGCATCCGGATTTCAACCGCGAGTTCTGGTACTTCAACGCGGACAGCTACACGGTCAACTACGAGTACGGGCAGGCGAACGGTGAGCTGCCACCCCAGGTGATGGAAGGGCCGCAGTACGGCATGCCGTTCCAAGGCGGGCTGAACGGACCCGCCCTCAACATGACCCTCGCCGAGGAGTACGGTATCGAATTCCCGTCGCCTGGCTGGTCCTATGAGAACGAGTTTCTGGAAGGCGCCAAGCAGGCCACGAATCCCGAGAAGGACACCTGGGGGAACTTTGGCGTCCACCAGAGTTTCGACTTCAACTGGGGGCCGATGATGTTTGCCGACGGCGCTCGCTCACACCGGAATGCGAGCGAGACCGAACTCTATGTCTTCGAGAATGGCGGAGACACCGGCTTCCAGTTCGCCGTTGACCTCATTCACAAGCACAAGGTCGCGCCGCCTGCCGCCATTGCGAAAGAGATAAGCGGCGAGTTCGGCGACCCAATGACTGCCGGAAAGGCGTGGGTCAATCTTTGGTGGGCCGGCTATACGGGGTTCTTCATCCCGCGGATCAAGGATCGGTTCCAGTGGTCGCTCTGCCCGCAGCCTGTCGGGAGAACCGGCAATCCGGGGCACTGGTGGTCGAGCACGGGCAATCTGGTGACGAGTGCCGCAACAACGTTTGGCGTGGTGGAGGAGGCCGCTGACTTTTCGCTCTTCACGGCCGGCCCCGTATTCCAGGACCGGATTGCCATTGAGCGCGGCACGTTCCCGATCTTGAAGTCTGCCCTCGATCGACCGGAGACGCTTGCGGCGCCCCCGGAAGGCATGAAGTGGCAGAAGACCTTCATGGAGTATGAGGACAAGAAGCCCATGATGATGCAGCTCCCGAACTTCTGGGAGTTCTATGAGTGGCGGAACTTCGCCGAATTGGCGTTCATCGGTGAAAAGTCGGTCGATGAGGTTGTACCGCAGATGCTGAATTACGCCCGCAGGGACCTGATCTCTCAGCGAGATCAATACGACCAGAATCGCCAAAAGCTCGGCCTGCCGCCGCTCGCGTAGCCGGGTGATCGTTGTGTAAAGGGCGGGTCGCATGACCCGCCCTTTGCACGTTTCGCGCGTCGGCCGGCGTCGCGGCGAGCGATACGCGCGGTTTTCATATCGCGATCACAACCTGTCCGAATCCTTGTTGCTGATTTGGGACGCATGATGCGGCACAGGCGGTGCGGAGCGGTGTCCGCGGTGCGGGTCGCGGAAGCCTTCGGCCTCCGTGGTCTCTCGCCCTGGCCATGCCACGGTGGTCGGGGCTAGTTCGCCGCTTTCGCCAGCCTGGCCATCATGCGCCGATAGCGGCGTGCCATCTCCGGACCCTGCTCGGCGAGGTACGTCCGCTCGGCCTGTCGTGCGCCGGCGCGCGAAGGCGGCATGGGCACCTCGATCTCGGCGCTGGTGATCTGATCCACGCCCCATTTGTAGGCGACGACCTCGCCCTTGCTCACGATCAGGTTCACGCCGACATTGGCTTGCACCACGGGCACGCCGTTTTCGCGCCCCCGGGCCAGTACCGCTTCGTTCTGCCACTTCTTGCGCGAGCCATAGGAAGGGATCAGGATGAACTGCGCCCCGTCCAACACCAGCGCTCGGCTGATCAATGGGTTGGCGCGGTCGGCGCAGATCACGATGCCGGC
This sequence comes from Chloroflexota bacterium, assembly GCA_026707585.1. Classification (GTDB taxonomy): domain Bacteria; phylum Chloroflexota; class UBA11872; order UBA11872; family UBA11872; genus UBA11872. The sequence goes on along the minus strand of JAPOWQ010000058.1, from coordinate 13,859 downwards.
GCGTCCCAGCGCCGTATCGAAGGCCCGCAGCTTCGTGCCGATCCGGTTGAACGACCAACTGGGATGGGTGCCTTCCGCAAAGTACGTCTTGTGATAGGTCCCGCAGATCCGCCCATCGTGTCCAATGAACGCGGCGCAGTTGTAGACCTCACGCCCCACCCGCTCGGCGAAGCCAAGGCACAGGTTTACACCTAACTCGCGTGCCAGGCGACGAAACCGCCGAACATAGGACCCGTCACGCGGTTCGGCGATCTCGTGCATCATCTCGGCCTTCTCAGGGTGCGCCACTACGTCCATGACCACATAGCCCTCGAGAAACCCTTCCGGGGCTACGATCAGCTCGGGACCCTCGCGGGCGGCTTCACGCACGTACGCCTCGAGCTTGTCGGCGTTGAATGGCTTGTCCCATTTCTTGGGCTTGATGGAGAGCGCCGCGACTCGAACGGTCCGATACATCCCTGCGTACTCCCGTCCCAAGCGCGCAATCGGGCATGGATCGTGGCGCCCGTACCGCCATTGAGGTCTTCAGATTGCGCGCGACGCCCTAGCCCCCGCGGGCCTGAGAGCAATCGTAGGCGCGCCGTACGGAGGGCTTCAACTCGACCTGTTGCAAGCCCGCGCCGATACGGCAGAGCTAACCGAACATGTAACGAACGTCGGCCCCTAATCCGATGAACTTCCACTCCCTGTCAGACCGTCCCACCGGTGACTGAGGAGGCACGTGACCACGTCCGGCGGGTGCTGGTGTCGCGGCGGGATGAGATGAACGACAGCCGCCAGCACTTCGGCCTCGCGCCACATGCGTAGCCGCCCGCAGATTGATTGGATGCGGCGCGTGGGGCGGCTGCTCGCCGCCCCACGGCGCTGAAGCGCCAGACCAGCCTGGTGGTTCCCGCGGTGGTCACGCAGGGATTCCACCGATTCGTCGATCTGCGCTTCGTCGATGCTGGCCGCGTGCGCTGGCTGGGCGTCGACGTATGCCCTCTGGCGCGCTGTTAGTCACGCACGAGGTCGCCACTGAGATCTAGCCGACATCGCGTGGCCGTCGTATTGCTCACTCGACCACCTCGAAGCCGAAGAGGGTGGGCTGGTGGGGCTGGAATCTGAGCACGATGGGTCGGTTGGTGGGGAGGTGGTCGGTGGTTGGGAGCATTTGGCGGGGCTGGGCGCCAGGGGTGGCTTGGGTGCGGTTTGATGGTTGGGTGCTGCTGGGTCCCGGCCGGGGACGCCGGGATGACGAAGAGAAGACGGGCGGGTCGGGGCCGGGACGTTGGTGGATGTCGCTTCGCGCGCACGACCATTGGAGAAGTTTGGCTGGTGGTCTTAGCCTGAGGGGGAGGCGCGCGGGACGACGCGCGGACGGGCTTCTCTGGTCACGGCGGATAGTTCTGCAGAGGACGAGACGATGGCACTGACGAAGGACGAACTCCTCAAGGCATATCGGCTGATGCGGACGATCCGCGAGTTCGAGGAGCGGGTGCACGTCGAATTCGCAGCCGGTGAGATTGAGGGCTTTGTGCATCTCTACGCCGGTGAAGAGGCGTGCGCGGTGGGCGTGATGCTGAATCTGACGAAGGCCGATCGGATTGCGTCCACGCATCGCGGGCACGGGCATTGCATCGCGAAAGGGGTGGACGTGCCGGCGATGATGGCGGAGATCTATGGCCGGGCCACGGGCAGCTGTCGCGGCAAGGGCGGGTCGATGCATATCGCGGACCTGGACGCCGGGATGATGGGCGCCAACGGGATTGTGGGCGGCGGACCGCCGTTGATCTGCGGCGCGGCGCTGGCGGCAAAGGTGCAGGGCACGCGCCAGGTTGGCGTGGCCTTCATTGGCGATGGCGCCTCGAACCAGGGCACGACGTTTGAGAGCATGAACCTGGCGACGGTCTGGAACCTGCCGGCCATTTTCGTGGCCGAGAACAATGGGTACGCCGAAGCCACGGCCGCCGACTACGCCATCGGGGCGGGCAGCCTGGCCGACCGCGCCGAGGGCTTTGGCATGCCGGCCGCGACCGTGGATGGTCACGACTTCTTTGCCGTCCACGAGGCGGCGGGCGAGGCGATCAGGCGGGCTCGCTCGGGCGACGGCCCGTCGTTCATCGAGTGCCAGGTGAATCGCTATTACGGCCACTACGAGGGCGACGCGCAGACGTACCGGCCACCGGGCGAGGCGGAGGCGGCTCGGGCCAATCACGACTGCCTGGATATGTTCGCGGGGCGGGTCACGAAGTCGGCGGGTATCGAGCGGGAGGAACTTGACGACATCGACCGCGCGGTTGCGGCCCTGATCGATGGGGCGGTGAGCTCGGCGAAGGCGGACCCGGCGCCGGCGGCCTCGGAATTCCTGACGGACGTCTACGTCGACTACTGAGCGGACACGGAGGCGCACGATGGCACGGACTCTCACGATCCTGCAGGCGATCAATGAGGCGCTGGACCAGGAGATGGCTCGCGATTCCAGCGTGATTGTGATGGGTGAAGACGTGGTGGGCGGCTCGGGCGCGGAAGGCGAAATGGACGCCTGGGGCGGCCCGCTGGGGGTGACGAAGGGTCTGTATGGGAAATACGGGGATCGGATGCTGGACACGCCGATTACCGAGTCGGCCTTTATTGGCGCGGCGGTTGGCGCGGCGGCTTCCGGTCTGCGGCCGGTTGCGGAGTTGATGTTCAGCGACTTTGTGGGGGTGTGTTTCGACCAGATTTATAACCAGGCGGCGAAGTTCCGCTACATGTTCGGCGGCCGCGCCGAGACGCCGGTGGTGGTGCGCACGATGTATGGCGCCGGGCTGCGCGCGGCAGCGCAGCACTCGCAGTCGCCGTACTCGATTTTCACGCACGTGCCTGGGCTGAAGTGCGTGATGCCAGTGACGCCCTATGACGCCAAGGGACTGCTGATCCAGGCGATTCGGGACAACGACCCGGTGATCTTCTTCGAGCACAAGGGCCTCTACGAAACCGAGGGCGAGGTGCCGGAGCAGTCCTACAGCATTCCGTTTGGCGAGGCGAACGTGGTACGCGAGGGCAACGACGTGTCGATCATCAGCCTGGGGCTGATGGTGCATCGCTCACTCGAGGCGGCGGAGACGCTGGCCGGGGAAGGCATCCAGTGCGAGGTCGTTGACTTGCGCACGACGTCGCCGCTGGACGAGGACACGGTGCTGGAGAGCGCCGAGAATACCGGGCGGGTGGTTGTAGTTGACGAGGCGCCGCCGCGCTGCAGCATCGCCACAGACATCTCCGCGCTAATCGCCCAACACGCATTCGATGCATTGGAGGCGCCTATCAGCCTGGTGACCGCGCCGCACACGCCGGTGCCTTTTGCCGGGGTCCTGGAAGACCAGTACATGCCGGACGCCGCGCGGATAGCCACGGCGGTGCGAAGCGTGGCGGGTTACGCGTAATGAGCGGCTCTGACGTGCGGGCGCTGGTGATGCCGAAGTGGGGCTTGACGATGACGCAGGGCGTGGTGGTGAAGTGGCTGGTTGACGAGGGCGCGGATGTCGAGCAGGGCGCCGAGTTGCTGGACGTGGAGACGGAGAAGATTCTGAGCGCGGTGGAGTCGCCGGCGAATGGGGTCTTGCGCCGGCGGGTGGCGGCCGAGGGCAGCACGTTTCCAGTGGGCGGCTTGCTGGGGGTTATTGCCGATGCGGACGTTGCGGACGAGGCGATCGATCGCTTTGCCGCCACTTTTGAGGCGGAGTTCACGCCCGAAACGGAAGCGGTGGCGGGCGAAGGGCCGTCGCCGCAACAGGTGGATGTCAATGGGCACTCGCTGCGCTATCTGAAGATGGGCGAGGGGGGCGAGCCAGCCGTGCTGGTGCACGGTTTTGGCGGCGACCTGAACAACTGGCTGTTCAACCATGAGGCGCTGTCCGCCGAACGGGCCGTGTGTGCCCTGGACCTGCCGGGGCACGGCGAGTCGTCGAAGAATGTGGGCGATGGGACGGTCGCGTCGCTGGCACAGGTGGTGGCGGGGTTCATGGACGCCCAGGGGCTACCCCCCGCGCACCTGGTGGGGCACTCGCTGGGAGGCGCCATTGCGGCCGAGCTGGCCGCTACGGCGCCCGATCGCGTGCGGTCGCTCAGCCTCATAGCCAGCATCGGCCTCGGTCGTGAGTTTCGTCCCGGCTTCCTGGACGGTTTCGCCACGGCGCGCCGTCGTCGGCAGATCAAGCCGGTGCTGGAGGCGCTTTTCGCCGATCCGGCCCTGGTGACGCGACGGCTCGTGAACGAGGTGCTGCAGTACAAGCGGCTGGACGGGGTTGAGGAGGCCTTGACTGCGATCGCCCGTGACCTCGTAGCGGACGGACAGCAGACCGTCTCCATCCGTGAGCGCCTAGCGACTTACCCGGGGCGAGTCCTGGTGATTTGGGGCGGGTCCGATCAGATCGTCCCGGCCTCGCACGCTGCCGGTCTCCCGGACGGGATGCACGTGGAGGTGATCGACGCGGTGGGGCACATGCCGATGATGGAAGCCTCGGCGCGGGTCAATCAGGTACTGGCCGCCCAGTTTGAGGGACGCCTGACGGCATAGACGGGCGGATTGCCGCTGCTGTTCTGACGAAGGCGCGCCGGTGCTTCCGCACGAAGTGGCTGCGGACGATCGGCGTCCACTGTGTGACTTACTTGACCACCTCAAAGCCGAAGAGGGTGGCCTGGCGGAGTTGGAACCTCAGCACGACCGGGCGGTTTGTGGCGGCGCTGATTTGGGTGGTGGCGCCCCAGGTGACGGGGGCGTCGAGGTGGTCGCCGTGGATGGGGGTGGACTGATGGAGGCCGAAGCCTTGGTGGGGATTCCAGTTCTCGTCCTGGAGTTCGACGCGGATTGAGCCGCCTTGCTGGGTTTTGGCGTTGAGGCGGAGAGTGGCGCCGTGGAGGTGGAGGGGTGGGGTCCAGAATTCGGCGTGGTGGTCGGCGACGAGGCCGGCCAGGCGGCCGCGGGGCCAGGTGGCCCAGGCGACGCCCTCGCCGTGGCCGGGCGGGGCGTGCTTGTGGGGGGCGGGGAAGGCGCCGTAGGGGATGCCGATGCGGTCGCCGGGGAGGTCGACCAGGCCGGTTCCAGCAAATACACAGCCGCCATCGACGGATCCACGCGGTCCCGGCTGTAGGCAGGGGCCGCCGGGGATGACGTGCCAGCCGATGTTGTCGGCGCTGGCGAGGGCGACAACCGACGTGGTGTCGCCGGAGCGGTCGTAGACGTTGGGAAACATGAGGTGGGTGGAGGGATCGCCGGGGTAGGTGGTCTTGCCGATGGTGTAGATGTCGCTCCAGGGGGTGTCGATGGGCGACGCGGTGACGAGGGGGGTGGCGAGGGGCCAGTCGTGGAAGTCGGTGGTTTCGGCGCGGGCGATGGTGCGTCGGCCCCAACTCCAGCCGCGGGTGTACCAGACGTAGGTTTGAAGGGCGGGGTCCCATTCGGCGACGTTGCCGGTGTCGGCGAAGTGCCAAGCGATGGGCTTGTCGTGAATGGTCCAGCCGAGGCCATCAGGCGAGGTGGCGGCGAAGATGCCGGTTTGGCCGTGGTGGCTGGTCATGGGATCGACGGGGGTGCCGGGGTGGGGCAGCCCTTCGAGGCCGGGGACCTGGTCGGTCATTCCCATGAACATGCATTTGTAGCGCTGGTGGGCGGGGGCGGTGTCGTCGCGAAATACGGCGGCGCCCATGAGGCCGCGGGGTCCGACTAGCTGGCGGCCGATGACGATGTTGTTGGCGCGGGAGCCGTTCCACTCCTGGAGGCCGAGCTCGGGCTTGCGCCAGGTGTGGCCGTCGTCGGACTCGGCGTAGCAAAGAACGACGCCCCAGATGTCGCGGGCGGGGAGGTGCTGGCGGCGCTGGGGGGCGTAGAGGTCTTCGGGCGCGGCTTCGTACCAGAGGCGGTAGCGGCCTTCGTCGTGAATGACGGTGTAGACGCTGTCGACGATCCAGTTTTCCCAGGGTTGGTCGCCGCGGATGAAGGGCTCGGTTTTGCTGGCGGGTTGGAGCTGGAGGCGGATGCCGTGGGGGACGGCCTGGTGGGCGCCGGTAAGCCAGCCGGGACCGGGGACGCGGTCCCAGAAGTTGGGTTCGTGGCCCTGGGCGTCGAGCCAGCGGGCGCGGCCGGCGTGGACGTAGCGGTGGTCGACGAAGGGGTGGTAGCCGGGGGCGACGTGGAAGGGGGGCGCGGCGCCGGGCCAGGAGGTGGGCATATCTGGGGGCCTTGGGGTGCCGGGGATGGGGGAATGATGGGATAGGGGGGAGTTGAGGGCAATTCAGGGGGGACGGTTAGCTGCTCTTTTCGCACGGGTGGTGGGGGTGGCTGCCACCCTCATCCCAGCCTTCTCCCTCAAGGGAGAAGGGGCAAAGCAGCGTCTCTTACCGTGGTCAGAACATCACGCAAGGTTGGTGGTCAAGAGCGTGGGCTGCGCGGAAGACCCCTCACCGATTTCCGGCGGGTACGCCGGAATCTGCCTCTCCCCTTGGAGAGGGTGAAGAGCGGCGGAATGACACGGGGGAGTGCATCGATGGTTGGGTGCTGGGGGTGTGGTTCGACACGGATCTCCGACGGACGCCGGGGCGGCTCACAACGAACGGGCGGGGCCGGGGATGGCGGGAGGACTGGATCCCGGCTGCGGACGCCGGGATGACGGAGGGGAATCGCCTCGGCGGGTGCGGTGCCGGGGGTGTGGTTCGACGGGCCCCTGCGACGGACTCCGGGGCGGCTCACCACGAACGGGTGGGGCTGTTTGCGGGGTGGTCTGTCTGGTGTTGGGGTTAGTGGTCGGCGAGTTGGATGTGGGGGGTGTAGCGGCGGAAGTCGGCGGTGTTGAAGGTGAGGAGGCGGCGTTCGCCGTGGGCGAGCATGGTGGCGACGATGTTGGCGTCGTGGACCTGGCGTCCGCCGACGGGGATTTCGCGGCACAGCGCCAGTAGGGTCTCGGTGACGGCAGGGCCGTCTTCGAGAAGCTGGAAGCTGCTGAGCAGCCGGCCGGCGCTGGCCAGCGCCTCTTCGCGCGGGAGCGGAACGAGCCAGGCCTGCGGGCGGGTGAGAACGGCCAGGTACTCGCGGACAACCTGACGGCTGATGCTAAGCGGTTCGCCGTCGCGAACGGCTTGCCGCAGACGCGCCCTGGCGATCGGGTGGTCCGGGGACTCGCGGATGCGGGCGTGGATGAGGACGTTGGTGTCGATGAACACGGTGGGCTAGAGGCGATCCTCGTAGATGTCCTCGCGTCGGAGACTGAGGCCTTCGGGCCAGGCACCGGCGCTGTGCACCGGTAAGACGTGGTCCAGATCCAGCGTTGGGTGGGGCGGCGGACGCGTTCGCCTGAGGATTAGCGTTTCAGCGTCCATGTCAACCTCGGCCGTCTCCCAGCCGGCGATGTTCCAGGCCAGGGCCTGGCTGTGGCCGCTGCCGAGGCGCTGGTTGCCCCACCAGGGCCGGTAGAGACGGGCGGAGGCCGGGAGTTGGAAGCCGAGGGTGGACTCGATTTCGCGGAAGGTGGCCCGCCACTCGTGGGTTTGCAGGGAGCAGAGGTGGGTGTAGAGGCGACGGTATTTGCCGCGGGCGGCCAAGTCCCGATAGGTCTGGGTTTTATCGGTGGTCATGGGAAGTGCCGTGGCGTGGCGCGCTCGACGGGCGAGCGATCACGGGGAGTATAGTTAGTTAGTTTCCTCAGCGCAAGAGTTCCGGGAGGCACTTGCGTAACCCGAGGCTAGTTGCGCCGAAGACGGGCGGGTCGGGGACCCGCCCCTACGAAGGATGGGACGGGGACGGCGGGATGGCGGGGGTTGGGGGGTGGGTTTAGACTTGGTGGGATGAACGGGGTAGTGACTTAGATGTGGCGATTTGACGTGGGGCGCCGGGGTTCCGGGCGCGGGGTGATTGCGCGAGGAGTGTGCCCTCTGAGGTAGTGGACGACTGATTGCGAAACGCTTGCCGCGGATGGGGCTCCGAGCCGGGAATGTCCGCGGTTTTTTCTTTTTTCGCAGTTCAGAAGGATTCGGGCTGACGCATGTTGAGTCTCAGCAAGGTTTCGTTTGCGTGGGGGCCGCAGGAGGTGCTGCGGGAGGTTTCGCTGTTCGTGGGGCGGGGCGAGAAGGTGGGGCTGGCCGGAGTGAACGGGGCCGGAAAGTCGACGCTGTTGCAGCTGGCGGCGGGGTCGGTGGAGCCCGATTCCGGCGGGGTGAGCCGGCCGAACCGGACCGGGATGTTGCCGCAGGAGCCGGAGATTGCCGCGGCGTTTGCGCCGGAGGCGACGGTGATGGATGTGGTGATGTCGAGCGGGCCGACGGCGGAGATTGCGGGGCGGCTGTCGGCGGCAGAACGGCGGCTGGCGACGGCGGGCGACGAGGAGTTGACGGAGGCGGTGGAGGCGTACGGGCAAGTCGAGGAAGAGTTTCGGAATGCGGACGGGTATCGGGCGCAGTCGGACGCGGGGGTGATTCTGAGCGGGCTGGGGCTGGGGGCGGAGATGGCGGACCGGGCGCTGGGGAGCCTGTCGTCGGGTCAGCGGACGCGAGTGGAGATGGCGCGGGTGCTGGCGAGCAAGGCGGACCTGTTGCTGCTGGATGAGCCGACGAATCACCTGGACGTGGACGGGACGCGGTGGCTGATGGGGTTCCTGGCGGATTCGCCGGCGGCGGTGCTGATCGTTTCGCACGATCTGCGGTTGCTGGATCACGCGATAACGCGGGTGTATGAGCTGGACGGGATGACGCGGAAGGCGACGGCGTTCAAGGGGACGTACAGCGAGTACCTGGTGTGGAGCGAGGAGCAGCGCGCGGCGCTGGAGGTGACGCGCCAGCAGCAGCAACGGCGGATCGACCGGCTGCAGGCGTCGACGGACCGGTTGCGGGCGCACTCAATGAAAAGCGAGAAAGTGGCGCGGCGGGTGAAGGTGATGGACCGGCGGCTGGAGCGGATGCGTGAGGAGCAGGTGGAGCTGCCGCTGGAACCGGGCGAGATCGGGATGCGGGTGGGGCAGGCGCCGAGGTCAGGCCGGGTGGCGCTGCGCGTTGAAGGGGTGGCGCATGCGTACGGGGAGAACCGGGTGTTGCGGGACGTCTCGCTGGAGTTGGAACGGGGGCAGACGCTGGCGGTGATCGGCCGGAACGGGGCGGGGAAGTCGACGTTGCTGAACATTGCGGCGGGGGTGTTGGAGGCGGATCGGGGGTCGGCTGAGGCGGGGCACAACGTCTCGATGGCGCACTTCAATCATGCGGTGGATCCGGCGCTGGGCCGGCGGTCGGCGTATGACTTCGTGCGTGCGCTGCTGGGTCCGGTGGAACCCACAATCCGCAGCTTCCTGGCGACGCTGATGTTTCACGAGGACCACATTTTCCGGCCGCTGCGAACGCTTTCGGCGGGCGAGCGGGCGCGGCTGGCGATTGCGGGGCTGATGCTGGAGCGGCGGAATCTTCTGCTGCTGGATGAGCCGAACAGCAACCTGGACCGGACGACGCAGGCGTGGCTGGTGGAGGCGCTACAGAGCTATGGGGCGTCGCTGGTGGTGGTGTCGCACGACGTGGAGTTTGTGGCGGGGCTGGAGCCGGATTGGGTGCTGCTGATGCCGGAGGAGCGGTTGGAGGCGTATGAGGAAAGGCATTTGGGGAGGGTGGCCTTGGTGTAGGACACCCGCCGAGCCGCTATGAGGCGAAGAGCCTGACGGCTAGCAGGACGACTCCTATTCCGTTCAATAGGACCGCACCAAGGAGTCCGATCATCCAGGCTTTGAGGTTGGCAACGTCCGCCTTCGTCGCCACGTGCTCGAGCGTCGTCTCGACGCGAGCCAGTCGCTCCTCGATCGTTGCCGCCGTCATGAAGCCGTCCACCGTGCCTATCGGTAAGCAGATTCAGCGTAGCAGCAGTCGACCATGGACTCTCCACTTACACCAGCGTAGGCGCCGCTCGGGGGGCTAGCGGACGCTGGGGGCGTTGAGTTGGAGGACGGCGGAGAAGGCTTCCTGGGGGATGTCGACGCTGCCGACGCGTTTCATGCGGCGTTTGCCGGCTTTCTGGGATTCGAGGAGCTTCTTTTTGCGTGAGACGTCGCGGCCGTAGCACTTGGCGAGGACGTCCTTGCGGAGCGGGCGGACAGTTTCGCGGGCGATGATGCGGGAGCCGATGGCGGCCTGGACGGCGACTTCGAAGAGCTGGCGGGGGATTTCGCGGCGGATGCGGAGGGCGAGGTCGCGGCCGATGACGGGAGCCTGGTCGCGGAGAACCAGGGTCGAGAGGGCGTCGACGACCTGGCCGTTGACGCGGATGTCCAGGCGGACGAGGTCGGCTTCGCGGTAGCCGAGGAAGTTGTAGTCGAGCGAGGCGTAGCCGCGGCTGACGGACTTGAGGGTGTCGAAGAAGCCGGTGAGCATTTCGGCCAGGGGCAGGTCGTATTCGATGAGGACGCGGGTGGGCTCGATGTGCTCCATGCGGTGGTGGGAGCCGCGGCGGTTGGCCAGGAGCTCGCTGACGCGGCCGATGTAGGCGGTGGGGGTGATGATGCTGAGGCGCATCCAGGGTTCGCGGATGGCGGCGATCTGGGAGAGCTCGGGGAAGTCGGCGGGGCTGTCGAGAAGGGTGATGGCGCCGTCGCGGGCTTCGACCTCGTACTCGACCTGAGGGGTGGTGATGACGAGCTCGATGCCGAACTCGCGCTCCAGGCGCTCGCGGACGATGTCCATGTGCAGGACGCCCAGGAAGCCGGCGCGGAAGCCGAAGCCGAGGGCCAACGACTTTTCGAGCTGAAAGGTAAGGGCGGGGTCGCTGAGGCGGAGGCGTTCGAGGGCGTCGCGGAGGTCGGGGTAGTGCTCGGGATTGGTGGCGTAGAGGCCGGCGAATACCAGGGGTTTGGGCTGGCGGTAGCCGGGAAGCGGCTGGATGCCGTCGGCGCCAAGCGGAGCGACAGTGTCGCCGGCGGGGACGTCCTGCGTGTCCTTGAGGCCGGTGGCCACGAAGCCGACTTCGCCGGTTCCGAGGACAGCCTGCTGGCGGCGGGTGGGGACGAAGACACCGACGTCGACGGCTTCGGCGCGGGTGCCGGCCTGGACGAGTTGGAGGCGGTCGGCGCGCTGGAGCCGGCCGTCGACCACGCGAACGTAGGCGACGACGCCCTGGTGCTGGTCGTAGGCGGAGTCGAAGACGAGGGCGCGGAGGGGGGCGGTTGGATCGCCAGGGGGCGGTGGGGTTTCGTCAACGATGCGGTCGAGGAGGCCGCGGACGCCGTCGCCGGTCTTGGCGGAGACGCGGACGACCTCCGAGGGGTCGGCGCCGAGGAAATCGGTCAACTCGCGGGCGACTTCTTCGGTGCGGGCGGTGGGGAGATCGGTCTTGTTGACGACCGGGATGATGGTCAGGTCCAGTTCGAGGGCGGCGTAGGCGTTGGCCAGCGTCTGGGCCTCGATGCCCTGGGTGGCATCGACCAGTAGCACAGCGCCCTCGCAGGCGGCCAGGGAGCGGGAGACCTCGTAGCTGAAGTCGACGTGCCCCGGCGTGTCGATCAGGTTGAGCGCGTACTCGACCCCGCCAACCTGGTGGCGCATGTGGACCGGGTGGGCCTTGATGGTGATGCCGCGCTCGCGTTCGAGGTCCATGGAGTCGAGGACCTGCTCGCGCATCTCGCGGCGGCTGAGGGTGGCGGTGAGCTCCAGCATGCGATCGGCCAGCGTCGACTTGCCGTGGTCGATGTGGGCGATGATGCAGAAGTTGCGAGTGCGCGCCTGGGCCAGGGAAAGCGTCTGGGACATGAGAGATTCTATCGGCGGCAGGCGGCCTAGCGCGGGCGGAGGCGGGAGAGGCGGGTGGTCAGCTCGGTCAGTTCGCGGCTGGCCAGCAGCCAGGCGACGGCGAGATAGGCCAGAGCCGCCGCGGCCAGGTAGGCGGCCAGGAGCAGGGCGGAGTCGATCCCGATCGGGCCATCGGTCCAGGTGGAGACGCGCAGGACCGCGATCACCAGGCCCATCATGGCGGCGGCGATCAAGGCCGTGGCCCCCACCTGAAGCTCTGGTGTGCCGACCTGCAGGCCGCCGCGCCGACGGAGGATCAGCGCCAGCAGCACGGATTCCACCAGCACCCCGATGGACAGGCCCAGGGCTATTCCGCCGATGCCGAGCCACTGGGCCAGGAACCAGGACAGCACCATGTGGAACGCCAGGGAGCTCGCAGCAATGGCAACCGGGGTCCGGGTGTCCTGCATCGCAAAGAAGCCGCGCACCAGGATCTCCACGGCCGCGTGCCCGGCCAGGCCGATCGCGAAGAATCGCAGCGCCGTAGCGGTGATCTCGGTGGCGTGGGCGTCAAATGCGCCGCGCTGAAAGAGCACCGCCACCAGCGGTTCGGCCAGGATCGCGAGAACGACCGCGGCAGGCAGATTTAGAAAGACGATGTGGCGGGCCACGCCGCTCACCCGCGCGGCAAAGAGCTCGCGGTCGCCGCCCGCCCAGCGCCCGGCCAGTTCAGGCAGCGCGGCCTCTCCCAGCGCCATGCCAAAGACCCCCAGCGGCAGCAGCATCAGCAGGAAGCCGTTGTTGAGCGCGGCGACGGCTGACGGCCCCTGGAGCGAGGCCAGGATATTGACGTAGATCAGGCTGGCCTGGAGCACCGCCACGCCCAGGAGCCGCGGCAGCATGAGAGCCACCACCCGTCGAACATCCGGATTCGCCAGGCCCCAGGTCAACCTGAAGCGGCCCCACGATGCCAGCCCGGGCGCCTGCACGCCCAGGTGCAGGGCGGCGCCGATAAGAGTCCCCCACACAAGGCCCTGCAGTCCCAACGCCTGGGCCAGCACCAGCGCGCCGATGATGATGCCCACGTTGTAGAGCAGCGGGCTGAGGGCCGGCGGCACGAACCGGCGTTCCGCCTGCAGGGCCGCCTTGGCCAGGGCGCTGAGCCCCAGCAACACCGGGGACACCATCAGCCAGCGCGAAGCGTCCACCGCCAGGTCGTGCGTGCTGGCTTGGAACCCGGGGGCGATGGCCGACATCAGCGGCTCCGCCAGCAGCGCGCCAAGCGCGGCAAGGGCCGCGCTGGCCAGGAACACCAGCGTGGCCACGCCGCTGAGCAGCTGGCGCAGGGCCTCGGGATCGCCGCGCGACTTCACCTCGGCGTAGACCGGGATTACGGCCGAGAGCAGCGCGCCGCCCGCCAGCAGCATGAAAATGGTGTCCGGTATGCGGAAGGCGGCATACCAGGCGTCGGCCTCCGGTCCCACGCCAAACTGCGCGTTGATCGCGGCCTGGCGGACAAACCCCAGCAGCCGGCTGAGGGCAATGGAAGCCAGCACGATACCCGCCGCCGCCGCGATTCCCCCGCCGAGGCCGTCGCTCGTATCCGGGCGTGAAGAGTCGGTCATCAGCGCCTGCGTCCGGTGTGGACATCCACGGGCAGAGGGAAGGAGCGGATCGCCCGCCCGAGCCCCAGATCACCCTTAACCGCCCGCGCGCCCATCACGCTCACACACACATGCTCACTCGTCACTGCGCTCGGCTCACTCCTCGCCCATCCCCCCGGGCAACCTGCGACAATACCGCCCAGGCCCTCCCAGCGGAGCAAGGACCACCTCGCATGGCGAAAAATTCACCATCGCCATCGCCCCCCCGCTGCCCCCAATCACCTGCCACCTCCTGAGCGGAGAAACTGAATGGAAACCCCGACAAAAAATCGCCACCGTCGGCGCCATTCATTCCCTCTCCCTTGAGCAGACCTTTGCACAACCCCGTCTCGACCTAGAAAGCGGGGCCGCTCTTGCTCCCTCTCCCCGTGGAGACCTTTGCGAAGCCGCCTCGACTTCGAAAGCGGGGCCGGTCTTTCTCCCTCTCCCTCTGGGAGTGTCCAGACCGGAGACATGGTAGACAGGTGTTCGGAGACATGGTGAACACCTCAG
>JAPOWQ010000024.1 GCA_026707585.1 Chloroflexota bacterium | reverse complement strand
CCGAAATGGTGAAGGTGGACCAACGCCAGCGCGACGACACTGTCGCCATGCGCGCAGACATCGCGAGGCTGGAGGAACGCCAGCGCGACGACACTGTCGCCATGCGCGCGGACATCGCGAGGCTGGAGGAACGCCAGCGCGACGACACTGTCGCCATGCGCGCGGACATCGCGAGGCTGGAGGAACGCCAGCGCGACGACACTGTCGCCATGCGCGCGGACATCGCGAGGCTGGAGGAACGCCAGCGCGACGACACTGTCGCCATGCGCGCGGACATCGCGAGGCTGGAGGAACGCCAGCGCAACGACACCGTCACCATACGCGCGGACATCGCAAAGCTTGAGGAACGCGAGCGAGCCGACGCTGCCGCCATCAATCTGCGGCTGGACAAGCTGACCCAGACCATCATCACGAGCGCGATTGCTCGCAGTTCCCAGGCTCAGCTCTCGGCCGAACGCGAGAGCCAAACCGCGCCTGCGACTTCCGCGCCGCCGGCCTAACCGACTGGTTTGAGGGCGCTGACGATTAGACTCTGGCTTCTTCGAGGTCGCGGCGGAGTTCGCTGATCTGGTCGCGGAGGGCGGCGGCTTTCTCGAAGGCCAGGCTGTCGGCGGCCAGGCGCATCTGACGCTCCAGGTCCTTGATGGTCTGGGCCAGTTCCACGCGGGAGAGGTCGTTGGTGCGGCGGAAGCCGATGTCGTAGGCGGGGGACTCTTCGGCGGCGCGGGCCAGGCCGTCGTGGCCGGATTCCTGGGCCACGCGTTCGGTTAGGTCGCGCAGGCTCTTCACTATGGATGCCGGCGTGATGCCGTGCTGCTCGTTGTAGACCACCTGCAGGCTGCGTCGTCTATAGGTCTCGTCGATGGCGCGCTTCATGCTGTGCGTGACCAGGTCGGCGTACATGATGACGCGTCCGTGCAGGTGGCGGGCGGCGCGGCCGATAGTCTGAATCAGCGACGTCTCCGAGCGTAGGAAGCCCTCTTTGTCGGCGTCCAGGATGGCGACAAGGCTGACCTCGGGCAGGTCGAGGCCTTCGCGCAGCAGGTTGATTCCCACCACCACGTCGTAGACCCCGCGACGCAAGTCGCTGAGGATCTCGACGCGTTCCAGGGTGTCGATCTCCGAGTGCAAGTAGTGCACCTTGACGCCGATCTCCGCGAGGTACTCGGCGAGGTCCTCGGCCATGCGCTTGGTGAGCGTGGTGACGAGCACCCGTTCGTGGACATCGACGCGCTTGTTGATCTCGGCGATGAGGTCGTCAATCTGGCCCTCGGTGGCGCGCACCTCGATGGCCGGGTCGACGAGGCCGGTGGGGCGGACGATTTGTTCGACAATCTGTTCGCTGTGCTCGTATTCGTAGGGCCCCGGCGTGGCGGACATGAAGACGGCGGTCTTGATGTGCTGCTCGAATTCCTCGAACGATAGGGGGCGGTTGTCGAAGGCGGAGGGCAGGCGGAAGCCGTATTCGATCAACGACTCCTTGCGGGCACGGTCGCCAGCCAGCATGCCGCGAACCTGGGGCAGCGTGACGTGGGACTCGTCGACGACCAGCAGGTAGTCCTCTGGCAGGTAGTCCAGCAACACCCAGGGCGGGTCGCCGGCCTCACGGGCGTTGAGGTGGCGGCTGTAGTTCTCGATGCCGGTGCAGCCGCCGGTCTCTCGCAGCATCTCCATGTCGAAGTTGGTGCGCTGGCGCAGGCGGGCGGCTTCGAGCACCTTGCCTCGGGCATCAAGCCGGGCGAGTTGCTCGTCGAGTTCCTGGCCGATGGCTTCGATTGCGCGCTGCAGGCGCTCGATTGGGGTGACGTAGAAGCGCGCCGGGTAGATGGTGACGCTGGGGAGTTCCTCCAGGATCTCGCCAGTGAGCGGTTCCAGGCGGACCACCCGCTCGAGTTCATCGCCAAAGAACTCCAGCCGCAGCACGAAGTCGTCGTAGGGCGGGTAGACCTCCAGCACTTCGCCGCGCACGCGGAAGCGGCCGTGCTCCAGGCTGGCCGAGGTGCGGGTGTACTGAAGGCCCACCAGGACGCGCAGCAGGCGGGTGCGGTCGTATTCGCCGCCGACTTCCAGCGACAGGCTCATGTCGCCATAGTCTTCCGGCGGCGTGATGCCGTAGATGCAGGAGACCGTGGCTACCACGATAACGTCGCGCCGTTCGAACAGTGAACGGGTGGTGGAGTAGCGCAGCTTCTCGATCTCGGCGTTGATGTCGGTCTCTTTCTCGATGTAGGTATCGCTGCGGGGGATGTAGGCCTCGGGCTGGTAGTAGTCGTAGTAGCTGACGAAGTACTCGACGGCGTTGCCGGGGAAAAACTCCTTGAGCTCGGTGGCCAACTGGGCGGCCAGCGTCTTGTTGTGGGCCAGCACCAGCGCCGGACGCTGGATACGCTGGATGACGTTGGCGATCGTGAAGGTCTTGCCCGAGCCCGTTACGCCCAGCAGAGTCTGCGCCCGATGGCCGCCTTGGATGCCGTCGACGAGTTGGTCGATAGCCTGGGGCTGGCCGCCGGCCGGCTGAAAGTCGGCGCCAATCTCAAAGCCCGCGCGGGTGCCGCTCTTGGGAAGGGTGGCCATAGTCGAATGATTCTAGGATGTGCTCAGGGCGATGCTGCTATCCGGGGCAGGGCGCTCGAGAGTCGCGTCCCGAGCTACCTCGACCAAAATGACTGAGAATCTTCCAAACACTACGCACGAAGATGTACGCCGACCGAGCTATCGTGCCGCGCCATCGCCGGCGAGCGGGGCAACGCTGGATGACGTCGTGCAGCGGCTTGGGTCGCATCCCGATGTCGCGGGCGCGGCCCTGGGGGGATCTGGTCACGACTCGACGTTGACAGGTTCGAGTGACATCGACCTGTTAGTCGTGGTTGTCGAGAAGTGGTCCAATCTGCGCGTTGGCGTGACGTGGATCGAAGGTCGGATGGGCGATCTGTTGTTCGCCACGACCAGCGAGGTCGAATCGATATCCGACGCCGATCTTGCGCTGGATGCCAACGAATGGGTTCGGCGGGTAGCGGCATTTCTTGCAAGCACCCGAATCCTTGTTGATCAGGGCGGACGGCTGGTGCGGGCGCAGAGAGCGGCTCAACAGTGGCCCGACGCAGCATTTGCACCGACTCGAAGCGACGCCTATCGCGCCTGGCACAAGATCAACTACGACCGGCAGCACAATCGGCGGATGCTGGCGTCGGACGACTCGGACTACGTGACGGCACTGGACGTTCGGCTGCTCTATGGACTCAACGACGTCCTTACCGGGTATTTCGCCATTCGGCGTGAGCGGTGGGAAGGCGAGAAAGCTGCCGTTCGGAATCTACGCGAACACGATCCCGCCTTCCTCGAGTTGCTCAGGCGGTGCCTGGCCGAGCAGGATCGCCATGCCAAATTCACGCTGTACGAGCAGCTGTGCCAGGAGGCTACGGCGCCCGCCGGCGGACTCTGGGCCAATCAACCAACCTCCGCCCATCTGCGCGATCCTGGAACTGCGACTCCGGAGGCTCATGCCGCGGCGACCGCGTTTGTTCAGTCGCTTGTCCGCGGGAAGTAGCGCCACGCATTCAGCGCAAGCGCAGGCTGGGCCTAATCGGCGGTCAGAATCTCCCGCAGGCGCTGGCCGATGATTTCGGGTTCGCCGGGTTGCAGGTTGGCGGAGGCGGCTTCGACGAGGCCGCGCGAGGGGTCGAAACGGACGACGATGGGTGGGTCACCGGCGAGGAGGGCGTCGACGACTTCCTGAGGTTCCGGCCCCTCCCAGTCAGGCTCGAAGCCGATGACCGCTGTGGGCACGAAATACCGGTCGTCGTCGAACTCGACGGTGGCGCGAACGCCGTCTAGCTCCCCGACGTCGTCGACGATGATCTCGACGAGTTCGTGGAACTCGCGGAGCATCTCCTCCTCGTCGGAGTCCATGTAGCTGCGGAGGGCGGCGTAGAGGCCGACCATTTCTTCCTTGGCTATCTTGGAGGGGCGGCCGATGGCGTGGTTGGGGCTGTTGTTGAGATGCGCCGCCTCGATGAGGTCCGCGCGGCCGTAGAGGAGCCCGCTGGCCTGGGGACCGCGAATGACTTTCCCGCCGCTCATGGCGACAAGGTCGGCGCCCTCACGGATGAAGCGCCTAAGGTTGTCGCGCGGCGGGACGGTCATCGAGGCGTCAACGATGACGGGGACGCCTCTCGCGTGGGCGACTTCAGCCACCTGCGGCAGGGTCAAGCCGCCGCGAGGGGTCCCCGGCGCGAAGAGGAAAGCCACGGCGGCGGTTCGTTCCGTGATGGCCGCTTCGAGTTCCTCGGTCAGGCAAGAGTTGACGTTGCCGACCTCGATGAAACGCGCCCCTGTGAAACTGTACATGTGGCTATAGGGGCCGCGATGGATCTTCTGGATGACCAGTTCATCCTTGAGACCGGTCGTGTCCGGAATGCGCCGGACAGCGGCGATATCAGTGCCCGTCATGCAGGCCGCCATCGAGATGACCATGCCGGCGGCCGCGCCGGCGACCACCATGCCGGCCTCGGCGCCGGTGACCTCGGCGATGTAGGCGCCGACGCGTCGGTTCAGCGTGTCGAGCGTGACGAAAGCGCGTCCCGCCTCGGCCATGGCCTCGAAGGTTTCAGGCAGCATCAGCGAGCCGCCGTGGGCGGTAGTTGGCCCGCCGGCGTGTATGACGCGCGGCACGCCGAGTTCGTCGTAGATACGGTTGGCGGGTAGGGTTCGTGCCATCGGATCGTCCGGGCGAGGCGGCCGATGGTGTATAGCACGCCAGGCGTTGCGACCGGTATATAGTTCGCCGTCAAAGATTCGCTGCCGAAGGTAAACAACATGAGTATCGAGAATCTGTATCCGGGCCTGGCGACACCATTGCCGGTAGCGGTCGGTTATCACCCGTTTGTCGACTACAGATTCGTCCATCCGGGTCGGGCGAATTGGGTGGACGACGATGGGCGCCCTCACGGCGCGTGGGGGCTGACCAATCCAACGTCTCTCCATGCCGACTTTCCGGCCGTGCCGCGAGGGGTTGAATTGCGGGCTGAGCCGGGGGTGCGGACCGATCCGGTGCTGAAGGCCACTGAGCCCTGGGAAAAGCTGGTGTGGTGGCCGAAGGTGATCTGCGAAGACGGCCGCTATCGGCTCTGGTACGAGGCAGTGCCCCCGGATCACTGGGATCCGGAGATTGGCCCGAAGTTGGCCTGGCCGAATCCGGTATTTGCTGGACTGCTTTGCTACGCGGAGTCCGAGGACGGATTCAACTGGACAAAGCCCAGGCTGGGGATCGGGTCGTGGGATGGATCTACTGAGACCAACATCTCGCTTGGCCGCGAAACCGTGGGGGCGATGGGACTACACGGGGCGAGCCCGTTCATGGATCCGGACGCTCCGCCTGAGGACCGCTACAAGATGTTCTGGTACGGCGACGCAACGCCTGGAGTCGTCGAGGTCGCTCGGCGGGAGCGTCCCGATGCGATAGACCCGCGGACCACCGACGATAGCCACGTGCGGGCGATGTACGTGGGTACGTCACCCGACGGGCTTAACTGGACCGTTCAGGACGAGCCAGCGGTGGTGTTCAGCAGCGACACGCTGCAGGTGGTGGAGTGGGACGCGCTGCGGAAGCAGTACGTCTGGTACGGGCGGGGCTGGTCGTGGGGCCGGCGCACGATCACGCGGGCGGAGACGAAGGACTTCAGCCGCTGGCCGTTGCCGCAGGACGTGCTGACGGCGTCGCCAGTCAACCCCGAGCAGACGGACCTGTACACGAACGGCAAGACTGGCTATCCCGGTGATCCGACCACGCACCTGATGTTCCCGACCCTGTATGACCGGGCCACGGACCAGACGACCATCGGCATGGCGACCAGCGTGGACGGGGTGGCGTGGTCCTGGACTCCCGGCAATCCGGTGCTACCGGTCGGTCCACCTGGGAGCGTGGACGGCGGCAGTATGTTCGTTGGCACTGGGCTGGTTCCGCTGCCCGACGACCGGGTAGGACTGCCATACGGCGGCTACAGCTTCCCTCACAAGTTCCCAGCCAACCTGGCGGACAGCGGCATCTGCTGGTGCACCTGGACGAGGGGACGGCTGGCGGGAATTCACGCGGCTACCGAGGGCGAGTTCTGGACGCCGCCGGTGCGGCTGGCAGGCAGCGGGCTGCGCGTGAACTGCAGGGTGCAGCCAGGCGGCAGCCTGCGCGTTGGCGTGGCGGACGAGGAATGGTCGGAGATTCCGGGGCTGGGTGTTTCGGATTGCCAGCCGATCACTGGTGATCAGCTGGACGCCACGGTGAGATGGAGCGGCGGCGGTCAGCTGCCGGTGGATCGGGCGGTCTCGTTGCACTTCAGCCTGCGGACGGCTTCGGTGTTTGGGTTCGAGGTCCTCGACGAGCGCTAGACGCAGGAGGGCGATTGAAGCCGGCGCCTAGAATGAGGCCGCCGCCTCGAGTACGAGTCAGCGGTTGACGTATGCAAACCCTGCGGCCGGCGAGCACATCGGAGTCTGACGCCGAAGTTGTGGGAAGGCTGATGTTGGATGCCTTCCCGGAGACCTTCACGCGCGTCTTTGGCGAGCGCGACCGGCAGGCGGCGCGGGCTGTGGGACACGGCTTGCGGGCCTTTGGGTCGATGCCGAACGCCTGGCTGGCAGAGCGCGAAGGCGTGTGCGAGGGGCTGGTGTTGGTTCGCTGGGACAACGGGTCGACGCCGATAACAGGGCTGAAGGCCTTCCTGGCGATGGCTCGGGTGTTGGGGCCGTGGCGGGCGCTGTGGGTGGCGTTTCATATTCCGCCGTTGCCGCCGCACTGGCTGCACTCGCGTGAGGCCTACATCAGCGCGCTGGCGATATCGCCGCCGGCTCGCCGCCGCGGGCATGGTTCGGCGTTGCTGGACCATGTGATCGAACTGGCCAGGTCACGGGGCTACCACCAGGTCACCCTGCGGGTTGAGGCCGACAACGAAGCTGCGCAGGCCCTGTTTCGGCGGCATGGGTTTGTGGCGGATCCGCGGCGGTTGCAGTGGGTGTTCAACCTGGTGCGGCGGCACTTTGGGGAGATCATCATGACGCGGCGGCTGGACACCCAGGCCGACTGACGAATCCCGCCAAATGACTGAGACCTAGGCGCCGGGAGGCTTAGTCGTCGGAGTCGCGGCGGCCGGCGAGGTTGCCGAGCATCTGGGTGAACTCGAGCGGGAAGATGAACTTGGAGGCGGGGCTGGCGCCGAGGGACTTGAGAGTGTCCAGGTACTGGAGGCGCATGGTGTTGTCGTCGATGCCGCGGGCGGTCTCGAAAATGCGCTGCAAGGCGTCGGCGAAGCCCTCGGCGCGAAGTACGGCGGCCTGCTTGTCGCCCTCGGCCTGAAGGATTTCAGCCTGGCGGCTGCCCTCGGCCTGCAGGATGGCAGCCTGCTTCTGGCCCTCGGCGACGGTGATGTCGGACTGACGGGTGCCTTCGGCTTCCAGGATGACGGAGCGGCGGACGCGCTCGGCGGACATCTGGCGATTCATGGCGTCCTGGATTTCGCGAGGCGGATCGATTTCGCGAATCTCGACGTTGGTGACCTTGATGCCCCAGCGTTCGGTTTCGGCGTCGAGCTTGGAGCGGATGGATTCGTTGATGCGTTCGCGCTGGGAGAGCACGTCGTCCAGGGCGATGTCGCCGATTACAGCGCGGAGGGTGGTGGTGGCGAGGCCGACGACGGCCTGGTGGTAGTTCTCGACTTCCAGGACGGCTCGTTCGGCTTGATTGATATCCACGCGCATGTAGACCAGGAAGTCGATCTCGATGGGCGCGTTGTCGCGCGTGATGTTGGTCTGGCGGGGGATGTCCAGAACCTCGGTGCGGGTGTCGAGGCGGGTGATCTGGTGGACGATCGGAACGGCAAAGACGATGCCGGGGCCGAGCATGCCTTCGAAGCGTCCGAACCGGAACCGAGCCAGGCGCTCGTAGTCGCGGATGAAGTTGATGATTGCCATTGCTGTCTCCCTGGCTACGCGCTGGCTGGGGGCTGCGTTGCCCCGGGTTGGTCCGGATTGGGCTCGTCGTCCGCGGGTCTGACCATCAGCGTTGTGCCGTCCACGGCGGTTACCTCTACAGCGTAACCCTCCTCGATGGCGGCGGTGTCGCCCTCGGCTGCGAGGCGGGCCTGCCAGTACTCGCCGAGCAGCTGGACTTCGCCTTCAGGGGCCAGCCGGCGGGTTACGAGGCCGCGGCGACCGACGAGGGCGGTGCGCTCGAAGGGGCTGCGGTAAGGGGCGGGTTTGCCGGTTTTGGCCATGACGATCAGGGTTGCGGTGAGGGCCGCGAGGATGGCGCCCATGGCGGCAAGAACCCAGACGCTGACGGTGAAGGTCTCGGCACCGGGGAAGTCCAACTCGACGGGTCGCAGGGCGCCGCCGGCCAACAGGATGGCGGCGACGATGAAGGTGATCCCTGCGCCAGCGCCGTAAACGCCGGCTCCGGGTTCCTGGAACTCGAGGAATAACAGGCCGAGGGCGATGAGGAGAAGCGCAACACCGAGCCAGTTGACGGGGAGCTGTCCGAGCCCCACGAAGCCCAGACCGAGCGCGATGGCGCCGGTGACGCCGGGGACTACCAGGCCGGGATTGGACAGCTCGATGAGGAGGGCGATGCCGCCGACGGTGAGGAGGATGAAGGCAAGGTTGGGGGTGGCGACGACGGAGAGGAAGTGCTCCAGGAGTGTTCGGTCGACGGGCTGAATAGGGGCGTCGGTGATGTTGAGCGGAACTTCGCCGGCGGCGGTGGGCACGAATGCTCCATTGATCTGGCGCAGCAAGTCGGAAAGGTCGTCGGCCAGGACGTCGGCCAGACCGAGCTCAAGTGCCTCGGTGGCAGAGTAGGAACGGGCTTCGGTGATGGCGGCTTCGAGGGGGGCGGGATCGCGGCCGCGGGCGTCGGCAATGCTGCGGGCGAAGGCCTGGGTGTCCTGGAGGACCTTGGAGGCCAGAGTCTCAGGGACGTCCTGGCCGGTGGCGTCGATGGGCGAGGCGGCGCCGACGTTGGTGCCGGGGCTCATGGCGGCGACGCCGGCGGCGGCCATGACGAACATGCCAGCGGAGGCGGCCTGGGCGCCGCGGGGGGTGACGAAGACGGCGACAGGCAGCGGGGACTCGAGGATGACGCTGACCATCTCGCGGGCGGACTGGGCGAGGCCGCCGGGGGTGTTGAGTTGGATGACCAGCAAGGCGGCGTCGGCGTCGGTGGCTTCGTCGATTGCGCGGGCTACGTAGCGGGCGGCGTTGGGGTCGATGAAGCCGTCGAGTTCGAGGGTCATGACGGCGGAGGGTTGGGCCTGGGCGGCGGGCGAGAGCAGCAGGGCCAGGAGGGAGCCGACCAGGACCAAGCGGCGGACGGGGATTAGGAGGCGGCGGTGGTTCACCGGGTCCTCCCAGGCAGCGGATCGGCTATCCGATTATCGCCGGTTTCTGTGGTGTCGTGAGGGTGATTTGGCACGGTCGGGCATCGGTTTATGGGGGTACTCACGCCCGGCGCGGCCGGAAACCCGTAGGGGGTTTCCGGCCGCGCCGGGCGTGAGATTTGGCGGATTTGGGGGGCGAGGAAGGATTGAGCTGAGGGTCGTGCTGGGCGCGAGAGGCTGGGGTGGGCTGCGGCGCTGGAGGTTTCCGGTGACGGGTTGCCCGGAAGACCCTCAGCCCGACCCTCTCCCACCGGGCGAGGGAGGCAGAGGTGGACGGGGGAGAGAAGGGTTGCGCCGGGACATGCTTTGGCGGGGTGCGGGAGCCGGTGAAGAGAGCTGCCGGTCGGAGGGCGATAGTGGGGGTCTCGCGCGCGGTAAGAGTTTTTTCCAAAAAACTCTTGAGGCGCGGCGGGGCGCTTTTTTGGCGGTTTTTTGGCGTGTTGGGGCCTAGCGATCGGACGCGGGAGTTCGCCAGATTGGCGGCGGGCATTGGGGATCGGGTTGCACGGCTTACTCGGATAGTGTACACTCACTGGGGAAGGATGGCAAGTGGCCAGGGAAGGAGTGAGCTGAGAGTGGTGAGGAGTGAGAAAAGATCGGGAGATGGGGAGCCGGGAATCGCGGGAATGGATGGCGGGTGAGGATGGTTGGGTTTTGGGGGCCTCACGTAGCGCGGGCTGCGCGCAGCCTGGGCCACATGCACGCAGCCTGGGCCACGGGGCCCGGGGCTCGGGCGTTACCAGGTGGGTGGTTTGTGGATTGGGCGGTTGGTGGGGTGGATGACGGGAATGGCGTCAGGCGGCGGCGTCGTGGCGGTCGCGGTCACTGCGTGGGGCGAACAGGCCATCGATGACGCCTTCGAGTCGAGACACGCGCTCGGTCAGCGCGTGCAGGTCCTTCCGCAGGTCGGCCAGCTCGCCGCGGACCTGGGCAAAGTTAGCCTGGACTTCCTTGCGGAAGGCTTGCATGTCGGCGCGCATCTCGGCTCGGAACGTCGCCATGTCGGCGCGCGTATCGCGCCGAAAGGTGAGCAGCAGGCCGATCATGGTGGCGCCAATGCCAATTAAGGTGGCGCCGACGGCGAGGATGCCGATGAGTTCGGGGGTCATGGGCGGCTCCATGGGGGGATCGGATGTTTGATGCTTGGCCGCCCGAGTGGGTTTGACGGTAGCACGGGCACTGGAACGCGGGAGTAGCGCTGAAGGGCCGGCAGTTCGTGGCGTCAGCCTCGGGCTGGGGCCCGGCGCAGGGGTTGGCTAGGCGGCGTCGTTGTGGCGGTCGCGGTCGCCGCGTGGGGCGAAGAGGCCCTCGATAACACCTTCGAGACGGGACATGCGACCTTCGAGGTGGGACACGCGCTCGGTCAGGGCCTGTAGGTCCCTACGCACGTCGGCCAGGTCGTCGCGAACCTGGGCAAACTCAGCGCGGACCTCGGCTCGCAAGGCCTGGATGTCGGCGCGGGCATCGCGCCAGAGCGCCAGTAGCAGGCCAATCATTGTGGCGCCGACGGCGAGGATGCCGATGAGTTCGGGGGTCATGGGCGGCTCCCAGAGGTGGATCGGGTGTTGGATGCCTAGCCGCCCTTGTGGGTTTGACGGTAGCACGGGCCGTGGAACGCGGGAGAAGCGGTGAAGGGCCGGTATTTCGTGGCGACAGGCTCGGGCTCGGGCCTGGCGCGGGGGTTGGCTAGGCGGCGTCGTCGTGGCGGTCGCGGTCGCCGCGTGGGGCGAAGAGGCCTTCGATGACGCCTTCGAGGCGAGATACACGTTCGGTTAGGGCCTGCACGTCTTTACGCACGTCGGCCAAGCCGGCATTGACGTCCGCTCGCAGTCGCTGGTTGTCGGAGCGGAGTTCGGCTCGCAAGGCCTTGCTGTCAGCGCGCATCTCAGTCCGGAACGTCGCCATGTCAGCGCGCATCAGGCCGATCATTGTGGCGGCAACGCCGATCAAGGTGGCGCCGACGGCGAGAATTCCGATGAGTTCGGGGGTCATGGGCGGCTCCTTCGTGCGCAGGTGTACGGAGTCCGCCCTGGAGTCGACTCGTTAGTACGGAGCGGGGAACGCGGGATTGAACCTGCGTGACTGGTCGCAAGCGCTCGGCGCACGAGTGGGTCAGGCGGCGTCGTCGTGGCGGTTGCGGTCACCGGGTCGGCCAAAGAGGCCTTCGATGACGCCTTCGAGGCGGGACACGCGCTCGGTGAGCGCTTGCACGTCCTTACGCACGTCGTCCAGGCTGCCGCGGACTTCGGCCAAGCCGGTATTGACTTCCACTCGCAGCGCTTGCGTATCGGCGCGGGCGTCGCGCCAGAAGGCCAGCAGCAGGCCAATCATTGTGGCGCCAACGCCAATCAAGGTGGCGCCTACGGCGAGGATGCCGATAAGTTCGGGCGTCATGGGCGGCTCCATGGGGGATCGGATGCGTGATGCCTGGCCGCCCGTGTGGGTTGCACGGTAGCACGGAGCGGGGGGCTGGGGGCACATTGAGAGCCAGTGGTCGATGGGAAGACTGGTGGTTGGCTCGCCCTGGCTGGGGTAGCAATCGAGCGAGGCTGAATTGTCGTGTTGTTGCTGGCTGTCAGGGCGTGGAAGAGCGGCCGAGGCGTCTCAGGGTGTAGCCGGTGGCGGCTCCGAAGATGAGCGCGGTCACGATCAACGCGAAGAGATGGGCCACGCTGGGCTCGGGATCCGGGAGATCGAACGCGAGGTTGGAGGCGACGAAGCCCGTGAACCTGCCAACTACCAGGCTCAGGCCGGTGACGGGAATCCACCAGCCCGCCCGGCGGAAGCTCCGCCGCAAGACCGGCCATTGGCAGGCGCCGAGCAAGAAACCGCCGGCCAGCGGGGGCAGCTCGATCAACAGGTAGCTCCCCGAAGCGAGCGTTAGGGTGGCGTCCGCTCCGAGATCCAGCGCAGGCCCGAACACGGCTGTATTGACCTGGATGCTCGCAATGCCAGTCGACGCGGCGGCAACGCTCGTTGCCAATGCCCACCACGCGGCATGCCGCAGGCGCCCGCGTAGAACCACGGCCTGCAGCACAGCAACCCCCACGCCGATACCGCCGACGCCATAAAGCACGGCCGAGGGCCATCCTGGCAACACCCAGATTGCCAGCCAGCTCAAAGCCGATCCGGCGATGGTGGCGAGCGTCCACCAGAGCCAGAGCTTCTGATTCACCTTCTGAGCGGTGGCCATAGTTTCGGAATGCGGCTCGCTGGAGCGCTCGGGCACGGGTTGCCTCTGTGGTGCAGCGGAGCGTCGGATCTCGGGAATCTTTCGACGCCTAAGCATGGGCGACCTTGAGAGAACACTCAACACCGTGACTGTCAACGGCCTACGACAGAGTGCGCCTCGCATGGAATCGACGACGTATCGCTACGGAGCGGCGCGATCAAGGCGGTGCGTGTTCGGAAGACTCCGTGGATCTCTCGCGCTGGCTGGGGTGACGGGGTAGCGTGACGGGGAATGGGCGGCGAGGTTGGCGGGGTGGGATGGTGGGGTTTTCGGGGGTCGTTGAGGTCTACCTGGCGGATTTGCGGAAGATTCGGGTGTCGGGTGGGGCGACGGTCGAAACATCGAGCTACACGCCGCTGGAGAATCTGCTCAACGCTGTCGGCACGGGGCTCAAACCCGAGGTGTTCTGCGTCGGGCAGCTGAAAGACCAAGAGGCCGGGCGCCCCGACTCTGGGCTGTATGCGTCGAAGCAGGGTCAGCGCGGCGGGCAGCCCAAAAACGACGAACAGCCGGAGCACAGCGTGGTGGAGGTGAAGTCGGCTGAGGACGACGCGTGGCTCACGGCCAGTTGGGGGCAACTTGGGTCAGGTGGTGAGCCGGAGAAAGGTCGCGTCGTGGAACGGGCCTGCACGGGGTCGGAGCGCTCGGCCTTGAGCGCCGCCGTGGACACACTGGGCGAGAGCGCATACCACACCCACCAGAACGATCAGGCGTACTGGCGGAATGTGCCGGCGAAGGTATGAAACTGCCGGCTGGGTGGGTTCCAGGTATTGAAGATAAGATTGTCGTGTCAGGATCGGAAGATGTTGGGAGCGAAGTGAAGGTGGACGAGGTGGGGTGTTCTTATGAGGTGGCGCGGCGGATCGCGGCGATTCTGGTCACTGATCAGTGAAGCTACTCAGCGTCTTGTTCGTTGGTAGGCTACGGTCTTTGGTGAAGTCTAAACCTTCACGCAAGCGTTTGATATTGGCATTGGCTACTCGGGCTCGTCGAAGATGGACCTGGATCACGAAGGCGCCTGCACGTTTTGACCGCTCTGTATCAAGCCTCGTTCGGAAGGCCTTCGGCTTCGCTAGTGATCGACTTGGGACAATCACTCTCATCGTGTTTGCAGTGACGGTGATACTTACACTTCTATTATGGGAATGGCTACAGACAGATCCGCCCAACCTTGAGTCTGGCAGTACTACGGTGCGCAATCTCAGCTTGGTATTCGCAGCCATCGTCGCTCTACCACTGGCTATATGGCGTAGCCGCGTTGCGCAGCTTCAGGCAGAGACTGCGATGCGAGAACTATCGAATCAGCTTTACCAGAAGGGTGCCGATATGCTTCAAAGCACAAACTTGGCTGTTCGTCTAGATGGTATTTATACTCTGGAACGCCTCGCCATGGACGAACTCTCTCGGTATCGCATCCAAGTAGTGAGCCGGTTCTCCAACTTCGTGCGACGCCCGATTTCAAGCAGGCCAAATGAGGCTAGCGATCAAGAAGAGTCTGATGAGTCTCAACGAGAGAATGATCTTGCCCCCGAGGATATCCAGGCCGCCGTCTCAGCTATCAGGTTGCTCTGCCAGCGAGATCTCGAGACCGAAACGGTCGAAGGTGTTCGACTCAATCTCCGCGGCGCAAGTATTCCAAACACCAGTCTCTTCAGCACCGACTTGACTGGAGCAGACCTAACAGGTGCCGACCTCAGCGATACGGATCTCTCACACGCGAAACTCTCTCATGCAACAATGACGGCTACGCAAATGGCGCGCGCATATCTAACCAACTCTGATATGTCGCACGCCAGGCTCATAGAAGCAACCCTTGTAGGTGCAGATATTTCCCAATCAAACCTGTCGCATGCGATTCTAAATCACGCAAAGCTAACAGGAGTTGATCTATCGGATGCCAAAATGCTCGGGGTAGACCTGACTGGCGCCGACCTTAGAGACGCATCACTCACTGGCGTCAACCTGATACGTGCAAATATGCGAGGGTCACGTCTAACTGGTTCGTTTCTATTCAGCGCCAAGCTATGGCATGCCAATCTATGCGATGCGCAAATCTCCGGCGCGAGCTTCACAGACGCGAGCCTGCTCAGAGCGAGTCTCGTCCGTGCAGACTTGTCCAACGTAAGTTTCTATTGTTCGAAACTTCACTATGCGGACCTATCGGGAGCAAACTTAAGAGATGCAGATCTAAGTCGAGCAGATCTGTCCGGTGCAGTCTTTTCGCAGACCGAGGGAAGCCTCCCAGCGACAGGACTCACCCAAGCTCAGATAGATGAGGCCCAGGCCAACGATCACAGTCCACCCAATCTCGACGGCGTGGTCGACTCTCTGACAGATCGGCCGCTAGTCTGGCGCGGGCGGCCTATTGACCAAGAAGGATGATCAGTCTGATCTGTGCGGAAGAAACTCGCCCTTCGAGCTACGCAGAGCGAATGAATCTGGTCCAGACGGATAAGTAAGCGTTTCGTGTCAAGAGTTATCATGTCCAACATCGCCAAAACCATCGGAGGTCGCTTGAAGTCAGAGATTCTCGGCAGAACAGTCAGTGTCGCTAAGCGACTTGGGCTTTGGCTGGCCGCGAGGACTAGCTCCGTACTCACAATTGTCGAGCGACGCATCACCGTTATCTCAGTTCTGATTCTGACTGCACTCCTGATATTGGCGATCATCTTTCGAGAGTGGCTTCAAACCGGCCCACAAGGAGACTTAGAGTCAGGGAGCACAACTATACGAAATCTTGGTCTAGTCATTGGCGGGATCGTCGCAGCCGTGCTCGCTGTCTGGCGTAGTCGTGTAGCTGAGCGTCAAGCGTCCGCAGCACACCAGCAGGCAGTTACAGCCCAACGCTCGCTTCTCAACGAGCGGTATCAGCGAGGCGCTGAGATGCTCGGCAGCGACGTTCTTTCAGTACGTCTTGGCGGCATCTACGCACTCGACCGCCTCGCAGCAGAGCAGCCAGATAACTACCATATCCAAGTCATGCAGTTGTTCTGTGCATTCGCCCGCCGTCCGCATCACCAACACGGCGACAAGCCGCTGGATCCACAGGACTTGAAGTCTGACTACAGGCTCGGCAAAGATCAATCTGGCGCACCTAATCTCATACCCATTGCAGAATACAGCCGCGCCATTTTTCCAAGCCTAGATATTCAGGCTGTCATGGAGGCAATCTGCTCTCGAGATGAATTACGTCGGAACACGGAATTAACGGCGAACTTCAAAGTCGATCTGAGCGAATCGGATCTTTCCAGATTGGCCTTGGTGAGGATCCCTCCCAATCTTGCTCACGCTACAATGTGGGCTATCAATCTAACAGGCGCACACCTGCCATCCGCAAATCTCCAGTCTGCCGTCCTGTCGAATGCAGCGCTGTCTGGCGCGAATCTATTGCGAGCAGATCTGTCAGGCGCGAATCTACGAAACTCTGACTTGTCTGGGACCGTGCTGTCTACAGCCAATCTCACCGGAGCAGTGCTGATCAAAGCAGACCTGAGTAAGGCCAAGGTGATAGGCGCCGATTTCGCCGGTGCAGTACTTAAGGATTCGAACCTGTCTGGTGCGGAATTCTCTGGTATGCCTCTTCCCCAAGAAGCTCTGAACGTTATCAATAATCACCTACCGGCAATTGCCCCAGGACTTTCAAATGTAAATTTGGCGGCCACCGGTCTCACCCAGTCCCAACTCGACGAGGCCAGAGCCGATCTCAATAACCCGCCAAAGATCAGTGGCGTCGTTGACGCGGAGACTGGTAAGCCACTGGTCTGGCGTGGGAAGGCAGTCCACAATCAAGCCTAAATTCAGGAACGACCTCCCGTAGGCCGTAGGAACCCACTATACGGCAGGTCACATTGTGTGTGACAGCTAGAGCGCTCGCAACTCCCAGATTCCTCATTCATGATATGCGGACCCCCGTCTATCTACAAACTTAGAGTAATCTCACATTCCAAGCATCTTAATGAATGTCTCGCGCTGCATCTATTCGACCAGCACGCGCACAGGTGATAAGAACTGCCAGTCTCTCTAGCCAAGCTTCTCGATCCCCATTATTAGCGGGCGCGATGTCGATACCCAGTGGTGCCAATTGCTCGCATAAAAAAGATAGGCGTGTCAACAGTGCTTTGTCTGACAATGGCGGATCGGGTGGCATACCTGGATAGTACACCATCCTCTCATAGATACACTTTTCA